>NZ_JBLTXA010000170.1:0-201 GCF_048066175.1 Niveispirillum fermenti | reverse complement strand
GCTTCGCGCGTAACAGAACGGCTGACACCGTGCTGCTTCGCCAGCTCCGCTTCCGTCGGAAAAGCCTCATGGTGAAAACGGCCCGTCACGATCGCCCGACCAAGATTGTCAAGAAGACCATAGGTCAGGTTCCGACCCAGCTCAGGCTTGAATTCTCCAGACCCCGTCAGTTCGCTCGACAAAATTCCAGCCTTCCCTGCC
>NZ_JBLTXA010000169.1:0-206 GCF_048066175.1 Niveispirillum fermenti | reverse complement strand
AGCAGCGGTTCCAACAAAGACCATTCCGCATCGGTCAAATCGCTTGGCAAAGCCAGGCCGTTGCGGGCATGAAGAGCGCGGGTGGTATCAGTCCACATCGGGGATGCACGGTTGTTTTTGGCGAAACCCCTGAATCACCGATAGGGAGCGCTGTCAAGCTAACCCGCTGATACCACTCAACTTAATTTCGGATCAGGCTCTAAGAG
>NZ_JBLTXA010000168.1:0-211 GCF_048066175.1 Niveispirillum fermenti | reverse complement strand
GCCCCTTCTATTTACCCTATTTCACAGGCAGAAAAATGATGAATACTAACCCCATTGGTTAGCTCCTGATAAAAGATCATCATTAACTTAAAAATAAAACAGCATCATCTTAATAAGGACAACCCATGTTATTACATCGACTTAAATTTCCCTTACTGTTTATTTTGAGTGCCACACTATTAACCGGCTGTTTATCATTAAAAGAAAAAGC
>NZ_JBLTXA010000167.1:0-211 GCF_048066175.1 Niveispirillum fermenti | reverse complement strand
ACCGGCCATCTGCGGGAACTGTACGGGATCGAGGTGTCGGCGGACCTGATCTCAGCGGTGACGGACGCGGTTCTGGATGAGGTGGCGGCCTGGCAGACCCGGCCGCTGGAAGCGGTCTATCCCCTGGTTTTCCTGGACGCGCTGCGGGTCAAGATCAGGGACGAAAGTCTGGTGCGCAACAAGGCGATCCACATCGCCATCGGCGTGCGGG
>NZ_JBLTXA010000166.1:0-215 GCF_048066175.1 Niveispirillum fermenti | reverse complement strand
GCAGAACCAGGGCAAGGATATCGACCATGTCGCGATCTCCACCGGGACGCCGCAGAATCTGATCCTGCAATCGCCGGAACCCCGCCGGCAGGTCCGCGAAGGGGGCACCATTGCGTAATGCACCGGGTTTACGCTGGACCACCGCCAGATAATGGTGCCAGTCATAAATTGTCCGGGGCATTTGACGGGATCGGTCAATCCACCGTTCATGCTGG
>NZ_JBLTXA010000165.1:0-218 GCF_048066175.1 Niveispirillum fermenti | reverse complement strand
TAGTCGCTGAACTGAATAATCAATCTGCTGTTGCGGGAGGATTAGGTGCAGGCGGCGGTGAATTAGCAGCACAGGTTATCCTGAATACGCTCTTTGAGGGTAAGAAGGTTTCTGATTTAAGTGAGAAGGAGAAACAGCAAGTCAGTGCATTGAGTCAGTTGGCCTCTGGTCTTGCAGGAGGACTGACTACCGGTGATATGGCTGGTGCAGTCACTGCC
>NZ_JBLTXA010000164.1:0-224 GCF_048066175.1 Niveispirillum fermenti | reverse complement strand
TGGACGGCACCAAGGAGGTGCTGGGCCTGTGGATCGAGCAGAACGAGGGGGCGAAATTCTGGCTGCGGGTTCTGAACGAGCTGAAAAACCGGGGCGTGGAGGACATCCTGCTGGCCGTGGTTGACGGGCTGAAGGGCTTCCCGGAAGCCATCGCCGCCGCCTTCCCGGAGACGAGCGTGCAGACTTGCATCGTCCATCTGCTGCGCCACAGCATGGAATTCGCC
>NZ_JBLTXA010000163.1:0-230 GCF_048066175.1 Niveispirillum fermenti | reverse complement strand
TTTCGAGACCGCCACCAGCCATTCCATCACGGTCCAGGCCAGTGACGGCACCGATACCAGCACCCAGACCTTCACCATCAACGTCACAAACGCCGCGCCCGCCACGCCGACCGACAGCGACAATGACGCGAACAGCGTCGTCGAGGGTGCCACCAACGGCACCGCCGTCGGCATCACGGCCAGCGCCACCGACATCAATGGCGGGACTGTCACCTACAGCCTGACCGACG
>NZ_JBLTXA010000162.1:0-240 GCF_048066175.1 Niveispirillum fermenti | reverse complement strand
GGCGCCACCATCACGCTGACCATCGGCGGCGCCACCTATACCACCACGGCCACCGGCGGAAACTGGTCCGTCGATACCGCAACGGCCACCCCGACATCGGGCAGCCTGTCGCTGACCACCAATGGCACCAACCCCGTTTCCGTCACGGCCACCGATGCCGCTACCAATGTATCCACACCGGGCACCCAGACGCTGACCATCGACACGACGGCACCCGCCGCACCGGTCGTCACCTCCGCC
>NZ_JBLTXA010000161.1:0-241 GCF_048066175.1 Niveispirillum fermenti | reverse complement strand
TAGGTCTTGGTCGCTCCCGACGCCGTGATCGTCAACGACGCCGGGTTCACCGTCAGCGTCCCCTCGGCATAGGTGATCGAATAGTTCGACAGGCCCGTGCCGGACGCACCGGCCGCCACGATGGAATAGCTGCCGGCATTCGCCAACGTGCCGCTGCCGGCAGAGGTCAGGCTGACGCCGCTGATACTGTCACTGTTCACCAGGCCGCTGCTGGTGAAGCCCGTCAGGTTCGCGCTGCTGC
>NZ_JBLTXA010000160.1:0-243 GCF_048066175.1 Niveispirillum fermenti | reverse complement strand
TTGACGGTACCCTGACAGTGAACCCGGCGTCGCTGACGATCACGGCGTCGGGAGCGACCAAGACCTATGGCGGCAGCGCCAACCTGACCGGCTTCACCAGCAGCGGCCTGGTGAACAGTGACAGCATCAGCAGCGTCAGCCTGACCTCCACCGGCAGCGGTACGGCGGCGAGTGTGGGCAGCTACACGATAAGTGCGGCCGATGCGTCCGGCACGGGCCTGTCGAACTATTCGATCACCTATG
>NZ_JBLTXA010000159.1:0-246 GCF_048066175.1 Niveispirillum fermenti | reverse complement strand
GTTCGTGCAACATAGTTAATCCGTGGACGGTTTCGGAATCCACATAATTCCTCTACGTCGGCTGGACAAGGATCATTAATCAGATATATATGCAAATTCCACGGTCAATGGCCGGGGGATCAGGAGGGGGAACGCAGTGACAAACCTATCGCAGATCGATCTGACGGTGGTGGTGATCTACGCCATCGGTATTTTCGGCCTGGCCCAGTGGGTCAGCCGTGAGAAGGCGGGCCATGCCAAGGATAC
>NZ_JBLTXA010000158.1:0-250 GCF_048066175.1 Niveispirillum fermenti | reverse complement strand
GGTGAAGATGCTGACGGCGAAGGGCTTGCTGAGCGCGCGTCCGCGTCAGGGTACGGTTGTGCAGCCGACCTCGTCCTGGAACCTGTTTGACACGGATGTTCTGCGCTGGCTTTTGGAGCGTCAATTTTCGATTGAGCTTTTGAAGCAGTTCAGCCAGTTGCGTGTTGCGATTGAGCCTGAGGCGGCGTCGCTTGCGGCTCGATTTGCCAGTGTGCAGAGCCTTCGGCAGATCAATGAGGGTCTGGAGCGT
>NZ_JBLTXA010000157.1:0-250 GCF_048066175.1 Niveispirillum fermenti | reverse complement strand
CCGCTCCAGACCCTCATTGATCTGCCGAAGGCTCTGCACACTGGCAAAACGCGCCGCAAGCGAGGCCGCCTCAGGCTCAATCGCAACGCGCAACTGGCTGAACTGCTTCAGTAGCTCTATCGAAAACTGACGCTCCAAAAGCCAGCGCAGAACATCCGTATCAAACAGGTTCCAGGACGAGGTCGGCTGCACAACCGTACCCTGACGCGGACGCGCGCTCAGCAAGCCCTTCGCCGTCAGCATCTTCACT
>NZ_JBLTXA010000156.1:0-251 GCF_048066175.1 Niveispirillum fermenti | reverse complement strand
TCAAATTGTTTTTGCTGTTCCGGTGATAAAGCCGCTTTTACCTCAACAATATTTACTTCACCTTCGCCATTGATAAAATCATTGATAGATTTACCAATATTTTTTAATGCGTTATCCAGTGCTAAAGCCATTTCTTTGTTTGCATCGGCATCATTTATACCCGGAAAAATGATTGGCATAGGAACAGGGCCTGCTGGGGTCATAACAAATGCTACTGCATTATTCTCAACCGCATTCTTCCCTGCCTGCGC
>NZ_JBLTXA010000155.1:0-253 GCF_048066175.1 Niveispirillum fermenti | reverse complement strand
GCAGGCCAGCGACAGCAGCAGCAGGGCCGGATGGCGGAAGAAGGCCCCCACCGTTTCCATGAAGCCGGCCGCGGGTTCCGGCTTGCCGGCGGCAGCGGCGGGCGCAGGATCCAGGCCGCCGCGCTTTGGCTCGCGGATGGTCAGCCAGACGACGGCGGCGGCCGCGATGCCGATCAGGCCCAGCACGACGAAGGCGCTGCGCCAGCTATAGGCCGCGGCGATGGAGGCGCCGAAGGCCACGCCCAGCGCCTGG
>NZ_JBLTXA010000154.1:0-256 GCF_048066175.1 Niveispirillum fermenti | reverse complement strand
ACCGGCCAGGGACAGCACCAGCAGCGTGGGCCGCCTGAAGAACATGGACACCGTCTCACCAAAGCCGGCCCTGGCCATCGGCTGATGCGGCACCGCGGCAGGCGCGGGCCGGTCCAGGCCGCCGCGCTTTGGCTCGCGGATGGTCAGCCAGACGGCGGCGGCGGCGGCGACGCCGATCAGGCCCAGCACGACGAAGGCGCTGCGCCAGCTATAGGCCGCGGCGATGGAGGCGCCGAAGGCCACGCCCAGCGCTTGT
>NZ_JBLTXA010000153.1:0-258 GCF_048066175.1 Niveispirillum fermenti | reverse complement strand
CTGGCGCTGCCGCCATAGGTCTTGGTCGCTCCCGACGCCGTGATCGTCAACGACGCCGGGTTCACCGTCAGCGTCCCCTCGGCATAGGTGATCGAATAGTTTGACAGGCCCGTGCCGGACGCACCGGCCGCCACGATGGAATAGCTGCCGGCATTGGCCAACGTGCCGCTGCCGGCAGAGGTCAGGCTGACGCCGCTGATGCTGTCACTGTTCACCAGGCCGCTGCTGGTGAAGCCCGTCAGGTTCGCGCTGCTGCCG
>NZ_JBLTXA010000152.1:0-259 GCF_048066175.1 Niveispirillum fermenti | reverse complement strand
TGTCAACCAGTCTTTTCAGCTTTTTTCGCCGCCCTTGCAGGCACCAAAAAAATCAAAAACAAACCAGCCAAATCCGACAATCAATCAGCAGTCCTTAACGAACACTGAACAATCATCAGCCAGGCGATGATCAAATCTATCTTAACTTGTCCGGCCAGCTTACTGACCAAAGAACCAACGGATACTGGAAAAATCCACCATCCAACTCCCCCTGCGCTTCAGAAGATAACCTCCAGCCCAAGCGGGAGCCGGGGTATAG
>NZ_JBLTXA010000151.1:0-273 GCF_048066175.1 Niveispirillum fermenti | reverse complement strand
GGCAATGTCCTGACCACCACCAACGGCACCTGGAGCGATCCCGACGGTGATGGCCGGTCCTACAGCTATCAATGGTACCGGGCGGACGACACCAGCGGCACCAACGCCACGGCCATCACGGGCGCCACCTCTTCCAGCTACACGCTGACCACCTCGGACGCGCATAAATATCTGCGCGTCGTGGTCACGGCCAATGACGGCAAGGGCGGGACGCCGACGGCCACCTCCACCTATACGGAGATCACCAACAGCCCGCCGGTGAACAGCGTGGTG
>NZ_JBLTXA010000150.1:0-278 GCF_048066175.1 Niveispirillum fermenti | reverse complement strand
CCCAGCGGCGGGCCCAGGTTGAACAGGCCCAGCGCCGTGCCCCGCCGGCCGGGCGCGAAATAATCGGTGATGATGGCATAGGAGGGGGGAACGCCCCCCGCCTCCCCCACACCCACCGCCATGCGCGCCAGGACAAGCTGGGGATAGGTGGAGGCCATGCCGCAGGCCACCGTCGCCGCACTCCACAGCGCGCAGGCGATCGACAGCACCTTCACCCGGTTGGTCCGGTCGGCCAGCCAGGCCACCGGGATGGAGATGGTGCAGTAGAACAGCGCGAA
>NZ_JBLTXA010000149.1:0-281 GCF_048066175.1 Niveispirillum fermenti | reverse complement strand
CGTCAACCAGTTTTTTTCACCGTCCCGTCTTTTTTTTAAACCGCCCAGACAGACGACCCAAAACAACAAAGACAAAACAAACCAGCCAACAGACGCAGGCAAAAATGCCCACAGCCACGATGATCTTTTCCAACAATGTCAGTGGCTTAAAACCACCAAGAACCGCCCGCACCGCCACAACCACCAGGGCCGCCTCGCTGCGGGAGCCGGGGTATAGGACAGACCTTCACTCATGCGCAACAAAAATCTGAACTGCTCAGACACTTTCTTCAGGAAGGCCC
>NZ_JBLTXA010000148.1:0-298 GCF_048066175.1 Niveispirillum fermenti | reverse complement strand
GCGTCGCGGCAAGACTTCGAAGCCTTGGGCTGTGTCGGATCGCTTGATGATGTCGATGGTCCATTTTCCGATGCGGCGCAGGGCATCTTTGAGCTTGTCCCCAGCATAGCCGCCATCGGCGAAAACATGCCGCAGCCATGGGAAGGGTTTGACGATTTCGGCCAGCACCAGCGGCGCGCCGTCGCGGTCCTGGATGTCGGCAGTGTGGATGAGGGCATGGACGAGATTGCCTTGGGTGTCGGTGAGGATATGGCGCTTGCGTCCTCTGATCTTCTTCCCGGCGTCATATCCCCTCGGG
>NZ_JBLTXA010000147.1:0-300 GCF_048066175.1 Niveispirillum fermenti | reverse complement strand
GGCAATGTCCTGACCACCACCAACGGCACCTGGAGCGATCCTGATGGTGATGGCCGGTCCTACAGCTATCAATGGTACCGGGCGGACGATACCAGCGGCACGAATGCCACGGCCATCACGGGTGCCACCTCTTCCAGCTACACGCTGACCACCTCGGATGCGCATAAATATCTGCGTGTGGTGGTCACGGCCAATGACGGCAAGGGCGGGACGCAGACGGCCACCTCCACCTATACGGAGATCACCAACAGCCCGCCGGTGAACAGTGTGGTGCCGTCGGTGACGGGCACGGCGACGGTT
>NZ_JBLTXA010000146.1:0-319 GCF_048066175.1 Niveispirillum fermenti | reverse complement strand
ATGAAGGCTGCGGAACGCGGGGCCGATGACACGCTTGAGGCGGACATCGCGTTTCATGTTGCGGTGCTGCGGGCTTCCGGGAACCCGTTTTACATGCAGTTCCGGGAGGTTGTGGCGACGGCGCTGCGCACGTCGATCCGTTTCACGAACCGGATCAAGGGGCGCACGGCCAGCGTGGCCGATCATACGGCGGTGCGCGATGCCATCGCGGCGGGCGATGCCGACCGCGCCCATGCCGCCATGCGCCATCTGATCACCGATGTCCTCCGGCTGATCGATCAGGCCGAGGAAAAGGGCGCCGCCATCTGACGGCGCCCGG
>NZ_JBLTXA010000145.1:0-336 GCF_048066175.1 Niveispirillum fermenti | reverse complement strand
TGAACCGCGCCGGGATTGTCGGCGGCAAAAGTTCGTGAGTCACGCCGCCAACTGCTGAATGCTCACGGCGTCATGATAGCGTTGTTCGGCCTCTGCGGGCGGGATATTTCCGATAGGCTCGAGCAGGCGGCGGTTGTTGAACCAGTCGACCCATTCGAGGGTTGCATATTCCACGGCTTCAAAGGATTTCCACGGTCCTCGCCTATGGATGACCTCCGCCTTGTAGAGACCGTTGACGGTTTCGGCCAAGGCGTTGTCGTAGCTGTCGCCGACGCTGCCGACCGATGGCTCGATGCCGGCCAGGCCTAGCCGCTCGGTGTAGCGGATGGACAGATA
>NZ_JBLTXA010000144.1:0-336 GCF_048066175.1 Niveispirillum fermenti | reverse complement strand
GGCTTCCGCCGTGCCGCTGATGGTCGGTGTTGCGGTGTTGGTCAGGTTGGCGGACGTAATGACCGGTGCGGCGGGTGCCATCGTGTCGATGGTCAGCGTCTGGGTGCCCGGTGTGGATACATTGGTGGCTGGATCGGTGGCTGTGACGGAAACGGGGTTGGTGCCATTGGTGGTCAGCGACAGGCTGCCCGATGTCGGGGTGGCCGTTGCGGTATCAACGGACCAGTTTCCGCCGGTGGCCGTGGTGGTATAGGTGGCGCCGCCGACGGTCAGCGTGATGGTGGCGCCGGCCTCCGCCGTGCCGCTGATGGTCGGTGTTGCGCTGTTGCTCAGGGC
>NZ_JBLTXA010000143.1:0-336 GCF_048066175.1 Niveispirillum fermenti | reverse complement strand
TGAACCGCGCCGGGATTGTCGGCGGCAAAAGTTCGTGAGTCATGCTGCCATTTGCTGAATGCTCACGGCGTCATGATAGCGTTGTTCGGCCTCTGCGGGCGGGATATTTCCGATAGGCTCGAGCAGGCGTCGGTTGTTGAACCAGTCGACCCATTCGAGGGTTGCGTATTCCACGGCTTCAAAGGATTTCCACGGTCCTCGCCTGTGAATGACCTCCGCCTTGTAGAGGCCGTTGACGGTTTCGGCCAAGGCATTGTCGTATGAATCGCCGACGCTGCCGACCGACGGTTCGATGCCGGCCAGCCCCAGCCGCTCGGTGTATCGGATGGACAAATA
>NZ_JBLTXA010000142.1:0-342 GCF_048066175.1 Niveispirillum fermenti | reverse complement strand
CATCTTCCATTCTTTCTCGGCCCTGTTCAAGACCAGGAACAGCAATTTCAGCGCAGCCTCGTCATTGGGGAAATGCCCCCTGGCACGGACGGCGCGTCGGAGCTTTGAATTCAGGGCCTCGATGGCATTTGTCGTATAGAGGATGCGCCTGACCTCACGCGGAAAGGCAAAGAACGGGATGACCTCCTGCCAGGCCCGGCGCCAGGCCTTGCCGATGGCCTCATATTTCTGGCCCCAGGGGCCTTGCTCGAATGCGGTCAGGGCCTTCTCCGCTTCCGTGTCGTCCAATGCGTCGTAAACCTGCTTGAGCGCAGCAGCGACCGGTTTGCGATCCTTCCAGGA
>NZ_JBLTXA010000141.1:0-366 GCF_048066175.1 Niveispirillum fermenti | reverse complement strand
TGAACCGCGCCGGGATTGTCGGCGGCCAAAGTTCGTGAGTCATGCAGCCATTTGCTGAGTGCTCACAGCATCATGATAGCGTTGTTCCGCCTCGGCGGGCGGGATATTTCCGATGGGCTCGAGCAGGCGTCGGTTGTTGAACCAGTCGACCCATTCGAGGGTTGCGTATTCCACAGCTTCAAAGGATTTCCAAGGTCCGCGCCTGTGGATCACCTCAGTTTTGTAGAGGCCATTGACGGTTTCGGCCAAGGCATTGTCGTATGAATCACCGACACTGCCGACCGACGGTTCGATGCCAGCCAAGCCCAGCCGCTCGGTGTATCGGATTGATAGATATTGGGCGGTCTCAACCGGTCGTCGCAACAG
>NZ_JBLTXA010000140.1:0-372 GCF_048066175.1 Niveispirillum fermenti | reverse complement strand
CGGGGGACTATCGGGAATTTCGTGCTCGGCTGGGCCATAGTGATGCGAAAGGAGCTTCACGATGGCACGACGCAAGGACCCGATTATCCCCGATGTGCTTCTGGACCAGTTGCTGGCTGGCGGCGACGCGAAGGCAGCTTTTGACCAGAACGGGCTGCTTGACCAGTTGAAGAAGGCGCTGGCAGAGCGGGTGCTGAAGGCGGAGATGGACCATCATCTTGCCGGTGACGAGAGCGGCAACCGCCGCAACGGCTATGGCCGCAAGACGGTGCTGACGGATACGGGGGCAGTGGAACTGTCGGTCCCGCGTGACCGGGCCTCGACATTTGATCCGCAGTTGATCGGTAAGTATCAGCGCCGGTTCCCCGGGTT
>NZ_JBLTXA010000139.1:0-375 GCF_048066175.1 Niveispirillum fermenti | reverse complement strand
AACCTGGACACCTCCGATAACCCTGTGTGATGGGGTCATCTGAGCGTAATTCTGGCTTCCCGGCACCGCATTGGCCGTTGTCTGGCGTATCACAGTCTGCCAAAGCCACCCTTTCGGGTGAATTTGGCGTCATGCGGACGCAGTTCTCCCGTTGAGCCAGACCCAGCGTTTCATGTTGTAGGCCATGGCGGCGAATGTGATGGCCGCCTCGGCGCGCTTGATGCCGATGGTGCGGATGAAGAGCTTCATTGGCCCCTTCAGCATGGCAAATGGATGCTCGACCTTGGCGCGGATGGCGGATTTCCGTGCATTGGCGCGGGCGGTGCGCTGGGACATCGGCTTGCCCTTGGGCTTCTTGACATGGATATGGCTGAC
>NZ_JBLTXA010000138.1:0-395 GCF_048066175.1 Niveispirillum fermenti | reverse complement strand
AACACGGGCGGCACTGGCACGTCTCCGACCGATCCGAGCACCGGCACAGGTGACACGGGCGGTACCGGCACGTCTCCGACGGACCCGAGCACGGGCACGGGTGATACGGGTGGTACCGGCACGACGCCGACGGACCCGAGCGTGGGCACGGGTGACACGGGTGGTACCGGCACGACGCCGACCGATCCGAGCACAGGCACAGGTGACACGGGTGGTACCGGCACGACCCCGACGGACCCGAGCACGGGCACAGGCGGCACGGGTGGTACCGGCACGTCTCCGACGGACCCGAGCACGGGTACGGGTGATACACAAGTCCATGTCGAATTGACGTTGACACCGGCCCTGGGGCTGGAGGATCAGCCGATCGGCCTGTCGATCGCGGCGGGCCTGGT
>NZ_JBLTXA010000137.1:0-421 GCF_048066175.1 Niveispirillum fermenti | reverse complement strand
CTCGACCCCGTATTCCTGGCGGTGGACATCAATGAAATCCAGCATCATTTCGGTCGGCGGTCGAGCTCCGCCATCGCGAAATAAGCCGAGGCCTTGCGCAGGATTTCATTCGCCTGGCGCAACTCCCGGATCTCCCGTTCCTGCGCCTTCAACTTCTCCAGCACATCCAGCGGAATACCAGCACGACTGCCGCTTTCCACCTCGGCCCTCTTGACCCACTCATTAAGTGTGTGGGCCGAACAGCCAATCTTGGACGCCACGGATGAAACCGCCGCCCATCGCGACGGATGATCCTTCTCGTGATCCAAAACCAGCCGAACAGCCCGCTCGCGGACCTCAGCTGAAAATTTGTTCGTTGTCTTGCTCATCGTAGCCCCATCCTCTCAGGAGTTGGAGCCGCCGACAATCCCGGCGCGGTTCA
>NZ_JBLTXA010000136.1:0-429 GCF_048066175.1 Niveispirillum fermenti | reverse complement strand
GCACCAGAACTGCTGCCACCTAACTCATTTTTTTGCTCAGTTGTTAATCCTTTACCAATATTAGGTTTGGAAGAGTCATTATTACCTGATGAATGGCTATCAGCCAAAATACCACTTACATTTAATTCCCGTCCTTGAGAATTATTCGATGCAGTAATGTTTTTTGTACCATCTGCATTAAGGGCAGCCTGGAAAATCCCCTCTTTAGAGTAAACAAAAATAAACTCA
Source organism: Niveispirillum fermenti (assembly GCF_048066175.1). Classification (GTDB taxonomy): domain Bacteria; phylum Pseudomonadota; class Alphaproteobacteria; order Azospirillales; family Azospirillaceae; genus Niveispirillum; species Niveispirillum fermenti. The sequence continues at coordinate 201 of NZ_JBLTXA010000136.1, read as the reverse complement.
TCAACAAATTGGACAATATCACCTCGGCGAATCTGGCTCCCCGCGCCACCGTTATCCATAATATAGACTGTATTACCATTTTGATCCTTAGCTTCCCTTGCTCCCAGGACAAATGCCTGACCAAATCCCGCTTGTTTAGCCAGAGATTCCATCGTAACAGGTGGCTGGTTTACAGTCAGGGCGTTTCTTTCCCAGAGAATA
>NZ_JBLTXA010000135.1:0-430 GCF_048066175.1 Niveispirillum fermenti | reverse complement strand
AGAGAATTTCCAGGTCTATGGGGTGCGCAAGGTGTGGCGGCAGTTGCAGCGCGAGGGCATCCAGGTGGCGCGCTGCACGGTCGCGCGGCTGATGCGGGAGATGGGCCTGCGCGGTGCCATCCGTGGAAAGCCGGTGAAAACCACCATTGCCGACAAGGCCTTACCCTGTCCGCTGGATCGGGTGAACCGGCAATTCCGGGCGGACAGGCCCGATCAACTGTGGCTTTCTGATTTCACGTATGTGTCCACCTGGAGCGGGTTCGTCTATGTGGCTTTCATCATCGACGCCTTTGCCCGGCGGATCGTCGGCTGGCGAGTGTCCCGGACGGCCGACGCCGGTTTTGTCCTGGATGCCCTGGAGCAGGCCCTGCACCAGCGCCGACCGAAGGGGAAATCCGGACTGGTTCACCATTCGGACCGGGGCAGCCAA
>NZ_JBLTXA010000134.1:0-430 GCF_048066175.1 Niveispirillum fermenti | reverse complement strand
TTGGCTACCCCTGTCGGAATGGTGGACCAATCCGGATTTCCCCGCCGGCCGGCGCTGGTGCAGGGCCTGCTCCAGGGCATCCAGGACAAAACCGGCATCGGCCGTCCGGGACACCCGCCAGCCGACGATCCGACGGGCAAAGGCGTCGATGATGAAGGCCACATAGACGAACCCGCTCCAGGTGGAGACATAGGTGAAATCGGACAACCACAGCTGATCGGGCCTGTCGGCCCGGAACTGCCGGTTCACCCGGTCCAGCGGACAGGGTAAGGCCTTGTCGGCAATGGTGGTTTTCACCGGCTTGCCGCGAATGGCACCCCGCAGGCCTATCTCCCGCATCAGCCGCGCGACCGTGCAGCGTGCCACCTGGATGCCCTCGCGCTGCAACTGCCGCCAGACTTTGCGGACCCCATAGACCTGGAAATTCTCA
>NZ_JBLTXA010000133.1:0-456 GCF_048066175.1 Niveispirillum fermenti | reverse complement strand
AACCGTCAACTGGCGGGGTGGGCTGCGTTCTACAAGGGACTATCGGGAATTTCGTGCTCGGCTGGGCCATAGTGATGCGAAAGGAGCTTCACAATGGCACGACGCAAGGAACCGATTATCCCCGACGCTCTTCTGGACCAGTTGCTGGCTGGCGGCGACGCGAAGGCCGCTTTTGACCAGAACGGCCTGCTTGACCAGTTGAAGAAGGCGCTGGCGGAGCGGGTGTTGAAGGCGGAGATGGACCACCATCTTGCCGGCGACGAGAGCGGCAACCGCCGCAACGGCTACGGCCGCAAGACGGTGCTGACGGATACGGGGTCAGTGGAACTGTCGGTCTCGCGTGACCGGGCCTCGACCTTCGATCCGCAGTTGATCGGCAAATATCAGCGCCGGTTCCCCGGGTTCGACGACAAGATCATCTCGATGTACGCGCCGGGCATGTCGACGCGGGAAATT
>NZ_JBLTXA010000132.1:0-465 GCF_048066175.1 Niveispirillum fermenti | reverse complement strand
TTTTCGACGGGATTGAGTTCGGGGCAATAGGGTGGCAGATGAAGGATGCTGATGGTATCGGGGACCTTCAGTCTTCCGCCTGTCTGGTGCCACCCGGCGCCGTCGAGAATGAGAACGGCATGGCTTCCTGGCTGGATTTGGGAGGCGATTTCGGCCAGATGCTTATTCATGGCCTCTGCGTTGGCGCGGGGCATGACGAGGGCTGCACCGACATCGCGTGCGGGGCAGACAGCACCGAAGATATAGGCCCAGGTATAGCGGGTGTCCTTCAACTGGCGGGGCCGGCTGCCCTTGTCGGCCCAGGCGTAGGTTAGCGTTCCCTGTTGCCCGACGCGGGCCTCATCCTGCCACCATAATTCCAGAGGCTTGCCGCTTGCGTGGTCTGGGATTACCGCGGCGACCAGCGCGGCGAAGTTTTTTTATGCATCTCAAGGGCTTGCGTGTCCTGGGCCGGGTGACGCGGCC
>NZ_JBLTXA010000131.1:0-473 GCF_048066175.1 Niveispirillum fermenti | reverse complement strand
ACAGGTCAGCGACGGTGCCGCCACCAGCAGCCAGACCTTCACCATCAACGTCACCAATGTCGCCCCCACCACCCCGACCGACAGCAACAGCGCGGCCAACAGCGTCCTGCAAGGCGCGGCCAACGGCACCGCCGTGGGCATCACGGCCAGTGCTACGGACGTCAATGGCGGCACCGTCACCTACAGCCTGGCCGACGATGCCGGCGGACGTTTCGCCATCAATGCCACGACAGGCGTCGTTACCGTCGCCGACGGCACCTTGCTGGATTACCAGACCGCCACCAGCCACACCATTACGGTCCAGGCCAGCGACGGCACCGACACCAGCACACAGACCTTCACCATCAACGTCACGAACATGCCGCCGGGCACACCGGACGACAGCGACAACGCCGCCAACAGCGTCGTGGAAGGGGCTGCAAACGGCACCGCCGTCGGTGTCACGGCGGCAGAGCCGAACGGCCTGCCCAACA
>NZ_JBLTXA010000130.1:0-480 GCF_048066175.1 Niveispirillum fermenti | reverse complement strand
GCTCATCGGGAAAACGATCCACTGGATCGTTTTCTGATACTCTTCGCTCTCGTCGAACCCGGGAAACCGGCGCTGGTACTTGCCGATCAGCTGCGGATCGAAGGTCGAGGCCCGATCGCGCGGGACCGACAGGTCCACCGACCCCGTATCCGTCAGCACCGTCTTGCGGCCGTAGCCGTTGCGGCGGTTGCCGCTCTCGTCCCCGGCCAGATGGTGCTCCATCTCCGCCTTCAATACACGTTCCGCCAGCGCCTTCTTTAGCTGGTCAAGCAGGCCGTTCTGGTCAAACGCCGCTTTCGCATCGCCGCTGGCCAGCAACTGGTCCAGAAGAGTATCGGGGATAATCGGGTCCTTGCGTCGTGCCATCGTGAAGCTCCTTTCGCATCACTATGGCCCACCTGAACTGGCCCCCGTTTGGCCGGACAGTCAGGCCTAGCCTGGGAGGCCTGGGGATATCCCTGAGCATGTGCTTATGCCTGA
>NZ_JBLTXA010000129.1:0-492 GCF_048066175.1 Niveispirillum fermenti | reverse complement strand
GGACCGGCCTCGACCAGCCGCTGGTCTGGTACGAAGGCAGCGGCACGGGCGACCGCCGCACGCTTTTGGCCGACGAGCGCGGATCGGTGGTGGCCGTGACCAACGGCGGCGGGGTGGCCAGCATCAATACCTATGATGCCTATGGCCAGCCCGGGGCGGCCAACCAGGGGCGGTTCCAGTACACGGGCCAGATCTGGCTGGCCGAGGTTGGGGTTTACCATTACAAGGCGCGGGCGTATTCTCCGACCCTGGGCCGGTTCCTGCAACCCGACCCCATCGGCTATGCCGCCGGCATGAACCTCTATGCCTATGTCGGCAACGATCCGGTCAACAGGATCGATCCATCAGGGTTAACGGATTGTCCGCAGCCGGCGAATGGGGCGACCACGTGCGGCGGAGGAGGCGGCGGTAGCACCTACATTCGCTGGTTTGGAAGATTCTTCGACAATGGCCTGGATTACAGGCAGATGGACGATGACTATGGTGGCGGCG
>NZ_JBLTXA010000128.1:0-497 GCF_048066175.1 Niveispirillum fermenti | reverse complement strand
GCAGGCCAGTGATGGCAGCAATACAAGCAGCCAGACCTTCACCATCAACGTCACGAACGCTGCCCCCGCCACCCCGACGGACAGCGACAGCGCCGCCAACAGCGTCGTCGAGGGTGCCGCCAACGGCACCGCCGTGGGCATCACCGCCAGCGCCACCGACGTCAATGGCGGTACCGTCACCTATAGCCTGACCGACGATGCCGGCGGGCGCTTCGCCATCGATGCCACAACCGGCGTCGTCAGCGTCGCCGACGGCACGCTGCTGGATTTCGAGACCGCCACCAGCCACACCATCACGGTCCAGGCCAGTGACGGGGTCGACACCAGCACCCAGACCTTCACCATCAACGTCACAAACGCCGCGCCCGCCACGCCGACCGACAGCAACAGTGCCGCCAACAGCGTCGTCGAGGGTGCCACCAGCGGCACCGCCGTGGGCATCACGGCCAGCGCCACCGACGTCAATGGCGGCAGCATCACCTACAGCCTGACCGACA
>NZ_JBLTXA010000127.1:0-507 GCF_048066175.1 Niveispirillum fermenti | reverse complement strand
TCCAGCAGCGTGCCATCGGCGACGGCGACGACGCCGGTTGTGGCATCGATGGCGAAGCGCCCGCCGGCATCGTCGGTCAGGCTGTAGGTGATGCTGCCGCCATTGACGTCCGTAGCACTGGCCGTGATGCCCACGGCGGTGCCGCTGGCGGCACCCTCGACGACGCTGTTGGCGGTACTGTCGCTGTCGGTCGGGGTAGCCGGGGCGACATTGGTGACGTTGATGGTGAAGGTCTGGGTGCTGGTGTCGACCCCGTCACTGGCCTGGACCGTGATGGAATGGCTGGTGGCCGTCTCGAAATCCAGCAGCGTGCCATCGGCGACGGTGACGACGCCGGTTGTTGCATCGATGGCGAAGCGCCCGCCGGCATCGTCGGTCAGGCTATAGGTGACAGTACCGCCATTGATGTCGGTGGCGCTGGCCGTGATGCCCACGGTGGTGCCGTTGGCGGCACCCTCGACGACGCTGTTCGCGGTACTGTCGCTGTCCGTCGGCGTGGCGGGCGCG
>NZ_JBLTXA010000126.1:0-543 GCF_048066175.1 Niveispirillum fermenti | reverse complement strand
CCCGGCGTGAAGTAGAGTCCTTCCGACCGAGGAGGGCTATTTGATGAAGAAGAGCCGTTTCAGCGAGGAACAGATCATCGGGATCCTGCGAGAGCAGGAAGCCGGCCATAAGACGGCGGACATCTGCCGCCGTCATGGGATTTCGGAGGCGACATTTTACGCCTGGAAATCGAAATATGGCGGGCTTGAGGTATCAGAAGCCAAGCGTCTGAAGGGCTTGGAGGATGAGAACAGCCGCCTGAAGAAGCTGCTGGCCGAGGCGATGCTGGACAACGCCATGCTGCGCGAGGTTGCAGGAAAAAAGTGGTAAGGCCCGCCGCGCAGCGCCGGACGGTTGCCCACCTGCGGGCGACGTTCGGGGTGAGCGAGCGGCGGGCCTGTTCTGTCCTGAAGGTGCATCGCCGGACGATCCGCTACCGATCTCGGCGCCCTGATGACGGCGCCCTGCGGCAAAGGCTGCGGGAGCTGGCATCGGAGCGGCGGCGGTTCGGCTACCGACGTCTGGGATGTCTGCTGGCCCGGGAGGGGATGGCGGTGAACCAT
>NZ_JBLTXA010000125.1:0-555 GCF_048066175.1 Niveispirillum fermenti | reverse complement strand
TGAACCGGTCCGGGATTGTCGGCGGCTCCAACTCCTGAGAGGATGGGGCTACGATGAGCAAGACAACGAACAAATTTTCGGCTGAGGTCCGCGAGCGGGCTGTTCGGCTGGTGCTGGACCACGAGAAGGATCATCCGTCGCGATGGGCGGCAGTTTCATCCGTGGCATCCAAGATCGGGTGTTCGGCGCACACGCTGAATGAATGGGTCAAGAGAGCCGAGGTAGAAAGCGGCAGCCGTGCTGGCATTCCGCTGGATGTGCTGGAGAAGTTGAAGGCGCAGGAGCGGGAGATCCGTGAGCTGCGCCAGGCGAATGAGATCCTGCGCAAGGCATCGGCATATTTCGCGATGGCGGAGCTCGACCGCCGACAGAAATGATGCTGGGCTTCATCGATGCCCACCGCCAGGAATACGGGGTCGAGCCGATTTGCGAGGTTTTGCCAATCGCCCCGTCAACTGTGCGTCGGCATGCGGCCCGCGCCGCTGATCGGGCCAAACTGCCGGCGCGGGCACAGCGCGATATCGGCTTGAAGGCCGCTATCCGCCGGGTGTTCGA
>NZ_JBLTXA010000124.1:0-566 GCF_048066175.1 Niveispirillum fermenti | reverse complement strand
CATCTTCCATTCTTTCTCGGCCCTGTTCAAGACCAGGAACAGCAATTTCAGCGCCGCCTCGTCATTGGGGAAATGCCCCCTGGCGCGGACGGCCCGGCGGAGCTTTGAATTCAGGGCCTCGATGGCGTTTGTTGTATAGAGTATGCGCCTGACCTCGCGGGGAAAGGCAAAGAACGGGATGACCTCCTGCCAAGCACGGCGCCAGGCCTTGCCGATAGCCTCATATTTCTGACCTCAGGGGCCTTCCTCGAATTCTGTCAGTGCCGCTTCGGCGGCCTTGTCATCCAGGGCGTCATAGACCTTCTTCAGGGCGGCGGCGACCGGCTTGCGGTCCTTCCAGGAGGCGAACTCCATGCTGTGGCGCAGCAGATGGACGATGCAGGTCTGCACGCTCGTCTCCGGGAAGGCGGCAGCGATGGCCTCGGGAAAGCCCTTCAGCCCGTCGACCACGGCCAGCAGGATGTCCTCCACGCCCCGGTTGTTCAGCTCGTTCAGAACCCGCAGCCAGAATTTCGCCCCCTCGTTCTGCTCAATCCACAGGCCCAGCACCTCCTTGGTGCCGTCCG
>NZ_JBLTXA010000123.1:0-589 GCF_048066175.1 Niveispirillum fermenti | reverse complement strand
GCGCGTCGTGGTCACGGCCAATGACGGCAAGGGCGGGACGCCGACAGCCACCTCAACCTATACGGAGATCACCAACAGCCCGCCGGTGAACAGCGTGGTGCCGTCGGTGACGGGCACGGCGACGGTGGGCAATGCCCTGACCACCAGCAACGGCACCTGGAGCGATCCTGACGGTGATGGCCGGTCCTACAGCTATCAATGGTACCGGGCGGATGATACCAGCGGCACCAACGCCACGGCCATCACGGGTGCCACCTCTTCCAGCTACACGCTGACCGTATCGGACGCGCAAAAATACTTGCGTGCTGTGGTCACGGCCAATGACGGCAAGGGCGGGACGCAGACGGCATCCTCTACCTGGGGACTGATTGCGGCTGTCGGCAATGCCGCGCCGGTGAACAGTGTGGTGCCGTCGGTCACGGGCACGGCGACGGTGGGCAATGCCCTGACCACCAGCAACGGTTCCTGGACGGACGCCGATGGCGACCCGCTATCCTACAGCTATCAATGGTACCGGGCGGACGACACCAGCGGCACCAATGCCACGGCCATCACGGGCGCCACCTCTTCCAACTACACGCTGACCACC
>NZ_JBLTXA010000122.1:0-599 GCF_048066175.1 Niveispirillum fermenti | reverse complement strand
CCGTACCTTCCGCAATCTGGACGACCTGAATGCCCAGTTCTGGCAATGGCTGGACCAGGTGGCCAATGTCCGCCGCCATGCCACCACCGGTCGGGTGGTCATCGAGCATTTCGCCGAGGAGAAACCCAGCCTCCGGCCATTGCCCGCCGGTCCCTGCAATGCCGTGCTGGCCCTGGAGCGGCGTGTTACCCGCGATGGCATGGTGTCGGTGGGCGGCAACCTCTATTCCGTCCCCGACTGTACCCGTCGGCGCGTCGTGGAGGTACAGGTGACCGCCACCCAGGTTCAGATCCTGGAGGATGGAACGCTGATCGCCAACCATCCCGTCCTGGAAGGGCGCGGGCGGCGCCGCCTGCTGGAGGGACATCGCACCCTGCCGCCACCGGCCAACAGCACGGTTACCCGGGAGGGGGCGGTACCGCTCCCCAAGCCGTCCGGCCGTACCGTGACGCCCCGCGACTGGCCGATCAGGGGGTGCGGCCATGACGCTGATCCCATCGACCCTGGAACGCATCCGCCGGCATCTGGTGGGCCTGCGCATGCCGCGCGCCCTGGAGGCCCTGGACGGCACCGTCCGCCAGCTCGAACGCGGCGAAATC
>NZ_JBLTXA010000121.1:0-603 GCF_048066175.1 Niveispirillum fermenti | reverse complement strand
GCCATCTGGGGAATTTTCAAATGCCACTTCTGGGGATTTCTATTTCGCCCTTTACAACACGCCCAGGGTGGAATGAGGTCGAATATTGTTGTAGTCGTCGCGCCAGTCAGCCAGCACCTAGCGGGCGTGCCGCAGACCGTGGAACAGGGTTTCATTTAGGCATTCATCGCGCAAGCGTCCGTTGAAGCTTTCCACGAACGCATTCTGGGTGGGCTGGCCGGGCTGGATGTAATGCCACTCGACCTGATGGGTTTGCGTCCAGGCCAGGATTGCCCTGGAAATGAACTCGCTGCCATTGTCGCTGACAATCACCTGCGGTTTGCCGCGTGTGGCGATCAGCGCGTCCAGCTCTCTTGCCACCCGCTTGCCGGACAGCGAGGTGTCGGCCACCAGGGCCAGGCATTCGCGTGAGAAATCATCCACAACGGCCAGGATGCGGAACCGCCTGCCATCACTGAATGCATCCGACACGAAATCCAGGCTCCAGCGCTGGTTGGGAGCCTGGGGTACATTCATCGGCGCCCGTGTGCCCAGTGCCCGTTTACGACCCCGCCGCCGACGCACCGCCAGCCCTTCCTCACGGTAAATCCGCAGCAGCTTCTT
>NZ_JBLTXA010000120.1:0-630 GCF_048066175.1 Niveispirillum fermenti | reverse complement strand
TCGCACCTTCCGCAATCTCGACGACCTGAACGCCCAGTTCCGGCAATGGCTGGACCAAGTGGCCAATGTCCGGCGCCATGCCACCACCAGCCGGGTGGTCATCGAGCATTTCGCCGAGGAAAAACCCAACCTCCGGCCATTGCCCGCCGGTCCTTGCAATGCCGTGCTGGCCCTGGAGCGACGGGTCACCCGCGACGGCATGGTGTCGGTGGGCGGCAATCTCTATTCCGTCCCCGACTGCACCCGTCGGCGCGTCGTGGAGGTGCAGGTCACCGCCACACAGGTCCAGATCCTGGAGGATGGAACGCTGATCGCCAACCATCCCGTCCTGGAGGGGCGCGGGCAACGCCGGCTGCTGGAGGGACATCGTACCCTGCCGCCACCGGCCAACAGCACCGTCACAAGGGAGGGAGCGGCACCGCCCCCCAAGCCGCCCGGACGTACCGTGACGCCCCGCGACCTTACCATCTATGACGCCATCGGCCGCCGGCTGGCCGATCAGGGGGTGCGGCCATGACGCTGATCCCATCGACCCTGGAACGCATCCGCCGGCATCTGGTGGGCCTGCGCATGCCGCGCGCTCTGGAAACCCTGGACGGCACCGTCCGCCAGCTCGAACGCGGCGAGATA
>NZ_JBLTXA010000119.1:0-678 GCF_048066175.1 Niveispirillum fermenti | reverse complement strand
CGGCGACCGTTGCAGATGGCAATGGTCGTTGCATTATGAGTTATGCATTTCGCAGTTTTGCATAGTGCAATATGGCCCACACCCGCTTGGACATACCGGAAAGGCGCAGTTTCCCTCAACCGCAACGTCAATCACCAACTTGGCATCGATCCTGCTCTCCTCCCTCGGCATGACGGCGACAACGCCGCATCACAACGAACCGACGGAGCCCGATCATGAACAAGTTCTTCGCCAAGACCGCCGCCGCCTCCCTGCTGGTCGCCGCCATCGCCGCACCCGCCTTCGCACAGAACGCCACCGGCACCATCCAGTTGCGCGGCAATGTCGCCCAGTCCTGCACCATCACCGTCCAGGACCAGGGCCAGAACCTCTCCCTGAAGAATGGCGAGAACAACAAGACCATCGGCTCCGTCACCGAAAGCTGCAACGCCGGCAACGGCTACAAGATCACCCTGGCCTCCACCAATGCCGGAAAGCTCAAGTCCGGCAATTTCGAGATCGCCTATCAGGTCAATTATGATGGCCAGGGCGGCAACCTCAACAGCCAGATGGTCATCGACCGCGCCAACGCCCAGTTCAACAAGAAGGCCGACCTCAAGGTCACCATCCCCGCTTCCGAGCAGTATATCGCCGGTGACTATGCCGACACCGTCACCGTCACCATCGCTGCAAAGTAAA
>NZ_JBLTXA010000118.1:0-704 GCF_048066175.1 Niveispirillum fermenti | reverse complement strand
TTGCTTGCGGCGCAGATTGTGGCTGGCGTTGATGAGGGGGCGCGGATTGGCAATTTTATAGCCATCAGATTTGATGGCAAAATGCGTCAGCCCCATATCCAGCCCCGTTACGTTTGATATCAGTGCCGGCTTCTCTGGTGCTTCCATTCCGTCGTCACAGAGTAGCGAGGCGTAGTATTTACCGGTTGTGCTGCGGCTCAGTGTGATACTTTTCAGCGTTCCCGTAATTTCACGATGTAAACGCGCTTCAATCGGTGCGATTTTCGGGATTTTTATCGCGCCATCAATGACTTTGATTCCGACACAATGATAGCTAGATTGTTTCCCGTGCTTACTTTTAAACGTGGGAAAACGGGCTTTCAATTTCGGATTGAAAAAGTTGGAGAAAGCCACGTCAAGGTTAATCACCGCCTGCTGCAACGCAATAGAATCATATTCTTTAAGCCATCCATATCTGTGGGATTTTTTCGCCACTGCAAGCAGTGGCTTGAGGTCTTTACGCGGGTTTAAATTTACGCCGTGCCGCTGGTAAACGTGTTTCTTGATATGCAGAGCTTTGTTGTACGCGAAACGAACCGCACCAAACTGAGCATTGAGATATTCAGTCTGTTCTGGTGTCGGGTAGATGCGTACTTTTGTTGCTCTTAACATAATCAGCGCTCATTGATATAATGTTTTTATTTTAACATGTTAGGTGAATATAT
>NZ_JBLTXA010000117.1:0-746 GCF_048066175.1 Niveispirillum fermenti | reverse complement strand
TCTGCCCTGGAGGCGCTGGAGGGCCTGCTGGGCGAGGAACTGACCCTGCGCGAGGGGCGGCGCATCAAGGCCGCCCTCAAGATGGGGCGGCTGATCAACATCAAGACCCTGGAGGGGTTTGATTTCTCCTTCCAGCCCTCGCTGGACCGCAACCGCATCATGACCCTGGCCCAGCTGGACTTCATCGCCCGCCATGAGGTCTTACATTTCCTCGGCCAGCCCGGCTGCGGCAAGACCCACCTAGCTCTGGCCCTGGGCGTGGAAGCCGTAAAAGGCGGCTATTCCGTCTATTTCATGACCCTGGCCGACCTCATCACCTCCCTGGCCAAGGCCGAGCGCGAGGGAAATCTGCGCGAACGCCTGCGCTTCCTATGCCGGCCCCAGCTGCTCATCGTCGATGAGATCGGCTACCTGCCCGTCATCCCGGGCGGTGGAAACCTGTTCTTCCAGCTCGTCAACGCCCGCTATGAACGCGGTGCCATGATCCTCACCTCAAACCGTGGCTTTGCCGAATGGGGAGAGGTCTTCAACGATCCCGTCGTCGCCACCGCCCTGCTGGACCGTCTCCTGCATCATGCCATCGTCGTCCATATCGAGGGCGCCAGCTATCGCCTGCGCCGTCATGCCGACCTGATCCCGGATAACAACCGCACCCGGCCCATCAACCCACCAATTCAGCCAAAACCAAGGGGGAGACCGCCAAAAAACAAACAAGCCTGACTATCCAAAATCAATTCGCCAGCCAA
>NZ_JBLTXA010000116.1:0-815 GCF_048066175.1 Niveispirillum fermenti | reverse complement strand
TTGTGAACTCGACGAGTAGGGCGGGACACGTGTTATCCTGTCTGAATATGGGGGGACCATCCTCCAAGGCTAAATACTCCTGATTGACCGATAGTGAACCAGTACCGTGAGGGAAAGGCGAAAAGAACCCCGGCGAGGGGAGTGAAAAAGAACCTGAAACCGTGTACGTACAAGCAGTAGGAGCCTCTTTATGGGGTGACTGCGTACCTTTTGTATAATGGGTCAGCGACTTATATTCTGTAGCAAGGTTAACCGTATAGGGGAGCCGTAGGGAAACCGAGTCTTAACTGGGCGAATGAGTTGCAGGGTATAGACCCGAAACCCGGTGATCTATCCATGGGCAGGTTGAAGGTTGGGTAACACTAACTGGAGGACCGAACCGACTAATGTTGAAAAATTAGCGGATGACTTGTGGATGGGGGTGAAAGGCCAATCAAACCGGGAGATAGCTGGTTCTCCCCGAAAGCTATTTAGGTAGCGCCTCGTGAACTCATCTTCGGGGGTAGAGCACTGTTTCGACTAGGGGGTCATCCCGACTTACCAACTCGATGCAAACTGCGAATACCGAAGAATGTTATCACGGGAGACACACGGCGGGTGCTAACGTCCGTCGTGAAGAGGGAAACAACCCAGACCGCCAGCTAAGGTCCCAAAGTCATGGTTAAGTGGGAAACGAAGTGGGAAGGCTCAGACAGCCAGGATGTTGGCTTAGAAGCAGCCATCATTTAAAGAAAGCGTAATAGCTCACTGGTCGAGTCGGCCCGCGCGGAAGATGTAACGGGGCTAAACCATGCACCGAAGCTGCGGCAGCGACA
>NZ_JBLTXA010000115.1:0-844 GCF_048066175.1 Niveispirillum fermenti | reverse complement strand
GTCGGGACCCTGGCGTACCCAACTGGCAAGCTCTTCCAGTTGTTCTGCGGACAAAATCCCAGGCCGGCCCTTTGATCGACGATCCGCTAGGCCGGCTATCCCCTCCGCGTTATAGCGGTGAACCCAATCCCGTAACGTCTGACGATCCATGCCAGCAGCCGCAGCCGCTTCCTCCCGCGTCTTGCCCTCCGCAATCAGGGCAAGCGCCAGAAGGCGGCGGGCCACATTCGCATCCCGGCTCCCAACCGCCTCCCGACGCAGCATCGCCGCATCTAAACCTTCCCGGGTAATCTTGATGGCTGCCGACATCGCCCCCTCCCACAACGCAACGGTAAAAATGCGCCACCAGGGAATCACAGCGGCCATACAAAGGGAATCCCTTCGATCTCAACGAGAGTCATTTCCTCGGCGGATTGGTATAAGCGGACAAATCAAGAACATCTGTAAGAGCAGCTATTCGGCTGGGGCCAGCAAACTTCCGGATGATGCTGATCGGCTCCACGGATAGCGAGGCTGTTAGCGTTTATCGCCACAGCTTGGCGATGGCGCAGTTAAACAGCAGGTGCGGCCTAACATCGCGGGTCGTCGAAAGGAGGCATGCGACGCAGCGCAAGAGGGCATGGACCATGCGGCGATGCCGGTTGTTCGCCCGTGAAGAGGGTCACAATGCGGGGGAGCCGCCGAGGAATCTGTCTATCTTCTCGTGCGCTCGGATATCAGGTCTGAGCCGTTCTAGGTTCTCCCTCAGGAAGGCCCGCAATGATTGCCTCGACCCAAGATTGATCCTCGTGGGTTTGAGTGCCGCCACCGTCCCCTCGATGTTGAAGCGGTTCATTACAAGAAG
>NZ_JBLTXA010000114.1:0-845 GCF_048066175.1 Niveispirillum fermenti | reverse complement strand
TTTCGCCGGCGATTTCCAGGCGCTCCACCCGACCATCCCTTCCCCGGCTGAAAGGCCGGGGCCTCATTGAAGCACCGGGGCAACGAGTCGCACCCGTCCTATGGTGACAGGTCCTTCCCCGGCTGAAAGGCCGGGGCCTCATTGAAGCGGCACGGTGGAGTTGACCACCGCATTCGAGAGCCTGCCTTCCCCGGCTGAAAGGCCGGGGCCTCATTGAAGCAATCCGACGCCGCTCTGCTGGCTGTGTCCGAACGGGAACCTTCCCCGGCTGAAAGGCCGGGGCCTCATTGAAGCGATCTTCTCCATCTGGCGCAGTCGCCGCGCCGATTCCTGCCTTCCCCGGCTGAAAGGCCGGGGCCTCATTGAAGCGACCCGGCTCATGCCGCCATCCTCACATTCCACCGGGCCTTCCCCGGCTGAAAGGCCGGGGCCTCATTGAAGCAGGTTTGGCGATGTCTGGTCATATTCGATCCCGCTGGCCCTTCCCCGGCTGAAAGGCCGGGGCCTCATTGAAGCGAGAGATTGCGCGGCGTGATGGCGGCGGCGGGACAGCCTTCCCCGGCTGAAAGGCCGGGGCCTCATTGAAGCCGCGCGTCGGTCGACGAACGGCTGACCCAGGTACTGGACGCGGCCCCTTCCCCGGCTGAAAGGCCGGGGCCTCATTGAAGCAATGACCACATCTGAGATATTCGGTATTATGGCGCAAACGCCACCAGCCTGCGGCGGGGTGAGCCATGAATAGTCTCATCGTGGCTGCCACTGGCCTCTTGCTCATACTGCTTTCTCAGAGTCTGATTCAAAAGTAATCTGAACTGTATCAATGCCTTGCGATCCGTCGGATGAAT
>NZ_JBLTXA010000113.1:0-855 GCF_048066175.1 Niveispirillum fermenti | reverse complement strand
GATAGTCTGCTCGAAGTCTTTGGCCAAGCGTCGGTTTCGGTTGAGCCATGCCAGGGTGCGTTCGACGACCCAGCGTCGTGGCAAGACCTGGAAGCCTTGGGCTGTGTCGGATCGCTTGATGATGTCGATGGTCCATTTTCCAATGCGGCGCAACGCGTCTTTGAGCTTGTCCCCGGCATAGCCGCCATCGGCGAAGACGTGCCGCAGCCACGGGAAGGGTTTGACGATTTCGGCCAGCACCAGCGGTGCGCCATCACGATCCTGGATATCGGCGGTATGGATCACGGCATGGACGAGATTACCTTGGGTGTCGGTGAGGATATGGCGCTTACGCCCCTTTATCTTCTTGCCCGCGTCATATCCCCTCGGGCCGCCGGATTCCGTGGTTTTGACGCTCTGACTGTCGATCACGCCGGCGGTTGGGCTGGCATCACGGCCTTGTTGCTCGCGCATCGCCATCAGCAAGACATGGTTGACCGTGAGCCACAGACCATTGTCACGCCACAGGTAGAACCAGCGCCGCACCGTCGAGACCGGCGGGAAACAAGGTGGCAGCATCCGCCACGGCAGGCCGCCCCGAAGCAGATAAAGGATCGCCTCGACGATCCGGCGCAGCGGCCATTTGCGTGGCCTGCCTACGGCGGACGCAGCAGGCAGCAGCGGTTCCAACAAAGACCATTCCGCATCGGTCAAATCGCTTGGCAAAGCCAGGCCGTTGCGGGCATGAAGGGCGCGGGTGGTATCAGTCCACATCGGAGATGCACGGTTGTTTTTGGCGAAACCCCTGAATCACCGATAGGGAACGCTGTCAAGCTAACCCGCTGATACCACTCAACTTAATTTCGGATCAGGCTC
>NZ_JBLTXA010000112.1:0-876 GCF_048066175.1 Niveispirillum fermenti | reverse complement strand
ACCAAATTTTCCCAACAAAATCAATGACAGTGACCTGCTAGGGGAAGGGCAAAAAGGCCCAAAATCCCCTAGGGCAGTTTTAGGGCACTTTTGACCCCTCAGGCAAAACCTGATGGTCGTCGGTCAAAAATGCGTGTAAAATTGCCGTTCCGCTCGCTTAACGCGAAAGGAATGGTCATTCATGACAACAATCAAAATGCTGGGGGGCAAACTCCAGCTCGAACAACGTGGCAGCAGCCGTTTCTGGCAAGCCCGCGCGTCTATTGGCGGAAAACAACGCCAGTTCAGTACCAAACAGGAATCCTTGGAGAAGGCCCAGAAGGCCGCCGAGGATTGGTACATCACCCTCAAAGCCAAAGATCGTGTCGGTGTCCTCGATAGCGGCCCGACCTTCGCCAAAGCCGCCAGCCAATTCCAGAAGGAATACGGCCTCATTACCGGCGGCGAGCGCAGCCAGAAATGGACCGAAGGCCATGAGCTGCGGCTGCGTGTGCATCTGGTGCCGTTCTTTGGCGACCTGCCCATCAATAAGCTGACGGCGGGGAAGGTGCAGGAATATCGGGTGCATCGCATGACCACGTACATGCTGCCTAACCCGCATTCCAAGGGGAAGCATAAGCCCAAGGCCAAGCCGCCGGCACGCAGCACCCTACATAATGAGATCATCACCCTCAGTCTGGTGCTCCAGACCGCGCAGCGCCATGGGTGGATCGACCATCTGCCGAACCTCTCCGCTCCCTACAAGACGCAGGCCAAGCGCACGCACCGGCCTTGGTTCAGCCCCGAGGAATACAAGCAGCTTTACGAAGCGGCCCGGAAATATGCCCGCGAGGAAGTCACCGATTTTTACCGGTGGAACGCCGAGCAGGTGTACGA
>NZ_JBLTXA010000111.1:0-882 GCF_048066175.1 Niveispirillum fermenti | reverse complement strand
GTCGGACTATTTCCTGGCGTCGAAATCCCTGCCCTGGTGGGCCATCGGCGCCTCGCTGATCGCCGCCAACATCTCCGCCGAACAGATCGTCGGCATGTCCGGTTCCGGTTATGCGCTGGGTCTTGCCATCGCCTCCTATGAATGGATGGCCGCCCTGACCCTGCTGATCGTCGGCAAGTATTTCCTGCCGATCTTTCTGAAGAACGAAATCTATACCATGCCGCAGTTCCTGGAACAGCGGTATGGGCGCGTCCTGCCCGTGCTGATGGCCGTGTTCTGGCTGGCGCTTTACATCTTCGTCAACCTTACCGCCATTGTCTGGCTGGGCTCCATCGCCGTCAACAAGGTGGCGGGCGTGGACCAGAACGTGGCGCTGGTGGCACTGGGCGCCTTCGCGCTGCTGTATCAGCTCTATGGCGGGCTGAAAGCCGTGGCGCTGACCGACATCGTGCAGGTCACGCTGCTGGTGCTGGGCGGGCTGGTCATCTCCTACCTGACCTTGCAGGAGATCGGCGACGGCCGGGGCGTCATCGCCGGCTTCCAGGTCCTGACCGAGCGCGTTCCCGGCCATTTCGACATGATCCTGGAGCCCGACCATCCGTTCTACAAGGATCTTCCCGGCATCGCCGTGCTGGTCGGCGGCATGTGGATCGCCAATCTCAGCTATTGGGGCTTCAACCAGTATATCATCCAGCGCGCGCTGGCCGCCAAGAGCCTGGGCGAGGCCCAGAAGGGCGTCGTTTTCGCCGCCTATATCAAGCTGCTGATGCCCGTCATCATCGTGCTGCCCGGCATCGCCGCCGTGGTGCTGGCCCCCGACCTGTCCAAGCCGGACGAGGCCTATCCGACCATGATGCGGCTGCTGCCGCCCGGCCTGCTGGG
>NZ_JBLTXA010000110.1:0-891 GCF_048066175.1 Niveispirillum fermenti | reverse complement strand
ATCGGGGCCCTGGCGCACCCAACTGGCAAGCTCTTCCAGTTGTTCTGCGGACAAAATCCCAGGCCGACCCTTTGATCGACGATCCACCAGGCCGGCTATCCCCTCCGCGTTATAGCGATGCACCCAATCCCGTAACGTCTGGCGATCCATGCCGGCAGCCGCAGCCGCTTCCTCCCGCGTCTTGCCCTCCGCAATAAGCGCCAGCGCCAAAAGACGCCGGGCCACGTTCGCATCCCGGCTCCCTACTGCCTCACGACGCAGCGTCGCCGCGTCCGAGCCCGCTCGGGTAATCTTGATGGCTGCAGACATGGCTACCCCCCGCAACGCTAAAAATGCGCTACCAGGGAATCACAGCCGAGTGATAAAGGGAATCCCTTCGATCTCAACGAGAGTCATTTCCTCGGCGGGTTGGTATTACTTGCGGGGTTTGTGGCAGGTTGGGGCAGAAACGACAAAAGCCGTTGATCCCTTTTGAGGATCAACGGCTTATCGGTGGATGCGGGGGCTCGCCTAAACCGATGGTATGACAATTTATCCGGTAATATATGCGTAGTCAATTCACCATCTACGCAACAGCTGCTGCCCCGTATGGCCGCTATGGAGGCGTTTATGGACGGCTCGATCTTAGTCGAGCAGGCCAAATCAGTAGACGACAAGTTCTCTTCGCGAACATGAAATGGTAACGTCAGCCATAACATTCAGATAATATGTGATGTAATTCAATTTTTATCATAATCAGATTTGGTCAATATCTTTTATATTTAAAATATCAAGCCTATTTTTACTAAAATGTTCGGATTTGTGCGTATTATATTTTACAATTCTCTAAGAAGTCCAAGCAGGCTGGCGGGTCGTTGGGCGCGAGATTACGAGCCCGCAGCGAGGCGTCTG
>NZ_JBLTXA010000109.1:0-898 GCF_048066175.1 Niveispirillum fermenti | reverse complement strand
GCGGACCAGATCTGGCCGACGGGATTGGCGATCCATTGTCCGGCGATGTCGGGGGCGGAACCGTGGACGGGCTCGAACAGCGAGGGGAACTTGCGTTCCGGATTGATGTTGCCGGCGGGGGCGATGCCGATGGTGCCGGTGCAGGCGGGCCCCAGGTCGGACAGGATGTCGCCGAACAGGTTTGAGGCGACGACCACGTCGAACCAGTCCGGATGCTGCACGAAATGGGCGGTCAGGATGTCGATATGGTACTTGTCCCAGCGTATGTCGGGATAATGCGCGGCCATGGCCTCCACCCGCTCGTCCCAATAGGGCATGGTGATGGAGATGCCGTTTGACTTGGTGGCCGAGGTCAGATGCTTCTTGTCCCGCCGCTGCGCCAGGTCGAAGGCATATTTCAGGATGCGGTCGGTGCCGATGCGGGTCAGCACGGTTTCCTGGACCACCACCTCGCGGTCCGTGCCGGGGAATATCTTGCCGCCGATGGAGGAATATTCGCCCTCGGTATTCTCCCGCACGACATAGAAATCGATGTCGCCCGGCTGCCGGCCGGCCAGCGGGCTGGGCACGCCCGGCATCAGCCGGACGGGCCGCAGGTTGACATACTGGTCGAATTCCCGCCGGAACTGGATCAGCGAACCCCAGAGCGACACATGGTCCGGCACGGCTTCCGGCCAGCCGACGGCGCCGAAGAAAATCGCATCGTGCCCGCCGATCAGCTGCTTCCAGTTCTCCGGCATCATCCGGCCGTGCTGCTGGTAATAGTCGCAGCTCGCAAAATCGAAATGGTCGAACTGGAAGCGGCACCCGAAACGGGCCGATACGGCTTCCAGCACACGCAACCCCTCGGGCATCACTTCCTTGCCGATGCCGTCACCGGGAATGACGGCAATGCGAT
>NZ_JBLTXA010000108.1:0-901 GCF_048066175.1 Niveispirillum fermenti | reverse complement strand
CCCAGGAAGAAATCCTCCCGCACATAGCGGAAGGGCCGCTCCACTTTACCCTTGGTCTGGGCTCGGTAGGGCTTGCAGGCCTTCGGCAGGAAGCCGTAATGGGCCGCCAGTGTCAGGAGCTTCTCGTTGTAGACGACGCCCCTGTCGTCGTCCGCCTCGCCCAGAACGGCGGTACGCATCCGGTCGTAGAGGATCTGCTCTGGCACGCCGCCCAGAGCCTCGAAGGCGGCAATATGACAGCGCAGCAGAGTGGGCAGATCCTGGCGGGCGACGAACCGCGCCCAGATCATCCGGGAATGGCCCAGCACCAGGGAGAACAGCCAGACCACCCGCTCCATGCCAGGTTCGTCGGTGAATTCGGTTTTGAAGTAGGCGAAATCCACTTGGGCCTGTTTGCCGGGCGGCGTCTCGAACCGGCGCTCGAAGCGCCTGGCCGGTGTCAGTCGCACGGACCGGACAAAGACCTTCACCAGGGTGTAGCCGCCCTTGTAGCCCTGCTCCTTGATCTCCCGGTGCAGGCGTCTGGCCGTCAGTTCCGGCACGGTGGCCAGCCGTTCGCGCAAGAAGGGCTCATAGGGGGATAACAGCGACAGCCGCGGTGGCCGGGGTGTGTAGGCGGGCGGCTCCAGCCCACGCTCGATATGCCGGCGCACGGTCTTGCGGTCGAAACCGGTCCGGCGCGCGATGGCGGAAACGGATAGCCCTTGGCGGGCAAGGTCCAGGATCATGACAAGGTCCCCAAGCTTGATCACCGGCATCCTCCCCGCAGACAGCGGGAAACAGGATGGCGGAGAGATGGCCGCAAGGCCCCGGGGGGCATGCCCCCCGGGGCCTTGCCCTCTGCCAAAACTGGGGACTTTTCATTCGCCACTTCTGGGGAGTTTTATCCCGCCAGCGACAG
>NZ_JBLTXA010000107.1:0-958 GCF_048066175.1 Niveispirillum fermenti | reverse complement strand
ATGGCCCTCCAGAGGTCGTCAATGGTCCTGGCACCGATGCGTCGGAGGCGGGCCTTGAGCTTGGCGAAGGCCATCTCGATAGGGTTGAGGTCGGGACTATAGGGCGGCAAGAACAGGAACCATGCCCCAGCCTTCTCCAGGATGGCCTTGGCCTTCTCGCTTTTATGGCTGGACAGGTTATCGAGGATGACGACGTCGCCCGGACGCAGCGTCGGCGCCAACTGGTTTCGACATAGGTTTCAAAGAGAACCCGGTTCATGGGCTGGTTGATAAGCCATGGCGCGGTCAGCCCATCGCACCGCAAGGCGGCAATGAAGGTCTGGGTCTTCCAGTGCCCGAACGGCGCCCGCGCCTTCAAGCGCTGTCCCCGACGGGCCCGGCCGCGCAGCCGGGTCATCTTCGTGGTCGTCGCCGTCTCGTCGATGAACACCAGGCGATGGGGTTCTTCGCGCATCCGGGGCTGACGGTGCGTCCGCCAGACCTGCCGATCCTTTCGGACATCAGCGCGTTCGCACTCGGATGCCAGCAGCGTTTTTTTGTGCTGAACCCCGCCTTCAGCAGGGCCCGCGACAGCGAGGCCGGATGCGCAACAACGCCGGTGGACGCTTCCAGCTTCGCTGCCAACTCCGGCATCGAGATATCCGGCATCGCCTCCACCCAGGCGATCAGCTGCGGCAGGCAATCCGCCAGTTTGCCATGACCGGGTGGGCGGCCTTGGCGACCGGGGGCCACCGAGCCTGTCACTGCAACACGCTGCGCCAGCTTTACCGCGAAGCTCGCACTCACTCCGAAATGCCGCGAGGCCTCACGCCGGGAATAACCCGCCGCTATCCGCGCTTCAACTCGTTCCCGAAGATCACCTGAATACGCCTTGCCCATGAGCCACCTCCGACAAAGATGAATCACATCCAGACCCTAAAGGGAACCCTTCGATTCCGGTTTCAGGCGCGATGCTCTA
>NZ_JBLTXA010000106.1:0-968 GCF_048066175.1 Niveispirillum fermenti | reverse complement strand
TTGTGTTTTCGAAATGTCAGTAAGATGTGTGATCGCCGGCCGGGGCATGCCCCGGCCGGCGATCCGTCCGGAAGACCGCTCCGTGGAAAGGTAGATCATACACCGTAGCCAAGCATGGTTCTCCGGTCGGCCCCTTCATTGACCCGAACAGTTGCTTGGGGTTGCAGCCCCGTACGTGCAAGGCAGGGAGTATGAAGATGGCACAACAGGACTCTATCATCGCCCTGGACGTCAGCAAGGCCCGTCTGGACGGGTTGGATGCCGAGACAGGAGAGGCTTTCCAAGTCGAGAATGCCGAGGCTGGTTACAGTCTCCTTCGGCGACGGTGTGGCAAGCGCGCCGTGCAGGTCGTCCTGGAAGCCAGTGGTGGCTATGAGCGGCCGGTCATGGAGGCTTTATCGAAAGCCGGCATTCCCGTCCGCCTCGTCGATCCTCGCAAGGTCCGGCATTTTGCCAGGGCGCATGGACGCTGGGCCAAGAATGACCGGCTGGATGCCCGGATGATCGCCGCCTATGCCCAGGCGATCCCCGGAGCCGCCTACCAACCCGATCCGGAACGGGAGGTCCTGGCGGAACTGGCCACCTACCGGCGCCAGTTGCTCGACGAGCAGACCATGGTCAGGAACCAGGCCCAGACCCTGGCGGATCCGGAACTGCGCCGCTTGGCCAAGCGGCGCCTGGATGCCATCGCCCTGCTGATCCTGCGCCTCGACAAGCGCATTGCCGAGCAGATCGCGGCATCCAAAACCTTGAAGGTCAACGACAACCTGCTCCAGTCCATTCCTGCTGTCGGGCCGGTGCTGGCGGCCACCCTGCTGGCCCATATGCCGGAGTTGGGCACACTGACACGACATCAGGTCGCCGCCCTGGCCGGCGTTGCCCCGATGGATAACCAGAGCGGCAAACGCGATGGCCCGCGCAGCATCTACGGTGGAAGGCCCGTTGTCCGAACCGTCCTTTACATGGCT
>NZ_JBLTXA010000105.1:0-970 GCF_048066175.1 Niveispirillum fermenti | reverse complement strand
ATGGCGGTGAGCCGCGTCCTGAGGCTTCTTGTGACCTCGCCGTCGGTGCCGCCGCCGATGGTGAAGCTGCCATCCTTGTAGCGGACGGTGCCGATGGCGGAGACGACAGCGGCGGTGCCGCAGGCAAAGACCTCGCGCAGGCGGCCGCTGGCCGCGTCCTGGCGCCACTGGTCGAAGGAATAGAGGCTTTCCTGCACGCTCATCCCCTGACCACGGGCCAGCCTGATAATGCTGTCGCGGGTGATGCCGGGCAGGATGGTCCCGGTGAGCGGCGGGGTCAGCAGCGTGCCATCGTCGAAGACGAAGAACACGTTCATGCCGCCCAGTTCCTCCACCCACTTCTTCTCCGCCGCGTCCAGGAACACCACCTGGTCGCAGCCCTGGCGGATGGCCTCGGCCTGGGCGATCAGGCTGGCCGCGTAATTGCCACCGCACTTGGCAGCCCCCGTGCCCCCGGCCGCCGCGCGGGTATAGTCCGTCGAGGCCCAGACCGACACCGGCTTGGCCCCGCCCTTGAAATAGGCGCCGACCGGGCAGGCCACGACGCAGAAAATGTAGCTGGCCGCCGGGCGCACACCCAGAAAGCTCTCATTGGCGAACATGAAGGGCCGCAGATAGAGGCTGCCCCCCTCCTCCTTCGGGATCCAGTCGGCATCGGTCCGCACCAGCGTTTCCACCGCCTCCAGGAAAAGCTGCTCGGGCAGGTCCGGCATCGCCATGCGCGCCGCAGAGCGTTGAAAACGCCGCGCATTCTCCAGCGGGCGGAAAAGCACCACCTCCCCATCCGCTGTCCGATACGCCTTCATCCCCTCGAATATCTCCTGCGCGTAATGCAGGACGGACGCCGCAGGGTCCAGCGTGAACGGACCCCGCGCCCGCAACTGGCCATCGTGCCAGCCCTTCTCCGCAGACCATTCGATCGTGACCATATGGTCGGAGAAGACCTTCCCGAAACCCGGATCGGCGATCA
>NZ_JBLTXA010000104.1:0-1017 GCF_048066175.1 Niveispirillum fermenti | reverse complement strand
TTGGCTGCCGCGATCGGAGTGGTGAATGACGCCCTTCGGCGGCCTGCGGATGGCGATGGCGCGCCTGAGGGCGTTTAGGGCGAGATCCTTCTTCAGCCTGTCGGACACCGCCCAGCCGATGATGCGGCGCGAATAGAGGTCGAGCACGATGGCCAGATAGAGCCAGCCCTCGGCGGTCCAGACATAGCTGATGTCGACGCCCCACTTCTCATTGGGTCCGGCGGCGGCAAAATCCTGGTCGAGGACATTGGCGGCAACCGGGCCTTTGTGGTCGCTGTCCGTTGTTTTCTTGAAGGAACTGGCAAAACGCAGCCTGTGATCCGCACGGCCGGCATCATCACGGACATGTCAACCACGTCAAGGTGACTGGAAATCCTCGCCAAACCCCCAAACCGCTACGGATAAATGGAAATTTTCTTACAATCATAAGAAGATCAAGGCGGGTAGCCGAAGATCTCGAAATCCTTGCGGTAAAACTCCTGCACGCGAAGCCGGTCCGACAAGTCCCACGATACCTCGATCTGCGCTTCCGACGTGTCATGGACCCTCGGCAGTTCCGTTGGGGGCTCCACGCCCAGCAACATGGCCATATGCGCCGCCGCGGCAAGCAGGCCATCCTCGTAGCGAAGTACCTCGACACCGGATCCGTGAAACTCCCACTGAGGGCGTAGATGATTGTCGAGGTGGAAGGGGTTCTTCGTCGCTGCCTCGAGGTTGGTCTCCAGCCAGAGCGAGAATTGCGGCCAGGCCTTCCAGAACCCCTGACCGGAAAGGACGGCCCGCATGCGATACTCGCTGGCGATGCGGTCGTAGGGGTTGCGGACCGTCATCGCGGCATGATCGAACCAGCCATCGCCGAACAGCGCGCGGAAATCCGCCATGCGGAAGTGCTGTGGCGTGCAACGAAGTGCATTGGGCATGCCGATGCTGTGAAAATGCAGCGGTGCGAGGGTCTTCAGCCAGGTCTCGATCGCCCCGCCCCCGGTCTTAGGGACATGGAGGTAAAGCAGGCGGGTG
>NZ_JBLTXA010000103.1:0-1048 GCF_048066175.1 Niveispirillum fermenti | reverse complement strand
TGCCCCGGCTACCCCGACCGACAGCAACAATGCCGCCAACAGCGTCGTCGAGGGTGCCGCCAACGGCACCGCCGTCGGCATCACGGCCAGCGCCACCGATGTCAATGGCGGCACCGTCACCTACAGCCTGACCGACGATGCCGGCGGGCGTTTCGCCATCGATGCCACAACCGGCGTCGTCACCGTCGCCGACGGCACGCTGCTGGATTTCGAGACCGCCACCAGCCATTCCATCACGGTCCAGGCCAGTGACGGCACCGCCACCAGCAGCCAGACCTTCACCATCAACGTCACCAATGTCGCCCCGGGCACGCCGACCGACAGCGACAATGACGCCAACAGCGTCGTGGAAGGGGCGACCAACGGCACCGCCGTCAGCATCACGGCCAGCGCCACCGACATCAATGGCGGCAGCATCACCTATAGCCTGACCGACGATGCCGGCGGACGTTTCGCCATCGACGCCACAACCGGCGTCGTCACCGTCGCTGACGGCACGCTGCTGGATTTCGAGACGGCCACCAGCCATTCCATCACGGTCCAGGCCAGTGACGGCACCGATACCAGCACCCAGACATTCACCATCAACGTCACGAACGCCGCGCCCGCCACGCCGACCGACAGCAACAGTGCCGCCAACAGCATCGTCGAGGGTGCCGCCAACGGCACCGCCGTGGGCATCACGGCCAGCGCCACCGACATCAATGGCGGTACTGTCACCTACAGCCTGACCGACGATGCCGGCGGGCGCTTCGCCATCGATGCCACAACCGGCGTCGTCACCGTCGCCGATGGCACGCTGCTGGATTTCGAGACCGCCACCAGCCACACCATCACGGTCCAGGCCAGTGACGGGGTCGACACCAGCACCCAGACCTTCACCATCAACGTCACGAACGCCGCGCCCGCCACGCCGACCGACAGCAACAATGCCGCCAACAGCGTCGTCGAGGGTGCCGCCAACGGCACCGCCGTCGGCATCACGGCCAGCGCCACCGACATCAATGGCGGTACTGTCACCTACAGCCTGACCGATGATGCCGGCGGA
>NZ_JBLTXA010000102.1:0-1112 GCF_048066175.1 Niveispirillum fermenti | reverse complement strand
GCAACGAACACCACATTTTCAATTCATATTACTGAGCCAGACAATAATAGTGATGCAGCAAGAACGATGGTTGCAATAAATGCATACACGCAATATTTTCTCGATGCGATGAATACATGGATGACTCAGACCGGGCAAACAAAAATTGAGATGCCAAATGGTGAAGTTATCACACTCGATAGCATTAAAAAGATGCAGAGTGATATTAGTAATAAAGCTGACTTGGTTAGTAAAAATGTTCAGCGATTCGAAGGCCAAGTATCATCAAAGGGAGGTATTTTCTCTTTGAGCCCAAGCAACGCTAAAACGTACTTCGGGTTATTAACACCGAATGATACTGATAATTTTGGCTTTTACAGTAGTTATGATGGTTCTGGGACAACAATAAGACTGCCTAAAAATGGCGGAACAATGATGCTGGTTGGTGATTATGGCTTAGGTACTTTCAATGGATATATAAAAGATAGTGAAATCGCAAATCCACATGTTACTAAATTTTTTTCAATTTCAGGAGGTAGCGAAACTCTAGGGTGGGGATACGGTATACATATAGCCGATCCGCAGTATGGTTGTGGAATATTTTACAACCCAACTCTAAAAGCAATAAAAACATTCAGAACTCAAAAAGGCATGGCTATTAGAGATATAGAAACTGTACTTTCTACATCAAATACAAGCACCGACCCTCAGGGCTTTATTAAAAAAGCATCTCCAATCGTTAATATCAGCTCGGCCGGCACATTCACAACTAACGACGAATCAGAAGGCGCTACGGTTACTCGAGTATCTCAGGGTGAATATCTTATCGAAGGTGTACTCGGTTTTAACGCTGACGCAGGATGGGGCGGTGTTGATGGCGGTATTGAAATTCCACTTGATGTTAATAAACAGCCTCTTATTTGGGTTGACTCTGAAGTAAATGAGGACGGCTCTATCCTCGTTAGAACGTATCATCGAACTCATCCTAACGCACCTAAATTCGCCCGTAATGATATTGACGGTTACAAAGACGGTGACCCAATTGATATTCCTGATGGTCGCTTTATTTCCGTTCGTGTGCAGATGCCAGAGCAATCAATCTATAACGTGAGAATGCGTGAGATGGAAGAAGC
>NZ_JBLTXA010000101.1:0-1134 GCF_048066175.1 Niveispirillum fermenti | reverse complement strand
TCCGAGGGGATATGACGCCGGGAAGAAGATCAGAGGACGCAAGCGCCATAACCTCACCGACACCCAAGGCAATCTCGTCCATGCCCTCATCCACACTGCCGACATCCAGGACCGCGACGGCGCGCCGAAGTCTTCCGAACGTCGTCGATCGAGGCCGTTCTCGAAAAATGCGAGCAGTTCTTCAAGCTGATGCCAAGCCCATCGCAGGAAGCAAGCGCACCGTCAGAGATTTGAACCGTGTTGCGGTTTACTCCAGAGCCTACAAGCCCAGCCTGCGGCTGGGTCCTGGTCAGATCGAAACGTTGTGCGGCGACGACCGGTCCCGGCGCGCTTGCGTCGCGTAGGCGCCGCGCGCCGGACCTCGGTCGCGCATGCCAACCATCGTGGACACTACGGATATCAATGTTCACGACGTGCCTGGATGTGCCAGAATCGCAACGTCGTTTACGTCCCTTACACAGCCAAAACCGCTCCGGGTATTTCCAATTAAGGCGATTTCGCTTAGTGTTGCGTAAATGCAGGCCCTTGATAAGGTAAAAAATTCAAGCAGATAGCTTGTTTTGCTTTGATGCGAGTGCTGTGGCACTGTTATATGGTGTTGCAAGCTAACTAGATACAGCTGTTGCACCTCTGATGGTGCTGGAGCCCAAAAATTTTCCGTCGACGCCGGTCAATCTCCACGTACTTACTGATCCAAGTCGCCTCGCTCCTGCCAGAATGTTCCAGGCGATGACGTGCATCCGTTTGCCCTGGAGGCGCAGGAAGTCGAGTACGTTGGTGCGGCCGGCAGACCGGTTGACGTGGATGAGGCAGCCCAGGCTCTCTGTCTCGTTGGAACGACGCCGCGTGTCCTGAAAGGGCACGGGGACGTTGGCGGGATGGGTGTTCCATGAGCCTATCTCAGCGTTTCATATCCGGTTGATCGGAGGATTATGATCTCGTTGCATCATACGGGAGATCAGATCACCCAAGGCAGAGCGTCGGATGCGCCTTTCTCGCGGCCTCCAATCTGAGAGCAGCCCCATCGCGAGCAGGTCGGGGCCGACGGAGATCATATCCTCACCGGTCTCTTCTCGAACAAGTTCATTTATGAAGTCGAAGTCCTTCCCATCATAGAGGTCCAAAAGCTGTAGG
>NZ_JBLTXA010000100.1:0-1153 GCF_048066175.1 Niveispirillum fermenti | reverse complement strand
AGGTCAGCATCCCTGATGATGTTTCTAATGCTTCTCAAATCACTCAGGTAGCTCAACAATATGGAATGTGCGAACAAACAGATGGCAATGCCAGAGCTTTGGACTATAGTAAAATGCTTTATAAAAGAGGCTCTCAAAGCGTTCAGGATCATATTATAGAAAGGCATTTGTCTGGAATGATTGGGGTTTCCCAATATTTTCAGAACTCCGGATGGAGAGGAGTTCTAAATAACAACTATTACACGTACCTATTTGGGGCGCAAACTTATGACCCAGTACGTAACCTTCATGTGTTCGATGCTCCTCATCCGCTAGCTTTTCTGGGCTACATTGGTATCAGGGCGGCTTATGGAACTGATGGATCCGGGGCGCCTGCGTATACCAATCACCTCGTGTTAAAAAGTGACTGCCGAACCGTAATAACGTCGTATCCAAAATAATGGGATGAGAACGATGAATAATAAAGAAATACACGCAGATGCAATGGCAATTCCAGTCTCCCCTAAAGGTGAATTGAATGAAGATTTTAGAAATTTAACCACTTATATTTCAAGTATAGGAAAATTCTATAACGAACTTGGTTTGTCTCCTGGTCGGTTCGAAGAATGGACTTCAAATTTTGGTGCAGATTGTTGTGGAATTTCTCCAGATGGAGAATTTCTTATCCCTGAATTTCCGGTTTTCTCTAGGCTTGCTTGGATGGATATAGATCCTGTGGTGTTATTTCACGATGATATTATAAATCTAATTATTGAATGCGACA
This sequence comes from Niveispirillum fermenti, assembly GCF_048066175.1. Classification (GTDB taxonomy): domain Bacteria; phylum Pseudomonadota; class Alphaproteobacteria; order Azospirillales; family Azospirillaceae; genus Niveispirillum; species Niveispirillum fermenti. The sequence goes on along the minus strand of NZ_JBLTXA010000100.1, from coordinate 390 downwards.
ATCTTATAGAAAAAACAAATAATATTGAAGTATCTTTAGAGGCAGTGAACATTAAGACTCTCGCTCAATCTGCAATAATTAATGATTTTTGTATAAAATTTGATTATGCCCGGCAGTTCTATAAAATGAAACCTAATAATTCTAAGATCTCAACAAAATTATTATGGTTTATATGTGGTATTATTCTCTGTTTGGTGTTTTTTATTCTGTTTATTATTGCTGTTTCAAACCAATTTACAACGGGTCTGTATATATCAATATGGGTGATAATTACTATTATATTTCTATTTATAATGGTGGGCTATTTTGGATGGAAATTATGGCAAAGAAAATAATAAGAAAAGCTGGCTGAGGCCGTTTATCTGGCGACGGGCGCGGTGGACAAGCTGA
>NZ_JBLTXA010000099.1:0-1182 GCF_048066175.1 Niveispirillum fermenti | reverse complement strand
ATACCAGCGGCATTAATTAATGACCGATGCCCATTGTCTTTGGGCGATTGACTTTATGCGGCCTTTTTCATCGCTGAGGCTGTTCCAGGCGTTGCAGCAAGCGTCGAGAATGTCCTGATATGACTGGTAGACTGTGTTGGATAGGAAGCTCTGACGGAGATATTGCCAAATATTTTCCACGGGGTTCAGCTCTGGACAGTATGGCGGCAAGGTCAGGAGCGAGATGTTATCAGGGACGATGAGGGTCCCGCCTTGCTGGTGCCATCCAGCACCGTCCAGGACGACGACAGCATGATGATCTGGGCGTACCATTTTGCTGATCTCGGCCAGATGCAGGCTCATCATCTTGGCGTTTACTGTGGGAAGGATCAGCGCCGCGCCGATATCGCGGGCCGGGCAGACGGCCCCGAACAGATAGGCCCACTCGTAGCGCAGGTCCTTCGGTCGGCGGGGCCGCGAGCCCTTGGCGGCCCAAACCCGGGTCAGGGTACCCTGCTGGCCAACGCGGGCCTCGTCTTGCCACCAGACCTCTATCGGCTTGCTGCGGGCATGGTCGGGGATGGCAGCGCGGATCAGGTCGGCGAAGTTTTTTTATGCGCTTCAAGGGCTTCCGCATCCTGGCGCGGGTGCTGTGGCCGGGCGGACAGGCGCCGGAAGCCCAGGCGTCGCAGCAATTCTCCAACGGTACGCTCCGCCAATGTCACCCCGAACTCGGTGCTCACCTTGGCCGCCAGGTCCGCCCGCCGCCATCGGACCACACCGTCCACAGCCAGGTCAGGCCCTGCCTTCACCCAAGCCGCCACCTGGGTCCGCTGCTCGGGCGTCAGCAAGGCCCGCCGACCCGTATGTTTGCCGTCCGACAGCCCCACAGGCCCCCGCTCGTTGTACCGGTGAACCCAGTCCCTGAGCGTCTGACGGTCCATGCCGCCAGCAGACGCCGCTGCCTCCCGGCTGGACCCTTCCAGAACCAGCGCGATAGCCAAAAGACGCCTCACAACCGAAGGATCGCCCTCTCGACGCGCCCGAACCCGCAGGTCTTCAGGGCCAAGCCCAGGCCACGTAACCTTCACCGGCGCTGCCATCATCCCCTCCCATACCTTCGCACGCACAGGGAATCACAAACTCAACAAAACCGGAATCCTACTTCCAACCAGGAGAGTCAGATTTTCAAGCCGCTGGTAT
>NZ_JBLTXA010000098.1:0-1198 GCF_048066175.1 Niveispirillum fermenti | reverse complement strand
CACAGGATCTTTCCCTCGGCCGCGACAACGAGCCGATCCGGATAGACCCGCAGGCTGACGGGCCGGTTCGCGAACGAGGCCGGCACGCTGTAGCGGTTGCGCTCGAAGCTGATCAGGCAGGTTGGTGAGACCCGCTTGCTCTGCTCAATGAACCCGTCAAACGGGAGCGGCACGGGCATCAGCGCGGACCGTTCCTCTGCCCAGATATCGGCAAGGGTACCGGCGAGATGGCCATGCGGAATCTCCCGCCACAGGGCCAGACAGCGTTGTTCCAGCCAAGCGTTCAGCACGGCAAGGTTGGGGAAATCCGGCATCGGCTGCCATAGCCGTGGCCGTGCGTCCTGCACATTTTTCTCGACCTGCCCTTTCTCCCAGCCAGACGCCGGGTTACAGAACGACGGCTCGAAGACATAGTGGTTGGCCATGGCCAGAAATCGCAAATTGACCTGGCGCTCCTTGCCACGCCCGACGCGGTCAACCGCCGTGCGCATATTGTCGTAGATGCCGCGCCCCGGCACGCCGCCGAAGACGCGGAAGCCGTGCCAATGGGCGTCGAACAGCATTTCATGGGTTTGCAGCAGATATGCGCGGACCAAAAATGCCCGGCTGTACGCCAGTTTGATATGCGCCACCTGCAATTTGGTACGATGACCGCCCAGCACGGCGTAATCCTCGCTCCAGTCGAACTGGAAGGCCTCGCCGGGGCGAAAACTCAGCGGAACGAAAACGCCGCGTCCTGTTGTCTGTTGCTCGCGTTGCCGCGCTGCGCGCCATTCACGGGCAAAGGCCGCAACACGGTTATAAGAACCGGTGAACCCCAGCGCGATCAGATCGGCGTGCATATGTTTCAAGGTTCGGCGCTGCTTGCGCGATTTGGAGGCCTCGGCCTTGAGCCAGCCTGCCAACTTGTCGGCGAACGGGTCCAGCTTGCTGGGACGTTCTGGTGTCGAGAACTTCGGCTCGATCGTCCCCGCGTTCAAATACTTCTTGATGGTATTCCGCGACAGGCCGGTCCGACGCGCAATCTCCCGGATTGCAACCTTCTCACGCAAGGCCAAACGGCGGATGACATTCAAAAGTCCCATGTCGATCACTCCAGTGCCCCCCGTCGCTCATCGCGAAGGGGGAACGGTCACATGGGTCAATTCTCAATGGAAATAAGCCGCCATCCCGGGTCAATCCCGCGTGGAAATCAACA
>NZ_JBLTXA010000097.1:0-1303 GCF_048066175.1 Niveispirillum fermenti | reverse complement strand
CTGTTGCGACGACCGGTTGAGACCGCCCAATATCTGTCCATTCGCTACACAGAGCGGCTGGCGGAAGCCGGCATCGAACCCTCGGTCGGCAGTGTCGGAGACAGTTACGACAATGCCCTGGCCGAGACGATCAACGGGCTGTTCAAGGCGGAGGTTATCCACCGTCGCGGCCCCTGGCGCAGCGTCGAGGCCGTGGAATATGCCACCCTGGAATGGGTCGACTGGTTCAACAACCGACGCCTGCTCGAGTCAATCGGGAACATTCCGCCCGCCGAAGCCGAGGCCAACTTCTACGCCGCGCTGGAAACCAAAGCCATGGCCGCGTAACTATTGAATCCAAGCCTCCGGCAAACCCGGCGCGGTTCAGGAGAGTCAGGACCCAAGGCTCTTGGTATGACCCGGATGCCGGCATTGTGGGCTACTCTCCGGCCGCATCCTTGGCTTTACCCCAGTCACCCTGCCCAGGTTCCTTGGCCGGGAGCCGAGCGGCGCCATCCTTGGAGAGGAGCGCGTAAGAACCTTGCTTGTGGGGATTAGGCTGAGAGGACCGTCCGCTCGCATCTTCCGCCAAGTCACGCTATCAGCACCTCATGAATTTCATGGTGCGTTTATTTAGCTATTTCCGGCAATCTCTATCCGCACTTCTCATATTATAATACATCTCCTCTCTATATGAGGTAAGGCGATTAACGGCCTCGGGACTCAATTTTGTTCCGAGAAATGATTTTGTTCTAATATGTTCATCAACAGCGGTGGCTAGCTGGTCATATTCTTTTGCTAGGTCACAATGTTTTTTGGCAGCATCTGGATCAGGTCTCCTCGCTTTGGAGGCATACTGTTCACCTGTTTTTATCAATTCCTTATAAATTTCAATCATTCGATGTTGAGTGTCGTAAAACACCCTCATGGCTTCGACGGGGTCGCTTTCCAGCAAGGCCTTTGTCTTATTCAGCTTGGCATCAAAATACTCTGAAAATGATTGGGCGCTCACATACGAGGGGCCGACCAAATACATTAGAACGACGACTGCTGCGGCTTTGAATCGCATTTGGATACCCTTAAGTTTGCAGGATGGGCTGATTATAAGTATCGAATTATGGGCGCGCAATATACGTTATGGCCGCGATGTCGGCCTTAGATTGAAGCGCTTCCGCTTTCAGAAACGGAACGGTGTGAACTGGCCCCCGTTTGGACCGGACAGTCAGGCCTAGCCTGGGAGGCTTGGGGATATCCCTGAGCATGTGCTTATGCCTGAGAGTCTGATTCGAAATTAATCTGAATTGCATCAATGCCTTGCGATACG
>NZ_JBLTXA010000096.1:0-1318 GCF_048066175.1 Niveispirillum fermenti | reverse complement strand
AGAGAGGTGGCCCCGTCTGATCGGACAGCTTGGCGGCAGGAATAAGCTAATCCCGGTTGTCGTTACGCCGCCACTTTGTCGTATGGGCCTGTTGACGATCCTGCCGGGGTTAACCCCGGCAGGATCGTCGGTCCGGTTTGATGATATGCCTCGTCCGGTGTCCGTCCCGCTAGCGCCGAATGCGGGCGCCGGGCATTGTAATGTCCAATCCATGTCGTCAGCCCGGCCCGCAGTTCAGATCCGGTCTCGAAGGCATGCAGATAGACGCATTCGTATTTCATCGACCGCCATAGGCGCTCGATAAAGACATTGTCCATCCACCGGCCCCTTCCATCCATGCTGATCTTGATGTTCCGGTCCTTCAGCAAGCTGGTGAAACGCGGGCTGGTATATTGGCTGCCCTGATCGGTGTTGAAGATTTCCGGGGTGCCATGGCGGGCCAGGGCCTCCTCCAGTGCCTGGATGCAGAAATCGGCATCCAGGGTGTTTGACAGCCGCCAGGCCAGGATCTTGCGCGTCGCCCAATCCATGATCGCCGTCAGATAGAGAAAGCCCTTGCGCATCGGGATGTAGGTGATGTCCGAGCACCAGACCTGATTGGGCCGGTCGATCACCAGCCCCTTCAGCAGATAGGGATATGTGGGGTGCTGCGGATGCGGCACGCTGGTCCTGGGCTTCTGATAGATCGGCGCCAAGCCCATCCTGCCCATCAGCCGGCCGATCCGCTTGCGGCCGACCTCATGGCCCAGGCGCCGCAGATGCCGGGCCATCTGCCGGGCCCCGTAATAGGGCGTTTCCAGGAACTGCTCGTCGATCAGGCGCATCAGCGACAGGTTCAGCGGGCTCTCCGGCGCCGGCCGATGGTAAACCCCGGACCGGTTCAGCGACAGCAAGGCGCATTGCCGGACAATCGACAGGCCCGCGCGGTCCCGTTCAATCATTTGGCGCCTCTGATCAAGCCCAAGCGAACAGAGGCGTCCCGCAAAAAATCCCGTTCCACCACCAACTGACCGATCTTGGCGTGCAGCTTCTCGACATCCGCGCCGCTGACCGCAGCGTCCGGCTCCACGGCTTTGCCGGAAAACGTCGCTGCCATCCCCTCGATCGCCTGGCGCTTCCATTGCGCGATCATCGTGTGGTGGATCGCGTACTTCGCCGCCAGTTCCGCCAGGGTCTGTTCACCCTTGATCGCCTCAAGCGCGACCTTCGCCTTGAATTCCCCCGAATACCGCTTCCGCGTCACCTTGCCCATCAATCCTCGTCCTTCCAGCAGACGGGATTAGCTTATCACCCTGTCCGATTTCATGGGGCCACCTCT
>NZ_JBLTXA010000095.1:0-1407 GCF_048066175.1 Niveispirillum fermenti | reverse complement strand
CCCTTTGAGAGGAGGTTGCGATGGCCAAACGGAAGCGTCGATCAGCCAGATCTGGACGCGCGCCTGTGTTTTCACCTGGACGCCCTGGTATTGCCCGCCGTGAAGATCGCCGGCGCTTCTGGGGTTTGATTGCCCTGGGCCGTTCCAGTGAAGACGCCGCCATTGAGGTTGGGGTATCAGCGCCTGTCGGCTCCAGATGGTTTCGCGAGGCTGGCGGCATGCCCCCTACACATCTTTCCCCGACGGCCCCATGTCCGGTCGGACGCTATCTATCCTTGTCAGAGCGGGAGGAGATCGCGCTGATGCTGGCGCGGGGATGTGCCTTGCGAGCGATTGCACGGCATCTGAAACGATCCCCCTCGACGATATCCCGCGAGGTCCGTCGCAATGCGGCGACGCGTTCGGGCGGGTTTGAGTATCGGGCAACCACAGCCCAATGGCATGCAGAACGAGCAGCGCGCCGGCCCAAGATCGCGAAGCTGGCCTCGAACGAGCGGTTGCGACACTATGTGCAAGAACACCTTGCCGGCCTGGTCCAGCGATCAGATGGAGGCAAGGTCGCCGGGCCGCAGGCGCCCTGGAAGGGGCGACGCCATGGGCGCAGGCAATCACGGCGGTGGGCAACGGCCTGGAGCCCGGAACAGATTTCGCGAAGGCTGTTGCTCGACTTCCCCGAGGACAAGACCATGCGGATCAGCCACGAAGCCATTTATCAGGCCCTCTACATCCAGGGGCGCGGTGCCTTGCGTCGGGAATTGACAGCATGCCTGCGCACCGGCCGGGCGCTACGCGTGCCCCAGGCCAGGACCGGCCGCCGGGGAAAATCCTTCATCACGCCTGAAATCATGATCAGCGAACGCCCAGCCGAAGCCGATGACCGCGCCGTTCCTGGACATTGGGAGGGTGATCTGATCATCGGGCTGAACAGTTCTGCCATTGGCACCCTGGTCGAAAGAACGACACGTTTCACGATGCTGTTGCATCTGCCAGCGATGCCGGGCCATGGCGAAGGGGCACGGCCGAAGAACGGCCCCGCCCTTGCCGGTCATGGCGCCGAAGCCGTGCGCGACGCCATCGCGCGGACCATTGTCCAACTTCCTCAGCACCTCCGGCGATCTCTATCCTGGGATCAGGGGGCTGAAATGGCACGGCACGCGGAACTGAAGGTTCTTGCCGATCTGCCTGTCTATTTCTGCGATCCTCACAGCCCTTGGCAACGTGGGACCAACGAGAACACCAACGGGCTGTTGCGACAGTATTTCCCCAAGGGCACGGACCTCGGCTTGCACCCGCCCGAGGAACTTGATGCCGTTGCCGCAGCACTGAACGGCCGGCCGCGTAAAACCCTCGCCTGGAAAACTCCCGCCGAAGCACTGGACGAACTCATCGCGGAAACGCAAAATCACC
>NZ_JBLTXA010000094.1:0-1416 GCF_048066175.1 Niveispirillum fermenti | reverse complement strand
TTGGCTGCCCCTGTCCGAATGGTGAACCAATCCGGACTTCCCCGCTGGCCGGCGTTGATGCAGGGCCTGCTCCAGGGCATCCAGGACAAAGCCGGCGTCGGCCGTGCGGGACACCCGCCAGCCGACGATCCGCCGTGCAAAGGCGTCGATGATGAAAGCCACATAGACAAAGCCGCTCCAGGTGGACACATAGGTGAAATCGGAAAGCCACAACTGATCGGGCCGGTCGGCCCGGAATTGCCGGTTCACCCGATCCAACGGACAGGGTAAAGCCTTGTCAGCAATGGTAGTCTTCACCGGCTTTCCACGGATGGTGCCGCGCAGGCCCATCTCCCGCATCAGCCGTGCCACCGTGCAGCGTGCCACCTGCACGCCCTCCCGCTGCAACTGCCGCCACACCTTGCGCACCCCATAGACCTGGAAATTCTCATCGAACACCCGCCGGATATCGGTCATCAGGCCCGCATCGCGTTGCGCCCGCGGCGGTAGTTTGGCCGGATCACTCGCACGTGCCGTGTGCCGTCGGACGGTGGAGGGGGCAATCGGCAATACTCTGCAGATTGGCTCGATCCCGTATTCCCGGCGGTGGGCTTCAACGAAGCCCAACATCATTTCGGTCGGCGGTCGAGCTCCGCCATCGCGAAATAAGCCGAGGCCTTGCGCAGGATTTCATTCGCCTGGCGCAACTCCCGGATCTCCCGTTCTTGCGCCTTCAGTTTCTCCAGCACATCCAGCGGAACACCGGCACGGCTGCCGCTTTCCACCTCGGCTTTCTTGACCCACTCATTCAGCGTATGCGCCGAACAGCCGATCTTGGACGCCACGGACGACACCGCTGCCCATCGCGACGGATGATCCTGCTCGTGATCCACCACCAGCCGAACAGCCCGATCGCGGACCTCAGCTGAAAACTTGTTCGTTGTCTTGCTCATCATGCTCCATCCTACTCAAGAGTTGGAGCCGCCGACAATCCCGGCGCGGTTCAGACCGGACTGGCGGGAAGCGTCTAGTGCAGGCAACCGGCACCACAGCCCTGATGGCTCTGCACCCGCATCGGCTGTTCGGATGACAGGGAACGGCGACGGTGAACCACCGGCGACACCCAGTGCGGCCCCGAACTTTCTCTGAGGCGCCGGCTGCCCCAGACCCCGCCACCTTCCAGCAAGCGGAGAGGTCGGGGAAGGTCGATGGGAGGCTATTGAAACCAGGAGATCGATTTGCACTGGGAGGGGTTTTCTATCACACCTGATGCAGCTACCGAGGCTGGTAAGTGATTGTTTGTTAAAGGTATTTTTGTATTCTTTGAGAATGCAAAGCCGTATTCTACTGTATTCTGGCCTCAAATCTATATATCAAAGAGATATATTAGAGTCTGATTCGAAATTAATCTGAATTGCATCAATGCCTTGCGATACG
>NZ_JBLTXA010000093.1:0-1440 GCF_048066175.1 Niveispirillum fermenti | reverse complement strand
ATGGCGTTCCAGGGGGACTGGCCATGCAAGCGAGCGGTTCCGGTGACGGATCGGTAACCGGCATGAATGCCGGGCCCCCAGGTTGATCGGAAGCCGTTGGTGACCTTGCGGAAGATGACGGAAGGTCGGATTTCCCGTTCGCTGCCGTTGTTGGTTGGGGGGACGCGGCGGTCGTCGAGGAAGACAAAGAACTTGCCGCGCCACGCTTTGATCTGGCGTTGCAGGTCGCGGCCGGCGGGATGGGCGGCGGGAACGCCGAGCAGGGCATCGAGGCCGCGGTCGGCCCTGGCGGCGTAGGCTTTGAGCGTGCTATCCTTCAAGGTGGGGCGTCGCTTGCCGATGCGGATGGCCCAGCGCAGATGGTCACGGATTTTGGGGGCGGTGACGGTGTCGCCGCAGTCGATGGCGTACTGGACATCGCGCAGGACATGGGCGAGGCAGACCTGGTGGGCGCGGGCGAGTTCCTGCTGCCCGGCATAGCGATCCGACACCCAGACCTCGGGCCGATGATCGCCGAGAAGCTGGGCTGCCACGCTCCGGGCCCGGCTGGGGACAATGTCGTGCAGCACCGCCTTGTCGGAATGGAAGACCCATTGCCACTGGGTGACGCCGTTCACCCGCGTGGTGGTTTCATCGGACGCGATGACCGGCGCCGTCAGCAGCCTGGCCTTGATCGCCGCGCGAGCCGTGTCGAACGTTGCCCCCATCCGCCGGAAGCTGTTGGCGATGGCGCCTTCGGAGATGGTCAGCCCGAACAGTTCCTTCAGCATCCGCGACAGACGCTCGAAGCCGACGTGATGGCTGTGGTGAAGGTAGGCGAGCAGCGAGCGGATCCCCGGCCCGAACGGCGTGCCCGGCGGCATCATGGCCGGAGCTTCGGCCCGGTAGCGCCGCCCGCAGTCGCCGCAGCGCCCACCGAACAGTTCCACCCGCGTCACCACCGGGCGGATGACGGGAAGGTCGATGTGGTCGTAGCGGTGTCGGCAGCGCTGGGGCAGCCCTGAGGCCGCCATCCCGCAATGGGGGCAGATCGCGGCCAGGCACCGTTCCGTCTTGTCCGGCTCCTCGGCCAGCGGGCGCGATACGCCAGAACGGGACAGGCGCGGCTTGTGCCGGCGCTTGGCCACCGCCTTCGAGCCGGGGCGGCCGGGGCGGCCGGGGCGGCCGGGGCGGCCGGGGCGGCCGGGGCGGCCGGGGCGGCCGGGACCGTCCTGCGACGGCGGAGTGTGGGAATTCAACGAATTCTTGCGCGGCTTGCCGACCAGCGCCTCCAGTTCCTTGATCCGCGCGGCCAAGCGCTCGATCAACGCCGCCTGCTCCAAAAGCAGGGCGTCCTTCTCGGCTTCACTCAGACGGTAGCGCGACCGCTCTTCCATCCGAACGTTGACTCATATCCAACGAGCGCGCGCAACTCATTTCGCCAGCCCCGTGAGCAGTTAC
>NZ_JBLTXA010000091.1:0-1512 GCF_048066175.1 Niveispirillum fermenti | reverse complement strand
GAGGCACTCTCAAGCCACAGGCTATGCGTTTGAGCTATAATGTCGATGGTCAGGTCACCTCTAAGGAGTTGGGCACCGTCAACAGCCAATCCGACGCTGACTGGCCCGGGTTCAGCATGGTGCAGCAGGCATCCAGTGGCTATGACGGCATGGGCCGCAAAGTATGGGATGCGATGACCGGCGGTGGCGCCATCCAGGCATTGAGCCAGTACAGCTATGACAGTGCCAGTCGGCCCGATTGCGCCGCAGTGCGCCTGAACCAGGCAGCCTATCTCAGCTTGCCGGGTAGTGCCTGCACGCTGACAGCGGTGGGCGGCGACGGTTCTTATGACCGGATTTCCCAGAACACCTACAACGCCGCCGACCAGGTGACGAAGGTGACGGATGCGCTGGGTACCAGCGGCCTGCGGGGCACCCAGGTCACGACGCAGGAAGCCGTTTATCTGGCGACGGGCGCGGTGGACAAGCTGAAGGATGCCGGCGGCCGCACGACCCAGTATGAATATGACGGGTTCGGCCGCGTCACCAAGATCACCTATCCGCACCCGTCCAGTATCGGGCAGGTGAACAGCGGTGACTACGAGAGCTTCACCTATGACGCCGCCTCGCGCGTGACCGGCATGCGTATGCGCAACGGTGTGAATGCGACGCTGGCCTATGACGCGCTGGGGCGCCTGGCCCAGAAATCCACCCTGCCCGCTTCCGGTGGCGAGACCATCAGCTACACCTATGACAATCTGGGCCGCGTGCTGACCCTGTCGAACGGCAGCCAGACGATCACCTATACCTATGATGCGCTGGGCCGCCGCAAGACGGAGACCGGCCCGCTGGGCCAGGTGGCATCCGACTATGACGTGGCCGGCCGGCGGATCAAGGTGACGTGGCCGGGCGGGTTCCATGTCAATTACGATTACGACACCGCCGGCAACCTGAAGGCGGTGCGGGAGAACGGGGCGACCTCAGGCGCCGGGGTGCTGGTCGGCTTCAGCTACGACAGTCTTGGCCGTCGGACGGGCGCGGCCTTCGGCAACGGTGTGACGACGGGCTACGGCTATGACGCGCTCAGCCGTCTATCCAGCCTGACCCTGAACCCGGCGGGCACGGGCCAGGACCAGCATGTCGGGTTCAGCTACAACCGCGCCGGCCAGATCACGGGCCGCGACAGCAGCAACGAGAGCTATACGCGGCCGATCCCGTCGAAGGTGGACCGTTCCTATGCGATCGACGGGCTGAACCGGGTGACGTCGGTCACCAGCCACCAGACGGGCGGCAACAGCACCGCGCCCCTGAGCTATGGCGGCGGGCAGTCGCTGACCGGCGACGGTTCGGTCAGTTTCGGCTATGATCCGGAGAACCGGCTGACCAGCGGCAATGGCGCCACGCTGGCCTACGACCCGGCGGGCCGGCTTTATCAGGTCAGCAAGTCGGCCACGGCCCGCTTTCTCTATGACGGCCCCGACATCATCGCCGAATATGACGGGTCGGGGAACCTGCTGCGGCGCTATGTGCATG
>NZ_JBLTXA010000090.1:0-1526 GCF_048066175.1 Niveispirillum fermenti | reverse complement strand
ATCCTATGAGGTGAAGAGCAGCCGGAACCGCGTCAGAGTTCTGGTCCAGCACTGAACCTGGAGGCCATCATGTCCAACGCATCCACTCCGTCCACCATTCGTGTCGATCTCGGCGCGATCTTCGTTTCGCTTGAACTGAGCCAGTCGAAGTGGCTGGTCACATCGCTGACGCCGGGTGGTGGCGAGAAGATGTCGAAGCACTTGGTTAAGGCAGGCGATATCAGCGACCTGCTTTTGCGGTTCGGGGAGCTACGGCGAAAGGCGCAGGCCCGTACCGGGCAAACCTTTCCGATCGTCGTGATCCAGGAAGCAGGGCTGGATGGCTTCTGGGTTCACCGGGCTTTATGTCAGCAAGGGATCGAAAGTCACGTTGTCGACCCGGCGTCGGTAGCGATCTCTCGCCGCCGTCGCCGGGCAAAGACCGACAGGATCGACGGCGAGGCGCTGGTCAGGACGTTGCTGGCCTACAAGCGGGGCGAACCGCGCGTTTGTGCAATGGTCAGGCCGCCAACGCCGGAAGAGGAAGACCGGCGGCGGATCGCACGGGAACGCAAGGTGCTGGTCAATGAACGGGTAGGACACGTCAATCGGATCAAGGGGTTGCTCTACAGCCATGGCGCTGGAGCTTACGAACCGGTGCGCCGCGATCGCCGGGAGCGGCTTGAGGAACTCCATACGGGAGATGGTCGCCCATTGCCACCCCACCTGAAGGCACAGATTTCGCGGGAACTCGATCGCCTTGAACTGGTGCTTGCACAGATCAAGGCGATCGAACAGGCTCGCACCGAGATGCTCACGGCAGAGGCGCGCGCATTTCCCGGCGCCGCTCTCTTGCTGGGCCTGAAAGGAATTGGTGCGGATGCCGCAGCCGTATTGTGGGGCGAAGGGCTTTGCCGGCATTTCGACAACCGCAGGCAGGTCGCCGCCTACGCAGGTCTCGCGCCGACACCATGGCAGAGCGGCCAGGTGGATCACGAGCAGGGAGTTTCAAAGTCAGGTAATCCACGCCTGCGCACAACGTTGATCCAGATCGCCTGGCTGTGGCTCCGCCATCAGCCGGATTCCGCACTGACGCTCTGGTTTAAGGATCAGGTGGCCAGGAATGGGGGACGGCTCAAGAAGACGATGATCGTCGCTGTTGCCCGGAAGCTGTTCGTCGCACTTTGGAAATATACCCGTGCGGGCGTCGTCATTGAAGGTGCCATGCTGAAGACAGGTTGACGTTCCAAACGCTCATGAATTTCTCCGGGGAGGCACCTCCCTCTGGAGCCCGGACGGGCGAACCGAAGATCGGCATGGCTGTCAAACAGCCGCGGTTTGAGAATGGTCTCGCCCAATTGAGCCTTGCCCGCCGCATGCGGGAGGTTGGTGCAGTCGCCCTGGTCGGCTGACCGTATATAAGTTGGATCAGGCCCGGTCTCCGGGCCGCGTCATGGAAGCAGGCTCACGCCGTGGATACCAGATTATGCCACAGGAGCATGACATGAAAAGCTGACGAACATTTCCGTTGATTCTCCTCATATAAG
>NZ_JBLTXA010000089.1:0-1528 GCF_048066175.1 Niveispirillum fermenti | reverse complement strand
CCCTCAGCCTGCGATTTTCTCGGTGAGTTCGGGTACGATCTTGAAGAGGTCGCCGACGATTCCATAGTCGGCGACCTGGAACATGGGAGCCTCTTCGTCCTTGTTGATGGCGACGATGACCTTGCTGTCCTTCATGCCGGCCAGGTGCTGGATGGCGCCGGAGATGCCGACGGCGATGTAGAGTTCCGGTGCGACGATTTTGCCGGTCTGGCCGACCTGATAATCGTTGGGCACGAAGCCGGCATCCACCGCCGCGCGGGAGGCGCCGACGGCGGCGCCCAGCTTGTCGGCCAGCGCGTCCAGCAGCGGGAAATTGTCGCCCGACTGCATGCCGCGCCCGCCCGATACGATGACCCGCGCGCTGGTCAGTTCCGGCCGTTCAGACTTGGTCAGCTCCGCCGACACGAAGCGCGACAGCCCGGCATCGCCCGTGGCAGCCAGGGCCTCCACATGGCCCGAACCGCCCGTCTCCGCCACCGCCTCGAACGCCGTGCCGCGCACCGTCACCACCTTGATCGCGTCCGACGATTTCACCGTCGCGATCGCGTTGCCGGCATAGATCGGCCGCTCGAACGTGTCGCCATCCACCACGGCGCTGATCTCGCTGATCTGCTGCACGTCCAGCAAGGCCGCCACACGCGGCGCCAGGTTCTTGCCAAAGGTCGTGGCCGGGAACAGCACATGGCCGTACCCGCCCGCCTTCACCGCCGCCACCACCAGCGGCGCATAATTCTCCGCCAGCGGATGGGCATATTCCGCCGCATCCGCCACCAGCGCCTTCGTCACGCCGGCAGCAGAAGCCGCCGCCGCGCCCGCCGCGCCCACGCCCGATCCGGCCACCAGCACATCCGTCTGACCGCCGATCTTCGCCGCCGCACCCAGAACCGTCAGGGTCGGCTTCTTCACGGAACCGTCCGACGGCTCCGCAACAACCAGAATGCTCATGTCGCTTATCCTTTGAAGACGGTATCGCGGATCAGATGACCCGGGCTTCGTCGCGCAGCCTGGCCACAAGCTCGTCGACGCTGGCGACCTTCACCCCGCCCTTGCGCTTGGGCGGCTCCGTCACCTTCAGCACCGTCAGGCGCGGCGCAATGTCAACGCCCAGCGCATCCGGCGCCAGCGTCTCGATCGGCTTCTTCTTCGCCTTCATGATGTTCGGCAGCGAGGCATAGCGCGGCTCGTTCAGGCGAAGGTCCGTCGTCACAACCGCCGGCAGCGTCAGATCGACCGTCTCAAGACCGCCGTCGATCTCCCGCGTCACGCCGATCCTGCCATCGCCCGGCTCAACCTTCGACGCGAACGTACCCTGGCTCCACCCCAGAAGGGCCGCCAGAGCCTGGCCCGTCTGGTTGCTGTCATCGTCGATCGCCTGCTTGCCCAGGATCACCAGATCCGGGCTCTCCTTCTCAACGACCGCCTTCAGAAGCTTGGCAACCGCAAGAGGCTGGACCTCCCCGTCGGCCTGCACCAGCACACCACGGTCCCCACCCATCGCAAGCGCCGTCCGGATCGTCTCCTGCGACGC
>NZ_JBLTXA010000088.1:0-1536 GCF_048066175.1 Niveispirillum fermenti | reverse complement strand
TGCATTGAGTCAGTTGGCCTCTGGTCTTGCAGGAGGACTGACTACCGGTGATATGGCTGGAGCAATTACTGGTTCACAAGCAGCGAAGAATGCGGTTGAGAATAATGCCTTTAACTTGGCTGGTCGAAAACAGAAAGACATTGAATCCAGTATACAAAAACAGGTAGATGGTATTGATTTAGATGCAGTCTATGGCGATGACCAGAATAAAAAAGATGCCTATAGAAAAGGTAGGGAACAAGGAGCTAAAGATGGCTTGAAAGATGGGATATCAGAAAGTATAGAGGGTACAATCAATACTATTCTAAACCCAATAGATGCTGTTACTGACTTAACAACAGCAGTCTGGAACTATGATAAGACTTATGATGCAATTAAAATATCCGTTACTGAATGGAATCAATTATATGAATATGCGCTAGTTAACGATCCAGAGCTTGCAGGACAGATGGTTGGATCTTTGCAAGGAAAAATGTTAGGCAATATAGGAACCAGTGTTGTTGTCTCAGGCGCAGCAGCAAAAACCATTCAAAAAGTTGCTCAAATGGAAAGCGGTATTAAATGGTTACCCGATGCTCATGGCAAAACCCACGCAACAATAGTAAAAGGTGACGCAGCAATACCTGTAGATAAGATTGAATTATACTTAAGAGGTAAAGCATCTGGTGATTTAACAACATTAAAAGCAGATTATAATGCACTTAAAGATCTGCAAGTAAAAAATCAAAGTCAGTTTGCTAAAGATCCTAATAATTTTGATAAATTACGAATACTAGAAAGTAAAATACATAATGTTGAAAAATCAAGAGATATGAATAAGGTGTTAAATAATGCAGGTATACCAGACACACCTTTAAATAATTCAATGATTATCAATGAATTACTAAAATCTGCTAATGATGTAACTGCTACAAATAGAAGAACATCTATTGTTATTAATGGCTCAAAAGGAAATGTTCGAGTTTATGGTACATGGACCATCCTGCCAGATGGCTCGAAACGTTTATCTACGGTCGAAGCTGGGGCTTTTAAATAATAAGTACAACTTATGAGTGAAAAAAATAAAAGCATTGAACAAATATTAGTAGGCATAAATAATTATATAACCTATGGTTATGTAGACCCAAGGTCATTTGATGATCCAGCAAATGATCTACTTGACTATTTATCTGAGTTGACTTCTTTAGATAATAAAAAGGCATTTTTTTATTATAAAAAAATATTGACTGATAAAAATATTAACGATGATTTCTTGAAGTCTCTCTGTCTAAATAGATTATTATTATCCGAATTTGAATGGAATTACGCATTTGATTTTTTAAATAAAAATGCTCGCCAATTAAGTATCCCTTGCCTAGAAAAAGCTTTATTTTATTTCTATTGTGCAAAAAATGATCCAAAATCACATCCAACACCTGATAGGCTCATCGAGAAACTAATAGCTAGATACCAAGAAGTCAAAAATGATCCTAATGCAGATTTTTATCATCTAACTGAATCATTTGAAAATTTCTCTCGAGCTTATGGGGTTTAACT
>NZ_JBLTXA010000087.1:0-1915 GCF_048066175.1 Niveispirillum fermenti | reverse complement strand
CGCTACAACGTTTCACTTCTGAGTTCGGCATGGGATCAGGTGGGACCGCTGCGCTATGGCCGCCAAGCAAATTCGGTTTATTACCCGTTACTCACTTCTTTATCTGTTCGTAACCAGTAATTTTCAATCTTAAACAAGCCTACTTCATCTCTCTTTGTCTCTCAGACAAAACACCTTCGGTGTTGTCAGGTTAAGCCTCACGGTTCATTAGTACTGGTTAGCTCAACGTATCGCTACGCTTACACACCCAGCCTATCAACGTCTTAGTCTTAAACGTTCCTTTAGGTCACTCTAGGTGACAGGGAAGACTCATCTTGAGGCAAGTTTCCCGCTTAGATGCTTTCAGCGGTTATCTCTTCCGCACTTAGCTACCGGGCAATGCCATTGGCATGACAACCCGAACACCAGTGGTGCGTTCACTCCGGTCCTCTCGTACTAGGAGCAACCCCTCTCAATCTTCCAACGCCCACGGCAGATAGGGACCGAACTGTCTCACGACGTTCTAAACCCAGCTCGCGTACCACTTTAAATGGCGAACAGCCATACCCTTGGGACCTACTTCAGCCCCAGGATGTGATGAGCCGACATCGAGGTGCCAAACACCGCCGTCGATATGAACTCTTGGGCGGTATCAGCCTGTTATCCCCGGAGTACCTTTTATCCGTTGAGCGATGGCCCTTCCATTCAGAACCACCGGATCACTAAGACCTACTTTCGTACCTGCTCGAGCCGTCACTCTCACAGTCAAGCTGGCTTATGCCTTTGCACTAACCGCATGATGTCCGACCATGCTTAGCCAACCTTCGTGCTCCTCCGTTACTCTTTAGGAGGAGACCGCCCCAGTCAAACTACCCACCAGACACGGTCCCCGACCCAGATTATGGGCCTAGGTTAGAACATCAAACGTTAAAGGGTGGTATTTCAAGGTTGACTCCATGCAGACTGGCGTCCACACTTCTTAGTCTCCCACCTATCCTACACATCAAGGCTCAATGTTCAGTGTCAAGCTATAGTAAAGGTTCACGGGGTCTTTCCGTCTTGCCGCGGGTACACTGCATCTTCACAGCGAGTTCAATTTCACTGAGTCTCGGGTGGAGACAGCCTGGCCATCATTACGCCATTCGTGCAGGTCGGAACTTACCCGACAAGGAATTTCGCTACCTTAGGACCGTTATAGTTACGGCCGCCGTTTACTGGGGCTTCGATCAAGAGCTTCTCCCTAAGGATAACCCCATCAATTAACCTTCCAGCACCGGGCAGGCGTCACACCGTATACGTCCACTTTCGTGTTTGCACAGTGCTGTGTTTTTAATAAACAGTTGCAGCCAGCTGGTATCTTCGACTGGCTTCGGCTCCGTCCGCAAGGGACTTCACTTACCGCCAGCGTGCCTTCTCCCGAAGTTACGGCACCATTTTGCCTAGTTCCTTCACCCGAGTTCTCTCAAGCGCCTGAGTATTCTCTACCTGACCACCTGTGTCGGTTTGGGGTACGATTGTTGGTAACCTGAAGCTTAGAGGCTTTTCCTGGAAGCAGGGCATCAATTGCTTCACCACCTTAGTGGCTCGTCATCACACCTCAGCATTAAGTGACCGGATTTGCCTAATCACTCTGCCTACATGCTTGAACCGGGACGACCGTCGCCCGGACAACCTAGCCTTCTCCGTTCCCCCATCGCAGTTACCACCAGTACGGGAATATTAACCCGTTTCCCATCGACTACGCTTTTCAGCCTCGCCTTAGGGGTCGACTCACCCTGCCCCGATTAACGTTGGACAGGAACCCTTGGTCTTCCGGCGTGCGGGTTTTTCACCCGCATTATCGTTACTTATGTCAGCATTCGCACTTCTGATACCTCCAGCATACCTCACAGTACACCTTCGCAGGCTTACAGAACGCTCCCCTACCCAACAACAC
>NZ_JBLTXA010000086.1:0-2056 GCF_048066175.1 Niveispirillum fermenti | reverse complement strand
CTTCGTGCGACGGATCGCAAGGCATTGATACAGTTCAGATTATTTTTGAATCAGACTCTTAGGAATGTCGCCGGCTCAGTACATGCCGGTCTGCGCCGCCTTGGCCGCGCGAAAGCTGGGGCGGGTGGACAGGCGGTGCCAGTAGGCGGCGATTTCCGGGCTGAACTTGTGTTCCAGGTTCAGGTCGCAGGCAGAGAGCAGGGCGAAGCCGACGCACAGGTCGGCCATGGTGAAACGCCCGGCGCACAGCCATTCGCGGTTGGCCAGCGCCCGGGTGAGATGGCGCAGACGCGACAGGAACCATTGCGTGTAATCGCTGGCCGCCTGCGCCAGCCGGCGCTCCTCCGGCTCGAACCGTGAGTAACGCAGCACGATCGTCTGCGGGAAGGTCAGCGTCGCCTCGCTGCGATGCAGCCAGTCGAGCCATAGCCCGTAATCGGGTTCATCGGCCGCCACCGCCAGTGGCGTCGGTCCATGGCGGGTGGCGAGATACTGGGTGATCGCGGCGGATTCCGTCATCCGCACATCGCCATCGACCAGCAACGGGACGGTGCCCAGCGGGTTGATCTCCAAATAGTCGGGTCGGTGGATGCGTGGCGGGAAGGGCAGCAGATGCAGGCGATAGGGAAGCCCCATCTCCTCCAGCGCCCAGAGTGCCCGAAACGAACGCGTATCGGCGCAGTGCCAGAGTTCGATCATGTTCAGCCCCGGATCTGCGTTTCGACGAGACACTGGAAGGCGGCGGCCGTGGCGGCGACGCTGGCTGCGGACACGCACCGCGCATCATCCTCGGCGACATGGTGGTAACGGTGGATGCCGAACACGCCGGCGGCCGGGGCGTAGCCGGCGCCGACGATTTCGGTCAGTTCCCCTGCGGTGATCTCATCGGTGGTCCAGGCTGCCTCCAGCCCGGCATGCCCGGCAAAGACCTCGCGCGCGACCGGCAGCAGGTCGGGGCTGACCGACAGGAAGCGCTGGGTGTCGACGCTGGGCAGCGGGCGTAATTTGCCCAGCAATTCGTGCCAGTCGCGCGCCGCGACATTGGCGCCCAGATGCAGCCAGAAGCGGGTTTCCGCAGGTTTGGGCGCGATGGCCTTCAACGCTTCCGACGCGCCCAAATTCTCATATTCATGTCCACTATGGCAGACGAAGGCCAGATCATGGTCCTTCACCGTTTCGCTGGCCCACCGCGCCAGCCACAGCCAGGCCGCGATGCCGGGCCCGCGTTCGCCGGCACAGATGTACCAGCCCGAACGCGGCGTCGATACGGCCAGCCAGCGCTTCCTGCCGCGATCAATGCGGCCGATGAAATTGAAGGCCGGGCGCCGTCCGGTCTGCCCCTGCAGGTGCAGCGTGGCCGGCTGCCGGGTGATCGCGGCGGCGCGGAAGGGCTTGGCATCGTCGGGTGCCAGCAGGGCGACCGGACCGGCGAACATCGGCTCCCGGCCATCGGCATTGAGCGCGATGACCTTGCCCGTCGGGCCGTTGGTGATCGCCACCACCGCCTTGGCCCCGGCGGCGAAGGCGGCATTGATCGGCTCGCGGATCGGCTTGGCCAGCGCGCTGGACCAGCGGCCATGCGGCAGCTCGATCAGGGCCAGAGCCCCCGGCAGCGGCCCGGCGGCCTGTCCATTCACGTCGATGCATACCAGCGGGCCGGTGGCGCCGTCGGGTCCCGTCGTCATCACGATGGGCTGCGGCCACACCGCGGCTCTGGCATCGCCACACAGCAGTTCGGCGCGCTGCGTTTCAAAGAAAGGCGTGGGCACGCTTTGCCGTTCGACCTTGAAACCAAGCTGTTCCAACTCCGCTATCAGCCACTCCCCGGCGGCATTGTCGCCGGTCCCGCCAGCCTGCTTGCTGCCGAAGCCGATATAGCGGGCGAGATCGGCGGCGACCCTTTCCTCCTGCCCCGGCTGCATCTTGGCCAGTGCCGACGCCGCGGGCAGGGTGGCACCGGCCGCCAGGAAGCTGCGTCTGCTGGGTTTGAGCATGAAGGAACCTCCCGCGTGAACAAGGTGAAACCCGGCGGCGACTGCCGCCGCGCGGCTCGTGC
>NZ_JBLTXA010000085.1:0-2219 GCF_048066175.1 Niveispirillum fermenti | reverse complement strand
GGGCGATATCTGCGCCATGCCGATAATGATGGTAAAGGGGCGGTGCATATGGGTCGGTGGCCGGCTGCTGCCAAGTGGTAACGTTCGAATGGAGGTTCCGGGCTCCCCGACGAGCCCCTATTCAATAGGAGCCCCATAGATGGTTAGATATCGGCACCGCGCCAAGACCCAATCCAACATGTGCAAGACGCACACATGGGTTGCGATCCTTCGGCGTCAGATGACGGGTGGGCTGTATCGGAAGGCTGGAGCAAATGGCCTGGGGAGAGGGCGCATTGTGCGCCCTATGATCAAGGTGCAACGATGTCCAAGCCCCCATCCCCAACCGACAGACACCTCACCAAGCGGGCTTCACGGCTCGTCCTGGAAGCCTGCAACGACAATGGCGACCAGACCGTCAACATCGAAGCCACTTTATCGCAGCTGGCGCGCCAGTTGGGCCAGTTACTGGCGCGCCAGCATTTCCAAGCGCTTGCAGCCAACACGGCCATCAAGCCGGATACCCTGCTCCCTTGACAAACTGTCAGCAGCGTCACCCGCCCCACCATTGACATCGCCCGACCGAACAGGTTGGATTTCGTATCCTGGAGTGCCTGCATGCGTGCCGCCATTTACGCCAGATATTCGTCCGACCAACAAAGCGCGTCCTCCATCGAGGACCAGATCAGGATTTGTCGGGAGCGGGCGCTTCGGCAGGGCTGGAAAGTCGCCGGCTGCTACAAGGACGCAGCGACTTCCGGTGCGTCCATGGTGGGACGGGCCGGCATTCAGGCGCTGCTTCGCGACGCCCAGTCCGGCGCGATCGACATCGTGCTGGCCGAGGCCCTGGACAGACTGTCCCGCGACTAGGCCGACATCGCGATCCTTCACCGTCAGCTCACCTTCCTCGGCGTCAAGATCGTCACGCTGGCTGACGACGAAATCAACGAAATGCACATCGGCCTGAAGGGGACGATGAACGCCTTGTTCCTCAAGGACCTTGCCGCAAAGACCCACCGCGGCCTGCGCGGCCGTGTCGAGAAGGGTAAAGCGGGCGGCGGGCTTTGCTATGGCTATGACGTGATCCGGCAGTTCGACGCCCATGGCGAACCCATCAGGGGAGATCGCCGGATCAACGATGCCGAGGCCAGCGTCGTGCGGCGCATCTTCCGGGAATTCGCCGACGGTGTCAGCCCACGCAGTATTGCCGGCAAACTGAATGCGGAGGGTGTTCCTGGGCCAGCAGGAAACATCTGGGGCGACACAACCATCAGAGGCCATGTCGTCCGGGGCACCGGCATCCTCAATAACGAGCTGTATGTCGGGATGCTGGTCTGGAACAAGCTCCGCTACCGCAAGGACCCATCCACCGGCAAGCGCGTGCCCAAGCTTAACCCCGAGAGCGCTTGGATCCGCACCGGGGTGCCGGAATTACGCATCGTAGACGATGAACTCTGGCTTGCCGTGCGCCAGCGCCAGGAGGCGCTGTCCATCAAGCACGAGACCAGCATCGCCGCCACCCGGGAGGCTCATGCCAACCGGCTGACCGGCGCCCGCCGGCCCGACACCCTGCTGTCCGGCCTGCTACAATGCGGATGCTGCGGCTACAGGTACAATGTCGTCTTCCGGGGCCGCTATGGCTGCGCCAATCATTACCGGCGCGGCGCGTGCGGCAATGGCCATACGATCAAGCGGCTGGAGATCGAGGCGCGCGTCCTGGACGGGCTGCGGCACAAGCTTGTGACCCCCGAAAGGGTGACCGAGGCCCTTGAAGGCTACATGGAGGAGGCCGACCGGCAGAACCGGAACCTGCGCGGCCGCCAGGAGCAGGAGCGCCAGGCCCTGGCCGCCGTGGAACGGCGTGTCGCTGCCATCCTCACGGCCATCGAGGAGAACCCCAGGCAGAAATCCCTGATCGCCCGGCTGGAGGAGTTGGAGTGCCAGGAGGCCGAGTTGCGGGCCAAGCTGGCCGCCATGCCCATCATCCCTGCCCTGGACGTGCCAGCCGACATCGCCAGCCAGTACCAGACAATGATCACGCGGCTGGAGGAGGAATTGGCCGATCCCGACCAATGCACCGCAGCGATGGGGACGATCCGGTCCCTGATCACGGGCGTGGTGCTTGAGCCGGGATCCCGCCCCGGCGAGGTGCATGCGCTTCTGCGGGGTGCGTTGGCAGGGCTTATAAAAGCAACAACCGGCAGAGATTTACCTCTGCCGGTTGGCTTACCATCGGTGGA
>NZ_JBLTXA010000084.1:0-2260 GCF_048066175.1 Niveispirillum fermenti | reverse complement strand
GTTCCGGTCTGGACAAAGGGCATGGGTCGGGCTACTCAAGTGAGGTTAGGGTTGAAGACAATCCGCGCCGAGAACGGCTTGAACCGCAGGTAATTGATGACGATTGCACTCGTCCACTTCAATCACATAGAAAGCCGGAACCATACTACCTGGCCGGACATGCGCACTTCCAAGTGGAAGCCGAACTACGGTGACATGCTCGTCTGCATCGCGATCCTACACGAACTGAAGCTGGAAAAGACGGTTCGGGTCAACTTCGGTGACACACTCTCGCAGCCGGTGGATCGTGCGATCATTCGTGGATCGACATATCTGCACAAGCACTTCGATTTCGAGGCAGCCAACAAAACGCTCGACAGCATTGATGCTTCGTTGGCGATCGTCGGCCTTGGTGCACAGAACCCCACCAAGGATGTCACCTATCTCGACAGCAACGTTGGCGCGCGTGAGTTCATTGCCCGGCTGAACGAGAAATCTGCCAGCATCTCTGTCCGCGGCGACTTTACTGCATCGGTGGTGGAGCGGCTGGGTGGGCGGAACATCCGCGTAACGGGCTGCCCGTCGCTGTTCTACACCCTGCGTGCCCCGCAGGTGCGTGTCCCGGACATGCTGGCAATGCCCGAGCGGTCGATCGGCGTCTCGATTCACTCCGGCCTGACGACCAATATCTTCTGCCACGCCCCGACCGAAGCACTAACCATGCACGGCAAGGTGATTGCTTGGGCGCTCGAGAATGCGGCGAACATGTCGGTTTTCGAGCAGGGGGTGCTGCGCGAATACGATATCGCCGATCACGATCTTTCCTTCGCCGAGCGACGGGAAGCCGCCGCCGAGGTGATCGGTCGCATGAGAGCGACCGAACTTTTCTCGCCCGAGCGGCTGATGGCGCATATGGTCAGCGTGAAGAGCATTGAGGAATGGCTGGCCAAGGCGCGCGATCTCGATGCCATCGTTGGCTTCCGCTTTCACGGCAATATGGTGGCGCTGTTGCAAGGCAAACCCTGCTATTACTACGTCTACGATTCTCGCCTGACCGAATTCTGTGAAGTCTACGGCCTGCCGTATCAGGGCGTCACCGAAGACTGGTGCGACCCAGCGCAAGCGATGATCGAACATGATTGGATCGAGGCTAACAAAAAGATCAAGACCTGCTTCGAGGAGCTGAAATCCTTCTATGTAGAGAACAGCTTCATTTCCACTCTGTAGTTGAACGACGGCTTATTCAAATCCGCCTGCGTTTCCCAAAAATGACATATGGTGGATTATTCAGTCTTCAAAATTATTTCCATCGCTTTAGAGTCTGATTCGAAATTAATCTGAATTGCATCAATGCCTTGCGATACGCCTGACGAAGCTGGACACCTCCGGAAACTGCCGATTTCTGCTATGATAGGGCATGCAGCCTGTAGCGAGTTTGGTGATGTCGGGCCAGTTCGGTTTCTGGGATTTTGAGGATCGTCTACGCGAGTTGTCGGCGGAGGGTGATCCGCTGGAGCGGCTGTCGGCGACGGTTGATTTTGAGCAGTTCCGGCCGGTTCTGGCCAAGGCCCTGCGCCGTGGCGACCCGCGCAAGGGCGGTCGCCCGCCGTTCGACGCGGTGCTAAAATTCAAGATGCTGGTGTTGCAGGCGCTGCACGGTCTGTCGCTGCAACAGACCTCGTATCTGGTGCGTGACCGGCTGAGCTGGATGCGGTTCTGTGGGTTGGGGCCGGGGGACGGGGTACCCGATGCCAACACGCTGTGGGATTTCCGCGAGGCGTTGATCCGTGCCCGTGCGCTGGACGGGCTGTTCACGCGTCTGGACCAGGCAATCGTTGCGGCGGGTTATCTGCCGATGTCGGGCCAGATCGTGGATGCGACCCTGGTGGCGGCGCCCCGCCAGCGTAACAAGGAGGAGGAGAAAGCGGCGATCAAGCAAGGCAAGTCCGCCCATGAGATCTGGCCCGATCAGCCGGCCAAGGCGGCCCAGAAGGATGTGGATGCACGCTGGACGGTGAAATTCAGCAAGGCCAAGCCGGCCCCCGAGGGGGCACCGCAGCCGCCCGACATCGCCATCCCGGTCTTTGGCTACAAGGCGCATATCGCCATCGACCGGCGGCATGGTGTGATCCGGCGCCGGCTGGTCAGCGATGCTGCCGCCCACGACGGCGCGCGCCTGCGCGAGGGACTGATCGACCCGGACAATACGGCGTCGGGCGTGTGGGCCGACACGGCCTATCGCTCCCAGGCCAATGAGGATTTCCTGCGCGACGCCGGCAAG
>NZ_JBLTXA010000083.1:0-2347 GCF_048066175.1 Niveispirillum fermenti | reverse complement strand
TACAAAGGCGATGAACGCCTGATTTCAGTAAGCATCCGGCGTAGGCCCCTTCAGGCCTTTGCCTTCCAGTTCCAGGGCAAGAGGTCGGCGATGGCCTTTGCGGGATGATCGTGGATGCGGGCGAGGGTGTCGGCAAGCCAGGCTTGGGGATCGACGTCGTTGAGCTTTGCGGTCTCGATGAGGGTGTAGATGGTGGCGGCCCTGTCGCCGCCGGCATCGGAGCCGCAGAAGGTCCAGTTCCGGCGTCCAACGGCGATGCCGCGCAGGGCGCGTTCGGCGGCGTTGTTCGACAGGCAGATGCGCCCGTCCTCCAGGAACCGTGTCATCGCTTGCCAACGGTTCAGGGCATAGTCCATGGCCTTGGCAGGATCCGACTTGGGCGACAGACTGGCACGGGCGCGGCGTAGCCATTGCTCCAGATCGTCGATCAGGGGACGGCTTTTCTCCTGTCGGGTTTCGGCACGTTCCGCGATGGCGCGGCCGTTGATGGTCCGCTCGATGGCGAACAACGCGTCGATGCGCTTCACGGCCTCGGCTGCCAGGGGTGACTTGCCATCCTTGGCCAGATCAAAGAACCGGCGGCGGACATGGCTCCAGCATCCGGCCTCCAGGAGGGGGCCGGGCTTGCGGGCGGGGTCGTAAAGGCCGGCATAGCCGCTATAGGCGTCGGCCTGGAATATCCCGGCCCAGCCGGCCAGGTGGCGCTGCGGATGCTCGCCGGCACGGGTGCGGGCATAATGGTAGAGGGCGGCGGGTGGATCGCTGCCGCCGAACGGCCGATCATCCCGCACATAGACCCATAGTCGGCCGGTGGCGGCCTTTCCCTTGGCCAGAACCGGCACCGGCGTGTCATCGCCATGGAGACGATCAGCCGCCAGAACATGGGACCGTATCGCCGCCACCAGCGGGGCCAGGGTTGCCGCCGCCGCGCCGACCCAGTCGGCCAGGGTGGAAACGTCCAGGTCGATCCCTTCACGGGCATAGGCGGCACTCTGCCGGTGCAGCGGCAGATGCTGGGCATATTTCCCGGCCAGCACCATGGCCAGCAGGTTCGGTCCGGCCCGCCCACGCCGGATCGGATGGGAGGGGGCCGGCGCCTGGCTCACCGTCTCGCAGGACCGGCAGGCGAACTTCTCCCGCACATGCTGCACCACCTTCCAGCGGCGGGGTTCGCATTCCAGGCTTTCCAGCACATCCTCGCCGATCTTACGCAAGGCATCGCCGCCGCAGCGGTCGCAGACACAAGGTCCCGGATGCACGATCCGCTCCCGGGGCAGCGCCTCCGGCAGCGGCCGCCGCGCCGGCTTGCGCGGTGTAACGGCAAGGGTGGGGGCGGGCGTGCTAAGTTCGCCGGCCACCTCGTTCTCGGCGCTGGTCTCCTCCAACTCCTCCAGTTGCAGTTCCAACTGCTCCACCAGCAGCCGGCCCCGCTCGGAGGATTGGCCGTAAAGTTCCCGCCGGGCCTTGGCCAGGGCCAGACGCAGCCGTTCAATCTCGATCGCCCGTTCACCGGCCTGTTGGCGCGCCGTCGCCAACTCCCCCTGCAACGCCAGGATCAGCGCATGGGCCGCCGCCAGATCGGCGGGCAGGTTGTCGGCAGCGGGGGCGGCAGGGTTGGAGCTGGACATGGGGGTATTGAATCATGCTCACGCCCTCCTGTCTGCAGCTTTTCAACCCGCCCGTTCGGGCCGGGCCGTGTGCTGCGGCAGCCGCCAGTCGATTCCCTCCAACAGATAGCCCAGCTGGGCCGGGCTCAGCGTCACCGCCCCGTCAACCACCGACGGCCAGATGAACCGGCCACGCTCCAGGCGCTTGGTGAACAGGCAGGCGCCCTGGCCGTCATGCCAGATGACCTTCACCAGATCGCCGCGGCGGCCACGAAAGACGAACAGGTGACCGCCATGGGGATCGCGCCCCAGAACCTCCTGGACCTGTCGGGCAAGGCTGTCGAAACCCTTGCGCATGTCCGTCCGCCCCGTCGCCAGCCACACATGCACCCCCGGCGGGATCGGGATCATCCCGCCCCTCCGGCTGCCCGGATCACCGCCCTGGCCAGCGCCAGATCCACCGACCCGCGCAGCCGCACCTCGACCCCGCCCGGCAGAAGCACCGAGATCTCCGCGACCGATGCCGTGGGTGGGCTGAGGGCCGGCATTGCCGCCTCCACGACCGGCACGGCCATCGGCTCATCCACAGGTGCAAGCTGGACCGGCGCGAACCCCGGAACCGGACTGTCGATCGCCGGAACCGATACGCCCAATTGCCGGCGCCACCGGTACAACAGGCTCTCATGGACCCCAAACCGCCGGGCAACCTCCTTGACCACGATGCCCGGCCTGAACGCCGC
>NZ_JBLTXA010000082.1:0-2501 GCF_048066175.1 Niveispirillum fermenti | reverse complement strand
GTAAGCATCCGGCGTAGACCCATTCAGGCCTTTGCCTTCCAGTTCCATGGCAAGAGGTCGGCGATGGCCTTTGCGGGATGATCATGGATGCGGGCGAGGGTGTCGGCGAGCCAGGCTTGGGGATCGACGTTGTTGAGCTTTGCGGTCTCGATGAGGGTGTAGATGGCGGCGGCCCTGTCGCCGCCGGCATCGGAACCGCAGAAGGTCCAATTCCGGCGTCCGACGGCGATGCCACGCAAGGCGCGTTCGGCGGCATTGTTCGACAGGCAGATGCGCCCGTCCTCCAGGAACCGGGTCATCGCTTGCCAACGTTTCAAGGCATAGTCCATGGCCTTGGCAGGATCCGACTTGGGCGACAGGCGGGCACAGGCGTGGCGCAGCCATCGCTCCAGATCGTCGATCAGGGGACGGCTTTTCTCCTGGCGGGTTTCGGCACGTTCCGCGATGGCGCGGCCGTTGATGGTCCGCTCGATGGCGAACAACGCGTCGATGCGCTTCACGGCCTCGGCTGCCAGGGGCGACTTGCCATCCTTGGCCAGGTCAAAGAACCGACGGCGGACATGGCTCCAGCATCCGGTCTCCTGGAGGGGACCGGGCTTGCGGGCGGGATCGTAGAGGCCGGCATAGCCGCTGTAGGCGTCGGCCTGGAATATTCCGGCCCAGCCGGCCAAGTGGCGCTGCGGATGTTCGCCGGCACGGGTGCGGGCATAATGGTAGAGGGCGGCGGGCGGATCGCTGCCACCGAACGGCTGATCGTCCCGCACATAGACCCATAGTCGGCCGGTGGCGGCTTTGCCCTTGGCCAGAACCGGCACCGGCGTGTCATCGCCATGGAGACGATCAGCCGCCAGAACGTGGGAGCGTATCGCCGCCACCAGCGGGGCCAGGGTTGCTGCCGCCGCGCCGACCCAGTCGGCCAGAGTGGAAACGTCCAGGTCGACCCCTTCCCGGGCATAGGCGGCACTCTGCCGGTGCAGCGGCAGATGCTGGGCATATTTCCCGGCCAGCACCATGGCCAGCAGGTTCGGCCCGGCCCGGCCACGCCGGATCGGATGGGAGGGCGCCGGCGTCTGGCTTACCGCCTCGCAGGACCGGCAGGCGAACTTCTCCCGCACATGCTGCACCACCTTCCAGCGGCGGGGTTCGCATTCCAGGCTTTCCAGCACATCCTCGCCGATCTTGCGTAAGGCATCGCCGCCGCAGCGGTCGCAGACACAGGGTCCCGGATGGACGATACGCTCCCGTGGCAGCGCCTCCGGCAGTGGTCGCCGCGCCGGCTTGCGCGGTGTGACGGCAAGGGTGGGGGCGGGCGTGCTGAGTTCGCCGGCCACCTCGTTCTCGGCGCTGGTCTCCTCCAACTCCTCCAGTTGCAGTTCCAACTGCTCCACCAGCAGCCTGCCCCGCTCGGAGGATTGGCCGTAAAGCTCCCGCCGGGCCTTGGCCAGGGCTAGACGCAGCCGTTCAATCTCGATCGCCCGTTCACCGGCCTGTTGGCGCGCCGTCGCCAACTCCCCCTGCAACGCCAGGATCAACGCATGGGCTGCCGCCAGATCGGCGGGCAGATTGTCGGCAGCTTGGGCGAGAGGATTGGGGCTGGACATGGGGTCATTGAATCATGCCCACGCCGTCTTGTCTGCAGCTTTTCAGCCCGCCCGTTCGGGCCGGGCCGTGTGTTGCGGCAGCCGCCAGTCGATCCCCTCCAGCAGATAGCCCAACTGGGCCGGGCTCAGCGTCACCGCCCCGTCCACCACCGACGGCCAGATGAACCGGCCGCGCTCCAGGCGCTTGGTGAACAGGCAGGCGCCTTGGCCGTCATGCCAGATGACCTTCACCAGGTCACCGCGGCGGCCACGAAAGACGAACAGGTGACCGCCATGGGGATCGCGTCCCAGAACCTCCTGCACCTGACGGGCAAGGCTGTCGAACCCCTTGCGCATGTCCGTCCGCCCCGTCGCCAGCCACACATGCACCCCCGGCGGGATCGGGATCATCCCGCCCCTCCGGCCGCCCGGATCACCGCCCTGGCCAGCGCCAGATCCACCGACCCCCGCAGCCGCACCTCGACCCCGCCGGGCAGAAGCACGGAGATCTCAGCGACCGATGTTGCGGACGGGCTGGGGGTCGGCAGCGCCGTCTCCGCGACCGGCATGGCCATCGGCTCATTCACAGCGGCAAGCTGGACCGGCGCAAACGCCGGAACCGGGCTGTCGACCGTCGAAACCGATACGCCCAATTGCCGGCGCCACCGGTACAGCAGGCTCTCATGGACCCCGAACCGCCGGGCAACATCCTTGACCACGATCCCCGGCCTGAACGCCGCCTCCACCAGCCGGACCTTCTCCGCGTCCGACCACTTTCGACGCCGCTCCGTACCCGTCAAAACCTCCAGCCGCTGATAAGCCATCACGTTTGCCACTCGTTTGCGTCCGCGCTATCGCGCTTACGCAAAGACTCCCAGCTATCCCGCACACACCGCAAGGCGGTTCACACCGGACGCGTAC
>NZ_JBLTXA010000081.1:0-2501 GCF_048066175.1 Niveispirillum fermenti | reverse complement strand
CTCATACCGGATATTGGCGCGTTCCGGAATGGCGCGGTCGGCCAGGTGCCGATGCAGATGCTCACCGGCGCGGGTGTGGGCATAGTGGTACAGGGCGGCGGACGAATCGCTGCTGCCGAACGGCCAGTCATCCCGCACATACACCCATAATCAACCAGTGGCTGCCTTGGATCGGTTGGGAGGCGGCCGGTGCCTTAGCTTACCGCCTCGCAGGACCGACAGGCGAATTTCTCCCGCACGTCCTCGCCGACCACCATGGCGAGGACGTGCATGAAAAGTTCGTGGCAAGCTTGCAGCGAGCCTACCACAACCCGCCCAGGCTTGACTGGACAGGTATTGTAACATCATTGGATGCGGGGGCAGGATTTGAACCTGCGGCCTTCAGGTTATGAGTTTGAAAAGTACTCGTGCGATCAAATACGACCAAACAAGCCCACTCCCCATAATATATTGTTTATAAATACTAATCACAATGATCCATTGCCTCTCAAGTACGCTTCAGTTACCCTGATTTCACTCTCTCCTGTTACCTATATGTTACCTGCGGACCGGTGGCATGACCACAGTTTTTGGCAGGCACGGAGGCTGATGGTGGCGAAACTGACAAAGCGCGTGGTCGAACAGTTGGAGCCGGAAGCCGTCGAAACCATCCATTGGGATGATGAGCTTCGCGGCTTCGGCGTGCGGGTCTGGCCATCGGGCCGCAAGGTCTATGTGGCCATGACGCGGGTCAAAGGCCGACTACGGAAAGTAACGATCGGCACGCATGGCCCCATCACCGCCGAGAAGGCCCGGATCAAGGCACACGAAATCATCTCACAGGCGAAAGCTGGCAACGACCCTGTCAAGGAGTTGGACGTGGCTCGCAAATCGCCTACGGTCAAAGGGCTCGGCGAGCGTTTCCTCAAGGAACATGTCGCCGTCCGCTGCAAGCCCTCCACCCAGTATGAATACAGGCGCTCCGTCGAGCTGTTCATCAATCCCGAGATCGGTACCCGCAAGGTCCTGGATATCGAGCGCCGGGACATCGCCGAACTGCACCAATCCCTGCAGCATATTCCCTACCAGGCCAACCGGACCCTGGGGGTGTTGTCGAAGATGTTCAATCTTGCCGAGGTCTGGGGATTGCGGCCGGACGGCAGCAATCCGTGCCTGCATGTGAAGAAGTATCGTGAAGAGAAGCGCGAACGGTTCCTGGGTGCCGACGAGTACGCCTCCCTGGGCCGGACATTGGCCGAGGTTGAGGCGGACGGCTCGGAACCTCCGGCCGTGGTCGCCGCCGTCCGGTTGCTGATGCTGACAGGCTGCCGTCTGGGCGAGATCATGACCTTGAAATGGTCCTATGTGGATTGCCAGGCGCGGGTGTTGCGGCTGCCGGATTCCAAGACAGGCGCCAAGGTCGTCCATTTCGGAGAAGCCGTGGCCGCCGTCCTGCGGTCGATCCCCCGGCTGAAGGACAATCCCTGGGTCGTCACCGGCACGAAGGAAGGTGCCCGGCTGACCGATCTGCAGCCGCCCTGGCGCCGCATTCGCAAGAAGGCCGGGCTGGATGATGTCCGCATCCATGACCTGCGGCACTCGTTCGCCAGCGGCGCCCTGTTCCTGGGCGAAGGGCTGCCGATGATCGGCAAGCTGCTCGGACATACCCAGGTGCAGACCACAGCCCGCTATGCCCATCTGGCGGCCGACCCCGTCAAGAATGCCATGGAGAAGGTCTCGGACTTTATCGCCAAGCAGGCGACGATCAGCACAAAACGGCAGCGCAATCACAAATATACGGTCCAGCCCTTGGGATCCTGGGCGAGCGCGAAATCGGCCCCGTAGAGGCAGGGCGCCCCTCCCCTTTCGTCCTTCATAGCTGCTTCTGCATCTCCGGCAGGCGCTACGGCATATCATGGTCAGGATGACAGTGCTGCACCCAGTTGATCGACAAGACGTGCCCGGACAGTCTTGGCAAGTTTGTCCAGGTTCAGCTGTTTCCACCGCACGGCTGGCAGGTTCGCCGCTTCGGGAAGTCCGACGAGACGCCAGTCCGGCTCACCGCGCTTGAACCGCAACAGGAAGTCTCGATGCGCGGCCGGCATCCCGCCGATTATCGTGGCAATCAACGCTTCCCGCGCCGCCGCCAGGTCCTCAAGAACGACGGGCTCCGTCGTCATGCCCTTGAAACCCTGCGCGAACTCCTGCGTCAGGTCTTTGCGACGGGGTGCCACCAGTTCAAATATCAAGCGGTCATGGCTGACCAGATAGACGATGAAGGCGCGGCGCAGTTCGTCATTGATGCCCTCGTTGGCCAGCAGGTCCCTGATGTCGAACAGATCCCGCGGATGTTGCCGGTCGAGTGCCGCCACGATCTTTCCGGCATAAAGATCGGCAAACGAGACGACCTGCATTTCGGCAAAGCCGAACGCCTCCTCCACCGCAGCCGACACAGAGCGCAGCTCCGGTGCGAAGACGCAGCCACGCAGGACGGGCGTCACCTCGACCTTGATCTGGGCATC
>NZ_JBLTXA010000080.1:0-2795 GCF_048066175.1 Niveispirillum fermenti | reverse complement strand
GACGAAATGGGCCACGTCGAAAGTGCTGCGCACCTCCACGCCCGGCGGTGCGGATTTCTGGATCACCGGGATCAGCGAATTCGCCCCCTTCACGATCTCCAGCGGATTGCCGTCAGGCGTGGGGGTCAGGGCCACGATGACGCCGCGCTTGCCGTCCGACGCGGCGGAGCTGTCGTAATTCTGCGCTCCGATCTCCACCGTCGCGATATCCCGCAGCCGCACCAGTCCCTCATCGCCGGTCTTGATGACCATGTCGCGGAAATCGTCCAGGCTGCGTAGATCGGTGGTGGCGGTGATGTCCGTGATGGTGAGGCCGCCATTGAGCTGTCCAGGCGCCGCCTGGACATTGTTGGCACGCAATACCATCGCGATGTCTGAGGCGGCCAGGCCGCGCGCCGCCATCTTCACCGGATCGATCCAGACCCGCATCGCCAGCCCGCTGCCGCCGAACGTATCGACCGATGCGACGCCCCGGATGGAGGTGAACATTGGCTGGGCGACCCGAGTGACGAAGTCGGTAAGCTGTGCGGGGCTGTGCTGGTCGCTTGTAAAGGCGATGTATTGCACTGCCGATGCACCATCGGTAATTTTGGCGACCACGGGATCGAAGGCACCTTCCGGCAGCCGGTACTTAACCTGCTGGACTTTGGCCAAGATCTCCGTCAATGCGCGGTCGGAATCGGCATTCAGCACCAGCTTGGCCTTCACCTGGCTGCGGCCCATGGTGGAAATCGATGTCAGATACTCGATGCCGCTGGCCGTGGCGATGGACTGGGCAATGGGCTGGGTGACGAAGCCCTGCATCACCTCCTGAGTGGCTCCGGGGAAACGGGTTTCCACCGTGATGGTGGCACTTTCCAGGTTCGGATACTGGCGGATCGGCAAGCCGAACAGCGCCGTGACACCGACAAGGAAGATCAGCAGGCTGACGACGACAGACAGGATGGGTCTGCGGATGAACAGGTCCGTGAAATGCATGACACCTCTCCTTACTGATCGCCAGTGGCAGCGGGAGCCAGCGCAACGGCCGCACCGGGCTGCAGGCGAAGCTGGCCGGTAGTAACCACGAGGGAACCGGCCGCGAGCCCGCTTTCCACGACGGTGCGTTCGCCAACCTCCCCGTCCGTATGCACGGGAACCAGCAAGGCTTTGCCATCCTTGATGACAAAGACGCTGTCCCCGGAGGCTGAGGTTTGGATCGCCGTGGTCGGCACCAGGATCGCGCCGTCCCGCGGGGGCTGCACGATATCCACCGTGGCATAAAGACCCGGCCGCAGCACCCTGTCCGGGTTCTGCATGATCGCCTGGACGGCGATGTTGCGCGTGTCGGCGGCGACCACCGGATCGATGGCATTGATCCGGGCCGTGAAGGCGAGGCCAGGCGCGGCGTCGCTGCGCACCTGCACCTCCCCACCCATCCGCAACTTGGACAGGTGCTGCTGCGGCACGCTGAAATTGACATGCAGTTGGTCAAGCGCAGTGAGGGTTGCAATCGGATCACCGGCATTTACATACTGGCCCAGATTGACGCGCCGGATACCGATCTGGCCGGCGAAGGGCGCATGTACGGCTTTCTGCGCGATCCGAGCCTCGATCTGCTGAAGTGCCGCCTGGGCCTGGGCCAGTTCCGCTTCGCGCTGTTGCAATAATTGGCGGGGCTCCGCACCAGTAGGCGCGAGACTGCGGGACCGTTCATGCTGGATTCCAGCGAATTTCAGGCGAGCGGCAGCGGCGGCGCGGTCGGCGCGTTCCGGCCCGTCGAATAATTGGATGATCGGTGCCGAAGCGTCTATTTCCTGGCCAGCCTCGAAGCGAATTGCAACCACCCGACCCGGAACCTCGGTCGCAAGCATCACTTCCTGCACGGCCTGGAGTGAACCGATAGCAGTCAGTGCGCGCGGCAAAGTTTCTGGTTCGACATGGATGGCAGAGACCTCCACCGGCGGCGGAGCATAGCCGGCGGCGGATGCGGCGAGCCGCGCCTGCCGCCACGTGAATAGCCCACCGGCAACAAGGATAAGGGTGACGGCCACGATCAGCAGGGCAATTCTGCGACGGGGAAGATCGGTCGGACGGCTACTGGTCGTGGACATGTCGGCTCCAGATGAAGGGGCCGGCAACAACGCCGCCGGCAGCCTGTCCTGTGAGCAGGCCGACATCGCTTATAAAACCTCAACAATAGTTGAGGTCAAGGTGGTTCTTGTGTACAGTACCTGCCTGGAGGTTGCGATATCGACAATGCAGAAGCGCGCGTTTGATCCGCTGACGGTGGGAGAGGTGGCGAAGCGGAGCGGCGTTGCCGTGTCGACCATCCACTTCTATGAGGCCAAGGGCCTGATTGAAGGATGGCGTACAGAGGGAAACCAGCGCCGCTATCCGCGCTTCGTTTTGCGGCGGGTCGCTGTCATACGGATCGCCCAGCGGGCAGGCATCCCATTGGCCGTTATCAGGGATTATCTGTCCGCCATCCCCATAGACCAAGCATTGAACAAGGACGACTGGAGCCGACTGACGGCGACTTGGCAAGCGCTGATCGACGAGCGGATCAACAGCCTGCTGCAGCTTCGTAACGATATGGACCGCTGTATCGGATGCGGGTGCCTCTCATTAGCCGACTGTCCGCTGCGCAATCCAGACGATCAACTGGGCGCCCAAGGTGTCGGGGCACGCCTTCTGGAGAAGTGACGTCCGGTGGCTTTCTCCCGAGCATTGACGGGCAGGTCTGATATCGCAAGGTGGACACGTCCGATAACCCTGTGTGATGGGGTGATCTTGACCTGCTCCCTGGAAATGTA
>NZ_JBLTXA010000079.1:0-3199 GCF_048066175.1 Niveispirillum fermenti | reverse complement strand
TAAGGCGCCCGTGACCATGTTGACAATTGAGCTTCCGCAGGGGTCGACGATGGTACCTCGGCTGAAACAGCCTAGTGCTATTTTTGATGCACTCTCGCTGATTCACCGCATGCGCGCTTCACCATTTCGGGATGCTGCGTTCGGGAAGTGGGAGCACAGGGTCAATGGTATCCCATTCCGCGGGAACGAATATACGATTCCGCGGCGTCTTTGCCAGGGCGCCCCACTGATGGCGCGAGTTCCCGACGGACAACGCCATGTCGGCTTCCTCCTCCCACTTGTCGAATTCGGCGGTGTCGAGAAGGTCGCGCTGCAGATGGCTAGGGGCCTGAAGGCACATGGTTGGGTGCCGCATGCCTTCGTTTTCGATAGCGACGACATCTCTCTGACCAGCGATTGGGCGGGCGTGTTTGAAACGACGCACCTGCTGGTCGACCCGACGTTTTCTCCCTGGGGCGGCGGGGCCAATAGCTATCTCGGCACGAACATCCCAAACTGGGCGCAAGCTGGGTGCCAGGGGCCTGTGCTGGGCATGCTGCATTGGCTTGATGCGGCAATCAACTTCCACAGCGGGGCGATTGCGGGCATCATGGGACAGTTGCGGCGAATGGGGGTGAAAACGCTGAATTCGCTGCATCTTAATGACCTGACTGCGATGGGGCGGCCGGTGGGCAACACTTATCTTGGCCTTGCCTATGAGCACGCTTTCGATTATTTCGTGCCTTGCTCATACCAATTGGGCGACTGGCTGCACAGCATGGGTGTGCCGAGAGACAAGATCCTAGTCGTGCAGAATGGGCCCGGGTTCGAGATCGCGCCGGAGGTGACCGCCCGAGGCATAGCGGCGCGCAAGGCCCGTGATCCTTCTGATCCCTTGCGTGTGCTCTATCTCGGACGGCTCGATCGGCAAAAAGGGATCGACCGTCTGGCCGAGGTCATCAGCCGGTCCAGGGCCGAGGGGTTGAACCTCGAATGGCGGGTGCTAGGTAAGGCCCTGATGGTGGACGATGCGCTGCCCGTGCCTGCCGAGGTGGCCGCTGTGCTGGAATCCCCGGTCGTGCGCCCCGAAGATCTGGCGGCAGCCTATGCCTGGGCAGATGTCGTCGTGCTCCTCTCACGCTACGAGGGGCTGCCGCTTACGGTGCTGGAGGCGATGCGCGCGGGCGCGGTTATCATTGCAACCGATATGGGGGCAACAGCTGAGGTCGTGACGGACGGCGAAACCGGCATCCTCGTGCCCGATGTCACGGCGGCTACGGATTGCCTGCAAGCCTTGCGCATCCTGTCGCTGGACAGGAATACGCTGGCGGCTATCTCCGAAAAAGCCTATGCTGAGTTGCAGAACAGGGATTGGAGAACAGCGACGGCACCGTTGGCCAGGGCGCTGGGAACCCGAGTGGACTCCTGTCGAACGAAAGAAGGAGGCAGTGACGTGATCTAGATAAATTATATTATTCGGAAAGCGGTGCGGCAAGAAATGGTGGGGCGACTTAGCGCGGACGTGTGAGTTATCTCGCTTGATTTTTCTTGATCTTGATCCAATGCAAGTAAGGTTCTAACTTGAAATGAGCAGGGCTCCCTGGATTATTGATTTTGGCGCTTTTCACGGACAAGATGCGCGCTTCTATCTTGAGAAAGGCTTCCTTGTCCTTTCTGTAGAAGCGAACCCATCTGCTGCGGCAAAAGCGTTTGAGCTGAATCAGGCTTATGCGAAGGCAGGGCGTTTCAGGCTACTCAATATCGCAATAGACACGGCTCCGGGCGAAATTGACTTCTTTGTCCACGATCACGGGGATTGGTCATCTGCTGAAAAAAATACACGATTCACTGCAGAAAACTCCAAAGTGATCAAGGTGTCCGCGACCCCAGCATCCGAGATATTTCGGATCTACGGCATCCCCTACTACGTCAAGATCGACATTGAGGGGAGGGACATTGAAGTTATCCGCGCCATATGTTCACTGCCGGAAAAACCGTTGCATGTTTCCTATGAGTTAGGAGCATCCACTGTCATTGCCTCGGAAATGCTGCACAAGGCTGGATACACCGAGTTTTCCCTTTCGCCTCAGGGTAACCATGGGAAGCTTGTCGCTCCGAATCCTCCGCTTGAAGGCGATTTTGTCGAATTTCGCTTTACCGGATATCATTCCGGGCCTTTCGGACGCGAAGTCCCCGATGGGTGGTATGGACGAGAGGAACTTCTAGAGAAGATAGCAGCCATAGATCACTCTAAAGGATTGGGCAGATGGTGGGATGTTCATGCGAGATTGCGCGAACCAGAACACGATAGCTACGTTCATTTTTCTAGGTCTCCGTTTGTAGAAGAGAAGTCAATGCCCTGCGAGCTGGTGCTGGAACAAGATCAGGAAAATCGTGGTGTGGCAGGAGGAGGGAAGAATCCTGCAAGTGAACAACGAATCGCAGACAAGCATCAGCAGCTCAACATTCCGCATCTCGCTGCCGCAGTCCATGATGTCGCAAAGGACTGGAAGGCTGCAAAGTATTACGACGATGCTGAGGCATCTATCGACAGTCAGTGGAATCGGTTTATTTGGCCGTCAATCAATTGTTGTTCGTTTGACTATGTTGTTGATTTGGCGTGTGGACATGGCAGAAATACTGCCAAGTTAGCGGAAATCTCAAAGAAAGTTGTTGCTATAGATGTGAACTCGGAAAACGTTGAATACTGCACGGAGCGTTTTCGGAGTCGCGAAAACGTCATCGTGCGCCAGACCGACGGAACAACGCTCGCTGGCGTGCCTGATGAGGTCGTGAGCCTGGTATACTGTTTTGATGCGATGGTGCATTTTGATTCGGATGTCGTTCGCGAATACATAAAAGAGATACGGCGTGTGCTGCGAGTTGGTGGGCACGCCTTTCTGCACCATTCGGCAATGGACAAGAATCCAGTGGGATCATTTCGAAACAATCCTGGATGGCGTAACTATATGTCTCCCTCACTCATGGCGCATTGGGCAAACAAAAGCGGCTTGTCAGTTGCCAATCAAGTGATGCTCGATTGGCGAGGCGATGGAGTAGTCTTGGATTGCTTGACTTTTCTAAAGCGATGGAAATAATTTTGAAGACTGAATAATCCACCATATGTCATTTTTGGGAAACGCAGGCGGATTTGAATAATACCAATTCCCATTGATGAAGACTCATTTTGGGGATTCCCCTTGAACGTTGGTTCTGATTC
>NZ_JBLTXA010000078.1:0-3740 GCF_048066175.1 Niveispirillum fermenti | reverse complement strand
TTGCGGCGCATGGGCGCCGGGCCGCCGGTCGGCGGCCTCCAATCCGCCAAAGGTCAAACCTTCGGCGGATTGGTATAATCCGGAGCTACCGGGAAAAGCGGCCGCCGCAAACCCTGGCACAGGTCCAGATATTCGGGATGCGCCGGGGTCAGCCAGCCATGGCGGATCAGAAAGTCGATGACCGTCAGGTTGACATTGAACTTCCAGTCGTCGCTGTCGCGCACGCTGGCCGCCACGCGCGACAGGGG
The DNA here is from genome assembly GCF_048066175.1 of Niveispirillum fermenti. Lineage (GTDB taxonomy): Bacteria > Pseudomonadota > Alphaproteobacteria > Azospirillales > Azospirillaceae > Niveispirillum > Niveispirillum fermenti. The sequence goes on along the minus strand of NZ_JBLTXA010000078.1, from coordinate 3,492 downwards.
CCAGAGCTCGAACCGTTCCACCTCCCCGTCGGTATTGTGCGGGATGAAATCGGCCGGCAGTTCCAGGTCGTACAGGAACAGCACGTCGGGCTTCAGGCCATGGGGCTGCTCCATCAGATAGGTGACGGCTCCCACGGGCACGGCCCGGCGGGCCAGGGCCGGGGGCAGGGCGGCTTCCTCCCCCGCCTCCTTCACCAGGTTTTCCGCCAGGCTCAGGCCGGCCGGCTGCCCGCCTGCCACCAGATTGTCGTAACGGCCGGGCGCCACGGCCCGGTCAGCGGAACGCCTGGCGACCCAGAGATGGATGCCGTCGGGCCGGCGGACGAAGCCGTTGACATGCAGCCCATAGGCCGTGACCCCGAAAAAGGGCACCGCCGCCCGGTCCATCTCCATCAGCGCGGGCCGGCCCCAGCCCGGACCGACGGCATACATCTCCCCCCGCAGCGGCGGGATTTCCCCTTCATCCACGAGGCGGGCCAGCGCCTGCGACATTGCCCGCGTCCGGCCGGCCGGGCTTTCCAGGCCCGGATGCAGGGCCAGCCCGTCGCCATCCGCAACGAAGGGCGGCCCCATGGCCGACAGCTTGCGCAAAAAGCCGGGCCGCACATGGCCGACCGTCCGGCCCCCGACGGCAAAGGGCCGGAAACCCGTCAGGTCATGCCGGTTGCAGGCCTGCACATGGCGCAGGAAACCGGGAAGGATGGCATCGGCGGACATCAGGCGGTCTCCCGCGGGGGGCTGGTGGGGCCGGCGGCAGGGGCGCGGCGCAGGGCCCAGGCGGCGATCAGCCCGGCCAGCGCCAGTGTCGCCGCCCCGACATAGAAGGGCATGCCCGGCACGGGGACCACGGCCCCGGCCGCCGTGAAACGGGCAAACAGATCGGCCCCGATCAGCGGGGCCACGATGAAGGTCAGGCTCTGCACGCTGGCGAACGCCCCCTGCACGGCCCCCTGCTCGTCGGCTCCGACGGTGCGGGCCACGACGCTCTGTATGGCGGGCGAACTGATCCCGCTGAACGCATGGACCAGGATGAAGCCGTAGAAGACCATACCTGCCGTGGCGGTGCCATAGCCGATATAGGCCACCATTTCCAGCGTGATGCCCAGCAGCACTGTCCGCGCCTCGCCCAGGCGGCGGACGATGCGCGCGATCAGCACCCCCTGTACCACGACCGTCGCCAGACCGACGGCGGCCAGCGACAGGCCGTTGTCCAGCTCGCTCCAGCCGAAGCGATTGCTCGTATAAAGCACCCAGACCGTCTGCATGATCCCCATCGCCAGCACCATGCAGGTGCGCGAAGCGGCCAGACCCAGCACGACGGGATGGCGGGCCAGCGCCTTCAGGCTGCCCACCGGATTGGCGCGCGCCCAGCGGAAGGGCCGGCGGTTGGCCGGGTCCAGCGATTCCGGCAGCACGAACAGCCCGTAAAGGAAGTTCAGGCCCGCCAGCCCGGCCGCCGCCATGAAGGGCAGGCGCAGGTCGATCTCCCCCAGCAGGCCGCCCAGCGCCGGCCCCGCGATGAAGCCCAGCCCGAAGGCCGCCCCCATCATGCCGAAATTGCGGGCCCGGTCCGCCGGTCCGCTGATATCGGCGATATAGGCATTGGCGGCCGTGATGTTGGCCGCCGTCAGTCCGGCGACCAGCCGGGCGGCCAGCAGCCAGCCCAGCCCCGGCGCGAAGGCCATGAACAGATGGTCGATGCCCGCCCCCGCCACCGATGCCAGGATGACCCGGCGACGGCCGAACCGGTCCGACAGGGCACCCAATGCCGGCGCGAACAGGAACTGCATGATGGAGAAGCTGGCCACCATCAGCCCCATCCACCACGCCGCCGACGCCTCATCCCCGCTGAAATGCCGGACCAGCCCGGGCAGGACGGGGATCACCAGACCGAAGGTCAGCACATCCAGGAACACCGTCACCAGGATGAAGGGAATGCCGGCCTGGCGGCGGGACGGGGTGGCGGCTTCGGTGCGGGACATGCTGTCTTTCCGATGGTTCGGCCCTGCGGGAGCTATAGCAGGATCGGAGACCGGCTGTCGCCGGCCCGCCAGCGCGTTTTCCCTTTTCATGCCCCCTGTGCGGGCCGCTCCCGACGCGCTATATCTGCCGGCATGAACGGCTTTCTGATCTTCCTCATGGTCCTGGCCATGATCGCCACGCTGGCTGTGCTGGTGATCGGCCTGTTCGCCATGGCCCGCGGCGGCGAATTCAATGCCAGGTACGGCAACCGGCTGATGTGGTGGCGCATCCGCCTGCAGGTCGCCGCCATCCTGCTGTTCATCCTGGTCTTCCTGGCCTCCTGAGCGCCCTGCCGGGACGCCCCCTTTTTGTCTGCCCCCCGCGCAAGAAAGGTTTTCCCCATGGTCCGCCTGACCCGCATCTATACCCGTGGCGGCGACAAGGGACAGACATCGCTGGGGGATGGCAGCCGCGTGGCCAAGCACGCCCTGCGCGTCGCCGCCTATGGCACGGTGGACGAGGCGAACGCCATCCTGGGCATTGCCCGGCTGCATACGGGGGCAAAGGCGGGGGACGATCCCGTCCTGGCGGATGCCGATGCCATGCTGGGGCGCATCCAGAACGACCTGTTCGATCTGGGGGCCGACCTGTGTACGCCGGAGGCGGACGATCCCCCTTACCCGCCCCTGCGGATCGTTGATGTGCAGGTGGACAGGCTGGAGGCGGAGATCGACCGCATGAATGCCGATCTGGCCCCGCTGAACAGCTTCATCCTGCCCGGCGGCCGGCCGGCGGCGGCCTATCTGCACCAGGCCCGCACCGTGGCCCGCCGGGCCGAGCGGGAGATGACCGAACTGGCACTCACCGAGACCGTGGGCGCGCCTGCGCTCAAATATATCAATCGCCTGTCTGATCACTTGTTCGTTCTGGGCCGCTGGCTGAACGACAAGGGGGCCGCCGATGTGCTGTGGGTACCCGGCCTGACGCGGGGGTGAGGCGGGGCCGACACGGGGTCTGGCATCATGGGAAGGGGGTGAAAGCCCTTGAAATCCTGCCCCTGTCCGGTATCTTACCATTACGTAAAGGGAAATCTGTTTCTGTCCTGCAGCCATGCGTTCGTGTGCGCTGGGTAATGAAATTTCGTTTCAGCACTACCGGACGCACTCTATTGACATGTGCGCTGCAGCAAATCTAAGGTCCCTGCCCGATCTGCGGGCTGGACGGCGGGCGGTGAATGCCCAATCTTATGCCCAGGTTGAATGAACGGCTGAACGCCGAGAGTGAAAGGGGCGGGGACCATCCACCGTCCGGTATCATGCGAGGGGATCGCCAATGAAAGTACTGGTCGCCGTTAAGCGTGTCGTTGACTACAACGTCAAGATCCGCGTTAAGCCCGACAGCAGCGGTGTTGAGCTGTCGAATGTCAAGATGTCGATGAACCCGTTTGACGAGATCGCGGTTGAGGCTGCGGTTCGTTTGAAGGAGGCTGGGAAGGCCTCTGAGATCGTGGTTGTTTCGATTGGTCCTGCA
>NZ_JBLTXA010000077.1:0-4163 GCF_048066175.1 Niveispirillum fermenti | reverse complement strand
TACCAGCCGGCATTGACCACGAACATCAACCCATGGCCGAACCGCGCCAGCAACCGCTGGGCATTGCCCCAGTCATTGCGCGGCAACCGCGACAGGCGCAAATCCAGCGGGTCACTGTCGCGCAGCTCCACCACCCCACCCGGCCCGCCTTCCCCTTCATCCTCTCCGCCATCCATGTCCGGGGCCGTATGGGCGCGCGGCTTTTCCTCCGGCGGCACCCATCCGTCTGGCGCCTTGAACGGGGTCGCCGCCTGAAACGCGTCAAAGCCGTTCATCGCCCACCCTCACTTTCCCAGGCTGAAATCGCCGCCTCCATTTCCAGTTGTTCGATCAGGGCGCGCGGCTTGCCGGGCGCCGGGGACCACGCCCAGGGCAGGGCGATGTCGGCCCGCCGCAAGGCGCGCGCATGTCCGGCCGACAGGTGCCACCCCGCCCGCATGATCTCGTTTTCCCGCCGGGCCGGACTGACCTTCAGCCGCCACAGGGCCAGGAACAGGCCGCTCAAACCCGCCGGCACATCCACCTTGCGCGCGGCGGCCAGGTCGGGCACGGCCCACACGGGCCCCGGCGCGTCCAGAAGGATGGTCAGCGCGCATTCCAGGGTCACGGCCACCGTCATGCCCTCGCCGGCCTCGCCGAACTGAATGGCCTGGCCATCGGCCTCGCCCAGATACCAATGGGCCGACAGCGCGCGCCCCGGATCATCCGGATCGGCAATGCGCGCCTGATCGGACCCGTCCGCGTCCAGCCAGACACCCATGATGGCCTTGGGCTTGCCCCGGCCAAAGGCGGCAATCAGACAGGGATGCCGGCCCAGATCATGCTGCCGCCCGCTGCGGTCCCGGTGCAGCCAGGGCATGACACCCACCCGCAGCCGCTTGACGCGCGGCCATGCAAAGATCATGCGCTCCGCGCCAATGAACCGCTCGACATAGGCGATGCCGGCCCGCACGCCCTTGGCCACGGGCACGCAATCGTCCCAGATGCGGGCGGCCTCCTTTTTGTCCTTGTCCTTGTCGTTGGCGGCGATGGCATCGGCCACCTTCACCCGCCGCCGCCCGCCGGACTGTCGCGCCACCGGTATCGTGCGCGCCCCCATGGGCGGCGCGACGTCACGCCCCGGCGGCGCCCCCGCCGGGGCCGGTGCGGGCAACGGGTCAAACCCGTCCATGATCTTGGCGCCGGCCACGATGGCGCGGATACTGTCCAGCCCGGTCACAGCAGCACCCCCTGCGCCGCAGGGGCGGCGGACGGGGATGGCGCGGGCAGCGACAGGCGCCGCTCGCCGCCCGCGCGATGATCGCGGCAGGTCCAGAACAAGGGCGCGTGCCGGTTGCGGCCATAGCCGTAATGCGCCACGGCACCACACACGGCACAGCAATGCACGGCGGGCACGGGCCGCCCCGTATGCGTCATCATACGGCCTCCATGATCATATCATTGAAATCCATGCCGGTCGGCGGCCATGCCACGCGCACCCGCATCCCCTGGGCCGTGAACCGCCGCGCCGCCCGTTCCACCAGCGCCTCCCCCGTGGGCCGGTCCCCATCGGCATCGGCCAGGATGATCACCTCATCCACCCCGGCCGGCAGCCGCATGCCGGGCCGCTCCATATCGGGATAGACGGTGGGCAGCGGCTTGCCCGTCATGGGATGCGGGCGCACCGGGCCATCCTCATGCCCATTGCCCGCCACATTGCCCAGACTGCCCGCTACCCAGATGGCCAGATCGGGACAGGCCCGCCGCACCGACAGGCCCGTCTCGATGCCTTCCGCCACGGCCAGAATGCGGGCCGGCGCCGCGAAGCGGATGGCACAGCCCCAGGCCGGGCCGAACATCTTTTTCGCCCGGGGCACACCGGCCTTCTGGCCATCGGCACCCAGATAGGTGACATGCACCGCCCTGATTTCCCGGTCCACGCTCTGAAACGGTGCGATCTGCGCCGCGAACGTGCCCCTGCACAGGCTGCCATCCTCGCGATGATGCTTGTATTTCAGCGTGGGCAAAAACCGCAGGTGGGCCAGATCATCGGCCGGGCAGCATCCCCGCCCGCGCAGATAATCTTCCACCAATGTCCCGCGCCACGGCAGACCCGCTGCCCATTTATCCCGCGCGCCCTGGATGCGGAATGCCAGCAACTGATCCTGATCTTCAGGGGCCGTGCGCTTCACGACAGGCCGCGGCTTGATCTGCGGCGCCGGCCCGCCATCACCGGGCACGGCCAGCCCGGCGCGTGCCGCCAGATACCGCACGGCATCCATGAAGCCCAACCCTTCATAGCGCATGATGAAGGTGATGGCGTCGCCATGGGCACCGCATCCAAAACAATGCACGAAGGCCTTGTCCTCATTGACGGTGAAGCTGCCGGACTTCTCGCTATGGAACGGGCAGGATCCGATCCACTCGCGCCCCGACCGGCGCAGCTTCACCCGCTCTTTCGCGATCTCGACCAGCGAGGTGCGCGCCCGCAATTCCGCCAGGAACACAGGGGGAAGGTTCATGCCGCACCCCCAGCGCTAAAATGTTCGCTATTTGCGAAAATACCTGTTGCGCGCCTGTTCGCTATTTGCGAATATAGGCGCATGAAGATCGTGATCGCCAAACCCGCCCAGAAGGGCCTGAACAAGATGCCGGCCACGGCGCGCGCTGCCCTGGTGGCTAAGCTGACCGCCATCGCGGCGGCCCCTTTTGCCTCCCACCCCTTCGATGTGAAGGCGATGAAGGGCGAAAAGGACATGTTCCGCATCCGGCAGGGCGACTGGCGGGCCGTGTACGTCGTGCTGCGCATCGAAGACACGATCCATGTCCGCATCATCGATATCAGAGGGGAAGTGTACAAATGAACGCCATCCGACCCATCACCACCACCGACGATACCGTCACCCTGTCCAGGGCCGATTACGAAGCGCTGCTGGAGGAGTTGGAGGAGGCGCGCGATCGCGCCACGCTGCGACAGGTCGAAGCCGATCTTGCCGCCGGCCTGACGGAAGAAATCCCCCTGGATATGGCGGTGGAACTGGCCGACGGCGCGAACCCGGTTCGCACCTGGCGCCAGTATCGCGGCCTGACCGCCGGCGCGCTGGCCGAACAGGCGGGCATCTCCAAAGCGTACCTGTCTGAAATCGAAAGCGGCAAGAAACCCGGTTCTGTGTCCGTCCTGTCCCGGATCGCGGACATCCTGAAGCTGGACATGGATGATCTGGTGCCCCGCACCGCGGCCTGACATCACGTCCCGCATCGCAGCCCCCGCACCTTTGCGGCCTGCGATGCGGCGGACGCCCCCCGAACCATCAGCGCCCGCCGCGCCCTTTGCGCGCGCACCCGCCACAGGTCGGAACTGCCGATCAACTGGACCAGTCGCAGCGACAGATCATCCAGCCGCAGCCGCCCCCGCCGCGCCCGCATGCCCAATGCGGCCCGGACCTCATCATCCAGAACGGCCAGGGGCCGGGCTTCGGCGATCAGCAGGGCCAGCGCCAGATGGCGCAGTGTGTCGATGTCGGTCATACCGCCACCCAAGCCGCATCGGTGGCGATACCGGCCGCCCCCACGGGCACCACCTGCACATGCCCGTGCCGCCCCACCCCGGCCGGTGACCACACATACCAACAGTATGTCTTGATGGGCCGCTTGCTCTTGCGCGGGGCCGCGTCCACCACGGGCGCCGCCGGATCAAACCACAGGGGCCGCGCCGTTGGCACGATCACCCGGTCGAACGGCCCCCACCGGTCAAACAGGTCGGCCCGGTCCCGCGCCGTGATCCAGTCATGGGCCAGCAGCATGGCCACCGTGCCCCCCACCGGCGCCATCAGGCGCAGCGCATGCCGCACGAAGGGCAGCGCCACCCCGCGCCGGAACGGCGGGTTGGTCAGTATCGCCGTCACGCCGGCCGGCGCCACGTCATAGCTGAAAAAATCCTGCACCTGACAGGGCCAGCCCCAATCATAGATATCGGACGCGACCACATCCCGCCCGCGCGCTGCCAGCGCCCGGCACAGATGCCCCGCCCCGCAGGCCGGCTCCCACACCCGCCCCGGCGGCAGCGCCACATGGTTCAGGCCCAGTTCCACCAGCCATTCGGCCCGCGTGAAATAGGCATCGCGGAACAGGCGCGGCATCCTGCTCATGCCGCACCCCGCCCCTGCCGCTCGCCCGACAGCTTG
>NZ_JBLTXA010000076.1:0-4733 GCF_048066175.1 Niveispirillum fermenti | reverse complement strand
GCCGCGGCAGCGGCGAATGAGCCGGTGCCGGCCGCACTGGATCAGAGGGGCGGATCAACTCGGCAGCAGAGCGATCAGGGGCGGGTTCTCGTCCCCCCCTTCCTGCATCAGAGCGGTCAGCCGGGCCGCATAGCCGAGCGTGACCAGCACCAGGGGCAATCCGGCCGTCCGCATCTCCGCCAGGGGGCGTACCGGCACCCCGTGGAACAGCGGTGCCGGCGCCAGATGATCCATCAGATCGGCATAGGCCACCGGTTCCAGCCCGGCGGCGCGGGCGGTGCGGATGAAGTCGGGCCCCATGCCGCCCTCACCGCCCACGGCAAGAATGCCGAACCTTTCGATCCCGCCTTCCCGCAACCGCTCCACCAGCGCCCGGCAGACGGGCCCATGTCCGCCCTCCAGGGCCAGGAGATCGGATGGGCGTTGGAAGATGCCGGGATCGTGGCGAACCAGGGCGCCCTGCGGCCAGGGGGCCAGAGAAGGGCGCAAGCCCAAGGCCAGTGACAGCACGGGACCACCGGCCAACCCAGCCAGCGGACGCACGGCCTCCAGCGCCGTGGCGTCGCAGATCACCCGCTCCCCCTCCGTCCCGTCATTCTGGTCATAGGCAAGCGCACCCAGCAGGGACGCCTCCGCCGGCGTCGGGCGCAGCAGCGCGGCCGTCAAGGGCAGCAGGGCCGCGGCACCCGGCACCGGTGGGGCATCAGGCGGCCAGGCGGCACCCATCAGGCCGGCATAGCGGCGGATGCCTTCCTGCAGCAGGGCCAGGGTTCGTCTTTCCGTCCCTTGCGCCGGCGGGTCGGCCACCACGGGGTCAACCTGCCCGTCGGCTTTGCGGACATGGCCCAGGGTGGTGCCGTGCAAACCGGTCAGGGCACGTTCCAGAATTTGTGGGCTGCGATAAAGAACACGGCCCAGGGTCTGGCCCGCTGCGTCCTGGCCGGCATAGACCTGGATGGCGATACCCTCGGCCAGAGGGCCGGCGATATCGGCCACGGCATAGGCCAGGAAAATCCGACAGCGCCGCCGCCCGTCGGGCAGCAGCCGGATCAAGGCGGCAGGCGTGCTGCCGCGCGCCCCGAGATCGACCAGAGCGACGGGTTCCGGCCCGAGCAGCGGATCGAGATAATCCAGCAGCAACTGCCGTGCCTGTGTGGCCCGTTCAGCGGCCGCTGCGCGCAGGTTCGGATCATCGAACAGGGCCAAGGTCGGGCCGGCGGCGGGGGTTGCCAGAAGCGCTTCCAGGGTCAGGCCGACCCACGGGGTCAGGTCGTCCGGCACAATGCCGCCGACAAGGGTCAGCAGCCGATCCCAAGGAAGGTGGGGGCGGGCGCCCAACAGGCGGCGGGCGACATTTGCGTCCATATCCGCCAGTTCCAGCGGCAGCAGCGCCTGACGCGACACGAAGACTGGCGTCACCGTGATGCCGCCGCCCGTGCGGGCGATACAATCCTCCAGAATCGGGGCAAACAACACCGCTTCCCGCATCAACGGCGCGATGCGGGTGATGCACTGGTGCCGGCATTGATCCACCACCCAGCGGCAATATTCGGCGATGGCCGGGCCGAAGACCAAGGCGCCGAATTCCAAAGCGGGGGCATCGGCGGGCACATCCCCCAACCCTGCCAGGGCTACCGCCCGGCGCGGGGCCAGACCATCCCCGCCAGCCCCACCCAGGCCGGCCACAGCGCGTTCACGCTCGCGCAGCATGGCGAGGCCGGGGCCGGGAACATAATGGATGGCCTGCAATCCCGCCGCCCGCGCCATGGCCACGTCACCCAACGGATCGTCACCCAGATGCAGAATCCGGTCGGGTGGAATGTCGGGATGATCTGCCACCAGCCGGGCGAACAGGCCGCCCCCCGCCTTGGACACGCCCTCGGCATTGGAGACATAGAGACGGCGATAGAGATCGGGTCTGATTCCGGCTCTGGTCAGCAGATCGGCAAGGTCGTTCGGTGCCAGATACATGTCGGACAGGAGCACCACGGGAATGCCGGCTGCTGCCAAATCCTTCAGCACGGGCACCAGCAGGAGATTGGCGAAGACCATCTCCGCCTCCACGGCCAGTTCCAGTGCCGCCAGGTTGGCCGGATCGCCCAGGGACAGTTCGGCATGGATGGCGGCCAGATCCACCTCTCCGCCCGGCACCTTGGTACGCGCCCGCCCTTCCGCCTCCTGCCGGGCCAGACGGAACAGGGAAGGTGACAAGGCGGGGTCGACCAGGCCGGCAGCGACCGCCCGTGCGCCCACCTGCTCGAACAGCGCCGTCGGTGGCTCCAAACGGCGTAGCAGCAGTGTGTCGAATACATCGAACGACACCAGCAGGGGATTGTGTTGCAACAGGAAAGACAGGTCCATGGGGGGATCATGCTTGGCGGGACGGGGACCGGCATTGTCGCCCATCGCGACGTTCTTGACCAAGCCTGTCATTGCCGGTCAAGTCACACCCCTGCTGTCGGCGGTCGGCCCGCGCCGGCAGTGCATCCGGGGACGCGATCGTCGGCGCTATGGAGGCTTCCAAGTCGGCATTTACGACATGGAGCCTAAATACCTCGCCCGGAGACAGAAGGGCCCTCAAACATGACGATCTCGGACCAGACAATTCTGGGTTTATTTATCTATCCGATATATTAGAATCAGCCCAGAATACGCGAGAATACGGTTTTGTATTCTTAAAGAATACGCTCGACCCTATATAAAACAATATATTATGGCACAGCGGTAGCTGCATCGGGTGTGATAAATGACCCTTTGCGACGGGTTTTATCGACCGTTCGGAAATCGGGATAAGTGGGTATTCAGCGCGCCCTGAAAATCACCCGTGCCGCACCGCCGGCACCCTCGCCGGCGGATGTCATTCGGGGGGGCGCGGCCCGTCCCATTCGACCCGTTCGGTGCCCACCGGCCGGTCGTCAAATTGCTCTTCAGGCTGGTTATCCGGCCGCATCCCGGCCCCCAGTTCGTCGAACGTGAAGCGGGGCTTTCCGGGCGTGACAGAGGCGGTCTGTTCACTGCCCGATGTCGTTACCGTCACGCGCATCCTGCGCTCCTGAGATCGCTCATTCATCGTATCGCGAAACCATCCCTCTGCCAAAACTGGGGACTTTTCATTCGCCACTTCCGGGGAGTTTTATCCCGCCAGCGACAGCGGCTAACCGCCCCGCCTCAGGCCTGATCGTCCGCGTCTGAATACGGTCCTTTCTCATGACCGGAAACAGCCCCGGTAGCTGTCTTTGGGTGATAATGGCGCCGGAGAATATGATCACTTTCGTGGCCGCTTCCCCTCTTCGCCGGGGAAGGATTGGGCAAAGCCCAGGCCCAGCAGGAAGGCATAGGTGGCGGCGACGGCGGGCATCTGCAGGCTGAAATCCACAACCCCGTGCAGGCCCAGCAGGGTTGTCGCCGCCAGCGCCACGGCCGGGAAAATCTGGTTGCGCCGGCGCCGGACCAGACCGATGGCACAGCGCGCCAGGATGATCAGCACCGACAGATAGGGGTCCGGACACGAAAGTGATCATATTGTCCGGTTCGCGCGAACATAGGGCGAACGGCGTTTTCAGCAGCCCGTTTCGGTGTCGGAAACCTTGTCCATCGCCGCGTAGAGCGCTGTTTTCCCGACCTTAACCCTGGCGGCGGCTTCACGAACTGTCAGGCCCTGGGCAATCAGAGCTTTCGCGCGCCTCAGCTTGTCGTCGGTAACGACGGGCTTCCGGCCACCACGTCGCCCACGGGCGATGGCGGCATCCAGGCCGGCGCGGGTTCGTTCCCGGATAAGGTCCCGTTCAAACTGTCCGAGTGCCCCGAAGATATGGAAGATCAGCCGGCCGCCGGATGTGGTGGTGTCGATGGCTTCGGTCAGCGACCGAAAGCCGATGCCCCGTGCCTCAAGCACTGTAATTGTCTCGACCAGGTGGGGGAGTGACCGACCGAGCCGGTCCAGTTTCCAGACAACCAGAACATCCCCCTCCCGCAGGAAGGACAGGGCGGTTTCCAGACCTGGCCGGTCGGTCCGGGCGCCGGAGGCCTTGTCCTCAAAGATGCGGGTGCAACCGGCCCTGGCCAGGGCATCGAGCTGGAGGGCAAGCTCCTGTTCGCTGGATGAGACGCGCGCATACCCGATTTCGGCCATCGCCGTCCGCCTTTTGTCCGTAAACTTGTCCGGCAATCTAAGTGTCCGGAAAGTGATTGTAAATGGCAATAGACGGACAGTTTGGGGGGTGGCCGCCAAAGGATCCTTTGACGGCCACATCGCTGGCGATCAATTACCGGAACAGCATGACCGGGATAAGACAAGACCGGACCATCTCCGCTGTCGTGCTGCCGATGATCAGCGTGCGCAGCCTTGAATGGCCATAGGCCCCCATGACCAGCAGGTTGATGTCAGCGTCCTCAGCATGGCGGGCGATCACCTCGTCGGGCTGCCCGGGCTTGATGGCGGTGCTGACCGCATGGCCCGACCCGCGCAGGATGTCGGCCGCCGCCTCCAGCCCATGGCGGTTGCCCGGATTGTCGTCCCCCACCATCAGCATGCGGCATTCCAAGCCCCGAAACAGCTCGCCGCCCGCGATATGGCGGATAGCCTTCAGGATGCTGGTGCCGCCATCATAAGCGACCAGGAACCGTTCCACCGGCTTGAAGGCACGGGACGCCACCAGCACCGGCTTACGGCTGGTGCGCACCACCCGCTCCAGGTTGGAACCCAGGTGTAGCTTGGCGAAATCCGCCGCCTC
>NZ_JBLTXA010000075.1:0-5034 GCF_048066175.1 Niveispirillum fermenti | reverse complement strand
GGTATGAGAAAAGCCGCCCCCTGATCGACGATCTGGAGCAACGGCAGCGTCACGCACGAGCCAGTCTGTCGCCCATGTCGGATCCTGCCAAGGCCATGGACTCCGCCATGAACAGTTGGTGCGCCATAACCCGGTTCTTGGAGGACGGACGCATATGCCTGTCGAACAACGCCGCCGAACGCGCCCTGCGCGGCATCGCCGTCGGGCGCCGGAATTGGACAATCTGCGACTCTGATGCCGATGACGATAGGGCCACCGCCATCTACACCCTCATCGAGACGGCAAACCTCAATGACTTCGATCCCCAAGCCTGGCTCGCCGACACCCTCACCCACAGCCACGATCATCCCTCAAAGGCCATCGCCGACCTCCTGCCATGGAATTGGAAAATTGGGTCTACGCCGGATGCTTACGCTTTAGGAGCCAGCCGCTAGGCACTTTCAGGTTTGCAACAATGCAATGCAGTTATGCATTTAGCGCTATTCGATCAGGACTGATCACCATGACTGGACCGGAGCATTTGCCTAAGTAGGTGCAAAGGTTCCGGGTGTCATGAAATGCTTTATACCCTTGAAGAAGCAGCGTTGATGATTCGCCCTGACGGGCTGGTGTCGGCCAGATCCCTGCGTGCAGAGGTGGCAGCGGGTCGGTTGCGACCTACCCGTATTGCCGGCAGGATATTCGTCACGCATGATGATCTGACCGCTTTTCTTCAAACAGCCCGACAGCCTGATAATCATGCCCGGAAGAACACTGGGCAGGATTGGCCGCCTTGCCATTCATCCGTGACGAAGCTGAGCGCTGTCGCCAATGCGTTGACGAAGCGTAAGGCGCAGTGATCCAAGGATGGCTCACCGGACCAATCACCCGCGTAAGGGCGTGATGGGACCGCGGCTCGTACCGATATGTACGACCGGGTCGACGGCGCATCGTTGGTACATCCGTTTCCAGGATCCAGTGAAAGGGAAGCGCGATATCTCCACCGGCTGCACGATGGAGGATAAGGCGGGGGCCGAGTTGGCCCTGGCCAAGTTCATCCTCCAGCGGGCCGCGACCGCGGTGGAGAACGAGATGGCGGCCGTCAGGGGGAAGCGATCAGACGCGGTGACCTGTGGTCAGGTACTGACCATCTACGCAGAGCAACATGCGACAACCACTGCCGACCCGCAGAGGATCGGATGGGCAATCCAGGCATTGTTGCCGTTCTGGGCTGATATCCTGGTATCTGAGGTGCGCGGGGAGACATGTCGCAGATATCTTGAGACCCGCAAGAAACGGGAGCGTATCCCGGAGTCCCATCCTGCCCGCTATCGGTCGGTGGCTGTATCCCCAGCAACGGTCAGGCGCGAGTTGTCCACACTTGCCGCTGCCTTGGCTTACTGTCAGCGGGAAGGCCATCTGCTCGAAGCGCCGACCGTCTGGCGTCCACCCGCATCTGCCCCACGGGAGGCCTATCTTTCGCGTCAAGAGGTAGCACGTCTGATCCGGGCGGCGCGGAAAGATGCGAGGTCGGGCCGGCACCTCGCGCTCTTCATTCTCCTCGCCTACTACACGGGACGCCGGAAAGAGGCGATCCTGACGCTGCAATGGGCACCAAATTCCGAAGGCGGACATGTCGATCTCGAAAAGGGCGTGATCGATTTCCGTCCCACGGGTCGGGTAGAAACGGCAAAGCGCCGTGGGCGACTGGAGATTCCCGATCGGCTTCTCCGGTTTTTGCGCCATGCCCGCCGGCGAACCCGCACGCATCTGTTCGAGTACGGACCTCATAACCGGCCCATCCGCGACGTTAAACGGTCGTTCGCCTCAGCAGCAAGGGCGGCCGGCTTGGCCCCCGAAATCGTCACCCCCCACATACTCCGGCACACCTGTATCAGTCATCTGGCGCAAGCTGGCGTGCCGCTGTTCGACGCTTGTCAATGGGTCGATGTCACCATGGAGACGGCCGAGAGGGTCTATGCCCACAACGATGGACGGCATGACAGAGTGCGGAACGCTCTGGGACAGGGTGGGCGGATGAGGCGCCCCCATTAATTACCCCCCAGCCTTTAGGGTAATGATATGAGATTTGCGTAATTCTGTAGCCAAAGGATTGTGCCGTCATGTGCGCTGCTGCCACTGGTGTGGGTCGCGGCGGTCATGGAAACAGGCGACGATCTCCACCTCGCCTGGGAGGATGCGGAAAACCAGACCATAGGGGAAGCGGCGAAATCCGACGCGGCGGATGTCCCGACGGACACAGGGAAACTGGTGAGGATTGTCGCGCAGGCGCTCCAGCAGACGCTCAAACTCGTCAAGGAAGCGGGCGGCCAGACCCTCGCGGATGCCGCCGTACCACGCCACCGCGTCGTCCAGTTCGGCCTCGGCGGCAGACGTCAGACGGACGCGCATCACGCGTGGCGACGGCGAAGATCGGCCAGCGCCTCGAAAGCGTCGCGGCCCTCGCCCGGCTCCGCATCCAACATGGCCAGCCGCCGGTCCAACTCAGCGGCCTGGGCGTTGGTGAGCGGTACCGCGTCATGGTCGATGCTGTCGCAGAGGTCTGCAATCAGGTCGAGCCGCTGCTCGGTGGTAAGATGGCTGAAATCCAGTGTCGACATGCTTAGCACTCCAACTCGTCCTACGTTCGTACCGTGGCTCGCCACCGCGGCAGAGGTCATAATTTGGGCCCACGCGGTCGGTTCCGCAATGTCCATATCAGCCAGCCGGTATTCGGCACGACAGCGTTTGTCGGTGGGGTGATGTCGTTGCTGGAGGACGAGAGGTGTTGGACGCGATCTTCAGGGGTAGGGCCGGTAGGCCCTGCAATGGATGTATCATCGCTCAATCATCGCTCAAACCCCCGTCACAAGACGCCAAAATCAGCGCAGTTCGCTAAGCTGAACCCCTCAGAAACCTTGATGATTGGGCATTTTTGCGCCAAACGCCTCGGCGCTCCGAAGGCAGAGGCCGATGGTTCGAATCCATTCGGGTCCGCCAATTTTCTCCCAAAAGTCAAACCGATGGAAAATTGTTGGCGATATGTGCCTAGCGCGGTGCCCGCCAGCACCGCTCTCGTTTGGCGCCTGTGACGGGGGTGCCCCTGTGGGACAGGCAACGCCCGGGCCTGTCCCGTCGATAAAACCGACCTTCTGGCATGAACCGGGTCAGCCGTGCAGGCCGGGCGCTTCCTGCCCCGTGCTGGCCACATATTCCGTATAGCCGCCGCCATATTGATGGATGCCGTCCGGCGTCAGTTCCAGCACCCGGTTGGAAAGTGCCGCCAGGAAGTGCCGGTCGTGCGACACGAACAGCATGGTCCCCTCATAGGCGGCCAATGCGGTGATCAGCATTTGCTTGGTGTCGAGGTCGAGATGGTTGGTCGGCTCATCCAGCACCAGGAAATTCGGCGGGTTATACAGCATGATCGCCATGACCAGCCGCGCCTTTTCCCCGCCGGACAGGACACGGCAGCGTTTTTCCACATCATCGCCGGAAAAGCCGAAACAGCCGGCCAGCGCCCGCAGCGACCCCTGGCCAGCCTGCGGGAAGGCGCTCTCCAGCGCCTCGAACACGGTCTGTTCGCCGTCCAGCAATTCCATCGCGTGCTGGGAGAAATAGCCCATCTTCACGCTGGCGCCGACATTGACGGTGCCGGTGTCGGGCTGTGCGGCACCCGCCACCAGCTTCAGCAGCGTCGACTTGCCGGCACCATTGACACCCATGACGCACCAGCGCTCCTTCCGGCGTATGGTGAAATCAAAGCCCTGATAGATGGTCCGGCTGCCATAGCCCTTGTACACATTGCGCAGCACCGCGACATCCTCGCCCGAGCGCGGGGCCGGCGGGAAGTCGAACATGACGGTCTGGCGGCGCTTCGGCGGTTCGACCCGGTCGATCTTGTCCAGTTTCTTGACGCGGCTTTGCACTTGGGCGGCGTGCGAGGCCCTTGCCTTGAACCGCTCGATGAACTTGATCTCCTTGGCCAGCATGGCCTGCTGGCGTTCAAACTGCGCCTGCTGCTGCCGCTCGTTCAGCGCCCGCTGCTGTTCATAGAAGGCATAGTCACCGGAATAGCTGGTCAGCGATCCGCCATCGATCTCGATGATCTTGTTGACGATCCGGTTCATGAATTCCCGGTCGTGAGAGGTCATCAGCAAGGCACCGTCATAGCCCTTCAGGAACCCTTCCAGCCAGATCAGGCTTTCAATGTCCAGATGGTTGCTGGGCTCGTCCAGCAGCATGGCGTCGGGCTTCATCAGCAGGATGCGGCCCAGCGCCACGCGCATCTTCCAGCCACCCGACAGCGCACCGACATCCTTGTCCATCATTTCCTGGCTGAAGCTGAGGCCGGCCAGCACCTCCCGCGCCCGGCCCTCCAGCTCATAGCCGCCCAGCTCATCGAAGCGCGCCTGCACCTCGCCATAACGCTCGATGATCGCATCCATGCGGTCGGCCTGGCCGGGATCGGCCATGGCCTCTTCCAGGCTCGCCAACTCCTTGGCGACCGTGCTGACCGGTCCGGCACCGTCCATCACCTCCTGCACCGCGCTGCGGCCGGACATCTCGCCGACATCCTGGCTGAAATAACCGATGGAAACCTGTTTCTCCACCGACACCTGGCCCGTGTCCGGCGGCTCCTCGCCCGTGATCATCCGGAACAAGGTGGTCTTGCCGGCCCCGTTGGGCCCGACCAGCCCCACCTTCTCCCCCCGGTTCAGCGCCGCGGAGGATTCCAGGAAAAGGATGCGGTGACCATTGTGTTTGCTGATATTCTCAAGGCGAATCATGACAGGCGGCCGGGTTCCAGGGGCGTGGGGGTTGGCCCCCTTATGCCACAAGATGCGGGATGCGACAGTGCCCTGATCCACCCCGATCCCGACAAGAGGCGCAGTCCAGCCCAGCGTGCCCGCCCTGAAGCGGGGCCGGACATGTCGCCCCGCCGGCCGCACGGAAGATGAGAAAGAAGGCCAGAACCCTGTCAGGCCGGTTGGTCGGGACAGGGCTGGGGACCGCCAACAGGGAACCGGCCAACAGGGGCCGGCCAACAGGGGC
>NZ_JBLTXA010000074.1:0-5091 GCF_048066175.1 Niveispirillum fermenti | reverse complement strand
GTGGCGGTGGTGATATGAGTAATGAGAGTCCGTTGGAAAAGAGCTTACTGGACTACGGCAGGGACATGCTCTGCGGTTTGCCTGCCATCAGCCCAAGCATCGGTGCCGATCTGTATGCCGGGCTGGGAATTTCGCTTAGTGGTGGACCGACCTTCGATCTTGCGCGCGGGCAGTTCGGTGTTTCGTGGTCAGTTGCGGTCGGCGTAGGTTTTGGCGTTGATATTGGCGTAGGACTCGCAGGGGGCCCCACCGAAAGCAACATGATTTCCGCAAATCTCGTGGTGGGAGGAGGCATTGCGATTCCTGTTGGACCTGCATTGAACCTCGGTGGCTCCGTTGGCTACAATGTGCTTGGCACCGATCCAGGCTTGTCCGGTGCTGCCATCGGGCGATTTGGGACGCCGCTCGCCTATGTGAACGGGGGAGTGAATGCCGGCTTCAATACTCCATCGCTCTATAATCTTGATTGCAAAGAATAGACCTTTCGGATTCCAAGGAGATTGATATGAAACCATGGATGTCATGGCTGGTATTTTTCTTGATTTGTGCAATGCTATCTTACTTTCTAGCGGAAGGGTGGCCTTCAAGGGTCCTTCTTTTTCTGATAATGTTTGTGCCAATCACAATTTGGGCTTTCCGGAATTTGAAATAATTTCCGGAAAAGAGCTTTCTGGGCCATGGCAGGGATATTCTCAGTGTCCGTCCGAGAAGGATCTGAATGAGATCAATGCGATATGAAAATGGTTTGCGGGCGGTGACACAATTGTGATTCTTTAATTGGCGTCATCATCAGGACAAAGGTCATGTGGACGCCCGAGAACCGCCCCCTGTACAACCGGGATCACCTTCGTTACCCAAGCGACCTGACCGACGCGGAATGGGTGTTGGTGTCGCCTTTGCTTCCTCCGGCCAAGCATGGAGGGCGCCAGCGCAGTGTGGACCTGCGGGAGGTGGTCAACGGGGTGATGTATGTGCTGGGCACCGGCTGCCAGTGGCGGGCGATCCCGAAGGACTTGCCACCGCGCAGCACGGTTTTCGACTATCTGAGCCTGTGGAGTTGGGACGGGACGCTGGACCGCCTCCATCACGAACTCTATGTCCGGTGCCGTGAGCAGGCTGGCCGCGATGCCAGTCCGACCGCAGCGATCATCGACAGCCAGAGCGTGAAAAGCGCTGAAAAAGGGGGCGCTGCATCGACCCGGCGGGCTACGACGCGGGCAAAAAGATCAAAGGCAAGAAGCGGCTGTCGCTGGCGGGATAAAACTCCCCAGAAGTGGCGAATGAAAAGTCCCCGATTATGGCAGGAAAAAGTACATCACAATAATCACCCCACGCAATGGTGGGCGTATCGTATGACAAGTCAACCCGACTAGGTTGTCCAAGGGAGTGTCGTAGCGATGTGTTCTGCTATGGGAAACGGAGACGGACTCTGCCGTTCGTTCGCCAATTACAGCGACTTGGTATATGGCATAGGCTTGCGAGACAGTGAGATTATACGCCTATCGGCGATCCGGAAGAAAATTCACGATTTGTTCTCATCTTGGGAGAAATCACCCCATTGAAGGTGGACACCGCGCCCAGGAACCGGCTTCGTATCGCCGCGTGATTTGGCAGAGTGGCAGACCGCTCAAGCCGCTATATCGTTGATACTCATGATCCCCGAGATCAGCGCCGCGAAGATTGTCCCGATCAGCCCACCCAGTACCAGCGTTAAGCCTGGCACCAGCAATGCAAGGAGCCTGCCAAGCGCAGTAGTCCGCTCCCGTTCCAGCAGGTTTGCCAGATTCGATAAGGCTCGCGGCAAGGCGGTCGCCTGTTCGGCCAATGCCACCAGCCGTGCCAGCCGCTGCGGGAACAGCGGTTCCGCCGACATGGCCCGGCTGAGCGACGTGCCTCCGCGCACGCGTTCCGAGGCACGTTGGGCAGCACCCGCCAGAGCGCGGTTGGACAGGCAAAGGCCGGCGGTCGCCAGCGCATCCGCAAGTGGTACGCCCCCACCCAGCAGGGCGGCCAACGTCCGGGTATAGACAGCGATCTCCGCGTCCCGAACCAATCGGCCCAGCGGCCCTGTCCGCCTCACTAACCACCCATCCATCGCCAACCTGACCACCGGGCGGCGGCGCAGCCTGACGATCGCAAGTCCTCCCATTGCCGGAAGCAGCAGCAGCCACGGCCCGAATTCCCCAAGGAAACGACCGGCGGCCAGGACCGCCGCCGTACTGGCGGGCAGCCGGGTCCCGCTGCCCTCAAAGAGGTTCTCGAACTGCGGGATGACATAGCCGCTCAGCAGGGCCAGCGCCGCCAGCGTCAGCAGGCCCACCAGCGCCGGATAGATCAAGGCCGAAACCAGCTTCTGCCGGAATGTCGTGCGGCCTTCCTCCAGGTCGGCCAGGTGGGACAGGCTGGCGGCGAGACCACCCGCCTGCTCGCCGGCGGCCACCATGCCCTGGGCCTCCGGCGGGAACAGTCCGCCCTGCGCCACCATAGCCCGAGCCAAACCCTCGCCGGCACGCACGCGGCGGCGCACGTCCTCCACCAGGCCCTGTGCCGATGCCCGTTCCATCTTCTCCCCAACCAACCCCAGGGCGGGCTCCAGCGCGATGCCGGCTTCCAGCAGGTTGGCAAGGTCCCGCAGGAAGGACAACCGCTCCGCCGATGTCAGCGCCGGCGGCCTGAACCAGCTGCGCACCGTCCCGGCTTGGGGAAGGGGCCGCAGGGTGACTGGCGTAAGCCCCCGCGCGCGAAGCTGCTCCAACGCCGACTTGTCGCTGCCCGCCTCCAGATGCCCGGTCTCGCGCGACCCATCGGCCCGCAGCGCCCTGTAGCGGAACGTCGCTGTTTCACCCGGCCTTGGCGACACGCATCACCTCCTCCGGCGTCGTATTCCCGGACGCCACCAATTCGGCACCGGCGCGAGTCAGTGTCGGGAAGCCGCGCTCCACCATGAGGTGCTCAAGCGTTTCGGCGCCTGTGCCTTCCCGTATCGACGCGCGCACGACCTCGTCCACGGGCAGCCATTCGGCGAGCGCCCGCCGCCCGCGATATCCCGTCCCGCCACAGGCCGGGCAGCCCACCGCGCGCGGGACCGCATGGATACCGCCCGAAAGCCCCAGCGCGCGGATGTCCCGTTCCGTCACCTCGCGGGTACCCTTGCATTGCGGGCACAGCACGCGCACCAGCCGTTGCGCAAGCACGCCGTTGATCGTGGCCGACAGGAGGTACGGATCGACGCCCATGTCCATCAGGCGCGGCAGCGCCCCAGCGGCACTGTTGGTATGCAGAGTGGACAGCACCAGATGGCCTGTCAGCGCTGCCTGGACCGCGATGGCCGCCGTCTCCCCGTCGCGGATCTCCCCCACAAGGATGACGTCGGGATCCTGTCGCAGGAAGGAACGCAGGACGTGCGCGAAGGTCAGGCCGATGGAAGGTTTCACCTGCGTCTGGTTGACCCCATCCAGCACATACTCCACGGGATCCTCGACCGTCAGGATCTTGCGGCTGCCGGCATCCATGCCGCGAAGCCCGGCGTATAGGGTGGTGGTCTTGCCGCTGCCTGTGGGACCGGTAACCAGGACGATGCCATGCGGTCGTTCCAGTTCCGCGGCCAGCGCCTTCTCTACCGCCGGCGGCAACCCCAGCCGGTCCAGGCGCGTCCCTCCACCACCTGCCTGATCCAACACGCGCAGCACCACATCCTCCCCGTGGACCGTGGGCACCGTGGCGATGCGAAAGTCGATGTCGCGGCCGCCATAGGTCTGCCGGATGCGCCCGTCCTGGGGCAGTCGCCGTTCGCCGATATCCAGACCCGCCATGACCTTCAGCCGGCTGACCAGTCCAGCCGCGTCACGGCGGGGCAGGGTCTCCGTCTCGCCCAGCAGACCATCGACGCGGTACCGAACCACCAGACGGTCGGCCATCGGCTCCACATGGATATCGGTGGCGCGCATCTGCAGCGCCTTCTGGACGAGGTCGCCCACCTGGCGGACCACTGGCCCCTCGTTGGCAAGGTCCCGAAGGCGTTCTGCGTCGCCTTCCAACATATCCGCCGCGGAATCGCCCCCGCCATCCTCGGCCGGCAGGATGCGCGAGAGCGCCGCCTCGATTTCCCGCCCGGTCGCCACCGCCCAGTTCGGCGTACTGCCCAGAGCGAATTCCAGCGCCCGACGCAGGCTGGCGTCGAGCGGATCGGCAAGGAGTACTTCCACCCGTCCGTCGGGCCAAGCTAAGGGCAGGGCACGGTTCGAGCGAAGGAAGGCTGGGTTCAGGTGCGTGTCCGGCGGAAGGATCCCCTCCGCCTGGCTCCCGATATCTCGTAACGGCAGGCCAAGGACGGTGCTGTATGCGGCCGCCATGGCGTCGTCCGGCACAAGGCCGAGATCCAACAAGGCACGGTCAATTCTGGCTGAGCTGGTGGCTCGAGCGCGTGCAAGGGATGACGCAGGAAGCTGCCCCCGTTCTGACAACAGCTCCAGGACCCGGTCCAGCGGAGGGCTACCCTGAGCCGGATGGCTCCTTGTCGACATGCCGGTGCTGGTCATCGCGGTGGACATGAGGAATTGTTATCGCATAACGGGAGTCGTTGGCTAGTCTTAAGGAGATTGAGCCCGCTGGCGGACTTCCTGCTGCATTTTCGGGCATATTACTAATGCCAATGCACCGAAAAATGGGTCAAGGTCTGCAGGATCGGACTCCGCACCGGTTCGGTCAGATCGAGATTACGCTCAGCGGCGGCTTGTCCCGGCGCGCTTGCTAATCATCGTGGACACTACGGATATCAATGTTCACGACGTGCCCGGATGGGCCAGAACCCAACGTCGTTTACGTCCCTTACACAGCCAAAACCGCTCCGGGTATTTCCATAATTATCCTTACCGCGCATTTAGTTGTAGGCAAAGTTAAAATGTCAGTCCTGAGCAAGATAGAAATGTCAGTCTCTGGATCGGTTTTGGCCGGTTTTGGGGGCTGTCATGGGCTGGCTGATGATGAGCGATCGGGATGTCCGGCGTGTTGAGGTATTGGCAGAGATCGAGAGTGGTCAGCTTGGGGTTTCGGACGCGGCTGGGATATTGTGACCTGCTCCCTGGAAATGTG
>NZ_JBLTXA010000073.1:0-5163 GCF_048066175.1 Niveispirillum fermenti | reverse complement strand
GGGATCTGAGTATCAGCGGAACAGAAAACCTAGGTAAGGTGCTCTCACGCTTGTCTGCCTGTGAAACGGCACGGGGTTTCGACGCCGATCGACACAGTAACCTGTTGAAAATATGAGGTCCCTCAAGGCCCGACCTGCGTGCTGTTTCACATTCTTGGGCTTGACGCCAAACGGCCCATTACAGAAGCAGTTACAAATGAATGGCGTCTCACAAAATGTATCTGTTAGCTATCGGCAAAATAATAAATATCCCTATGCAAATAAATGCCGCCCAGTCCCTAGAAATATCGATTTCCGGTCCGAGGCCAAACGCCTTTTTTATTATAAAATAAAATATAAAAGCTCCTGGAGCCAATATCATTATTAAAAATGAAATATGAAAAATAAAATCTGTAATGTTTTTAATACCATCTGGCTTCAAAATTATTTTTAACCCATTGAGTGCCTCACTGGGTCCCCAGTTGAATCCATGTTTAATAGAGGTAATGGAGGCATACGAAAGCATAAAAGCCAAAGCTATTCTCTCATGCTTTTCAATGCCTTTTCTTATATTTCTAGATTCAGAAGAAGTCTCCTGTGAAGCATGTATAGGGACGGTTCCATCCAGTGACGTAATATGGCGGCCATTTTTATAATATTTTCGCTCTGGATGGGACTCAAGTGGTGTGGATATCCATAGCCATCGGCCGGGATCTTTATAAGATTTCCTGGGTAATCATTAGATGAGCGATAATAGGTATCCTCCCCAGATTCACACCATCCACATGATGAAATATCAGCTCCATTTCTCGCTCGGTTTATGCAGTGCTGGCACGGCTCAACATAGTAGTCGTAAGTCATAACTTTTGTCCATCCATAGGTATAAGTGGTATGTCCGGATTTTTGTGCAAAAAAAGCGACACAAGATCATTCAAATGCTGTTGCAGAAGATAAACCGTCGCACTTATAGACCGTGTCGCTTATAACTGTTAGAGTTATACAAATTTATGGATATTTTTTAATTTTTATAAATAACTAAGTCCTCCTTTTCTTACTTCTCTTTCTAATTTATCGATCTCTCTCTCCATTCTTGATATTTCAGAATCACAGCCATGAATTGCTTCTCTATATTTCTTCTTCTCATCATCGGTCTTGGCGCCGCTCAGCTTCCTATTAGTTTCATTCCTTATCGAAATCATGTTGCCCCTCTCTCTCTTCAGTTCTTCAAGACGCTTCGCGCTCATAAATAACCTCCTTTGCAGCCAATAATGTATCATTGATACGCCAAAGCAGCGCCCGACAGTGTACATAGATGCTGATAAAACTTGAAGATAATACATTTGCTTATTGCGTATCTGAGGCGGGTATAAGAGGGAAAGATTTTCAAGGAAATGGCCGAAACCCAGCAATTCCCCCATTTTCTTTCTCGTGTTCCGGTGGGGTATACCCATACGACACAGCGTCGTGAGACGATCCTCAGCGTCTCATTTGGATGGATTTCGCATGAGCGAGACGTTACCGTTTGCTGGTTTAGAAGCAAACGAGACGATTCATGGCGGTCTACGGTTACGCCCGCGCCTCCACGCTGGATCAGGACGTCGCGATCCAGGAGGAGGCGCTTCGCCATTCCGGGTGCGAGGTCATACGCTCGGAGAAGGCGAGTGGCACGACCCGCGCCGGCCGGTCGGAACTCGCTTTGCTTCTCCAGTTCCTCCGCCCCGGTGACACGCTGGTGGTCACCCGCGTCGATCGCTTGGCACGGTCGATCAAGGATCTCCAGGACATCGTGCACGAGCTGCGCGCCAAGGGCGTGGCACTGAAGGCGACCGAACAGCCCATCGACACTTCAACCTCGGCCGGCAAGGCATTTCTCGACATGCTCGGCGTGTTCGCCGAGTTCGAAACCAACCTACGCCGGGAGCGCCAGATGGAGGGCATCTCGCGCGCCAAGGCCAAGGGAGTCTACAAGGGCCGCAAGCCGTCGATCGACCCGGCGGAGGTCTGGCGCTTGCGGACCGAAGAGAAGCTGGGACCAACCGCCATCGCCCAGCGGCTCGGGATCGGGCGCGCATCCGTTTATCGAGTGCTCGCCGGCACCGATCGAACCTGATGCCGGTCAGCTTTCTCACCCCGGAACAGGAAGGGCGGTACGGCCAGTTTCCGGCCGATGTGTCCGCCGAGCAGCTGGCCCGGTTTTTCCACCTCGATGACGCGGACCGCGCGTTCATATTGGCGCACCGCGGCCCCCACATGCGGCTCGGTTGCGCCGTTCAACTCGGCACGGTGCGGTTTCTCGGAACGTTTCTTGAAGATCCATGCAAGGTACCGCCGGGCGTGGTCGGCTTCCTTGGCGACCAACTTGGCGTGCCCGTCAACGGAGCGCTCGACGCATACCAAGCCAGCCAATGGCGTTGGCGACACCCGATTGAAATCCGCAAACGCTATGGCTACCGCGATTTTTCGAATTCCGCCGCGCAATGGCGCCTCCAGCGTTGGCTCTACGCACTGTGCTGGACGGGGACCGATCGGCCGACGGCCCTGTTCGACCAGGCGACGGCCTGGCTGGTAACGCACAAGGTGCTGCTGCCGGGGGCGAGCGTGCTCGAACGGACCGTCGCGCGGGTGCGGTCCCGTGCCAATAGCCGCCTGTGGCGCCTGCTGGCGGCCCGGATCACGCCCGAGCAGAAGGCGCGGCTCGACGCCCTACTGGTGGTGCCGGAGGGGGAGCGACAGAGCCCAATGGACCGGCTCCGCTCGGGACCGACCCTGCAAAGCACCAATGAATTGGTGCGCGCGATCGAGCGCCTCGACGAGGTGCGGCACCTCGTGGCTGGTCTGCCGCTCACCAACCATCTACCGAAAACCCGCATCCTGGCTTTGGCGCGGTTCGCCGGCGTCGCCAAGGCCCAGGCGGTTGCCCGGTTGCCGGACGAGCGCCGCGCCGCCACCCTGCTGGCGTTTCTCCGGGCGCTGGAGGCAAGCGCGCAGGACGATGTGCTCGACCTATTCGACCTGCTCGTCACCCGAATGTTCGTCGATGCTGTCCGCAAGGGCCGGGAGGCGCGGTTGCGCAGCCTGGGCGACCTCGACGCCGCCGCGCGCACCCTGAGCAGGGTCTGTGCTTTGGTGCTCGACGACGCTGTCGGCGACGCCGATCTGCGAGCCGCGGTCTTCGCGGCCGTCCCGCAAGCTGCCCTGGAAGCCGCCGTAGCACAGGTGGACGGCTTGACCAAGCCGCCGGACGATCCCTACTTCGACGAGTTGCTGGCGCAGCACCGCCGCATCCGGCGTTTCCTGCCACACTTCGTGCGCGTGGTCGGCCTGGGCGCCATGCCGGCCGGACGCCCGGTACTGAAGGCCCTGCAGCACCTCCGGACAGTTGAGGACGGCGGCGCCCGCGGTGCGCCGTGGCCCACGGAGTTCGTGCCGAAGTCTTGGGAACGCCGGGTGACCCGGAACGGTGTTCTCGATCGGCGCGCCTGGACCCTCTGTCTGGTCGATCGACTGCGCGGCGCGCTTCGGCGCCGTGACGTGTTCGCGACGCCGAGTCTGCGCTTCGCCGATCCCCGCATCGGCCTGCTCGACGGCGCCGCTTGGGAGGCCGCGCGGCCAACCGTCTGCCGCACGCTGGGAAAGTCGCAGAATGCGGGCGAAGAGATCGGTCAACTGACCGAGCGGCTCGATCAGGCGTTCCGAACGGTGACCGTCAACCTTCCTCAAAATGCCGGCATCCGCATCGAACGGAATGGCACCGACGAGGACTTGGTGCTGACCGGCCTCGACCGCCTCGACGAGCCGGCCAGCCTCGTCGCTCTGCGGGACGCCGTGACAGCGCGCCTGCCGCGTGTCGATCTACCGGAATTGCTGCTGGAAATCGATGCCCGGACCGGCTTCGCTGGCGCCTTCACCCATGCCAGCGAAGCCGAGGCGCGGGCGCAGGACCTGCCGACGACGCTGTGTGCCATGCTGCTGGCCGAGGCGTGCAACACCGGCCTGGAACCGCTGGTGCGCCCGGACCTGCCGGCGCTCCGGCGGTCGCGCCTGAGCTGGGTTCGGCAGAATTATCTGCGGGCAGAAACCCTGACCCTGGCCAATGCCCGCCTTGTTGCCGCCCAGAACGGCATCGACCTGGCGCGGCGGTGGGGCGGCGGCGATGTCGCCTCCGCCGACGGGCTGCGCTTCGTGGTACCGGTGCGCACCATCCACGCCGGCCCCAACCCGAAGTACTTCGGCTCCGAGCGCGGCGTCACCTACTATAACCTCGTGTCCGACCAGTTCACCGGCCTGAACGCCATCACCGTGCCCGGCACCCTGCGCGACAGCCTGGTGCTGCTGAGCGTCGTGTTGGAACAGGAGACCGAGCTGGAGCCGACCGAGATCATGACCGACACCGGCGCCTACACGGACGTGATCTTCGGCATCTTCTGGCTGCTCGGCTACCAGTTCAGCCCGCGGATCGCCGATGTCGGCGGCGCCCGATTCTGGCGGGCCGATCCGGCGGCCGACTACGGCCCCCTCGACAAGCTGGCCGCGCACAAGGTGAGGACGGGCCTCATCGCCGAGCATTGGGACGATCTGTTGCGCCTGGCCGGCTCGCTCAAGCTGGGCCTCGTGCAGGCCGGCGGGCTGATGCGGACGCTCCAGACAAACGACCGTCCAACCCGGCTGGCACGGGCGCTGGAGGAACTGGGCCGGATCATCAAGACGCTCTATCTGCTGGCCTACATCGACGACGAAGCCTATCGCCGCCGCATCCTCACCCAGCTCAACCGTGGTGAGGGCCGCCACCAACTCGCCCGCGTCGTCTTCCACGGCAAGCGGGGCGAACTGCGTCAGCGCTACCGGGAAGGTCAGGAGGACCAACTCGGCGCCCTTGGTCTGGTCGTCAACGCCATCATCCTGTGGAACACGATTTACATGGACGCCGCGCTTGACCAACTGCGGATGGAAGGTTTCGACGTTCGCAACGAGGATGTGGCCCGCCTGTCGCCGCTCGCCCATGAGCACATCAACATGCTCGGCCGTTACGCCTTCACCCTGCCCGAGCCGGTGGCTCGGGGTGAACTGCGGCCACTGCGCAGTCCGGTGGCCTTGGCCTATGAGGACGCCTGAATGGTAACGCCGTCAGCCAGCATCCGCCGCGGCCTTACCTAGGTTTTCTGTTCCGCTGCTACCCGGCCCCCG
>NZ_JBLTXA010000072.1:0-5677 GCF_048066175.1 Niveispirillum fermenti | reverse complement strand
TGCGGGGGCAGGATTTGAACCTGCGGCCTTCAGGTTATGAGCCTGACGAGCTACCGGGCTGCTCCACCCCGCGTCAGAGGGTACGATAGTGTTTTCCGCAACAGGTAACGCCCCTTGGATTTGGCCGAGGGGCGTTTTTGTTTTGGTATCGTGAAGTTTTTGTTCCTGTTACGAGCGGACCTGGCGGCGACCTACTCTCCCGCGTCTTGAGACGAAGTACCATTGGCGCTGAGGGTTTTCACGGCCGAGTTCGGGATGGGATCGGGTGGGGGGCCCTCGCTATGACCACCAGGTCGGCGCGTAACAGGGTTGGTTTTGTGAGGTGTGTTTGGGACGTGCTGTTGGATGTTTGAGTGTGGGTTTGCCGCTGCGCGTGAGCGGTATACTCGGGTGAGGAGTTGGATCAAGCCGGACGAGCGATTAGTAAGGCTAAGCTTCATGCATTGCTGCACTTCCACATGCCTCCTATCGACGTGGTGGTCTACCACGGCTCTTCAGGGAATGCTTGTTTAGAGGTGGGTTTCCCGCTTAGATGCTTTCAGCGGTTATCCCTTCCATACATAGCTACCCGGCCGTGCCACTGGCGTGACAACCGGTGCACCAGAGGTATGTTCATCCCGGTCCTCTCGTACTAGGGACAAATCCTCGCAACATTCCAACACCCACGGCAGATAGGGACCGAACTGTCTCACGACGTTCTGAACCCAGCTCACGTACCACTTTAATCGGCGAACAGCCGAACCCTTGGGACCTGCTCCAGCCCCAGGATGTGATGAGCCGACATCGAGGTGCCAAACCTCCCCGTCGATATGGACTCTTGGGGGAGATCAGCCTGTTATCCCTAGAGTACCTTTTATCCGTTGAGCGATGGCCCTTCCACACGGGACCACCGGATCACTATGGCCGACTTTCGTCTCTGCTCGACTTGTCAGTCTCGCAGTCAGGCTGGCTTATGCCATTGCACTCGCCGGGCGATTTCCGACCGCCCTGAGCCAACCTTCGCGCGCCTCCGTTACCATTTGGGAGGCGACCGCCCCAGTCAAACTGCCCACCATGCAGGGTCCCGGCCCCGGATAGACGGGGCTCGGTTAGACGTCAAGAATTGCAAGGGTGGTATTTCAAGGATGGCTCCACACGAGCTGGCGCCCATGCTTCAAAGCCTCCCACCTATCCTACACATGCCATTCCTAACGCCACTGCAAAGTTGCAGTAAAGGTTCATAGGGTCTTTCCGTCTGACCGCGGGAACCCCGCATCTTCACGGGGAATTCAATTTCGCTGAGTCGGTGTTGGAGACAGTGGGGAAGTCGTTACGCCATTCGTGCAGGTCGGAACTTACCCGACAAGGAATTTCGCTACCTTAGGACCGTTATAGTTACGGCCGCCGTTTACCGGGGCTTCAATTCAGTGCTTGCACACCTCCTTTTAACCTTCCGGCACCGGGCAGGCGTCAGACCCTATACGTCGCCTTGTGTGGCTTCGCAGAGCCCTGTGTTTTTGGTAAACAGTCGCTACCCCCTGGTTTGTGTCCCCCGCCGATGGTTGCCCACCAACGGGGCTCGCTTATCCCGAAGTTACGCGAGTAATTTGCCGAGTTCCTTCAACACCGTTCTCTCAAGCGCCTGGGTATACTCTACCTGTCCACCTGTGTCGGTTTCGGGTACGGTCTGTATGCGGGGGCTATTTCCTGGAACAGGTCCACGGCACACCCAATCCGATAAGGGCGCACCGACTTTCCCATCCGTCACTCACCCGCAGGCCCACGAATATTAACGTGGTTCCCATCGACTACGCCTTTCGGCCTCGCCTTAGGGGCCGGCTCACCCTGCGTGGATTAACCTTGCGCAGGAACCCTTGGACTTTCGGCGAGAGTGTTTCTCACACTCTTTGTCGCTACTCATGTCAGCATTCGCACTTCCGATACCTCCAGCATGCCTCACGACACACCTTCGACGGCTTACGGAACGCTCCGCTACCGCTCGATCTTGCGATCGAACCCGCAGCTTCGGTGGGTGGCTTAAGCCCCGTTACATTTTCGGCGCAGGCCGGCTTATCTAGACCAGTGAGCTATTACGCTTTCTTTAAAGGATGGCTGCTTCTAAGCCAACCTCCTGGTTGTCATGGCCTTCCCACATCCTTTCCCACTTAGCCACCACTTGGGGACCTTAGCTGGCGGTCTGGGCTCTTTCCCTCTTGACGATCGACCTTAGCACCGACCGTCTGCCTGCCGGACTATACTCACCGGTATTCGGAGTTTGGTTAGGTTTGGTAAGGAGTGATCCCCCCTAGCCCATCCAGTGCTCTACCCCCGGCGGTAACCATCCGACGCGCTACCTAAATAGCTTTCGCGGAGAACCAGCTATTTCCTGATTTGATTGGCCTTTCACCCCTAGCCACAGCTCATCTCCGACTTTTTCAACAGGCGTGAGTTCGGTCCTCCAGTGCATGTTACTGCACCTTCAACCTGGCCATGGCTAGATCATCAGGTTTCGGGTCTACAACCGGCAACTATAAGCGCCCTATTCAGACTCGCTTTCGCTACGCCTCCAGCTATCGCCTTAAGCTCGCTGCCGACTGTAAGTCGCTGACCCATTATACAAAAGGTACGCCGTCACCCCGCAAGGAGGCTCCGACTGTTTGTAGGCATCCGGTTTCAGGTGCTCTTTCACTCCCCTCGTCGGGGTGCTTTTCACCTTTCCCTCACGGTACTGGTTCACTATCGGTCACTGAGGAGTACTTAGGCTTGGAGGGTGGTCCCCCCATGTTCAGACAGGATTTCACGTGTCCCGCCCTACTCAAGGATTGATCTCGATTTACCTGTACGGGGCTATCACCCGCTTTGGCCCGACTTTCCAGACGGTTCCAGTTATGTAAGATCAACCACTGGCCTGGTCCGCGTTCGCTCGCCACTACTAGCGGAGTCTCGGTTGATGTCCTTTCCTCCGGGTACTTAGATGTTTCAGTTCCCCGGGTTCGCTTCCCAAACCTATGGATTCAGTTTGGGATACCTGTTGCCAGGTGGGTTTCCCCATTCGGATATTCACGGATCAAAGCTTGCTCGCAGCTCCCCATGACTTTTCGCAGCGTGCCACGTCCTTCATCGCCTCTCAGTGCCAAGGCATCCACCAGATGCCCTTAAGACGCTTGATCCATTCATCACGCTCACGCGCAGGGACAAGCCCACACATCATGAACACAACAAACAGCACTATCCGCTCTCCAGGTGTCCCTCATCCCGCTGACGCAGAATGACGACAGAACCAGACCTTCTCGGCTAAGAGGCCAGATCCCCTGCAAAGCGGAACCCATTCGGTCACACTTCACAAAACCATTTTCACGATGTCCAAGAACCGGCAGCCCTTGCTGCCTACAGTCACCCTTTCAGGCAACCGATCTGTTGCTTCCCATGGATCCTCACCACCGCCTCAAACTCAACGTTACGCAACGGAGCTTGGTGGAGGCGGACGGGATCGAACCGACGACCTCATGCTTGCAAAGCACGCGCTCTCCCAACTGAGCTACGCCCCCAATCTCTCGGGAAAAGTCAAGCGGTGACCCCAATGACAAAGCCCGGTGCGATCAAGCACCAGGCCCTATCATCTGATCCATGAGAAGGGATGCGGAGACGGCGGACCCATCACCAAGGTGATGTCCCGGATAAGCCCGGGATTACGTCCAAAGGGAAGGTTCTTCCTTAGAAAGGAGGTGATCCAGCCGCAGGTTCCCCTACGGCTACCTTGTTACGACTTCACCCCAGTCGCTGACCGTACCGTGGTCGGCTGCCTCCCGAAGGTTAGCGCACCGGCTTCAGGTAAAGCCAACTCCCATGGTGTGACGGGCGGTGTGTACAAGGCCCGGGAACGTATTCACCGCGGCGTGCTGATCCGCGATTACTAGCGATTCCAACTTCATGCACCCGAGTTGCAGAGTGCAATCCGAACTGAGATGGCTTTTGGAGATTCGCTTCCATTCGCATGGTCGCTGCCCACTGTCACCACCATTGTAGCACGTGTGTAGCCCAACCCGTAAGGGCCATGAGGACTTGACGTCATCCCCGCCTTCCTCCGGCTTGTCACCGGCAGTTCTGCTAGAGTGCCCAACTGAATGATGGCAACTAACAGTGGGGGTTGCGCTCGTTGCGGGACTTAACCCAACATCTCACGACACGAGCTGACGACAGCCATGCAGCACCTGTGTCCCGGTCCCCGAAGGGAAAACCACATCTCTGTGGCGGTCCAGGCATGTCAAGGGTTGGTAAGGTTCTGCGCGTTGCTTCGAATTAAACCACATGCTCCACCGCTTGTGCGGGCCCCCGTCAATTCCTTTGAGTTTCAACCTTGCGGCCGTACTCCCCAGGCGGTCGGCTTAATGCGTTAGCTGCGACACTGAAACCCTAAGGGCCCCAACGTCTAGCCGACATCGTTTACGGCGTGGACTACCAGGGTATCTAATCCTGTTTGCTCCCCACGCTTTCGCGCCTCAGCGTCAGTTACCGTCCAGTGGGCCGCCTTCGCCACCGGTGTTCTTCCCAATATCTACGAATTTCACCTCTACACTGGGAATTCCACCCACCTCTCCGGTACTCTAGCCTGCCAGTCTCAAGCGCAGTTCCCAGGTTAAGCCCGGGGCTTTCACGCCTGACTTGACAAGCCGCCTACGCGCCCTTTACGCCCAGTAATTCCGAACAACGCTAGCCCCCTTCGTATTACCGCGGCTGCTGGCACGAAGTTAGCCGGGGCTTCTTCTCACGTTACCGTCATCATCGTCACGTGCGAAAGAGCTTTACAACCCGAAGGCCTTCATCACTCACGCGGCATGGCTGGATCAGGCTTCCGCCCATTGTCCAATATTCCCCACTGCTGCCTCCCGTAGGAGTCTGGGCCGTGTCTCAGTCCCAGTGTGGCTGATCATCCTCTCAGACCAGCTACTGATCGTCGGCTTGGTAGGCCGTTACCCCACCAACTACCTAATCAGACGCGGGCTGCTCCTTTGGCGATAAATCTTTCCCCCACAGGGCTCATCCGGTATTAGCGTCCGTTTCCAGACGTTATTCCGAACCAAAGGGTACATTCCCACGTGTTACTCACCCGTGCGCCACTCACCAGTCCGAAGACCAATGCGTTCGACTTGCATGTGTTAGGCCTGCCGCCAGCGTTCGTTCTGAGCCAGGATCAAACTCTCAGGTTTTATGCGGCTCGCTCGCCTAAGCAAACAAACCTCGTTGACGGATACGAAAAAACGCCAAACTTCCCAATCGTCTGCCCTAACCCATCCACCATCCATAGACCCGATAAGGTCAATAGCGTGGATGGCGTATAGAGCAACATGTACCAGGATGCTCAAGCGCCATACGTATCCATACGAACCAGACCCTCCAGCTCATAAAGACCCGCCGCCTGCGCATCCCTTCTCAACAGATTCACTTGTCCAAGAACCTTGGCCGCCACAAGGCAAGCCAAACGACACCCGCCAACCGGCTCAACACCGGCCAACCAAACCCCAACATAAAGAAGAGGAAGGCATCAATGGCAGCGACCCCAAGGCCACCGCCCGACCCCTTCTCATCTAGGCCTTCCGGTCTAAACCGTCAAGCCCCAAATCCAGGGATCATTCAACCATCGCCGCCAGAGCGTCTCCGGCGCGTCGGTGGGGCGCTTTCTACTCGCTCCACCAAACCC
>NZ_JBLTXA010000071.1:0-6402 GCF_048066175.1 Niveispirillum fermenti | reverse complement strand
GGTGGTTTTCACCCGGTTCTGGTAGGGCAGGAAGGTCTCGAACCGGTTGACGTAGCTCCACACCTCAGCATCGTCCGTATGGAAGATGTGCGGCCCGTAGACATGCACCATCACCCCAGTTTCCTGGTCGCGCTCGGTATGACAATTGCCGGCGATATGGCTGCGCGCCTCCACAACGAGGACGTCGTGTCCGGCTTCGGCCAACTCCCGGCTGATCACGGCACCGGAAAGCCCGGCGCCAACCATGACGATCTTCACGGAATTCCTCCTGTTTTTGCTGCCCGGTCTGCGGCGGGCTGGATGGGCGCGTGCTCATCCAGCCAGTCCGCCAAGTCCCGGCTTCGAGACTGCCAGTCTATAGGTCGGGCGAAAGCAGCGGCATTGCGGCAGATACGGCCCCGTTCTTCCTGGTCGCCCTGCAGCCGGCGCAGTATGTCGATGCAACCGGCCTCCGGATTGCCGGGGTCGAGCAGGAAGCCTGTCTCGCTATCCCGGATCACCTCACCGACGGCGCCGACATCGGTGGCGACCACGGCTACCCCCAGCCGCATCGCCTCCAGGACGGTCAGGGGAAGCCCCTCGTAATAGGACAGCATCACTAACACGTCGGCCCATTCATAAAGGGATGTTAACTCTTCAGGTGTTGTGGCAGGAGGTTCGATCAGCGGCTTGAGTTCCGGAGGGATCTGATCTTCGCCCTCCGAGACTACTGCTTTGCCGACAATACGCCACTGTACCGGCAACCCCTGCTGTTTCGAAGCGAACACAACTGCCGCAAGCCGATCACATCCTTTTTGCCGGTCAAGTCGTCCAAGGAACAGGGCGCGTAGCGGCCGGTCGCCGGATGGCTTCCGCCGCTGTTCCAGAATCCGGTCGATGGCAGCGTTCGGCAACGGATAGCCGGGGGCATTGACCACCGGGATAATCTTCTCCTCTGGGATGCCCATACCATGGCACCAGTTGGCAAGTTGGAGAGAACAGGTAGTTACCAAATCGTAAGCATGCTCGTAAGCCACTGTTAGATAGGGATTCCCCACAGCTCTCCCATGCTCTGTAATGTCGTTCAAGTGCAGAGAAGCGATCGTCTTAACGTTCAAACGCCGCAACTGGCCCATAAGCCCATGCAGGGCTGCTCCGTGACAATTTACGACGGCGTCCATCCAATAGAGCAAACCGAGCGCGCGTGCGTGCTTCCCGTTCTGTGCCCAAGCGGGGATAACTGTTCCATGATATGATGATTGATTATTCCAGGTAGAGATACTCTCGTCCATCAGGAAGTTAATAGTTTCAAAAGTCTGACGCCACTCATCAGAGAAAACAGCCGATGCCCGCTCAAGCACAACGAGATGCGGTATCCAGCCTCGGGCACGCAAAGCTGCGGCCGTGTGCAGAGCCACCTTTTCTACACCGCCAAACTCGACCAGTGGCAGCATGAACCCAATATGTCGGTCGCTAGAGGTGATGCGTGGGTAGGCTGGAGCACCACCAAAGCTACGACGAACCACGTTGTGTGTGTGATGGCGCTCTGGGATACCGTTACTACGCCAATCCCAAAGGCGCTGGGAGGCGGATCGATATGCCGAGGCCCGCAGTTCGTGGAGAAGCGCTAAGAACATGTAGACAGGAGCCGATGAACAACGTAGTCCCCCTTCGTGCCCGTTAGGCACCGGACATTCCAGTTCAATGTTGAACTGGAGTGGGTCGCAAGTGGGTCGTACAAGAGAATCGATCCAGAGAGAAAGCTTGTCACGCAGCACGTCTGCAAAACAACTTGGTGAGATCATGAGCAACAAAGAATTCAGATGATACCCATCATTTTTGGTGCTCTCACGAACGGTATAGCGTCCATCAACCGCCTCTTTGAACGATGCTGTGGCGATGTGGCGATCACGGACGCCATCTTCCAGACGCCAAAGTAGCCAGTGTAACACCCCGGCCGCCTTCAGTCCTTCAAGCGCTACACGGGTTGTGACGACCAGGAATGCCGGAGCATGAAAGCGCCCTGAAGTCCAAAAGGCCCACAGCAACCGTTCATAGTGATCGCGTGACAGCCGTCGGCCGTCTAGGTTTGGATCGACAGTAAGTACATAGCTTTGCTCATCGGTTAAGTAGAATGCATAACGCGGAGCCTCCTCCTGTTCTAACCGCACTAAATTACGTGGAGAGATCAATGCCTTATGCTTGCGTAGCAAGCTGCCCTTGATTTCTTCATCATCTCGGTGTGAGTCGGCGAGCATGCTCTCAGGTCGCTTGCGGTATCGAAAGCCGAAGGTATCAAGATTTCGGCCACGAAACCCTTCTTCCGCAGCGCATAGAAAGAAGTCCCAATCTTCGTAACCTAACCGCATTGCTTCATCAAAACGCACCCCGCGCTCAAGAACACGGCGACGGATCATGCTGCCGGCTTCACAGATGTTCATGGCGGTGTGGACTAGGAGAGAATAGTCACCACCATAGTCGCCAGCCCAATTTAAACCGAACATGTCGACATTTGGATATACCCAGTCGCATTCTGGGTGTTCGAATAGAATCGTCATTGCCCGCTTTATGGCCTTAGGACGCAGGCGGTTATCGGCATCTAGAAGGTAGATGGCTTCGACCGAAGGCCACCGCTTCAAAGTGTAATCGATACCGTGATTGCGTGCAGAACTGAGGCCGCCATTAGCCTTACGAAGATACGTGACCTGTTCCGGATAGGTCAGCGCATAATCTAGGCAAACTGCTTCTGTCTCCGCGTGCATGCACCCGTCGTTCACCAACACAATATGGATCGGAAAGTTAGTTTCCTGCGTCAGCACGGATTCAACGGCTTCCGATACCAGCACACTGTGCTTATAGATGGGAGTAATAACAGCGACAGTTGGATGATCGTTCAGCGAAAGGGCGGGAGCATGCATTTCTATGATCATCCTAATTCTTGCGGTGCTTAGGCCTTGGCACGGACCAGGCTGAACAGAGCCTGACAATTGGCGTTGGAATCACCTGGGGCCATTCGAGTTACCAAATACAAATCGGCCGACATTTGCATTGGCTTGGGTAGAAATAGGTGGACCTCAGTCTTCTTGCACGGCGGCACTGCACACCATTCGGAAATGTGTCCACTCGGCAAGGGCAATTTAGGACGGGATGCACCGATCTCGGGAGTGGGAGCCACAACGAGTGCGTACTCCACCGTTCCCGCCTCAGGATGAATAGTCTCAACCTGCGCCCAAATGTGCTTGGCCCCAGCAGGACAGGCACCAGCAAGGCGCGCAACGGTAGGCGTATGGTCTGTCGGGTGGACGAGGACAGCGCGACGATCCTCGACAAAGCGTACATAACCTTCCGGACCGTTAACCAGTTCGGCCGTACGGAGTGTTTGGGCATCCAATACCCACTGGGGTTCTGTAGATGCTTCATCGACGGGAACTGCGTTTAGCGCCCGATTGGTACGGGTACCAGGCACCCCCCTCCACGCTTGAAGGGCCAGCACCCGCCCGAAGGAATGATTACCCTGGCGTGTGCACCAACGTCCATCTGGGTGCTGATAACTCAGTGAGAGCGTCAGCTGATCTCCCCCCTCCCATTCCACAAGCAATTTAAGGCTTTGTTCATCAACACCCAAGGCTTCTCTTAAGCTGAGGCGCACCCAACCCGGCTGCAGCTTCGAAGCGGGCACCGTCCAGGTTCCGACAACCTGGTCACTCTCAACAGTGCATAGGCGCACTCTCAGGAATCCTGTCACATCAGCGGGAGCATGGTCGATATGAATAGCGATATCGGATACACCTACACTGCCGATAGGTATCAGTTGCTCAACAAGTCCAGTGGCATCACCAAACAAGCGCACACTATGACGCATGGGTTCAAGAGTGAGTGCCTCTTGTTGTATCAAAACTAGGTTCGCCATGGCGAAGGCTTCAAGGCGACGAAAGGCCTCCTGCGTCTCCTCGTGGGCGACGCGTATAACAGCCAGATCGCGCATAAGGCGGACGTTTCGTCTGGCAGTATCACGCTGGAGAGCAATAAGCTGCTCGCTCTGCCACGATAGGACCTTAACAGGGTCTATCCCCATTTTGGCATTGAAGACGGGCGGCGGCATACAACAAAATTTATTATTCCAATCCAAACGTACTTGCGCGATTTCTTCATCGCCACTTTCTGAAAGCACCAAAAACCCCAACATTTGGACCGGCACGTTTTTGACTGGAATAATACAGCCACCATCAACAACCTGGAGTGCATCACCTTTAGCAGAAAAGGCTAAAATCCTAACGCCTTCGATCCAAGGAAAACGCACTGCATCTGCAAAATCTATTACAGAAACGCCAATTTTAGGGCTCGCATCTGTTAAATTTGACCCAAGATCACCTGTGTTTTTCAATTCTTTCTTCACCATTTATTAACCTCCGTTTCCATGAACAATAAACTGAAATTCACTTATTTTCTAGCTTCTCAACTATAGAATTCATTCCATCCATTTGGATTCAAGATAGATGGCGTTCTATAGCATCAATTTTTACCTTTTACTAGCCAATTTGCAGCATGTAGTACCTGCTCATTGAGACTCGCGAATCGTGGCGCCCAGCCAAGTTCGCTATGCGCTCGACCAGCGTTAGCTACGAGAACAGCAGGGTCGCCAGCTCGACGTTCCGCATAGCGGATGGCAATTTTGTGGCCCGTCACGCTAACAACTGTATTGATTACCTCTCTGACCGAAAAACCGCACCCCGTCCCCAGATTGGCGATCAAACTATCGCCACCGCTGATCAGTCGGTGGACCGCCAAGGTGTGAGCCGAAGCCAAGTCGGTAACGTGAACGTAGTCACGTATACAGGTTCCGTCCGGGGTATCATAATCCGTTCCGAATATGGCTATGTCAGAGCGCAGGCCGTAGGCAGCCTGTAGCACCAGCGGAATTAGATGCGTCTCTGGCTGGTGGTTCTCTCCAAGCTCACCGTCTGGGTCAGCACCAGCCGCATTGAAGTAGCGTAAAGCAACATAGCTGACACCATAAGCAGCCGCTATGTCAGCCAATATTTCCTCAACCATCAGCTTGCTGCGACCATATGGGTTCATCGGGCGCAGCGGGTGCTCCTCAGGAATTGGGGTACGTTCGGGAGCACCGTAGACTGCAGCCGTCGAAGAGAATACGATCCGTTTGATATTCGCTTCGCGCATAGCTCGAAGGAGGGATAGTGTCCCAGCCACGTTGTTCCGATAGAACCGTTTTGGCTCTCGTACGGATTCTCCGGCTTCGATGAAAGCCGCAAAGTGCACAACTGCAACGGGCTTATAATGTGCAATGACAGCGGCTAGACGCACCTCATCTTCAAGCGCGCCAATTTCAAGAGGCCCCCATCGAACGGCCTCTTGCACACCATTGGATAAATTATCGTAGACTACAGGCAAGTATCCGGCTCGAGCCAGAGCCTTGCATGTGTGACTTCCAACGAATCCCGCTCCACCAGTGACCAATATAACAGGCTTAGTCATAAGCGAACAATCCACGTGTTTTGACATCGCACTCTTGAGAGGTAACACTTGAGCAACTCACCCAGCATCGGTTAGGACAGGAGTATATTTAGGAACTGTCCGTTGGGCAGTTTGCATACCCTTGCTTTTCATCGCCATCCCACCCGCTCCATCGAGCCATTTTGAAACTCAATCCACTATATATTACCTTCAGCCAGCTAGGTTTGACCAGCACAACTTCTTAGGGTCCAGACTCAATCAGGTCCAGTAGGCCACGATGGTTGCGATGGCCAGCGTGGATAGGAAATTTCTGGCGAGCTTGTCGTATCGGGTTGCGACACGTCGGAAGTCCTTGAGGCGGCAGAAGACGGCCTCGACCATCCATCGGAACTTGTATCGGATCTTGTCGAAGCGGATCGGCTTCTTGCGTGACTTTCTGCCGGGGATGACAGGCTTGGCGCCCTTTTCCCGGATTTTGGCTCGCAGCTTGTCGCTGTCATAGCCCTTGTCGGCCAGGACGTAGCGGCAATCATCAACTTCGGCCAGCAGGGTCTCGGCCATAGTGATGTCGGAAACGTTGCCCGCCGTCACATGCAAAGCCACCGGGCGGCCGAGCGTGTCGGTCAGGGCATGGACCTTTGTGGTCTGACCGCCTCTGGAAATGCCAATGGCTTGCGCCTTGGCCCCCCTTTTCCGCCGTGAGCGCATCGATGTGCCTTCACGTAGCTGCCATCCATGGCCACACTGGTCGTGATCCATTGCCCGGCGGCCAGCGCCTGCAATATCCGGTGCCAGTGCTTGCGGCCAGACCACCGGTTGAAGCGATTGTAAATCGTGGTCGGCGGGCCATATTCCGGCGGGCAGTCCTTCCAGCGGCAGCCGCTCTTGAGTACATGAATAATCCCGCTGATGACACGCCGGTCATCAACACGCGGCGCACCAACGGTA
>NZ_JBLTXA010000070.1:0-6500 GCF_048066175.1 Niveispirillum fermenti | reverse complement strand
TAACGATCTTTGAATTCCTGAACTGATAAAGTCCACCTTCGCTTGCGAGCTCACTATATAGGAGGGCGTAGAGCTGCTGGTGCCAATCATTCGGCTTTGAGGAAAGCCACTTCATGAATTCGCCGTCTGGGCCACTCACCCAATATGGTGGGTGAGGCACATAGCGCTGGCCGTGCGATGTGCGATCAGTGAGAAGATCAACGAACTCTTCCAGTCCCCATTCCTGAATTTCCAGCGATTCGAGAAATCGGTCCGCATTGGTGTTCTTTTGCGTTGCGCCAACTGACCAGATGAGAGGTGCATCAGCATCTCCGACAAGAAACTCGAGATCTTTCTCGGAGAGAAGGCTTTTCAATGACGCCCTCGCCTGCAAAAGCCTTTTGGCGGGAGCGTGAGACTTTCCGTGCGTAGGCGTAAGCGCCTCATTGTTCATTTCATCAAAGATTGCCGTCCGTATCGCTTGATATCGAGCAGGGATTGAATCCTGCTTGTTCGGCAAGACCGACAAAAAATCCAACGTCAGCAAGCCATGGTCGCGGACCTCGTGAAGGGAAGCTGCGGCGAGACCTGCCAGTTGCTCGAACAGCGGTTCGTTTGCAGGTGTCTCCTTGATGCTCGCTCGGCTTAGTTCCGGTACAAATGGAGCATGAAGATGGAACCGCAGGCCGGATGTTTCTTTCTCGGCCGGGAAGAACACCGCAACCTGACCTGGAACCGGTACAATCTTCATTTGCTTTGCGATCGGGGCGGGCGGGTCGAAGGCCTTCACGTCAGGAAGGAATTCAAGTGCAAAGGCCGTCGCGACTTTGTGCTTCGTCTCCCGCGTCAGTCCCTCAACGGGCTGCGTGAACCTCAAGAAGTGAGAGCTCGCGGTTGTTTCGCCGTTGGTCTCCTTGAGAACTTCGATGTGGTTCTCGGTGTGTTCGATACGAAGTACCGTGCCCCCTCCGCTGTCACCAATTTTCCAGGAGATCGAGTGGAGATGGTTCAGGAAGAGTAGAGTGGTTTCGGCGAGATCTCGGAGGCCGCCTTCAACTTCCTTATAGGCGATCTCCCTCGGCTTCTTGGGGTTGTTGAACGGGAATTCGAAGCGCGTCTTTCCTTGAAGATCGCTGCGATCGCTCAGTAGCGAGGGCAAGACAAGTTCTTTGATCTCGAAGGAATATGTTGGAGACCAAATTCTAGGTGACTCCGTATAGGCAAAAACTGCTTTGAAGCCGACACCGAACCGTCCGATGGTATCGACGTCATCGAACTTCGTACCCTCGCCGACATCCGTAATGCCCAGGATGTCCGCTTCGGAGAACGGCCTACCGTTATGCTCAAATGACAGGCAGTCGCTCCGAAGTTCGAAGCCCACCTCAGTTGCTTCGGTGTCTTCCGCGTTCTGTAGAAGCTCAAAAATGAAGTGTGCACTGTCGGGATAAAGCTCTTCGACGATGCGTCTGATGCCTGTGTGCTTTTTGAGAACCTTTGCGAGATCGACGCGCTCTTCCCGCACGCGGTTAATGACCAGCTGCTTATCTTTTGCGGTCGACATCGTCTTACCCGACCCCCACCATAACGGTTCCGAAAAGCACGGGCGCTGCCCGAATGTCGCCGGTATTCCCCGCCTCGCGCAGTTCAGCGACGCGCCGATCAAAATCCGCGTTTGCCCGAGCAAGCTCGCTCTGCTTCATGATCCGGATCTTCTCATTCGTGGCCTTCAAGATCTGATCTTCCAGGGCACGGACCCGAGCGCGGTGGCTGACCGTGAGGCTCTGTACCCTGTGTTCAGCCAGCTCCTGGTTCTGAGCGATGTGGGTTGCCTGAGCCGCCGTCCATTTCGCGTGATGCAAGACATCCAGATCGTCAAAGTCACGCGATGGTGCAGCGCGTTGCTCGATTGGCTCGGTTGCCGTGTGAAGGATCTTCATTAGCGCTCCCTCGACAACGGGATCATCAGCTACTGCAACGAGCTCCTCGTCCGGCTTGATGCCAAACTTCCGCCATCTGTAGAGGGCAAAGCGGTGAACACCGGCCGGCAGACCGTCGGAGGCTTGAAGCGTGCATTGCATCGCATCGTTGGTTTCGAGGTAGCGCGCGGCTTGCCTTACCAGTGGATGCAGTACTGTCAGATGCATCACCTTCGGGTCATCAGTTGCTGTCTCCTGATCGAAGGTGACAGCGATGCTCGGAGTCCCGCCTTTCAGCCACTTTTCCCACGCCTTGGAGATCGGATCCGCGCTGCGCTTGAGCAGCCTAAAGTCCGCTAGTAGCGCGCTGCGCGCGTCCTGACTCAGGCGGAGCGTCTTCAGGGGCTTGTCGCCGAGCAGGTGTTCGTGGTCAGAGCCTGTCCGAGATTTCAGGTAGGTTGAGACGCATTTCTGAATGGCGTCCGGCGAGAGCCACTCGCTTTCCGCATTGTCGATATCCTCACGCCAGGACACCTTTGGGACATTCAGACCGAAAAGCTCGGATTCTTTCTCCTCGAGTTCCTGCTCTTCGCGAATACGGCGAATGCCATTGTCAGCCAATTGTTGCAGTCTGCGGGACCGCTCTTCATCGGTCAGAACAAAGCTCTCTGCAATATCGTGGATTTCCTGTGTAACCCGGCCGAGAATCTCCTCGCTTCCGCCTACGGCGTGCTGAAACACGCCGATCCGCATCAGGCAACGCTCGTAGATGTCAGCGTCGACCGTTCCAGGCGTGACAAGGTTTACGATACTGACGGTCTCACTCTTCTGGCCGTATCGGTCGATACGTCCGATGCGTTGTTCGATCCGCATCGGGTTCCAAGGAAGATCATAGTTCACAAGAAAATCGCAGAACTGAAAGTCCAGGCCCTCGCAACCGACCTCTGACGACAAGAGCACCTCGAGCGCATCCGGATGCTCTGGGGGCAGGGAGAACCGCTTCCGCAGCGAGGCACGCTCGTCATCCGGGATGTCTCCATGGATGACGCCGTAACGCAGTCCCGCATCCTCAGTGTGTCGGGCGAGGAAGGCGAGTGTGTGACGGAACGTACTGAACACGAGCGCTTTGTTGTTCGCCAGCCGTGTTTTATCTCTCAGTGTTCGAATAAAGGCTTCGACCTTTGGGTCGGTTGTATCAAGAGACTCCGCTCTGCTGATGAGATGTTCGATTTCTTGACGGATGCCCTCGACAAAGCTCAGGTCAACCTCGTCGGCGCTATCGGCGGCTTCAATCAGCTCAAGCTGATCAAGTTTACGGTTCAGGATGTCGGAGAGCATTGGTGCAAGCCCATACAGGCAGCTAGCAGCCTGCCTGCGAATGGTGGTCATCATGAACTTGACGTTCTGCTGACCGTGGGATCGGGCGAGAATGCGGGCGACGACGCCTAGAAGATCGTCGTGAAGCGCTTTCTGGTCGTCGGTGAAATCGACCGTGAGCGTTTGGGGCTTGCGGCTTGTAAATTCGCCGATATCCCGGCGGCGTGTGCGGTTGATGATCGAACTGAACGTGTACAGCTCCTCCAGTTTCCTGGTCAGAGTGACACGCTCCTCATCTGGAAGTTCGACCTCGTCTCGCAGCTTGTCAAAGACACCCTGAAACGTCGGCCCTTCCCTTAGAAACAGCCGCCCCCATTCGGTCTCCGTGGCCTGCCTAAGCTGCTCACTTGCTTCTTGTTGCCAGTTGGGCCCTGTTTCCCGACATAGCCGGACCGCCTCATTTATAAAGCGGTTTGGCTCCGCCATCTGCTCGAAGCTGTTGCGGTCGATCACAAGATCGGGGCGGAGCACATTGAGGAGTGTGAAGAGGTCCTGGCTGCCGAGCTGCACGGGAGTTGCGGTCATCAACAACACGGCACGTGCGTTATCGCAGAAGTATCGGACTCCCTGATGAAGAAAGGTGTCCGAATTGCGGATGTGGTGCGCCTCATCCACAATTACGAGGTCGAATGCTGGGGCTGGGTCGAGGGCCAGGAGCCCGCGATCTCTACGCCGCTTCTTCGTTTCGGACCCAAAGATGAGATCCGAATCAAACAATGAGAAGGGGAGGATGGCTTTCTCATACTGCTCGGGCCACTCGCCTTCGAGATCGGTCTCATGCAAACAGTGCCGAAGCAGCGCACCATCGAGATGAGTGAAGTTCTCGTCGAAGCGCTTTAGCTCTGTTTGCCATTTTCTTTCAGCGACCAGCGCCTTGGGGCAAATAACGAGCACGGACGAAATATCCATGCGGGCGCGGAGCTCCTTCAGGATCAGGCCGGCTTCGATTGTTTTTCCGACGCCGACTTCGTCCGCGATCAGCAAGCGGGGCCGATCGGAGCGAATGAGCTTGAGAACGGGTCTATACTGATAGGGGACGAAGTTCACTCGACCGGAGCGCAACGAGAACAGATTCGCCGTCGATGGTGACAGCAAATGAAGTGCAGTAAGCCGCGCGCGGAACTCATCTATTGAGATGGATGGTTGCTCGCCAGCATCTCCCGCCACAGCCTGCAACTGGCTTTCATAATAGCTGGCTTTTGCTCCATCCTGGAAGACGCAGTACCTGGTTTCTGGCCCGCCGATGATCACTTCGAGCACGGGAAGCTTGACTGAGTTG
Source organism: Niveispirillum fermenti (assembly GCF_048066175.1). Classification (GTDB taxonomy): domain Bacteria; phylum Pseudomonadota; class Alphaproteobacteria; order Azospirillales; family Azospirillaceae; genus Niveispirillum; species Niveispirillum fermenti. The sequence goes on along the minus strand of NZ_JBLTXA010000070.1, from coordinate 1,949 downwards.
TCGGAGCGCAGAGCCACGACGTCGCCGACTTTGAACAGGTGCATTGGCGCGTCGGTTGGGGGAGCTTCGGTGGGGGCCGTGACGGAGTTCGCGTCGCTCACCGCCGCGGAAGCCGTTCCGCCTGCGCCGTCGGTCATTCTGGCAAGCGCGGATTCCTTGACTGCCCGAACCGCGCTCATTGAACCCTCATGGGCTCCAATGAGGTTCAAGAGGCGTCCCAGCGTATCTGCATCCCGGTATATCTCGCTCGCGGGGGTTTCTTCCGCAGACACGTGCGCCCACTTGTTGCGCACGGTTTGGAGCTCCTTCACCCAGTTGCGGGCTTCCCGGGGAAGACTGCAGTTGCCGGATAAGTCGTACCAGTTCTGGTCAAGGACACGCAGAAGTGCGGCGAAATCCAACTCTCGCAATGAAGAGATGTTTTTCTCGCCGATGACACGCTGCTGTTGGAAGCTTAGGCGATCAACAACGTGCTTTGCCCACCAGTCCTCGGACAGCTCCGGGAGCTTCTCTTGTAGGAAGCGCGCGAGATCGGACGTCGCTAGTCTCAGCTCGTTATGCATCTTTCTGCCCGATGGAGCTAAAGCGACCGACTTCCGGTACGCGGGCGAAACCGGCGTCTCTGAGCGTCGAGGGCCCGATCGATGAGACGCGCCGTCGTTGTCGATCCCAGACCAGTGCTGTTTGATGCAGCATGCGAGCACGCCCTCTCTGCCGTTGAAGCCCTACGCAAACTAGCGTATCAACGGAAAAATCCGCGGACAAGCGGATTGACAGGGAGAAGAAGCGATGAACCGGCCATGTCCGCCGACGGTGTGACCTTCGGCTTGGCGATTTCGAAGGCCCGCAAGGCACTCGGTTGTTGATTTCCACGCGGGATTGACCCGGGATTTCCGTCGAGAATTGACCCACCATTGATTTATGCGGCTTGGTTTATGATTGGGTCAAGGCATGTGGATTTCCCTTTCTCTTGCCGGATGCTGCGGCAGTGCTGGCTTTGAAACGAAAGCTGTCATTTCCGGTTTCGACGATGTGACAGCGATGTGTCAGGCGATCGAGCAAGGCGGTGGTCATTTTGGCGTCGCCAAAGACGGTGGCCCATTCGCTGAAGCTGAGGTTGGTTGTTATGATGACGCTGGTCCGCTCATAGAGTTTGCTGAGCAGGTGGAATAGCAGCGCACCGCCAGATGCGCTGAAAGGCAGGTACCCGAGTTCATCCAAGATCACGAGATCCAGGCGTGTCATGGCCTCGGCCAACTGCCCGGCTTTTCCCTTGGCCTTCTCCTGCTCGAGCGCGTTGACGAGTTCGATGGTCGATATGAAACGGACCTTACGACGATGATGTTCGATCGCCTGGATGGCGATAGCCGTTGCGACGTGGGTTTTTCCGGTACCGGGACCACCGATCAACACGACATTCTGCGCGCCGTCGATGAACGCGCAGCTGTGGAGCTGGCGCACTGTGGCCTCGTTGATCTCGCTGGCCTGGAAATCGAAACCTGCCAGATCCTTGTAGGCTGGGAACCGTGCGGCTTTGGTGTGATAGGCAATGGAACGCACCTCACGTTCCGCCATCTCGGCTTTCAGCAGTTGGTTCAGGATGGGGATGGCGGCCTCAAAGGCGGGAGCGCCCTGCTCAATCAGATCGGTGACGGCCTGCGCCAGGCCATACATCTTGAGACTTCGCAGCATGATGACGATGGCAGCGCTGGCGGGGTCATGACGCATGACGGCCTCCAGCGGTGCGGGCGCGCAGGTCGTCATAGCGTTCGACATTGGCCTTGGGTTCATGGCGCAGGAGCAGGGTCTGCGGTGCGCTGATGGTCGGCCCGTCGGTCGGCTTGCCATCGATCAGGCGATGAAGGATGTTCAGGACATGGGTCTTGGTTGCCACGCCGTCGGATAGGGCCAGTTCGACCGCAGCCAGCACCGCCTGCTCATCGTGCTGC
>NZ_JBLTXA010000069.1:0-6671 GCF_048066175.1 Niveispirillum fermenti | reverse complement strand
TGGGTCGTAGAACGCACCCTGGCATGGTTCAACCGAAACAGACGGCTCGCCAAAGACTTCGAGCAGACAATCACATCTGCAACCGCATGGTGCTTCATCGCATCCGTGCAAATCTTCATCCGACGGATCGCAAGGCATTGATACAGTTCAGATTATTTTTGAATCAGACTCTAAGGGCCTATCGTGAAACCGCCTGACTGTCCGGCCAAACGGGGGCCAGTTCACTTCATCTGCCACCCTATTGCCCCGAACTCAATCCCGTCGAAAGTATCTGGCAGTACCTGCGCCAGAATTTCCTCGGCAACAGAATATTCAATGATTACGACGATATCGTCGATGCCTGCTGCAGCGCATGGAACAGCCTCATTGCACAAACAGGGAAAATTCGACAAATCGCTTCAAGGAAATGGGCAACGGTCAATCATTAGGGAGATTGGTATAAGAATGTATTTATACAGCCGCATATCCAATGCAAACCCCACAACCGGCCGGCTGTCCCTGATCGCCGGGCGCCGCTGGACGGTAGGCGGGCTTGCCTGGATTCCCACTCTGTTCCACGCAACCCCGCGTAATATTATCCCTTCGGCACCAGATCGGCCGGGTTGCGGAACAGCAGGTCGCGGGGGCTGACCCCGGCGATGAAGGCGGCGAAGTCCCGGTCCTCGCCATGCACCGCCTCGTGATAGGCGTCGAACAGATCCTCATAGAGGTGGAGTTCCTTCAGCAGGGCCGTCTTCTGCTGCAAGGAGGCCTGGGCCATCAGATCGGTATGCAGCATGGCCAGCCCGGCCACCCGCCATTCCTGGCCGGCGAAGACGGGCACCAGCACCAGATTTTCCGCCGACCGGGCGCCGGGGGAAAAGATGATGCGGCCCAGGCGCAGGGCCCGGCGCTTGCTGCCGGCGGCCGGACGGCCGCCATCATAGCCCGACGCCCGGCCGGCGGCACTGCCGATGCGGGTTCCGGCCGCCAGCACCGGCGCGCCGTCCCTGCCCTCCCCCGTCAGGCGGTAGAGGATGGCGCCATGCACGCCCGTCAGGATGGAGGAGAAGGCCGTCAGCGTGCGGCGGTCGGCATCGGCCAGCGCCTCATGCGACACGCCCAGGGCCGACAGGGCCGACAGGATGGAGGGCGCCACCTCCCGCACGGGGCGGGAGATGCCGACCGTCACGGTCTTGGCCTGGTGTCGGATCGTGTCGACGGGGCGGCTGGTTTCCTCGAACAGCTTGCGCATCAGGGCCGACCCGTCGGCCAGCAGCCGGGCACGGCTGCCGGCATCGGCCACGGCCAGGGACGCCGACAGGCCGGCCAGTTGTGCCACGGCCCGCGGCGGCAGGGCGGCATCCTGCTCCCCCTCGGCGATGCGGCGCATTTCCACGGCGATGGCGTCGGTGATGGGCGCCAGCGGCCGGTCGGGTTCGACCAGCGCCTGTTCGATGGCCACGCCCAGGGCGCGGAACCCCTGTGACCGGCGATCGATGGCGCGCGCCGCATGGAAACCCCAGAGATGGCCGACCACGGTGGCCAGCACGAAATCCAGGCCGGCCCCGGCCGACGGCACGCGGATCACGGTTTCCGCATAGGCGTCGAAGCAGGTCTCCCCCTTGGCGGCGACGACCAGCGGCTTGCCGGCATGCGCCTTGAAGATGGCCACTTCCTTGGCCGTGTCCTGGGCCAGCAGCGGGGCCAGATCATTGGCGATGACCAGGGTCAGCGGCTCGGTCGACAGGTCGATATGCTTCTTGTCCTCCGTGAAATCCACGGGGATCGACTTGTAGCAAAGCTCCGACAGCTTGATCCGGATCTCTTCCGCCGCGATCTTGTTGGGGCCGTTGCCGACCACGGCCCAATAGCGGTTCTGCGGGGCATAGCGCTCGGCGCAGGCGGCGATGGCCGCCTCGTCGTCCAGCACCTCCTGGATGCGGGCCGGCAGCCCTTCCAGGGCCACCAGCTCGTCATGGATCTGCACGGGCGGCAGGCTGCCCAGCGTATCGGCGATGCACAGGGCGGTCAGCTTGCCGGCCGCGACCTGGCTGTAGAAGGCCTTGGTGCTGGCCACGGCCATTTCGATGTCGCGCCCGTCGCTGGTGAACAGGTGGCTGTCCGACTTGCGCACCAGCGGGCTGTTGCGGCGGTTGACGATGGCGTGGATCCAGGCGCCGGCCGCGCGGGCCAGATCGACGGTGCGGTTGGTGTCTGTGGTCGTGCCCGACTGGCTGATGGCGATGACGATGGCGTCGTCCAGATCCACCCCGTCCAGGTCGGACGACAGTTCCGACGCCTTGGCCGCCTCCACATGGATCGACGTGCCGGCCAGCGCCTGGCGCAGCAGATGGGCCACCCCCATGCCGGCGATGGCGGCCGTGCCCTGGCCCGTCACGAAGATGCGGCGGATGGCGGGCCGGGCCGGGTCGGACAGGCGGCGGCGCAGCGCGGCCCAGATGCCGTGCGGCCCCAGGTCGAAACTGGCCCGCCGTCCCTGGCGGCTGTAGCGGCCGACCAGGGTCTTGCGCACGCTGCCGGCCGCCTCATGCACTTCCTTTTCGAAGAAATGCTCGAAATCGCCGCGGAAGATGTCGCGGCTGAAAATCTCGATGGTGTCGGGCTTCAGCGGGGCGGCGGCGCCGTCATCGATGGTGCGGGCCGACAGGGGTTCCTCACCCTCCGCCGTCGACAGGATGACCTGCAGGCCGCCCTTCTCCACCTTGGCCAGACCGATGGAGGCGCGGGCCCGCGGGGCCAGCCCGTAATTCTCCGACGCCAGGATCAGGCCGTCGCGCACCTCGGCCACGAAGACGCTCTGCCCGCTGCCCTTCTGGCCCAGATACAGCCGTTCCGGTTCGGCCGGATGCAGCAGGCCGATGGCCACCGACCCCTCGAACTGCCGCAGGGCCGACAGGAAACGGTCGGCCGTGGACCGGCCCTGGGCCAACCGGAACATGACGGGGATGATCTTGGCATCCGTGGTGACGGCGGCCGGCACGGCATGGCCCGCCGCCTTCACGGGCCCGTCCTTCAGGGTCTGGTAATTGTCGATATCGCCGTTCAGCACACAGGCAACATCGGCATCGGCCGGCAGGACAGGCACATTGTCCCCGGCCAGCCGGCCGTTCTGCGGGTGGCAATTGGCCAGATTGATGGCCCCGTGCGAGGCCCAGCGGGTATGCGCCAGGATGCCGATCTGGCCAGTCCGCGCCGCCAGTTCCCAGAACAGGGCATCGGCGCGCAGCTTGGCCCGCAGCGTGGCGCCATTGTCCCCCAGCTTGCCGATCAGCTGCGCCACCTTGTAGGTGAAGCGGGCCGTCGCCCCGCCATCGGCCAGCGCATGGAAGGTGACGGCACCATCGGCATCGAAGGCATCGCGCCCGGCCGTGGCCGCCTGCCGGCGCCAGTCGGCAAGCTGGGCGTCGGACAGCGGCCCGGTCAGGCGCAACTGCACCGCGATGCCGGCGCTGTCGCGCCCGCGCACCTCCAGCCGGTCCAGGTTCTCCAGCACCTGTTCCACGGCCCAGGCCGCGAAATGCTGCGCCCTGGCCGGGGTGGGAACGCCGCCGATCAGGCCCAGGGTGCGATCGATATTGGCCAGCACCTCGTTGCGAAGCTGCCAGCCATAATCGCGCAGCCGCTCCGCCACCCGCTCGGCCACCGGTTCGCGGGCGAAGGCGCTGGCCTTCAACTCCGCCTCCAGCCCTTCGATCCGGCTGGCGGCCGCGGTCAGCCGGTCGCGCAGGTCGGGCCGTTCCACCAGCGCCATATGGGTGGAAAAGGCCATCAGGTCGTCGAACCGGGCATGCAGCCCGTCAAGGATGGCATCGATGCCGGGAAGATCATCGATCCCCGCCACGCGCAGGGCATCGGCCAGCGCGCCGACCCACGCCGCATCACCGTCCCGGCGCCATGACAGGTTGGAAAGAAAGCCTGCGATCCCGCACATGTCCTGAATTCCCATAGCGATACGACGCCTTGATACAAGGACCCGCCGCATCGTGCAAACATCAAGCCCGGGCATCAGCCAACGGTCAGCATCGCAAACCGGGGGGCCCGGCCGGGCGCATCCGCGCCCTGAGCCTGGCGGCGCATCCGCGCCCTGGGCCTGGCGGCGCATCGCCCCTCGGGGTCAGCGGCGGTGATAATCGCGGAACCAGGCGACGAAGCGGGGCAGCCCCTCGGCCAGGTTCGTCCGGGGCTCGAACCCCAGGTCCCGGCGGCTGGTCTCGATATCGGCGCAAGAGCTGAGCACATCGCCGGGCTGCAGGGGCCGGAAATTGATCTGTGCCTTGCGGTTCAGCGCCCGTTCGATGATGGCGATCACGTCCATCAGCTTTTCAGGCCGGTGGTTGCCCAGATTATGGACCGCGTGGGGCACCCCATCCGGGTCGGGCGGCGGCGGGCGCAGGGCGGCGGCGCGGATGCCGTCGACGATATCGTCGATATAGGTGAAGTCGCGCCACATCTCCCCATCATTGAACACATCGATGGGCCGCCCGGCCAGGATGGCGTCGGTGAACAGATAGACCGCCATGTCCGGTCGGCCCCAGGGGCCATAGACCGTGAAGAAGCGCAGGCCGATGGCCGGAAAGCGGAAAAGATGGCTGTAGGTATAGGTCAGCAGCTCGTCCGCCCGCTTGGTGGCGGCATAGAGCGAGATGGGCCGCGTGACGGGGTCGTCCACGGAAAAGGGCGTCTGCCGGTTGGCACCATAGACGGAGGAGGAGGAGGCATAGACGAAATTGCGCAGGCCCGGCAGGGCGCGGGCCAGTTCCAGCATCACGACATGCGCCTGGATGTTGGACTGCACATAGGCATAGGGATTGACCAGCGAATGGCGCACCCCCGCCTGTGCCGCCAGATGGATGATCGCCGTCACGTCGGGATGCTGCCGGGTGATGAAATCGACCAGACCGCTGTCGGCCAGGTCCCGGCGGTGGAAGGTGAAGCCCGGAAAGGCCGCCAGTATCCGCAGCCGGGCCTCCTTCAGGCCCGGGTCGTAATAGTCGTTGACGCTGTCGATGCCCAGCACGGGCTCCCCGTCCGCCAGCAGGGACCGCGCCAGCGAAAAGCCGATGAAGCCCGCAACACCGGTGACCAGCGTGACCATCCTATTCCCCCCGCCCCTTGCGGACCCGGCCGGGCCGGCCGATGCTGTGATAGGTGAAGCCCGCCATCTCGGCGTCCTGCGGATTGAAGATGTTGCGCAGATCGACGATGACCGGTTCGTTCATGATGCCGCGTGCCCGGTTGAGATTGAGCATGCGGAACTCGTTCCATTCGGTGAGGACGATGGCACAGTCGGCCTGCCGCAGGGCGGCATAGGCGTCGCCTGCCCATGTCACGCCGGGGATGAGCCGGGCCGCCTCCTCCATGCCGGCGGGATCGTAGGCAGCGATGCTGGCCCCGGCGGCCTGCAGGGCCGGGATGATGTCCAGCGCGGGCGCATCGCGCATATCATCGGTATTGGGCTTGAAGGTCACGCCCAGCACGCCGATGCGGCGCCCCTGCACCGACCCGCCGCAGGCCGCGATGACCCGTCCGGCCATTGATTTCTTGCGCCGGTCATTGATGTCGACGACGGTTTCGATGATGCGCAGCGGCGCGCCATGGTCCTGGGCCGTCTTCACCAGGGCTAGGGTATCCTTGGGAAAGCACGACCCGCCATAGCCGGGGCCGGGATGCAGGAACTTCTTGCCGATGCGGTTGTCCAGGCCGATGCCTTTGGCAACGTCATGCACATCGGCGCCCACCTTCTCGCACAGGTCGGCGATCTCGTTGATGAAGGTGATCTTGGCGGCCAGGAAGGTGTTGGCGGCATATTTGATCAGTTCCGACGTCTCCAGGCTGGTGAAGACCATCGGCGTCTCGATCAGGAACAAAGGACGGTACAGGGCGCGCATGACCTGCCGCGCCCTGTCGCTGTCGGTGCCGATCACGACACGGTCGGGCCGCATGAAATCCTCGATGGCGGAGCCCTCGCGCAGGAACTCGGGGTTGGACGCCACCTCGAAATCGGCTTCCGGCCGGGTTTTGCGGATGATGCGGGCCACCTCCCGCCCCGTGCCGACGGGCACCGTGCTTTTCGTCACGATGACGGTGAAGTCGTCGGGGTCCAGGGCCGCCGCGATCTCCGCCGCGGCGGCATGGACATAGGACAGATCGGCATGCCCGTCGCCGCGGCGCGAGGGCGTGCCCACCGCGATGAACACGGCATCGGCACCGCGCACGGCGGCCGGCAGGTCGGTCGTGAAGGACAGGCGGCCGGCCCGGGTGTTCTTTTCCACCAGCGCGTCCAGGCCGGGCTCGTAGATGGGGATCACCCCGCGGCGCAGCCGCTCGATCTTGTCCTGGTCCTTGTCGACGCAGATCGTTTCCACCCCGAATTCGGAAAAGCAGGCCCCGGAGACCAGACCCACATAACCGGTACCGATGACGGCGATGCGCATCGAAAATTCCCTTTACCATACGACAGCCGCAAAGGGCCGACCGGCTGCTGGCTTATAGTGGAATCAGGTGCCAAAATGAATAGTTCGTTGCATCGCTCCCTCCCCTTTGCGTGGGCCCTGCAGAATGAGCAAGAAATTTTAGGGCTCTCTGTGCATGTCGCTTTGTTATGCGCCGAACCGAACCGCGCTGCGGGGACAAATTGACCTGCCGAAGTTGATTTCAACAAAACCTAA
>NZ_JBLTXA010000068.1:0-6861 GCF_048066175.1 Niveispirillum fermenti | reverse complement strand
CTTGAGGTGCCGAAAACCTTGATCATAGGTCAAGGTTTTCGGCCGCTTTTATCAGACAAGGCCGAAAATCGCGAACCGTTCGTCCGGGTCGGTCCAGGCGTGGTCCAGCCGCCAGCCGGCGCGGCCGGCCAGCGCCGTGAAGGAGGCGTGGTCATATTTGCGCGAGCTTTCGGTATGGATCGTCTCTCCGGTGTCGAAGTCGAACCGGCGACCGCATACATGGACGCTTTGCAAGGCAAGGCTTTCCAGATGCATTTCGACAGCGGCCTCCCCGCTGTTCCAGACCGCGCGGTGCCGGAACCGGCCCGGATCGAAGGTGCCGCCCAGTTCGCGGTTGATGCGCCGCAACAGGTTGAGATTGAACCGCGCGGTCACGCCGCGACTGTCATCATAGGCGCGGAGCAGGGTGTCGACATCCTTCTTCAGGTCCACGCCGATGATGCATCGGCCGGCCTCCCCGACATGCCGGCGCACCTGGACCAGAAAGGCGACGGCTTCGGCGGGGTCCAGATTGCCGATCGTGGAACCGGGGAAGAAGCCGAACCGACGGGCGGCGGGAACCGATGCCGGCAGGTCCAGCGGCGTTGTGAAATCGCCGACGACCGGGGCCGTATTCAGGCCGGGGAACCGCCGCCGCAACCGGCTAGCGGTTTGCTGGAGGAAATTGCCGGCAATGTCGATGGGGACATAGAGGCGCAGCGACGGCAGGGCGCCGATCACGATCTCGGTCTTGACGCCGGCACCGGCGCCATATTCCAGCATCACGGCATCCGGCCCGCAGAAGGCGGCGATGTCCTGCGCATGGGCGGCCAGGATGGCCGTCTCCGTGCGGGTCGGGTAATATTCCGGCAGCCGCGTGATCTCCTCGAACAGGCCGCAGCCGCGGTCGTCATACAGCCAGCGGGGCGGCAGCGCCCGGCGCGGCTGTGACAGTCCCGACAGGACATCCCGCCGGAAGGCGGCCATTTGGGTATCGATGATATCGGCATCCAGGGGCATCAGGCATCCTCCGCCAATCGCAGGCCGGAAAACTGCCAGCGGGCATGGGGTGGGAAGAAATTGCGATAGCTGGCCCGGACATGGCCGGCGGGCGTGGCACAGGAACCGCCGCGCAGCACGAACTGCCCCGACATGAATTTCCCATTATATTCGCCGACGGCGCCGGCGGGCGGGCAGAAGCGCGGATAGGGCAGGAAGGCGCTGCGCGTCCATTCCCAGACATCTCCGAACATCTGGCGCAGGCCACCGGCCGGCGAGGCGGGGGCGGGCGCCAGACGACCGCTGTCGGCGAAATTGCCTTGGCCGGCGGCTTGGCCATCAATGGCCAGCGTGCCGGCGGCATGTTCCCATTCGGCCTCGCCGGGCAGGCGCCGCCCCGCCCAGGTGGCAAAGGCATCGGCCTCGAAATAGCTGATATGGGTGACGGGGGCGGCGGGGTCCACGGGCCGCAGGCCTTGCAGCGTCATGCTCACGAACCCGTCATTCCGCCTCTGCCAGTAAAGCGGTGCCGACCAGCCTTCCGCCTGCGCCCTGGCCCAGCCGTCGGACAGCCACAGCAGGGGGGTGCGATATCCGCCATCCGCGATGAAATCCAGCCATTCCGCGTTGGTCACCAGCCTGTCGGCCAGGCGGAACGGCTGGATCAGCACCTCGTGGCGGGGGCCCTCGCAATCGAAGGCGAACCCGCCGCCCGCATGCCCGATGCGGATGACCCCGCCATCGAACGCGATGAAGCCCATTGCCGCCGGGCGGTCCGGGATGGCCGGCAGGGCCCCCGGGGGCGTGCGGAAGGCCGGTGCCAGCGGGTTCTGTGCAAACAGATGCAGGATGTCCGTCAGCAACAATTCCTGGTGCTGCTGTTCATGATGGCATCCCAGTTCCACAAGGCTGGCCACACCGTCGGGCATTCTCGTTCCCATCAGGTCAGCCACGGCCTTCGTCACATGCTGCCGGTATGCCAGGACCGTCGCCAGGCACGGCCGGGTCAGCATGCCGCGCCGCGGCCGGGAAAGCCGGGGTCCGATGGTTTCATAGTAGGAATTGAACAGGAAATCGAAGGCGGGATCGAATGGCCGGTACCCTGGCACATGGCGCGCCAGCACCATGGTTTCGAAAAACCAGCTCGTATGGGCCAGATGCCATTTGGCCGGGCTGGCATCCTCCATCGACTGGACGGTGGCATCGGCATCGGACAGACCGGCCGCCAGCGCCTCGGTCCGGGCCCGAACCCTTTTGAACAAGGCGGTCAACGGATCGCAGGAAACAGGAAGCGGTCCATCCATGGTCGATACGGCTCCAGCGGCGGGGCGGTCGCCGGCGGGGGTGCGAGCGGCCTTGGGAGGGAGGACAAGCGATGTGTTCTCAGGGGAAACAACACCGCAACCCACCCAAGGGTTTCGCATTCTTCCAGTCTTATACCAGCGGCCGAAAACCTTGACCGATGGTCAAGGTTTTCGGCACCTCAAGCGCCGGGCGCCGCCATCCGGCGGCTTGGGCTTGAGGCGGACAAGCGGCGGCAGACGCCGCCGGACCAGATCCCCATGCCATGCCGCGGCGACCCCATGGCCGGCGACAAGGCATCAGGGCGGGTTGGCGGCCCGTGACGCCGGCGACCGGCGTTCCAGCTCATCCATGAACCAGCGTCCGGCGGGGCCTGCGGCGGCATCCGCCCGGCGGGCGGCAACCAGCGGCAGGCGCGGCGGGCCGGCGGCACCGTCCCAACTGCGCACGGCCAGTTCCACCAGCCGCCCTGCCGTCAGATCGCCGGCCACCATGTGGGCCGGCATGCTGCCCCATCCGACCCCGGCCAGCAGCAGCGCATGCTTGGCGCCCAGGTCCGCGATGCGCCAGGTCGAGGTGGCGGCAACCCCGTGGTCCCGGCCCGCCGTCTGTTCCGACCGGTCCGTCAGGACAAGCTGGAGATGGTCGCGCAGGTCACCGGTCTCCAGCGGCCGGCCCGCCCGGGCCAGCGGATGGGCCGGTGCCGCCACGGGAACCAGGCTGATCTCCCCGACGGGCACGCGGACCAGGGCCGGGCTGTCACTGGCAAAGGCCGTGAGGATGCCGATATCGGCCGCGCCACCGATCACGGCCCCCGACGCGGCACCCAGCGTTTCCACCAGCACCCGCGTGCGCACCGACGGGTAGCGCCGGCGCAGCGCCGCCAGCATCTCCACCGCCAGGGCCATGGGGGCCATGGTCTCGATCACAATGGACAGTTCCGCCTCCAGCCCCCGGCTGAGACCGGCCGCCTGGCTGCGGAAGGCGTCCAGCTCCGCCAGTATCCGCCGGGCCTGGGGCAACAGGGCGGTGCCGGCCGGGGTCGGTACGGGGCGGTAGCCGCTGCGGTCGAACAGCGCGACCTGCACCTGATCCTCCAGCCTGGCGATGGTGTAGGTGATGGCGGACTGCACCCGATTCAGCCGCCGGGCGGCCGCAGAGAAGCTGCCCGTATCCGCAACGGTGACGAAGACCGCGAACTGGTCGAGGGATAACGCATCCATCTTCATCTATTCTTCTGATGATCTTAATCGAAACTATATCAGTTAAACCATCGAAGGCGGGACGCTATCTTCTTGGGAACGGTAAGGCCGGCCCAAGTCGGCCCCATGGCCTTTGGAGATTTTCCATGAGCGATCAACGGCAACCCACTTTTTTCATCCCCCATGGCGGCGGTCCCTGCTTCTTCATGGAGGATCCGCGGGGTGTCTGGACCGGCATGGCCGGGTTCCTGGGCGGCCTGTCCGCATCCCTGCCGGCGCGGCCCCGGGCGATCCTGGTCGTGTCGGGCCATTGGGAGGAGCAGGGTTTCGCCTTCACCGGCGCCACGGCACCGGGGCTGATCTATGATTATTACGGGTTCCCGGCCCATACCTACCAATTGCGCTATGATGTGCCCGGCAGCCCGGATCTGGCTGCGCGGGCTGCGGACCTGCTGAAGAGGGCGGGGCTGCCTGCCCGTACGGACGATCGGCGCGGCCTGGATCACGGTGTCTTCATCCCGCTGAAGGTCGCCTTTCCCGACGCCGATATTCCCGTGGTGGAGATGTCGCTGGACCGGTCGCTGGACCCCGCCCTGCATCTGGCGGCGGGGCGCGCCCTGGCTTCGCTGCGCGACGAGGGCGTGCTGATCCTTGGATCGGGGATGAGCTTCCACAATATGAAAGCCTATGGCGATCCCCGTGCCACTGGCCCGTCACAGGATTTCGACCGGTGGCTTGCCGGCGCGGTGCAGGTCCCCGGTACGGAGCGCGCCGCGGCGCTGGCCGGCTGGCGGGGGGCGCCGCAGGGTCCTTTCTCCCACCCCCGGGAAGAACATCTCATCCCGCTGATGGTGGCCGCCGGCGCTGCCGGGGGCCCCGGTCGTCGGGTCTATGGCGAAACCGTATTGCACACGGCCGTGTCGGGCTTTCGCTTCGACTGAAGCCGGGCTTCCCGCAACCAGGGGCGGGGGCGCTTCGCACCCTGCGCCTGTCGGCGCAGACAACAAGGGGCATTTTCCTGCCCCTTGTTGTCAGTCGTCGCCTTCCGTCGCCCGTTCCGCCGGGTCCTTGCCCTCCTGCGCGCGGGCCTGGCGGACCAGGGTGCGGCAGGGGCTGTCCTCCCCGCCGCCGGCATCCAGGAACGGGACGATGGCGGCCAGCGGCGTCAGAAGAAGGCCCAGCGTGGCCGCCGCGGCACCCTTGGTGGCCAGCCTTCCGCCATCGATCCCGATTCGCGGTTCGGCCAGCGTGCCGCCGATCAGGATGGGCACACGCGCCGTCAGCGGGCTGAAATCCTTGGGCTTGGGCCGCAAACGGCCTTCCAGCGCCTCTTCCCCCAGGTTCAGTCGCAGGGTGCCGCCGATATTGGTGTCGGTTGTGTCCAGGACGAGGGTGCTGGACCGCATGTCGCCCTTTTCCACGGTGAAGTCCGCGACCAGACAGCGAACATCAATGGGCTTGTCACCGCCGATCAGCCGGGCCAGCGCCTCGGCCGCGTCCAGCCCGGCGACCTCGACCAGCAGGTGGCTGATGCTGCCATTCTCCATGACCAGCACCAGACTGCCATCCGACGTCCCCAGGATTTCCGCCAGCGACCGGCCGGTGCCCTGCAGGCGCAGCCGGCCGGCCAGCGCGCCATCGGTTTCCGCCTCGAAAGCCGTGCCTTTCACGAACGGCTTCAGACCCAGGTTGCGCACCTTCAGGTCGAAGGTCCCTTCAGGCTGTTCCCGCCGACCGTCCAGGGCCACGGTACCGGCCACCTGCCCGATATCGGCCTCGAACCGCAGGGGCGACAGCGTGGCAAGCCCGCCCGCCAGTTTCAGGTGAAATTCCAGTTCGCGCAGGGGCAGGCCCGGCGCCTTCACGTCGGCCCCGGTGAAATGGATGTCCATGTCGGTGGCGCGCAGCCTTTCCAGCTTTACCGGGATGGCAGGCAGCACGCGGCCGGGCGGCGCCACGCCCGCCGTCGGGTCCTCCTGCCCGGGGTCCAGTCCGATCAGGCCGCCCAGGTCGATCAGGCGCAGATGCTGTGATACCAGTTCGGCCCGGACCAGTGGCACCTCCTCGCGCGGGTCGATGGACAGCCAGCCGGCCAGGTCGCTGTCACCGACCCGGCCTTCCAGATCGTCCACGCGCCACCGGCCCTCGCCGCGCCGCAGCCGTCCCGCCAACTCATAGGCGGCGGTCGTCGGTGTCGGAATGCCGAAGATGGGGAATATCTCGGCCAGGTCCGGCCCGCTCAACCGCAGCAGAAGGTCGGCCCCGTCAAGCCGCACGGGGTCCGTCATGGTTCCGTCCAGGGAAAAGCGGGTGCCCCCGGCTGCCGCCTCCAGCGTCAGCGGATAGGGCGTCTCGGCTGCGCGCAGGGCCAGCAGCGATCCGCCCGTCAGGGTCAGGGTGAAGGATTTGCCGTCAAGCGTTCCTTCCCCCTTCAGCCGCACCCGGTTCTTCCGGTCGGCGCCCGTGGCAGCCACGCTGTCCAGGCGGCTCCTGAAATCGATGCCCCGGCGCGGGTCGCGGTAATCCAGGGTGCCGCCGGTGATGGCCATCGCGCCGATCATGGGCATCTCGCGCCGGTTGTCGGGGGCGACGGCACCGGCCGTCGCGCTGCCGGCCACGAAATCCCAGTTGGCCCGGCCCTGCGCATCCTGTTCCAGCAGCAGCCTGGCGCCCGTCAGCACCAGCCGCGGTACCTCCAGACGGCCCTGAAACAGGGCGGGGATGGAGATGGTGACATCCAGTTCCCGGATATCGGCCAGCAGGGGGCCGCTGCCCCAGGGCGCATTGGCGACGCGCAGATCGCTGACCAGAATGCGGGGGCGCCAGGACCATTCCACCGCCAGGCCGGACAGGCTGACCTCGCGCCCCGCGGCATCCGACAGGCGCGCACCCAGCCACGGGGCCAGTCGCCCCCAGTCGAACAGGATCACGGCCAGTATCAGTGCCAGCAGGATGCCGGCCAGGATGCCGGCACTCCAGGCAATGGCGCGGCGCATGGCGGTTCCTTTCCATCGGGGCTCTTGCCACCCCTTGCAAAGGTAACCCGCCATCGCACCCGGAAGTTCCGGATCAATGCAACCAGACGGGAAAACGCCACCTGAGATTTCAGCCGCGGTGGCGTCGTCGTCCGGCTATTCCGCCGCCACGGTCAGGTGTCCGTCGGGCAGCGCCCGCGCCAGCCCACTGGCCAGCCGCGCCCCCGCCGACACCCCCTGCCAATACCAGATAATGTCCCGTCATGCCCGCTCCCTTCATACCCGTCAGGGGGGATCGCAACCGATCACCGCCGGAACGGCTTTCCAGCCAGCGAAAGGCCGTTCAAGAACCGTATTTCCGCCGACCGGAAACAGGCTCTCGCTTTTCAATTCCTCAGCCGGCA
>NZ_JBLTXA010000067.1:0-8422 GCF_048066175.1 Niveispirillum fermenti | reverse complement strand
CCACGTGGCGCGCGGCGGCAGTCGCCGCCGATACCATCGGTCAAGATTTTCGGCCGCTGGTATCGCCGAGGGGTTGACCCTTGGCTGACGGGGGGCTGGAAAAGGCCTAAAACGGCAGGGGCCGGGGGATCGCTCCCCCAGCCCCTGCCGCCCCTCCCCGGTCCGGAGGGTGGTGGCGTGTCGTTATCAAGCGGCCGAACGGATGCCGGCGCGCACGACCTTCTCGTCCACCTGGTCGGCGAACTGGGTGAAATTGGCCTCGAACCGGCGGGCCACCTCATGGGCGGTGGCGTCAAAGGCCTGCTTGTCGGCCCAGGCGTTGCGCGGCAGCAGCACGTCGGCCGGCACGCCGTCGCAGCCTTCCGGCACGGCCAGGCCGAAATTCGGCTCCGGCTTGTGGCTGACGGTGGCCAGCTTGCCGTTCAGCGCGGCATTCACCAGCGCGCGCGTATGGCCGATCTTCATGCGGCTGCCGGTGCCATAGGAACCGCCCGTCCAGCCGGTATTGACCAGCCAGCAATTGGCGCCGTGGGTCTTGATCTTCTCGCCCAGCAGCTTGGCATAGACGGTCGGATGGCGCGGCATGAACGGGGCGCCGAAGCAGGTGGAGAAGGTGGCCTGCGGTTCCGTCACGCCCTTTTCCGTGCCGGCCACGCGGGCCGTGTAACCGGACAGGAAATGGTACATGGCCTGATCGGCCGACAGCTTTGAGATGGGCGGCAGCACGCCGAAGGCATCAGCCGTCAACATGATGATGTTCAGCGGCTGGCCGCCGCGGCCCGTCTCGCTGGCATTGGGGATGAAGTCGATCGGATAGCTGGCGCGGGTATTCTCCGTCAGGCTGGCATCGTCCAGGTCCAGCGCGCGGGTCCGGTCGTCCATCACGACATTTTCCAGCACCGTGCCGAAGCGGCGCGTCGTCTCGTAAATCTCCGGCTCGGCCTCCGCCGACAGGCGGATGACCTTGGCATAGCAGCCGCCTTCGAAGTTGAAGACGCCATTGTCCGACCAGCCATGCTCGTCATCGCCGATCAGGGTACGGCTGCTGTCGGCCGACAGGGTGGTCTTGCCCGTGCCCGACAGGCCGAAGAAGATGGCCGTGTCACCATTGGCGCCGATATTGGCCGAACAATGCATGGGAAGCACGCCCTGCGCCGGCAGCAGGAAATTCAGGATGGAGAAGATCGACTTCTTGATCTCGCCGGCATAGGAGGTGCCGCCGATCAGGACCAGCCGCTTCTTGAAATTGATCACGACGAACACGTCGGAACGGGTGCCGTCACGCTCTGGCACGGCATGGAAATCGGGCGCCTGGAGGACCGTGAAGGACGGTTCGAACTGGGCGCGCTCCGCCAGGGGCGGACGAATGAACATGTTCTGGGCGAACAGGTTGTGCCAGGCATGCTGGGTCACGATCCGCACGGGCAGGCGATATTGCAGGTCGGCCCCGGCATAAAGATCCTGCACGAACACCTCCCGGCCCTGCAGGAAGGCGGTGATGCGGGCATGCAGACGATCGAACGCCTCTTCCGTGAAGGGCTTGTTGGGACCCCACCAGATGTCGTCGGCGGTCGTCTCCTCCTGCACGGTGAACTTGTCGTTGGGGGAGCGGCCGGTATGCTGGCCGGTAATGGCGACCAGGGCGCCGTCCTTGGACAGCTTCGCCTCGCCGCGGCGCAAGGCCTGCTCATAGAGGCCGCCGACGCTGAGGTTCCAATGCGCGGCCTTCAGATTGGTCAGGCCCAGGTAATCCAGACCGAAGCTGCTGATGACGGGACCGGTATGTTCCACGTTGGATTTCTCCCTTGACTTGGCATCCGCCGTGCCCGTTCGCCGGAGCCCGCGGCCATGTAGCGGGAGAAACACCTGCTACGCGGCATTTTATGTAACGGCTGATGTTTACTTACCGTTCCTGCCCAGCCCTGACAAGTACCGCCGGGGCACAGGTCCCCTGTCGGAACGCCGCAGGCCGGGCCACGGGCTGTTCAACCTTTCCGCCCGCGCGCCTCACCGGCCAGCCGGACCAGTTCCGCCCGCGCCGCCTCGGCATTCCGGACACGGTTGTCGAACGCAAGCCGGGCCGTCAGGGTGCCGCATCGCAGGTCGCAGCCCTCCGGATCGATGCCCGTCATCCGCCAGTCGCCGGGCGGCCGGTCCAGCAGCCGCGTGGCATAGAGGCCGATCGCTTCCGCATGGTCGTCGTTCATGTGGGCCACGATGTCCGTGGCACGGCCGGCGAGGGAGGTCCAGTCCACGGGCGCCAGACGCAGATCGGTAGCCGAAAGCCCGTGGATGCGGCCGAAGCCGGCCACCATATGACCCCGCCGCGGGTCCAGCCGCCACAGCGCGAAATCGCGGAAGCCGGCATAGGCGCTGGCCGAGGGGTGCCGGGCGATGAACCGTTCCAGCAGCCGCGTATCGCCCGACCGTTCGGCATAGCCCTGCACCGACAGGCGCGGTCCCGTCAGCCGGTCGGCATGCCCGCCGGTCCCGTCGAACAGCAGGCCGCAGCGCGGATCGCCTTCCAGATTGCGGGTATGCTCGGCCAGACGTGAGATCAGCAACAACGGCGTGGCGTCCAGGTCGAAGGCTACCAGCACCAGCGAGGGCATGGGCCATCCGTCCATCCCGCCCTGCACGCCCGGGCGTGACAGGGTGGCCAGCGTCGCCTCGCCCGATCCGCGCATCAGCGCCCGGGCCTGAAGGCCCGGATCGGCCAGTTCCGGTTCCATCTCCTCTCCGACGACCGCCATATGACGCCTCCCCCGCCTGTCCTATGTCATTAACGGCTCTTTTCGATGCCGCATTCATGACATATTGAAAGTGAATCTGGCTTTGGCAAAGCCGGTCTTTCGGAGGTAATCCGCATGCAACCGGCAAAGGCGGGAGAAGATTAAGGTGGCCCAGACGATCGCCCTGGTCGATGACGACCGTAATATCCTGACATCCGTGTCCATCGCGCTGGAAGCCGAGGGGTACGAGGTGCGTACCTATGGCGATGGGGACGAGGCCTTGCGCGGGATCAGTTCGCGCCCCGTGGACATGGCCGTGCTGGACATCAAGATGCCGCGCATGGACGGGCTGGAACTGCTTCAGCGCCTGCGCCAGACGACGCAGATGCCCATCATCTTCCTGACCTCCAAGGATGATGAGACGGACGAGCTGCAGGGCCTGCGCATGGGGGCCGACGATTACATCACCAAGCCCTTCAGCCAGCGCCTGCTGATCGAGCGCATCAAGACGCTGCTGCGCCGCACCGAACTGGCCCAGGGCAAGGGAACGGCCCCCGATCCCGGCCAGACGCTGGTACGCGGCGATCTGGTGCTGGACGGCGCCCGCCATCTCTGCACCTGGCGCGGCAAGGAGATCGACCTGACGGTGACGGAATTCCTGCTGGTCAAGGCCCTGGCCATTCGCCCCGGCCACGTGAAGAACCGCGACCAGTTGATGGATGCCGCCTATGGCGAGCATATCTATGTCGATGACCGCACCATCGACAGCCACATCAAGCGGCTGCGCAAGAAGTTCAAGGCCGTGGACGAGGATTTCCAGCAGATCGAAACGCTGTACGGCGTCGGTTACAAGTACCGGGAATAAGGGCGGTCGACGGTGAAACGACCGTTCCGCGCTTCGGCAGGCAAGACACCGGAGGCCCCCGCCAGCCGCCGGCGGGTGAGGCATTTCTCGCCCCTGACACTGCGCATCCTGGCCGTCAACATGCTGGCGCTGGCCACCCTGCTGGGTGGCCTGCTCTACCTTTCCACTTATCAGCAATGGCTGATCGACAAGGAACTGGACGCGCTGACGACCGAAGCGCGGATCTTCGCCGGCGCGCTGGGCGAAGGCGCCATGCAGCCCGTCCTGGATGAGTTCAACGAGCCCGCCAACCAGCTTTCCTATGAACTGGCGCGGCAGATGGTCCGCCGCCTGGTGGAAACCACCGACACCCGCACGCGGCTGTTCGTGCCGTCAGGGGAACTGATCGCGGACAGCCGGGTGCTGGGCGGCCCCGGCGGGATGGTGCAGATCGAGGAACTGCCGCCGCTGCGTGACGGCAACCGGCTGACGGAAATCGGCATCTCCATCTACGATTATATCGTCAATGCCGTGCCGGAGCGGGAGCATCTGCCCGCCTATCCCAACGAGCGGGACACGACGGCGGAAAGCTATTCCGACGTCATGAAGGCCCTGTCGGGGGAAATCGGCCGCAATGTCTGGCGCATCGCCCGGCCCGATGGCCGGTCCGACATGGTGCTGACCGTGGCCGTGCCCGTCCAGCGCTACAAGAAGGTGCTGGGCGCCGTCTATATCTCGCGCAGCGGGGTGGCCGTGGACGTGGCCGTGCGGGAATTCCGCATGGACATCCTGCGCCTGTTCGTGATCACGCTGGGCGTGACGGTGCTGCTGTCCTTCTATCTCGCGGGCACCATTGCGCGACCCATCCGCCGGCTGGCGCAGGCCGCGGACGAGGTGCGCCACGGGCGCGGGCGCGAGGTGACGATCCCCGATTTCTCCCGCCGCCGGGACGAGGTGGGCGACCTGTCGGCCGCCCTGCGGGAAATGACGGCAGCCATCTGGAACCGCATGGACGCCATCGAACGCTTCGCCGCCGATGTTGCGCACGAGATCAAGAACCCCCTGACAAGCATGCGCAGCGCCGTTGAAACCGTGCAGCGCGTGAAGACCGACGAACAGCGCCAGCGGCTGCTGTCCATCATTCATCATGACGTGCAGCGGCTGGACCGGCTGATCAGCGACATTTCCAATGCCAGCCGGCTGGATGCCGAACTGTCCCGCGCCCGGTCCGAACCGGCCGATATCGGACAGATGCTGACCATGCTGGCCGATATCCACGATGCCACACTGGGCAATGCCGAGGCTCTGCGTGAAGCCGCCGCGGAGGCCGGAACCGATGCCGCCGGCCTGCCGCCCCCGGTGACGGTGGAAGTGGAACTGCCGCAGACGCGAACCGGCCTGATCGTGCCGGGACTGGAAGGGCGGCTGACCCAGGTCTTCCAGAACCTGCTGTCGAATGCGCTGTCCTTCTCCCCGCCCGGCGGTGTCGTGCGGTTCAAGGCGAAATCCTTCGCCGACCGGGTGGAGATCACCTGCGAGGACCAGGGGCCGGGCATCCCGCAGGGCAAGCTGGATGCCATCTTCGACCGGTTCTACAGCGAGCGGCCGAAATCGGAAGCCTTCGGCAAGCATTCCGGCCTGGGCCTGTCCATCTCCAAGCAGATCATCGATGCCCATCAGGGCCGCATCTTCGCGGATAATATCCAGGATGCCGACGGCAGCGTGAAGGGTGCCCGCTTCACCGTGGTGCTGCCGCGATAGGCAACACCGGGACGGAAGCGACCGGACCGGTTTTCCCCGCTGGAGCCCCCGTATCTCCGTTGCCCGGAAATACGGGGGCTCTCGCTTTCAGTTCCTCAAGCGCCGGGCGCCGCCATCCGGCGGCTTGGGCTTGCGGCGCACGGGCGTCGGGCCGGCAGTCACCGGCCTATACCAGGGGCATGAGTCACAAATTCATGCCCCTGGTATAGGCCGGAAAACGGCTCAATCGTCCACCGTCTCGTCGGGGTAGATACCCCAGAATTCGCCGCGTTCCAGCCAGCCGTGATAGCCCTGGATCTCCACTTCGCACCAGGCACCCTTGCAGGCGATCAGACGGCCCATCACACCGGGCTCGGCCTGGGCCACCGCGGCGGCCGAGGCGCTGGGCCGTTCCCGCACGGTCCGAAGTTCGCCCGTGATGACCAGCATGCGCCGGCCGGACAGCATGGACTGGTGTACCCAACCCTGCGTGCCCTCCACATCGCGGATACGGCGCCACGTGTCGAATTCCGCCGTGACCTCCACAGGCATGCCGGGACGCACGAAAACCCATTCGATGGGATAGGAACGGCCGGGCCCGGTGCGCAGATTGACTTCCGCGGAACGCAGCGAAACAAACCGCGGCACGGGCAGACCGCTGCGCACGATCATGTCGGACCGGGGGTCCGTTTCCTGGCCCAGCCCCACGGTGGGAGTGAACAGGAACGTGGCCGCCACCACCCCACCGAGCAGCAGGCGTGCCGTACCGGCCGATACCGTCATCCACACCTTATTCGCCCTGTTTCCAAGCACTCCCGGCCCCGCCGCTTCGCCGCCACATGGGCCGGACATTCATGCCCCTTTTTGCCGTACCGCGAATGGCCGGGTCAAGCATCAGCGACGATCACCCCCAGTTGGAAGGCGGGGGAAGACCAGTACTCCCCTTGCCCCGGGATTCGTCACCGGCCGCCGGCATTTCCTCAGATTTTTAAGGATGAATGGCGGAGAGGGTGTCCGGCAAACTACAATCCGCTGGCACCCGTAGGCATCAAGTTAGCACCTGATATTCCTCGCATTTATAAGCAATACCGCCTTGTTCCTGTCCCGTTCCGTCCCATTGCGTTCCCATAAAACCGGTGTATTATTGGGGAACGTTTTTGGGAACGGAGGCGGCAGACATGCCCCGCAAGCTAAGCAATGTCCTAACTCCGCTTACCGTTAAGAATGCGAAGCCAGGACGGCACGCGGATGGGGGCGGGCTGCATTTGCTGGTAAAGGAAACTGGCGCGCGGTCATGGGTGTATCGCTTCATGCTTCAGGGCAAGTCGCGCGACATTGGCCTAGGGGCAGCGGGACCGGGGGGCATTTCCTTGGCAGATGCCCGCGCGGCGCGCGATGCACTCCGCCTCAAGGTGAAGGCGGGCACTGACCCCCTGGAAGAACGCCAGCGGGAAGCCTCAAAGGCAGTTACGGCGGCTCAGGCGGCAGCGATAGCCGGAATCACGTTCCGGGCTGTCGCAGAGGCTTATATCGGCGCGAATGAGGCAAGTTGGCGCAATGACAAGCACCGGCAACAATGGCGCAACACGTTGGCCAGCTACGTCTATCCCGTCATGGGCGAATTACCGGTTGCCGACATTGCCACGGCGCATGTTCTGACAATTCTAGAACCCATTTGGAAGGACAAGCCAGAGACGGCTAGCCGCGTCCGGGGGCGCATTGAAACGGTGCTTGATGCAGCCAAGGCGCGCGGATACCGGGAGGGAGAGAACCCGGCCCGCTGGCGTGGCCACATTGCGCAAATCCTACCGCCACGCACCCGGCTTAAACGCGGCCATCACAAAGCCATGCCTTATGCAGTCATCCCGGCTTTCATGGTGAACCTGCGGACGCGGGAGGCGATGGCGGCGCTGGCTTTGGAGTTTGTCATTCTCACTGCGGCGCGCACCAATGAAGTGCTGGGAGCGACATGGGCCGAAATTGACCTGGATAAGGCAATCTGGACAGTACCGGCATCGCGTATGAAGGCGGCAAGGGAACATCGCATTCCGCTGTCGCCGCGTGCGGTGGAGATTCTGTTGACTGTCCGGCCATTGGGGACGGCTAATCTGTTTGCGACCGACAAGGGCGGCAAACTCTCTGCAATGGCCATGGCAATGCTGCTTCGTCGCATGAAGTTGGATTGCACCGTTCACGGCTTCCGATCTGGTTTCCGGGACTGGGCAGCCGAATGCACCGGATACGCCCATGAAGTTTGCGAAATGGCGCTCGCCCATGTCGTAGGCAATAAGGCCGAAGCGGCTTACCGGCGCGGCGATCTGTTCGATAAACGGCGACGGCTCATGGCGGACTGGGCAACCTATTGCGCCAGTGACGGCGCGGCTGGTGCCACGGTTACTCCAATCCGGGGGGTAGTGGCATGAACAATGCGTCAAACGCTGAACTTATCAGCGGGCACATTAGAGCTGCGCTGGAAGCTGAGCCGGGTAGCGCTGCTGCAATAAGTAGTGCCCAACAGGCAATTTTTTACAGTGTTCACGAAACGATGAAGGCGCTCCAGCCCGCGTTAGCACCGCTGTTGTCTCCGGCAAGTTTAGAGGAAGCCGAGGCAATACGAAATGTGTGGATAGCCAAGCTGCGCTTTATCAACGGTTGTTTGGCACTTCCCGATCTGAGCGACCTATCCGTTGCGTTACAAGAGTTGAACCGAGGCGTGACAGCCGAGGCCTTGCGGCCCAATGGAACTATGCAAGGCGGCAAGCCCAGCACCGAGCGGCTTCGCCTGATGTCATTGGTGGTTGAAGCAGCCGACGAATTAAAACGACAATGCAAAAAAGACGCTGAATATCGCGCCGAACTCAATAGGTCTCAAACGGCACACTCTACTGTAGAGAAGTATAGAAAGGCTATTCATGGCCTTCCCGAATTTCAGCCGCGAATGGGATGGTCGATACGATGGAGTGAGCAGCCAGAAATAGTGCTTCAGCACCTAGTTTGGGCGATAAAGGCACTCGATAAAAGGTAACGTTTTCAAGGGTGTCACAGCTTTTCCAACGAAGTCATGACGCGCCTTTGTTTGGCATTGCTGTCGAACATGTGACAACTA
>NZ_JBLTXA010000066.1:0-9349 GCF_048066175.1 Niveispirillum fermenti | reverse complement strand
TGGTGAAGTGCTGGCAATGGAGGAGGCAATTGAGCAATTAGAGCAGGCTCTGTCACTCGCTAGAAATCTACAAAAAGCAGCTATAACATCTCATGCAAGTAGCAATGATTTAGAAAGCCAATCAAGTTTAAATACAACTTTAAAACATTTATCCTCCGCAGGGATGCTTTTACATGCACCAAAAGGTATTGGTATTTTAAGTCCCAAAGCTATTATGCTTTCTTCTGGAGTTGAAAGCATTGGGATCATATCGGGTCATAATACGGATATTAGTGCAGAAAATTCAATAACAGCAACAGCGAGTGAAACAATAAGTTTATTTGCTAGGAAATCAGGAATGAAATTATTTGCAGGACAAGGAAAATTAGAATTACAAGCTCAGGATGATGAATTAAATGCCATCGCATTAAGCAATATATTATTAAGTAGTGAGCAAGGTAAGGTTCTTATTAAAGCTGAGCAAGAGCTTACTTTAACTTGTGGTGATGCTTATATCACGCTTAAAAATGGAAATATTGAACTGGGTTGTCCTAAAAATATTCTATTAAGATCATCTAATGTCCAAAAAATGGGAGCTGCTTCCTTATCAACCCCAATTAATGAACTTCCCCGAGGTTTTAGTGGTGAATATGTATTAACTAGTGAACAAACAGGAGAACCATTACCTTTCGCTTCTTATAAAATCACAACAGAGGAAGGAGAAGAATATAATGGCGTTTCTGATAAAGATGGGAAAACACTAACTATCTATACGTCTTATCCCAATTCATTAGAAATCGAATTTCCTGATACCATTCACGATGAGTAATTCAAAACAACCAATATATCGACAGGGGCTCTTATTCCTAATTACCCATATTATATGACATCAAATAACGGTAAGATTTTATTTGGATATACAAACAGTGAGGGATTAACAGAGCGATTTGAAACAGGTGTTGAATCTGACATCAAATTTTTATGGGGAGATGAAGCACTAGAAAAAATAGAACTAGGAGAAACAAATGCCGAATAAAGAGACAACAGCTAAAACTAATGGAAACTCAAATTCGATCAAAACACTCTCACTTAATGTCTTACAATTTGAGCAATTATGGGATGCTTATCCATCTTCAACAATAGAACACCAAGATCCTAAAACGCGAGATGATGTTTTTTCAGATCACTGTGCTATACATGTCAGTGAAGCACTATATCAATGTGGAATACTCATGAGGAGTTTCCATGGTACTCGTTGTTGGCATTGCCCAACACCTGACGATAAAACAAAAAAAGGGATACATGCAATTAGGGCACAAGAATTAAGTCATTATTTACAAAATCAACCTTTTGCAGGTTGTCCTAAAGCAATAGAATTAACTGGGAGTTCATACGAAAGCGTAATATCAGATAAAACTGGTATTATATTCTTTCAAGATTATTGGTTACGAACAGGAGAAAAAACAGCAACAGGAGACCATATTGATTTATGGAATAAAGGTGAATTAGCCGGTAGTGGAACAATAGGCTCTTTTTTAGAGTGACTTTTCCTAATTTTACAGAAAGTTTTACGGATTTATTTGGTTCAAATGCTCGAGTAACTTCTCTTGAAAAAGCAAAAAAAGTTCTTTTTTGGGAGATTTTATGAGAAATAAAATTTTAAATCTTTTATCAATTGTAATTGTTTCATTTTATACATTAATTCTACTTTTTTCTATTGATGGTTTACAACGAAACAGTACAATTAATAATTTGTTAAATGAGCTTCCGTCATTTTTTACTCCTACTCATTCTTTTATTTTTTTATTTATCATAATAACAATATTAAATACAATAGCATTTTATCTATTTAAACAATTTAGAATGAAAGTTAGAACAGTAATTATACCTTCATTTTTCATTTCATTGATTATTTATTTTACCATCATATTAATTCCAAATTTAAATACCTATTTATATGAGAAATATATTTTCATTTTTTACAATGGGGTTATTTATAATGGAGAGGAACGTACGCAACAAGTTTTCTCTTTTATGTTTAGAATATTCACTATGATTTCCATTTTCAGTATTACATTAATAAGTTTTTTTAAAAAAGTAAAAAGTAAAAAGTAAAAATTTATAAGGAAATAAATATGTTTTCTAATAACACATCGTCCGTCTGTCAAACAAAAATAGTAAGTTTGAATAATAATCAAAAAAAATACTGGGTTGAAATAAAGTTAGTTGATGAGCTAAATAAACCTATTGCTGGTATATCATGGTATGCTGAAAATGAATCAACACGTTGTGGACATAATAAGATTTATAAAGGAAAAAGTGATAAAGATGGAATAATTTCCATTAAAAATTTACATAAACTGGAGCTTTCTCTCTTTCTAGCGGCTCAGGAATTTGCTGATGAAATGGAAAAACGACAACTTAGATTAAGCCGATACGATGAAAGTTCAACAGTCAAATTTTATACAGATAAGAACCATATTTATCACTATGCAAAAATTGGGGAACTATGTAACCAAGCGCCTGTCATTGAAAATTGGAATGATGATAAATTACCTTTTTATCACTTCCCAAATGGAAATAAATTTGATGGATATAAAATATCCGATCAACAGTTAGATAAGCGTCATGTTATTGAAGTTTGCCCTTTTCGTGCATGGTCATTAATTCTTCATCATATTCCTGAATATTCCCTAGTTAATGCCTATAATCTCGCTGTTATGTCTGATTTAGCCTACCTTGATGAACCTGATTTACTCAAATTTTTCGATCGTAACTTTCAAGATTTATCGACTATTCCACAACTCACAAAATCCACGATTATGCCTTACACCGTAGTTAATGATGTCCCATTTAGTGAACGTTACTATCCTCCTGTTTTTATGGATACTCGCCAAGCAGCTACTCCCGTCGGTAATACGCAACTTTTTTATGTTGAAAATAAAGAACATATTATTGTTTCTTGGAGAGGGACATGGGAGGTTCCCGATTGGCTTACTGATATTAATTATATTCCAAGTATTTGCCCTAAAGAGATTGCTTCTGAAGGAAAAATGCATGGGGGTTTTTTAGAAGCCTATAATATATCAAAAGTAAGTTTTGAAAAAAACTTTAAAAAATTAGCTAAAAATTTTGAAAAGAAAAAATTTTTTATTTGTGGTCATAGCTTAGGAGGCGCACTTGGTCTAGCTTTCGCTGCTGAAATGAATATTAAAAATAGCAATCCATTATTATATACCTACGGTATGCCTCGTATTTTTTCAGCTAAAGCCATTCAAACAATGACAGGCTTTGTTCATTACCGACATATTAATGATTCAGATACTATCACCAGTGTTCCACCTGACGCTGATTTAGATAACTGGTTATATGGCAAATTTGGTTACTTGGGTAATACTTTTGGTTTTATCTGGGCTGGTTTAGTTCAACTTCCATTAGATAAAATAGGTGCTATATCAGGAGATCCTTTTTGGCATCATGGTGAATTAGTTTGCTTTTTTAAAATAACACAAATCGTTGAATGGCAAGAATGTACTATTGATAACAATCCATCTAGTTGCCGAACTTTAACATATCCACTTCCTATTAAAGTTAAGCTTTTTCTTGTTCCTTCAATAGCAAAATTAGAAAATCAACAAGCACATTTAAATCAAGAATTTTTTATGAAGGAACATGATATTAATGATATTCAACGTTTTTTTCCACCAAATACCAATCCATTATTAGATAGTTTTACAAATCCCAAAAATCATTCCATGTCAGGAATGTATGTTCCCTATTTAAATAATGAATTATTAGAGGCTTCTTGGCCTGAACTTCAATTACAACGTAAACTTAAACGACTAGAATTTATAGAGCAAATGGAGCAAAACAGCCATAGACACGATAATGCAGGGATCTCTCCTGAAGAATTAAAAAGAGACAAAGCATTTTTAAATATGCAAAAATTAGTTTCAAGTACCCTTAATATCACAAAATCAATTCCAGGAGGCGAAAATGCCCTTATCCGTTTTAGAAGTAAAGCCATGGAAGAATATGAACCATTATAAATGGATCTTCTTATTTTTTTTCATTATTATTCAAGGTTGTGCACCTCGTAGTGATAAAAATAAAACATTGTCTCCCCCTGCTGATACGAAGTGGGTTACCATCGGGATCAAACTTCCAGCAGGCATTGAGGCATTACCTTTAAATGTGCTTTATCGTTCCGACATTTGCCAACGAGCTCAATATAACTCTGCGGGTGAGAAAGAGTATATTCCAGGTTTTAATCCTAATACTGTAGGGCTTAAACAACAAGGTAATAGTGATATCTATCAAGCACAAATAGCTCTTAATGGGGGAGGCTCATGTCAATGGCAATTAAGTGAAGTTTGGATGTCAATCATTTACAAAAAAACACTAAATACTTATAGTGACTTTAAACCAATACCATCAGATAGACTTATTTTAATCTTTAAGGATCATAATTATCGTCCGCCAGAATTGATAAAAAATTTAATAAAAAATGGAACTATAAAGATGGACTATTACCCATTAGTAGTCGATGATGAATTCATAAATGAAAAAAACATTTTTTTATTTAATTTATTTGATAGAGATCAATATGTATTAGTAAATAATGAAAGAAATATTTTATTTAGTCCTATATATAATAAAAGAAATATTACAAAAGTTGATATGCCACGAGAAAGAGAAAAGGATAATGTTATTTATTATTCAGATGGTACTATAGAGAAAAGTTCTTCATGGACTCCAAATTATAATAAATTAAAGAGTCTTAATTAAATATAAATTTAATCACAATAAAGGCGGTTATTTGGATCTATTTCTTTTAAATGTAAAGCAAGAGAAAAAATGGCACTTTTATCAAATTTTTCTCTTTCTTTCTATCATAATTATTATTCAAGGTTGTGCACCTCGTAGTGATAAAAATAAAACACTATCTCCCTCTGCTGATACGGAATGGGTTACAATAGGAATTAAACTTCCAGAAGGAATTGAAGCATTGCCTTTGAATGTATTGTACCGTTCTGACATCTGTCAGCGAGCTCAATACAACTCTGCTGGTGAGAAATATTATATTCCGGGCTTTAACCCTAAGACTATAGCACTTAAACAACAAGGTAGCAGCGATATCTATCAGACTAAAATTGCCCTTAATGGAGGAGGTTCATGTCAATGGCAATTAAGTGAAGTTTGGATGGAAATTCAACCTGTAAAAAGCGCCCATTTTGCTTATAAAGATTACGAAATTATTCCATCGGGATGGATGAAGTTTTATTTTGATAATAGAAATGATTGGAATGAAAATTTGATAAAAAAATTTGGAGAAATAGAAATAAAAAGAGATATTTTTCCAGAAATAAAAACCAGTAATATATTTAAAGAAAATACTTTCACACTCTTTGATGGTAACAATGATTCTTGGAAAGAATTTAGAGTATATAATGCAATAAGTATTTTTTTCTTTCCAATTTATCATAAAAACAAGACAATTAGATATGAAGACTCTAAGGTAGATAATAAAAATCTTATTGTCATATACCCTGATGGCTCTATACATGAAGGAATTGCTGATTATAAAAAACTAAAAAATAGCTTATAATAACATATAAAATTTTTTTATACTTAGAACAAAAATACAGTGAGCTTTTTGAATTTTAATTAGTCTACTTTAAGTTTTAACAATATTTAATACGCTAAAAATCATTCCATAAATTAATTTCATGTTAATAAAATGGAAGTTTTAACTTGAGAATAATATCATAAATGTATAAGTTACTTTCCTTGTTTTTTATTTCTGCTGTCGTACTTGGCTGTGCACCTCGCAGTGATAAAAATAAAACACTATCTCCCTCTGCTGATACGGAATGGGTTACAATAGGAATTAAACTTCCAGAAAGAATTGAAGCATTGCCTTTAAATGTATTGTACCGTTCTAACATCTGTCAGCGAGCTCAATACAACTCTGCTGGTGAGAAATATTATATTCCGGGCTTTAACCCTAAGACTATAGCACTTAAACAACAAGGTAGCAGTGATATATATCAGACTAAAATCGCCCTTAATGGGGGTGGTTCATGTCAATGGCAATTAAGTGAAGTTTGGATGTCAATTCGCTATAAAAAAATACTGAATACTGATAGTGACTTTAAAACAATACCATCACATAAACTTATTTTAATCTTTAAGGATCATAATTATCGTCCACCAGAACTTATAAGAAATTTAATAAAAAATGAAAAAATAGAACTGAATTACTATCCGGTATTTATTAATAATGAATTTTCAAATGAAAAAAAAATAATCCTGTTTAATAGTTGGGATAGGTCTCAATATATATTAGTCAATAATGAAAAGAATATATTATTCACCCCTATCTTTCATAAGGATAATATCACGAAGATTAACATACCTAAAGAGCTAGGAAGTGCTAATATTATCTATTACTCAGATGGTACTATAGAAAAAATAAACTCTTCGAGGCCCAATTATAATAAATTAAAGAGTCTTAATTAAATATAAATTTAATCACAATAAAGGCGGTTATTTGGATCTATTTCTTTTAAATGTAAAGCAAGAGAAGAAATGGCACTTTTATCAAATTTTTCTCTTTCTTTCTATCATAATTATTATTCAAGGCTGTGCACCTCGTAGTGATAAAAATAAAACACTGTCTCCCCCTGCTGATACTGAGTGGGTTACCGTCGGGATCAAACTTCCAGCAGGCATTGAGGCATTACCTTTAAATGTGCTTTATCGCTCCGAAATTTGCCAACGTGCTCGATATAATTCGGCTGGAGAAAAGTATTATATTTCTGGTTTTAATCCGAACGCCGTAGCACTTAAACAACAAGGTAGCAGTGATATCTATCAGACTAAAATTGCCCTTAATGGAGGAGGCTCATGCCAATGGCAATTGAGTGAAGTTTGGATGTCAATTCGTTATAAAAAAATACTGAATACTTATAATGATTTTGAAGTAATACCTTCACATAAAAGTATTTTAATCTTTAATAATCATAAATATAATAAAGGAGAAATTATAAGAAATTTAATAAAAAATGAAGAAATAGAACTGAATTACTATCCGGTATTTATTAATAATAAAATAGCAAATGAAAAAAAATAATTCTGTTTAACCATTGGAATAGAACTCAATATATATTAGCCAATAATGAAAAAAATATATTATTTACCCCTCTCTATCATAAGGATAATATCACGAAGATTGACATACCTAAAGAGCGAGGAACCGGTGTTATTATTTATTATTCAGATGGTACCATAGAAAAAAAATCTTCATGGTCTCCAAATTATAATAAATTAAAAAGTCTTAACTAAATATAACTTCAATCCCAATCTAGGAGATTATTTGAACATATTTATTTCAAATATAAAACAAGAGAAGAAATGGAGCGTTTATAAGTTTTTTCTCTTACTTTTTATCATCATTATGATCCAAGGTTGTGCACCTCGTTGTGATAAAAATAAAATACAGTCTCCTGTTTGATACTAAATCGCTAACTATTGGTATTCAATATCTAAAAGAGATTGAAACATCACCTTTGAATGTACATTAACGGAATAATTTATGAATAAAAATATCATTTTATTGGGCGATAAAACTAGTCATGGCGGTATAGTTATTACTGCAACATCAGATCTTATTATAAATGGAAAAAAAGTAGCTAAAGTCGGTGATAAAGTTAACTGCCCAAAAAAAGGACATGGCATCAATTCGATTATTGAAGGTTCATCTGATTTTACTTGTCAGGGTACAGCCCTTGCGACTGAAGGATGTCACACCGAGTGTGGTTGTTATCTTATTTCTAGCATTACTAATTTTTCATTGGATTAATTATGGCATGGAATAAAGAATCAATTAAATTAATATCAAAGCCAACCCCATTCCCTTATTTTAAATGGGGTTTAGCAATATTCTTATCGATTTTCTTTCTAATTTATTCTTTAAGTTTAAAAAATAAAGATGAAGTTATACAACAAAAAGAATTAGTTAGCATTGTTATTTCAACTTTACCTTTATTAATAACAATAATTTCTTTTTTGTATAAATACGTGGGTTATATAAAAAACAAAAATATTTATTATTTTTTATATAGTGAAAAAAAATTCGCGGATAGAAAATGGGAAGATTGGGGAAGGCGTAGTGTAGGTGTTATCGATAGTCTTGTTTTACTTCCACAAAAGACAACGATTTCATATATAAAAAATAATTTATCAGAACATAAATCATGTTATAAAATCCCTCAAGATATCGACTATTTAGATGAGAAAAATCCACCAGTTTATTATTTATTAAAAAGTACAAAAAAAAACATAGAAAAATTACTTGATAAGCTGTCTATCAAAATAAAGTATTTAACGACTAAAGATAAAAATAAAATAACAAATGAATTTCAGCTTGTATGGAGAGAGATCTTTTTTAATAAAGAAATGCCTAATTTTGAAGTAATTGAAGGCTTATCGTATCAGCATATAGAAGATACTATAGCAAACAATAATGATTATATTGAAATAATCATTATCGATCAGATTATTACAGAAAAACAATCTTCAGCCTTAGCTATATTGATTATGGCATCAGATGATATAATAAAAAAATATCATATTGACATAATGGCTAATATTCAGCGTCCGATGTTAATTACAGAAGATGAAAATCATCAAGAAGCACTAAATATCTTCAGTGAAATTCAAAGAGATTCTAATTTAGCTACTCATGTTATTCTGGATAGCAAAGAAAATAACAACATCTTTGTGGCATTATTTAATAATGATAATTCATTAAATAATATATCATTAGATAACATCTTAGATATAGAGCATTTTATTGGGCCTGTTGGTGATTATTCTTCTTGGATAACAATGGGGTTGTCCATAAATTTTGTATATCAATATAAAAAAAACGTTCTTTCTTTATGTCAGAGTGAAAATAATTTTTATATTAATACGATAACGACAAATAACGAGCAAATGAAATGAATATAAAACCTTTATCATTGTCTATAAAGACTATATTTTCTTTTTTTATTATATTAATTATTTGTATCGTCATCTGGTATTATGGTGAATATTTTTTTATTGATACGATAAGAAAGAAAGAAATAGCAATTTTTATTATAACAATGGTGTCTTTTTTTATTATTACGTTATTTTTTTATTTTAATAAAATAAAAAAATATAAATATAGAAATAATAAGAAAAATTCTAATAAATATCCTTCTGACGAAAAAAGAATAAAAGAAGAAAGTAGTAGTAATGACCTTTTATTAGAAAGAATAAAAGATTATTATGGTTCATTTTGGCAAGGCAAGGTAGAAATTCACTTGTTAATAGGCTCCCC
>NZ_JBLTXA010000065.1:0-10657 GCF_048066175.1 Niveispirillum fermenti | reverse complement strand
ATTGGGCGGTGATCGGTTACGATCACCGAGACAATGTATTTCTTCCCAGCAACATGACACATACCAGCGAGATCGCGCATGTCGCGGCGAGATAGAACGAGATCGGCATGGCCGATCCGTAGTGGGCGAACAGGGCGGTGGCGATGATGGGCGCGAAGCCACCGCCGGCCAGTGTGCCGACCTGATAGCCCAGCGAGGCACCGGAATAGCGGACATGGCGGGGAAACAGCTCGGCGAACAGGGCGGCCTGCGGGCCATACATCAGGGCTACGAAGATCAGCGCCACGGAAACGGCGATGGTCACCGTCACGGGCGACCCGGCATCGATCAGCGGGAACACAGCGAAGGCCCAGATGCCGGAGAGGATGGCACCGGCCATGAAGATGCCGCGCCGTCCGAAACGGTCCGACAGCGCGCCGCTCCCGATCAGGGCCGGGATCATCACCAGGCTGCCGATCATCACCGCCGCCAGCAGCACCTCCTGCGACAGGCCCACCGTCGTGGTGCCATAGGCGATGGCATAGGTGATGGCGATGTAGAAGCAGACATTGTTGGCGATGAATGCGCCGCCGGCCAGCAGGATCGTGCCCCAATGCTTGCGCAGCACGGTGAGCAGGGGCGAGGCAGGTTTCGCCGCTTCCTGGACTGCCGGGACGGGTTCCGCATGCTCGGGTTCCTCGACATGCCAATGCATGTAAAGGCCGATGCCGACCAGCGTGACGCTGAGCAGGAAGCCGATCCGCCAGCCCCAGACCAGGAAATTGTCGGCATCGATCAGGGTGCTGGCCAGCAGGAAGACGCTGTTGGCCAGCACCACACCCATCGGCACGCCAACCTGGACGAAGCTGCCATAGAAGCCCTGCCGGTTGCCGGGGGCACTTTCGATGGCCAGCAAGGCGGCGCCGCCCCATTGGCCGCCGACCGCCAGCCCCTGCAGGAAACGCAGCAGCATCAGGGCCAGCGGCGCCAGGATCCCGGCACTCTGATAGGTGGGCAGCAGACCGATGGCGGTCGTCGCCAGCCCCATGACCATCATGGCCAGCACCAGGGCGCCCTTGCGACCATGCACGTCGCCATAATGGCCGAACAGCATGCCGCCGAGGGGGCGTGCGAGGAACCCGACCGCAAACGTGCTGAACGCCGCGATCTGCGCCACGAACAGCGGCATGTCGGGCGGGAAGAACAGCTTGGGGAAGACAAGCGCGGCGGCGGTGCCGTAGATGAAGAAATCATACCATTCGACCGAGGCGCCGGCGGATGCCATCACGGCGACCTTTATGCTGGGCTTGCCCTCGGGCTGCTGCTGATCCGACAAAGTCTCTCTCCTCCTGACGTTGGTGGAGTGCCGGTCCGGGCGGGCCGCCCGCACCGGCACGCGATTACCAGCGGTAGGACGCGCTGAAGCCGTAGGTGCGCGGATTGTTGTAGCGGTTGGTCAGCGGAATGGAGCCCGACTGAAGCTTCAGGACCGGGATGACATTGTCGGTGGCGTTCTTGACGAAGGCGGCAAAGGTCATGCGCTCGAACTCCACGCCCGCGCGCAGGTCGACATTGTCGATATCTTCCAGCGGGATATAGGGCGTGGCCAGGGTCACCGTATCCTGCCCGCCGCCGCGGGCACCATTATAGGCGACGTTGAAGAAGCCGGTCAGGTTCTCGCCGATCGGCTGGCGGATATTGGCATTGACCGACCAGGTCCAGTCGGGCGTCTGCGCCACGGGGGAACCGATGACGGGCAGGCCCGACACGCCCGCCGCGACCGAGACGAACTTGGCATCCTGACGCGCCCCGGTAAGGCCCAGGGCCAGCACGCCCGCACCCAGCGGGACCTTGGCGTCGAACGCCGCCTCGACCCCTTTTACCCGGACCTTGCCGCCATTCAGGTTGAAATAGGTGCCGGCCCGGCCGCAGGCATTGGTCACCGTGCAGCCGTCCAGGATGCTGGTGATGGCATCGTCGGTGTTGGAGATATAGCCCGACAGGCGCAGGAACAGGTCGCGGGTGAAGCTGCCCTTGAATCCGACCTCATAGCTGGTGGTCGTCTCGTTATCATAGGATGTGCGCAGCGGGTTCGGGGCCGCCGCGATATAGGTGCCGTTATTGACGCCACCGGCGCGATAACCCGATCCGGTCTTGACATAGAGCAGCATCGGCAGGTCTTCGCCGAAATTATAGCTGGCGGTGGCCGAATAGCTGATGCTGTCCTGGCTGAAATCGAAGGAGCTTGGCGTGCCGGACAGGTTGCTGGTGTAGAGCTGGTAATTCCTCTGGGTCGCTTCCTTGTAGTCATAGGACCAGCGCAGGTCGCCGCTCAGCGACAGGCGGCCGATATCATGCTTCAGCGAGCCATAGGCCGCCGCCGAGCGGTACTTGCTGGGCGTGACCTGGCGGGCGCCGAAGGCCAGCGGGAACACGGTCGGGCAGTTCAGCGAGGTCGGCAGCAGCTTGTAGCAGAGCGGCGTTGTCGGTGTGCCGCCGCAGATGCTGGACGTGGCGGTCAGCGGGCAGGGGTTGGTGACGGCATCGCGGGTGTAATAATCGTTCTGCATCATGCCTTCGACGCCGGCCATCCACATGAAGTCGTCGCCGCCGCTGACATGAATGTCCTGATAGAGCGTCTTGTTGCGGGCATAGGTGGAGGTCTGGCCCAGCGGGTAGAGGCCGATCTGGCCCAGCCGCTGGAAATTCGCCTGGGTGGCCAGATCGACTGCCGCCGGGAAGCTCTGCGCCGATTCCGACCGCGATCCCATCGTGGTCCAGGTCAGGGTCAGATCGTCCAGATCGACATCGGCGATCAGCATGGCGCGCACGACATTCTGGTGGACGCCATTCTTGACGTCGGACGGCACGTCGTAGCGCGGGCCGGTATAGCCCTGCGGCAATGCGGCCAGCATGCCGGGCGGCAGAACCCACTGGTTGACGAAGGTCGGCAGGTTCATGTCCATCGCATCGACCAGCAGCTTGGCATCCACCGCCCCGCTGGAATACCGCATCTGGCCGCGGACGATATAGCCGTCGGTATGGTCGTAATATTCGTCCTGGTTGGGATTGTAATAGATGCCGCCGCCCTGGCCGGTCACCTGCGCGCCCAGCCGGACGGCGACCGTGTCGCTGACCGCCTGGTTGACGATCCCTTCCAACTGCAATTGCTTCTGGGTGGCGTTGTAGGTGGCCTGCACCCGGCCGGTGTCGCGGAATTGCGGCTGGGCCAGCACGATGTTGATGGTGCCGAATTCCGAATTGCGGCCATAGAGCCCGCCCTGCGGCCCTTCCAGAACCTCGACGCGGGCGATGTCGAAATAGTCTATGCGCTTGAAATTGCGCCCGCCCAGCGTGCTGCTGCCGACATAGGCGCCGTTCACGAACAGGCCGACGCCGGAATCGGCACTGGTGGCGCGCTGGGTGCCCGATCCGCGCACCGACACTTCAGCCAGGTTCTCGCTCTGCACGCCGTTGAAGCGCACGCCGGGTACCAGTTGCAACAGGTCACCCACGCCGGTGACGGGGCCCTTGGCTTCCAGTTGGTCGGCGGTCTGCGCCGTGATCGTGCTGGGAATGTCTCGCAGCGTTTCCTCACGCTTGCGGGCGGTGACGATGATCTCGCTGAGGCTGACCTCCTCGGTGCCTTGCGCGCCGGGGGCCGGGGATTGCGCCATGGCGGGCATCGTGGTGACGAGCGCCAGGGTTGCCGTGGTGACGGCCAGAATATGTCGCATTGATCCTCCCTAAGGGCGTTTTTTGCTGCGCCTCGGATATTGTGGTCGTTCATTTTGTGTCTCAATGTCAACAGGATTGTACGACAATTTTCAATTGGACGTACGACAAATTGCTTGCCCCGGGAGAGTGGGAGCAATAGAAAGACGTCATCGGGACCGGCATTCACCCATCCGGACGCGAGCGTCGGCAGAGAGGACAAGGCGTTGAGCAACAGGGCCAAATCGGCGGATCACGATCCCAACCTTGATGAGGTGGAGGAGGGCGTGGCGGGTGTCCCGCC
Organism: Niveispirillum fermenti; assembly: GCF_048066175.1. Lineage (GTDB taxonomy): Bacteria > Pseudomonadota > Alphaproteobacteria > Azospirillales > Azospirillaceae > Niveispirillum > Niveispirillum fermenti. The sequence goes on along the minus strand of NZ_JBLTXA010000065.1, from coordinate 6,660 downwards.
CAGTGCCGACGAACTGGCCCAGGTACTGCGCCGGCGCATCCAGCGCCAGGAACTGGCACCCGACGAATGGCTGCGCGAGGCGCGGCTCTGTGACGAATTCGGTGTGGGGCGGTCGATCGTGCGCCGCGCCCTGCGCGCCCTGGCCGATGATGGCCTGATCGAGATTGAGGAAAATCGCGGTGCGCGGGTCTCATCCACCAGCGTGGAGGAGGTGTTCGACCTCTACGAGGTGCGTGCCGCCCTTTACGGCCTTGCCGCACGCTTCGCCTGCCTGCGCGCCTCGGACATGGCGATCCGCGCCATGCTGGTCAAGATTGACCAGTTGCTGAACGATGCCGCCACCGGCGCCTCCGCCGAACAGATCATTGCGCTCAGCGAGGCGATCTTCAGCGACATGGCCGAGGTGGCCAGCCCCGATGCGCAGCGGATGATCGAGTCCATCCGCCGCAAGACGCGGTTCCATTTCTCTTATGTCGCCCTGGCGCTTTCCGCCGATGGTCCCGGTCCCTATGCGCATTGGCGCCGCGTGCGTGCCGCGCTGGTGAAGCGCGATGCCAACGAGGCCAGTCAGGCGGCACGGGACATCCTCTATTTCATGCAGAGCGAGGTCGCGCGGATCATGCTCGCCCATGGATCACGGGTGCGGGAGGCGTCACTGTCCCCGGCCCGCAAGCCGCGCATCGTCAAAGGAGGCTGAATAATGGCTCGATCCCCGATGAAGGCACTGCTGCTTGTCGCCGCCCTGGCAAGCCCGGCCGCACTAGCGGTCCCGTTCGCCGCAACGCCGGCTGTCGCGGCGGACAGCGCGGAGATGACCCGGCTGCTGGATTACCTGCGCAATCAGAACACCACCGGCTTCCTGGTCATCCAGGGCGGCAAGGTGCTGATCGAGAAGAACTGGCCCGCACCCAAGGGCAATGCCCAGTTCGCGCTGTTCGCCTATGAGCGCGATGGGGACGGCGCGCTGCTGGAGGATGTGGCCTCCCAGCAGAAAAGCTTTATCGCCGTGCTGATGGCGATCGGGGTGGACAAGGGCCTGATCAATGTCGAGAAGCCGGTTTCCGATTATATCGGCACGGGCTGGTCGAAGGCGGCCCCCGACCAGGAAGCCAAGATCCGCGTCATCGACCTGCTGACCATGAGTTCGGGTCTGGACGACAAGTTCGCCTATACCGCCCCGTCGGGCACCACCTTCTTCTACAACACGCCAGTTTATGCCGTGACCAAGCGCATCCTGGAAGCGGCGGCCAAGCAGCCGCTGGATGCGCTCACCCGCGACTGGCTGACCGTGCCGGCGGGGATGAGCAATACCGCCTGGCGCAAGCGGCCTGCGGTGCTGGCCAGCATCGGCAATGATACCGGGCTGGTTACCTCTCCGCGCGACACGGCCCGGTTCGGCTTCATCATCCTGTCCGGCGGGCTGGCCGGCGACGGCAAGCGCATCGTTTCCGAAGCCGGCATGCAGGCGATGCTGGCGCCCACGGCCACCAACCCGGCCTATGGGCGGCTATGGTGGCTGAATGGCAGCGCCTACACGCTGGGTGCGATGGGCAATCGCCGTGAGGGTCCGCTGATTGCCGCCGCACCTTCCGACATGGTCGCGGCCCTGGGCGCGTTCGACCGCCGCCTCTATGTCGTGCCCAGTGCCAAGCTGATCGTGGTGCGCACCGGTGCAGCGGCGGGTGACAGTAAGACGTTTGACGAGCAGCTCTGGCAGCGGCTCACGAAAGTGATCGGCTAGGACCCAAGGTCCTGCCGCAAAACATAAGGTTCGGGAGGAATGAATGACGTTCGCGCGTTTTGCCGCGGCGATCGCGGCCCTGTGTCTTGGCATGAGTGTTGAGGCCGCCGCCCAGCCTGTGGTCAAGGCCCCCGCCGGTATCGTTCGCGGCATCGAGGCCGACGGGCAGCAGATGTTCAAGGGCATCGCCTATGCGCTGCCCCCGGTCGGGGAGCGGCGCTGGCAGCCGCCACAGCCCGTGCCGACCTGGGACGGGGTGCGCGACGCCACGCAGTTCGGCCCCGCCTGCCAGCAGCCCGGATATCCCGCCGGCAGCATCTATACCGAAACCTATCCGGCGATGAGCGAGGATTGCCTGTCGCTGAATATCTGGACCCCGGCCAAGGCGAAGAACGCGCCGGTCTTCGTGTGGATCCATGGCGGCAATCTGATCCGTGGTTCCTCCAGCCAGCCGATGTTCGATGGTGCCGCACTGGCCAAACGCGGGATCGTGGTGGTGTCGATCAATTACCGCCTGGGCATCTTCGGCTATTTCGCCCATCGCGAATTGAGTGCGGAATCGCCCGAGGGCATTTCCGGCAATTACGGCCTGCTGGACCAGATCGCCGCCCTGCAATGGGTCAAGAACAACATCGCCTCCTTCGGCGGCGATGGCGCCAACGTCACCATCGCGGGGGAATCCGCCGGTGGTTTGGCCATTCTGCATCTGTTGGCTGCACCGCGCGCCCATGGCCTGTTCACCAAGGCCATCGTGCAGAGCGCGTCCTTGATGAACCTGCCCGACCTGAAGCAGGCACGTTTCGGTCTGCCGTCGGCGGAGACCATAAGCGACTATTACGCGACGGCATTCGGTGCCAGAACGCTGGCCGACCTGCGCGCCATTGACGGCCCGACGCTTACGGCACTCGCCACCAAGGCGCGCTTCGTCTCCACCGCCATCGTCGATGGCAAGCTGCTGCCCCGCCAGTTGGTGGAAACGTTCGAGCGCGGGGAGCAGGCGCGGGTGCCGGTGATGACCGGTTTCACCAGTGGCGAAATCCGCACCATGGCCTCCATCCTGCCCGGCCTGCCCGATGCCGGACAGTTCGACGCGGCGAAGTACGAGGCCGCGATCCGCGCCAATTATGGGGAACTGGGCGACCGTTTCCTTTCTCTCTATCCGGCGGCCGACATGCGCGAAAGCATCCTGGCCGCGGCCCGTGACGGGTTCTTCGCCTGGACTTCGCAGCGGCTGGTGCGCGAACAGGCGGCCTTGGGCCAGCCCTCATATCTCTATTATTTCGACCATGGCTATCCGGCGGCCGACGATCGCGGCATGCATGCTTTCCACGCGTCGGAAGTGCCCTACATGTTCGGCACGATCGACCGCGTCACTGCCCAGTGGCCGGCGATTCCCGACACGGACACCGAACGCGCCCTGTCCGACGCCATGATCGATTACTGGGCCAGCTTCGCCCGCACCGGCGTGCCCACCGCCCGTAACCAACCTTCCTGGCCGTCGCACGGCGCCAAGGCCGGCTACATGCTGTTCGCGGCCAAGCCGCAGGTGGCGTATGACCTGCTGCCGGCGCAATACGCGCTGCATGATCAGGTGATCTGCCGCCGCCGCGCCGCCGGGAACATTCCCTGGAACTGGAACATGGGGCTCATCGCACCGCCGCTGCCGCCCGCACAGGAGACCTGCAAGTGAACGACGGCAGCATGCAGCATTTCCCCCTGACGCTCGACCGCATCCTCGACCACGCGGCGAAATGGCATCCCGATGTTCAGGTGGCGACCGCGCGCGAGGGCGGATCGGTCGCCCGCATCGGCTATGCCGACCTGCGCATCCGGGCCCGCAAGGTCTCCAGCCTGCTGGCCGGGCGGGGCGTGAAGGTCGGCGGGCGCGTGGCCACCCTGGCCTGGAACAGCCAGGCGCATGTCGAATGCTGGTTCGCCATCATGGGCATGGGGGCCGTGTGCCACACGCTCAATCCGCGGCTGACCGCCACGCAACTGGCCTGGATGCTGGGCCAGTCGGGGGCGAGCATCCTGATCGTCAGTGCCGACCTGCTGGGTCTGGCTTGTCGGATCGTGGATGAGGCGCCGGGCCTGAAGCACCTCTTCGTCATCGATGGGGAGACGGCGATAGAGGCGCATGGTGGCATCGCCATCCGGCCGCTGGCCCCACTGATCGATGAGGCCGGGGCGGGCGGTGTGGTCTGGGGTGATTTCGCCGAAACAGCCCCCAGCGGTCTCTGTTTCACCTCCGGATCGACCGGTGCGCCCAAGGGCGTGACCTATACCCACCGGTCCAGCTTCCTGCACACGCTGCGCCTGTTGCAGACCGATATGTCGGGCATCCGCAGCACCGATGTGGTGATGCCGGTGGTGCCGATGTTCCACGCCAATGCCTGGGGCCTGCCCTTCGCCGTGCCCGCGGCCGGCGCCAAGCTGGTCCTGCCCGGCCGGCACATGGATGGCGCCAGTCTGGCGCGGCTGATCGCTGGCGAGGGGGTGACAATCGCGGTCGGCGTGCCCACCGTGTGGCTGGGCCTGTGCGAATATCTGGAGGAAACCGGCGCTGCGCTGCCCTCCCTGCGGCAGATCACCGTTGGCGGCGCGCCGATGCCGCCGGCCCTGATGGAACGGATCGAGGGACAGTTGGGCATTCCGGTCCAGACCAGTTGGGGCATGACCGAGCTGTCGCCGGTCGGCACCTTCGGGGTGATGAGCGATCCGAAGCGCCCGGCGGCGATCTCCGGCCGGGTGGCTCTGGGCGTCGACCTGATGCTGACCGACGAGAAGGGCACGCCGCTGACCGAACAGCGCGACCAGGAAGGAAGGCTGCATGTGCGGGGGGCGGCGGTGATCGACCGCTATTTCGGGCAGGAAAGCCCGGCCACCAATGCCGACGGCTGGTTCGATACCGGCGATCTGGCCCGGATCGACCATGCCGGCAACCTGATGATCACCGGCCGTGCCAAGGACCTGATCAAGTCGGGCGGGGAATGGATCAACCCCGCCGAGATCGAGGCGGTAGTCGGCGCCCTGCCGCAGGTCAGTCTGGCCGCCGTGATCGGCCGCAGCGACGTGAAATGGGGCGAGCGCCCGTTGCTGCTGGTCGAACTGCGCGACGATCAGGAGATCACCGACCAGGAGCTGCTCGCCGCGCTGCGCGGGCAGGTGGCGTCCTGGTGGATCCCCGATGCCGTGGTGCGGGTGCCGAGCATGCCGCGCGGATCAACCGGCAAGATCGACAAGCTTCAGCTTCGTGCCACCTATAGCGCGGGGTGACCTGATAGGGGGTCGCCGGAATGGTGCGACCTATAATTCACTATCTTGGGAGTGAATATTTTGTCTCGTATATTGACGCATCGAAAAAACCAGGAGGGAGTGCCGTAAAATGGCGTTGAAGGGACGGATTGCGATTGTCACGGGGGCGGGCGGCGGCTTGGGCCGGCAGCATGCCCTGTTCCTGGCCCGCCAGGGCGCCAAGGTCGTCGTCAACGACCTGAACCAGGCGGCGGCCGACAAGGTGGCGGCGGAGGTTGCGGCGGCGGGCGGTGACGCCCTGGCCATCGCCGGATCGGTGACGGACGAGGCGGCGGTGGCGGCTATGGTGGGCCGCACCATGGATCAGTGGGGCCGCATCGACATCCTGGTCAACAATGCCGGCATCCTGCGCGACAAGAGCTTCGCCAAGATGGGGCTGGATGATTTCCGCCTGGTGCTGGAAGTGCATTTGATGGGGGCCGTCATCTGCACCAAGGCGGTGTGGGAGATCATGCGGACCCAGCGCCATGGCCGCATCGTCCTGACCACCTCCTCCTCCGGCCTCTACGGCAATTTCGGCCAGGCCAATTATGGTGCCGCCAAGATGGCGCTGGTCGGCCTGATGCAGACCCTGGCCATCGAGGGGGAGCGGTACAATATCCGCGTCAACTGTCTGGCGCCGACGGCGGCCACGCAGATGACCGACGGCGTCCTGTCCGGCGACAGCCTGGAACGGCTGAACCCTTCGCTGGTCAGCCCGGCGCTGCTGCCGCTGGTCGGCGCCGACGCGCCGACGCGAACCATCCTGTGCGCCGGCGGCGGTCACTTCGCGGCGGCCAATGTCACCCTGACCCAGGGCTGCCATATCGGCAGCGGTCCCGGCACGGGCGACGCCGTGGTGGCGCGGCTGGACGAGGTCACAAACCGTGCGGATGAATTGGTCCCCGGCTACGGCTTCATGCAGGCCGAACGCGAGTTGGCCAGCGGTGGCTGGAGCCAGCCGGTGATGGCGGTGGCACGGTGAGGATCACGGGCGCCTGACCCGGTCAGGCGCCCGCCGATTTCATGTCCGCACCTTGCACACTTCCTTGAAGCCTGCGGCCATGCGGGCCTTCACGGCGGCGAAATCGTCGGATTTGCATAGGCCGCCCGACAGCTTGTCCATGCGCCCGGTGCGCGCCAGGGTCAGCAGCAGGGCCCCGGTGACGAAGTGATAGCCCCAGAAGATGTCCTCTTCCGCCCGGTCGGGCAGGGCCTTCTTCAGCAGATCGATCAGCCGCCGCACGACGGGATCGAAATGCTTGTCCATCAGCTCCGCCCCCCATTCGGGCGTGTTGGCCACCTGCGCACCCAGGGCCGCGTAGTTCTTCCAGGCGTCCCCGCCCTCGATATAGAGGTCCAGGTCGGTATCCAGGAAGGCGTGCAGCGCCCCTTCCACCGTGGGCTTGCCGTTGGTGGTCCTCTCATACTCTTCCAGCACCGTCATCCGCCGCTCGCTGGTTACGGCGGCGCGGCGGGCGAAGACGGCGTCGAACAGCTTCTTCTTGTCTTCGAAATAATACCAATCTCCCTAATGATTGACCGTTGCCCATTACCTTGAAGCGATTTGTCGAATTTTCCCTGTTTGTGCGATGATGCTGTTCCATGCGTTGCAGCAGGCATCA
>NZ_JBLTXA010000064.1:0-10934 GCF_048066175.1 Niveispirillum fermenti | reverse complement strand
CCTCCCCGCGCTTGCCGATCACGATCAGGTCGCTGGCCGCTTCCAGCTCCTGCACGGTCTCCAACAGATCGCCGTGCCGCAGCTTGGCCTGGACGCCGGCGACCCCTGCCGCCTCCAGCCGGGCGCGGGCCTGATCCAGGATCAGACGGCTTTTCTTCTGCGCCACCCGTGCCTGCTGGGCTTCCAACTCCGTCAGTTCGCTCAGCAGGCTCTCCCGGTCATCCGCAGTCAAAGAACCCGTCAGGTCACCAATGCCGGCCGACGCCGTGCGGCGGCCCAGCACATGCGTCAGCCCGCGTCCCCGACATCGCTTTCGCACGCCTGTCGGCCGACGCCCACCGCATGACCGCCCAGCATATCCGCGAGATGTCCGACAAGCGCCGCCGCGCCCTGCTGGCGGCCGCCGCCATCCGGTTGCAGACCGATCTCACCGATGCCGCCCTGATCATGTTCGACAAGCTGATGGTCATGCTGGGCCGGCGAGCTGAAAACCGCACGGCCGACAAGGTCCTGCAATCCGTGAAAGACACCAAGGCCCATCTGCGGACCCTGGTGACCGCCTGCCGCAGCCTGATCGCCGCCCACGAGGCCGGCACCGACCCCATGGCCGCCCTCGAAAAGGACGTCGGCTGGTTCCGCTTCATGGCCAGCGTCGCGGGCGTGGAACCCCTGGCAGACCCCGGCACCGGCGACGCCCGCACCGAGCTGCTGTCCCGCTATGCCACCATCCGGACCTTCATGCCAACGCTGCTGACGGTCATCCTGGCCGATGGCATCAATCTCGGCATCACCCGCATGGCCGACGCCTGCCGGGGCGTTTCCATCCGCCAGCTCGCCTGGGTCCATGACTGGCATGTGCGCGAGGAAACCTACGCGCTGGCCCTGGCCCGCATCATTGATGCCCACCGCGCGCTATCCCTGGCCAGCGCCTGGGGCGATGGAACCACCTCATCCTCTGATGGGCAGTTCTACAAGGCGGGTGGCCATGGCAGCGCCGGTGGGCGATGTCAACGCCCGCTATGGCAATGAGCCGGGTGTCAGCCTCTACACCCATATCTCGGACCAGTACGGCCCCTTTCACACTAAGGTCATCACCGCCTCTGCCAGCGAGGCCCCGCATGTGCTGGACGGCCTGCTCTACCATCAGACGGGCCTCGCCATTGAGGAGCATTACACCGACACAGGCGGCGTCACCGACCATGTCTTCGGGCTCTGCCACCTGAAGAATCGCCGCCTCTACCTTTTTCCCGGCGATAGGCCGCCCACCATCCTGAAGCCGCTGATCGGCGGCGAAATCGATCTTGAACATCTGGCCGTCCATTGGCAGGAGCTGCTGCGCCTAGCTGCCTCTATCCGGTCGGGCGCCATTACCGCATCCGACATGTGGCGCCCCTGGGCTGGGAGCATATCGGCCTGACAGGAGACTATGTGTGGGGATCTGATCCGCTACCAGAAACCGGATTGCGCCCACTGCGCCGTCCAACATCAATGCTCATCGCTTAGTTCCTATTACGTTCGCGCGAACCGGACAATATTGGTTCTGATTACCGCCCTCAAATCGCCGGCGCCAACATTCGTTGGCTTGGCGACCCCGCACAAGAGCGGGGCGGCGTCCGGGCTCCCCTTCCATCCGGGGCGTCCTTCAGATACCGGACAGCAGAAAATCCAGGGCAGCCGTGATCGTGTCATGCTGTCCATCCAGGGACAGGACCGGCTTTCCCAAGTCCCTGCGCCTTATGGTGGCAATGGACTGGGTCAGCATGACGTGGCGATGGCCATTGATCTGGAAAACCGGGTTCAGGCCGGCCATCGGAGGCGGTGCATCCTCTTCCCGGAACAGAGGCACCACAACCCGTGTATCGAGACGATCAAGCAGGTCGGCCTGTATGTCGAGAAGATAGCCGCGCCCGTGCCGTGGCATGGGATAGAGGTCGTATCGGGCCATCAGAACTGTCTGTACTCGGCAAGCGGCACATCATGTTCATCGACATGGGCATTCCAGGCGCTGATCGCGCCCTGGTTCTCCTCCAGCCAGGCCTGGGCCTTCGCAGCGGAAACCGCTGCCGTCAGGCCGCGTTCACAGGCCTGTGACAGGTTGATCTTCAGGTGACGTGCTTCCTGCAGCAGGTCCTCCGGCAATGTCACATTGGTTCGCTGACGCAGCGGGGATGCCTGTCGTGAACCGGAAACGACAGGCCGGGATGCAACAGGCGGATGCATTGGAACCTCCATACCAGAGCCTGAAACTATGTGTATGAGGAGTGTGTATGTCAATGAGACCGCTCGTGCGGCATAGCCAAGCCAACGAGTGTTGGCGCCGGCGCATGCCCACGAATGTGGGCGCCGGCTGAGGGGGGTGATCAGAGCCTATTGGTTCTGATCACCGCAAAATAGCATGAGGCGTCCATCACCATACGGGCAGAACCCGCTTCCTTTCACACCAGCCTCTATCGACCCGTTGAAAAGGTCCGGTGAACTGGTGAGGGCTCCCGCCGCCCCCGTTGAAAAGGTCCGGTAAAAACCAGGCGACCGGCGGTAGAATCGAGCGGAACGCGATTCGCCCCCTCAACCCAGGACCCCGTTGAAAAGGTCCGGTGCAGCGCCGCCCGGGGGGGGCCGTTGAGAAGGTCCGGGTTCAGACTGCAAGGGCGTTGAAAAAGTCCGGGGATCAATGGTCAAGGCCTTGTTCTGCAACGAGACCGTTGAAAAGGTCCGGGTTCCAGCCCCAAGGGCGTTGAAAAGGTCCCTGTGAAGCGTTGAAAAGGTCCGCTGGATCGTTGAAAAAGTCCGGTGTATTCTGACAAGTCTTTGAAAACAAAATGATATTCCCTTCTAGGATTATTAGGAATCTAAGGAATAAGGGCGCCTGCGGCGTTTCAGCGGACTTTTTCAACGGACAAGAAACTTGCATCATGGTCCGGGATATGGATGAGTACCGGACTGTATCCAGAGAGATGAGATGGCAACACAGCCTCCCTTGCACGCCGGCCCTTCTCATGCAAGCCGGGCCAAGAAAGCAGGGGGCACCCTTATCAAAGCGACAGCCCTTGTCGAGGTCCGGACGACGGGCAATGAGGATTTACGCCTGTCGGACCGCAAGCTTTTCAATCACCTGCTGGCCATCGCCGCACCCAACATGAGCACACACCGGCGGCATTCCACGATGCTGGCCGATATCCGCCGGTTCGCGGCGGAGGCTCGTGATGCCACCAGCCACGGGGATACCAATTTCTGGCTGAAGGAAAGCCTGACACGCCTGCAGAAGGTGCTGGTCCAATATGATGTGCTGGGATCCGACGGTCGCAGTTGGGTATCCGACCATCTGCTGGGCCGGATCACGATCAACGAGACGACGGGCGAGCTGACATACGAGTTTCCGGAGGAGATTGCACAGCGCCTGGTCGAGCCGGCACTCTACAGCGCCCTGTCGCTCTCCGTGATCTACCAGTTCACCAGCAAATATTCCCTGACCCTGTACGAGATCCTCAAACGCTATGCCGATCGCCGGGCGTCGGAACCTTACTGGAGTGCCCGTATCGAGGAGGTCCGCGATGTCCTGGGCTGCCGGGACAAGCTGAAAGGCTACAAGGATTTCCGCAAGAAGGCCCTGGACCCGGCCCTTGAAGAGATCAACGAGCTGGCCGAGTTCAGTGTGGAGATGGACGAGGTCCGCCAGGGACGGGGCGGTAATGGCGGCCGCGTCGTCGGGCTGGTTTTCCGCGTCAAGACCAAGGAGATCGCGGAACTGGAAAAGGCCGTTCGCCTGGCTGACAAGCCCAGGATACAGCGTCTGGGCGAGGCGGCGGAACGGCAGCAGGCACGGACAGGGGGCCTGGTCCTGCGTGACAAGGCCGCCGTCGCCGCGCTGCGCTGGCTGGAGGCTGGTGATTTTGCGACCCGCAAGAAATGGGCAGAGCGGGCCAGACAGATGGGCGTCACCCTGCCCGCTGCGGCCACGGCACCGACCAACCTGCGTAAATGGGTGCCATCGATCGCCGATCTGATCGTGGTGGAGGAACGCCTGTTGTCCGAAAGCGAACTGCTCATCACTGGCGAGGCTTCCCGTTGAGCCCCCGTTGAATTTGTCCGTTGAACCCCCCGGCGCCGGCGACATGGCCTGGCCGGAACATGATCGCCCCCGACATCTGTTATGGTACCGGAGCCTTTCTCATGATCGACCAGAATGGCAAGCCCGTCACGAAGCCAGCCCTGAAGACCTATCTGGCCACCTATAATCAAGGGGTGCGCGGATCGAAGGAGTTCGGCGCCCTGCCCCGCGCCCTGGTCACCATCTGCGATGCCCTGGCCCTGGGCAAGACCACCTATGTCAAATGCGTCGAAGGCCAGGTTCAATTGTCGCGCCGCAAGGACGGCACCATTGCCGGCAATGGTCTGTGACGGGTTTATATTATTTTGCGGTGATCAGACCCTAATGGTCCGATCACCATTGGCCTTGGCTTCTTGTGAAAGAGCGCGTGTGACGTAGCGATGGCGGGGAGCCGGTAATTTATATAACCGGGTATTTAAAATTACCCGGTTATATAAATTACCGGCCGGCTTGAATGAAATGACTGACACCGAGTTGAGCGCCCGCGCGCCCATGCGGGCGTGTGCCAAGCCGCCCGCATGGCGGCGCCCGGCTCATGAAGGATGCATTGATCAGGACCATAGGTGCTGATCAATGCAGATACGTATGACAGCCCCCTGCCCCCTGGGGCGTCCCCGGAGGGGAGCATCGTCAGGGGAGAATTTGGTAATTAAAAATACCGGGTATATAATATTACCAGATAATATCCCGCCTCGTTGCCGGTCGGTCGGCGGGGCAGGAGGCCTGGATTTCCCGCGGCAAGACAACCGGAACGCTACCCGCGTTCCGCATCGATGGCGGACAGGCTCCGGTCGATCCCGTTGATGACCGCCGCCCAGGCCTGGGCGGCCCGGATGGGATGGAGGTGATGATCGCGCGGGTTGGGATTGCGATAGGTGTCGCAGATCAGCCCGGTTCCGGCATCCAGGGCATGGGCGGCAATATCGGCATAGGGAAGGTTTCTTTGTGCCGCCATGTCGGCCAGCCGGCGGTTGTAGCGCAATGTCAGATCGGTACGATCGCGCAGGCTTGCGGTCACTGCGTGACGGGCGCGTGCCACAGGTCCCCATTTCTGTCCGTCACGGATGGTGGGGGGAACGGCTCCGGTCACGACCACCCGGCCATAGCCGGCATGGCACAGCAAATCGACGAAGTCGGTATAGGCTGTGATGGCCGCATCCAGTTGCGCTTCCACGCTCTCGCCATAGGCCTGTGCCCGCCACCAGATGACGAAGCCGCAATCCACCTCCCCCAGTTGGATGACCGGCACGATGTCCGGCACGACCGGCAGCAACATTTCCCGAAAGCGGGCAAGGGCCTGGGTCCGGCTTTCGGGATTACGCAGGCCGACGGCGGTGGCGCCGGGAACGATCAGGAACCGGGCAGGGTAGCGCAGCCATCCCAGGGCGGCGGCGGTCTCGAAGGATTGGACATGGCTGTCACCGACAAAATACCAGACGTGCATGACAAGGTCCCATGGGGATGGCTGGGAGTGTCGGCCCGAAGCAGAACAGGCCGCCTCAAGATAAGGCCGGACATGCCCCGCCGCATCCTTTCACACCGATGGCTTCTTTTCCTCTTTCAGGAAGGGATATCATGGCATCATCGGTCTGATGCCATCCTTTGGATGAGTATGTTGCCTCTTCATCACCCTTGGATTATGAAGCGCAGGCGGCGCACCCTTCCTGAAAGGATATGGATGATGGGCGGTTTCCAGGGAACATTGCCATTGCTGGGCGGGCTGTCGCTGCGCCATCCCCGGCCGGCGGACGATGATTTCCTGCTGGAACTGTTCATGGATGCCCGTCCCTGGCTGGGCCAGGCGCATCATGACCGGGATTTCATCCGCATGCTGTACGAGCAGCAATACAGTGCCATGCGCACGGGGCAGGAGACCCGCTATCCCCAGCATCTGGATTTCGTGGTGGAGAAGCTGGGCCAGCCGGTGGGCCGGATCGTCATGGATCTCGGCCGTTATGACTGGCGGGTGGCCGAGGTGGAAATCCACAGGCTGGCGCGCGGCAAGGGGGTCGGGACCAACTTGCTGCGCAGCCTGCAGGGCACGGCGATGCAGCTCCGTCTGCCCATGACCCTGTCGGTCAACCAGGCGGAAACGCGCGTCCACTGGTTCTATTACCGGTTGGGCTTCGAGCTGCTGTCGCAGGCGCCGCCGATGCTGGAACTGGTCTGGCTGCCGCCCGGCCATCCTGGCATCCGGCATCTGCCGCCACAGATCATGCCGTCGGGGGTGGGGCAGGGCGGCCTGGCATGAACGACGCGGATGGTCCGGTCCTCCGCGCTGGTGGCGATCAGTTCAGCACGAGTTCGAAACAGGCCCGCGCCGGGTCCCGCGGCACCGTCCGGACGATGTAGAAGGGCCCGATCATCCCGGTGACCGGATGGTCGATCAGGTAGCTGCCATTGTGCAGCCCGCTATTGCCCGCTGTCTCGAACATCAAGGAGAAGGATGTGCGCTTCGCCCAGCGGGGGGTGAATTCCGGCCGTTCCTTCACCAGTGTCAGCTCGACCCGGGTCACGACGGCCTCGTCCTCCGGGGTCAGGAACCGGAAGGTTTCCCCGACATGGGGGGTGAATTGCTCGGCGGACAGCGTGCTGTAATCAGCGGTCATGACGGGAATTCCGGATGGCAAGGCAGCATGGGGGAAGGATCGCACCCCGGCCCGGTGGGACCGGAAGCCGGGATGCGATCCTGAGGTCAGTCGCGGGTCGGGTAAAGACCCATGGTCACGATATACATGGTGACAGCCAGGAAGGGCTGCACGTTGTTGATCGGCACCGGGTTTGTTACGCCACCTCCCGGCTGGACAGCGACCGTGCCGCCGCCGCCAGCCACTGTGACGTTGCCGGTGGCGGTGCCCTGGAGATACGCGCCGGCGCCCGGGGGCGTGCTGGTATAGGGCCCCTCGAACACGAAGCCCGAACCACCATCATCCAGATGGGCGCCACCAAGGTAGTTGGCACCGGAAACAGGGGCATTCGCGTTGCCGGTGGCCGTGCCGATCGGGATCGTCACGTTGGCATTGATGGTGGAGGCGGAGGAGCCGCCAGCCGGTGTGAAGGTGGCTGCATGATTATGCAGCGGCAGGTTGCTCTGGGTCAAGACGGTGCTGGCTGTACCGCCGGAACTGCCGGGATTGATGGTCTGGTTCAGATAGGGGCTGGTGCCGGACCCCATCAGGACGCGGCCGCGCAGGTCGGGCAGATTGAAGTTCGGGTTGCCATTGCCGCCATATATGGTGGTGATGATCGAGTACAATGCCTGGTTTTGCCCTACGGGCAGCGCCTGGCCCCAGCATTGGGCCGTTCCCATTGGGGCGAAGGTGCCCGCGAAGGGGAAAATCAAACCGAGATAGGCATCCATGACGAAACCTCCGATGCGGCCAAGGCCGATTGAACGGGCGGTGGCGCATTCACCACCAGCTTGAGCATATATAAGATGCTATATATGATTGAAACGGAAAAACAGTGCTCTACCTTGTTTTGCGATCCCTAGCCATTGCCGGCGGCGACAGCGCCCGGCACGGGAGCCTCGACCATGATCTAAAACACTATTAATATCAATTGATTGACCGAATAACCCGGATGTCTTGCTTCGGAAGTCGGTCTCTCCAGGGCCTTCGCCATCCAGATGCCAGGGGCCTTGTGTTGTCCGGCCCGGTTTCTATCAGAACGACATTGGAAACAGCGGAATGATGTCCAGGCCGATTGACTTGGGGTCCCAGGCGGTGGCGGCAGGTGGTAAGGAAGGGCAGGAAATAAATTTCCCGGACGAACACTTGGGCATCATACGTTAACTTGTTAATTTCTGGAATGTTTTCACATAAATTTCTACCATGCATACGTTCATCCGGGGTAGGCCGGACAGTCTAGGGTGATTATCGGGGGACGGGTCATGGCACGTTTGCAGAACGGGAAGAGCATTGGCGGAAACGGGAACAGCGGCAAGGCGCGCAAACCCTCTTCCTCCATGTTCGCCATGGCGCTTGAGCCACGGATGATGTTCGACGCGGCGGCCGTGGCCACGGTGGCGGAGGTTGCGGCGGATGTGCATGCCTCGGCCCTTCCGGCCCCCCAGGACGCCTCGGCCCATGAAGCCGATGGCCTGGCCCATGCCCTGGCCGCTTATGAGGCCGTGCCGGGTGGCAATGCCACGACCGATGAGACCGGTGAAAAGGCGGTCGACATACACCCCGCAGCCACCCAGGCGGAAACCGTGGTGCGAACGGTGGTGTTCATCGATACGACGGTGAGCGATTATGAGACCCTGATCAAGGATATCGCCCCCGACGCCAAGGTCGTTTTGCTTGATCCCGAGCAGGAAGCGCTCAGCCAGATGACCCAGGCGCTGGCCGGGATGTCGAACCTCGATTCCATCCAGGTCGTCAGCCATGGCGGGGAGGGGCACCTCTATATCGCGGGTCGCGTCTACTGGGCCGATGGCTTGGCGAACCGTGCGCAGGATCTCCAAGCCATCGGTGCTGCCCTGAAGCCCGGCGGCGATATCCTGTTCTATGCCTGCAACGTCGGCGCCGGAGAGGTGGGGCAGGAATTCGCTCAGACGATCCATCGGCTGACCGGAGCGGATGTTGCTGTTTCCAATGACCAGACCGGCAATGCGACAGGACAGAACTGGACGCTGGAGCTGCAGACCGGGATCATCGAGGCGACGACGCCCTTCGCGGCGTCTTCCATGGAGGCTTTCTCAGGTCGGCTGAACACCGTCACCGTCACCGTGGCGTCCGGGACGGCAGCGGGCTCGCTGAACCATGCGATCGTCAATGCGGCTGCCGGGGATATAATTGTTTTCGACCCGACGCTGGCGTCTGGCAAGGTTTCCCTGGGCGTCACGACCTCCTACCTGACCGCGGCTGCGCAGAGTTTCACCATCAATGGTGATGTGAATGGTGACGGGGTCGCTGATATCATACTATCAGGCGATAATGGCGACCAAACAACAACATCTTCTGACTACAGAGGGATTCTATTTAATGCTGCCGGAAAGACACTTAATGTCAAGGGGCTAATATTTGAGCAGTTTTATTCTGGTACAATTGCTTTTCAGGGTGCACTTACTTTGCAGTCTGGATCTCTTGTTGTAGAAAATTCTATATTCAGGGATAATTTGAACAATGCAATTGCAACAGGCTCCGCGGCATCAGAGTCTCTGACTATTAAGAACTCTATTTTCAGTGGGAACACGGGCGTTGTTACAGGAACGGCTGCCTATTCTGTTGTTCGTTCCACCGTTAGAAATACGTTGACGATTGAAAATAGTATTTTTGTTGATAATAGTTACACTATGAATACAAATAGTACAAATTTTGCAGGTGGAATCATATCGCAGTGGAATTCTGGATCAGAATTTACAGTAAATATAAGAAATGTTACTATGGCAAACAATTCATACGTAAATAATAATGCAGCCGCATTACACATGAGGACGGCTGGTATTGGTATATATTATGACGGAGCAACGGGAACTGCTACTGCTAGTGTTTATAATACAATTATTGCTGGGAATTCTGGAAATCTTGGTGGCACTGCGTACTCAGATCCGAACGCCATATACTATAATAGTGCGAAGGTCAGTTTTAGCTCTGGCAACAATTACCAGGGCGAAATCACCGGCAACGCGACGTTTGTTGATAGCAGCAATGCCAATCTCTCGCTGCGCGACTATCGTCCGGCCTCGACCGCGACGTCGTTCATCAACGCCGGCGACAGCAGCAATGCGAGCTATTACGGCGGGAGTTACGATATCCGTGGCATCGACCGCATTCGTGACGGTGCGCTGGACCTTGGCGCTTACGAGGTTCACTGGAATGCCGGGGCGCCGACGGTCGATCTGAACGGAACCGGTGTCGGAAACGATGAGACCGTCAATAGCGGAACGCCTGCTTCGGGCGTGCTCATTGCGCCCAATGCCGATCTGGCGCAGACCGATACCGACACACGCCTGCTGGGCGCCACGATCACCTTGTCCGGGATCGCCGATACCGGAAACGAGACGTTGACCCTCTCCACGGCGGACGTCAACACGGCCAAGACCTATGGCATTGCGGTGCTTGCCAATGACGGGGCCACGATCACCTTGAACGGTGCCGCTTCCGTGGCCGACTACCAGTCGGTCATCCGGATGATCCAGTATAAAAACAGTGCCGGCAGCTTCACTGCGGGTGCCCGCACAGCGACAGTCACCGTTCATGACGGAGAGACGACCAGCACCGCACGGACCAGCACGATCAATTTGAACACCGGCAGCGACACCACGCCCCCCACCTTCGACGTCGCCCCGTCAGTGGGCAGCGCCACGACCGACGGCTTCACGCCATCCGCCAGCCTGGATGAGGCCGGCACGGTCTATTATGTGGTCGTCGCCAACAATGCCACCGCGCCCACGGCCGCCCAGGTCAAGGCCGGGCAGGACTCCACGGGTGCGGTGGCGCTGAAATCCGGCAACTCAACCGCCAACAGCGGTAATTTCGACAGCAGTTTCAGCGCCGTTACCGGCCTGACCGCCGGCACCGACTACGACGTCTATTTCGTGGCGGAGGACAGCGCCGGCAATCTGATGGTCACGCCCGTCAAGGTCGATGCCAGCACAACGGCAGGCGGCGGCAATGCCGCGCCGGTGAACAGTGTGGTGCCGTCGGTCACGGGCACGGCGACGGTTGGTAATGCGCTGTCCACGGGCAACGGAAGCTGGACCGATCCCGATGGCGATCCGCTATCCTACACCTATCAATGGTACCGGGCGGACGATACCAGCGGCACCAACGCCACGGCCATCACGGGCGCAACCGCCTCCAACTACACGCTGACCACT
>NZ_JBLTXA010000063.1:0-11276 GCF_048066175.1 Niveispirillum fermenti | reverse complement strand
TAGGTTCTGGTCACCGCAAAATAGTATGATATGTCGCGGACGGGTATCGGCTTCGATGAATTTTGCTTTTTAGGCAAATTTTACCTATATCTGCTTTACTATTGCATTGTGCAAAGCAATTCAAAATGAAACAGCGGCGACCAGAGGGTCGCCGCTGTTCACGCCGCCAGGGGCGGACCGGCTTAGAACAGCCGCAGGATGGCCTGCTGCGACTGGTTGGCCAGTGAGAGGGAGATGGTGCCGAGCTGCTGACGGGTCTGCAACAGCAGCAGGTTCGCACCTTCCTCGTTCTGGTCGGCCTGGACCAGCTTGTTCGATCCCTCGGTCAGGACGTTGGAGAATTCGGAGGTGAAATTCTCGCGCGTCTGGATGACGTTCAGGTTCGTGGAGAGGGCCTGCGAGGTGGAACGGAGCCGCGACGTCGCATAATCCAGGCTGGCCACGGCGCGGTCGATGTCCGCACGATCCAGGAAGCCGTTCTGCGCATAGTCGAGACGCAGCCCCTGCCCGTCCGTCTGGACATTCTGCGAGGTCACCGTGATCGCGCTGGTATTGTTCTCGTTGAACTGCACCGCGAGATCATTTTCGGTATTCGCATCGGTCCGCTGCACCGTGATCAGGTTGGCGGAAAGCTGGGCGGATGCGGCCTGACGCAGGGTCTTGGGGTCCACATCGAAGCGGACGGTACCACTATCGAAGGACAGGGAGTTCTCGCCATCCGACAGCTTGCCGGAACCGCGGGCATTCATCCCCGACCGTTCCACCGTCACGCCGTTGAGGTTGGTGGCAGAGACCGTCAGATCGACCATCTTTTCGATGGTGGAGGTGCCATTGCCGGCCGGCCCCAGATTTTCAAGGGATTCGCGATCGATCGTGAAGCTGACCGTCGTGCCGGAAGAGAAGGTGATGGAGATGTCCTTCTCCATCGCGTTGGTGGCCGAGGCGCCGACATTGAACGTCACGCCGGTACCCACCGTCACGTCCGACTGGATGGTGATGAAATCATCCGCCGGGTCATAGGCCAGGTTGAACCGCGGACCGCTGTCGTCACCATTGCCGCCGGTCAGCGCCGTGCCCTGGTCCTCGAACATCGCGGTATCGTCCCGCATGGCGTTGTACAGGCCCTCGGCCACAACGCGGCGGCGATATTCGGGATTGTCGCCGGCGCCGGTCACCGAGCCATCGGTGAAGGCGTCGAGATCGTCCTGCGTCACCGTATAGGAATAGGACTTGCCGTTGACAGTGGCCGTGAAGGTGTCGCCCACATCGACCGCACCGGAGATGGTGACCTTCGAGGTTTGCGACACGCCCGACTTGCCGGCGGTTGTGGTGCTGGCCTGCATCGACTGGGTGTTGTCGAAGAACTTCACCGTGCGGCTTTCACCATTTTCGGTGATGACCACGGTGCGTTCACGGCCGACATTGCCGCGCATCTCGATCTGGATGTCGGAGAAGTTGCCGGCCGTTGCGGAGATGGAGCCGGAAATCTTCAGCGAGGTCAGACCACGGGCATCTTCGGCCTTGGCGATGTCGCCCAGGTTGCCGCTGATGTCGCCGGTGCCGCTGATGCGCACCGAATAGGTGTCCGCCTTGACGACATTGGTCACGCGGCTGCTGGAGATGCCGGCAATGGAGTTGACGGCGTTGCGGCTGTTGGCCGTGCTGTCCAGCGTCATGCCATTGCCGACCAGCAGGTTCTTGCCGGCATAACCGCTGTCCTGGGCGATCTTGTCGATCTGGTCCTTGATGCGGTTGAACTGCTCGGCCAGCGACTTGCGGGTCGCGATGCTGGCTTCGTCCGTGCCCAGGTTGCTGTAGGCGGTGGTCGTCAGGCCCTTGGCCTGCTCGACCAGGCTTTCAATGGCGGTGATACCCTTGTCGCCGGCCTGGATCGTGCTGATCGACTGGCCCATGCTTTCCTTCAGCTTGGACAGGTCGGTCGCCCGGGTGCTCAGGCTCTTGGAAGCGAAGTAGTTGGTGGGGCCGTCCAGGGCGCTGTTCACCTTGTTGCCGGTGGCAAGCTTGTTCTGGATCGTCTCAACCTGCTTGTTGGTCTTCTGGAGCAGAAGCAGGTTATTGCGCATCCCTGCGGTCAACTGAACATCACTGCTCGACATGGGGTATCTCCTTTTGAGCCGTTAGAGGGGCCGTTTCGGCCGCAATCGATACTCGTGGACCTTCAGGAAGGACGTCGCCGTTACCGTGGAAGACGCCGGGTGCGGTGCATGACCGGCAGTTTCGTTTCGGATCGGGCAATCCGTTTTGCTGATCGCGGCATCAGTCTTGCTTGGCTTTCGCCTTTTAAGGCTGGTCTGCACCGCTTTCCGCTCAACGCCTTGTCCAGAGCTTCGGTCTCTTCCTCCTGAGGGTGGAACACGAATGGGTTCGACCCCGTATAAGCAGGAAGCGTGCCAACCCGGGATAACGCTCAAAACCTGTACTTAAGAGGTACAATGCGGCCGTCAACCGGCCCTCCCGACCCCTTTTCTTCCCAGTCGGAGGCCGGTCAGGTTCAGGGAAATGGGATGTTTTTGCCTAGCGCGGCATTTCCTGCCGGGCGGACGATGCGGGTCGTCGATGGTGGACGGACATGGAAAAGCCGCCGATCCGGCTGGATGGCGGCTCTGTCCACGGTTTTTGGAAATTGATTTCCGATGATCAGTCGCCGGCGATAAGCTGCCGGCCTGTCGGGGCCGCCGTCAGCCCCAGTCCCATATCATCGGCCGTTCCGATGGAACGGGTGGGACCGGCCCCGGCCGGGCCGGCTGCCCGTCATCGGTAGCCATGTCCCGGCACCGTCTGACCAGACGCCCGTGTCTTTTCACCAGCAGTTTGAATGGCGACCCGTCAAATTCCTGGGGCGCCGGCAAATGCACCTTGTTCGTCTTCATCACAGCCTCCATGACCGGAAGCTGCATATTAGAACATATGAAGAACATTTCCAACTTCATACAAACGCATGCGAGATGGAGTCTCGACTGGCTTCCGTTGCAGCCTTCTCTCCCGGCATTCCCGCGCAAGCAGAAGCCAGCGAGACGCCCGGTCAGTGACCGGCATACGCCCATATCGCGGCCAACGCCGCTCATGCTAGTATAACAGTCTTCTCCGGAAGACTTGAATCCACCAACCCGCTGCTTTTTGGGAAGGGTATGGCGACCCCAGCAGGATTCGAACCTGCGACCGCTCGCTTAGAAGGCGAGTGCTCTATCCAGCTGAGCTATGGGGCCTTTGTTGTCAGAGCGTGAGCCGTCAGAAGCGGCCGATACGGGGCCGGTCGGTGCGGAAATTGTCGGCGTAGTTCTTGGGGATCACCCGGCGCTCGTGCCATTCGGCGACGTCGGCGTCCCAGCCCTTGCGGGCGGCGAAGGCCAGGGCAGCCTCCTTGGTCGGGAACTTGATGCGCACCTGGTTGAGCGTGTCGCCGGAACTGGTCCAACCCATCAGCGGTTCGGGACGGCGCGGGGTCGCCGGTTCATATTCAAGGACCCAGTCACCGACCTTGCCGCGGCCGGACTGCATGGTGGTCTTGGAGGGCTGGTAAATCCGGACCTTCATGGCGAACCCTGTGACTGCAAGAGTTGTCCCGTGGGGATTGGTCGGAGCGAGAGGATTCGAACCTCCGGCCTGCTGGACCCAAACCAGCCGCGCTACCAGGCTGCGCTACGCTCCGCCACCCAGGCGGTGGGAATACACCACACGGACGGCGGGGGCAAGCATGCCCGCAAGCATCCATGCGTCGAAAAGCCGAAACCGTCTCATGCGGCCCGCGGACGCGGACGAAGGCCACGCCACAGGCCGGCCATGCCACCTGGCGCCATGACCAGCAGATTGCCCGCCACCGCCAGACCCAGACCCAGCGCACCGGACGGTGTCCACCGGTAATCCTCGAACAGGGTGGAAACGACCAGGGCCAGAACGGGCGTCATGATGGCGATGTAACCGGCGCGCCCCGGTCCCATGCGGCCCAGCAGCGTGAAATAGCACAGGAAGGCCGCTATGGAGCCGACCAGCGACAGGTAGACCAGCGACAAAAGGTAGGGCAGCGTCGCGTCCACCCGGAAACTGGCGCCCTGCAGGGCAGCCACCAGCGCCATCAGGCCGGCCCCCACCAGCATGGCCCAGGCGGTGGAACCGATCAGCGGCATTTCCGCCCGGCGCATCCGCGAAACCGCCATGTTGCCCAGCGATGCTGAATAGTTGGACAGCATCATGAGCCCGAATCCGACGGCCGCCCCCCCCGTCAGCACCCCGCCCGCCATTTCCGGCATGAACAGCAATAGCACGCCCGTCACCCCCATGATGCCACCCCCCAGCACCGACGGGCGGATGGGCTGGCCCAGGAACAGCCGGGCATTGACGACATTCATCAGGCTGAGAACCGAACCGGCCACCGCCACCAGGCCGGAAGGCAGGAGCGCTGTGGCCTTGTAGACCAGCAGATAGTTGAGCGCGAAATTGAAAAGTCCGGCCAGACCGATCAGCCACCAGCCGTCCCGCCGGGGCATGACCGGCTGTCGCCGCACCGCCAGGAAAGCCAGCAGGACGAACCCTGCCAGCAGGAAGCGGTAGGCCACCGACACAGCCGGATCCACCGCCCCCAACTGGAACGTGATGGCATACCAGGTGGAGCCCCAGATCAGCGTGGTGGCAAGGAACAGGACGACATTGGTTGACATGGGGATTCAACACCGCAAACAGGATCGACCAGCCTATAGACCTGCCCCGTGGGGCTTCCAACGCAGATGTTGTGGCGGAGACATTATACTGCTTTGCGGTGACCAGAACCTGTTGGCTCTGATCACCGCCCTCAAATGCCGGGGCCAACATCCGTTGGCTTGGCGATGCCGCACGAGCGGTGCTGTGGCGGTTGCCGCCGGACCAGATTGCCGGCGCGGTCACCGGCACAGACGGACACGACACCCCCGAAGCGCCATCAGATGTCCAGGTCCACCTGATGGGCTTCCGGTCCCACATTGTTCATCAATGCCTGGACATAGGTGGCGATCTTCGTCGCCTCCTCGGTATGCAGGGCCAGCAATGACCGCATCTGGGCCGCCAGTTGCCTTGCTTCCTCGCGGGCAAGGTCCGGGTCCGCATCGGGGGTGTCCGGCGGGTCGGGACCATCATCGGCCAGTCCCGCCACCATCTCCACGACCTGCTCGGACGTCGGTGGCGGTGGCGGTGAAGGGGACGGCTGGGCGGGCTCGTCCGTTGGGGGCGGCACCATAGCGGGCCGGTCGGCGAACCGGTCAAGGCTGTGCCGGATGCGTTGCTTCTGGGGTGTGGAGAGGTCGGGCAGTCCCTCCACCTCCTCCATCACCAGATCGATGAGACGATGGCGCAGGCTGCGCCGGCCGCCCCCACCCTCTTCCCGCCGTTGACGCGGCTCGATCCGGGTCACGCCCGTAACCTGCCGGTCACGGGACGGCGGCGTGACCGGCTGCTGCAAGGGCGGCAAAGGTGGGGTATACAGGACCATGCTCCATGCTAACACACAGGTCATCCTGCCGGAAATCCACCGATTGCGGGGCCGGGAACATGGTCACGGGTGCGCAGCATCAGGGGCGGGGGACAAGCGCCCGCCCAGGCCCTGCGCACCGGCCTGCGCTATGGCCGCTTCACGCCGAAGGCCGGGTGCAACAGACGGTCGCCGGGGCGGATGCCCAGCCGCGCCGACAGCCCGCCATTGATCTCCAGCACCGCCAGCGCGGGGCCGGCAGATGGCAGCGGCGTCAGGTCACGGGGCCTGCCATGCTGGATATTGACGATATAGCCGGCAGCATCAACGAAGATGATATCCAATGGTATCAGGGTGTTCTTCATCCAGAATGACAGGCGGCCTTCCTGCTCGTTCAGGAACAGCATGCCATGATCATCCTCCATCCGTTCGACGAACATCAGGCCGTGGGCCTGCTGTTGCGGGGTCAATGCCAGGTCGACATGGAAGCTGTGGCGCTGCCCATTGCGGGTTTCCACCACGATCGTGTCACGGTTCAACCCCATCTGCGGGCCCGGTGGCATCTGCGCCATCGCCGGCGGCGCCAAGGGCAGGAGAAGGGGGGGCAATGACAGAAGCAGGGCAAGGGCCAGTCGGCGCAGCATGATGGATCCCGTCAGGTGGCAGCGGATCACCCTACCACAGGTCGCGCACACTTGCCGCCGCGTGGCGCACATCATCGCGCACGGGGCCTTCATGCGGGGCGTCGGCCAGGCCGTCGAACCAGCGGGCCGGCGGGTTGCGGCCCTGACGGCGATCCCAGGTCAGCCCCTTCAGCACCGCCGCCGCCGCGGGCGTCAGGTCGGCCTGCGCCGGGTCGATGCCGTTCAGCACGGCCCATATGCCGGCCCAGGCACGGCCCACGGACCAGGGATTGTATCCGCCGCCGCCCACGACCACCGTGCGCGGTGCCAGCCCCACCAGATCACCCACCGCCCGCCAGAGGGCCCGGTTGGACAGGGACAGGCGCGACAGCGGGTCATCGGCCAGCGCATCGGCGCCGGTCTGGATCATCATCGCCTGCGGGCGGAACGCGACAGCCAGGGGGATGATCGCCTCCTCCACCACGTGCCGGAATTCCGCATCGTTCAGGCCGGCCGGCAGGGGCACGTTGCGGGCCATGCCGCCGGCGCGGTCGTGCAGCAGGCCGGTATGGGGCCAGCGCCCTTCCTCATGCACCGAAATGGTCAGAACCCGTTCATCATCGTGGAAGGCGTCCTGTACACCATCGCCGTGATGGGCATCGAGATCGACATAGAGAACGCGGTCCAGCCCCTGATCCAGCAAGGCCAGCAGGCCCAGCACGGGCGCATTGAAGAAGCAGAAGCCACTGGCCCGTCCGGGGCGGGCATGATGGGTGCCGCTGGCAGGCGAATGCACGACCCCGCCATCGCGGACAAGATCGGCCGCCAGAAGGGCCGCCCCCGCGGCGATGGCCGGCCGCCGGTACATTTCCGGGAAGACGGGATTTTCCAGCTTGCCCAGCCCGTAACGCAGCGCGGTGTCCAGATCGACCCTCTGGTCCCGCTCTGCCCGCGCCACGGCGGCGATATAGTCGCGGTCGTGGAAACGGGCGAGCTGCTCTGCCGTGGCCAGCGGACTGTCGACATAGGCGTCATCGTCCAGCCAGCCCATGGCCCGGATCAGGTCGGTCGCCACGCTGACGCGGGGAATCGACAATGGGTGCTTGCGGCCATAACTGGAATGCCGATAGATCTCGCCCCCCAGATAAAGCGGGCGGTTCGTCGCGCTTTTCGGCGACGCAGCAGCGGTCAGGTCGTTGATCGTGGCGCTGTCGGGCATAATGAACATAGTTTATTCCGCAGCGCGGAAACCGACAAGCACCCCGCTTGCACCTGCGACGCTATTTCACCGGTTCATGGTCGTAGGAGAAGATGCGGGCCAGTTTCCAGCCGTCGGCCTCCAGCCGCCAGAGCTGTGTGAAGCGGGCGCGGCCGACCTTCGTTTCCGGTCCATCCCCCCGGCGCTCATAGAAGAAATGCTCCCCCTGCTCCAGCACGCCGATCGTGCCGATGGGATGCACCGTCATGCTGCCGGGGATCAGTTCGCGGCGGGAACGCCAGGCATCCGGCGCCTGCCGCGTCGCGCATCTCTGTGCATAACTGGCCACGAATGGGGCGGCCGACCGTGCCACCTCCCCATCCTTGTCGTGATACATCTCGAAATCCGGGGTCAGCATGGTGGCCAGCCGGTCCGGATCACAGCCCTGGAAGAACAGCGCGAAGAAATCGGCGTCCAGCGTTTCCACCATCCGGTTCAGTGCCGGCCCTTCCGGCAAACCGCCCGCACCGGCCGTTGCCGACAGGAAAAAAACGGCGGTCCCGGCGGCAATCTTGTGTCTGAAGCCCATATCTTGTCCCACCCCTCTGATGGCCGGCCGCGGAAACCGTCCGCCCTGTCCGATGCCTATTCCCTTGCGGGCCTGTCATGGCTTTGTCATAACGGAAAAACCTCACTGGGGGGAGCCCGATGGTCGGCTGAGAGGTCCTGTAACGGGACGACCCCTGGAACCTGATCCGGATGATGCCGGCGTAGGGACAGTGAACCATGAGCAACGACCCGGGGCCGCGTCCGGCCCCGTCCGCCCCTTCCCCTGCCATTCATCTGCGCGATGGCGGCCTGATGCTCGGCGGCCGGATGATTTTCCGGCACCTGACATTGGCGGCGGCCGGGGGCCGCATCACCTGCCTGCTGGGCCCCAGCGGGGCCGGCAAGTCCAGCCTGTTGCGCCTGATCGCCGGTCTGGCCACAGGCGAGGGTGAAATCCTGGCTGATGACGGGCAGCCCGTGGCCGGCCGTATCGCCTGGATGGGCCAGCAGGATCTGCTGCTGCCCTGGGCCAGCGTTCTCGACAATGTGATGCTGGGTGCGAAACTGCGGGGCAACCGGGCCGGGCCGGCGGCACGCGACCGGGCGCTGGCCCTGCTTGCCCATGTCGGGCTGGCCGATCGTGCCGCTTGCCGGCCGGACGCCCTGTCGGGCGGCATGCGCCAGCGTGTGGCCCTGGCGCGCACCCTGTTCGAGGATCGGCCCATCGTGCTGATGGACGAGCCTTTTTCCGCTCTGGACGCCATCACGCGGCTGCGCCTGCAGGATCTCGCGGCCGGCCTGCTGGCGGGACGCACGGTGCTGATGGTCACGCATGATCCGATGGAAGCGCTGCGTCTGGGCCATCAGGTGCTTGTCCTGTCCGGCCGGCCGGCACGCCTGTCCAATCCCATTCAGCCGCCGGGCGACAGCCCCCGCCCCCCCGACCACCCGGCCCTGCTGTCCCTGCAGGGACGCCTGTTGGCGCAGTTGCGCGGCGCGGTGGGGGAGGACGCGGCATGATGGGCATGCTGCTGCGCGGCGGTGTGACGCTGGCGGGGCTGGTGCTGGCCTGGGGCCTGCTGGTCCATCTGGCCGATCTCCCGCACTATATCGTGCCGGGACCGGACCGGGTGGCCGCCCGCCTGTGGTCTGACCGTGCGTTGCTGGCCGAGCATGCGGGCCACACATTGCTGGAAATCGTCCTGGGGCTGGTGCTGGGCACCTTCTGCGGTGCGCTGGCGGCCCTGGCGCTGACGGCGTCGGCCGCCGCGCGGCGCTGGCTTCTGCCGTTGCTGCTGGCCAGCCAGGCCGTTCCGGTCTTCGCCATAGCGCCGCTTCTGGTGCTGTGGCTGGGCTATGGCATGGCGTCGAAGGTGGCGATGGCCACGCTGATCATCTTCTTCCCCGTCACTGCCAGCTTCTATGACGGGTTGCGGCGCACGGATCCGGGCTGGCTGGACCTGGCCCGGACCATGGGTGCCGGTCCCATGGCCATCCTGCGCCATATCCGGCTGCCGGCCGCGCTGCCCGCTTTCGGGTCCGGGTTGCGCATGGCCGCCGCCGTGGCCCCCATCGGGGCCGTGGTGGGCGAATGGGTTGGCGCATCCGCCGGCCTTGGCTTTCTGATGCTGCATGCGACGGCACGGGTCCAGACGGACCTGACCTTCGCCGCCCTGTTCATCCTGGCGCTGCTGGCCGTGTGCCTGTGGCTTCTGGTCGATCTGATCCTTCGCCGGGCCATGCCCTGGCTACCCGACAGCGTGATAACCAAGGAACCCAACGCATGAGCAAGAACTGGCTGCGTGCGGCCGCCATGGCCGCATCGCTGGCGCTTTGCGCCCTGCCCGCCACCGCGGAAGAAAAGCTGACCGTGCTGCTGGACTGGTTCGTGAACCCCGACCATGGCCCGCTCTACGTCGCGCTGGAACAGGGATATTTCAAGGAGGCGGGCCTGGCCGTCGAGTTGATCGCCCCGTCCGATCCCAATGACCCGCCACGTCTGGTCGCCGCGGGCCGGGGCGATGTGGCCATCTCCTATCAGCCGCAACTCCACCTGCAGGTGGATGCCGGGCTGCCTGTGACACGCATCGGCACGCTGGTGGCCACGCCGTTGAACACGGTGATCGTGATGAAGGACGGTCCCGTCAAGTCGATCAGGGATCTGAAGGGACGGAAGATCGGCTATTCCGTCGGCGGGTTCGAGGATGCGCTGCTGGGGGCCATGCTGGAACGGCATGGGCTGACATTGAAGGATGTCACCCTTATCAACGTCAATTTCTCGTTGTCCCCGGCCCTGTTCGCGGGGCAGGTGGATGCCATCGTCGGCGGTTACCGTAATTTCGAGCTGAACCAGATGGAGATCGAGAAGAAGGAAGGACGGGCCTTCTTCCCCGAGGAGGAGGGTGTTCCCGCCTATGACGAGCTTGTCTTCATCACCGCCCGGAACAAGGCGGCCGACCCGCGGCTGGGCCGGTTCCTGGATGCCGTGGAACGGGGAACCCTTTATCTTGTCAACCATCCGGATGAGGCGTGGCGCCTGTTCGTCAAGGGCCGGGCGGACCTTGATACCGAACTGAACCGTCGGGCCTGGGTCGACACCGTGGCCCGTTTCGCGCACAGTCCGCGCGCGCTGGACCGTGCGCGCTACGACCGGTTCGCCCGCTTCCTGCATGAACGCGGCCTGATCAAGGCCGTGCCGGCGGTGGAAAGCTACACATCGCACATCGACTGACCGCACATCGAATGAGGGCGATCGGCCCGGACAGAAGGAGAGGCCCTCCCCCTGTCCGGGCCCCGGCTTACCTGCTGCGCAGCAGGTCGCGGATTTCCGTCAGCAATTCCTCGCTCTTCGTCGGCGCGGCGGGTTTCGCCTCTTCCTTCTTCTTGAAGCGATTCACCTGCTTGACCAGGATGAACACTGCCCAGGACACGATCAGGAACTTCAGGATCGCATTGATGAACAAGCCGTAATTCACGGTCGCGGCACCGGCATCCTTGGCCGCCTGCAATGTGGGATATTCACCCCCCGACAGGCTGACGAAATAGTCGGAGAAATCGATGCCACCCAGGACATAGCCCAGAGGCGGCATCAGGATATCGTTGACCAGCGAGGTGACGATGGCGGTGAAGGCGGCCCCGATGATGATACCGACCGCCAAGTCCACGACATTGCCGCGGCTGATGAAAGTCTTGAATTCGTTCAGCATGTTTTTCCCACTCCATGGCGGCGGCCCCCCGGCCGACCGAACGGTCCGCAAGAAGGATCATGCATCGCGGCCGGATTGGAAAGCCCGGATTGCGGGTTATACCAATGTTGCGATGAGTGGAACTCATCGCAACATTGGTTGGCGCGTTGAGCGCCCGCGCGTCCATGCGCGCGTGAACTAAATACCAAGATACCCAGTCCCGGTGATCACAACCGATCACCGGGCTCAAGCGCCGGCGCCAA
>NZ_JBLTXA010000062.1:0-12341 GCF_048066175.1 Niveispirillum fermenti | reverse complement strand
AAATTGTTAGGCATCGCTGCGGTCAGGTATAGCACCAACGGGCATGGAGAATGCCCCTTGGTATCCGCGCCGACCGGCGCGGTGGCGTCCGTATGCCGCCGAAGCCTTTGATCACGACACGAGCCGAGATCAGAGGCTCATGGTATAAGTCTGCGCCGCAAGAGCGGGCAAGGTCAATTAATCAGATATATGCGGGCAACATTCCGCACGACCACCGGACCTCACCTCCCGCCCGTCGGGGCGGCATCCAGGTGCGGCTTGCCCTTCACCGGACGATTGTCCCCCTGCCCGGCCCGCCAGCGGTCGAGCCGCCGACGCAGATCCTTCAGCGTGGCCGCATGGCGCGGGTCGTCGGCCAGGTTCCGGGTCTCATCCGGATCGGCCTGCAGATCGTACAGTTCCTCCGCCGGGCGGCGGTAATAGGCATCGACGATCCGCCTGGCTTCCGCATCACCGTCGGCTGCGCGCCGCCAGGTAGGGAAATAGGCATCGTCCCCCGGCTTCAGCGGCTGGTCGATATGGGTTGTGTGAAAATGGTCGGGGTTCAGATTGTGGATATATTTCCACCGGGCCGTGCGGATCGACCGGCCCGGATAGACGTTGAAATTGCCGTCATTATTGTGGGTGGTGAAGATTTCCGGACGGCCCGCGAAGCGGCCGCCGGGGCGCAGGGCCGCCGCGAAGGAACGGCCATCGATGTCCGCCGGTGCCGGTCCGCCCGCAACATCCACCAGGGTAGGCAGGATGTCGACCCAACTGACCATGGCATCGGTGCGCGTGCCCGGCGCCGTGTTACCCCGCCAGCGGACGATCAGCGGCGTGCGCGTGCCGGTGTCATACAGGTTCCATTTGCCGAAGGGCCATTGCGCGCCATGGTCGGATGAGAACATGAACAGGGTGTCGCGGCCCAGAACCCTGTCGGCGGCAGCCATCACGTCACCCAGTTCGGCATCCATGCGGGCAATGGCGGCGTAATAGCGTGCCCGCGCCTGGCGTGTTTCCGGCGTATCCACCGTCTTGGGCGGCAGCGACAACCCCTCTGGCTGAAAGCCGTCGGTCGATACGGGCCAGGGCACGTGCGGCCAGTTGCTGCCCACGAACAGGGCCAGCGGCCGGTCATCCTTGCGGGCCTTCAGCCATTTGATCGCCTCCGGAATGGCCGCATCATCGTGGAACGTGTCGTTGGCGTGATAATCGAAGCCATAGGTGGCCGTATGTTCGTAATGGGCGACCTTGCCGATGGCGACGACCTGATACCCCTGGGATTGCAGGTAGGAGGGCAGCTTTCGAAGTGCCGGGCTGCTGCGTTCATGGTTGGCCTCCGCCCCGTTGCGGGCCGGCATCATGCCCGTCAGCAGCGCCGACCGGCTGGGTGCGCAGGCGGGAGAGGCGACGAACGCCTGGTCGAACGAAAGGCCTTCCGCCGCCAGGCGCGCCAGATTGGGCGTCCGGGCATCGACATCCCCACCGGGAACCGTGTCGCGATAACCCAGATCATCCGCCAGGAAGACGACGATGTCGGGACGCTGAGCCGCCCCCTCCTGTGCGGTCGCCCCCAGCGGCAGGGTCGCGGTGGCCAGCAGGCCGGCCAGGAGGGCGCGGCGGCCGATCCGGCCCAGGGGCCGCTTGTCCGATTGCCTTGTACCCGATATTGCCATTGTCGCCGCTCCCCTGTTTACCTTGCTTTCGACCCTGTCGGTGTTGCATCTGATTTTAAATACATATAAATCATATAAATCAAGCCCCATTCACATCCGGCCGCCCCCAGGCCCGCCGGAATGCTATGGATGGGTCGGGCACTGGACGGCAACGGCCCGGCCCATGGAACGACAGGAGCAGAAGATCGATGTCGGACACAAAGCGCCCCGACGCCCGCCAGAACCGCTTCACCGGCATGGCCCATATTACGGGCGGCACCTTCACCATGGGGTCCGACAGGTTCTATCCGGAAGAGAAACCGCGCCGACGGGTCCGGGTCGGTTCCTTCTGGATCGACACCACGCCCGTCACCAATGCGCAGTTCGACGCCTTCGTGACCGCAACGGGCTATCGCACCTTTGCCGAACTCCCACCCGATCCGCGGCTTTATCCCGGCATGGACCCGTCGCTGGCCGTCGCCGGGTCGGCAGTGTTCCAGAAGACCGCAGGCCCCGTGCCGCTCGACAATCATGGCCGCTGGTGGGCCTTCGTACCCGGTGCCGACTGGCGCCACCCCACCGGGCCGGACAGCGGCATCGCGGGGCTGGAGGACCATCCCGTGGTCCAGATCGCCCATGCCGATGCCGCAGCCTATGCGAAATGGGCGGGCAAGGCGCTGCCGACGGAGGCGGAATGGGAGTTCGCGGCACGCGGCGGGCTGGAGGACAAGGAGTATGCCTGGGGCGATGAACTGGCCCCCGATGGCGCCATCCTTGCCAATTACTGGCAAGGCACCTTCCCGCACCAGACGCTTAAGGAAGACGGCAATTTCCGCACCACGCCCGTGGGCCGCTTTCCCGCCAATGGCCATGGTCTCTACGACATGGTCGGCAATGTCTGGGAATGGACACATGACTGGTTCGGCACGAACCCGCGCAAGCCGGCCAAGGCCTGTTGCGCCGTGGACAATCCGCGCGGTGCCACCCTGCGCGAAAGCATGGACCCCTATGACGGCACGCGGATGGGGCGCAAGGTGATCAAGGGCGGGTCGCATCTGTGCGCCCCCAATTACTGCCAGCGCTACCGCCCGGCCGCCCGCCACCCGCAATCCATCGACAGCCCGACCAGCCATATCGGCTTCCGCTGCATCGTCCGCGGCTGATTCCGGAAAAACAACGCCGCCATCCCGCAACGGACGCAAGCCCGCCACGGGATGGCGCCGGACGACACCCGGTGGACGACACCCGGTGGCCCGGCCAAAAGGGCCGGACCACCGGGCACCATCATTACAGCTTGTAACGGACGCCCACGGTATAGACCGTCTCGTCCCCGAACAGGGCGAAGTTGATCTTCTCCGACCCGCGATAGATGGAAGTCTTGTTCTTGAGGATGTTGGTGCCGCCGACATCGACCCGCAGCGCATCGGTAAGGTCATAGCCGATGCTGAAATCCAGGCGCCCGGCCGGCCGGGCATAGGACAGCAGCGTCGGCACATAGGCCTCGTTCTGGCGATCGGCATCGAAGGGGCGCAACTGCACGCCACCCGTATTGTCGGCATCGATATATCTGGAACGATAGGTCCAGATCAGACGGCCGCTGATGCCATACATGTCATAGAGCAGGCCGGTCGTATAATTGTACTTGGACACGCCCACAAGCGGATTGCCGGCAAGCGGGTCATCGCCCTTGATCTCCGAATCCGCCAGGGTGAAGGCACCCTGAACCCCGAAGCCCGCGAAGGCGCCCGGCAGGAAATCAAAGAAGTACTGGCTGCTGATCTCGATACCCTGCAGGTCGACGGAACCGACATTGCGCGGGCTGGAGATCAGATAGTTCAGTTCGCCGATCGTCTCCTGGGTGTTGGAGGTAACGACACGGTCCTTGATCGAGCGGTAATAGCCGGTGGCCGCGATATAGCCGCTGTCGAAATAATATTCGGCCGTCACGTCGAAACTGTCGGACTTCTGCGGGCGCAGGTCCGGGTTGCCGCGCTGCCCGGTGTTGAGCAGGAACACATTGCCCACCAGCGTCAGGGATTCCGTGGGGTTCAATGCCGCGAAATCCGGACGCCGCATAGACCGGGAATAGCTGAAGCGCGTCTGGAAGGAATTGGGGAACTGGAACCGCGCCGTTGCCGACGGCAGCAGGTCGGTATCCGATGTCTTGGCCGACACGGGGGAGAAGCTGGCGCCATCCCGCATGAAGCCGCTGATCGTCCGCTCGGTCTTGACCAGACGGGTGCCGACCACGCCATCCAGGGTGACCGTGCCCAGCGGAATCTCGTAACCGCCCTCGACATACCCGGCATAGGTCTTTTCGTTGGCGTTGAATTCCTTGGTCGGGTCATAGCCTGGCTGCTGCTGCGGCAGGTTGAACAGGGCGCGCAATTCATTGCGCCCGCGCTCTGAACGCAGGTAACCGGGATTGACGCCCAGGAATTCCGAACCGCCGTTAAGGCGGGGTGCCTTGCCGATCGGCGCCAGGAAATCCGGGGACAGGCCCAGCGAGGAGATCAGGCGGGCATTGGCTTCCGTCGGCGTGCCGATATTGCCGAAGCCGATCGACTGAACCGTATTGGTCTGCTCCACCTGCTGCAGGCGGGCGTCGCGCTCCGAGTACCGGGCGCCGACCTTCACCTTGGACAGGACACTGTCGAACTCCTGTTCCAGATCGCCACGCGCCTGGAACAGTTCCCCCTTGCCCAGGGTGAAGTTCTGATTGATCGAGTTGCGCAGCGACACATTGGCCGGGCTGAGCGGGATCGCCGGATCGAGTTCAAAGGTCGGGCCGTTCTTCACGTCGAATTCGACAAAAACGGTCGGGATACGCTGTCCGACCTCGGCGTTGAAATTCTCGTTGAACGACTGCGAGGTCTGATAGGCGATGTCGAAGACCGCCTTCGTGCCGTCCTCGTCATATTCCAGACCGCCGGCAACCATCTTGTTGCGCTGGGTGATCTGGTTGGAGGAGGAATTCTGGTTCACCACGACATTGTTGAACCGGGCGCTTTGCAGTTCGCAGACGCGCTGCACCGTGAAGGGCTGGATCGACTTCGTGCCGTCGGCATTGTTGATCAGCGTCGGGTTGGTACCATTGGCATTCACCCGCGCGTCGAAGCAATAGTCGCTGGGCGTGACATCGGTGATCTGGCTGCCATTGGTGAAGGGCTGCGGGTTGAAGCCGGCAAAACCCGTCGTGCTGCGGAAATAGGTGTAGAGCCCGTCGACATAGACCTGGGTCGATGGCGTCGCCTGCCATTGCAGGGCCCCGTTCACCTGCTTGCGCGTGACACGGCCCACATCGGGCATGTTCTGCAGCACCTGCGGCACCAGGATGCCGACGGTGTTCAGCGGGGCGACGCCACCATAGCGGCGCTCCGTCAGGTTGCTGACGCTGCGGATGGTGTCGGAACGCGAATAGGTGGCACTGACCAGGCCGCCGATCTCGCCGATGGGGCTGTCGGTCTTGTAGCTCGCCAGCCCGCCAAGCTGCGGGTTCCAGGCCTTGGCGTTTACGGCACGGCTTTCGCGCCCCGTCAGCACGAGCGTCGGCTCGCGGAAATTGAAGGGGCGGTTGAGGCGGAGATCGATGGCCCCCGCGACGCCGCCCTCGATCTGGTCGGCCGTCTGCGATTTGTAGGCATCGATGCGGGCCAGCGCCTCGGCCGGCACATCCTTCAGGTCGAAGCCGCGGCCGGTGGTGGTGATCACCTCGCGGCCGTTCAACGTGGTCAGGATGTCGGTCAGGCCACGGATACGGACGTTCGACAATTCATTGTTGCGGTCGTTCTGCACCTGGATGCCCGGCACGCGCTGCAGGGCCGCGGCGACGGTGGAATCCGGCAGCTTGCCGATATCGGTGGCGACCACGGAGTCGACCACCTGCACAGCGGCGCGCTTCAGTTCCGCCGCCCGCTCCATCGACTTGCGGACACCGGTGACGACGATCTCCTCCAGCACCAGGCCGCTGTCCCCCGGCGCGGCACCGCCGGTTTCCTGCGCCGTGACCGGCATGGAAATCAACATGGCCGTCGCTGACACGGCACCAAGCAGATGCAAACGCATATCCTTCATCCTCCCCCTGGATACTCGGCTTACCCTGCCAGACGGGGCGGGCATGCCGTTGGATGACGAATGCATAGAGAGGGGCACTCAAGTCAATATAAATCTGACAAATATGATGCAAGCCAAGGCAGTGTTGCGTGGGGGTCACGGGAGCGGCATCGTCACGATGTCGTCCCCGGCACCGACCCGCCATCACCTCTTCTTGCAGGGAAGCACAAGGCAACGCATCGGTGAAATCGCGCCCTTCAGCCAGCCATGGACAGACAGGCGCAGGCTGTCCTGCCTTCAAGGCACTGAAAAGAAAAGCACGCAAGACAATGCACTGATGACCGGGACACCGCCGTCCCGATGGTGACGTCCCAAGCCGGTCATCGGGTATCGGGCCTGCACGATCGGCCGGACACCAGGACAGACATCCGTCTCGCCCTGTTCCGCACAGCCGATCCATCGTGATTTTGCTTCGCCTGTCTATTTTATCTGATATATATGCTTCCAATCCGATCGGTTCGGCTCTATCAGTACCGATGGCATGAGCGAGACGGGGCGGCCGCCAGGGACGCCCCCAGGTGATGGGGTAATGAGCGTGAGGGACGGCACTTCCAAACCTTCCGGTCGGGCACTGCGTTCGCGGCAGTGGTTCGACAATCCGGACAACCCGGACATGACCGCACTTTATGTTGAACGCTATCTGAATTACGGCATCAGCCTGGAGGAATTGCAGTCCAGCCGGCCGATCATCGGCATCGCCCAGACCGGCAGCGATCTGGTTCCCTGCAACCGGCATCATATCGAGCTGGCCAAGCGCGTGCGTGAGGGTATTCGCGACGCCGGCGGCATCGCCATTGAATTTCCCGTCCACCCGATCCAGGAGACAGGCAAGCGCCCCACGGCGGGGCTGGATCGGAATCTGTCATATCTAAGCCTGGTGGAATCGATCTATGGATATCCGATGGACGGCGTTGTTCTGACCATCGGCTGCGACAAGACCACGCCTGCCTGCCTCATGGCAGCGGCAACCGTCAATATCCCGGCCATCGCCCTGTCGGTCGGCCCGATGCTGAACGGCTGGTTCAAGGGGGAGCGCACCGGTTCCGGCACCATCGTGTGGAAGGCGCGCGAAATGCTGGCAGCGGGCCAGATCGATTATAAGGGCTTCGTGGAACTGGTGGCCTCCTCGGCCCCGTCCACCGGCTGGTGCAATACGATGGGCACCGCCACCACGATGAATTCCCTGTGCGAGGCGCTGGGCATGTCGCTGCCGGGATCGGCGGCGATCCCGGCCCCCTATCGCGACCGGCAGGAGAACGCCTATCGCACCGGCCTGCGGATCGTGGAGATGGTCGATGCCGACCGCAAGCCGTCCGACATCCTGACGCGGCAGGCGTTCCTGAACGCCATCCGCGTCAACTCGGCCATCGGCGGTTCCACCAACGCACCCATCCACCTGAACGCCATCGCCCGCCATATCGGCGTGGACCTGACGCTTGCGGATTGGGAGGAACAGGGCGCTGATGTGCCACTGATCGTCAACCTGCAGCCGGCAGGCACCTATCTGGCGGAGGATTTCTATCGCGCCGGGGGCGTGCCGGCCGTGATGGGGCAGCTGCTGCGCGCCGGCCTGATCGACGGGTCGGTGCTGACGGCCAACGGCCAGACACTGGCCGACAATGTCGGCACGGCGGACACGACCGACTCGGATGTGATCCGCCCGCTGGGCGATCCGTTGAAGGCGTCGGCCGGCCTGACCGTGCTGTCGGGCAATCTGTTCGATCATGCGGTGATGAAGCTCAGTGTCATCTCCCCGGACTTCCGGGCCCGCTACCTGTCCGACCCCGATGATCCGGAAGCGTTCGAGGGAACGGCAATCGTCTTCGACGGGCCGGAGGATTATCACGCCCGTATCGATGACCCGGCCCTGGGCGCCGATGAACGGTCGATCCTGATCATGCGCGGGGCTGGACCCATCGGTTATCCGGGGGGGGCCGAGGTGGTGAACATGCGGCCGCCCTCCGCGCTGATACAGGCCGGCATCCATGCCCTGCCCTGCCTGGGCGA
The DNA here is from genome assembly GCF_048066175.1 of Niveispirillum fermenti. Classification (GTDB taxonomy): domain Bacteria; phylum Pseudomonadota; class Alphaproteobacteria; order Azospirillales; family Azospirillaceae; genus Niveispirillum; species Niveispirillum fermenti. The sequence goes on along the minus strand of NZ_JBLTXA010000062.1, from coordinate 4,584 downwards.
CGGGCGGCAGTCGGGCACCAGCGGCAGCCCCTCCATCCTGAACGCCGCACCGGAAGCAGCGGTGGGCGGCGGCCTGGCGCTTGTCCGCACGGGTGATCGCATCCGCATCGACCTGCGCCGACGCACCGCGGATATGCAGGTCCCGGCGGAAGAACTGGCCCGCCGCCGCGCCGCCCTGCAGGGCCCGCCCGGCTATATGCCCCCCGCGCAGACACCCTGGCAGGAAATCCACCGCAACATCACGGGCCAGTTCGAAGGCGGTGCCGTCATCGAACTGGCGGTGAAGTACCAGCGCATCGCCCAGACCCGCGGCCTGCCAAGGGACAGCCACTGATGCGCGGCGTGCGGGTCATCACGCGCGACAGCCGTGACCTGCTGGGCGAAGGCCCGCTCTGGTCTATGCGCGAGAATGCCGTGTTCTGGGTGGATATCCTGGGCCGGCGGATCAACCGCCTGTCGCTGGCCGACGACAATGTCACCAGCTTCGAACAGCCCGATCATGCCGCCTGGATCATCGAACGCACCGCCGGGGGCTTCGTGGCGGGAATCGGGCTGGACATGGTCCGGCTGGACCTTCCCGCCAACCGGCGGAAAATCATCGGGCAGGTGGACCGGGGCATCCAGGGCAACCGGCTGAATGATGCCAAGGCCGATGCGGCCGGCCGCATCTGGGCGGGCACCATGCCCATCACCTGTGACCGGCCGACGGGCGCGTTCCACCGGCTGGACCCCGATGGCGGGATCACCCGGGTGGACGGCCCCTATACCATCGCCAATGGTCCGGCCATCGATCCGGATGGCCGCTTCCTGCTGCACACGGATACCGCTCTCGCCACCATCTTCCGGTTCGACATCCGGGAGGATGGCAGCCTGGGGGCGCGGCAGCCCTATATCCGGTTCGAACCGGCATGGGGCAATCCCGACGGCATGACCTTCGATGCCGAGGGCGGGCTGTGGGTGGCGTGCTGGGGGGCCGGCTGCGTGACCCGCTTCACGCCGGACGGGCGGCGGGACCGGTCGATCGACCTGCCTGCCAGCCAGATCACCAGTTGTACATTCGCCGGTCCGGACCTGGACCGGATGTTCGTCACCTCTGCCGCCGTCGATGTCGACGAGCCGGCGGGTGGTGCCTTGTTCGAGGTCGATCCCGGCTGCCGCGGCCGGCCGACCCTGATGTATCGCGGCTGACAGGGAGGATAAGGATCATGTCGAAACAACGCGCCTTGCTTGCATCCACGGCCATCGTGGCCTGCCTGCTGGCCAGCGGTGCGGAGGCGGCCAGCACCCGGAAATCGACCTTCGGCACGCTGCCGGACGGGCGGGAGGTGGCGGCCGTGACGCTGAGCAACGAGAAGGGCGTTTCGGCAACGATCATCACCTATGGCGCGACCCTGCAATCCGTGGTCATGCCGGATCGCAACGGCAATGCCGCCGATGTGGCACTGGGCTATGACAATATCGATGATTATATCCAGCAGCCGCAATATTTCGGCTCCACGGTCGGCCGCTTCGCCAATCGCCTCGCCGCCGGTCGCTTCACGCTGGACGGGCAGGCCCACCAGACCCCGGTGAACAACGGCAAGAACGCGCTGCATGGCGGCACCCAGGGCTTCGACAAGGTGTTGTGGGACGTGCAGTCGGTGACCGACGGTCCCACCGCCTCGGTGACGCTGCGCTATGTCAGCCGCGACGGGGATCAGGGCTATCCCGGCACACTCACCGTCGATGCCATCTATTCGTTGAGCGACGGCAACGAGTTGACGATCGATTACCGGGCCGTCACGGACAAGCCGACCATCGTCAACATCACCAACCACGCCTATTGGAACCTGCTGGGCGAAGGGTCGGTCAACGGCGCCATGGGGCATCTGCTGACCATCCCGGCAGAAACCTATCTGCCGACGGACGATGGGGCCATCCCGACGGGCGAGTTCCGGCCCGTGGCCGGCACGGTGTTCGATTTCCGCAAGCCGCAGCCCGTGGGCAAGCGCGTCCGCGACGCCTCGGACGAGCAGATCCGCTTCGGCCGCGGCTATGATCATAATTGGGTGGTCAGCCGGACCCCGCCAAAGGACCGGCAATTGATGGCGCGGGTCGTGGCACCGGGATCGGGCCGCGGGTTCGAGCTGTGGGCCAACCAGCCCGGCGTGCAGTTCTATTCCGGCAATTTCCTGGACGGCACCACCCACGGCAAGGCCAACAAGGTCTACCGCATGGGTGATGCCATCGTGCTGGAGCCGCAGAACTTCCCCGATGCCCCCAATCAGAAGGGCTTTCCCAGCGCCCGGCTGGAGCCGGGCCAGACCTATCGCAACATCATGACCTACCGCCTGCTCACCAACCTGCCGGCAGGCGGCAACTGATCGCAAGCATCCGCTGCCGTCCCTTCAAGCGGGAAGGACGGCACGGTTTCCACGCCATGCGGCGTGCGGTGGCAGCCGCCGCCCAACCGGTTCATCGGGAACCGGCACAAACCCAAAAGGGGGGACATCATGATCCGTCGGACATTCCTGCTCGCCACCGCCGCCGTGGCGATGGCCTTCGCGGCCGTGTCGCCGGCCGAGGCCCGCGAGCAATGGAGCCGGGAACAGGCCAATAAATGGTACGACAAGCAGCCCTGGCTGATCGGCGCCAACTATAATCCCGGTTCCGCCGTCAACGAGATCGAGATGTGGCACGAGGCCACCTTCGATCCGGCCACCATCGACAAGGAACTGGGCTGGGCCGCCAGCATCGGCATGAACACGATGCGCGTCTTCCTGCACAATCTGCTGTGGGAGAATGATGCCGAAGGGCTGAAAAAGCGGATGGGGCAGTTTCTCGACATCGCCGAGAAGCACAAGATCCGCATCATGTTCGTGCTGTTCGACAGCGTCTGGGATCCCAACCCGGTCTATGGCCTGCAAAGCCCGCCGATCCCCGGCGTCCATAATTCCCGCTGGGTCCAGGCCCCGGGCGAGGCCCGCCTGAAGGATGCCAGCCAGTATGACAAGCTGGAAGCCTATGTGAAGGACATTGTCGGCACCTTCGCCAAGGACCCGCGCATCGTGGTCTGGGATGTCTGGAACGAGCCGAACAACAAGGGCGGCGGCAATTACGACCATATCCCGGACAAGAACAAATATGTCGCCCTGCTGCTGCCCCAGGTCTACGCATGGGCCCGCAGCGCCGATCCGACCCAGCCGCTGACCTCGGGCGTGTGGATCGGCGAGCATTGGGACCAACTGGACAAGGTGGACGAGGTCGAGCGCGTCCAGTTGACCCAGTCGGACATCAATTCCTTCCACGATTACAGCTGGCCGGAAACGTTCGAGAAGCGGGTCAAGCAGATGCAGAGCTACGGCCGCCCCGTGCTTTGCACCGAGTATATGGCGCGCGGCAACGGCTCCACCTTCGACGGGTCGCTGCCCATCGCCAAGAAATACAATGTCGGCGCCTATAACTGGGGCTTCGCGGATGGCAAGACCCAGACGCGCCTGCCCTGGGATAGCTGGAAGAAGCCCTACACCTATGACGAACCGACCATCTGGTTCCACGAGGTGTTCCGGGCCGACGGCAAGCCCTATCGCCAGGCCGAGACCGACCTGATCAAGCGGTTGGCCGCGGCCCCCAAGGGCGTCGTGCCGGCGGCACCCAAATGATCGGCCGGCGCCGGCGGGCACTGGCCGCGGCCTTGTTTGCCGGCGCCGCGGTCAGTGCCGGTGCCCATGACGGATCGGTGCCCTTCAACGGCGCCGATCCCGACATGGAACATGCCGACGGGGCCTGGTGGATCTATCCGACGGGCGGGGACGTCCTGCATGCCTGGACGTCCCGCGATCTGGCCGTCTGGCGGCGCGGGCCGGCCCTTCTCCGGCTCGACGCCGTGGGATGGATCGCGCAGGATGGCGCACCGCGCCATCATCTCTGGGCGCCCGACATGGTCGCCGCCGACGGGCGATACCTTCTTTATTATTCCGTCGGGCCGCAGAACCCGACGCCCAGCCGCATCGGGGTCGCCCGCTGCGACGGGCCGGCCGGCCCCTGCACGGATAGCGGCCGGCCGCTGATCACCGGCGGCAACGGGTTCGAAGCCATCGACCCGGCCATCTTCATCGATCCGCACAGCGGCAACCGCTATCTTTATGCCGGCGGCAGCGCCGGGGCGACCCTGCGTGTCTGGTTGCTCACGCCGGACATGGTGGGGATCGAGCGGGAAGTGCCGGTGGAAACGCCCCCGTTCTTCACCGAGGGCGCGTTCATGCATGAGCGCAACGGCGTCTACTATCTGTCCTACTCGCACGGTTCATGGCGCCACGCCTCCTATTCCGTGCATTATGCGGTATCGGCATCCCCGACGGGCCCCTGGCATTACAAGGGTCCGGTCCTGGTCAGCGACGGCACCCGAAAGGGACCCGGGCACCACGCCTTTCTGCACAGGCCCGACAATGGCCGCTGGCTGATCGCCTATCACCGTTGGGAAGGCCAGACGGGGGACGGCCCCTATCGGGGCCAGCGGCAGATCAAGGTACAGGAGATCGACTATGAGGCGGATGGCAGCATTCGCCCCATCATGATGCAATGATCTGCGGGCAGTCCTTTCCA
>NZ_JBLTXA010000061.1:0-14547 GCF_048066175.1 Niveispirillum fermenti | reverse complement strand
CTGCACGGTCAGCTTCGTGACGACCGGCTCGCGCGCGTTCAGGACTTCGGTGACACGCACACCGCGCAGTCCCTTGCGGATGGCAGCGGCAATCCGCTTCATGCCGGCATCGATCGCAGACAGGGATTCCGGACGCCCAGCCACCGGCAAATAGGTCAGGTCGATGTCGACCGACAGGCGAGGCATGTCGCGGACGAACAGGTTGATCGCCGTGCCGCCCTTCAGCGCGAAATCCTCTTCCGCCGCAACGAACGGCATTACGGCGATCAGGAGTGCGACCTGCGCCCGGTAGCGATCAGACAGGGGCACCAAGATCCTCCGGCACGGTGATCAGGTACTTCGGATCAAGCCGGCCACCCTTGACCAGCATGCGCTTGCCGCTGCCGAGCGACACGCGGTCCCGGTCGATCCGGTTGACCCAGCGATGGCCGTGCCGTTCGGCAAACCAGAAGAACAGCCGCTTGGCCTTTACGCTACGGCAATCTTCCAGCAGCCTCTGGAGACGGGTCGGGCTGAGCGTGCGCAGCCCTTCCGCGATCACATCGACATTGTGGAATGTCTGGCGCTTCGGCAGTTCATCCAGCAATTCCAGAAAGGCCCGTTCAGGTGTGGAAACCAGCAGAGGCCATTGCGCGTTCATGGACAGCGGGCGAACATGGTCCCCGGTTCGTTCATGGTCATCGCCATCGTCGCCACCTGCCAAGCTGAACGGACCTTCCGCGGCCGTCGTTGCACTGAACAGGGTCTGGGCCTTGTGGAAGATGAAGCGCTCCCTGAAAGGCAGTTTCGCAAGCCAGCCGGGTGGGGGTTCGTCACCATAGAGGTGGATGCTCGCCGGTCCGCTGGTGGAGACGTAGTGACCAAACCCTTGCAGTTCAAGCGCGGTCCGGCCACCCACGATCAATGGATGCTTCATCAGCGATTGCAATGAGATGACGGCTCTTTCCCAGGTCAGCTTGCCAAGCGGCCGCTTGTAGGTGCCACGAACCGGCTGTACCAGCCAGCCGGCTGCGACATACTGGCTGCGGAGGCTGGTCGAATAGCCGTGCCGCTCCATCCAGGCTGCGTCCACCAGCAGCCCATCAGGGAGCGTCCGCTCCAGCAAGTTCAGCTTTCCTATGCTTTGCCTAGTCATACTTAGTAAAATAGCATAGCTTCAAACTGTGCCTCAAGGTTCAGGTTTATAGACATTTACAAAGCAAGGCTTCGTAAATGTCTATCACTATAAACTTATGATCCATTCGCATGGGTCACACGAACTTCCAGCCCAGATTGACGCCATAGGTGCGCGGCATGCCGGCGGTGCGGCTGAACATGTCGCGACCGTAATTGACGCTGGTCCAGTATTCCTCGTTGAACAGGTTGCGGACCCATATGCCGGCCGTCCAACGTTCGCCCGGTCCCATCAGGGTCAGCCCGCCATCGATCAGGGCGCGGGATTTCACACTGTAATAGGGCAGGTCCTGGAAATCCCCGTGGGAGCGCGATTGGTAGCTGAGGGAGAGCGTACTGCGCAGCGACAGGTCGGCCGACAGGTCCGTGACATGGTCCAGGCCGGCATTGACCTGCCATTCCGGTGAATAGGGAAACGCGCTGCCCCGGAAATCGACCGCATTGCCGAACTGGTCGAAACCTTCATAGTCCAGCACCTTGGTCTGCATCCAGGACGCTGCGGCCCGTGCCGTCAGGCCGGCCGCCAGCCGCCAGCTCACGTCGGCCTCCAGCCCCCAGATCTCCGACTTGGGCACGTTCAGCACCCGCTCCAGTGTGCGGAACAGCGGGTCGGTAAGAACGCCGAACACCTGCTTGTCGCGATAATCGCTGTAATAGGCGGCCAGATTGGTGCGCAGGACCCCATCCAGCAGGCGCAGCTTGGTTCCCATCTCATAGGATGTCACCTCCTCCTGCCGAACCGGCAGCAGCTGCCGGCTGGTATTGGCGGCGATGACGGGGAAGCCGCCGGACTTGTAGCCACGGCTGATCGTGCCATAGAGCAGCGTATCATCCGACAGGGTCCAGTCCAGGCCCGCGCGCCAGGAGAGATTGTCCTCCCGCAGCCTGTCATGGACTGTATCGGCCAGCGCCGTCATCGTCTCGTTGAAGGTGATGCAGCCGCCAGGCTGGATATTGGCCGGCACACCCGCCAGGACACCGGCCACCACCGTATTCCAGATGGGTGCGGTGTTATTGCCCACATCGCGGGTGCAGCCGTCGAAAGCCGTACGGTCGACATTGTAGCGGGCACCCAGGGTCAGCTTCAGGGCCTCGGTCAGCTCGTACTGCCCGCTGCCGAAGAGCGAATAGCTGTCGGTCTTCATATCGGCCACCGCCTCATCGACGCGCAGCCCCTCCGCGATCTGGCCCGGCAGATAGGCGTTGGGGACCGTGGCACCCACGGCGCGCAGCACGCCGACGGTGGAGAAATCGTCCAGCCAGGCCGTCATGCCCTCGAAGATGTCGTCATGGGCGTAGTAGCTGCCAAGCGTCCAACTCAGCCGCTCCGCCTCACCCGACAGGCGCAGTTCCTGGGAGAAGGAATTGACATGACCGCGCGGCTGATAGCTCAACGTTTCGACCGGCGCGCCATTGGCGTCGATCATGTCATCACGGGTGACACGGTTGTAAGCGGTCGAACTGTTCAGCAGCAGCCCATTGTCGAACGCATATTCCAGGTCCAGCGCATGGCCCTGGAAATCGGCATTCATGCGATAGGGTGGGCGCTGTCCCGAAAAGCTGCGCGAACCGGGATGGTCGGCCGGCACCCAGTCGGCCTGACTGTTCTTCGCGTCCAGCAGCAGCGACGGCGTGATCAGCGCCGCATCCAGGGCACCGGCCGGGTTCTCCGGCAGGTAATAGATGGCCTGGGGCGCCTGGGTGTCGGACCTGTCGCGCCAGAAGCTGGAGCGCAGCGTGGCCACCAGCCCGCCTTCCGGCTTCCATTGCAGGGTGGCGCGGCCGGCCAGCCGATCCTTCTCACCCAGCCGCTCGTCACGGGTGACGCTTTTCTGCCAGCCCTTGTCACTGTTCTCCGCCGTAAAGGCCAGGCGCAAGCCCAGGGTCTCCGATAGCGGGGCAGAGACATGGCCCTGCATCGTGAAGCTCTGGTAATTGCCGTACCCGGCAGTCAGCGCCCCCTCATAGCTGTCGCCCGGATTGGCGGTGACATATTTGATCAGGCCACCCGTGGTGTTGCGTCCATAGAGCGTGCCCTGCGGCCCCTTCAGCACCTCGACCCGCGCCAGATCGAAAGCCATCTGCTGCGTCATGAACGGATAGGCCAGGGCCGTGTCGTTCAGATAGACACCCACGGGCGAGGTCGCGGACAGGTTGGGCGTGTTGAAGCCAATGCCGCGCAGCGTATAGATCGGCGTACCGGCCACAGAATCCGCCGCGGTGAAGCCGGGCACCATCTGCACCAGATCCTTGGTGTCCGTCACCCGCATCGTCTCCAGCGCCTCTCCCCCAAAGGCGGCGATGGACATGCCGATACGGTCGGCCACGCCGGAACGCTTTTCCGCCGTGACAATGATCTCTTCCAGCACCTCGCCCGATTGGGCATGGGCCGCACCGCCCGCCGACAGGGCGAGCATCAGCGTCAGCGCCAGCCGTGAGGGCCTGCACCGTTCATTCATCCAAGACATGTTTGAAGCTCCCTTTTCTTGTCGGAACGGCTTTCCCGCCCCCCACTCATTTGGGCAACAAGTTGTCTTTTGTGCAACAAGTTTGTTGAGCACAAATGTGTTCTGCGTTAAGAATGGCTCCAGATAGACGCTTGTGGCCTGTCACCCCGCGTGACGCTGCTGACAACCAGTTGCCTCAGGATGGTTCCATGCCCGCTCCGCTTATCCTGCTGATCCATGGTTCCTGGCTGGGTGGCTGGTGCTGGCGGCCACTGGCCGGGCCACTGCGTACGCACGGCTGGCGGGTCGCCGCGCCAACCCTGACGGGCCTGGGCGAGCGTCAGCATCTGGGCGGGGCCGAAACCGGACTGTCCGCCCATGTCGCCGACATCCTGTCCGTGCTGGATTTCACCGAACCCGGCCCCGTCATTCTGGCCGGCCATTCCTACGGTGGACTGGTGGCGGCGGAAGTGGCGGGCAGCCGTCCGGAGCGGGTCACCGACCTGATCGTCATGGATGGCCCCATCGCGGCGGCAGGGCTGTCACTGTTCGACCAGATGCCGGAATTGCGGGCCGCCTTCACCGCCATGGCAACGGACGGGATGGTGCCACCACCGCCGCCGGACTTCCTGGGCCTTGATCCTGCGGACCCGGCCGTGACCAACCTGCGTCCCATGCCGCTGCTGACCCATGCGGAGCCGGCACGGTATGGGGCGGACGGTCTCACCTGCCGCCGCCATTATCTGCGCTTCGTGGATTTCCCGCCGACCGCCCCCCTGGCGGCGCAGGCCGCCCGAGCGGGCTGGTCGGTGGCCGAGCTGGCGGTCGGCCATATGGGCATCACCACCCATCCCGACCTTGTCGCCGATGCCATGACCCGCCTGCTGCGCCCCGGAGAGGATCAATGACCCAGAAGCTGAACCCCGCCACGCTGGCCCCGCCCGTCATGGGGCTTTACGCCCAGATCGCCATCGCGCCAGCCGGCCGGCTGGCCTTCATCGCGGGACAGGTGGCATTGGACGTGGATGGCAATCTGGTGGGGGGCGACAGCCACGCGGCACAGGCAAGGCAATGTTTCGCCAATATCGCCGCGGCCCTGGATGCGCTTTCGGTGAGGCCGGAACGGATCGTCAAGATGACGATCAATGTCGTTGGCCACCATCCCGGCCTGATCGCCCCCATCTTCGGGGCCGGGCGCGACATCTTCGGCGATGCCTGGCCCGTCACGGCCAGCATGCTGCTGGGTGTCCAGGCCCTGGGCCTGCCGGAATGGCTGGTGGAGGTGGATGCGGTCGTCTCGCTACCGGATTGACCCTTATTCGTCGTCCCCGCCGCGCAGGGCAAGGTCCTGCGCCACCGCCACGAGAGCACGCACCGGCCCTTCGCCCATCCGCCGCAACTGATGGCGCAAATGCCCGTCGAAATGGATGGCGTCGCCCGTATCCAGTTGCACCACCCGGTCCGGGAAGATGATCTCCAGGCTGCCTTCCAGCACGTAAAGGAACTCGTCCCCCGGATGGTCGGCCTGCTGGGACAGGCGGTCGCTGCCCGGCTCGATCATGAAAACGCTGAGGCGGCGCTTGCCGCTGGCCGGCAGCAGGGCACCCGGCCCTTCCGCGCTGTCATCGGCGATATCGACATGGTCGGTGCTGCGGATGACAGTGACGGCGTTGTCGTCGGTATTCTCCCCGAACAGGTGGCCCACCGGCACGCCCAGCGCTTCCGCGATCTTCAACAACGTGCCGACCGACGGTGATTTCTGCCCATGCTCCACCCGCGACAGGTAGCCCTTGTCCATGTCCGTGCGTTCGGCCAGTTCGGCCAGTGTCATGCCCTTGCGGCGGCGCGTGGCGTGGATGGAACTGGCGATGATGTTGGCATCGACCGGCGCCGCCGCGGCGGCACGCTTCTTAACGGCGCGTGTCATTCCCTCTCCCGTCAGCCCCCGTCACTGCATCCGGGGCGACATTCTTCCTGCCGGATAAACAACCATTTGTCCATAACACTGAGCAGGGCGATTCCACTGGACAAAGATTTCACCCTGTATAATGTCTTTTGGACAACTTGTTGTCCAATATTCCAGACAGAGAGAGGAGGCCGCCCCATGTGGTCCGGCACCGTTCACGCCCTGCATCTGGCACCGCGTTCCTTCCTGCCCATGCGCGGCCAGGACCAGTTGGTCCTGCTGGCCGGCATCGGCGTGGAGGGCGACCGCTACGCCACCGGCAACGGCTTCTATTCCGACCGGCCGGAAGAGGGCCGGCAGGTCACCTTGTTCGAAGTGGAGACGCTGGAGGCACTGGCCCGCGACCATAAGGTGGCGCTGAGCGAAGCCGACCACCGGCGCAACATCACCACGCGCGGCGTGCCGCTGAACCATCTGGTGGGGGCACGCTTCCGCATCGGCGGCACCCTGCTGGAAGGCACGCGCCTGGCCACCCCCTGCCGGCATATCGAGCAGATCACCGGGCTGGAAATCTTCAACCTGATGCTCAACCGCAGCGGCCTGCACGCGAAGATCATCACGGGCGGCCCGATCCGCTTGGGTGACGAGGTGGCCCCGCCGTGAGCATCCTGAAGCTTCACCACCATGTCACCACCGTGGTCCGGTCGATGGAACGGGAGACGGACCGCGTCATCCATTACGAACTGGCCGATCCCGATGATTGGGAACTGCCACCCTTCACGCCCGGCGCCCATATCGATGTGCGGCTGGAAAACGGCATGGTCCGGCAATATTCGCTGTGCGGTAATCCGGCCATCCGCAACCGCTATCATATCGCCGTGCAGGCCGAACCGCAGGGACGCGGCGGGTCGCTGGCCCTGCAGGCGCAGTTGCGGGTGGGATCGGTGCTGCCAGTCTCCCTGCCCCGCAACCATTTCCCGCTGGACCCGGATGCAAAGCACCATGTGCTGATTGCCGGTGGCATCGGCATCACGCCCTTCCTGTCCATGCTGCACACCCTGAACCGGCAGGGTGCGAATTTCGAGCTGCATTATTGCGCGCGCACGCCGGAGGAGACAGCCTTCCACCGGTATCTGGCGCCCCTGGCGGCGCGCGGCGTGGTCCGGTTCCATCATGACCGCACCGTGCCGGCCAACCCGCTGGATGTGACCGGCTTGCTGGCACGGCCCGTGGCGGGGGAGCATGTCTATTGCTGCGGCCCTGGCGGCCTTGTCGCCGCCGTCCTGGAGGCGACCAAGGATCGCGATCCGGAGACGGTGCATATCGAACAGTTTGGCGGCAAGCACCGCACCGCCGGCGGCACAGCCTATACGCTGGAACTGTCCCGATCCGGTCAGATCATTCCCGTGCAACCCGACCAGACCATGCTGGAGGCGCTGAGAGGCGCCGGGGTGGAGGTGCCCTCCTCCTGCGAGGCGGGGGTCTGTGCCGTCTGCAAGACCCGGTGGCTGGCCGGGGCGCCCGTCCATCGCGATCTGATCATGAAGCCGGCCGAACGCGCCGACCATCTCATGCCCTGCGTGTCCGGCTGTTCCGGCGGCACGCTGGTGCTCGACCTTTAAGGAAGCCATCCATGAAACCGCATCTTTCCCCCGCCGTTGCGGCAGGGTCCCTGCTGTTCCTGTCAGGCGCACTGGCCTTCGACGGCAATGGCGCCCTGCCCGCCGGCATCGAGGCGCAGACCAGCCAGTGCCTGGACAATCTGGCCGCCATCCTGGCCAAACACGGGTTGGGGCCGGCCGATATCGTGAAGACCACCGTCTGGTTGACCGCCAGATCTGATTTCGCCGGCTTCAACAAGGCCTATGCCGGCTGGTTCGGCGATTGGGCACCCGCCCGATCCACAACCATTGCCGGCCTGGTCATCGATGGCGCCCTGGTGGAAATCGAGGCCGTGGCCCGGCTGAAGGAGCGGACATGACCCGCCTGATCTTCATGAGCCCCGCCTGGCTGGCCCTGGCGGAGGCGGCCCTACAGACGGCCCTGAATGCCCATCCCGGCGGGTCCGCATTGCATCTGTCCCTGATCGAGCGGTTCCACAATCTGCCACCCGACGCCCCCTGGCCGGCGATGGGCGAGCCGTGCCTGCGGCTGGATGTGGCGGATGGAGGTGCCCGCATCCGCTATGGCACCGCCCCGGGGGAGCAGGTGGCGACCGAGATCATCTGCGACTGGATGGATGCCTGGCGCGCTGCCAGCCTGCATGCCGGGCCGGAACTGGCGGCATTGCGGGCAGAACAGCAGGCACAGGGGCGTATCCGCGTAACAGGCGATCTCGTCCCCTGGGGGCCGATCCTGGCACCGGTGCACGACCGCATGGCCGACCACACCAAAGCTCCCTGATCCATCTGTTCGCGATGCATGTCCTTGCCCGGCCCGCCCGCAAGGCGGCCGGGCATTTTCTTTCCACCTTGGCCGTTGACAAGCCGCATCGAGTTGTCCCTAATGTTGTTAGGGCAACAATATGCCCAATAAACAAAAGGGCCGCCCTGCGGCCGTGAACAGCGAGGGTTTCATGATCGGGAAATGGACAAGGCCGGCGCTGCTGCGCGCCGGTGCGGGGCTGCTCGCCCTGACGATGGCACAGAATGTTCACGCGGAGACGGCCCCCGCCGGCGACGGACCGATGATCGAGGAAATCATCGTATCCGCCCGCCGGCGGCTGGAGCCGCTGCAGACCACACCGGTCGCTGTGACGGCATTGAGTGAGGAGTCCCTACGGGAACAGGCCGTATCCAATGTCGCCGATGTCGGTCGGCTGGCGCCCAACCTGCAGATCGCCACAGGCCGCAACAGTTCCAGCATCGGCTTCATCTTCATCCGCGGCGTCGGCCAGGCGGATGAAAGCCCCACGGCCGATCCCGGCGTGGCGCAGTATGTCGATGATGTCTATCTGGGCCGCCTGCAGGGTGGGCTGGTCAATATCAGCGATGTCGCCTCGGTCGAGGTGTTGCGCGGGCCGCAAGGCACGCTCTATGGCAAGAACACCATCGGCGGTGCGCTGAAGATCAATTCCAAGCTGCCCGGCCCCGATGCCGAATATGCCGCCAGCCTGTCCTATGGCAATTACGACAGCCTGGCGGCCAAGGCATCGGTCAGCCTGCCGCTGGTCGAGGATGCCTTGTTCTGGCGCCTTTCCGTGGATCGCAGCCGCAATGACGGCTTCATGCGCAACAATTTGACCGGCACGCGCGCCAACGACCAGGACGTTCTGTCGGGCCGGACCATGCTGCGCTACAACCCCTCGGAAGATATCGACATCCTGTTCTCCCTGGACGGATCGCGCGACCGGTCGGCCCCCTATTACGGCTTCGTCAGCGCCACCTCGGAAACCGAGATCACCCCTGTCATCCAGGCACTGATCGGCGATATCGGCACCTATGCCAAGAGCGTGCAGGGCGATATCTGGAACGGTGCCTTCGATGCCGGGCAGGAGGCGGTGCTGGCCCCCTTCACCCCCAACGAGGATGTGTGGGGCGCCTTCCTGCGCGCCTCCTACGGTGACGATGAGCTGAACGTCAAATCCATCACCGCCTATCGCGAGATCAAGCGCGACCGCATGTCGGAGGCCGATGCCTCACCGCTTTCCATCGGCAATTTCGCCGACCGCATGGACCAGTGGCAGGTCAGCCAGGAATTCCAGCTATCGGGAGAGGCTCTGGAAGGACGGCTGAACTGGCAAGGCGGCGTGTTCTATTATCAGGAGGATGTGGGCCTGCTGACGGTCGCCAATCTGGTGCCGGCCTTCGTGCCGCTGGGCCTGGACCAGACCCGCAACCAGCAGCTTGACGTCACCACCAAGAGCTATGCCGCCTTCCTGAATGCCAGCTACGACCTGACCGAGAAACTGTCCGGGTCAGTTGGCCTGCGCTACACGTCGGAGCGCAAGTCGATCTTCGTCTGGAACCGCTCCATCGCCACGGGTGCCACCACCTTTGGCCCTTCTGACAATGCCCGCACCTTCGACGATCTGTCGCCCAAGATCGGGCTGGATTACGAATGGACGCCGGAATTCTTCACCTATGCCAGCCTGTCCAAGGGGTTCAAGAGCGGCGGCTTCAACTATGACCCCGACACGATCGGCACGCTCCAGCCCTACAACCCGGAAAAGGTCTGGGCCTATGAGGCCGGGGTGAAGACCCAATGGCTCGACCGGCGCCTGACCCTCAACCTCGCCGCCTTCTATACCGACTACAAGGATATCCAGCTGCAGGTCTTCGCCATCCAGAACGGCACGATCTTCCAGCCCACCGCCAATGCCGGCAAGGCGCATGTGCAGGGTCTGGAACTGGAGGCGCGCTGGCAGCCTGGGGCTGGCTTCACCCTGTATGGCAGCGGTGCGCTGACCGATGCCGCCTATGATGAATATCAGGACGCGGTGCTGGGCGACGTGTCGGACCGCAAGTTTGTCTATACTCCCAAATATAGCGGACTGGTCGGCCTGGCCTGGGAAGGACCGGTATCCGAGACCGCCTCGGCCCATCTGGATGTCAATTACAGCGCCAAGTCCCGCACCTGGCACGACCCGCAGAATACGCGCGCCATCGCCCAGGGCGGCTATGGCCTGCTGAATGCGCGCGCAGCGCTGCGCTTCCAGGATGACCGGCTGGAGGTGGCGGCCTATGGCAAGAACCTGACCGACCGCGCCTATATCCAGAATGGCGCTTCGTTGCTGGACAGCCTGGGCTATGCCATCGCCTTCGCCGGGGCGCCGCGCACCTATGGGCTGGAGGTCAACTGGCGCTACTGAGCACCTTCAGCCCCGCCACCTGCATCTCCAGTCCCAGACGGAACCTGGCATCCTGGTCGCCGTCGAAGATATCGGGGATGCAGGCGGCGACATGGGGGTAGCGGTCGCCGATGAAGCGCGTGAATTCCTCACGCCGGGCGGCCAGGGCCACCCCCTCACTGCCACCCGGCTCATACGCGCCCTGTTCCTCGATGGTGAAGCCCAGCACGAAATAGGTGACGGTCAGTGCCCCCCAGGCGGCCTTCTGCCGGGGAAGGCCGGCCGCCATCAGCACACCGATCAGATGGTCGGCGGTGCGGATGACATTGTCATTGATGGAGAAGGTGCCGGCGAAGACCCGCGCCCCGTCGCGCCGGGACCGCAGTGCCGCGCGCAATTCCCAGGCGATGAACGACACCTGCTCCGCCCAGCTTCCCGGCGGCACAGCACGCGCGACCGGGGCGATCAGTGCATCGGCCATCGCCTCCAGCAGGCTCTGCTTGTTCTTGAAATGCCAGTAGAGCGACGGGGCCTGAATTTTCAGCGCATCGGCCAACACCCGCATGGTCAGGCCGTCCACCCCCACCTCGTCCAGCAGCCTGAGTGCCGCAGCGACAATCTGTTCCCGATCAAGACGCATCGCATTTCCCCGTTGACATCATCTCTCTCTAACAGTGTAAGGTCTCGCCTAACAACGTTAGATTAATGGAGCCAATCATGAATTTCTCGACCCAGGTCATCATCACCGGCGGGGGCCCGACCGGCCTGATGGCCGCCTGCGAACTGGCACTGGCCGGCATCAAAGTGACGGTGCTGGAACGGCGGACGGAACGGGTGGCGCAGTCGCGCGCCCTGACGCTGCACCCCCGCACGCTGGAAATATTTTCGATGCGCGGACTGCTGGATCGGGCGCTGAAGCGCGGCATCCCCCTGCCCACGGGCCATTACGGCGTGCTGGATACAAGGCTGGACTTCACCACCCTGGACACGGATTGCCCCTACACCCTGTTCATTCCGCAGACGGTGACCGAGGAATTGCTGGAGGAGCGCGCCCTGGAACTGGGCGTGGACCTGCGCCGTGGCTGTCGCGTCACCGGTTTCACCCAGGATGCCCATGGTGTCACCGTCACGGCCGAGGGATCGGACGGCACCTTCACCGGCCATGCCCTGTTCCTGATCGGGGCCGACGGCGCGCGCAGCACGATCCGCACCCTGTCGGGCATCCCGTTCAACGGTACCGAGGTCACCTCCACCATGTTCCTGGCCGACATGGTGCTGGACGACCCGCCCAAGGCCAATTCCTTCGCCAATGACAGGGGCCGGTTCCTGGTCGTGCCCCTGGGCGACGGTAAGCATCACCGTTTCGCCGTTGTCGATGGCGACCGGCTGGCCGTGCCCCTGTCGGAACCCGTGACCGAGGAGGAGGTGCGGCAGGCCGCGCTGAAAATCGCCGGTACCGATTTCGGCATGCGCGATCCCTTCTGGCTGTCGCGCTTCGGGGACGAAACACGCCTGGCCGCCAGCTACCGTCAGGACCGCGTGCTGTTGGCAGGCGATGCCTGCCATATCCACCTGCCTGCCGGTGGCCAGGGCCTGAATGTCGGCGTGCAGGACGCCTTCAACCTGGGCTGGAAGCTGGCCATGGTGATCAAGGGCGACGCACCCGACAGCCTGCTGGACAGCTATCATACCGAACGCCAGCCGGTGGGCCAGGCGCTGCTGGACAATACGCTGGCCCAGACGGCGGTAATGGTGGCCTTCAAAGGCCGCGATCTGGCCCTGCGCCAGGTTCTCAACGATCTTCTGAAGCTGCCGCAGGTCAACCGCCTACTGTCCGACCAGATCTGCGCCTTCGACATCGCCTATCCCGCCCCTATCTGGCCGGTGGCGGACACTTCGCCGCTCAGCGGCGAACGGCTACCGGATTCCGAGTTGCAGTTGGTGGACGGGACGGTCGTCACGCTCTATTCGCTGCTCCAGAAGGGAAGTTGGCTGGATATCCGGATGCCCGGTGCGTCAGGCGCCATGGAGGTGGAAACCGCCCGCCAGGTGGAGGCAACGGGGATCACCGGCGACAGGTACGCAGGCCTAAGCCGCCTGCTGGTCCGTCCCGATGGCCATCTGGCAGCTACCGCAGCCTGAAGAAAAACCGAACAATCCAGGCCCGGCGTCACGGCTCATCCGGAAGCCGGGCCACTCAACATCAGCGCGCAACGAGCCAGAACCTCCGCTCACAAACCACCCAGATGTCCCACTTGTTTCGACGATAGACACCTAGCCGTATCGACACGGACGGCCGGGCTCAACACGTTCGACCTGACGGCCCTGACCGCGCCTGCGCTGCTGGTCGCCCTGCTGCTGATGTTCATTGGCGGCGGCCCCGCCTCCACCGCCGGGGGCATCAAGGTATCGACGGCGGTCGTCCTCTTTGCGGTTACCGTCGCGCATATCCGCCGCCGCCAGACGGTGAGCGTCGGCCCCGGCGCTCGGTGCCACCCCAGGCGGTCCAGCAGGCGCTAAGCGTGGCCTTGATCAGCCTGTTCGCGACGGCCATGCTGACCTTTGCGCTGCTGCTGGCCGTGCCCGGTCTTGGTTTGGTATCGGCGGGTTTTGAAATTCTCAGCGCCTATGCCACCGTCGGCCTGACAGGCGGCGCCACTGCCATGGCCGGCGCGGCGGGGCATCTGGTGCTGATCCTGGCCATGTATCTTGGCCGGCTGGGTCCGTTGGCCTTGGGCTTTGCGCTGCTGACGGAAAAGAAAGTCAGGGTCGAACATCCGCGCGCTGAAATCTTGATGGGGTGAGACATGCAGGACCTGGTTGGAATGGCGGCCCTGGTGATGGCGCTGGGGATCGGGGCGCAATGGCTGGCCTGGCGCTTCCAGGTCCCAGCCATCGTACTGCTGGCCGTCGGCGGCATCCTGGCGGGACCGGTCTTCTGAGAGCTGGTCCCCTGTGAGCGGACAGTTTGCTAAGCTTGGTTCGGCCTTATTGAAGGACGAGCGACATGGCGGGACAGAGGAAGCGATATTCAGCGGATTTCAAGGCGAAGGTGGCGCTGGAGGCGATCCGGGGCGAGTTGACGATGGCGCAGCTTGTGTCGAAGCACGGTGTTCACCAGACGATGATCAACGCTTGGCGCAAACAGGCGATCGAGGGGATGGCGGCGTCGTTTTCCGGGAAGGCCGAGGCCAGTCCAGTTGTTGATGCCGCCGAGATCGACCGGCTGCACGCCAAGATCGGTCAGTTGGTGGTGGAGCGGGATTTTTTGCGCAAGGCCTCCGGTCGATGAGCGCCGGTCGGAGGCGGGAGATGGTGGATCGGTCACATCCCGGCTTGTCGGTTGTCCGGCAATGCGCGCTGCTGTCGATCAGCCGGTCGCATTATTACGGGCCGGTACGGGGCGAGAGTGCTGAGAACCTAGCGCTGATGCGAGTGATTGATGCCCAGTTCCTGGAGACGCTCTGGTACGGGAGCCGACAGATGACCCACCATCTGCGGCGCCAGGGTCATGTCGTCAACCGCAAACGGGTGCGCCGGCTGATGGGCCGGATGGGGTTGGCAGCCATCTACCAACGGCCAAAGACCAGCGTTCCCCATCCCGAGCACAAGATCTGGCCCTATCTGCTGCGGGATCTGACCATTGACCGGCCGGACCATGTCTGGTGTACGGACATCACCTACATTCCCATGCGGCGGGGCTTCCTGTACCTGATCGCCGTAATGGACTGGGCATCGCGTAGGGTGCTGGCCTGGAAGCTATCCAACAGCATGGACATCGATTTCTGCCTGGAGGCCCTGCAGGACGCCATGGCAAACCACGGCAAGCCGGAAATCTTCAACACCGACCAGGGCGGCCAATTCACCAGCCCGAGATTCACCAGCATCTTGACCGATGCCGGTATCAAGGTTTCCATGGATGGAAGAGGCCGCTGGATGGACAATGTGTTCATCGAACGGCTCTGGCGGTGTGTTCATCGAACGGCTCTGGCGGTCACCGAAATACGAATGCGTCTATCTCCACGCTTTCGAGACCGGCAGCGAGGCCAGGGACGGGATCGGACGCTGGATCGATTACTACAATAACCGGCGCCCGCATTCCGCGCTCGGGGGACAAACACCCGACGAGGCATACAGGCAAAGGGCGGACAGAACGTGTTTGGCGGCGTGAACTGATCAGGACCAAGCTTAACGCCGAACAAAAACTGTCCGCTCACCGGGGACCAGCTCTT
>NZ_JBLTXA010000060.1:0-14745 GCF_048066175.1 Niveispirillum fermenti | reverse complement strand
ATGCTCATGGATGGGGTCCGGACGCCCGGATGGGTCGGCTCCGGCAAGAAGCCGCGACCGATCCGGGTGCCACCCTATTTCCGGTATTGATAAATACCAGGTAATATGAAATACCGGGTTAATAAAAATACCCAGACGACAGCCGTCATCCGGCCTGCCCCCGTCCGTTTGCTGAGGATAGACCCCATGCCCGTCGTCGTCTTCGCGTCCCCCAAAGGGGGAGCGGGCAAATCCACCGGCGCCGTCATCCTGGCCACCGAGCTGGCCCATGCCGGGGTGGAAGTGACGATCCTGGATTGCGATCCCAACCGGTCGGTCAGCCTCTGGGCCGGCCAGACAGCATTGCCGCCCCGCATCCGCTGCATCGCCGACATCAGCGAAAGCCAGATCGTCCGGACGATCAAGGAAGCCGATGGAGAGGGAAAGGTGGTGATCGTCGATCTGGAAGGGGTGGCCAGCCGCATGATGACGCGCGCCATTTCCCAGGCGGATCTGGTCATCATCCCCATGCGGGCCACCACGTTGGATGCGACGATCGGCATGCGGGCCCTGGCGCTGATCCGGGAGGAGGAGGAGACGCTGGACCGGCCCATCCGGCATGCCGTCGTCTTCACCATGACCAGCGCCATCCAGTCCAAGGAACATCGCGGCTTGCAGGCCAGCCTGGTCACGGCCGGGGTGGATGTGATCGAGCCGCCGCTGATGCAGCGCGCCGCGTTCAGCGCCCTGTTCCACCATGGCGGCAACCTGCGGACCATGCCGGCCCAGGGCAAGCAGGATGGCGCCATCGAGAATGCCCAGGCCTTCACGCAACAGATCGTCAACCGCCTGACGGGGAATTGAGATGCCGGAACAGATAAAGCCTTTCGGCCTGAACCTGGCCGGCCTGAAGCCGACGCCCAAGCCCGCGGGGGAGGCGACCCTGCGCGCGCTGGACCGCGTGGGGGAAGGTGTGGGTTTCGTGTCGCGCGAACCGCAGGCCGCAACGGGGGCCCCACCGGTACCGGCACCGGAAACCCGTGGCCGGGGGCGCCCGCGGGGCATCCGCACCGGCCAGGTGCATGCCAAGGTCCTGCCCGATGTGGCCCACGAAATCTCCGCCGAGGCGACCCGCCGGGGCGTGACGCAGGGCGCCCTGATCGAGGAAGCCTGGGCCTTGTACAAGGAACGGGGCCGATAGCACCAATATCAAGCCCCGGTGATCGCAACCGATCACCGGGCTCAATCGCCGGTGCCCACATCCGTGGGCTTGGCGCCGGCACCCACATCCGTGGGCTTGGCCACGCCGCATGGGCGGCGCGGCGCCCGCCGCCGGACCAAGATGCGATGAGTTCAACTCACCGCATCTTGGTATAATACAGATCATCCGGACCCGTGCCGCCTCCCGCTGATCATCCGTCGAGGCCTCGTGAATATGCACACGCATCATGCCCTGCGGCGACTTCATGACACGGGCATCGACCCGGACCCCTTTCCCCATATGGTCGTGCCGGATTTCCTGCCTGCCGATCTCTATGGCCGGGCCTGTGCCCAATGGCCCGGCCGGGAAGCGTTCGGCATTCTTCAGCCGGACGACCTGCCGTCGCGTCATCAGATTTCACTGACCGGACGCTGGCTGGAACAGTGCGGACAGGAACAGGCGCAGACATGGCGCACGGTGCGCGACTGCCTGTTCAATCCCGCGATCGTCACGCTGATGGCCGACCGCTTTCCGCAGGTCCGCGAGAAACTGGGCTGGGTCGATGCGCCGCCGGTCCTGAATGCCCGCATCATCGAGGACCATACCGGCCATGCCATGCTGCCGCATACGGATATCGAAGCGACGATGTTTTCGATGCTGCTTTACATGCCGGACACCGATGGGGCCGCCGATCCGGCGGCGGTACAGTTGGGCACGGCCCTGTACCGCCCGCGCGACCCCGGTTTCCGCGGGCGGGGAATGGACCGTTACAAGCGGGAGGATTTCGAGCTTGTGGCCCAGGCGCCATACAGGCCCAACCATCTGCTGGTCTATGCGCCGTCGGACCGTTCCTTCCACGGGGTCGAGCCGGTCGCCGCTCCCTGCTGCCGGCGACTGCTGATCTTCTTCGCCGTGGTGGAAACCCGTCCGCCATCCCGGAGGAACCTGCCTATATCAGCTTGCGATGCGTAGAACTCATCGCAAGCTGGTCCGGCGGCGACCGCCGCCGCGCCGCTCGTGCGGCGTAGCCAAGCCAACGAATGTTGGCGCCGGCAATTGAGGGCGGTGACCAGAACCAATAGGTTCTGGTCACCGCAAAATAGTATTAGAACCCCGTTTCGCGGATGATGACGGCGGCGGCGGTGCGCCATGACCGGGCCAGGAGGCTGCGGCCCTCGGCCTCGACACGGGCGATGCCGCGCATCTGATGGCGGGGGCCGTCGGGCATGGGGCCGGCCGGGGTGAGCGTGACGCGATAGACGGCTTCCACGGGGGTGGGTGCTGCATGGCGTCTGTCCCCCGATCCGGCGGGGCTGTCGGTGGCGATGGGGCCGCCATAGTGAGAGGCAAGGGCCGGGATGTCGAGGACCGCGACATTGACACGGTCGACGGCGGTGACGGTGGCGGCGATGCGCGGCGCCAGGGGGTCGTCGGGATGGAACAGGGCGGTGGCGCCGGGATGCAGGCGTTCCAGATCGCCTTCCCCGACATAGCCGACCAGTTCGCTGCCGCCCTGACCGACAATCTGGGCCAGGGCCAGGTCGGGCCCCACCCAGCGGCCGGGGCGCAGCGCGTCGTTCATGTCCACGACGGTCCCGTCGAAGGGAGCCCGCACCTCCAGTTGCGCGCGGCTTTCCAGCAGCCCTTGCCGTTCGGCAAGGCCGGCGGCCAGGTCCTCCTCCATCACGCGGACCCTGTCCAGGGCCTCCCGCGCGGCGGTCAGCCGGTCGATCTGGGCCTGGGCCAGGGCAATGCGCAGGTCGGCCTGGGCCAGCCTGTTTTCCAGTTCGGGGGATTGCAGGCGCAGCAGCAGGTCGCCCGCCGCCACGGGCTGGCCGGGGCGGGCCGCCACCTCGATGATGCGGGCGGGCACGGGCGCGTGGAGATTGGTGAAATCGGCGGCCCGCCAGACGGCCGGCACGCTGACGGTACCGGCCACGGGCACCAGGGCCAGCAGCAGCAGCCCGGCCAGCCCGGCACCCGTGGCAAGCGTATTGCGGTTGATGCGCATATCAGCCCGCCTTTTCCACCATTCGCGCAGTTCATTGACAAGCGGACGCAGGATGAACCACCCGATCTCGATGACGAAAAGCAGGATGCCGACGACCTTGATGAAGAAATGATAGACCAGCAGGGCGATGCCGATGAAGAGCAGGAACCTGTAAATCCATGTGCCGAAGGCATAGGCGAGCAGGGTACGATGCATCCACGGCTCGAAACGCTCCGGCGGCTCCTCCCCCAGCCCGAAAAGCCATTCGCGGATTTGCCAGCGGGCCAGCGCGAAGCCGCGATCCTGGAGGTTCGGCATGTCCATGGCGTCGGCAAGCAGGTAATAGCCGTCGAAACGCATGAAGGGGCTGAGATTGACGGTCAGGGTCATGACCCAGCTTACCGTCGCCAGAAAGAAGGCGGCGCTGCGCAAGGGGCCATCTGGCAGGAAGCTCCAGGCCAGCGTCGCAAAGGCGGCCAGCATGAGTTCCGTTCCCATGCCGGCGGCGGCGATGGCCAGGCGGGCCCGGCGGGAGACCAGGCGCCAGGCGTCGCTTGTATCGGTATAAAGGACAGGCCAGAGGACGAGGAAGGCGACGCCCATGGTGGGGACACGGCATCCATACCGCTTGGCCGTGTAGGCATGCCCGAGCTCATGCAGGGACTTCGTGACCATGAGGGTGACGCCGTAGAGCGCCATGCCTTCCAGGCTGAAGAAATGCATGAAGGTGTGCAGGAAACTGTCCCATTGCCGCAGGACCAGCACCAGCCCCGTCAGGCCGGACAGCACGACGATCCAGAACCAGGCGGGGCTGTAGAAGGGTTCCATGAAGCGTGCGGTCGCATTCAGGAACCGGTCCGGCCGGACCAGCGGCAACCGGAAGAACAGGTAATTATGCATCAGCCATTTCCACCAGGAGGTCTGGCGGGCGTCGGCCTGCATCTTCAGAAAGCCGGTGTCGAGGGTCTGGATCAGGTTGTTGGCGGCCAGGAACTTGTAGAACTCGATGACATCGTCACTGTCAGGGGCAAGGATCGTTTCGGCAGTGACGGCGGCGGCGATGGCCCTGGGCGTGGCGTGGTGCCAGCGGGCGACAACTTCGAAGGCGGCATGCCCGATGCGGAAATACCGGTTGCGGACGGGATCATGGATTGTCCAGCAGGGGGACCCGTCATGGGCGGGGGGCGCAGGAAGCAATTGCAGATCGTCGCGCAGGGGCGGCAGGGGCATGGCGGCCGGATCGGGTTTCGCGGCCATGCCGGTCAGGGGAAAGGTCGTCGTGTCCATGGGGATGTCAGAGCCCCACGGCCTGGCGCAGCGTGGCCAATGGCCGGCGGAAAAGATAGAAGGCGAGCGGCACCCGGTCGCCCTGGATTTTCGCGGTGCCGCGCAGGCCGATGCGGGGCGTGTCCTGTCCGGGTTCCAGTTCGGCGCGAACGCGGTAGGCCAGGATGCCGGCCGGTGTCATGCCGGGTTCGTAACTGGCATGGACGATGCGGCCGCGCACGGGCCGGAGCGGATCGACATTGAGGAAGAGGCTGACGGCGGCGCCGTTTTCCAGGATCATGGCGTCGCTGACGGGAACCTGCACGTCGATCTCGGCCTCCGCGGCATCGGCCAGCGTCATGATGCGTTCGCCGATGGTGACAGGCCGCCCCAGCCAGTCGTTGGGGTTGGTATAGACGGCGATGCCGGCACGGTCGGCCTTCACGGTGACCCGGTCCATGAGTTCGGCGGCATAGTCGAGTTCGGCCTTTCGCAGGTCGACCTGTGCCTTGAGCTGGGCTACGCGCGCCTTGCTCTGGGGGTCGCCGAAGGCGCCCTGGGATGCGGTCAGCCACTCCGCCTCGGCGGAGGTGAGGGATTTGCGGGCGACTTCCAGCCTGCTTTTTAGAACCATGTCCTCGAAGCTGAACAGGGCCTGTCCCTCGGTGACGGGATCGTTCGGCTGGACATGGAAGCGCCGGATGACGCCTTCCAGGGGGGCGGCCACGATCATCGGATCGCGGGGCGCAACCTCGCCGGGGGCCAGGGTCGACTGCCGGACGGGAATGGCCAGGATGAGCAGGATGACGGCGGCGGTGATGATGACCCGCCGGCTGTTGAGCGCCCATCGGCCGGACCGGCGGCGGGTGCGGGTCAGGGCCCACCAGGCATGGCCATAGGCACCGGCAAGCTGGACGAGCAATGTCTGCTCCCCCTCCGTCCAGGGCTTCTCGCGTGTCAGCCAGAGGGCGGCGGTGACGATGCCGTCGGGGCCGTGCAGGGGCAGCCAGAGGGCATGCCCGGCACCCCATTGCCCCCAGTCGGCGCCAAGCGCGGGCGGCAGTTCCTGGACCGTGACGGGATGGGGCCTGTTCTTTTCCGGCCCCGCCGCGATGGCGGTCGCGGCGGCATCCAGCCAGCGCGACAGGGGGGCGTCGCGTTCGGGCGCGGCGATGTTGGCAGCAGCTTCCAGCCGGGCCTTGCCGTTCGCGCCGATGGCCATGAAGAAGGCCTGCTGATAATGGATCAGCCGGCGCGTCTGGTTGACCATGAGGAAACGCAGGGCTTTCTCATCCTGCGCCTGCCGGGCCTCCTGCTGAAGATTGAGCAGCAGGAGCAGGCCGTTCATGGGCTGGGGCGCCGCGGTCACGCGGGGACCGTGCGGGTCATCGGGCATCCGCCGTTCCCCCCCCGGCCATTCCCCCTGCGGCCGTTGCGGCGTCCGGGGGAGCGAACCGTGCCGTCCCGCTCATGCCGGCGACCAGATCGGGGGCCCGGCCCTTTGCCGGCAGCAGGCGGCCCGTCACCTTCAGCGACTGGCTGATGGGGTCGACACGGGCACCGACAAGGGTGACGTCCCCGGCCAGGGTTTCGCCCGTTTCGTCGATGCGCAGGTCGAAGCGCTGTCCGGGCTTCAACCAGACCAGCCAGGAGGAAGGCACGATCAGTTCGACGCGCAGGTCCCGATCAGACAGGATTTCCAGCAGCGGGACGCCGATGGCGACGGATTCATGTTCGCGGATGCGCTTCTCAACGGCACGCCCATCGAAGGGGGCCTTGATGTCGCAGCGCCTGACCTCGATCTCGGCGCGCCGCAGGTCGGCCCGGGCGACATCGGCCTTGACCTCGGCCATTTCCAGATCGGCGGCGCCGATGGATTTCAACTGTTCGAGCTGGCGGCTCTGACGAACCGTCACCTCCGCAGCCCGCAGGTTCGCACCGGCACTGTCACGGGCCGCCTGGTAGAGGCCGCAATCGAAGGAAACCAGCGTCTGCCCTGCCTTGAAGGCCTGGCCGGGTTCCACCGTGATGCGGCTGATGCGGCCCGCGATCTCGCTGGACAGAACGGCATGCTGGCGGGCTTCGATGAGGGCGCGCACGCCGCCATCGCCACCGGTCGCGTTCTGCGCCCCGGCACAAAGCGGCAGGCCCGCCAGGACAAGCCCGATGAGGGCGGCGGCACGGACGGGGGGGAATGAAGGCATGCTGGACATTTCCCGACTATAGGCGATCGGTCTGAACAAGTCGTTGCCACCGGCATGCCGATGGGCTGGCGCGGGCACCGGCGGGGGAATCCTTCTGGATTCCGGCCGGTTGCCGCCTTGTATCACACCAACGGTCGAAATATTTGACCGTTGGTGTCGGCGGCGACTGCCGCCGCGCGCCACGTGGTGCGCGCCCGAGCCGTTGGCATGTGGGCGCCGGCGTTTGAGGTGCCGAAAACCTTGACCATCGGTCAAGATTTTCGGCCGCTGGTATCACACCAGACCCGCCGGCCAGCAGCGCCGATGCCCGATACCGTACCCCGATGCCGAATTCACGGGATACGGGCAGGACAGGGCCGGTCAATTCGTGCTGGCGGCCATCTGCGCCAGATCGCCCAGCTTGGCGGTGGCGCCGGCACGGGCCTGCCAGCTTTCCAGCCCCTGAACCACGACTTGCCGCAGGGTGGCGAGATCCTGCGCCGGGATGGTGTCGGGCAGCGGATCGACGCCGGCAGAGACCATGACGCGGGCATAGGCGTTCTGCAGGTCGGCATAAACCAGGTCGCGCCGCAGGTCGGAGACAAGGGCGGACACTTCGGCCTGGATCACCTCCATCTCACCCTGCTGGCCGACGGTGCCGCTATTGACATATTGCTGGCGGATGCGCTGCTCGATCCCGGCCTGATCGACATTGAGGGCGTATTCAGCCGACAGTTCGCGGAACTGCACCATGGACACGCGGACCTGGCTCAGCACGGCGACGCTCAACGCCTGCCGGCGGATGGCGACCAGTTCCTCCTGTGCCCTGGTATAGTCGCGGGTATCCCAGGCGGATGCCAGCGACAGGATGTTCCAGGAGACGCGCGCGCCGTAATCGGCCCAGCGCTGGTTGAGCTGGAAGCTGTTGCTGTCATAATGCAGGCCGGCATTCAGGTCGATGCCGGGCAGCAGCCGCAGCAGGGCGCGCTTGGTCTCGTCGGCCGTGATGCGGGCGTTGTAGCTTTCCTCCAGCAGCTCGGGCCGGTTCATCAGCGCGAAACTCTCCAGCGCCTCCACACCGGCCTCGATGGTCGGGACATCGACGGCTGCCCCCTCCGCGGGGATCTCCAGCGTGAAATCCTGGCCCGGCGGTACACCCATCAAGGCGCCGAGCTGCGACTTGGCGGCGACCAGTTCGCGGCGCAGGGTCTGAAGCTGGCGCAGCGTATCCACCAGGGCCCGCTGATAGGACAGGGTCTGGAGCGGGGCCTGGACGCGCTGTTCCTCCATGGCGGTGGCGTTGCGCCGCGCATCACCGATGCGCTGTTCCAGGGGCGCCAGCCGGGCCAGCATCCGTTCGGCCGCCACGGCGCGCCAATAGGCCGTGCGGACATCCTGAAGAATGCCCTGGATCACGCGGCGGCGGCGTTCCTCGGCGATCAGGACCAGGTTGGCGTTCTGGTGGGCGCGGATATAGCTGACGCCGAAATCCAGGATGTTCCAGGTAAAGGCCAGATCGGCGGTGCGGCGGTGGCGGTCGGTGGCGGTCGTGCTTTCACCGGTGCGGCGGCCCGTCGTCAGGTTCAGGCTTTCCGACCCGGCCTCGTTGTTGCGCCCGGTATAGCCCGCACCCGCCACCAGCCGCGGCAGCATGTCGAAATGCGACAGGTCGAGCTGACGGGTGGCCACGGCCGTTTCCATCAGCTTGACGCGCTCGTCCAGATTGTACTTGAGCGCGCGCGCCATGGCCTCATGCATGGAGATGGCCGTTGTGATGGGCTCCTGGGGGGCCATCACAACGGCCAGATCCTCACGGATGCGTGTGAGGGTCTCCTCCTGGCTGAGCGGCGTGGGCTTGACCGCGCAGCCGCTGGCCAGCAGGGCGGCCGTCAGCAGGGTGATGGAAAGGCGGATCGAGGGGGTGCGTGACCGGGAGGCGGCGGCGAGGCTGGTCATTTCTTCTGGTTCCGTTCGGCAGAATGAATAGTGGCAGGCTGGAGTGGAAGGCGGATCAGGCCGCCTCCTCCCCCGGTACGGCATGGTTGAGAAGGGCGGCCAGGAGAGCGGCGCTGTCCGCGTCACCGGCCTGGTGGACCAGGGCCACCTGACGGCTGAAGGCCGTCTGACCGGCGGGCGGTTCCTGTGCGGCATGGCGCACCGGCACCTCGCCTGGTTCGCGCCCCCCACCGGCGTCGGCATTGCCGCCGCCGGTGGGGGTGGGTGCCGGAAGGGGAGCGGTCTGGCCCGGCCCGTCGATGGTGGTGCGCGGACCGCCCGGCCCCACGGGGGAGACACCTCCCGGTGCGGTGCCGAAGCCATCGCCCAATCCGCCGGTTCCAAGGCCGCCGCCGAAGCCGCCACCCAGACCGCCGGCCGCCGGCGCGCTGCCAAACGAACCGCCGAACCCGCCGGCCAACCCGCCGCCGCCAAGGCCACCGCCGATGCCACCGGCCAGGCCACCCGTGCCGCCGCCGCCGATACCGGTGGATACCGTGCCGCTGGCAGAGCTGCCCGGCTGCATGCCGCCGACGCTGGACAGGGTGACGGAACGGCCGGCATCGGTGCTGCTGGAACTGCCGCCGACGCTGGACAGGGTCACCGAGCGGCCGGCATCGGTGCTGCTGGAACTGCCGCCGACGCTGGACAGGGTAACGGAACGGCCGGCATCAGTGCTGCTCTGGCTGCCGCCCAGGGCGGGGGCGGTGGTCAGCGACGGGCCCGTCGACTGGGCCGGACCGGTACCCGTGCCGCCGGAGGAGACGGCCGTCGTGGTGTTGCCATTGCCATTGTCGCCATTGTTGGTGACGGGTGTCGGCGGCGGCGGGGCAACCGTATAGGTGGTTGTGCCGGCCGTGCCGACATTGCCGGCGGCATCGGTGGCGCGTGCCGTGAACACATAGGTGCCGGTGCCCAGCTCCGCCGTCAGCGCCAGACGCCAGGCGCCGCCGGCATCGGCCTGGACGGTGCCGAGCGTGGCGCCATTCTGGGTGATGGTCACCAGGCTTCCGGCCTCCGCCGTGCCCGTAACCACGGGCAGGCCACCGCCGGCGGTCGACAGGGTGACGGCGGGGGCGGCCGGGGCGGTGGCATCCACCGTCAGCCGGGTGGCAGCCGACAGGCCGCTGGCATTGCCGGCGGCGTCGGTGGCCCGTACCTGGATGCTGCGGGTGCCGTCGGCCAGGGCGCCGGTGAAGGTGAAGCTCCAGGCGCCGGCGGCATTGGCCGTGGCTGTCCCGGCCACGGCCCCATCAACCAGGATGGTGACACTGGCCCCCGCCTCCGCCGTGCCGGCGATGGCCGGACGGTTGCTGGCCGACAGGGGCGTGTCGCCGGCCCCGGGAACCAGCGGGCTGGTGATGGCGGGGGCAGCCGGAACGGCCGGCGGGGTGGTGTCGATGGTCAGGCGGACGGTATCGGACAGGCCGCCCACATTGCCGGCCACATCGGTGGTCCGGATCTGGAAGCTGTGCGTCCCGTCGGCCAGGGCGCCCGCCGGCGTGAAGCGCCAGGCGCCCGTTGCGTCCGCCACCGTGGTTCCGGCGGCGACGCCATCCACCAGGATGGTGACCGTGGCCCCGGCTTCCACCGTGCCGGCAAGGGCGGGGCGGTTCGTCGCGGACAGCGGCAGGCCGCCCGGCACTGCCACCGTGGCGCTGGTGATGACCGGAGCGGCCGGCGTTTCCAGTCCGCTGGTGTCCACCGTCAAGCCGGTGGCGACCGACAGGCCGCTGTCATTGCCGGCGGCATCGGTGGCCCCGATACGGATGCTGTGCAGCCCGTCGGCCAGGCCGGCCGCGAAGGTGAAGCGCCAGGCGCCCTGGGCGTCGGCCGTCGTGGTGCCGGCGGTCGCACCATCCACGATGATGCGGATGGTCGCCCCCGGTTCCGCCGCGCCCGCGATGCTGGGCACGGCAGTGGCGGAGATGATTTCGCCCGCGGGACCCGTAACGGTCGCACTGGTGATGGCGGGCGCGGCCGGGGTGTCCGGGGCCACCGTGTCGATCGTCACCGCCAGCGGTTCGGAAACGGGGCTGTTGACACCATAGCCGTTGGTGGCAACGGCGGTGATGGTGCGATTGCCGTCCTGCAACGCACTGGTGAAGGTGAAATTCCAGGCCCCGGCCGCATCCGCCACCGTGGTTCCGGCGGGCACGCCATCCACCAGGATGGTGACAATGGTCCCGGTCTCCGCCGTGCCGGCGATGGCCGGACGGTTGCTGGCGGTCAGCCCGTCGCTGTCGGACAGGCCGGTATCGGAACCCGGCGCCAGGATGATGGCGCCCGGCTGCGCCGGCGCGGGGGACAGGATGATGATGGCGCTGGTATCCCCCACCCCGTTCAAGGCCGCGTCCAGGGCCGCCCCGGCGCGGTCGATGATGCCCCCATCCGGGGACAGGCCCGTGATGGTGATGCCGGCGGGCGCATTGTCCCCCGGCGCGACCACATAATCGAAGCGCAGCAGACCGGCGCTGCTGCCCGCGGCGTTGTAGCCGGCGGTACGGGGGGCGCCACCGACATCCAGGGTCAGGCCGGGCGTGCCGCCGACGGCGACATTCTCGCTGACCTGCACGTAGAAGCTGATGGTTTCGCCGGGCAGGTAGGTGCCGGCGGGCGGGGTGCCGACGGCAACCACGCCAGGGGCCGTGGTATCCAGGACGATGTCGGCGCCATCCCCCAGCGACCCGCCCGATCCCGGCGCCGGCAGCGTCAGGTCGGCCTGGTTGCCGGCCAGGTCACGCAGCGCCCCGGACAGGGCACCGGCGGAAGCGATGTCCAGATCCTCCACATTGTCGCCGGGCTGCACGATATAGGTGAAGGTCAGCGTGTCGCTGCCCGACCCGCCGCTATAGCTGGCCGTACCGCCGGTGTTGAGGGCCAGGGTCGGCGTGCCGTCCACGATGACCACCTCGTCCAGCCGGATCTGGATGGTGATCACGTCGCCGGCCTTGTAGGCGCCGTCGGGCGTGACGGCGCTGATCGACGATATGGCGGGCGGACGGCTGTCCAGGCGGACACCGCTGGTGTCGCCGACATTGTTGAGCGCCGCATCCAGCAGCTCGGCCGTCCCCGTGACGATCGTGGCGCCGTTCAGCGACAGGCCTTCCACACTGATGCCGTCGGGCGCATTGTCCCCATCGGCCACGACATAATCGAAGCGCAGGCGCGTCCCCGTGCTGTCATCGGGGTTGAACAGGGCCTGACGGGTGCTTCCCCCGACATTCAGCAGCAGACCGGGCAGCCCGCCGGCCACCGTGACCGCCTCGCTGACATCGATATGGAAGCTGATGGTCCGGCCCGGACCGTAGGTGTCGCTATCGGGCACATCGACGGCGACCACGGTCGGCAGCGTGGTATCCAGCACGATGTCGGCCGCCTCCCCCAGCGATCCGGCAGCGCCGGGTTCCGGCAGGGTCGGCACGGCATCGTTGCCCACCTGGTCGCGGATGGTGCCCGACAGGGCGTCGCTGCCTGCAATGTCCAGGTCGGCGACATTGTCGCCGGGCTGCACGACATAGGTGAAGATCAGCGTATCGGTGCCCGACCCGCCGCTATAGCGTGCGGCGTGCCCGGTATTCAGCCCCAGGGTGGGCACACCATCCACCGTCACCACCTCGCTCATGCGCAGTTCGATGGTGATGGTGTCGCCGGCCTTGTAGACACCGTCGGGTGTGCTGGTGCCGATGCCGGTCACCGTGGGCGCGATGCCGTCCACCTTGACGTCGGCCATGCCGGTCACATTGGCCAGGGCCGGGGCCGCGTCGTTGCCCGCGGCATCCCTGATCGTGCCGCCATTCAGGGTGATGGCGTCGGCCAGCTCGATGCCTGTCGGGTCGTGCGCCCCTTGGGTCACGATATAACGGAAGGTGAGCTGGGTGCCGCCGGAACCCTCGACATAGGTGGCGATGGCGGTCGTGCCATCATCCAGCGTGATCGCCAGTTCCGGCGTTCCATCCACCGTCACCGCCTTGTCGAACGTCACGGTGATTTCGACCGGCTGGCCGATGCCGGCCGTACCGGCGGGGGCGGTCACGCCCGTGACGACGGGGGCGGTCTGGTCCACCGTCACCGGGCGGCTGGCCTGTGCCGTGATGCCGGACGCGGAGGCAACCTCCACCGCCACGGTGGCGGTGCCGTCGGA
Organism: Niveispirillum fermenti; assembly: GCF_048066175.1. Taxonomy (GTDB): domain Bacteria; phylum Pseudomonadota; class Alphaproteobacteria; order Azospirillales; family Azospirillaceae; genus Niveispirillum; species Niveispirillum fermenti. Next base: position 1,987 of record NZ_JBLTXA010000060.1, on the reverse strand, counting down.
CAGCAGGGCCAGGTCAGCCGGCGGGATCAGCACACTCCAGCTATTGGCGGTAACGGTGGCGTCATAGGTCTTGCCGCCCAGGGTGACCTTGACCGTGCCGCCATCGGCCACGCCCGTCGTCGTGCCGGCGATGGTCTGGCCGGCCGCCCCTTCCGTGCCGTTCAGCACGTCGTCACCCGCCACCTCGGTAATGGTGACCGTGGGCACCGCGCGGTCGAAGGTGACCGTCAGCCCGCCCGACGCGGCACTTTCCTCCACATGGCCGATCTGGCGGACCGTGAAGACCGTTTCACCGGTCAGCGCGGACACGTCCACATCGCTGAAGCTGTAATGGCCGCTGCCATCCGCGACCTCCGTCGCCAGCAGCGTGTCGCCGGCATAGAGCCGGACGGTGGCGTTCGCATTGGCCCCGCTGCCATTGATGGTGACGGCCGTGGCGCTGGTCAGCCGGTCGCTGTTGCTGATGCCGGTGTCCGACGATGCCGCCAGATCGGGCATTCCCGGTGCGCGCGGCGTGATGGTCAGTGCGGCCGTGTCGGTGGCGGCAGAGAAGGCGGTGGCACCACCGCCACCGCCGGTCGCCACCTTGGTGCCAGCGGCTCCGCTGGTCTGGTCCCAGGCGCGGAAGGTGATGGCCTCACCCAATTGCAGGGCGCTGGTGCCGGACGGCTGATAGTAGATCCGGTCCGTAGGCCGCAGCAGCAGGGCGTTGCCGCTGTCATCCACGCTGCCCACCACCTGCCAGGTGGCCCCGCCATCCAGGCTGTAATGCCAGGTCCCGCCTTCCGCGGTGCTGGCCGCGATCAGCGCCACGCCCGTCAGCGGGTTCGCATCGACATCCGTGACATTGCCCCCCAGGCTGACCAGATCCGACACCAGGTTGCCCACGGCCCCGCTGGGGGCGCCGCTGGTTTGCGGGATCGTGGTCAGGACCAGGGTGCTGTCGCTCAGGACCGGTGCGTCATTGACCGCGTTGACGATGATGCCGGCGCTGGCGCTGGTGCTGGTGAACTCGCCATTGGCGCCGGTGCCGCCATTGGACGTGGTATCTCCGGTGCTGCCGGCCGTGCCCGCCGACTGGTCCCAGGCCTTGAAGCTGATGGAACCGGTGTCGCTGCCATTGTAATTCGCGGCCGGCACGAACCGGACCAGGTCCGTATGGGCCAGCAGCAGCGCGCCGGAGGCGGAAACACTGCCGATGGCCGTCCAGTTGCCCGACCCGGACTTGTACTGCCAGGTGCCATTGCTGTTGGTCAGGCCCGTGATGGCGATGCCCAGAAGGTCGCCGTCGCGGTCGCTGCTGCTGCCGGCCGACGACAGGATATCCGCCACGCTGGTGCCGGCATTGCCGGTAGCATCCTCGTCGATGGCCGTCAGGTGGCGGCCATCCGTGCTCATCACCGGCGTATCGTTGACCCCCGTGAGGTTGACGGTCAGCGTCCGGCTGTCGCTGTCCGTCCCGTCGCTCGCGGTGAGGGTGAAGCTGTCCGTCGCAACGGCCGACAGCGCGTTGATGGCGCTGCTGTCCGGGACATAGACATATTCGCCGCTGCTGCTCTTGAGATACAGCGTGCCATAGTTGCCGGCGATGGACAGGTCGTAGGTGATGCTGCCCCGGGTGAACGTGGCGGCACTGCCACCCGTGATCCCATAGGTCAGGGTGTCCAGGTCGATGTCGGACGCGCTCAAGGTGCCCGTCTGGTCGGTGAAGCTGTCGTCACCGGCCGTATCCGTCAGGCTGATCGCGGTCGGCGTGGTCAGGACCGGTGCGCTGTTGGTGACGGCCATGTAGGTAGAGTTGGCGCTGTTGGTCCCCCCCTTGCCGTCATTGGCCGTGACCACGACGCGCAAGTATTTTTGCGCGTCCGAGGTGGTCAGCGTGTAGCTGGAAGAGGTGGCACCCGTGATGGCCGTGGCGTTGGTGCCGCTGGTGTCGTCCGCCCGGTACCATTGATAGCTGTAGGACCGGCCATCACCGTCAGGATCG
>NZ_JBLTXA010000059.1:0-15491 GCF_048066175.1 Niveispirillum fermenti | reverse complement strand
CGCCTGGGACGGCACGCGGTGGCGGGGCGAGCATGGCATGTACGATGCCAAGCAGCGCGCCCATGATGCCGCCCTGGCCATCGCGCGGGAGGCGGAAGCGCTGCGCGCCTATTTCCGGTTTCTGGATGGCGGGCAGTATCAGGAAGAGGCGCAGCGCCTGGGCCTGGTGCCGGCCGGGTGGCGGGCCCAGAGCAACAATCCGCAGGGCGATATCCTGTCCATCGTGGCCAAGGAGGTTGCCGGCCTGATGAAATGGTCGGTCAATAGCGGCAATGCGGCGCGCACCACCAGCATGCTGGCGCAGGCGGAGCCGGCATTGAAGCGCGATATCCAGGAGATGGATGCCAAGCCGTACCTGCTGAATTTCCCCAACGGGACATTGGAGTTATGCCCGCGTGCAGGTGATACGCCGTCGCGCGTGCGGTTCAGGGCGCATGATCCGCTGGACCTTCTGACGCGGTGCATGGGCGCGCCATGGGACGAAAGCCTGCTGATCGATATCAGCGATGGCGGCGCGGGCAGTGAATGGGAACGCGCGGTGTCCCAGATCCTGCCCGATGATGGTGAGCGCCGCTATGCCAGGCGCTGGTTCGGCTATTGCACCGGCGGGCCGCCACATGAGCAGGCCATGCTGATCATGGCGGGCGGGGGGAGCAACGGCAAATCGGTGGTGGCCGAATGTGTCGAGGCCGCGACCGGCGATTATGCCATGCGGTTGCCGGTCGAAAGTCTGAAAAGCGATGACAGCCGGCGCGGCAGCGATGCGCGGCCCGATCTGGCCGAGTTGCCCGGACGGCGCATGGTGGTGGCCAGCGAGCCCGAAGGCGGCATGAAGCTGGATACCGGGCAGTTGAAGCAATTGACAGAGCGCACGGTTCTGCGCGTCCGTCAATTGCATCAGCATTTCATCAGCTTTACCCCGCAGCATCGCCTGACATTGCAGTGCAATGAAAAGCCCATCGTGAAGGGCGCGGATGGCGGTACATGGCGACGGCTTAAGGTACTGGAATTCAAGCAGAAATGGGTTCATGCCCATGAAATGGACCTGCCCGAGAACAAGGGCGCCCACCTGCGCGATGACACGATGGTGCCGCGCATCATCGCCAATGAACTGTCCGTGGTGGCGGCGTGGCTGGTGGCCGGCTGGCTGGATTATGCCATGGAGGGGCTGAACGAGCCGGCCAGCGTGCGCGCCGAGACAGCGGAGTACCGTTCGGCCAGCGACCCGGTCGGAAATTTCATCAAAGCCTGCATCATGGTGGCGCCGGGCCGGACCATCACCGGGTCGGAGATGTACAGTACCTACAAGGCCTGGTGCAACTATAACGGGCATGAGCCGTGGTCAGGCACGGCCCTGGGCCGGCGGTTGTCCGCTTCGCTGAAGAAGAAAACGTCGGGGAATGTGCAGTACCTGGATGTGGCCTGGACGCCCGGCGGCTTTGCCTGGAGCGAGGGCACATGATGGCCCGATCCTTCCCCGCGCCCCTTCCTTTGGTGTGGTCTTACCCTGAACCCTCCAACCCTCCGGATAGTTGGCAGGGCAATGGGATGAGGCAGGCGGCGCCTTCTGGATAGTTCGGAGAGTTTGGAGGGTTTCGCGCAGGTGCGCGCATGAAAAAGGGGGTGTGGGGGATGGGTTATTCATATGTGTTACGAGGATAACTATCCGAACCCTCCCAACCATCCAAACCCATTGAATTGATTGCTTGTTTTCGACGGACAGTTTCCGGAGGGTCTGAAAACCCTCCAAGGGGGTGAACATGGAACGTTTTCTCAAGGGGAAACCAGCGGCGTGTGCCCCGGCGCGGGGTGTGGTGCGGTCGGGCGGGGTGCGGGCGGATGAACAGGCCATGATCGGCATGGCGTCGCTGGCCCTGTCGCTGACGCCCGGCCACCCGGGGATGCGGCAGGCGCTGGTGCGGCTGCGCGCGGCGCTGGATCGGCGGCTGGCGCCAGAGGATGCGGGCTATACCGTCATCGCCGAACTGACGGCCATCCTGGATCGTGACCTGCTGGCGCAGCGGGCGCAGGGGGCGGAAATGGCGGCGGTGGCGGGGCTGGTGGCGCCGGTGACGCGGCAGGACCCGGTTGTGTCGCTCTACCGCTTGGGGAAGATCGACAAGGATCAGCTTCGGGCGGCCATGGAGATCAGGCAGGTGGCCGAAGTGGTGGGGGGCGTCGCCATGATCCGCGTCGTCGATCCGGCGGCAGTGCGGGTGGATACCAGCCCGCGTGCGGGGGCCATGGACCTGGAAACCTATCGCGCCGGGCACCATGCCGGGGGGCGGGTCGGGGACTTCATGGCCCGGCTCTCTGCGGATTCGCGGCGGTTTCAGCGCCGGGGCGGGCGAGAGGGCGAGGTGATGACGGTGGCGGATATCTTCCGCGCCATCGTGGTCGAGCGGCGGGCGCGGTCGGAGATCGAGCGGATATGCGTGTGCCGTCATGGGGTTATCATGCGGCTGGTCTGTGACGCGCTGGCCGCCTATGTCAATGATGTGCGGGGTATCTGGGCTGTGATCGATGCGGGGGCGAGGAAAGCGGTTGACAGCGGGGACAACTCGTGACCAGTTTCAGGCACCGTATGACAGTTACGCCCCGGGGCCGAAAGGCTTTCCGGGGCGTTTCATTTGGGGGTGCTGCGATGCGGTCCACCATCGATGCGAGCGGCGCCTTGCGCAAACTGTCTGGTCTGCACAAGCAGGCGGTCTTTGCCGCCGGGCTGGCCGCCAACGAAACCGCCAAGGTGGTGCAGCAGAAGCTGCGCGCCACGATGCAGGAACGGCTGGACCAGCCGGTGGGCTTCACCCTCAACAGCACCTTCATCCGGTTCGCCCGGCGGGGGGAAACCACCGCCACCGTGGATTTCCGCTTCAATGCCGGCAAGGGAACGCCAGCGTACAAGTATCTGGAACCGCTGGTCCATGGCGGGTTGCGGCGGCTGAAGCGCTATGAGCGGGCCTTGGCGCTCAAGGGCATGCTGCCCGCTGGTATGATGACGGTCGGCGGGGCCGCCTTCGTCAACGCCGCCGGCAATATCCCGGCACCGCTGATCGTGCGCATGCTGTCGGGCGTCAAGGCGTTCGGCGAACAGGGCTATGTCGCCAACAGGACGGCGAAGTCAGCGGCACGCAAACGCGAAGAGTTCTTCGTGAAGAAAACCAAGTGGGCCGGGAAGCCTGCCGGTGTCTGGATGCGGCCGAAAGGGCGGAAAGGGCCGGCGAAACCTGTCGTCATCTTCACCCGCGAGGCGAAGTACAAGCCGATGCTGCCCTGGCATGAGACGGCGCGGATGCTGACCCAGGGGGAGTATCCACGGCAGTACCGCCTTGCCCTGGCCAAGGCCCTTCGGACCGCCCGCCTCTGACCCCTCCCCCCATGTGGGACACACCCCCTGTCCGACGGGGCCCCTGGGAGGGGCGACCTCGTAGGGGTAATTCGAACCCTGCAGTTTCGCTAGTGTGGGTGTTGCAGGTTTGGTGCAACAGGGCGCAACAGCGCAACACCATGCAACAAGGGACGCAACGCCATGGCCGAACGGCAATTGATGGGTGTCAGGCAGGCCGCCAAGGAATTGGGGGTTGCGCCCTCCACCATCTCCCGCGGTATCGGCAAGCACTTCAAGAACTACGGCACCAAGGCCCAGCCTCTGGTTGACCTGGCGGAAGTGCGGTATGCCCGCAGCAACCATCTGGAGCCGGAAAAACAGGCGGCGGCCTATATGGCGCGCGGCATGGAATTGCCCCTGCCGGAAGCTGCCTATGACGACAGCAGCGACGAGGAAGAGCCCCCGGCACCGGGGGCAGGGGCGCGCGGTACGTCTACGGAGGGGGAACTGGGCCGCGAGCGGGTCCGCATGGTCAGGAACCAAGCCGACCGCGTGGAGATGGACAATCTGGAGCGCCAGAAGGAGTTGGCGCCGGTGGCTGATTTCGCCGATGCGGGCTTCGAGCTGGCCCAACTGCTGCGCCGAACCCAGGCCGCCCGCATCCGCCCCCTTGTGGCTGCCATTCAGGCGGCAAAGGGCGATCCCTCCGCTATCGCCCAGACCATCAGGGACAGCGACAAGGCGTGCGAGGAGAGATTGGCCCAGGCCGTGGAGAAACTGTTGGATGGAAAGGACATCGAAGACCCCGAGTTCTGATCTGCGTCGGCGCTTCCCCCATCTGGCGGATGGACGGCGCGGGCTGCTTGATGGGTTTGCCAACGGTATCCGGCCGCGAAAGCGACGGCGGGTGAATGTCTGGGCCAAGGAAGAGCGGTGGGTGTCGCCGGAAAGCGGCTCCCCCTATGCGCTGAATGGCAAGGTCCGGTGGGAGAACGAGAACTCCCCCCACATGGTCGAGCCGCAGCAATGCCTGTCCCTGGACGATCCTTGCTTCCTGGTGGCCATGCGCGCGTCGGCGCAGTCGACCAAGACGGAGGCCGGCATCAACCTGATCGGTCAGGTGATTGACGAGGATCCATCGCCCATCCTTGTTTTGTTGCCGTCGAACGACGAAGCGCGGAAGTTCGCCAAGATCAAGCTTGGCCCTACGATCGATGTCACCCCGGCGCTATCGGCGAAGGTCCGGGAACAGAAGGGCCGGGATGAGGACGGGTCCACCACCTCCATGAAGAAATTCAGGGGTGGATACGCGATCATCGCCCCGGCCAGCACGCCGAAGCCCCTGCAGATGGTGTCCTACCGCATCATCATTGCGGAAGAGGTGACGGGCTATCCCAAGGACGTGGGTGGACGCGGCGACCCGCTGGACCAAGCCATCGCGCGCACGAAGACCTATCGCGAGTATTTCGGCGCCAAGGTCTATGTGCCCAGCACGCCGGGCCTGAAAGGCACCTGCCGCATCACCGCCCTGTTCGAGGCGGGCGACATGCGCATGCGCTATGTGCCCTGCCCGGTCTGTGGTGCCTATCAGCAACTGCTGTTCAAGAACCTGTCCAGGGATAGGGACAAGAAGCCGTTCGGCGCCCACTTCGTCTGCGCCGCCAAGAAGTGCCGCATCGATTTCCACCATCGTGACTGGATGGTCGCCAACGACCGGGCGGTGTGGCTGAAGACCTATCCGCGCCAAGAGCATGATGAGGACGGCGTGGTCGATGGCGACATCGGCCCGCCGGGCGAGTGGATACCGGCAGAGGCCGTGGCAGCGTATCGGGCGCGGGGATCGGGCGGGCGCGACCCGTCGTTCCATATCTGGCAAGCCTACACCCTGACCAGCAGTTGGGACCTTATCGTCGGCGAGTATCTGGACATCGGCAACGATGCGGAGAAGGCCAAGACCTTCTGGCAACAGACCTTGGGCGAACCCTATGAGCCCAAGGGCGATGCGCCGGAAGTCGACAAGCTGCTGGCGTGCATCGAGAAGTTTCCCTTCCGGACCCTGCCGGACGGGGCGCTGTTCGTGACAGGGTTTTGCGACGTCCAGGGGTACGCGCTGAAATGGTGCGCCTATGCCTGGGGCCGGGGGATGGAGTTCTGGCGGATCGACGGGGGGATCATCGAGGGCGATCCCACCCGCGACGATGTCTGGGCGCAACTGGCCAGCGTGATCAAACGCCGGTATGTCGACCAGCACGGTCAGGGCTGGGGCTTTGATGCCTTCGGCGTGGACACGGGTTTTACCACCCACCGCGTCTACAAGTTCGCGCGAGACATGAAGCGGGCCGGCTACGAGCGGGTGTTCGCCTGCGATGGGCGCGGCGGGCCGAAGCTGCCGGCCATCGGCACGCCGACGAAGGTCACGATCACCTGGCAGGGCCAGAAGTTGGGAACGACCCTGCTGTGGCCTGTCGGGACATGGGGGCAGAAGGAAGAACTGTTCGGTGCCCTGGCCCGGATGGTGCGGTCACAAAGCGAGCCGATGGCACCGGACGGCAAGCCCTGGTCCGGCCTGGGCCATTTCAACGGGGAATGCGACAGGGCGTTCTTCGAAGAACTGACCAACGAGTACATGCATGTCAGCGAACAGCGGGGAAGGGTCCAACGGGAGTGGCGCAAGAAGGGCACCAACGACCGGTTGGACTGCTTCGTCGGGGCGCGGGCATTGGCCGCCCATGTCATCGGTGAAACCGCCATGACGGACGCGGATTGGGAACTGCTGATCCTGTCCCGGCGGCCCAAGCCCAAGCAGGGCGACCTGCTGGAAGGCGTGCCGTCCCTGCCATATCGCATAAAGGTCCAGCAGGTCCCGTTGCCGCCCGCGCCGCCACCGGCGCAGGACGGCACGCCGGCGTCGGAACCGCCGCCGCCGCCCATCGTGCCGACGGTGGCCGCCATGCTGGACCGCCGCCGACAGGCCCAGGCAAGGGCCCGGTAAGGAGAACATCATGGATGCCAAGATTTTTGCGTCCCTTTCGGACGTCGATCTGACGCGCCTGCGCGATGACCTGTTGGTCGCCCACGCCCAAGGCGCGGAGCGCATCCGTTTCCAGGACAGGGACGTGACCCTGCGGTCCATCACCAACGTCGAAGGACTGATCCGCAGCATGAATGCGGAGTTGGCGCAGCGCGGCGGGCAACCGGCCGCGCAGCCGGCCTATCGCAGCTTCACGCTGGTCAGCCGGGGGAACTACTGATGGCCTTTCAGACGCGCCTGCGCGTGAAGGGGACAGGGCTGTATGTCGACCAGATGGCCCCCGCCCTGTCGGCACCAACCACGCCCGGCCCCGCGAAATCGGCCCATTGGGCCGCCAGCCGGGGCACGCGTCTGGCCGGGTGGCAGGGCACGGCGGCCGGGCCGAACAGTATCGTGGACGAGGACGGCGAACTGCTGCGGGCCCGCAACCGCGACCTGGTGCGTAACAACGGCATGGCGCGCCGCTTGGCCAGCCTGACCACGGTGCATGTGGTCGGCACCGGCATCGTGCCGCGCTGGATGGTCGGCGATGCCGGCCTGCGCAAGGCCATCCATGAGCTGTTCGATGCCTGGGTGGATGTGTCGGACGCCGACGGCATTCTGGGTTTTTACGGGCAGCAGGCCCTGGCCCTGGCGGAAACCTGCATCGGCGGCGAGGCCCTGGCCCGCATGCGCACCCGGCTGTTGGGCGACGGATTGCCGGTGCCATTGCAGATCCAGCAGCTTCCGGCGGAACAGCTCCCGCTGCATTACGGCACGATGAACGGCGCGAACCGCGTTCGCCAGGCCATCGAACGCAATGCCATCGGCCGGCGCGTCGCCTATTGGATGCACCGGCAGCACCCGGGGGACGTGCCGCTGACCAGTGCGCCGGATACCTGGCTGATGACGCGCGTCGACGCCGGGGATATCTGCCACCTGTTCAACCAGGAGCGTATCGGACAGCAGCGTGGCTTGCCCTGGGCGGCGGCGGCCATGACCACGCTGTACAATATCGGCGACTATCTGGACAGCGAACAGATCCGCAAGGGGGCCGTGGCCAAGGCCATCGGCGTGCTGAAGCGTCCGGCGCCGCCGACCATGGACGCCGAGGCGCTGGGGGCCATCTGGGGTCAGATTCTGGACAAGCATGGCGGCTTGCCGGCCATCGGCGTGGAGGCCGGCACCGTGCAGGTGCTGGACGTCAACGAGGATCTGGAGTTCCACCAGCCGGCCGACGTTGGCGGCAATTTCGATGCCTTCCTGAATGCCAGCTACCGTCAGGTCGCGGCGGCGGCGGACCTGCTGTTCGAAGAACTGACCGGCAATTGGTCCGGGGCGAACGACCGGACGTTCCGGGCGCAGTTCGCCACCTTCAAGCGGCGGGCGAGGCAGTGGCAATGGAACCTGCTGATTCACCAGCACACGGCCCCCATCGTCCGCCGTTTCATCGACCTGGCCGTGGCGTCGGGGGCGATCAGGCTTCCCCGGTCCGCCACGCTGGCCGATTTGCAACGGGTGACGTTCGTCCCGGAGCGGTGGGAGTACCTGAACCCCAAGCAGGATGTCGAAGCGCAGGTGACGGAGATCGAAAACCTGCTGACGTCGCGCAGCGCCATCATCGCGGGGCGGGGCGACGATCCGGAAGCCGTGGATGAGGAAATCAGGCGGGACCGGCAGCGGGAGGCGGGGCTGCCGCCCGCCCGGCGTGTTGCCGGCACCAGGCCCTCCCCGCCACCCGATCCCGACAATGACGAACCGCAGACGGAGCCGGCGCAATGAACCGCCCTAACCTCTACCTCTACAGCCTGCTGAACCGCCCCCAACTGATCTATCCGGCCGATGGCGCCGCGGTGCTGGCCGCCCTGCTGCCGGGTGCGCGTCTGGACGGCTACAACGGCCCGCTGTCGGGCGAGCCCCGCCGCGGCGGGGAGTATTACGTGCATGCCGGCGTGGCCGTCATCCCCGTCATCGGCAAGCTGGTCCACCGCGGCGGGGGCATGGACGCCTGGTCAGGCGTGTGCAGCTACCAGGGGATCGAGGACCAGATCTGCCACGCCGTGCGGAGCGGCCACCGGGTGGTGCTGGACATCGCCAGTCCCGGCGGCACGTCCGACGGCTGCTTTGCCCTGGGTGACCGCATCCGCGAGCTGGTCGCGGCCGGCGCCCTGATCGATGCCTGGGTGTCGCCCCGCGCCCTGTCCGGCGGCTATGTCATTGCCGCCGCCTGCCGCCGCATCGTGATGATGACGGATGCGGAGGTCGGGTCCATCGGCGTGGCTTGGTATCACGCGGATTTCAGCCGGCAGATCGAGGACCAGAAGGTCACCATCACGCATTTCTGGCGCGGCGACCACAAGGGCGACGGGTCGCCCACCATGCCGCTGACCGAAGGAGCGGTGGCCGAATTCAACGCGTCCATGGACGCCACCTATGACCGGTTCGTCAGCTTCGTGGCGGCGTGCCGGGATTTGAGCGTGGACGAGGTCCGCGCGACCGAAGCCCGCGTTTTCCGCACCGCCGATGCCATCCGCCTGCGGCTGGCCGACGCAACCCTACCCAGCCTCAAGGACATGATCATGAGCGTAAGCGACAACGCCCGTCTGAACGATGCCGCACCGGGCAGCGGCACCCAGGCCAGCCAGCCGCCGTCCGGGCTTCCCCCAGCCGTCGTGGCGCAGGCCCTGACCACCGCCGGCTACCCCAGCCTGATCGCCGGTATGCTGACGGCCGGCGCCGTCACCCAGGCCGCCCTGGATGCCCGCATCGCGTCGGCCGGCCAGATCAAGGAACTGTGCCAGCAGTTCGGCGTACCGGAGATGGCCGCCGTGCTGGTGGAAAGCGGCATGACGGTGGAGGCGGCGCGGTCTGTGGCCAATGCCGCCAAGGTCTCCCGCGAAGGGGCGCAGCCCGTGGACACGGCCATCCCGGACACCGAGGGGCCGGCGAAGCCCCCCGTCCTGGACTACCGCGGCATGTATCAGTCGCTGAACGCGCCTTACCGCCCCTCCTGACCCCCTAATCCGGAGCATTCCCATGAATTTCGTACAGAAAGAGCCGATCCGGCCGGGCGAACACCTGGTGTCGGAGGCCAATGGCTCGCGGTCGCGCGAGGAAATCACCATCGCGGCCGGCGCCGTCCTGCCGCCCGCCACCGTTCTGGGCCAGGTGACGGCCACCGGCAAGTACAAGCGCCTGGCCCCGGCGGCGAACGATGGCACGGAGAACGCGGCGGGTGTTCTTTACGCCGATGCCGGCGCCGTCGCCACCGATACCCGTGCCACGGCGCATGTCCGTGACTGCGAGGTGAACGGGCTGGTGCTGGACTGGCCGGCCGGCATCACCACCAACCAGAAGAACGCCGCCATCGCCGCCCTGGCGGCACTTGGCGTCATCGTCCGCAACTGATCGCCGCCCCGGCCGCGACAACGAGGGTCATTCCATGCGCAATGTTTCCATCCCGGATATCGTGAACGGCCGGCCGTTCTCGCCGATCACGCTGACCGACCACATCAACCAGGTGCCGTTCGTCCCCGGCTTCCTGGGTAGCCTGGGCAGCCGTCTGTTCAGTGCCGAAGGGGTCGTCGATCACACGGTCGCCATGACCGGCGTGACGGGCACGATCGACATCATCGCCACCAGTGCCCGTGGTTCCCCGGCCCACCAGGGCACCAATCCCAAGCAGGGGCTGCTGCCGTCCCTGCCCGTCGCGCACATCAAGAAGGAGCGCACGGCCACGGCCGATGAAATCCAGGCGGCATTGACCATGGCTGCCATGACGGGCGAGCCCGAATTCCAGTCCATTCAGGGCCTGCTGTTCGAGCAGATGGAGGGGCCGTTCGGTCTGCGCCAGGAATTCAACCTCACCCACGAGTACCACCGGCTGGGGGGCATCCAGGGCCTGGTGCTGGACAAGGACGGCTCGCCGCTTTACGACTGGTACGACTATTTCTCCGTTGCGGCGCCGGCCGATGTGGAGATCAATTTCAGCGCATTCACGGCGGAAGACACGGACTTCGAGCAGCGCTGCATCGAACTCAGCCGGGAAATCACCCTGGAGCTGAATGGCCTGCCCTTCACCGGCATGACATTGATGTCGCTGTGCCATTCCGGCTTCTATGACCGGGTGCGCAACAACAAGGAAGTCGTGTTCGCCCGCCGGAACCGCGACATGGGCAAGGAAGGCGATGTGTTCGTCGGTGGCGTCGCCTTCAAGAGCTTCCGCTATGGCGGCATCACCTGGGTGGATTACCAGGGCACGCCCGACGGCAAGGTGGGGATCGCGCAGGATACCGCCCGCCTGTTCCCGGTCGATGTGCCGGGCCTGTTCCGGCAGCTGTACGGCCCGCCGGACGTCATCGGCTACACCCGCATCAAGGGCCCGCCGATCTTCAGCTTCATGCCGCCGTCCCGCCAGACGGAACGGATGATGACGCAGGAGGCGCAGTCCAACGTCCTGACCGTCTGCACCCGCCCGATGGCCCTGCGCAAGTTGGTGCTGGGTGCGCCCAGCACCTGACCTGCTCTCACCATGGTGCCGGGAGGACGATATGCACATCGCAATCGTCGGCCGTGGATCATCGTCGCGGTTGACGCCAACGCAGGCCCCCGGCTGGCAGGTCTGGGCCATGCCCTGGTGCCCGCCGGGAAGGGTCGACCGGTATTTCGACATCCATGCCCGCCGTCATCGCCAAAGATACGGCGGGCATGGGTATGAAGGGTATCTAGCGGGCCTGCCCAACCTGACCATGCTGCATGACCCGTTGCCGCACGCAGCGCTTTATCCGCTGGCAGCCGTCCGTGCCCAGGTCGGCCCTGGCGTCCTGACGAGTTCCGTTGCCTACATGTTGGCGGCCGCCATCCTGGATCGCCCGGCCGTCATCGGGCTCTACGGCGTCGAGATGGTCACCACCGACGAATACCGGCGCCAACGCCCCGCCATCCACTACCTGCTGGGTCTGGCGCATGGTGTCGGCATCGGCGTCCACCTGCCGCCCGGCTGCCGTCTTTTTCAGCCGGCCCCCGACTATGGGGCCTGACGGAGTATTTTCATGGTCGATTTCAGCGTCGTGGGCCGCATTGGCATGCGGTCTTTCGGGGAGCCCGTCACGTGGCGGCGGGGCGGCGGGGCGGAGAGTACCGTCACGGCCGTCCCCGATTTCCGTCCCCTGTCGCAGGACCCCGGCATGGTGGCCGGGGCCTCCTCTACCATCGTCACCCTCTCGCTGCCCGCGTCCAGCCTGCCCGGGCTGGACCGGCTGGCCGACAGGTTCGTGCTGCGCGGCCGGACCTATCGGGCGGCGGCGGCGCCCGAGACGGATGCTGCCGGCATGATGGTCATCGTCCTGGAGGCCGTGTGATGCCGCATCATATCCGCCGCAGGCTGCGAGACCATGTCGTGTCCTTGCTTGCCGCCGGCGTGTCCCCGGCCCTGTTGCCGCCGGGCCGTGTCCTGAAGTCGCGGGTCCGGGAACTGGGGGAGGATGAGCTGCCGGCGATCCTGGTCTATGCCTTGCGGGAGACGGCTGCCCGGCAAAGTTATGACGCGCTGGACCGTGTCCTGGAACTGGCGATCGATATCCGGGTGGCCGCCAATGACGGGCTGGATGACATGCTGGACGGACTGGCCGCGGCGGTGGAAGTGCTGATGGACATGGACCCGTCCCTGGGCGGCCTGGCCCAGGACAGCATGCTGGCCGAAACGGAAATCGGTCTGGCCGGGGGGCAGGGTGTCGTGACCAACGGTGCCGCCCTGTTGAAGTACCGGGTCAGGACCGTGACCCCGACGGGCCAGCCCGGCGGAATTGAATGACGGCGGCGCCGGTCACGGCGCTTGTCGTCGGGTGCGGGGCCGGCGTCATGACAGAGGCGCTGTCCCTGCCTGTGGTCCCGGATCTGGTTATCGCCGTGAATGACCAGATCCGGGACTGGCCCGGCCCGCTGGACGTGGCGGCCAGTTTGCATCCCGACCGTCTGGCCGGGTGGCTGGCCGGCCGCTCCGCGCCCGTGGCGCGGGTCTATGCTCCGACAGAAGAGGCGGGGGTGACGCATGTGATGCCGCGACGGGCCCATTGGCACGGCACGTCCGGCCTTTATGCCGTGGAGGTCGCGTTTGCCCTGGGGGCTACGCGCGTCGTGCTGGCCGGCGTGCCCATCGATGACGGCCCGCATCATGCCGGCCCGCATACGCTGGCCCCCTGGGGTCCTTATTACCGGGAAGGGTGGCGCAACGCCGCGCCGGCCCTGTCCCGTCATGTCCGGTCCATGGGCGGCTGGACCGCCCGCCTGTTCGGCCAGCCCGATCGTGACTGGCTTGCCGCCCCGCTATCCCCGCCGCGCCTGCCGCGGGATTGATCCACAGCAAAGGAGAGTATGATGAGCGCTGGTTTCATGACCGGGTTCAAGACGGCCGTCTATGTGGGGCCGGTCTATGAGGGGGTGCCCCTGTCCCTGGAGGCGTATGACGCCCTCGAGGACGAGGATTGGGTGAAGGTGGAGGGCCTGACGGCCATGTCCGCCTTCGGCGAAAGCTACCAGGAGGTCCGGGCGCCGACCTATGACGATGACGTGGAGCAGGTGGGTAAGGGCACGGCCAATGCCGGCACGCTGAACCTGACCTATAACCTGCTGCCGGGCCGGCCCGGACAGGCGGCCCTGGCCGCCGCGGTGGCCGACACCCAAAACCGCTACCATTTCAAGGTCGAGTTTCCGGACAAGCCGCCGGGGGAAGGGTCGAAGCCGACCCGGCGCTATTTCGCCGCCGCGGCCCTGGGGGCGCCGGAGGACCCCAGCCAGATCAACGGGGCCATCACGGGCCAGACCGCGCTGGCCCTGACGACCAAGGTGGTCAAGGGTGCCAAGCTGGCGGGCAGCTAAGCCCACAGCCGGCCCCCGCGAACCGCGTTCGCGGGGGCCGGCCGCCGTGAAAAGAACCGCAAGCAGAAAGAAGAATGATGTCCGACAAGCCCCTGCCGTCGCTGGATGACGGCACCATCACCATCACGCTGGGCGACGAAACGCTGTCGCTGGTGCCGTCCATCGGCGCGATCAAGGCGATCAGCCGGGAATTCGGCGGCCTGACGCAGGCCATGTCGCGCGTCCTTGGCATGGATTTCCCCGCCTATGTCACCGTCATCCGGTACGGGTGCGGCGCCGATGACCGGCTGGCCAAGCGGCTGGAAAGACTGGTCTGGAAGGCCCGCATGGTCACGCTGACCGGTGCGCTGAACCAGTATCTCCTGATCTTGGCCAATGGCGGCCAGCCGCTGGACCAGGCGGCCGATGAGGGCGAGGATGAAGGCGGCGATGGCGACGAGGACGGGGAGGGAAACCCCCCGCAGGCGGCCGGCGCCTGACCCTGGGTGCCTATTGCGATGAGTTGTTCCGGCAGGCCACGGGGTGGCTGGGATGGGTGCCGGCGGTGGCGCTTGCCACCCCCATCCCGCAAATCCTGCTGGCGCTTGACGGACGGGTGGAATGGGCGACGCTGACCAATCCCTTCGGGGGCAAGCGAAAGCCGAAGCCGGCGACGGATGCGGAGATCATGGCGTTCCTGGATGCGAGGGCGTGATTACAGCCCCGCCGTCGGGCGGCCTCGCTGTCGGCAAAAAATAAGCGGCCAACAGCACGGCGTTTATCAGTATGCCTGCCGGTCGATATATTCCTGCGCATCTTGCGGGGTGGCAAAACGGAGATCGTCCACGGCAGTAGTGCCGTCCTGCCGGTTGATAGCCAGCCTGTGTCCCTTGTGCATCACGATGATGTCGGACATCGGAGGGCTTTCCGGCGGGGTGCTTTCCGGTTCCAGGGATCGCGACACCAGGATCTGGGTCAGGGCAAACGGGAAAATCAGCGCGCCATAGAGGAACCAGAGAAAGGGGCTCCTGTCCTTGCTGGCAGCGATGATGGCGACGACCCCTCCGCCGATGAAGGCCAGTGCCAATAGTTCCATGCCTCCCTCCTACGTAAAAAGGGCGGCGAGAACGATGGCGCCTGCCCCCGCCGCCAGGAATATCATCAGCATCACACCCGAGTTGTCGGCCGAACTGGGTGCCGTCGTTCCGCCATCCAGTTCGGCCGGTCGTTTTGCCGGGCCGGTCAGGTTTGAAATGCCGACCAGCATCAGACCGCCGATCATGAAGAAGCCACCAGTGATCACATAGATCAGTCTTGTGTTCATCAAGTCCAGGTTGGCGATGTGCCCCCCGGGCGCCGCGACGTCCATTGTCCATGCCAAAACAATCACCAGAAGGCCGATCGCGGCCACAATCCACCCTATCGTGCGCATGTATATCCTCCTGTTCTTAAAACGGGAAAGATAACGCATGAGCCGGCACGTGTCAGGAGAGTTGAGATGACCGATGTTACGGACCTGATTATCAAGATTTCGGCCGACATGGCGGGGCTGCGCGGTGAGTTGGCTAACGCCAAGGCGGAAATCGAACGGTTTCAGAAGCGCGCCGAGCAGCAGGCCGACGGGGCGGGCAAGGGCCTTGCCATCGGTCTGGGGCGGGCCACGGCGGCGGTGACCGGGCTGTTCGCGGCCCTGGGCGGGCTGAATATTCTGCGCAACGTCGCGACGGACATGGCGCAAGCGGGGGATAAGGCCGTTCAGATGGAGGGCCGGTTCAAGGTGGCAACCGGCAGCATCGGTGCCGCCAAGGAAGTCTATCGCGATTTGCTGGAAACGGTGGGACAGACCGGCGGCTCCATCGAGGAGGCCGCCGGCCAGTTCGTGCGTTTCAGCCTGGCGGCCCGCGATATCGGCGCGACCCGGGGGGAGGTGGTGAAGCTGATTGATATCATCGGCAAGCTGGGGGTCGTTGCCGGCGCCAGCCGGGTGGAAGCCAGCAGCGCGGCGACGCAGCTGGCGCAGGCCCTGGCATCGGGACGGTTGCAGGGTGATGAATTGCGGTCGGTGCTGGAGACGATGCCGACCCTGGCCGACCTGCTGGCGCGGAACCTGGGGGTGACCATCGGCCAGTTGCGCAAGATGGGATCGGAAGGACAGTTGACCGCCGACAAGGTTTTTCGGGGGTTGCTGGCCGGTGCGGAAGAAGTGGATGCCGCCTTCGCGCAGATGCCGCTGACCATGGATCGTGCGAGCGGAAATGCTTCGACGGCATGGACGCGGTTCCTGGCCGAGATGGATAA
>NZ_JBLTXA010000058.1:0-15880 GCF_048066175.1 Niveispirillum fermenti | reverse complement strand
TACTCCAACCCTTCCGAACACCTTCATCGGGCAGTTCCAGCCTGAACCCCCGCCCGGCCTGCCGGGCGGGGGATTTTTAATTGCGCGTGACCGCCGGGCCCCCGATCGCCTATATCGACAAGTCCAGGGCGGGTTTCGTGGCGCACGGGTGCATCCTTGTCGGACTTTGAACAGAGATTTGGCGAGCCGCTCGCCAAGGTGATGATGCGGTTCGAGGAACTACGTGATGGGCTGGCGTCGGGCGCGCTGGCCGGTGACGCCTATGTCAAGGCCAGCCAGGAATATGCCGAACTGGAGCCCGTTGCCGCCGCCATCGCCCAGATGCGCCGCGCCCATGCCGACATGGCCGACCTTGAGGCCATGGCGCGGGGCGACGACAGGGAGATGCGCGCCCTTGCCGAGGAGGAACTGGCCGAGGCCCATCGCCGCCTGCCGGAGCTGGAGCGCCGCATCCTGCTGGCCCTGCTGCCCAAGGACGAGGCCGACGAGCGCAACGCCATCCTGGAAGTGCGCGCCGGCACGGGCGGGGACGAGGCGGCGCTGTTCGCCGCCGAACTGTTCGAGATGTACAAGCGCTATGCCGCCGGCCAGGGCTGGCGTTTCGAGGTGATGGAGATCTCCGGGACGGGTATCGGCGGGTACAAGGAGGCCAGCGCCACCATCACGGGGCGCAGCGTGTTCCGCCGGCTGAAATTCGAATCGGGCGTGCATCGCGTGCAGCGCGTGCCGACCACGGAGACACAGGGCCGCATCCACACATCCGCCGCGACGGTCGCCGTCCTGCCAGAGGCGGAGGAGGTCGATGTGCATATCGACGAACGCGACCTGCGCATCGATGTGTTCCGTTCATCCGGCCCCGGCGGGCAGTCGGTGAACACCACCGACAGCGCGGTGCGCATCACCCACCTGCCGACCGGAATCGTCGTCAGCCAGCAGGACGAGAAAAGCCAGCACAAGAACAAGGCCAAGGCGCTGAAGGTGCTGCGCGCCCGGCTGTACGAGGCGGAGCGCCAGCGCCTGGCCGCGGAGCGCGCGGCCGACCGCAAGAGCCAGGTCGGCTCCGGCGACCGGTCCGAACGCATCCGCACCTATAATTTCCCGCAAGGGCGTATCACCGACCACCGCATCAACCTGACGCTTTACGGCAAGATCGACAGGTTCATGGCCGGCGAGATGGACGAGGTCATCGACGCGCTGATCGCCCAGGAAGAGGCGGAAAGGCTGGCCGAGTTGCAATGACCGGCCCCCGACGGCGCCGTCCCCGTTGCGGTCAGCGCAGTTCGAACACGAAGCGCAGCGTGTCGGTGACCGATCGTGCCGGCACGCTCATATGCCCTTCCTCCGGATAGCGCAGCAGGCGTGTGCGCAGCCCATGGACGGACAATTGCTCCATCCGCCTGACGAAGATGGCGGCCGGTTCCGGGTCGTCATCGATGTCGCGGTCCCCCACCACGACCAGCAGCCGGCTGGTCCTGCCGACCTTGCCGCTGGCCATCCGCGCGGCGAAGGTCCGTTCGTCCGGCAGCATCCCCTGTTCGTTCCAGTCGAAGGACGGGCTGGCAGCGACGATGGAATGGAAGGCCTGGGGACGGGTATAAAGCGCGTGCAGCGCCAGCAGCCCGCCCAGTGAATGCCCGAACAGGGACTGGCGTTCCGGATTGATCTTGTAACGGTTCCCGATTTCCGCGCGCAGCCGGCCTGTCAGGAAATCCAGGAACATGTCGCGCCCGCCGCTCTTGTACTGCGCCAGATGGCGTACATTGGACGGCGGCGGGTCCAGCAGCGGCTGGGTGTAATCGTTCAGCCGGCGCACATCATAGGCCTGGTCGGTGGGATAGCCGACCCCCACCACGATGCCCTTGCCCGCATCGGAATATTCCTGGATGCGCCGCGCGTCGGCGAAGCCGGCGAACATCGCGTTGCCATCCAGCACGTAAAGCACGGGATAGCCATCGGCCGGCATCTCCGTGCCGGGGAAGGACACCATGATGCGGTAAACCTCGCCCTGGTCGGACGTCAGGTCCCAGACATGGGTGGACGGCATCACATAGCCGGGCGGGGCCGGCGGGGTGGTTTCCGCCCGTGCCGCCTGCTGCGTCATCGCGGGCAGGGCCACGGCCATCAGGGCGACCGGTGCCATCCGCTTCCATTTCCTGGCCAACCGCAACATTCCTGTCCTCCCGTCATCGCCTGTGCCGTTCGGCGCCGGGGCACCGGAACCGGTGGCCCCCTATGGCCCGCATGGACCGATGGAACCGTTTCCAGGGGCGGGGCGCCAGACTGCGGGGCGGGTAACGGACCGGGCAATCGGGTAATGCCAAGGTGCGGTGAGTTGAACTCATCGCAACATTGGTTGGCGCGTTGAGCGCCCGCGAAGATCGCACTGGGCCTACAAGACAAAACGCCGCCCGGCTTGCACCGGGCGGCGTTCCATCACTGACCTGGCAATACCGGGGACCGGATCAGAGATCCTTGGCGATGTTGTTCAGGCGCAGGCGCAGGGCGTTCAGCTTGATGAAGCCCTCTGCATCCTTCTGGTTATAGACGCTGTCGGCCTCGAACGTGACGTAATCCAGGCGGTACAGGCTGTTGGGGCTCTTGCGGCCGACGACGCGGGCCGAACCCTTGAACAGCTTCAGCCGGACGACGCCGTTCACGCGCTCCTGCGTCTTGTCGATCAGGGCCTGCAGGGCCTCGCGCTCCGGGCTGAACCAGAAACCGTTATAGATCAGCTTGGCATAGCGGGGCATCACCTCGTCCTTCAGGTGCATGGCCTCGCGGTCCAGGGTGATGCTTTCGATCCCGCGATGGGCGACCGACAGCAGCGTGCCGCCCGGCGTCTCGTACACGCCGCGGGACTTCATGCCCACGAAGCGGTTCTCCACCAGATCCAGCCGGCCGATGCCATGCTTGCCGGCCAGGCGGTTCAGTTCCGTCAGGATGGTGGCCGGGGTCATCTTCTGGCCGTTGACGGCCACCGGGTCACCCGCCAGATACTCGATCTCGACATACTCGGCCTCGTCCGGGGCCTTTTCCGGCGCCACGGTGCGGGTGAACATGTCCTCGTCCGGCTCCACCCACGGGTCCTCCAGCGCCTTGCCCTCGTAGCTGATGTGCAGCATGTTGGCGTCCGTGGAATAGGGGGCCTCGCCGCGCTTGTCCTTGGCGATGGGGATCTGGTGGCGCTCTGCGAATTCCAGAAGCTGGGTGCGGCTGTTCAGGTCCCATTCGCGCCAGGGCGCGATGACCGTCACGTCGGGCTTCAGCGCGTAATAGCCCAGTTCGAACCGGACCTGATCGTTGCCCTTGCCGGTGGCGCCATGGGCCACGGCGTCGGCGCCGACCTGACGGGCGATCTCGATCTGGCGCTTGGCGATCAGCGGCCGGGCGATGGAGGTGCCCAGCAGATAGGTGCCCTCGTAAAGCGTGTTCGCCCGGAACATGGGGAACACGAAGTCGCGCACGAATTCTTCCCGCAGGTCATCGATGAAGATGTTTTCCGGCGCGACGCCCAGCAGTTCGGCCTTCTTGCGCGCGGGCTCCAGCTCCTCGCCCTGGCCCAGGTCGGCGGTGAAGGTCACCACCTCGCATCGGTAGGTCTCCTGCAGCCATTTCAGGATCACCGAGGTGTCGAGGCCGCCGGAATAGGCCAGCACGACTTTCTTCACGCCGCTCTTCATGGGAAATATCCGTTGCGGTTACAGGTTGAACCGGGCAGGGAAGGTATCGGGGGCGGGTAGCGCTGTCCAGACCATGGCGCCCGCTTTTGCCGGGGGGCTGGGCGGCGATGGTGACAGACCCCATATGGACTGCGATGAACCGCGGGAGTTCGAGGGGATGAGCCGGGGTGGCCGATGGATGCTGATCTGCCTGCTGGTGCTGCTGCTGCTTGCGGCGGGGGCCGGCATCTGGGCCTGGAATGTGGCTGGCGGCGGCGGGGATGCGGGGATCAGCCTGCATGGCTTCATCGCCCTGGTGCTGGGCGTCATCGGATCGCTGGCCGTGGGCGGCGGGCTGATGGCGCTGGCTTTCTTCTCCAACCGCAGCGGCCATGACAAGGCCGTGCATGAGGAAACCAGCCGCCACTTGCCGCCCGACCGGCATTCGGACTAAAAGATGCGTAGGTGCTTTTAAGCGGATGACGCTACGGCCGTTCGCTCCTATGATTATAACGATATGTTAATAATGGCCCCGCATGTTCGGCGGGGCCGCGTCCGGCCCGTCCCACCCCTATCGGAAGAAAACCCGGTTCATGGCGCTGTTATTGGCGATTGAGACCGGAAGACGATCTCCCGTCTTCGCCTATGGGTTCGCGCTGGCCTCCTTCGCGGTGGCCGTGATGGTGCGTTTGTGGGCGGATTGGGGTCTGCCGCCGGGTTTTCCGTTCCTCACCTTCTTTCCTGCCGTCATCCTGACCACCTTCTTCGCGGGTCTGTGGCCGGGCGTGCTGGTTGCCGTGCTGTCGACCCTGGCCGCCTGGTATCTCTTCATCCCGCCCGACGGTTTCGGCCTGAACGGGCCCGGCGCGCTGGCGCTGGGGTTCTTCGTGCTGATCGTGGTGATCGACATCGCCGTCATCCATGTCATGAACGTTTCCCTGACGCGCGTGCGGCTGGAACGCGCTCGCGCCCAGCGGGCGGAACAGGAAGCTTCCGACCTTGCCGCGCACCGGGCGCTGCTGTTCACCGAATTGCAGCATCGGGTGTCGAACAATATCCAGATCGTCTCCGCCCTGCTGGCCCTGCAAAAGGCCGATGTCACGGACGAGAAGGCGCGCCGCGCCCTGTCGGATGCCGCCAGCCGGTTGGCCACGATCGGCCGCATCCAGCGGCGCCTGCACGATCCGGGCATGGCCCACAGCAATTTCGCCGGGTTCCTGTCGGAACTGGTGGAGGATGTGGTTCGGGCAGGCGCACCGGCCGGCATCGATGTCCAGGTGACGGCACCGTCCCTGCCCCTGCCGCCGGAAAAGATCATTCCGGCCGCCCTGATCGTGGCCGAACTGGTCAGCAACAGCCTGGAGCATGCCTTCATCGGCCGTCACCAGGGTACCATCAGGGTGGATGCCAGACAGGCGGCGGACAGCCGGATCGAACTGTCGGTGTCCGATGACGGCAACGGCCTGCCACCCGGCTTCGATGCGGCCACGGTGTCCAGCCTGGGACTGCGGCTCGTCCGGCTGATGACCCAGCAACTCGGGGGCCATTTCTCCATGGATGAGAATGGTGGCCGGGGGGCGATGGCCCGCATATCCTTCGCCGCCGCCTGACGGCGCGGTAGCGGCCGCGGATTTCCGCAAAACCGGCTATCAAAGCGACAGGCCGCGCCCGGCCATGACCTGGCGCAGCAGGGTGGGGCGGTCGCTGATCAGGCCGTCCACGCCCATGTCCAGAAGGCGGTTCATCTCGTCCGCCTCGTCCACCGTCCAGACATGTACGAAAAGCCCGCGCGCATGGGCGGCGCGGACAAAGCCGGGGGTGACCAGCGGCACGCCGCGCCAGCGCACGGGGACCTGCAGGCAGTCCGGCGCCCGGGGGCCGGGCAGGGGCAGGCCATGGCCGGCGGCCCAGACCCGGGCCACCTCCCCCGGTCCGGCCGACGAACAGAGATCACCACCCAGTTCGGCGCGCAGCCGGGCCAGCCGCGCCCCGGAAAAGGACCCGACGCAAACCCGGTCCAGCGCCCCGTGATGCCGTAACGCCGCCGCCAGCGCCCCGGCCGCAGCATCGGATTTGGGATCGATGTTCAGCCGCAATCCGGGCCAGCGCTCCAGGATCTCGTCCAGCAGGGGGATGGGTTCCCGTCCACCGATGCGGGCCTGCGACACGGCCGACCAGGGCAACTGGTCCAGGCGGCCCTGTCCGTCGGTCAGCCGGTCCAGCTCGCCATCATGGAAGACGACCAGCCGCCCGTCGGCGGTCAGTTGCACATCGGTTTCGATATAGCGATAGCCCAGATCGATGGCGTGCGCGAACGCGGCCACGCTGTTCTCCACCGCTTCCAGTCCGCCGCCGCGATGGGCGAAGGCGATGGGGCCGCCATGGTCCAGATAGGGATGATCGGGCCGTGGTCGTGCCGTCATGGCTTGCGGTCGAGCCGCGGCCAGCGGGACAGCGCCACATACCAGAGCCCCAGGGTCAGCAGCGGAAAGAACACGAAGACGGCCAGGGCCCAGAGCGGGTTGCGTCCCGTCTTGCCGAGCGCCAGCCCCGCCATGCAGACGGTCCAGGTGATGGTCAGCACCACGATCAGCATCGACAGCCAGTGGGGCAGGAAGGCCAGCATGTCCAGCAGGTCACCAAAGCGTGGCATGGATCAACCCTCCCCGGCGGCAGCGGCGGCCTTGCGCGCGCGTTCCCGCTTCAGCCGCTCGCGCGGGTGCAGTTTCTCCGGCCGGGCCGGCAGGGCCGGCCAGGGGCGGAAGGCCAGCAGGGTGGCGAAGACGGCCCAGCCGAACAGCGGCAGGGCCAGCCAGCCCATCCAGCCGGCCGGCAGGCCGGCACGGCGCAGCAATTGACGTGCGGGCCACAGGGCCAGGATCGTCAGGGCGGCATGCACCCCCATGGCAATCTGCCAGCCCTCGATACTTGCATGCGCCGCATCCATCGCGCGATCCGTTCCTGATATCCGTCAGGGGGAGATAGCATGAAACATGCTCCCGTCAATATAAACGCCCACCTTCAACGGTTCGGTCCACTGGCGGCGGAAACAAAAAGGCCCGGCTTCCGCGCGCCTTTCGCGGAAACCGGGCCGAACCGCGACCGACCGGGCAGCGGCAAGGAGGGTTCAGGGTCGGAAAACCGGGATCAGAAGCGCACCCGCGCGCCCGTCATGACGGCGGTCACATCGTGGAAATTGGTGGTGGGCGTCTTGTATTGATGGTTGCGCACGCCGGCGTAAAGGTCGGTGGCCAGTCCGTCGATGACCTGCACGATCCAGGCGCCATAGGCATCGCCCTCCGACCCGCGGACGCCCAGGTCGTCCTGCGTGAAGTAATCGATGGAGAAGGCGGTATTGCCCAGGCTGTTCATCTTGGCCATGTAGCCCAGCTTGCCGTACCAGAAATTGGTGTCGAAGCCGGCCTTCTGGTCGCGCGTGCCGCCCGCAACGGTCACACTGAACCCGTTCTCCAGCCGGACGGAGATGGAGCCGTTCACCTGGTCGCCGAAATCGAAGCCGGCCAGATCGCGGCTGTCGGAGTTGGAATAGGCCAGCGCGCCGGCCACCGTGGCCCCACCCATCTTGCCACTGTAGCGCAGCACGGCATCCATCGCGCCGCCTTCGGTCACGCTGGTCGACCCCACGAAGCCGCCGCCGAAGGTGGGCGTGTCATAGCGCACGCGGTCCTCGCGGTGCAGGCCGTCCAGATTGCTGAACAGGGCGTTGATGGTGCCGCCGAAGGCGCCCGTTGCCTTGTTGCGCATCTGGATGCCGCCGAAGGTGGCGCCGATATCGCTGTAGCCGCCCAGGTTCGCGGTGCCCGACAGGTCGACTTCCGACGCGATGTTGGACGCCGTGTCGCCCTGGCCCACCGTCAGCCGGCCCAGCCGGGTGCTTTCGATGTAGAACTCGATCTTGCGCTCGTTGAGGGAGAAGCTGCCGCTGTCGGTGTAAAGGCCGGAGGAGCGGGAATTGGCGGAGATCGCCTCCAGCTCCAGGTCGGTGCCGGCCGACCATTCGTCGTTCAGCTTGGCGGCGCCCGTCAGGCGGAAGCGGGAGGAGGCGCCATTATTGTCGGTGAAGGTGAAGTCGTTGTCGACGCCATCATCGGCATAAGTGACCATGCGGTTGACCCAGCCGGTCAGGGTCAGCTTGTACTTGTTGTTCCCCGACTGCACGATCTGCGGCGCCTTATAGGCATCGGCGGCGACCATCGGCGCGTCCTTGCCGGCCGGCGGGCCGGCGGGGGTGCTGGGCGCCCGCTCCAGCTTTTCGATCCGCGCCATCAGCGCCTGCACCTGGGCACGCAATGCCTCCACCTCGCCGGCCGGCGCCTGCTGGGCCATGGCCGGCGCGGCGCCGACGGCCAACAGGGCGGCACCGGCCAGAAGCGCGGATGCAATCCGGGACGAAACTCTCATAAGCCAATCCTCCCATGGGCGGACCCCCTTCGGGGGTACTCGTTCGTTTGCGTTCGGGGGCCAGGCCGGCCATGGTCACACCCAAGAAGCGGGAAACTGTCGGGTTCTTCCCCGAAATGTGACCAGAATCCAGCAATGCCTGTAGTGATATGCCGCACGAATAGCTGCGCCGATGATGGGATCGGCGCCGAATACTGGCCAGCACATCGGAACAGGCCCAGAATGAAGGTTAATTTCATGAAACTGTAACCCCGACCTTTGGCGAGGGCCTGACAGGGGAAGTGGGGCGTGCCTTTTTCGCCACAGGCATCAGGCATGGCCCGGCCGGGGCCGGCGGGCATGGCACCCTGTCGGGGCCGGCACTGGTCAGCGCGACCGCTTGCCCTTATGGTCCGCCCGCCTTTCCCGCCACCCTTCAGCGCCAGGGCCGACGACCATGATCCCCCGCTACTCCCGCCCCGAAATGACCCGCATCTGGGACCCGGAGAACCGGTTCCGCATCTGGTTCGAGATCGAAGCCCATGCCTGCGATGCGCAGGCCAAGCTGGGGGTGATCCCGGCCGAGGCTGCCAAGGCCGTGTGGGAACGCGGCGCCTGGGAGATCGACCGCATCGACGAGATCGAGCGGGAGACCAAGCACGATGTCATCGCCTTCCTGACCAACCTGGCCGAACATGTCGGCCCGGAGGCGCGCTTCGTCCATCAGGGCATGACCAGTTCCGACGTGCTGGATACCTGCCTGGCCGTACAATTGACCCAGGCCGCCGACCTGCTGCTGGCCGATCTGGACCGGCTGCTGGATGCGCTGAAGCGCCGGTCGCTTGAACATAAATATACGCCCACCATCGGCCGCAGCCACGGCATCCATGCCGAGCCGACCACCTTCGGCGTGAAGCTGGCCGGCCATTACGCCGCCTTCGCCCGCAATCGCAAGCGTCTGGAAGCGGCCCGCGCCGAGATCGCCACCTGCGCCATTTCCGGTGCGGTGGGCACATTTGCCAATATCGATCCGTTCGTTGAGGAATATGTGGCGGAAAAGCTGGGCCTGTCGGTGGAGCCGCATTCCACCCAGGTGATCCCGCGCGACCGCCACGCCATGTTCTTTGCGACCCTGGGCGTGATCGCCGCCAGCCTGGACAATCTGGCCACCGAGGTCCGGCACCTGCAGCGCTCCGAAGTGCGCGAGGCGGAGGAATATTTCTCCCCCGGCCAGAAGGGCAGCAGCGCCATGCCGCACAAGCGCAACCCGGTTCTGTCGGAGAACCTGTCGGGCCTGTCGCGCATCGTGCGCGGCTATGTCACGCCGGCGCTGGAGAATGTCACGCTTTGGCATGAGCGTGACATCTCGCATTCGTCGGTGGAACGCATGATCGGCCCCGACGCCACCGTCACCCTGGATTTCGCGCTGGTCCGCGCCACGGGTCTGGTGGAAAAGCTGGTGGTCTATCCGGAGAACTTGCAGAAGAACCTGGACATGCTGGGTGGCCTGCACAATTCCCAGCGCGTGCTGCTGGCGCTGACCCAGGCGGGGATGAGCCGGGAGGATGCCTATCGCGCGGTGCAGCGCAATGCCATGCCCGTCTGGCTGGAGGGCAAGGATTTCCGCACCATGCTGAAATCCGATGCCGATGTGATGAAGCATCTGACGGCGTCGGCCATCGATGATGCCTTCGACCTTGGCTATCACACCAAGCACGCGGACACGATCTTCCGCCGCGTCTTCGGCGTGTGATCCCGGGGAATACGACGGTCGAAACATTCGGCCGTTGATATGGCGGCGGCGGTCGCCGCGCGGCCCGTGCCGCCGAGCCCTTGCCGGGGCATGCCGGCACCGGCGACTGTGGCGCAATCGATAGGCCGAAGGTCGATCAATTGTGCCAGCAGTATGAAAGGGCCGCATCGCCCGGACATCGTTGTTCCGGCCCGTGCGGCCCTTCCCCCCTCGGGCGGCGCCACCGGCACTTGCCAGCACCACCGCGTCTGCTACGCTTTCACCCCGCACGGCACGGCACGGCAGGGGGTGGGCATGGCCTACAGCGCGACCTTGGCAGGGACGGTCCATCGCTTCGATGACCTGGCGTGCCTGCTGGCCCGCGCCACGCCGGCCCGGTCGGGTGACCATCTGGCCGGTGTGGCGGCCCGCAGCGACGCCGAACGGGTGGCGGCGCGCCTTGCGCTGGCCGACCTGCCGCTGGCAACCTTCCTGTCCGAACCGCTGATCCCCTATGAAAGGGACGAGGTGACGCGCCTGATCATGGACAGCCATGACGCGGCCGCCTTCGCGCCCGTGCGCGCCATGACGGTGGGGCAGTTTCGCGACTGGCTGCTGTCCGACGCGGCCACGACGGGGGCACTGGGCGCGCTCGCACCCGGCCTGACGCCGGAGATGGTGGCCGCGGTGTCCAAGCTGATGCGCAATCAGGACCTGATCGCGGTGGCGCGCAAGGTCCGGGTCGTCACCGCCTTCCGCACGACGATCGGCCTGCCGGGCCGCCTGTCGGTTCGCCTGCAGCCCAACCATCCGACCGATGATCCCAAGGCTATCGCCGCCTCCATCCTGGACGGCTTGATGTATGGTTGCGGTGATGCCATCATTGGCATCAATCCGGCCACCGATTCGGTGGGGCGCTGCCTGGACCTGCTGTCCATGATCGATGAGCTGCGCCACCGTTTCGATGCGCCCGTTCAATCCTGCGTGCTGGCCCATGTCACCACCCTTTTGCAGGTGATGGAACAAGGCGGGCCCGTCGATCTGGTGTTCCAGTCCATCGCCGGGTCGCAGGCGGCAAACCGGTCGTTCGGCATCGACCTGGCGATCCTGCGGGAGGCGCACGCGGCGGCACAGGCGCTGGAACGCGGCAGCATCGGCCGCAATGTGATGTATTTCGAGACGGGGCAGGGCAGTGCCCTGTCCGCCGATGCCCATCACGGCATCGACCAGCAGACGATGGAGGTGCGGGCCCAGGGCGTGGCGCGGGCCTTCGACCCGTTGCTGGTCAACAGCGTCGTGGGCTTCATCGGCCCCGAATATCTCTATGACGGCAAGCAGATCATCCGGGCGGGGCTGGAGGATCATTGCTGCGGCAAGCTGCTGGGCCTGCCGATGGGGGTGGATGTCTGTTACACCAACCATGCCGAGGCCGATCAGGATGACATGGACAATCTGCTGACCCTGCTGGGCGTGGCCGGCTGTTCCTACATCATGGGGGTGCCGGGGGCGGATGATGTGATGCTGTCCTACCAGAGCACATCCTTTCATGATGCCAATTATGTCCGCGCCGCCCTGGGCCTGCGTCCCGCACCGGAGTTCGAGGCGTGGCTGGGGCGGATGGGCGTGATGGACGGCCGGGGCTGCATCCGTCCCAGCCTGTCCGATGACAGCGGGGCCCGGCGGCTCATCGAAGGGGTGATGCCATGAAGCATGGGGATGCCGGCGGTTTCGACTTCGACCCTTGGGCCCGACTGCGCCGCTTCACCCCGGCCCGCATCGCGCTGGGCCGGGCGGGCGACGGGCTGCCCACGGCCCGGCTGCTGGAATTCCAGGCCGCCCATGCGCTGGCCCGCGATGCGGTCCACCAACCTTTCGATGCCGATGCCCTGGCCGATGCCCTGGCCGGCCATCCCGTTCTGACGGTGCGCAGCCGGGCGCCCGACCGCGCCACCTATCTCCAGCGGCTCGACCTGGGCCGGCGTCTGCATCCGGATGACGGGTTGCTGCTTTCCGGGGCGCGCTGCCAGGGGGATGGCACCGGCAGAACCTCTTATGACGCCGTGATCGTTCTGGCGGATGGCTTGTCCGCCCATGCCCTGCAGGATCACGGCGCGGCGCTGGTGGGGGAATTGCTGGGCCATCTGGCGGGTTGGGACCTGGCGCCCCTGGTCATGGCGCGGCAGGCGCGGGTGGCGCTGGGCGATGATGTCGCCGCCACCCTCAATGCCGCCATGGCGCTGGTGCTGATCGGGGAACGGCCGGGCCTGACGGCGGCCGACAGCATCGGCGCCTACCTCACCTTCGCGCCGCGGCCGGGCCTGACGCGGGATGCGGATCGCAACTGTGTTTCCAACATCCGGCCCGACGGCTATCCCCCGGTTCCGGCTGCGGAGATGATCGCCTGGCTGATGGGGCAGGCGCGCCGCCTGGGGTTGACGGGGATCGGGCTGAAACAGGACCGGCCGGCCGCCTTGGCCGGCGCCTGACGGCCGGGATCAACCGCCCGAGGACCCTTTCATGGCGGCCCGCACGCGATGGCTGATACCGGCATCCTTGGGCAGGCGGCGTTCCAGGGCCCAGATCAGCGGCGGGGCCAGCAACGTGACACCCAGGGCCACCAGGGCCACCACCTCCATATGCCGTAGCTCGCCCTGCGGGCCGGTATCCAGCACGGCGGAGGCCAGCAGGGCGGCGGAACCGCCGGCAATCTGCGTCACCGATTGCACCAGCGCCATGAATCCCGCCCGGTCGGCCGGTGCCGGCACCTTCGATATGGCGGCACTTTGCGCCACCATGCGGGCGCTGTTGAAGATCATGAAGCCGGGGACAAGCGCGATGATGGGCAGTGCCGCCCACTGCCAGTCATAATAGAGCAGCCAGATCAGCATCGACAGGCCCAGCGCCGTGCCCGTCGTCACCGGCGTCGACCCGTAACGGTCCACCAGGCTGCCGGTGGCGCGCATGCCGAAGAAGCTCAGCACCCCGCCCACCATGTAGAGCATGCCAAGCTGTTCGCGCGGGAAGCCCAGGTTGAACTGCACGAACACGGCCATATTCGTGATCAGCATGAAGCTGGGCACGATGGCGATGAAGGACAGTGCGAAGGCCAGCGTCGGCAAGGGGCCGCGCGCGATGCGCCACAGATGGGCCGGGGCCTCCGACAGGGTGATGGGCGGCCCCGTCATGTGCAGGCGCTGCGGGCCCAACAGGCGCACCGCTGCCACGATGATCACCAGGCCCAGCCCGGCCACGGCCAGGAAAGGCACGCGCCAGCCGAACAGGTGTGACAGTTCCAGGGCGACCGGAACCCCCAGCACGGCACTGATCGACAATGCGCCCATCACCATGCCCATGGCCTTGCCCCGTCGCTCGGGCGGGACATTGTCGGCCACGATGGCGACCGACAGGGCGCCGGCCGGCCCGCCGAACAGCCCGGCCAGGGCGCGGGCGGCCATCAGGGTCCACAGATCCACGGCGAAGGCCGCTGCCACATTGCACAGCACCAGCCCGATCATGCAGAGGCCCAGCGCCGGGCGCCGGTCGAACCGGTCCAGCACCGTGGCCGCCATCAGCCCGATCACGGCCGATGATATCGTATAGGAGGCCAGGACCCACCCGACCCGGGATGCGTCGATGCCCAGGTCCAGCGCATAGTCCGGCCCCAGCGGCATGACCACCATGAAGGACAGCACGCTGACGAACTGCACGGCCGTCATCAACCAGGCGACACGGCGTTCTTGCGCGGGAAGGGCGGACAGGGCGGGGCTCCACCGGTTGCAACGCGGGGTAGGCGTCTTGATAGACCGCAGGCGCGGGCGCGTCCATCCCGCTTTGCGCAACTTGCCCCCGCTCCCTTGCCCCCGCTCCCTTGCCCTTACCCCCTTGTCATACCAGCTTGCGATGAAATCAACTCATCGCAAGCTGGTCCGGCGGCGACCGCCGCCGCGCCGTTCGTGCGGCGTCGCCCGCGCCAACGAATGGTGGCGCCGGCGATTGAAGGGGATCATCAGAACCAATTGGGTCTGATCACCGCAAATAGTATCAGTCCATGCCCTGTCCGTTCCACCGGCGATGCGGGTCCCATACGGCACTCATCCCCAGGCCAAGGAAGCGGTCGGCCGCATCGGCCATCAGGGCCAGGCCGACCAGTATGGCGATGATCAGCAGCAATTCGCGCAAGGGACGGGGCGGAACGGCGCCAATCGCCTCTGTGGGGAAGGAGGGGGAGGGCCGCCGGCTGGTGAAGCCCGTGGCCGTGGCCAGCACGGCCGTGCGGCCGGACCCCATCTCGATATGGACATATTCCAGCCCGGCCAGGATATCGGCGCCCCGGTCCACCGCCGCCCGGCGCAGACGCAGCAGTGTCTCTCGCCGGGCGCGCTCGACATCGCGCTGCCTCGTCACGATGGGGCCGCCGATCATGCGGCGCAGCAGGACGCTCAGCCGGCCCAGCGGGGGCGATGCCAGAACCATGATTGCCTGCAGAAGGATGGGGTTGCCGGCACCGGCCGGGGGCCGTCCCGACAGAAGCAGGATGCCGGCCGTCGGCGTCGCTATCTCCGTCAGGCGCCGGTGGTGGCGTCGTTCCAGCCAGAAACTGGTGGAAAACCAACTCACGTTGAACAGCAAGGCCAGGGCCACGCCGGCCAGCCACCATTCATCAAAGAACCGGCCGGCCGTTTCCAGCCATTCCAGCCATTCCATGCCAGTCGGCGGCCGGTCAGGCGGCTGATCGGGCATCAGGCGGCTCCATCGGTCAGCATCTCCAGTTCCACGGCTGTGCCATAGGCCAGGATCTCCGCGGCCCCGCTGCCGATGCTGGCGCTGCCGAACCGGATGGACAGGATGGCATTGGCCCCCATTCCGGCGGCCGCCGCCCGCATGCGGGCGGTCGCCTCTTCCCTCGCCTCGTTCAGCAGCTCGGTGTAGCCGCGCAGTTCCCCGCCGATCAGTTCCTTCATGGCCGCCGCGATGTCGCGTCCCAGATGCTTGGACCGCACGCTGCTGCCCTGGACGAGCCCCAGGTGCCGGATGATGCGGTATCCCGGCGGTGTGTCCAGGGTCGACAGGATCATGACCGGCTGCTCCTCCAATGTTATGCGGGGGGAGCATGACAGTGCCATCGGGGCCGGACAAGGCATCCCCGCCGCCGGTGCTTCCGGCGACGGGGAAATCGGCTCTCCTCTGCGGACCTGGTGCAGACCTGGCGGGTCAGGCCGCTGCCGGCGTGCGCGGATGCAGCCTTGGCGCCAGATAGTGGATCAGGGTCCGGGCATCGGCAGGGGGTGCCCGCTCGATGCGGCGATAATCGCGGCAATCGGGGGTGCGGCTGACCAGCCCCTGTTCGACCAATTCGCGGCGCAGCAGCGCGAAATCGCCGAACAGGTGTTCTGCCTGGATGGCTTTGCTGATGCCGCGCTCGGTGAAGCTGGTCCGCGCCGGCAGCCGCGACCAGATCACCCACAGGCAGGTGGCCTGCTCGTTGAACTTGTTGGGCCAGCGGACCAGCCGCCCCTGTTCATCGAAATGGCGCAGCAGCCGCCTGATGCGCCCCAGATCCACCTCCGGACCGGGGGCCACAGGGGATGGGGGCTGTTCCAGCCGTTCCAGCGCTACGGCCTGGGTCCGGTAATGCTGGAAATTCCGGTAACCGGCCCCGCGGGCAAGCATGTTCAGCAGATGGACATGACCCAGCGGCCCCTCATGGACACCGATCTGGGATTTCAACGATTTGGCCAGGGCACCAATATCGGTCACCTGGAAGGAAAGATGTTGCTTCGACATGGGAATCCACCATCTGCGCGCCTTTATCCATCGGGAACCGTCGGTGGTCGCCATCTTGCCGACGCGGCACGCCTGGGTGACGGGTCGAAACGGGTTTGGGACGGGATTGCGTCTCAAGGCAGGTTTAGCGGCCCGATGGACGGGCTGGCGACGCCTGGGTGAACTGCCGACCGATGAACGGTTTCATATCATGCTGACGGCCCCTTGACCAGCGGACGGCTGCGCGCAACTCAGGCATAGAGCTGCGGGCACCTCCCGCATAGATGAGGATCTTCTTCAGCGGGGGCATCCACCCCGCATCCGT
>NZ_JBLTXA010000057.1:0-17915 GCF_048066175.1 Niveispirillum fermenti | reverse complement strand
ACCACTGACGTTATAACAACCCGTCCAGCCCCGGCTGGACGGGTTGTTGCGTTCAGGATCTCAGCCAACTTGCCGTGAAGTTCGGCCTGTACCTCGCCGCGACGAGCGCCAGGCGTGATCACTACCTTGTCGATCAGCGACCGGATCGCTTCCATGGCCTCGTTCCGCGTGGTGGCATCCTCTAGTGCCATTGTCAGGCGCTCGATCATCCTGGCGTAGAGGCCGGCGACGTTGGGGTGGATGTCGGGCATGACGGCTGGCGCTTCCGACAGCCGGGCTGCAAGCTGGGTCTTCTGCTGTTCCAGGTCTGCCAGCCGGGCCTTCATGGACGGCTGGTAAAGCCCGTCCTCGACGGCCGCCGTGATGGCGTCGATGCCGCGTTGCACCTTGGCCAGGGCCTGCCGGTCATCCATTTGCCGGGCGCGCAGTTCACGGTTGGAGCGGTTGACCAGTTCAACCCCATTCCGAATAGCCGTCTCGACGGCTTCTGGGGAGACCAGATTGTGGCGCAGCCCGTTCAGCACACGGGCTTCGATCTCCTGGCGCTTGACGGTGTGGCTGTTCTCGCAGGTGCCGCGCCGGTAGCGGTTGAGGCAGCCATAACGATCATAGGTGATGATTCCGTAATTGTCCCCGCAGCAGGCGCATTTGAGCAGGCCGGACAACAGGAAGCTGGGCCGGTGCCGGTCGTTCAGCCGGTTGGCGTGCGCCTCCCGGCTGGCTTTGATGGCCGGCTCGTACTGAATGGCCAGCGCCTGCTGGCGCTGACGCACTGCCTGCCAGAGTTCATCATCGACGATCCTCAGTTCCGGCACCTCCGTCCTGATCCAGGCGCTTTCTGGGTTCAGGCGGGGGACACGCTTGCCGGTCGCCGGGTCCTTGATATAGCGGAGCTTGTTCCAAACCAGCACGCCGGCGTAGAGCTCATTGTTTAGTGTGCCTGTTCCCCTGATCGCATGCCCACGGATTGTCGTGTCACCCCACTGCTTGCCATTGGGGCCGGGGACGCCATCCTTGTTCAGGTTGGCCGCGATGGTTCGGGGGCTGATGCCCTGCGCGAATTCCTGAAAGATCCGCCTGACGGTTGCTGCTTCGGCCTCATTGATACGCCTTCCGCCGCGGACAGGTTCGCCGTCGGGCCCGAGTTCCTTGATGACATCATAGCCGAAGCACAGGCCGCCACCGGCCTTGCCCTTTTCGACACGGCCACGAAGCCCTCTATGGGTCTTGGCCGCGAGGTCCTTGAGGAACAAGGCATTCATGGTGCCCTTCAAGCCCACGTGTAACTCGCTGATCTCGCCTTCCGCAAGGGTGATGATCTTGACGCCGGCGAACTGGAGCTGCCGATGCAGGATGGCGGTATCGGCCTGGTCCCGGCTTAAGCGGTCCAGGGCCTCGGCCAGAACGATGTCGATCTTGCGGGCTTGTGCGTCCTGGACCAGTGCCTGGATGCCGGGGCGCAAGGTCAGGGAAGCGCCGCTGATGGCGGCGTCCTGATAGGTGCCGATCACTTGCCAGCCATCGCGGGCGGCTTGTTCGCGGCAGATGCGGAACTGGTCCTGAATAGAGGAGGCGCTCTGCTGGTCGGACGAATAGCGGGCATAAATAGCGGTGCGGAGGCTCATGAGTCACCGACTTTACGGGGATGGGGGAGCAACCTTCCTGAACAGAAGGCTATCACGCTTCGTCAGGGTGGGGGCGCTTGTCGTTCGCGGTCGTCGCGGCGATCAGGTCCCGAGCGATCTTGCGACCGAGAGCAGCGGCCACCACGAGTACCGCAGGATCAAGCGTATCGGCATGGGCATTGAGCGGCTTTGTGTTGCCATCGTTGGCGGGCGGAATGACAAGGCGGAGATGGATCATGTGCTTAGCACTCTGGGCCGTGAAGGACGCACAGCGCGTCCCATTCCCCGGCGATATGCTCCAGCACCCAGACTTGGCCCACCCTTCATCTGACCATCAAGAAACGCGGCTTACATATGCGTCATGCGCATGTCTGGTTGGGGCTTGGCGTGGTGCCGAGATCCAACCATCTATGCCGTCCCTATTTGAATAAGGTGCGTCAGGGGCCCGGAACCTCCATCCGAACGTCGCCACTTGGCGGTAGCCGGCCACCGACCCATATGGAAGCCCCGTTCCTGTCATCACCAATGATATGGTGAAGGTATCCATCCATGGGGGCGAACGAGCCCCCCATGGATAGCCCTGGGTCAAAGTGCCAGCTCAGTGCTGGTGGGGATGGCCGCGACAAGCACTTCCAGTTCGTGACCCGACATGCTGCCACGCTCGAGCAGGATGCAGGCCACCTTGTCGATGGCCTGCTGGCGCGGTCGAAGAAGCGCCATCACCCGTTCATGCTCCTCGGTCAGCATGCGGCTGACTTGGTCGGCCAAGGAGGGGTGAGCAGACAGGAACGAAGCGGCATTCTCAGGCGCGGCGTTGCCAAGCCACAGCAGTCGGTCACCAAACCCGTGGCCCGCCAACATGGAGGCTGCAAGGCTGGTGGCCCGCGCGAGATCGCTGTTCACCGGGCCACCCGACCCGAAACCTGCGGCTCCCAAGCACAACTCCTCTGCCGCACGCCCCGCCAACAGAATGCGGATATGAGAACGGGCGTGGGCCGCAGTGTCGAACTGGCCCAGTTCGAACCGAACACCGGCATGGTCGCCCTGAACCTTGACGATCTGGACCTTGCCCGGCATCTCGATGGCGGCGGCGATTGCATGACCAGCCTCATGAACAGCGACCCTGAAATGCAGATCGGGGGACACGGCTTCAGGCCGTGGGATATCCGCCACCAAGTCCTCGGGCGTCATCGGCCGCCCGGCGCGACGGGCCTTACGCTTGGCATCACGCGCCCACAGTTCGGCTTCGGCACCGGATGCGACCATGCCCGCCACATAGGGAAGGAGGTCAACACCGGGGAGATGGTCAGGACCGAGGTGCTGGCGCAAGATTCCGGCCAATGCTTGATCGTCGGGCAGGGACACCATGATCACCCGATCGAGCCGCCCAGGCCTTACCAGGGCCGGGTCGACCGCAAGGCTGTTGGCTGCCGCCAGCAGCACGACCCCTTCCCTGGCAAGGGTTCCGTCGGTCGCCTCGAGCAGGGCGTTGACGACCTGGAGACTATAGTCCCTTTGGTTGTTCCGCAGGGATTGCCGATCCGGGAACGCATCGACCTCATCGAGGAACAGGATGCAGGGCGCTTCAATCCGCGCTCGGTTGAACGTGCTGCGCATCGCCGCCAGCATGTGGCCGAGATGCCCTGCGGCCTGCCATTCTGAATGCGATCCGGTGACCAGCGGCAGCCCAGTGGTGCCAGCCAGAATCCGGGCGAAGGAGGTCTTGCCCGTGCCAGTGGGCCCGACCAGCAAACAACCACGATCGACGTCCTGCCAGGGCAAGCGTCCCGCCCTGTATTCCTTGAGATCTTCGAGCAGGTTGAGACCCCACTTCTTTGCATCATCCATTCCGTGCAGGTCGGCCAGCTTGGGACCAGCATACGGGATGGCTTGCGATGCCAGGTTCGCGAAAGACCGGAGACGCTGAATCCAGGCATCGCCGTCTTCTCCCAGCCGCCGTGACAACCGGAGGATATCGGGGTTGAGGTAGCCGCAGAGGCGATCGTCGATGGTGATGGAGGGATGGTGACCCGTCAGCACGTGTGCGGCCACCGTCATTGCGGCGCCGTCCAGCGTCGGAAGGGTCAGATGGTGATCCGCGGCATGTCTGACGGATGCCGGCATGCGATCCAGCCGGGAGGCCAGCATGATGACGCCCTTGCCATTGCCCAATGCCGTGGTCATGGAGTCAATGTCGTGCGGAGCCCAGTGCCTGTCCTTTTCCCCTAACTCGCTGAACCATGCCCACTCAGGTCGAACAGGTTCCTCGGGTTCTTCCGAAAACGGAGTTTCTTCATCATCAGGGAGAGCCAAGGTCTCCATCATTGTCTTGAACTGCGCATCATCCATTTCCGTGGGGCCGGAAAGGTAGAGCTTCAACGTTTCGCGAACAGGGCGAATCCAGTCCGGTCCAGGCACTTCGACGACGACGAGGCAGCCGCCCTTGTCCAGCGCATCGGCGATCTGTGGTGATGCGGCGAGGCAGCGATCGAGCATCGCCCATGCGGTGGCGCAGTCACCGGTCGTAACCGTCGGAGAAGGGCGTGGGGCCTGCTCCATCTCGAGGGAAGCGGCGACCTGAGCGTTGTATCGTTTGGCGGCGACGGCCAGGGTGAGCGGCACATCGGTGGCGGCATCGGTCATGGTTGGCCTCTTAACAGGCAAAGGGTGGGTGTTCCCGTCGACGGATGGTCGGCGGGCGGTGCGGATGGGCATAGGGGCGCACGCCTGATGATGCAGGCATGGCGAAGGCAGTGGCCGGCTCCCAGAGGCGGCGGCAACTGCTCTATGCGGAGAAGGGGGCCGTGAGGGTGAAGGTCACGGATCAGAAGGCGTGCACAACAGTAGGTGCAGGCGACCGAGTTCCTGGATGTGACGCAAGGCGGCGCTCAGGGTGATCAAATCCCTTCCCTTTCTGGGTTTTCAGGACGATCACGGCGGCCAGCGATGTGATGCAGAACTCGGTAAAGGGTTCACGACAGGATGAGATGAAACTGGGGACGATCAGTATACGGAGACGGAAGCAGGCTCGATGAGTTCGAAGCTCGCCATAAGATTCGGCAGATCATCTTCAAGTGCTTGTTCGGACAGCAATTCGCTCAGCTGGCGACCGAATTCCTTGTAGGTACGTTCGACGACGCTCTGCAGATCGACGCCGTACCGTACCTCCAGTTCGCCCAGGCTGACCTGGAGGTCTGGGGACACCGCCGAAAATCCGTGAATGGCGCATACGCAGGCGGTCGTCGTCGTGACGTCGATATTCAGCGTCTCCTTGGCGAAGCTCTTTGCCACGAGCCTCTGACAACGCAGGTCTCGCTCGGTTTGGCGGGTCTTTCCAGCGTCGGTTTTGGCCATACCGCGTTTTAACTCGAGGATGTCGATGGCTTCCCGATCCTGATCCACAACGACGATGTCGGGAGTGACCTTGCGGCCTTTACCGTGCTCGTAATGCAGATCGGATTGCAGGATCGCCGCCTTACCCGCCGCACTGTTGACGAACTGGTCAACCTCCGCCGGAATGTAAATGGCTGGCGTGCGAAGGACGATCAGGCGCGGCGATGCCTTCAGGGCTTCGCTCACTGCCGTCTCCAAGAGCTGCCCGTCGCTGCGTACCGCAGACATGATGACCCCATATGGGCGCAGATATTTCGACGGTACGATGGGATCCGGGTGCACAGGCAGATGGCGGAGGCGCTTGATCGTCCGCGCCATGAGGTCGGTCACCGGTCTGGGTAGAGCTACAGGTGGTTGGTGGAAAAGCATGATCGAAACCTCGGTGTGTTGATGACACGCCATAAATAAGACGCGTCATTTTTCTTGTCAAGGCTTCGCTGTTGTGATTGTGCGAAATTTGGATATGGTGCGGCGTTCTAGAATTCGACGGGGAAAAGCAGATGGCGCGGCCGAACTGGGATGGCATTTCAGAGGCGAGCCAGCTGCTTAAGGAAGTCCTTTTAGAACAAGGTCTTAGCGAGGCTGTCGAAACGCGTGTGCGCAGGGCCCATGAGATACTGTCTTTGAAGGTCGATGGTGCGATGCCGAAGGAGGAGTTCCGTGAACTCCGCCGCCAGTTAGGGCGTACGCAGGAAGATCTGGCTTTAGATCTAGGCAAACGACTTCGACAAATTTCCCGGTATGAGAACGGCGAAGTGCCGATTCCCGCATCTATCGCAGAGAAGCTTCGGGAACTCTGCGATCGCATCAAATAGGGATGATGATCGGAACCTTCGGTCACATGCGCAGTTCCAGATGGTGTGGGCCGTGACGCTGTGATGCCTTGCAAGCTCTGGAACATATTCAGCGCACTATGGCTTGCTGGCGTTCACCGTCAGCTGGGCGGTAAATGCCCGTATATTGACCGATCAGGCATTTCTGCGTGTATGGCGAGCGCGACCTCTGGGCTCTGGTAGCTTGCCTGCCCCATGTGGAAACCTGTTCCATAATTGAACTCGGCCATGGCATAATAGCTCCGCTGTCTGAAGGCCTGAGAACCCGACGATGGTGCGCATCCTGCGCGAACACGAGGTTATCCCGCTCTGTCGGGTGGCCCTTCGGCATACAAGACCCTCACGGGAAAACCGTTGGGGCGCGTGACCTCGTGCTCGCGTTCTCAGCCGCCCGGCGCCAGCCGGAACGGGACGGGTGCGCTTGTCAACACGAGGAGACAAGATGCCCGACACGTACATCGTGCCGTTGGAACTCCATGCCGTCGGCTGCCCCTGCTGCGCCGGGCGGGTCAAGTCCGACGATGAACCCCAGGCCGCGACCGCCCTGACGACGACAATCCCCGGCGTTTCCGCCTACGACCTGTCCACCGTCGACCTGCGGGCCCTGCTGGCCTATCGCAGCGACCTCGACAGTGCCGGCAACTTCGCAGCCGGCGCCGCTCGCTGGAACTTCGACGCATCAGCTGGCAAAGGCTTAACCTATCTGGAGGCGCTGAACTCGACCGTCGGCGTCGGCACGGGCGTTGCGCTCAACTATAACTTTGCCCAGGCCGCCGGCGTCGGCGGCTTCGTCGGTATCAGCGGCTTCCGGCCGATGAACGCCGTCGAGAAGCAGATCGTCGTCGAGCAGCTGGCGAAATGGGCCGCCGTGGCCAACGTCACCTTCACCGAGACGACCACGAATACCGGCAAGACCCTGTCCTTCGGCACGGATACCTTCTCCGAAGCCGAAGCCCCCGCCGTCGGCCTGGGGGGCTACCCCGGTTCCGTTTCCTACACCCAGGACGCCGCCGGCAAGGTGTCATCCATTACCTACACCCCCTACGCCGGCGATATCCGCATCGACAATACCTGGCTGAACCGCATGCAGGCCGACGGCACGGTGACCACGGCCGAGTACAACGCCATCGCCCATGTCGTCCTGCACGAAATCGGACATGGGATGGGGCTTTCCCATACCTTCGGCAACGACATCTCGCTGGCCGCCGACTATCAGGTCAAGACATTGAGCATCATGTCTTACGCCGACGTGGGCAAGAACACCTACGGCTGGAACGCCGCCGGCACCGCATTGCAGATCGACGACAGCAACCTGAAGATCCTTGACGTGCTGGCCATCCAGCATCTCTACGGCGCCAACACCGCGACCAACGCCGGCAACAACACCTACACCTGGGCCCAGGATACGGCTTTCCGCACGACACTTTATGACGCGGGCGGCACCGACACGATCGACCTGTCCGCCTCGACCATGCGTTCGTCCATCGACCTGACCCCGAACAGCCTGTCGAGCATCAACCTGCGGGTGACCGTCGCCGAAAAGCTGGTCAACACCGCCACCATTTACCAGAGCGCCCAGAACGCCGCGCAGCTCTATACCGGCGAGAACAACCTGGGCATCGTCGGGACCATCGAGAACGTCAAGGTTGGGTCGGGCAACGACCGGATCAACGGCAATTCGGTGGCCAACGAGATCTCGGGCGGGGCGGGCAACGACAGCATCTGGGGCGGGGCCGGCGACGACCACCTGTTCCTGGGTACCGGCAATGACTGGGTGGTGGCCGGTTCCGGAAGCAATGTCGTCGATGGCGGCGCGGGGATCGACGTGGCCGGGGTCGGCGGCACTCGTTCGGCCTTCACCATTTCCACCAACGCCGCCGGCACGGTTGTGACGGGGCAGGGCATCGCCGACGTCTACACCGGCGTGGAGTTCCTCGCGTTCACCGGCAACAAGTTGCTCCTGAACGTGCCTGTGAGCTTCAACCGCATCGGGACCTT
This sequence comes from Niveispirillum fermenti, assembly GCF_048066175.1. GTDB lineage: Bacteria > Pseudomonadota > Alphaproteobacteria > Azospirillales > Azospirillaceae > Niveispirillum > Niveispirillum fermenti. The sequence continues at coordinate 10,066 of NZ_JBLTXA010000057.1, read as the reverse complement.
CGACGAGGGCTTCTACCTGTCCCGCAATCCCGACGTGGCATCGGCCGTTGCGGCCGGGGTGCTCACCAGCGGCATGGACCATTGGACGAAGTGGGGCCAGGCTGAAGGACGCGCCGCCATCGATTTGGCGGCGAACCCTTTCTACGATGAGACCTTCTATCTGGCGGTCAACCCGGACATCGCCGCCGCCGTGAAGGCCGGCACGTTCGCCACTGGCTACGAACACTTCCTCACTTTCGGCAAGGCCGAGGGGAGGGTGGCAAACCCGTTGTTCGACGCCGCCTACTACCTGGGCCACAACCCGGACATCAAGGCGGCGGGTGTCGATCCCTGGACGCACTTCATGAGCTTCGGCTGGAGAGAAGGGCGCGATCCCTCGGCCTATTTCGACGTGTCCGCCTACCTGGACCAATACCAGGACCTGAAAACCGCCGAAGTGAACCCGCTGGCCCATTATCTTGAGCGCGGCCAGGTCGAAGGGCGACTCCTCATCGCGACCGGCGACCTCGACATCGATTGGACCTATTTCGGCTGACCGACAAACGCTGGTCTTCGCCATTCCCTTTCAACAAACAGACTGCCGGCGGGATGCAGCGTCCCGTCGGCGCCATCCAGAGGAGAACAACATGAAGGATTCCGCCGCGACGGCTGTCGCCCTTGGCAGTATCGAGGCCATCCGGTCTGCGCTCGTGCTGGAAGCCGGCACCGACGCGGCTCGGATTGAGGCCCTGCGTGTACAGATGTCCGAGGCCGCGACCAAAATGAAGCGAGCCGGCTACTGGGCACTGGCGCTTGGCATCCTGCTCAGCCTCACCGTTCTGGGTGCCGTGATTGGCCTGCCCATGGCGTTGACCGGCGCGGTGATGGCCTGGGTTTTCGGTAGGCGGGTACGGAATGTAAACGAGGCGTGCCGGCAGTACTTGGCCTCCATACAAGCAGGATGAGCGAAGGGGGGCCGGCCCTCTCGGCACCGCTTAGTTCCACTTCAGGGCGAGCCGGAAAACTTCGGCCGATTGTAAGCGGATGACTGGTGTCGGCCAGAGCGTCCGCATGGATGGTTTCTACTTAGAACCGACATCAAAGAGAAGGTGACGACATGAAAAATATGATGAAGTACGGTCGAGTTCTGGCATTGGTCCCGCTGCTGGCCTTGGCTGCGTGCGGTGGCGAACCAAGCGAAGGTGAGATGCGCGATGCACTGCAGGCGCAGTTCGACAAGGCGAACAAAATGGCAGCGGAACGAGGCGTTGCCGGCTTCAAAGCCGTATTGGAGAAGTTCGAGAAGGTGAGCTGCGGCAAGACGGACGGCAGTTCCATATATAACTGCACCGTGACGATTAAGTGCAGCGGACCGATGATGAACCTGGACGGGACAACGGAGATGCGGTTCAGCAAGGGTGGCGACGGGTGGGTGGTGGTTCAATGACAGCCTTGGTGGCGAGGGTGTAACGCGCCGGGGACGGTCAGGGTGGAATAGGCGGACGTGGTGCTGGTAGCTTGCTTCACCCGCCCGCCGATCCATCGTCTTGGTGGGTTGCCCAGGGTGGAAATTTCAATGCCGACCACCTTGGTGGTGAAGTGGCTGCTTCTCACGATATGTCGTTGGGTGGCACGCCTTGAGCGCCGGCGATCAGTGAACAGCAGACCAAATTCAGGGCTGTCCATGTTCCTAGGTTCCATCCATATGCGGCGTATGTGAACTGCTTGGAGAGGGGAACATGGATACCGATGCGTTGGCGGGCGACATCAATGAGGCAATGAGACGGTACGCCATTATAGTGGGGCGATTTTCCCTGCTCCAAGAAAAATGGAAACACAAAGAAAATCTCACTAAAAGGACGATTGCCCAATATCAATCGATAATAAATAATGTTATTCCAAAAATTATGAATCTAGATGACTTCCGTCCTTCAGAGTATTATGGATCATCTGTGGATAATGTATTGTTAAAGGTGATGAGCGATGATGTCAAATCCAATGGAAGCCTGCGGTCTATTCGTTCGGCTATCCTGCACATGGTTTTGCAATTGTTTTGGGGAATTGCAAATGATTTGCGCGATCGTCAATTTTCAATTGCAAGTGGACAAGATGTTGAAAACTTCTCCACTATTCTTGATAAATTAGATAGGCTCCTCAAATGGTTTGAGGCCTTGCTTGTGATAAAATTTACCATAAATAAAAGTAATTCTAACATCAGTCCACGTCAATTGTTGAGTGCGAGTGAAAGAGATAGGATATACCAGTATCTTTTTAAGGGTAACGGAAGATATTGGGCTGCTGCTTCCGTTCTGTTTCTCACCGGATGCTCTCCAGATGACGTTCGGCGCGGTGTTTGTGTTGAATATTCGACAGGCGCAATCAAATTTCTCTTCGACTATTCGAAGAAGGGTAAAGAATTAGCACGAGACATTAGCATCGCTGTGGAGGATCCCTTCTATGGTCTTGCCGTGAAACTGAAAGATGATCATTCGCGAATTGACCTTGGTGGAGTAGAATTGTGGCGTACATCAGAACTCGCCCGCGCAGTTAGTAATATTGGTACGGATATTGGATTAAAGAAGGCAATATGTCCTACATCATTTCGACATGCTTTCGCATGCGATCTTGGACGCATTGGATTTTCTCGAAATATTATTGCTCACGCACTCGGTTATAAGAGCGGAGCCGCTCGAATTCTTTTTGTTCGCCCGAAGATGGGGTTGAAAGGAAGGAAGGTAAAGGTTGGTTGGTCGGAGCCGGGAGGGACCTTAGTTGTTCATTCTACGCCCGATTCCAAGTCGGGTCGGTCTCAGCATTGACCATCGAATACATAAAACGCTGACGTGGGCCCGCCTAAAAGCGGCTTACGTGTATGATATTACTAAGAATTATACGGGCCTCTTGTGGTGAGGCCGGTCTGCCGAGAACGCCTGATGGCTAGGTGCCGGCATCGGGACCATTGTGTTGTCATCTGTTCGAAATTATTAAAATTCTCGTAAAAATCCACACATGATTGTATCGACCTCAAAACGATGAATATCATTGTATATCAGTACATAAACACGTTTTAAGGTGTGTGGGTGATCGGCTCCCTGGCTGTACATAAAACACACGAGTTGGATGGATAAAGTCCTTCGGTCGCGGACAAGCGGCTGGATCCACCGGCTGCTTATGCGATATCTGTGTTATCGTATAATATTTTGATATTTCAATTGTTTGCGCCGTTTTAATGCTGATTCACTTATTGTCTGTCTTATCGAAATATATATAAATATTTCAATGAGATGGAGCATTTTATGGATGGTAATTCGTCGTCTCTTTTTTTGATTCTACATAAAACTCCATTATTCGAAGATAATACAGCCCAGTTTTTGATGTTAAAACACGTTTAGAAAGCTGATGTAACGGAGGGGAAAGATTATCCAGGTGGCGGAAAACTCCAGGTCTTCATGATTTCTGAAACGGACAGCTCGGGGAAGCTCTCCGCGACGAGCCGATTGAACATGGCCAGCGCCGTTGCGCGCTGTGCCAAGTCGATCTGCCCGGTCCGCAGCTTGATGGACAGGGCTGAGGACATCTCGGTGCCGGTCCAGTCGCTGATGACGAGCAGCGCCGGGTCCTGGTCCGCGAGCCACCCCTGGATGCGGGGCGTCATGGCTTCGTTTGAAAGGGCCGCGACGATCAGCGAGGTGTCGAGGTAGAGCATCAGTAGCGGTCGCCGTCCCGCATCGACCGGACCAGGTCGCCGGCGTCTACCGGCTTGCGCGGCTTGGCCGCGGCCGTCAGATGCGCGACCGGCTTGCCGCGCCGGGTGATGTCGATGGAGGCCCCCGCCTCGACGCGGTCCACGAGTTCGTTCAGGTGGGCCTTGGCGTCCGCGAGGTTTACCGTGTCCATTTCATGCTCCTGACCATATAGATGGTCATATAGCGCAGAGGAGGATGGAATTCCGGCAGCACGGGTCTGCTGCTGGCATATGGAGGCGCCCTCCATGTGCTGGTCTGCTGCTGGCATATGGAGGCGCCCTCCATGTGCTGGCGCTTACGCGCCCTGAGAACCAAAGGTGGTGGCGAGGGAAATCGGGCGGCCCTCAGCACCGTGGTGGTGGTACGCGGACCTGCCCGAGCCTGAGAACGGCTAAACCCCGTTGCGCTTCGCCTCGTCTTCCCCTTTCAGCGGAACAGCGCTGGCCGGATCAACTCCGCTCGGTGTCGACGGCGACCCCGCGCGCGAAATCCGTGTAGGTGTGCAGTGGACGGCCCAGCAGTCTGGTCAGGCGTTCGACGTCACCGGTCTCGGGGATCATGCCGTCGCTGACATAGCGTTCGGCCATCAGGCGCATCTCATAGGCCATCCACCGGGGCATGAACCCTGCCAGGTTCTGTTCGAACCCGCTCGGGTCATCGCCGCCATAGACGACCGGGCAGCCCAGGGCGTCCGACCAGATCGCGGCCAGGTCCGCGCCGGTCAGGGTGTCGGGGCCAACCAGGTTGATGGTCTCGTTCGGCAATTTGCCAGGGGACTGCGCGCGGCGGACCAGTTCGATCGCGGCGACCTCGGCGATGTCGCGGATGTCGACCATGGCCACGCCCTTGACGCCGATCGGCATCGGATAGACACCGTGGTTCAGGATGACGTCCTTGACCATCAGGTCGTTGTCGATGAAGTAGGCCGGGCGCAAGACCGTGGCGCTGAAGCCCATCTGCTCGATCATACGCTCTGCAGCGGACTTCACCGCGAAATGCGGCACATTCACGAAGCGGTCGGCGTGGATCACCGACAGGTAGACGACGCGGTCGATGCCGCACTCGCGGGCGATGTTCAAGGCGACCAGCGCCTGGGTGAATTCGTCGCCCGCCACGGCATTGAGCAGGAACAGCGTGCTGACGCCCTTGAAGGCGCTGCGCAGCGCGTCGATGTCCAGCATGTCGCCCTTGGCAATTTCCACGCCGGCCGGAAAGTCGGCCTTGGCGGGATCGCGGACCAGGACGCGTACGTCGGCGCCGCGATTCAGGAGTTGCTGGACGACATGGCGGCCGACACGGCCGGTGGCGCCGGTAACGAGGATGGTCATGTGAGTATCTCCGGGTTGGGGTGATTGGATGAATGGAGAAATGACCGATCCACACGAAGGCCAATAGCCGCTATATCTGAACAGATCGTCTCATTGGTGGAACAGATGGACCTGCTTGCGCTTGCCGACTTCAACCTCGTCGCCCGGCATGGCGGGTTCGGCCGCGCCGCCCGTGCGGCGGGCCGCCCCAAGGCCACGCTGTCGCGCCGGGTCGCCGACCTGGAGGCGGGCCTGGGCCTGCGCCTGTTCGAGCGTGGAGGGCGCACGCTGAAGCTGACGGAGGAGGGCCGGGCGCTGTTCGAGCGGACGGGCATCCTGCTCACCGAGCTCGATGAGGCGGCGGCGGCGATCGCGTCGGGCGGTGAGGCTCCATGCGGGCGCCTGCGGGTTAGCGCCCCGCTGCTGTTCTCCCAGACCGTCATGGGCAGGCTGGCCGCCGGCTTCGCGTGCAAATTCCCCGAGGTCCGGCTGGAGGTGACGACGGACGACCGCCAGGTCGACCTGGTGGAGGAGGGCTACGATCTGGCGATCCGGGTGAATCCTGACCCGGACGAGACCCTGGTCGGCAAGGTCTTCCTCCGCGATCGCCTAGTGGTCGTGGCCAACCCCGGCTTGGCGTTGCCGCAGGACGGATCCACCGTTCGGGCCGTCGTGCGCGGCGCTGGTGATGGAGCGGAGACATGGGAGGTCATGACCGCAGAGGGAGTGTCCAGGCTCGCGGTTGACCCTGTAATGAGACTGTCGTCGCTGGTCATGGTCCGCGATGCGGTCCGGGCAGGCATCGGGGCTGCGCGCCTGCCCGTTTCGCTGGTGACCAGGGACTTGGATGCAGGCCGCCTGGTGCATTGGGGTGACGTTGCCGGGCCGGAGATCGAGCTGTGGGCTCTCTATCCATCCCGACGGCTGCTCAGCGCCCGTGTCTCGGCCTTCCTTGATCACCTGAAGGCGGCGTTCCCGAATGGCACGCCGGGTGAGTTGGCGATCTACATTGACTGAGGGACCGGGATGCCGACAGAGCTCAAAATCCAATATGACTGCGATTTCAGTCTTCAATGCAAAATCTCTTGTTACAAAATTCAGCAGACTCGTTACCGGTCGGGGATAAATGCCCTGCGGTCGCCAAGCTGGGCAAACTCTCCAGCAAACCAGTGATATTTCACCGCATCCGCATCCGCAACCGCTTTCGGTGGTTCCTTGTTCTCGACGATAATGATCTGCAAAGCTGGATCAACCGAAGTCAGAGATTTCCAGAATGCCGCCTCGATGCCCTCGTCTACCGGCCCATCCTTAGAAGTACTGGCAGCCCTACCGGGGATGTTCTTCTTATAGCTGGTCAACGGGGAGTCAATCATGACCATGCCAAGGTGAGGTCGGCCGGCCTTCTTGCAATACCGCAGCAAACCAATGACGAAGGCAGAATGAAGAACGGCACGCACCCCCTTACCATGGGACTGGCGAGCCTGACCGTCGACCACAATATCGAAGGCATCCTTGTCGAACTCGACGCGGCCTTCACCTTTCCATTGCCATTCCTTGAGGACTGCCTCGATCTGGATGCACAGATCGCGAAGCGCGGTGGACGGAAGCGACTCCCATTCGCGTTTCGGGGTTTTGCTACTGCCGGTACCCTCAAGATCTGATCGCAACGTTCGCAACGTCTGCGCCTGTTCCTCATCTGCGCGACGTCCCTCCAATTCTATGCGACGTGCTACTAACGTTTCTAAACGTGCGGTGGTAGTTCTCACGGCTGGCGCTATAACCTCCGCGATCCTTCTGTCTGTCCGCTCAAGCGTGGCGCTTGCCGAGGCACCCTCTTTCTCGTGCTTCGCTTTGATGGCTTCCAAGGTCTGGATGGCGGCAGCGAGGTCCTTCTTCTGCCCCAGTATCTTGGCGGCCTCGGCGCGAGCCGACTCCATGACACCCAAGATTGACAGTGCCGCATGAGCATGCTCGTCGGTCATCGGCTGTTCGCACAACGGACAGACGACCGCTTGCAGGCCTTCGAAGAAGTGAGCTCCCTCGCTCACGAAATCGAGCCTATTGAGGTCGGAGCCATATCGAGCGTCGAGCAAACGATAGCGCGTAAGCAGCTCATCAGAGGCAACGGTCTGCGACTGCGCGCGCTGGAGCGTTTGTGTCGCCTTCAGCCGTTCTGCTTGTAGTTCAGCACGTTCTCCAGAGATTTCAGCCAACGAAGCAGACAAACGGGCGATTGCCGTGTCGACCTTATCAATTGTGTCCTCGTCGGACGCCGGCTGCTGGCTCAAACGTTTTTCTATCGGCTCCAGCAGATTGCTTATGACGCCGATCTGGGCCGTTAGACGCGCTCTGGCGATCTCCGCCTTCTCGCCCTCAATTATGCCGTCGTCATCCTTACCGGTGAGCATGTAGGCGAACATGCGTTTGCGAGCAGTTTCGTCAAAGCCTGCCTTACCGAGAACAGGCGAGACCTCGTCGATAATACTGATCTCATCGACCAGCACGGTCGGCATGAGGAGCCGCAGCGTGAGGCGCTGGACACTGCCGCGATCGTTCTTGCGCAACACGGCTTCCGAAATGCCGGCGAAGGCGAGGAGCGCCTCGGTGACGTCAAATGCCCGACTTTTGCCGGACCGCTTCGCGCTGAGAACCTTGCCACTTTGCTTGATGTCCTCGATCAAGCAGTAGTGGGCTGCCAAGTCCCCGCCCGACAGATGGCGCTCGATTGTGAGGATTTCACCAGAACTGTTCTCGAATTGCACGAACAGTGTGGAATAGGGTTCGGCTTCCGGAATGCGCTTCGCCATCTCATCAGCGCCAAAGATGTAATCTAGGCATCGTAATAGATAGCTCTTGCCGGTATCTGAATCACCCGCGACGATATTGCCTCCAGTCGTGAAGTCGATCTCGGCATCGAGAACGCCCTTGCCGCGCAGCAGGATTTTGCGAACCTGAAGCATGTTAGAGCTCGAGCTCCCTAAGCGCAGTGAGACGGTCGAATTCTCCACCCCAACGCCCAATGTTCTGCGACATAAAAGCGTTGAGGTCAGAATCCGCGAAGTCTCCGAAGTTCCGGACAACCCATTCGGCGCGTTCGCGTAATGCCTGAGCGTAAGCTGTGTGCAGCAGGGCCAGGAAAGCGCTTGTAAGCTGCGTTGGGTAGTAGAGTATGCCGGACGCATCGAACGATTTTTTTAGAAGTTCTCGCGAGTGCATCTGGTTCAGGCCTGCATTGACTAGGTCGCGTTTCACCAATAATTCGCTTCCACGAAAAGGCACGGCCGGATGGAGGCTGGATGGTCCTCCCGGCACGTCGCCTGAATGAACAAGGAGATAGTCGTATGAAACGAGGCGCTGCAAGTCGGCGGGCCGGTCGCGCTGTGCATCCAAAATAAAAAGGATACGCAGGCCGCATTCGAGCGGTGTGTTGAAAGGCCGAGGGTAGGAGGGGCGGTGGTCGATCATGGCGCGCACCAATCGACACGTTTGTCATTTGCCATCTGATGACACATGCCTTCCCGATCATTGGGCACGACATGTGGCGTCAGGACGTGAGCGCTCAACTGCAGCGCCTGAGACGCTTTGACCGTATCGATGATGCGATCGAGACCAACGCGGTCAGGATCAGTGTAATGATGATAGAGGCCATCGCAGAACTCATCTAGCAGTGTGTCGAAGTATGCCATGTCGGCCATTTGGTCACGGGCGAGTTCCTTTAGGCCCTCAGCGGAATAGAACGTGAGGCGTGAGCGCTCAAATAAGCGCACGAGATAGGGCACGTGTGCGAACGAGGCCGTGTTTGTCACTTTCACACCAAGCCTGTGGCCGATGGCACCCAGCATCTGAGCGACATAGCCAGTTTCCTGGGGGGCGACGGTGGAAGGTGGAGCCTTCGGCGGCGGTCGAAGAATCAAAGGGGCACCGAAAACCATGAGGTGATAGCGGGTCATCTCGTGCTCAGCAATCAGGTCGAGCGGCTGCTTGGCTCGAAAAATGCCGAATTCAAAAGACTCGATATGGGCTCTCAGGTCCGGCGTCAGCTCGATGGCTGTCGTCGACGTGATTTTGGTCCGGCAGTGGGTGGCCCAGTTTTTCAAGATTTCGGCCCGCATCGCGGAGGGATCGTCGAGCAGGTCCTGAAGCGGTGAGGTCACGCCCTTATGAGTGACAAACCAGTATTCTTCTGGGGACGTGTAGTTCCCAATATGGGTGTAGTACAGGACCTTGCCAATCTCTTCGAAGGCCGTCCCCGTGCCCAGCGCGGTGGCGTAGTGCTTGCATTGATATAGATGCCACCGGCGCCCCGGCGAGCCAGGCGGATCGAACCAGACCACGATATCACGGCCCTTGTCCCCCGCACCGCCTCGGAGTTGTACTTCGAATACACCCGGCATTTTGGTTTTGAGGTAGTCATTGCCCCATTCAAGCACGAGACGCTCAAATTCTTTGTCGTCGAAGGCAGCTAATCGATCCAACTTCGACACGGGCAATCCGGCGCCGACGCCGAGCAAGCGAGCGTTAGCCCCTGGCCACGGTGAAGGCGTGGGCAAAGCTGTCAATGCTAAATTGCTTTCCGACTTGCTCACCCTCGAAACATCTCCTCACGGATGCGTGGCGCAACCAAATGCCCTTCCGTTGCAGCAATAATCCATATACTCGAAAAAATCCACGACGATGCACCTGTCACGCTAGTTCAGCTTCAAGACGCCCGAGCTACTAACAGGGGCGAGTTCGAAGCGAACGGCTGTTTTCGGTTCTCCCGTCACCGAACCCCGCCCGTCCCCTTCCGGCCCCTTTGCGCCGACCACAACGGCCGCATAGCGCCGCCAATGGGTCGTTCACGGGGACGGTTGAACCTACTGGAAGCGGACGTAGCGAGGTCCGATTTGGAGGTTCGGCTCGGCTGTTGTTTGGTTTGAGACATGCGCAAAACTGGCGGCTAAGGGCTGCCAAGTTGAGGATGCTGAGACGGGCAAGCTGCTGGACCCTGAAGACATAGCGGCCGGCGCCGCAATGCTTCAACACGCGGTCAAC
>NZ_JBLTXA010000056.1:0-21415 GCF_048066175.1 Niveispirillum fermenti | reverse complement strand
GGCCCCTGTTTGGCCAGACAGTCAGGCGGTTTCACGATAGGTCGTTATGAACTCGCAGGGCGAGCGCATTTTGAGGTCAGGAATGGGGGTGGAAGCGGCGACCGCGCGAGGCAAGATCGGCTTTTGTTGAGCGCGACTTTTCCGCCGCTTCGCGCAGGATTTCTGCTTCCAGTACCTTGCGGCCGACCTGACGCGGGACGAAAACGCCTGATTGAAAGGAGGAAGCGTCGTCATTGCCATAACTGCCTTTTTTGCAACAACCGATGCATTAACAGACAGCCACTTCTTCACGAGCGGTCCTCCACTACTTTCGGCCAGCACAAAAATGCCTTGTGTTTGTGCCAACGCAAAGACCGATTTTGGTCAAAGACGTACCAAAGCTCGTACTGCACTTAGTTGATCGAAGCCGCCATGACCGCTCATTTCGAAGATATGTCGCATCTCCGGCCCTCCCGCTTTGCCCTGTTCGCCTACGGGTTCAGGCCGTTCTTTCTGGTTGCCGGACTACATGCCATCATCATGCTGACCATCTGGCTGGCTGTGCTGTTGACGGGTCGCTGGCCCGATGGCCTGGGGAGTCCGGCGGCATGGCACGGGCATGAGATGTTGTTCGGCTTCGCGGCGGCAGCCATCGCGGGCTTCCTGCTGACGGCAGTGCCGAACTGGACCGGCGAGCGCGGCTATGCTGGGAGTCGGTTGGTTGCACTTGTCGGCCTATGGCTGGCTGGTCGCGTTGCATTAAATCCTCTCATCCCCCTGCCCATCTTGCCGGCGGCCATCATCGACTTGGCCTTCTTCCCCGCGCTTTGCGCCATGGTGCTGCCCTCCATCGTCAAGGCCCGCAACCGCCGCAACTATATATTGCTGCTAGTGCTGATCACGCTGACCCTGGCTAGCGCCCAGTATCATGTCGACCGGCTGGGCTGGCTTCCGGGGGCCTGGGAGCGGGGCCGGACACTGGCCATCGACATGCTGCTGCTGATGGTGGCGCTGATCGGTGGGCGTATCGTGCCATCGTTTACGAGCAGCACCTTGAAGCGGATCGGATGCAAGACAGAAATCCCCACCTTCGGATGGTTCGATCGTGCCGCCCTGGCCACGCTGGTCCTGTTAGCTCTTGCCGACTTGATGCAGCCCGAAGGAACTATGCCGGGTATAGCATCGCTGATGGCGAGCATCGCGCATGCGGCAAGGCTGGCCCGTTGGCGCGGGCTGCGAACGCTGTCGCAGCCGATCCTCTGGGTGTTGCATCTGGCCTATGCTTGGATTCCGGTCGGCCTGCTGCTGAAGTCCTCTTGGTTGCTCACCGGCGCAGAGATCGGACAGGGGTGGATCCACGCCCTGACCGCTGGTGCTTTCGCTACCATGATCCTGGCCGTCATGACACGGGCGGCTCTGGGCCATACCGGCCGCGATATCGTGGCTGCCCGGCCGACCGTCGCCGCCTATCTACTGCTGACCCTGGCGGCCCTGGTTCGGGTGCTGGCGCCGGTCCTGCCAGACGCTGGCTTAGCCTATGACGTGGCCGGGGGCAGTTGGTTGCTTTCCTTCCTGCTGTACCTTCTGGTTTATGCTCCCATCCTGGTGACACGACGCGCTGACGGGCGGCCGGGATGAACTGGTCTGGTGTGAACGTAGCCGTCGGGCCTATGGTGTGCCTTCCCATAATGGCGCCAAGGCGGACCCGATGGAAAAACTTAAACCCGACCCCTCGCTGCTTAAACCCATGCGCATGTTCACGGGGCTGGATGCCGATACCCTGCGTGTGGTGATGGACAAGGCGCAGGCCCGACGCGTTGCCAAAGGCAGCATCGTCTTCAAACAAGGCGATAGTGCCACCACTTGCCATGCTCTGGTGGACGGGCGCATCAAGATCCAGCAGGCAGGGTCCGATGGACAGCAGGTGGTGGTGCAGTTCGTGGGACCCGGGGAGATGTATGGCACGTTGGCCATGTTCCTGTCGGGCTATCCAGGCGATGCCCTGGCCGTGACCGACAGTGTCGACCTGATGTGGTCCGTTGAGACGATGAAGGCACTGATGCTGGCTTATCCTCAGATCGCCATGAACACCATGGCCATGCTGGGCGATCGGCTGGAAGACCTGCAGACCCGTGTACGGCAATTGTCCACCCAACGTGTGGAGCGCCGCGTCGCCTATGCGCTGCTGCGTCTGGCACGTCAGGCCGGACGCGAAGTATCGGCAGGCGTGGAGATCAGCTTCCCCCTCACGCGCCAGGATCTCGCGGAAATGACGGGCACAACGCTGCACACAGTCAGTCGCATCCTCTCCTCATGGGAGAATGGGGGCATTACGGCCGGCGGGCGGCAACAGATCGTAGTGATCAAGCCTGACAGCTTGGTGGCCATCGCGGAGGACCTGCACCTTCCGGCATGACCTATTCGGTCAGGGACAGCGGCCCGTCGGATGCGTCGATCAGGGGATCGGGCCTGGAAAAGGCGACCAGCCTTTCACGGTCTTGGATCAATACGCGGTTGCCCTGTGTCGACAACCCGTGAGCACGCAAGGTTGAAAACGCGCGCGACAGGTTCTCCGCCGTCATCCCCAGCCGCGACGCCAGGGTACGCTTATCGAATGGCAGCAGAACCTCGTCAGCTGCCCCCGCCAAGCCCAGCACATAACAGCCCAATCTCTGAACACCGGTGCGCAGTTTCAGATTCTTGATCTGCCGAACCAAGCGACGGAAATGCTGAGCCAATTCTGCCATGACGGGGGCGGAAAGATCGGGGTCGGCCGCCACGGCACGGCGGAATATCTCTGCGTCCAGCAACAGCACGCGCGAGGGAAGAAATGTCCGTGCCGACATCAGATAGGGCGCCCCCGTCAGAGCAGCGGCCAGGATGAAACTGTCGACGGGGAACAACGTCTCGACCACAGCCTCGTTCTCATCATGGTCGCGGGCGAACAGCTCAACGCCACCTTCCAGCAACACCATAAGGAAATCGGCCTGGTCCCCTTCCCGGAACAGCAGGGTGCCACGCGGATAGCGCTGCAGCGACCCACGCGGCACCAACGCTGCGAGTTGGTCCTCCGTCACCTTGCCGAACATAGGAAGGCTGCGCATCAGGGTCAGGTCTTCAGATCTCATGGCCGGACTGGGAATGGTAAGGTGGATAGTGACGGATCGATGCCGATCATCAGATAGAGGCAGGATACCAGCAGCAGGAAGTCAGCATAGGAACACGCCCCGGCCGACGTCAACCATCCCTGGCCATGGCCGCCATGTCACGAGGCGACGGCCGCAGCCATCGCCTCGGTGGAGAATCTTGGAAACAGGGCATAGTCTTCCAGCTAAACATGTTCCTCTGCCTCCTGCGTAACATGCCGGAGCTGGCTATGCACGCTCTCCACACGTTGCGACAGGTGAAGAGGTTCGTCCAGGTCCCGCCGGGTCTGGTATGGAACCATCCCAAGATCAATGACACCAAGATCGCATCGAACAGGTCAGCCAGCGTTGCGGCGGCGGTGGGCACGGTAGCATCGACATACGAAATGGGCAGGGGCAACAACGAGATGGTCTCTTGCTCCATCGAAGCCGGCACTGCACGGGATAGGTCAGCCGCCGCAGTGCCCACCACAACAGCCCCCATCGCGCGCGGGTAGATCGCTGAAAGACACACTGCTGACACTCGATGACGGGAAAAGCCCTTTCAGACGGTCCAGCAGCCGTTCCGGCGGTAATGCGTCGGGGCAATCCTTGATGGCGCAAATGATGGAGCCGTCGGCTTGTGAGCCTAGCGGGCTGTCGGGCGGCGCCAGACCGTGAGCGACATCGCGCCGAAAGTGGACAAGCTGAGTTTTCATGCTGACACCTGAGTGGAAAATTAAGGGCAACACGCCCCATGCCAGCAGAACTGGCGCCGACCTTCCTTGCGCTGGAGCAAACAACGCCGTGAAGCCCCCGCTATCGCCTCCCAGGCGGTGTAGACCTCGTATCTATTTGTCGGCGCGCAAAGAGCCAGCTGGGTTGGCGCGCTATCGGATAGTCCATCGGGAAAAGTTCGCAGATTGACGCCCCCAACACGTCAAATCAGCGAATTGATCAGGATCAAATACAGTTCCGTAGACAAAGAATATAACTTCACTGTCATGATGATTGGAGTGCTTGACAAATGTCAATGCCGTCGTTGACTTTTTTGAATTTACGTTCTGGCCTGAGTTTATCTTTGGCCATATTATTTATTTTACTGTCACTCACATTATTCTCATCATCGTCGTATTCTAAAGATTTCCGCATCGACACCTACCTTGACAAGGTTCAACCCAGTGACCTTTTCCCGGATGGAGAGCGTTTCGGCCCCCGCAGCGAACGGGCCCCGGCCTATTCCGTCTTTAAGGGCGAAACACTGCTGGGCTACGCCTATCTCTCCAGCGATCTTGTCGACACAACGGGCTATTCCGGGCGACCGATCGACGTGATGGTCGGGTTGACCGCCGAGGGCGTAATCAAGGGCGCCAAGCTGGTCGGCCATCACGAGCCCATCGTGCTGGTCGGCATACCCGTGGCGAGGGTGGAGGCCTTTATCCAGGGCTATGTCGGGCGCAACGTCTTCGACCCGCAATTGACCAACGGCGCCAAGCCACCGGTTGATATCGTGTCGGGCGCCACGGTCACGGTCATGGTGATTGGCGACAGCCTGTTGCGATCAGGCCGCAAGTTGTCACAGATATTGACGCGTGCAACCCTCCAATCATCGACATCCCCGACCCGTCAGATCGATAAAAGCCGCCAGGACCAGGCAGATTGGGAGACCCTGGTCGGCGATGGCTCGCTGCGTCGGCTGGTGTTGAGCGTGGCGGACATCAACGCTGCCTTTACCCGCTCCGGCAATGCGGCCGCCGCCGCTCGGCCGGAACCCGGCCCCGATGATGACAGCTTTATTGAGCTTTATGCCGGGCTCGCCACCATCCCGACCATCGGCCGCAACCTGCTGGGGGATGCGGAATACGAGGCGCTACGTGCCCGACTGAAGCCTGGCCAGCAGGCCCTGCTGATCGCCAGCCGGGGCCGCTATTCCTTCAAGGGATCTGGCTATGTGCGCGGTGGCATTTTCGACCGGATCGAACTGATCCAGGGAGAAGCCAGCACCCGCTTTCGCGACAAGAACCATCGGCGAATAGGCTCCCTGATCGCGGCGGGCGCACCAAACCTTCCGGAGATCGCGTTGTTCACGATCCCCGACAACATGGCGTTCGACCCAACCCAGCCTTGGCGGCTGCAATTGCTGGTACAACGGGCCACGGCCGCGCTGGACAAGAGCTTCGTCACCTTCGACCTGGGTTACATCCCACCGGAGAAATACCTGACAGCCGCTCCGGCCACCATAAGCCCTCCTCCGGCCTCCGCTGCGCAGGTCGATGCACTGGCGGACATGCCGCTGTGGCAACGCGTCTGGGACAACCGCCGGGTGGATATCGTGCTGACAGCATTGGCCGTCCTGGCGGTCACAGCCATCTTCTTCTTTCAGGATGCTCTGGTTCGCCGGCCAAAGCTGTATGAGCGCACGCGCATCTCCGTCCTGCTGTTCACGCTGCTCTATCTTGGTTGGTATGCCCATGCACAGCTTTCCGTCGTCAATGTCCTGACCTTCGTGGACGCCATGCGTCACGATTTCCGCTGGGACTATTTCATGATGGATCCACTGCTGTTCATTCTGTGGTTTTCGGTGACGGCGTCACTGCTGTTCTGGGGCCGTGGCGCGTTCTGTGGCTGGCTGTGCCCGTTTGGCGCCTTGCAGGAGTTATCCAACAAATTGGCGAGAAAGCTGCGGGTGCCGCAGGTGAAGGTGCCGTTCGCTATACACGAACGGCTTTGGCCGCTGAAATACATCATCTTCATGGTGATCTTTGGCCTGTCGCTGCACAGTCTCGCCGACGCAGAGCGCGCCGCGGAGGTGGAACCATTCAAAACGGCCATCATCCTGCATTTCATCCGCGACTGGTGGTATGTGATCTTTGCCGTCGCCTTGCTGCTGGCCGGCCTGTTCATCGAACGCTTCTTCTGCCGCTATCTTTGCCCGCTGGGGGCTGCATTGGCCATTCCAGGCCGCGTTCGAATGTTCAACTGGCTTCGCCGCTACCGCGAATGCGGCAACCCGTGCCATCGTTGCGCCATCGAATGCCCGGTACAGGCCATACATCCTGACGGCCGTATCAATCCCAATGAATGCATTCAATGCCTGCATTGCCAGGTCCTCTACAACCACACCCAGATCTGTCCGGTGGTGGTGGCGCGGTTGAAGAAGGCCGAACGCCAAGCCGCCGTAATGACCAGCGATCCCAGGCGCGCCAAGTATCCGGTGCCGCCGGCGACCCTCTGATCCCCCCTTTTTTTCACTCCCCCGTGCGATCACGGGACAACACACGGAGCCGAGAGATGTCGGAGTATATCGATACGATACAGGGAATGAACCGCCGCTCCCTGCTGGGCGGGACCGCCAAGGCCGCGACGCTTGCAGGCTTGGGAGCCGCCATGGGCGCAGGCGCCACGGGCGGCTTGCTGCTGGCCCCCGGCGCCGCTGACGCCGCCACCAGCGGCAGGAATAGTACAGAGGTGAAACCCGGCGATCTGGACGAATATTATGTTTTCCATTCTGGCGGCCAGTCGGGGGAAATTCGCATCATGGGCGTGCCTTCCATGCGCGAATTCATGCGCATTCCCGTCTTCAACCGTTGTTCAGCCACCGGATGGGGGCTAACCAATGAAAGCCGCAAAATTCTCACGGAAGGTCTGTTGCCGGAAACCAGGAAATTTCTGGAAAAGCGCGGTGGCACCTATCTGAACGGCGATCTACACCACCCACACATGTCCTTCACCGACGGCACATATGACGGGCGCTATCTGTTCTGCAATGACAAGGCCAATACCCGTGTGGCGCGCGTGCGCTGCGACATCATGAAGGTCGATAAGGTTATTGAAATTCCCAACGCCGCCGCCATCCATGGCCTGCGTCTGCAGAAATATCCACGTACGGGCTACATCTTCGCCAATGGCGAACAGCGGGTACCCACCCCCAATGACGGGCGCGACCTCAATGACCCCAAGAAATACCGCTCTCATTTCAGCGCCATCGACGGCGATACGATGAAGGTCGCCTGGCAGATCTGGGTGGATGGCAATCTCGACAATACGGAGGCGGATTATCAGGGCAAATATGCCATGTCCACCTGCTACAACTCGGAAGAGGGCGTGACCCTGGCGGAAATGACCGCTAACGAGCAGGATTGGCTGGTCGTCTTCAATCTCAAGCGGATCGAAGCTGCTGTGAAGGCCGGCAAGGCCCAGATGATAAACGGGGTACCTGTGCTCGACGGGCGCAAGGGTTCCCCCTACACTCGCTACATCCCCGTTCCGAACAGCCCGCATGGCATCAACATGGCGCCTGACGGCATCCATGCCACTGCCAACGGCAAGTTGTCACCTACCGCCACCGTGTTCGACGTGCGTAGGTTCGATGATCTTTTCGACGATAAGATCAAACCGCGTGACACGGTGGTAGCGGAACCGCAGTTGGGTCTCGGCCCCCTGCACACGGCCTATGACGGGCGTGGCAACGCCTACACCACGCTGTTCCTGGACAGCCAGGTGGTGAAATGGAACATCGAAGCCGCCAAGCGTGCCTACAAGGGGGAGCAGGTGTCCCCCATTGTCCAGAAGCTGGATGTGCACTACCAGCCCGGCCACCTGCATTCATCCATGGGGCAGACCAAGGAGGCCGACGGAAAGTGGCTGATGGTGCTGAACAAATTCTCCAAGGACCGGTTCCTGAATGTTGGGCCGCTGAAGCCGGAAAACGATCAACTCATTGATATTTCTGGCGACGAGATGAAGCTGGTCCATGACGGCCCCACCTTCGCTGAACCGCATGATACACTGATCGTCCACCGCTCCAAGGTGAACCCGCGCAACATCTATGACCGCGCAGACCCCATGTTTGCCGACGCCGTGAAGCAGGCTGCCGCCGACGGTGTGACGCTGGAGACCGACACCAAACTGGTCCGCGACGGCAACAAGGTGCGCGTCTATATGTACTCCTCCGCCCCTGCCTTTGGGCTGGAGGAATTCACGGTCCGCCAGGGTGACGAGGTGACAGTCTACGTCACCAACATTGATGATGTTGACGACCTGACCCACGGCTTCACCCTGACCAACCATGGCATCGCCATGGAGATCGGGCCGCAGCAGACGTCCTCCGTCACCTTCACGGCCGATCGTGCTGGTGTCTACTGGTACTATTGCCAGTGGTTCTGCCACGCCCTGCATATGGAAATGGGCGGCCGCATGATCGTTGAGCCGAAGAGCGCCTGACCACCGCCTTCTGGCCTCGACGATACCGTTCCCGCCCGGGACATCGGGCGGGAACGGCCCACCCTAATCCCCGCAGGATCATCCCTTGTCCCCACGCATCCTCATCCTGGCAGCGGCATGTCTCTTTGCCGTCCCCGCACCTGCCGCCACCTTGGCAGTGAAACCGGGAGGACTGACCGCGGCCATGGCGCAGGCCCGGCCGGGTGACGTGCTGCGACTGCTGCCGGGCACCCATCCGGGGCCGGTACGGGTGGACCTGACCTTGACGCTGACGGCCGACCCGGGCGCCGTTATTGATGGCGGCGGTCAGGGCAACAGCCTGATCGTCACGGCCCCCAGGGTCGTCCTGCGCGGATTGGAAATCCGTAATTCCGGCAGCAGCCTGTTCGACCAGAACGCCGGAATCTTCCTGGACAAGGGAGCCACAGCAACCGTGGTGGAGGGTAACCATCTGGTCGGTAACCTGATCGGCATCTATGATTGGGGAGCAGCCGAGGTCGTTATCCGCGACAACCACATCATTGGCCGCAGCGACCTCCGCCTGTCCGAGCGCGGTAACGGCATCCAGCTCTGGAACGCGCCGGGCACGAGGGTAATTGGCAACCGAGTGGAGGGAGGGCGCGACGGCATCTTTGTCACCACCTCCCACCATAATCTGTTCCAGGACAACCGCTTTACCGGTGTCCGCTTCGCTATCCACTACATGTATACCAACGACAGCGAGGTCTCCGGCAATCTGTCGGAGGGCAACCATGTCGGCTACGCCATCATGTATTCGCAGCGCTTAACAGTGCGCGACAACATCTCCCGCCACGACCGGTTGCACGGACTACTGCTGAACTACACCAATGGTTCTCAGATCAGCGGTAACATCATTGACGGGCGGTTTCCCGAGCTTCGCACAGCGGCCGGGACCGAAGAGTCAGGCGATCGAGACATGCCGGCCGACGACCTGGATCCCACTGCCCCGCGTACTGGCACAGGCAAATGCGTCTTCATCTACAATGCCAACAAGAACCGGCTGACGGGTAACCGTTTCTCCGGCTGTGAGATCGGTGTGCATTTCACGGCGGGTTCGGAACGCAACATCATCGCCGGCAATGCCTTTGTCGCCAACCGTACCCAGGTGAAATATGTTGGCACCCGCGCGTTGGACTGGTCAGACGCTGGCCGGGGCAATTTCTGGAGTGACAATGCGGCCTTTGACCTGGATGGCGATGGCATTGCCGATGAACCCTATCGCCCCAACGATGTCGTAGACCGCATCATCTGGGCTCACCCGCAGGCCAAGCTGCTGCTGAACAGCCCCGGCATCCAGATGATCCGCTGGGCGCAGAAGCAGTTCCCGGCCCTGCATCCCGGCGGCGTAACCGACAGCGCCCCGCTGATGACCGATCCCGTTGCCCTTCCAGCCCCCACTAAGCAGGAGGCTTCTCCATGAACGACCAGCCAACCGTCGAGGCGCGCGGACTTGCCAAGCATTACGGGGGCAAGCGCGCCGTGCACAACCTGGACCTGACCTTGATACCCGGCGAATGCGTTGCCCTGGTCGGTCATAATGGCGCAGGCAAAAGCTCCCTGATCAAGCTGATGCTGGGGCTGACATACCGCGATGCCGGTCAATTATCTGTGCTGGGTCACGACCCAGCCGGGCGGGCTGCAGCCGGCATGCGCCGCCGGATCGGCTTCCTGCCGGAAAACGTGGCCCTGCATCCCGGCATGACGGGTCACGAATGCCTGGACTTCTATGCGCGGCTGAAAGGCGTGACGCCAGCCGGCAATGCAGCGCTGTTAGCCCGTGTCGGGCTGCCGGAGGCGGCATCTCGGCAGAGGATTTCTACATATTCCAAGGGCATGCGACAGCGTCTGGGCTTAGCCCAGGCACTGTTGGGTGACCCGCGCCTGCTGTTCCTTGACGAACCCACGACGGGTCTGGACCCGGCGCTGCGCCAAGGATTTTATGCCATCGTGCGGGAATTGCGTGATCAGGGCGTGACCATCCTGCTGTGTAGCCACGCCCTGACGGAGTTGGAAGGTCAGGCTGACCGGGTCGTGGTGATGAACCGGGGATGCAAGGTGGCGGAAGGCAGCCTGGATACGCTGCGCATGCTGGCCGATCTGCCCCAACGCCTGACCGTGACCCTGCAGACTGCCGAGGCTGCGACCCGGCTCTGTGCTCTTCATCGCCTAGCTCTACCGGTAGACGGCAGGCATCGCGTCAACATTCCCTGCGAGCGGTCGCGCAAGCTGGAACTGATCCGCACCCTGCTGGCATCGGATTCCGTAACCGACCTGGAACTGGTCCAGCCCAGCCTGGATGAGATTTACGCTCATTTCCTGTCCCGGGAGGACGCGGCTTGAGAACCATCCTGATCATCGCAGCCAAGGAAATCCGCGACGGCCTGCGCAACCGCTGGGTCGCGGCCACCACCCTTCTGATGGCAGCCCTGGCCGTGACACTCGCCTTTCTTGGCAGCGCTCCGACCGGCACGGTTGGTATTGGCCGGCTGGAGGTGACAATCGTCAGCCTGTCCAGCCTGACGATCTTCCTCCTGCCGCTGCTGGCCCTGCTGCTGTCCTTCGATGCCATTGTTGGGGAGATCGACCGCGGTACCATGTTGCTGTTGCTCAGCTATCCCGTGGCGCGCTGGCAGGCACTGCTGGGCAAATTCCTGGGCCATGTTGCCATCATCGCCTTCGCCACCATCATCGGTTATGGGATGGCGGGGTTGGTACTGCATCTGCTGGCACCGGACGGCGGAGAGCCCTGGGCTGCCTTCGCCGCGATGATCGGGTCCAGCGTGCTATTAGGGGCAGCGTTCGTTTCCATGGGTTATCTGGCCAGCACGCTTGTGCGTGACCGGGGCACCGCCGCCGGCATTGCCGTTGCCCTTTGGCTGTTGTTCGTGCTGCTGTACGACATGGGGCTGCTGGGGCTGCTGGTCGCAACCGGCGGCCAAGGGTTGGGTGAAGGATTGTTGAACACCCTTCTGTTGGCCAATCCCGCCGACGCCTACCGTCTATTCAATCTGACCGGCTTTGCCGACGTCGGTCGCCACGCTGGCATGGCCGGGCTGGCGGCACGGGCTACACTTGGCCCCCTGCCATTACTGGGTGCCCTGGCCGCCTGGACATTGGCGCCCCTGGCCCTTGCCGGCCTGGTGCTTTCACGGAGACAGATATGAAGTCCCAAATGCTTGCCGCCATGCTGCTCGGCATGGGGTTCCTGTCGGGGTGTGGCGCCGAACCGCCGCATGAGCCGCCAGTCGTTCCCGCCGCAATCACCGCCGACGCCGTTGGCCAATATTGCGGTATGAACCTGTCCGATCATCCCGGTCCCAAGGGTCAGGTGCATCTGCGTAGCCGGGGGACACCCGTCTGGCTGACATCGGTGCGTGACACTTTCGCCTTCCTGATGCTGCCGGATGAACCGAAGAATGTCCGCGCCGCCTTTGTATCCGACATGGGCGGTACCACCGGTCCGGATAAAGCCGACCCGACACGTTGGGTCGCCGTGCAGGAAGCTTGGTACGTCGCGGGGGCAGAGGCGCCGGCCGCCATGACGGGAGCGGAACTTTACCCCTTTTCCAAGGAAGCCGACGCCCGAGACTTCATCCATGTTTATGGCGGGCAGCTTCGCCGCTTCGCCGACATCCGGCCCGACGATGTACTCGGTGGCGATATGGAGACATCCTCTATTTCACAAGGAGGGTCAGATGCGCGCTGACCGCCGCCGATTCCTGACCATTGCCGCAGCCGCATCGGGAGCCGCCCTCCTGCCTTCCTCTCGCGTTCTGGCCGGGGACGGCATTCGCCGTTGGCAGGGCACGGCCCTGGGTGCCGATGCGAGCCTCCAACTCGTTGGTTTGAGTGAGCGCATGGCAGATCGACTGGTTGAACGTTGTCTGCAGGAAGTGACA
Source organism: Niveispirillum fermenti (assembly GCF_048066175.1). Taxonomy (GTDB): domain Bacteria; phylum Pseudomonadota; class Alphaproteobacteria; order Azospirillales; family Azospirillaceae; genus Niveispirillum; species Niveispirillum fermenti. The sequence continues at coordinate 9,168 of NZ_JBLTXA010000056.1, read as the reverse complement.
CGCCTGGAAAGGGCGCTCAGCCTCTTCCGTCCCGATAGCGCCCTTGTCCAACTGAACCACAAAGGCCGGCTTGACGCGCCGCCCGCCGATCTGGTGCGCGTAATGCAGGAGGCGGTAACCTACGGCCATCTGACAGATGGCGCCTTCGACATTACGACGCAGCCGCTGTGGACGTTGTACGCTGAACATTTCGCAACGAACGGTGCTGATGCTGCGGGACCACCGGTCTCTGCCGTGGCAGCGGTGCAGGCACTGATCGATTTCCGCGCCGTAGAGGTGGAACCGTCACGCATCACTTTCGCCAGACCAGGCATGGCCGTCACGTTGAACGGCATTGCCCAGGGCTATATCACCGATCGTATCGCCGAGCTGTTGTTGAATGAAGGGCTTAGCGACGTCCTGGTGGATATGGGGGAAGTCCGGGCCCTCGGCCGGCATCCCGCGGGCCGACCCTGGCGCGTATCGATACGACAGGTCAACAATGACGGCCCGTCATTGGATCTGACCGGCGCACTCGCCACTTCCGCCACCAACGGCACTTGCTTCGACCCCGGAGGGCGCTTCGGCCATATTCTCGATCCGCGAAGCGGCCGTCCCGCTCCCGGCCCACGCCAAGTCAGCGTGCGGGCCGGCACGGCCAGCCGTGCTGATGCATTGTCCACCGCGTTCCTCCTGATGCCGCCATCAGCCGCAGCAGGACTGGCCGGGCAGCTGGGTGGCATCACCCTGATCCCGCAAGCGGCTGTTTGACCGGCCGACTACCCCAATGGCCGTCAGCGGCGGCCGGTTTTCCTCCTGACCAAGGATGTTTTGACATGCGTCTGCTACTGCTTTTCCTGGCCTTCTTCGCCAACGCCCTCTCCCTGTCGGCGGCTTCGGCCGCCCAGCATGAGATCAAGGCCCTGAATAAGGGGACCGACGGCATGATGGTTTTCGAACCCGCGTTGATAAGGGCGGCTCCCGGCGACACCATCACATTTACCATTACGGACAAAGGACACAATGCGCAGGCCATCACCGGGTTGTTGCCGCCAGGAGCTGAGACCTTCGCTGGCGAGATCAACAAGAGCTACACAATCACCGTCAAGGCCCCCGGACTCTATGGCGTGGAATGCAAACCTCATTACCCCATGGGCATGGTAGCGCTGATTGTGGTCGGTGATGGCAAGGTCAACTTGGATGCAGTCAAAGCGGCCAAATTGCCCGGGAAGGCCAAGGAGCGCATGGGTAAGCTACTGACTGAGGCCGGATACTAACGACGCGGGCTGCGGCGGGTGGACATACCCGCCGCCCCACGCTCACTTCGCCATCGGCCAGAGAAAATACTCATTCTTGATTACTTTATCTGTCCATAATTGACTTTTATCAATTATGGACAATGAATTTATCAAATTTCAAATTAACTTAGAATCGTTATCAGATGATCTCTGCTCATATTTTCTGTATACATCATCATGGACTTGATCCAGATCAACGCTCGCCAGTCATTATTCGCCACATTGGTTTCCCAAGCAAACAATCTTGCTGGCAGGATGTCATGAGCGCCCTTCCCAAATCGGAAAGCAGAAGAATGGAATTTCTGACTTTCCTCTTCCTCGCCTTCGTACTGGTTCCCGTCCTCTCCATTGGCGTGGTCGGTGCCTACGGCTTTGCCGTCTGGATGTACCAGCTTGTCGCCGGCCCACCGGGCATATGAGGGAAGGCCACCTGATGGAACAATCTCTTTCCCGCCGCACGCTGTTCACCCGCGTGGCCTCTACCGCGCCGCAATCCGCCACGCGACTGGCCGTTATCGCTAGCACGTGTCTGGCGGAAAATGGTGCCTATTGCCGGACTTGTGCCGAAACCTGCCCGGAAGGGGCCATCCGCTTCCATCTGTTGCCGCGCGGGCGGGCGCGGGCAGATGTCGAGACCGACCGCTGCACCGGCTGTGGCGACTGCTTGGCCTCCTGTCCGGTTGACGCCGTCAAACTGACGGGCGAGGTGGAGCCATGTACGTGAGCGGTGAAAGCCATATTTCCAGCGTCATCGTCCACGCCCGCCCCGATACCGTGGCGGACCTGTCACGCCATCTGTTGGCGTTGAGTTGCGAAATCGTCCCCACCCAAGGGGACGCCAGTCGTCTGATCGTGCTGATCGAGCGTTCCAGCACCCGTGCCGTGGCCGAGGCTCTGGACGCCATCAATGCCCTGCCCGGTGTCTACAGCGCCTTGCCCGTCTACCACCATGCCGAACAAACGGCAGCCCTCGCGGAGCCGATGCCATGCCCCTGACCCGACGCGACTATCTGAAGGCCCAGGCGGCAGCGACCGCTGCGGCCACTGCCGGCCTGACCCTGCAGTCCGGTGCCACGCAATTGCCTGCAGGCCTGGATGCGAAGATGAAATGGTCCAAGGCCCCCTGTCGCTTCTGCGGCACAGGCTGTTCCGTCATGGTCGGCGTGAAGGATGGACAGATCGTTGCCACCCACGGCGATCAAAAGGCGGAGGTCAATCGCGGCCTGAACTGTGTGAAGGGCTATTTCCTGTCCAAGATCATCTATGGACGGGATCGGCTGACCACACCCCTGCTGCGGATGAAGAATGGTCGGTATGACAAGGATGGTGATTTCACCCCGGTCACTTGGGATCGGGCCTTCGATATCATGGCCGAGAAGTGGAAGGCCACGCTGAAAACCAAGGGGCCGGAAGCCATCGGCATGTTCGGTTCCGGTCAATGGACGGTGCATGAGGGGTATGCCGCATCCAAGCTGATGAAGGCTGGCTTCCGTTCCAATAATATCGACCCCAACGCACGCCATTGCATGGCATCCGCCGTCGGTGGCTTCATGCGCACCTTCGGTATCGACGAACCCATGGGCTGCTACGACGATATCGAAGCCGCCGATGCCTTCGTCCTGTGGGGCAGCAACATGGCGGAGATGCACCCCATCCTGTGGACCCGCGTCACCGATCGCCGCTTATCCAATCCGGACGTCAAGGTGGCCGTGCTGTCGACCTTCGAACACCGGTCGTTCGAGTTGGCGGACATCCCCATGGTGTTCACGCCGCAAACCGATCTTGCGATCCTGAATTATATTGCCAACCACATCATCCAGACCGGGCGGGTGAACCAAGAATTCGTGGATAAGCACACCTTGTTCGTGAAGGGCCGCACCGATATCGGGTACGGGCTGCGTCCCGACAATCCGCTGGAAATGGCGGCCAAGAACGCCGCCAAGGCCAATGAATCCGACCCGATCAGCTTCGCCGAATATGCGGCCTTCGTTGCCCCCTACACGCTGGAGAAGGTTGCGGCACAATCGGGCGTGCCGGCGGCCCGACTGAAGGCGCTGGCAGAACTTTACGCCGACCCGAAGATCAAGGTCACCAGCTTTTGGACCATGGGGTTCAATCAGCATACGCGCGGTGTCTGGGCGAACAACCTCGTCTACAACATCCACCTGTTGACCGGAAAGATCTCGGAGCCGGGTAACAGCCCCTTTTCCCTGACCGGCCAGCCCAGCGCCTGCGGCACTGCGCGTGAGGTGGGCACTTTCTCCCATCGTCTGCCGGCCGATATGGTGGTGACCAACCCCGAGCACCGTGCCCACGCCGAACATCTGTGGAAACTGCCGGAGGGCACCATCCCGGCGAAGCCCGGCTTCCACGCCGTCCTGCAAGATCGGATGCTGAAGGACGGCAAGTTGAACTGCTACTGGGTGCAGGTGAACAACAACATGCAGGCCGCTCCCAATTCCGGGAACGAGACCTGGCCCGGATACCGCAATCCGGATAATTTCATCGTCGTATCGGACGCCTATCCCACCGTCACCACCATGGCCGCTGATCTGGTCCTGCCCGCCGCCATGTGGGTTGAAAAGGAAGGGGCGTATGGCAATGCCGAACGCCGCACCCAGGTCTGGCATCAATTGGTGGACGCACCCGGCGACGCAAAGTCCGACCTCTGGCAATTGGTGGAATTCTCCAAACGGTTCAAGATGGAGGAAGTGTGGCCGGAGGAGTTGCTGGCGAAGGCACCGGAGTATCGCGGCAAGACGCTGTACGATATCCTCTACCGCAACGGGCAGGTCGACCAATTTCCCACAACCGAGTGCGATCCGGCCTATGAAAACCGGGAGGCCAAGGCGTTCGGCTTCTACCTTCAGAAGGGCCTGTTCGAGGAATATGCCAGCTTTGGCCGTGGACATGGCCATGATCTGGCTTCCTACGACACCTATCACCAAGAACGCGGCCTACGCTGGCCGGTGGTGAATGGTCAGGAAACGCGCTGGCGTTTTCGTGAAGGTAGCGATCCCTATGTACCGGCCGGCGAAGGCATCCGGTTCTATGGTTACAAGGATGGCAAAGCCCGTATCTTCGCCTTGCCCTACGAACCGCCGGCCGAAAGCCCGGATGCAGAATATCCGTTCTGGCTGAGTACGGGCCGTGTACTGGAACATTGGCATTCTGGCTCCATGACCCGCCGTGTGCCGGAACTGCACAAGGCGGTCCCGCAGGCCCTTTGCTATATGCATCCCGATGACGCCCAAGCATTGAAGGTGCGACGCGGACAGGAGGTGCTGGTGGCTTCCCGCCGAGGTGAGGTGCGGGTACGGGTGGAAACAAGGGGCCGCAACAAGCCGCCGCGCGGCCTGATATTTGTGCCCTGGTTCGATGCCGATGTGCTGATAAATCGGGTCACGCTGGATGCCACCGACCCGATCTCCAAACAGACCGATTTCAAGAAATGCGCCGTGCGCATCACACCGGTCAGGGAGGCCTGAGACATGAAAAAGCGCCAGCTCCCCTTAATCCTGGCCCTGTTGTCGGCCTTGCCTTTGCTGGCGATGCCGCTGGCCCGGCAGGCTCTGGCCACCGATCCCGTTCCCGCGGCAGCCACCACGCGCGATGTCAAGGCCAGCGGCCGTCCCGCTTTTTCCGGGGCCGATGGGTTGACCGTACAGGCGGCCCCCCCAATGCCCAAGGACGTGACAGATGATCAGCGCCGCCAACGCAATTATCCCGAACAACCACCGGTCATCCCGCATGCTGTCGTCGGTTATCAGTTGGACCTGCGCGCCAACAAATGCCTGACGTGCCACGCCCGTGAATTCACGGGCGACAGCCAGGCACCCATGATCTCCGTCACCCATTTCCAGGACCGCGATGGACAGGTCCTGGGTGCTGTTTCCACGCGCCGTTATTTCTGTCTGCAATGCCATGTGCCACAGACGGACGCGCAACCTCGCGTGGCCAATACCTTCCGCGACGTTGACAGCGTCATCCGTGGGAACGGTCCCCCAACCGGGGAGGGGAAATGATGGGTATCACTCGGCGCGTCCTGGGCTGGGCCAACATAGCCTGGGCAATCTTCAACCGCCCGGCCGGACATCTGGGTATCGGGTTCCTCACCATTGGCGGTTTCGTGGCCGGCGTGCTGTGGTGGGGCGGCTTCAACACCGCCCTGGAGATGACCAACAAGGAAGCTTTCTGCATCGGCTGCCACGAGATGCGGGAAAACCCCTATGCGGACCTGAAACAGACGATCCACTATTCCAATCGGTCCGGCGTGCGGGCAACCTGCCCCGACTGTCACGTCCCACATAACTGGACAGACAAGATTGCCCGCAAGATGCAGGCCTCCAAAGAGGTATGGGGTAAGGTTTTCGGTACGGTCGACACACCGGAAAAGTTCGAGGCCAAGCGCAAGGAACTGGCCTCCCATGAATGGGCACGGCTGAAGGCCAACAATTCGCTGGAATGCCGCAACTGCCACAGTGCGGATTCCATGGACATTACCCGCCAGGGCGCACGTGGAGCCGAAGCGCACCAGCGTTTCCTGTTCACGGGTCAAGCGACCTGCATCGATTGTCACAAGGGCATCGCCCACAGGCTTCCCGATATGACCGGCGTACCAATCTGGACGATGCCGAACGCCAGCCAAAAATGAAAACGGAAATATGAGACCGGTAGCATTTGTTTGATTTTCAGTAAATATTCTAATACGACTCCAAATTTAGATTTTGATTCTCTAAATATTACAGAATTCCATTCATCTGTTCGTGAGTTTTCATAAATACTCTACACCAATTAACGAATGCATGTTATGCAGGTCCATCTCGTCCGTGATCAGCCCTCAACAACAGGGTTCCGGCGCAGAGTCAGCTGGAACTGACTCCGTGTGGCTCCACCGGCTTTTTTGCATCATCGAATGAAACAGACGGTCAGATCGCAAAACTTGAGGGAATGGATGAAAGCTGAAGTCAGGTCGCAGTGCCGATCGGACAATGCAAACGCGGGACGGAGCGGCACTGGAAGCAGCTCATGAGCCATCCCTGCCCGCGATGTCAACCGCATGAGAGTGTGGCGCATGTGCCAGATCCAAACCATGGTGAGCATTCCGTCCCCCATGGTGCCAACAGGTTCATTCCATCCAGCCACGATTGACAGCAGCGCACATTTTAACGAATAACCAGCCTATCTCGAGTAGCTCCAAGCCCCCAAATAATCGAGCAACTTGCTGTCAGCGGCGATTCCATACAAGTTTCGCCGACATACCATCTTCACTCGGAAAGAGGGCGGCACTGAACGGACCAGCCAGCACCGGGTCATCGAAGCGGACTCGCAGATAGGAACGTGGTTCTTCCCCTGTGGTGATTGCTTCCCAGGCGTCACCGATGCGGTTGTAACCGATCAGCAGCCGGTAGGCAGGTGCATTCTCCTGGTCGCGGTTGTCGTTGGGAACTAAGCGAACCTTGGCGTTGATGGTCAGGGTCCGGATGACGCCCGTCCAGCCACCGTCCTTGGCCAGCTTGAAATGACCGATGATGCTCATGGCTCAGGCCTCTGTTGCGGTCACGGTGCCGGTATCACCTGCCTTCTGGTGCCCCCCGGCGGCGGGTGACTTCCTTGATGGGTGGCAGGTCTTCCTTGCGGGCATTGGCGTAGGCGCTGTCGCTGTTCAGGAAAGCGTCCAACATATAGGGAATCAGGTCAGCCACCGGCTCGTCCACGCCATAGGTTGCCCTATAAAGGGCGGCATAAGAAAGGAGCCGTTGGTGTAGATCCGGGCTCAGCGTGGCAGTCAGTTTCACGGGCGTGCGGTCGGGGAGCTTGGGCAGCTTCAGCATGGATCAGCCTCCTCGATAGGGGGAGAGGATCACGTCCCGCCACACGATGATGCGCAGCGGCCAGCCGGGCCGGACGGTCAAGGTGGGCTGGATGTCGAGGTTGCGCTCAACCAGGCGCTGGCCGGCGCGGTCGGCGTTCTGCTGCATGGATTCCCGGACGGCGCGGACCAGCTCGCTTTCCTGCTGCCCGAAGGTCAGTTCCGTGCCGACGCCCAGCAGGGTCGCCAGAACGATACCCTTCAGCAAGCGGCCGGTATGGAAATTCACCCGGTCGGCCAGACCCGACTGCCCCTCCGTGTCGCTGGCCGGCAGGTTGTCCAGTTGTAGCGACGAACCGTCGGGACGGATCAGCCGCTGCCAGACCAGCAGGGCACGCTCCTGCCCGAAGCTGACCCGGCTGTCATAGGTGCCGATGAGCCGGGAGCCCTGGGGGATCAGCAGGATTTGGCCGGTGACGCTGTCATGGATGTTTTCCGTCACCTGAGCCACGACCGTGCCCGGCAGGTCGGAATTCAGGCCCGTCACCAGCGCCGCAGCAATGACGCTGCCAGCCATGATCTGGTTGGGCGATACCGGCCGCTGCTCGGCGTATGGATTATAGATGCCGGCCGCGTCGGGACGGGCCAGGAAGTCCAGCTTGCGCTGCTGCGCATCCGGTTCGGCCATGGCAGCATCTGCGATGAAACTGGGGCCGGACAGCATCGCCGGATTCCGAGTTTCCGATGCGGACGGCACCGTTTCCGGCTCGCTGCGGAAGAACAGACCGGATTGTCGGGCCTGGTTCGCCTGAACCTGTTCCGGGCTCGGCTGATGCGATGGCTCCGTGGGCGGCCAGTCCGTTCCCGCACCGTGGCGTCGCTGGTGTTCCAGGATGGGGCGGCCCAGATCGCCCGGCAGCGGCGGTCCTGATCATGTTTCTGGTCAGCTTCGCCATGGGCCGGCTGATCGAAACGGACTATCCCAGGGCTACCGCCATGGCCTTCACGGCAGCGGGTAACAATTTCGAGCTGGCCATCGCGGTCGCCATCGCCGCCTTCGGGCTGGCATCCCCCGTGGCCTTCGCCGCCGTCATCGGGCCACTGGTCGAGGTGCCGGTGCTGATCCTGATGGTGCAGTTGGCGCTATGGCTAGGTCGGCGCTGGTATCCGGCCGCAGCACTGGCCAAGATGTGAACCATGTCCCGTCCGCGTACGCTGTCCGATCCGGATCACCGGCCGGCATTCAGAATTCGACGTCATGATCGGACCGCAGCGGTCACTTCGACGGACGCGCCATGCCTCACCCATGCACGCGGTGGGCTGATGGAACGGTTCGGTAAATTCTGTCGGGCCCTAAATTACTCCTGATCCGAGCCCGACCCAGTCAATGAGTAAAAATGAAAACCAAATTCATTGAATTACACCTGATCAATTCTTAAAATACTTCATTGCATATCATGTACACAACATACATGATGTAAATTCAGAAAATTCCCTATTGTCAATGCAAAAGTTAACACCGATTATGTTGTCGATCTTGCCCCCACATTCTCACACGCACATTTTGGCAGGACCGGAGATTAACTATGCTCCAAGGATGCCCTCCGCCTTTCAGCAACCCAGCAGTCCGATATCGGACGCTAGACAACCGGCTCGCAGCATTCACGCCCGCCGGGGAACTGGCACCGGCAACGATCAGCACCTATGAATCCGTGGCGCACCGCCTTCATGAACAAGCCCGGGCACTGGTACGCGCAGGCCAGGCTTGGGACCTTTGGGGGGCCTTACAAACGGTTGTCGTGGCAGGCAGCCAGTCGAAATCCACCTATTTCCAGCGCCGTGCAGCGCTCGCATGGCATGCAAGAACGGAGGGCCGTGCATTCCTTGTTAAGGCGGAACAACTTCTGCAGGTGGCGCATGCCCTTCGTAAAGGCACACACGAATATGCCGAGTTGCACGATGTGTTGGATCGCGCCGACGAGCAGATTTCAATCCTGGAATTCGTGCGAACCGTGCGGGAGACGGAGCATGGTTCCTTCGGACTGGTGCGCCCTGACCAGGGGTTTGTGAAAAGAAAGT
>NZ_JBLTXA010000055.1:0-21456 GCF_048066175.1 Niveispirillum fermenti | reverse complement strand
GGGTCGTTTGCGGGAGAGGGCGAAATCCTACGCTAAGGCTTTGGCCAACGATATTCTCCGGTAAGATTGATGTGTTCCCAGGGGATAGGAGAAGTCGCTTGATATCTAGTATGACGTCTGTCGCACCTGCTTGATCGCGGCCGCGATAGCTAGATCGCGTTGCTCCTCTTCTCCATCCGCGTTCCAAGCTGCGGAAAGGCACCCATAAGCGTACGCCTGGTCGAGCAGGCGACGCGGATCGACGTCCAGCGCACGAGAGAATGCGTCCGCCATCTGTGCAATGCGTCTAGGATCGAGACAAAGGTCGTCTCTGTCAGCCGGATCGTAGAACATATTGGCGGCGCCAAAGCCCACTTCACCGACCAGACCGACGGGATCTATCACCAGCCAGCCGCGACTGGAGAACATGATGTTTTCATGATGCAGATCGCCATGTAGCCCACGCAGTTCCGAGGCATTGCTCATCATTTGATCGGCTATAATCGCCGCGTGGACGTAGTCAGTTTGACAACCTGGGTTCGGTTCCGGCTGAGGGCGAAATGACACCCTAAGCACGATCTTGGTTGAACGCGGGTTTTCGCTTTCGGCTAGAGATTGGTGAGGTCGTCCGGATATTGACCGCCCCGCTGGACGAATTGGCTCCAGGTTTCCTCACCCCTTTTCGAGATGACCCGGTGTGCAGGATCATCGGCATCTGCCTCGATGAGACCGAGACGCACGAGTGGCGCAATCGTTCTGTCGCCGAAGAGTTTCTCATAGGTCCGCTCCTGCAAGTCGAGCATCCATCCCGGCGTTCCACGTTCGGTGATGGCAGGAACAAGGCGTCCGCCCGAGGCGGGCCGGTCGCCACGCGACAGGGTAAACAGGCAGATGGTCCAGAACGCGTCCCTCGGTCGTGGCGGTATCAGCGCCCATTCCAACGGTCCGCTGTCCGGTTGCACAGCTACGGGAGCGGGTCCGCGTTCACCGTCATGGGTTCCCTCCCGGTGTGCCCTCTCGAGCGCATTGGCTATCGCGCCTGCGGTATCGACGGACAGCCCGTATTTCCGGTTGTAACGGTCTTTCGCGACGATCTCCCGTGCAATTTCCCTGAAGCGAGCCTTGCGATATGGATCGGATGGGGGACGCCCTGATCGCCGTGTCATGACGTGATCTCCCCCTTGGCTGAGGAAAGCCTGTCGCGCTTGATGATGTCAGCGACGGTGTTCTTGCTGATGCCGAGATCTCGAGCGATCCAGCGGTAGCTCCGGCCCTCGGCGTTCAGCGCCATGACTTTCGATGCGAGCCGATCCGATTTGGGTCGCTCGCCAGCTTGGCGGCCGAGCTTTTTACCACGCGCTTTCGCTGCGGCGAGCCCGGATTTGACCCGTTCGCTGATCAGGTCGCGCTCGAACTCGGCAATGCCGGAGAGGAAAGTCGCCAGCATCCGCCCATGCGGCGACGACAGGTCGAACGCCATGCCGTTCATGGCGATGATGGAAACCTTCCAGTTTTCCAGTTCGCGCAGCGTATTGAGCAGGTCGATTGTCGAGCGTCCCCATCTGGACAATTCCGTGACCAGTATCGCATCGATCTGCCTGGCCTGGGCGAGAGCTAAAACTTTCTTGCGTTCGGCCCGGTCGAGTTTCGCGCCGGAGCCTGTCTCCTTGAAAGTTGCCACCACGTCGTAGCCGGCACGGCCGGCGAATGCCGTCAGGTCACGTTCTTGCCGCCCGCACGACTGATCGGCTGTTGAAACACGGCAGTAGATGGCGGCACGTTGTCCCAATTGAACCCTCATGGATTTGGGCGCCGGAAAGCCTTGATTTGCATGAGCTGATTTTTGTCCAGAACAGACTATACTTCAATAGGGACAATTCGAATGCCACGACGCCATGTTCTCACCGAGCGACAGCGATCGGCGCTGCTCGATCTGCCAACGGACGATCTGTCGCTGCTGAAGCACTACACACTGGGCGACGACGATCTGGAAAACATCGAGCAACGCCGCAGACCGGAAAACAGGCTCGGCTTTGCCCTGCAACTTTGCGCATTGCGATATCCGGGCCGTGCATTGGCTCCGGGCGAGATGATTCCGCGCGAAGTCCTTTCCTTTATTGGCGCTCAGCTCGGCATTCCGGCCGATGCGCTTCTCATCTATGCCGCCCGGCGTCAGACCCGCCAACAGCACATGGACACGTTGCGCGAAATCTACGGCTACAAGACGTTCTCGGGCCGTGGTGCCCGTGATCTGCGGGACTGGCTTTTCGATCAGGCTGAAGATGCCAGATCGAACGAGGACCTTGCCCGGCGTTTTGTTGGGCGATGCCGGGAGACCTCGACTATCCTGCCGGCCGTGTCGACAATCGAGCGCCTGTGCGCGGATGGGGTCGTTTGCGGGAGAGGGCGAAATCCTACGCTAAGGCTTTGGCCAACGATATTCTCCGGTAAGATTGATGTGTTCCCAGGGGATAGGAGAAGTCGCTTGATATCTAGTATGACGTCTGTCGCACCTGCTTGATCGCGGCCGCGATAGCTAGATCGCGTTGCTCCTCTTCTCCATCCGCGTTCCAAGCTGCGGAAAGGCACCCATAAGCGTACGCCTGGTCGAGCAGGCGACGCGGATCGACGTCCAGCGCACGAGAGAATGCGTCCGCCATCTGTGCAATGCGTCTAGGATCGAGACAAAGGTCGTCTCTGTCAGCCGGATCGTAGAACATATTGGCGGCGCCAAAGCCCACTTCACCGACCAGACCGACGGGATCTATCACCAGCCAGCCGCGACTGGAGAACATGATGTTTTCATGATGCAGATCGCCATGTAGCCCACGCAGTTCCGAGGCATTGCTCATCATTTGATCGGCTATAATCGCCGCGTGGACGTAGTCAGTTTGACAACCTGCGTTTTGATCATCGCGCGCCCGCTGAAACAAAGCTGCAAAGCGATCCCGGATCGGGAGAAGGGCAGAAGGCAGGGGTTCCTCAGATGCGGCATACAGCTTCGCCATTAGTTCCGCTGCAATTTCGGTCGCCTGGTAGTCGCCGTGCTCGGCAACGATGTGAGAGAGCATTCGCTCCCCGGCATATTCGAGCAACATCAGATTGTTCTCACGACCGAGCAACCGGACTGCTCCCCTCCCATTGCGCCATACCAGATAGTCGGCCCCGCGCAGTTCATCAGCAATGTCTTCTATAGGTTTCAATCCCTTGACGATTGCAGGAGTCCCGTCTGGCAATGAAACTTTCCAAACGAGGCTGGAAAAGGTGTCCGCAATGAGAACAGGTTGCGAAACGTGCCAATGAGCAGGAAAAACAGGCGGCATGAACATCAACCCCAAGTCAGAGGGTCCAATCGCAGATAGAAGGCAAGGCGTTCGCGGTCGGGGGCTTCGATCCCCAATACATTGAATAGGACAGCGAAGGCGCGCTCTGCTTCATCTGGCGCTGCCCAGTTCTCTTCGGCGTTAGCAATCATGAGTGCCAAATCGGCATAGCGATCTGCTGTTCCGAGCCGCCCAAGGTCGATCAGACCCGTGCATTGAAGAGTTTTAGGGTCCACCATGAAGTTCGGCATGCAGGGATCACCATGGCAAACAACCATATCGGTGCGCTCTTGGTCGAGCCGCACCGGTAGCTCTCGTTCGACACGAGCCAAAAGATCGAGCTGCGGCGTACTCTTGTCCTCGTCCGGTAAGAAGTCGGGATTGACGGCATTGCGGGACACCACATCAACGGCGCGTCCGAACATTCGCGACAGCCTGCGCTCAAACGGACATTGATCAACCGATAGGCTGTGAACAGCGCCAAGTTGCTGCCCCATTGACGGCCACGCTTTGAGCAAATCCGCTCCAGACAGATCAGCCGCCGGTACTCCCGGAATTGCCGTTATCACCAAGCATGCACCCTCCTGTTCCTCCTGCCAGTTGATCACCTCGGGGCAAGCCACACCTCGACCTTTGAGCCAAATGAGGCGGTCACGCTCTCCAGCGAGCTCACCGCGGCGGGAAGCAGGTGCGATTTTCGCGAAGGCATGCCCGTCACCACGTCGAAAAACAAAATCACCAGATTCTCCGCCTCTGACAGGCAACCAGTCAGAATGCGATTCACCAAAAAAAATATTAGTTCGATTCAATGGAGGTTCCTTCAGTTTTCTGATGAAGCGCGGAGGTGGCTCAACCTGCGAAAAGAAACGAGTTGCTACGTAAGTCCGAGAACATGCTTTCCATGGTCTCTGAGCTCGCCTTTGGGACCGACATATCGGTAGAGAGTGACGCGCTCGATGCCGAGTTCCTTGCAGAGATCGGAAACTGAAGTATCGCGCTGGGCCATGGCGGCTTGCGCGAGACGCACCTGAGCTTTGGTGAGCGCGAATTTTCGTCCGCCCTTGCGACCGCGCGCTCTCGCGGAGGCGAGACCCGCCATGGTGCGCTCTCGGATCAGATCCCGCTCGAACTCGGCCAAGGTGGCGAAGATTCCGAACACCATGCGACCGGACGCAGTCGTGGTGTCGATCTGAGCGCCCTTTCCAGTCAGAACCCGCAGGCCGATCTTGCGGTCTGACAGCTCCTTCACCGTGTTGACCAGATGGGCAAGCGATCGTCCGAGGCGATCGAGCTTCCAGACCACCAGCACATCGCCGTCACGCAATGACTTGAGGCAGGCAGTCAAGCCAGGGCGATCATCACGACCGCCGGAAGCAAGATCATCATAGATATTGTCCCGTTCGACACCTGCGGCGCGCAAGGCGTCGTGCTGCAGGTCGAGAGACTGCGAGCCATCGGCTTTGGAGACGCGGGCATATCCGATCAGCATGTATCACAAACGTTGGTTTGAGGCGGCGCTTCGGCCACGATTGCATTGACCTCTGGAAATGTATCTCAACCAGCTTCATAAACAAAGCGTCTTGAACGCTATCAGATTTTGAAAAAGGAACATGTATGCCGCGTCGCGTCACTCTAACCGATCGGCAGAAAGACGCGCTGTTGCGCTTGCCGACTTCACAGACGGATTTGCTCAAGCACTATACGCTGAGTGATGAAGACCTTGGGCATATCAGGCTGCGTCGGCGCGCTCACAACAGGTTCGGCTTCGCCCTGCAATTGTGTGTCCTGCGCTATCCCGGCCGGGTGCTGGCTCCAGGCGAACTGATCCCTGCAGAGGTCATCGAATTTATCGGAGCGCAGCTTGGCCTGGGTGCCGACGATCTCGTAGACTATGCTGCCCGCGAGGAAACACGGCACGAGCATCTTGCCGAGTTACGGGGGCTCTACGGCTTCCGCACCTTCTCCGGACGTGGTGCGAGCGAGCTGAAGGAATGGTTGTTCCGAGAAGCCGAGATGGCGGTGTCGAACGAGGATATCGCCCGTCGCTTCGTAGCCGAGTGCCGACGCACCCGCACTGTCCTTCCCGCGACATCCACGATCGAGCGGCTTTGTGCCGCGGCTCTCGTCGATGCCGAGCGACGCATCGAGACGAGGATCGCCAGTCGGCTGCCTATGTCGATCCGAGAACAGTTGCTGGCATTGCTCGAGGAGACGGCTGATGATCGGGTGACCCGTTTTGTGTGGCTGCGCCAGTTCGAGCCTGGCTCGAACTCTTCGTCGGCCAACCGGCTGCTCGACCGGCTCGAATATCTGCAACGCATCGATCTCCCCGAGGATCTGCTTGCCGGCGTTCCTGCCCATCGGGTGACTCGTCTGCGCAGGCAGGGTGAACGGTATTATGCCGACGGCATGCGCGATCTCCCGGAGGACAGGCGGCTTGCGATCTTGGCTGTTTGCGTCTCGGAATGGCAGGCGATGTTGGCCGACGCAGTGGTCGAAACCCACGACCGGATCGTCGGCCGTCTCTACCGTGCTTCGGAGCGTATTTGCCATGCAAAGGTCGCAGACGAAGCGGGGGTGGTGCGTGACACCCTGAAATCCTTCGCCGAGATCGGGGGCGCCCTGGTCGATGCACAGGATGATGGCCAGCCGCTGGGCGATGTCATCGCGAGTGGGTCAGGGTGGGACGGCTTAAAAACCCTTGTTGCAATGGCAACCAGGCTGACCGCCACCATGGCCGACGATCCGCTCAATCATGTGCTCGACGGTTATCACCGCTTCCGCCGATACGCTCCACGCATGTTGCGCCTGCTCGATCTGCGAGCTGCGCCCGTTGCACTGCCGCTTCTGGAAGCGGTGACGGCCCTTCGTACCGGTTTGAACGATGCCGCGATGACCAGCTTCTTGCGGCCCAGCTCGAAATGGCATCGCCACCTTCGGGCCCAGAGGGCTGGCGACGCTCGCCTATGGGAGATCGCGGTGCTGTTCCATCTGCGCGATGCGTTCCGCTCCGGAGATGTCTGGCTTACTAGGTCCCGGCGCTATGGCGATCTGAAACACGCACTCGTTCCGGCACAATCCATCGCGGAAGGCGGTCGTCTCGCTGTGCCATTGCGGCCGGAGGAATGGCTGGCAGACCGGCAAGCTCGCCTCGACATGCGGTTGCGCGAGCTTGGCCGTGCCGCTCGCGCAGGCACGATCCCGGGCGGGTCGATTGAAAACGGCGTTCTGCATATCGAGAAACTCGAAGCCGCCGCGCCGACAGGCGCCGAAGATCTGGTGCTCGATCTCTACAAGCAGATCCCGCCCACGCGCATCACCGATCTCCTGCTGGAGGTGGATGCGGCGACCGGCTTCACCGAAGCGTTCACCCATCTGCGCACAGGAGCACCCTGCGCTGACCGGATCGGGCTAATGAACGTTATCTTGGCGGAAGGGATCAACCTCGGCTTGCGCAAAATGGCGGATGCGACAAACACCCACACCTTCTGGGAATTGATCCGCATTGGACGGTGGCATGTCGAGGGCGAAGCCTATGACCGGGCGCTGGCCATGGTGGTCGAGGCACAGGCAGCGTTACCCATGGCCCGGTTCTGGGGCATGGGCACGTCGGCTTCGAGCGACGGACAGTTCTTCGTCGCTACAGAGCAAGGTGAGGCCATGAACCTGGTCAACGCGAAATATGGCAATACCCCGGGCCTGAAAGCCTATAGCCACGTCTCCGACCAATATGCGCCGTTCGCAACCCAGGTGATTCCTGCAACGGCAAGCGAAGCGCCTTACATCCTCGATGGCCTGCTGATGAACGATGCTGGACGCCATATCCGCGAGCAGTTCACCGACACGGGCGGCTTCACCGATCACGTCTTTGCCGCATGTGCCATTCTCGGCTACCGGTTCGCTCCGCGCATCCGCGACCTGCCATCCAAACGGCTCTACGCGTTCAATCCGTCGGCCGCCCCGGCGCACCTGCGAGCGTTGATCGGCGGAAAGGTCAACCAAGCCATGATCGAGCGCAATTGGCCCGACATCCTGCGCATCGCCGCCACCATTGCTGCCGGGACCGTCGCGCCAAGCCAGATTCTGCGGAAACTCGCCTCCTATCCGCGGCAGAACGAGCTCGCGACAGCCCTGCGGGAAGTCGGTCGCGTCGAGCGCACCCTGTTCATGATCGACTGGATTCTGGATGCCGAACTCCAACGGCGTGCCCAGATCGGGCTCAACAAAGGCGAAGCTCATCATGCGCTGAAGCGGGCAATCAGCTTCCACCGCCGCGGTGAAATCCGCGACCGTTCCGCCGAAGGCCAGCATTACCGCATCGCCGGCATGAATCTGCTCGCCGCCATCATCATCTTCTGGAACACCATGAAGCTCGGCGAGGTCGTTGCAAACCAGAAACGCGATGGAAAGCTGCTATCGCCCGATCTCTTGGCCCATGTTTCGCCGCTCGGATGGGAACACATCAATCTCACCGGAGAATATCGCTGGCCAAAGCCTTAGCGTAGGATTCCGCCCCCTCCCGCAAACGACCCCAGCCCTCGGCCGCCTTCAATCCCCTCGACCAGCTCGACCCGGCCGGCCTCGATGTCGCGGAAGATGCAAGCACCTTGGCCGACGCCCTCGTGTTCGATGAACCGGGCATGGCCGGCGAAGCGCATTGGAACGAGGAAGCCAAGGCGCTCATTGCCGGCCTGATCCTCCATATTGCCGCCAGCGCGCCGCGCGACAGGCGGAACCTCGCCACCCTGCGCGAATATCTCACCCTCGCCCCTGAAGCCTTCGCGGCGCTCCTGAAGGACATGCAGGCATCAACGGCCGCCTCCGGCCTGATCGCCCGCGCTGCAAACCGCCACCTCGGCAAACCCGACCGCGAGGCGGCCGGCGTCCTCTCGGCCGCGCAGCGCCATACCCATTTCCTCGACAGCCCGCGCATGGTCGCCGTCCTCGACCGATCCGATTTCGGCTTTGCCGATCTCAAGCGCCGCAACGTCTCGGTGTTCCTCGTCCTGCCGCCCGATCGGCTCGCCACCTATTCCCGCTGGCTGCGCCTGCTCGTCGCGCAAAGCCTCACCGACATGGCCCGCGATCCCGCCAAGCCGGCCGTGCCGGTCCTCTATCTGCTCGATGAGTTCGCCGCCCTCGGCCATCTGGCCCCCGTCGAGCGCGCAATGGGCCTCATGGCCGGCTACGGCGTCCAGCTCTGGCCGATCCTGCAAGACGTTCACCAGCTCCGCGCCACCTACGGGCAACGCGCCGGCACCTTCCTGTCAAATGCCGGCGTCCTACAGGTGTTCGGCGTCAACGATCACGACAGCGCCCGGCTTGTCTCCGATCTGCTCGGGCAGGAAACCGTTGTGTTCCAGACCATGAGCCGGGCGCTCGATTCCGATAAATCCGGCATCTCCTACGGCGAGCAACACACGGCCCGCCCGCTGCTGACCCCCGATGAGGTCCGCAACCTGCCGCAGCATGTCGAATTGCTGTTCCTCGCCGGGCAACGGCCGATCGTCGCCGGCAAGCTCGCCTATTATGCCGATGCAGAGTTCCGGGGGCTGTATGACGCTGCCTGACGTGACAAGAAGCGGACCCGGCGCATAGCGCCGGGACTTTGTTACGAACGGCCCTCCGGCTCTCTACGGCGCTATTGGGGAGCGCGTTCGCCTCCGGGCCGGCGCGGCTTGCGCCGCGATCCACCCGCCGACCTGGTGCAAGCTCTATTCAGGGAAACGCCACGGCCGCGACGATAGCCCCCCGGCCGGCCCGCTCTCATCATCTAGGGCCGTAGGGACGGCCGGGGGGCGGGCCACGCGCGCAAGCATTAGCGTATTTAGCTATTTACGTATCAACGTGCATAAGGCTCGATCGGCGGCAATCCGTGCTGTGCCAGAACCGCCGAAAGCCCGGCCTCGGCCATCGCCTGAATTGTCGTTCCCTCTGCATCCGCGAGCTGGCGAAGGCGCTGCCAGTCCGATCGCCGGACCTTGACCGTAAGCGCGACAGTCTCGCCCCCTCCCCTCTTTCGCCTCGGCGTCGGGATTTCCACGGCCGGGCGATCGTCCTCGATCGCTGCAAGGCTGGTGGCCTCCGCGCCGGCCTTCGGGCGGGTGAAGGCCGCGAGGCCGGTTGCTTTCTTTGCCATAGGTTTCGCTCCTTCAATACGCGCTTACGTATTTAGCTATTTACGTTCTAACGTGCCTTTAATCCACGCCCACAAAGCCCGGATTTCCTCCGCTGCTTTCCCTTCGGCCTCGAACTCCGTCACGGCGCTGCCAGTCGTGACGGCGCGGGCGAACGCGCGCCGGTCGGTAATCTCGCCGGGAACGATCGGCAGTCCGTAGGCTTCCAGCGCCGCGCGCGTCTCCCCGATCTCGGGCGCACGGAACGGGCAGGCAGACAGGACGAACGCGCCGCGCACTTTCGCGGCCGCCACGATCTCGACGGCGGCCGGGACCGCAGCGAGGTCAAACGCGGACGGTCTGACCGGAATCAAGACCAGCTCCGACCTTCGGGCGATCTGGCCGGCCGCCGGGGCGGCATGGGGCGGGGCGTCCACTACGGCCAAGGTCATGCCCTCGCCCTCGGCCGCCCTAAGCGCGGCGTCCAGCTCCCCGGCCTGCGCCGTGGCGACGATCGGCGTTCCGGCTTCCCGCGCGCTCGCCCATGCGGTCGCGCTCTCCTGTGGGTCCGCGTCGATGACGCAAACCCGTTCGCCGGTCGCCTCGGCCGCCACGGCGGTATGAACCGAAAGCGTGGTTTTTCCGCTCCCGCCCTTCTGGCTCAAAAACGCAATGACGTTCATGCGTCAATCCTTCTTTGCGTGAATACGTATTGAAGCATATAGCTAAGGACGTTACTACGTCTTTAAGCTAGTGCGGCCATTCCTCGGCCGGCCAGTCGCGCGACGTGTGGATGACGCGCACGATCACGACGCTTTCCCGGCCCCCCACGTCCCGCAGCTCATAGGCGATGATGTAGGGATGACGGGCGAGGGACTTTTCATAGGTTCCGCTCACCCGCCCCGGCCGGCCGGTCGCAAATTCGCCGAGCTTGTTCCCGGCGTCCTCGATCGCATCCACGACCCGTTCGGCGGCGAATGGGTTGTCCTCTGCGATATAGCGCAGGATTTCGAGGTTATCCCGCTGCGCCTCAATCGACCAGACAACCGGCCTCATCCGCGCGCGGCTTTCCGGCGCTTCGCTTCCTCGATAACCTCACGCATTTCCGCGACGGCCTGCGCATGGGGGATCACTCGGCCGGCCGCTGCATCAGCCATGCCGCGCTTGATACCGTCGATGATTTCAAGCTCGCGATCGACATAGGCGGCGACGGCCTCGCCGGCGAGGAAGGATTTGCTTCGCTGCGTGTCGTTCGCGATCCGGTCGAGCTTTTCTTTCACATCGGGCCTAACCCGAATCGTCATGGTGGTGCTGGCGGTCATGGAATCGCCTCCGTGTGTTGAATTGTGTACACTCTAGCACGTTTTCCCGGCCGCCGCCATCGCCTTCTATCAAGGTAATACGTTTACACGTCAATACGTATTAACGTAAATAATTAAGCGCCGACCTTGCCCTTCACTCCCTCTCGAAAGCCATAGGACGCTGGTCGCAGGCGCGAGCGGTGCGGATTAGGTAGTGGGGGTGCCGTTTCCCGGCCCGCCTATACGCGGGCCGGAACCGCCGCAGGGCTGCGTAAGCAGCCCGAACAGCGGCGACCGCTTATGTTTTGCCTCTTAGATAAAGATCAGATGGGGATTCAGTCTGGTTATCGGACTCACGTTTCATGAAGTTTTTCGCCATGCGCACAAGGGCCTGTCCTAGCGGGCTATCGCCGGCGTCGATCTGCGTTCGCTCATCGAGGGGCAGGGTGGTCTTGTAGGCGTCGATTGCCTCGCTCCAAGCCCGCTGATCCTGTCCATGATCGGCGGGCGGGGGTGGAGCCTTGCCGAACCGTCCAAGGAACTGCCGGGCCTTCTCCGGCAGGGACAGGCGATAGGCGTTGCTGGCCTGCTGCACCTGTGGGCCGCGCCCTTCGTTCCCGGTCGGCTCATAGCGCCGCAGCCAGTCAATGAAGCCATGCGCCCGCAGATTCTTCAGCGCCCGCACGATCGTATCGCGCGACCGGCCTAGCCGATCCATGATCGTGGTGATTGACGGCTCAAGCCGGCCGGTGCGGAAGTCGATGAGATTGACGAACAGCCGCAGCACGTCCAGCGCCACCGATCCTAGCGGCCCGCTGCGCTCGCCCTTCTCGTGCAAGCCGGCCTCGTTGTAGATTTCGGCCGCCTTCAAGATCGCCTGCACGTCCTTGCGCGTCGTCGGCCGCCATATGCGGCCCTCCGATCGTCCCCGGATATGGCTATGCCGGCGAACTGGTGTCGGGCAGCGTGGGGCAGGGGGCGGAAAGATCAACCCTAGCGCGGTCTGTCCCGATCCCCGCAGGGCGGCCCGGCGCTCATGGGCGAGCGTCGTAAGCTCGCCGGCCTCGTCGTCGGTGAGCTGGCCCGCGCCGTATCGAGTCCAAACCTCCCGCATGATTTCATCAAGCGCGTTCCCGCGCGCGCAGCCGATCGCGGCCGCGTAGTGCGTCCTCAACATATGCCCTCGTCCTTCCTTTTGAAGGACATGACAGCGCGGACGGCAGGCACAGCTTTCCCCGTTTCCGCAAGAATCAATCTTGCGAATTGGAGTGCTCTAGCGTAGATAAGGGGAGACTTTGATGGCCCCGGCTCTACGGTGTGTCTGACGGCCTATAAAACGCTCGACCGCGCCAACGGTCGGGCGTTTTGCCGTTATGTCCCTTGCTTCGCTTCGATATAGAACCTCAACGCTTCCTCGATGATCGGCGCGCGCCCTCGCAAGCCCGCGTCGTCCTTCAGGCGGTCAATCGCCGCGACCAGCTCGCCGGGCAGATCGGCCTGCACAAGAATCCGGCCCTCCGCGCGCCAACGGGCGCGCAGGTTTCGGACACTTTCCAGCTTAACTTGTTCTCGGGTGCGACTCGCCATGTCTACATGAAGAGACGAAATCGCCCGATTCTGCAACCCTTTGCGTAAGGGGGCGAGAAAGGCACTACTTCTAGGGCCGGGCGACTAAACGTAGTTGCGTCAATGCGTATCCACGTCAATGCGTTCTATGGCCCGGTAGAGGGTAGAGCGATGCACACCCAAGAGCCGGGCAACCTCGGCCGGCTTCTTGTCCTCGCTGATGAGCTGGCGGGCGTGTGCGATCTGCTCGGCCGACAGGGCAGGGGGGCGGCCGAACCGAACGCCCTTCGCCTTCGCCGCCGCGCGGCCGGCGCTCGTGCGCTCATGGATCAAGCTGCGCTCGAACTCGGCAACGCCGGCGAAGAAAGTCAGCACCATGCGCCCGGCCGGCGTCGTCGTGTCGGCCCACGGCTCGGCCAGCGAACGCAAGCCGGCCTCGGCGTGGCCGATCCGCTCAGCAATGTCGAGAAGATCGCGCGTCGATCGGGCGAGGCGATCAAGCCGCGTCACCGTCACCACGTTCCCGGGCTGCAAATGGTCCAGCATCTTCGCCAGCTCGCGGCGGCCGCGCTGCGCGCCGGATGCCTTTTCCTCGAACACGCGCTTGCAGCCGGCCGCTTTCAGCGCCGCGCGCTGCTGGTCGAGAGTCTGGCCGTCGGTCGAGACGCGGGCATATCCGATAAGCAAGGGCAGGGGCTTCCTCGTGGGCGACATGCCCGGAATCTACCTCGTGCAAACCGTCGCGGAAATCCCTATTATGCGACAAGAAAGCTGTCGCGGGTTTTGGAATTTTTGCGACAACGCAGCATCATCGAAATTGGTTGAACAATGAAGTCGCCTGAACTCCACATACTTGAGAGAATAGAAGCCCTCCGCGCCGAACTCGCACGTCCTGTTGTCGTGGCGCTTGACGGGGGAAGCGGCTCCGGTAAGTCAACGATTGCGGCAAGGTTGGCGAAGCTGACCGACATAGCCTTGGTTACGCTCGATGATTTCTATCAAACGCAGGTTCCCGAATCCGAGTGGCCTCACAAAACCGTGGCGGAGCGGTTGAATCGCGTTTTTGAGTGGGACCGCGTTCGCGAGGCAATAGAGCCTCTACGCAAGGGGGAACCTGCACAGTGGCGAGCTTTCGACTTCATGCAGGGACTAGGCCCGGATGGCACTTACAGCCTCAAGAACGAATTTACCGAAGTCGCGCCAGCGCCCACGATTCTGCTCGAAGGAGCTTATTCCGCATCTCCGTTCCTTCGGGATTTGATCGACCTCGCCGTGATCGTGGATGTGCCGACCAAAGTGCGGCATGAACGGACTGCTGCGCGCGAACAGGGCGCGGAGGGCTTTTTAGCCGCGTGGCACGCTGTTTGGGACGATGTTGAAAGCTACTATTTCGAGCGCGTCTGCCCGCCAAGGTCTTTTGATCTGGTGATCCAGAATTAAATTCCTTCGCGCCCCTTATGTCGCGCAAATCCTGAAACCTGCACCACGTCCGCAGCGGCGCGGAATCCGGGCCGCGACGTGTCGCGAAAGTCAGTCGCACAAGTTTGACTTTCGCACCTGATTTTTGCGACAGATTTTTCCCTGCAAAATCAGCGCCGGCGATTTTGTCGCAAAAATCAGGAATTTCGCGACAAATTGATCGCGCCCCGGAATGCGAAGCCCCGCTGTCGGCCATTGTCTGAAGTTCCTCACGGGCAGGCGCTTGATACTTTACTAACTTGTCTGTAAAGTTTGGCTACTCTCACTGAATGGTGCTATCATGCCTGCCGCCCACTCGAACCGCTGGGTTCTTCTGGTGACCGTCGCCGCCGGTCTCCTGCTTATCGTTCTGGACAATTCGGTCCTCTACACGGCCCTGCCTACCCTGACGCGCGAGCTTGGCGCGACGGCAACGCAAGGGTTGTGGATCATCAACGCATACCCCCTCGTCATGGCCGGCCTGCTGCTCGGCACCGGGACGCTGGGTGACAGGATCGGTCACCGGCGCATGTTCCTCATCGGCCTCGTGCTGTTCGGTGTCGCGTCGATTGTGGCGGCCTATTCGCCTACAGCGGAAATCCTGATCGGGGCGCGGGCCTTTCTGGCGGTCGGCGCGGCGGCGATGATGCCCGCGACACTCGCCCTCATCCGCGTCACCTTCGAGGATGACCGGGAACGCAACATCGCCATTGCGATCTGGGGGTCGTTGTCGGTCGTCGGCGCTGCGCTCGGACCGATCATCGGCGGTTTTCTGCTCGGCCATTTCTGGTGGGGGTCGGTGTTCCTCATCAATGTGCCGGTAGTGGTCGCTGCCTTCATTTCGGCGCTGATCGTTGCGCCGAAGGTGGCCGGCGATGCGACCAAGCCTTGGGACGTGGTGTCGTCGTTTCAGGCATTGGTGGCGCTGTCGGCTTTTGTGATCGCGATCAAGGAATCTGCCCATGCCGGGCAGTCGTGGGCCGTCCCCGCTATTTCGCTGCTGGTTGCCATCCTCGCCGGAGCGCTGTTCGTCCGCCGGCAACTGCGCCTGCCGTTCCCGCTGCTCGACTTCTCGATCTTCCGCAATGCCGCGTTCACATCGGGCGTTCTAGCGGCCGCGTTCTCCCTGTTCGCCATCGGCGGTGTTCAGCTTGCTACGACGCAACGCTTCCAGCTCGTTGCGGGCTTCACGCCGCTGGAAGCCGGGATGCTGGTTTCGGCGGCGGCGCTCGGATCATTGCCGACTGCGCTGCTCGGTGGTGCATTCCTGCATCGTATTGGCCTACGTATCCTTATAGCTGGCGGGCTTGCGGCGGGATCGCTGGCGGTCCTGCTTGCGACATGGGGCATCACTCATGGCCTTGGCTGGCTGATCGCCGGTCTGGCGCTGACCGGTGCCGGCGTAGGTGCAACAATGTCGGTGGCATCAACGGCTATTGTGGGCAATGTGCCTGTGCATCGCGCCGGCATGGCGTCGTCGGTCGAGGAAGTGTCCTACGAGTTTGGCAGTCTGTTCGCTGTCACAATTCTCGGAAGTCTTTTGGCCTACCTCTATACGGTCAACGTCGTGTTCCCCGCCGGAACCTCGGAAGCGGCCCGCGACAGCATGGCGTCGGCGCTGGTCTTTGCCAACGAGGCGGGGGCCGATGGTGTTGTCGTGCGTCAAGCGGCAGGAATCGCATTCGACCACGCCTATACGGTCGTCATGTACGTGGCGGCGGGTGTTCTGGCCGTGGGTGCCCTGATCACCGGCATCCTGTTGCGGCGCTACGGTCCCGGCTCGCAATCGTCAGCCTATCCCACACAACACTAAGGAAGCCGACATGGCGAGAGCCAGCAAGCGCCTCGAAGTGCTTGAAGCCATTGTGAGCATCATCGAGCGTGACGGCCTCACCGCCGTCACCCTCGACGCCGTAGCGCTCGAAACCGGCATGACACGCGCCGGCCTTCTGTATCATTTCCCGTCGCGCGAAGCCCTGATCCTCGCCACCCATGAGCATCTGACTCGCTCATGGGAACAGGAGCTGGAAGCGAGCGCCGGCAACACCTCGGACAGGGCGACAGACGCCGAACGACACGCCGCCTACATCAACACCTGCGCAAGAGCTGCCCGGCGGGTCGAACTGCTGCTCATGCTGGAAAGCTCCGACAATCGGCAGCTTGGCGATCTGTGGCAACAGGTCATCGACCGCTGGGCACCTCCTGCGCCGATTGGAAACGACGCTGCCGAGTTGGACAGGTTCATTTCGCGCCTTGCCGCCGATGGGCTGTGGATTCACGAGGCGCTGTCGTCGCGCCCGCTCCCCGAGCAACTGCGCAAGCGTATCGCGGCGCGCCTCGTCGCGATGGCCGCCGGACCTGTTGAGGCGGAAGAAAACCTCCCGAAATAACTGGTGTCCCCCCACAACCCTACTGCGCCGGTGCTGCCGGCGCTTTCACGGTGATGGTGCATTGCTGATCTGAACCGGCCGTGCGCGCGGCCTCGGCGCATTGCCCGATCGCCTCGGCATTGTCGCGCACGAGCTGCGAGGAATCGGCCACGCCGCGCCAGCTTCGGGGATCGGCCACCCGCATCATGGTGACGCCGGCGTTCCATCGGTCCTGACCTATGACGGTCGCCGCAACATGGGTGTCGGCCGAGAAGGGCAGGAAACGCGGCAACAGCAAAATCAGGAATATGCCGACGAACAGCCCGACAAGGCCGGCCATCCATATGCGGAAATCCTGACTTTTCCGGTCGTAGGCGCTTTTCGTATGAGCGGCGAGGTTCCGGCCGGCGCGCTCGAGGTCGGACGCCTGCCGCTCGAGCTGCTGCGCGGCGGTGCGTATCAGGGCCTCGCCGCTGCGCTCGAGGAGCGCCGCATAGTGTGTCGCACCCTGCCGGAGAATAGGCGATTGCTCTACGCCGTGCAGCCGCTCCGCAACATTGTCGAGCGCCTGCACGAGCTGGGCGAGCTGGGGCTTGTAGTCCTGCGCCGGCTCGATCTTTTCGAGCTGGTCGAAAGCCGCTTCCAGCCCGCGCCGCATCACGGTCATTTCCGCGCCGATCTGCGCGCCCTGCGTCTCGATCGTGCGCCGGAGCGCGTCGAACGCGGCGGCCGGGTCGCCGGCGTCCTCGTCCAGTGCTTCCGGCTCGATTCCTTCCCTGTCGTCGTCCAGCTCCGCCATATTCTCCGTGCCTACCTTCCCAAACCGATGCCCCGGCTAAGTTGCCGGCTGCGTGACATTTCCTCTTGCAGCTCGTGGGCGATGCTCTGCCCCCGGCGCTGCTGCTGCCCGATTCCGAGTTCCTGACGGCGATTGCGCAGGATGGAATCTACCTGCGGGTCACGCTCAAGGCTCTTGGTCATGCCGTTCATCTGGCTTTCGACCTTGGCGCGGGCATCGTCGTGCTGCCAGCCGCGAAGCTCCCGGCGCTGGCCCTGTAGCTCCTGCCAGCGTTCAACGAACCGCTCGGCCCTGATATTCGGGTCTTGCAGCGCCGCGTTTTCGCGCTTCATCCCGTCGATAACCTGCGCGACACGCTCCCGGCCGGAAAGCTCGGTCATGGCGCGCACCGTCGCCGGGTCGTTTTGCAACGTCGAGCGCAGCAAATCTTTCATGCCGCCCTGCACCTGGTCGAGCTGCCGGCCGGCATCGCCTATTTCCTGCCGCTGCATGTCGAGGACCGGCAAGCCCTCGCGCCGGTGCTGGTCGATCGACTGATAGGCCCGCGAATAGCGGTCAACGGCGGCCTCAAGCGGCGACTGCCCCCGCGCCCGCTCGGCCAGCCGGTCGGGCGCAGGCGCCTGCCGCAAGCTCCCTTCCCTTTCCGGCCGCTCTGTGCGCTCCTGTGAGGGGGCAGGACGCGCATTGAGCTTGAGGCCGGCGAACATACCGCGCCGCTGCTTCTCGGCCTGCTGCGGCCGTTTCTGGTCGATCTGCGGGCCGTCCGCGCCGGCGCGGTCTGGCTCGCGGCTCTCGGGCGCGGCGCGGCGGCCGAGTTTCAGGCCCTCGAACGGCCGTTGGCGCTGCTGTCGATCGCCGGCGAGATCCTCGCGCGGATCTGCACGAAGATCCTGCGCGAGATCCGCGCGAACTTTTTGCGAGGATCTCCGATCAAGGGCATGATCCCCGGCCGTCGACTCCCGTTCCGCACGTAGCCCGGTGCGCTCGGCCGGAATCTCGATCTCGCTGCGGACGCCCATTTGCTCCGCGATCCCGCGCCGCTCGGCAAAGTCGCGGGTATAGTCGAGCGTCGTTTCCTTCACGCCCGACCGCGACAGGCGGCGCTCTAGCTGGCTATAGGCCAGCTCGCCGGCGTCCTGAACCTTCCATGTGTTGCGGTGCGTCTGCGTCCCATCCGGCAAGGTGACGGGGGTGGAACCCTCATGCTGTAGGCCGATCTTCTCCCCGATCTCGGGCGCGGCCTCCTTCATGGCGCGCTCAAGATCGACGCCCCATAGGGTGCGCTGCTCGCCCTTGTCGTTTTCCAGCGTCACGAAATAGCTGTCGGACTTCTGCGGGTCATGCTCATAGGGCGCGGCCCCATGCTCGACCAGCCGGCCGGCATTGGTGAACTCGTCCTGTGCCGCGTAGAGCTGCACCCCGTCACGATGCCGGGTCATGGCGACATAGGTTAGATGCCGGTCCATCGTCCCCGACGCCATCACATAGGCGCGGTCCACCGTCGCCCCCTGATTTTTGTGAATCGTCGTCGCATAGCCGTGGTCGATCGCCTGATAATCGCCCATCGGCACGGAAACACTATCGCCGCCCCGGCCGTCGAGCGTGGCAATGATGCGGCCCGGCTCGACATGATCGACCGTGCCTAGCATCCCGTTTTTCACGCCAAGGTCGCGGTTGTTCTCCAAGAACACGATGCGGTCGCCGGGCGCGAACTCCCGCTTGCCGTCATTGGTCTGGAAGGTCAGCGCGCCGGCGTCCTCGCCCTGCGCCAGCTCGCCCCGGTCCTGTAGCTCGGCCCGGATCGCGTCGTTGATGGCGCGAACATCGGCCCGGCGATGCGCCATCGCTACGCGGGTGCCGTCCGGGCGCTCGTCGCGATCGGCAAGGTAGTCGCGCACGATCTGGCCCCGCGCGTCCTCGCCGGTTTCGGCAAAGCTGATATTGCCGCGATCCCGATAGGCCGCCAGCCCCTCGGCCGTCCGGTGCGTGGCGAAGTCAACCGACGCCTCCCGCTGCCAGTCCACGCGCTGCCGGCGAATCTCGGACAGCTCGGCATGGCCGATTTCCTCCGTGATCGCCCTAAACGGTGCGCCCGCCCCGATCGCCTGCAACTGCTCATGGTCGCCTACAAGGACGATCTTCGCCCCGCGCGCCTCGGCCTCGCCAACGAAGCGGGCGAGCTGGCGGCTCCCGACCATGCCCGCCTCGTCGATCACGAACACGTCGCCGCGGCCGAGTGTGCCGCGGTCGTTCTCCCAACCGCGGGACCATGACGCGAGGGTGCGGCTCTGGATGCCGGAAGATTCCTCCAAGCCCTCGGCCGCCTTGCCCGACAGCGCCGCGCCGTGGACCTGATAGCCCTCGGCCTCCCACGCCTCGCGCGCGGCCGCGAGCATGGTGGACTTGCCAGCGCCGGCATAACCGACAACGGCCGCGATCCTCTCCGGCCCGGTGATATGCTCGATCGCCCGGCGCTGCTCGTCCGACAGCCGGGCGGAAGCATCGCCGGCGCTGCGCTGAATGGCGGCGTCCTGCCGATCTATCGCCCGCTCGACATGCCGGCGATCGACGCCATGACCATGCGCGCCGTGCATCCGCTGCGCGCTCTCGATCATGCCGGATTCGATCTCGACCATTTCCCGCGTCGAATACCGCGCAAGCTCGATCTCGCCCGTTGCCGGGTCCGCGCGCTCGGGCTGCAACTCGACCAGCGCCGGCGAGGCCATCACCTTCGCAAAGGCGCTCTGGAACTCCTGCGGGTCGTCGTTGATGTAGCGATGCAGCGCCCGCGCAACGTCGTGCCGGTCGAACACGCTCTTTTCGCCGGTGATGAGGGTTAGAACCTGCTCGGGCTTCTCTCGGATCAGCTCGGCATTGCGCCGGGCCGCTTCCTCGTCCAGCCGCGACCGCGACACGTCGAGGCCGCGCCGCTCCATCTGCGTGGCATGGACGCCCATATGCTCGGTCGGCGCGATCTCTAGCCCGCGCTCCATGTGCGAACGATGGTCAATGCGAATATCTAGCCCGGCCATCGCAAGGCGCTCGTTGGCGATCCCCTCCCACCTCTGGCGAAGGTCGCGGAGCTGCATATCGGTCGTCGGCAGGTCGTGCGCCAACAGCCATTTGTTTTCGCGCTCAAGATAGGTCTTGTCGCCTAACCCGCCCTCCGTCACCTGCCGCGTGGTCATAAGCAAATGGGCATGGTGATTGCGAACGTCGCTCGCCTCGTGCGGCGCATGAATGGCGAAGTCCACGGCCGCGCCGTAGCGGTCGGCCAGCTCCTGCGCCATCTCCCGCGCCGCCTCTAGCCGCTGCTCGGCCGAAAGCTCATGCGGCAAGGCAATCTCGAACTCCCGCGCAACGCGAGCGTCCTTCCGCTTCTCGGCAAATTCGGCGGCGTTCCACAAGTCCGACCGATCCCGCGCCCAATCGGCGTTCACGCCTTCCGGCAAGACGATCTCGGCATGTTCAACACCCTGCTTGGCCGTGTAGTCGTGCGTGATCCCGTCGCGCTCGTTGGTCAGCTTCTCCCCGGCACGATAAGCCATTGAGGCGACGGCGCTACGGCCACCCGCCCGCGAAACTGGCTTCATGCTGAAATGGTAGATTGCCAACCCGTTGCCTCGATCCCGTTTCCGCCTTTCCCGCCAGCCTCCAAGCTGGCGGCGCGCTGAGTTACGCAGTAACTCGTAAGTGCGCCCTTCTCAACTCAATCGCTACGCTCTTTCGCTGATCGGTGTGGCGCTCGCGGCAAGGTCGATGCAATGAACTGAGGCCGGAATTGTGCTGCAAAACCGCTGAAAACTCAAGCGCAACAGGCAAACGCTGGAAAAGACGGTCGGGAATGATAGTCTAGGCGAACAACCGGAAAAGGAGATTTGAGGAATGGCGCGCAAAACGATCGAACAACGCTTGGCCGAACTGGATGCGCAGCGCGCCACGCTCAAGGCCCGTCTGTCGAAGCAGGAACGCGCCAACGACACGCGCCGCAAGGTGCTGCTCGGCGCGCTCGTCCTGCATCGCCTCGAACACGGCAAGGATGAAGAATTTTCCCGGCGCTTGGGCGAATGGCTCAAGCGTGAGCTGCCCGACTTCCTGACGCGCCCCGGTGACAAGGAACTGTTTGCCGACCTGATCGACAACGCGCCGGCCGGGGAGACGACAGGCAGCGCCGGGGGGACGGCCGCATGAGTCAGGCGAGACTTGCATGGGGTGCGTTCAAGAACATGGTGCGGCAGGCCGCGCGTGATCCGCTATGGGCGTTCGTCGCTCTGCTCGCCGCACCTTTCCGCATCTGGAAACCGCTTCTCGGGCTTCTGTTCCTCCTTGTTATCGTCCTGTTCGTCGTCGGCTTCGGCGGCCGCTTCGCTCTCGAACAAATCGGCTTTCGCGTCGGCTCGGTTCCGGTTCTCCTGCTCGATCTCGTCACGCTGCTGGTGCTGCTGGCGCTCGCCTTCCGCTTCCTCACCAATCCGCTGATTATCCATTTCGGGGATATGGACGGCGAAACCCACGGCTCGGCCCGCTTCGCCACCGACAAGGAAA
>NZ_JBLTXA010000054.1:0-24325 GCF_048066175.1 Niveispirillum fermenti | reverse complement strand
TGGAAACATATGCGACCTCTATGACCCAGACGAATGCTGGAATTACCTCAAGGCCGCCGGGTAAGCGTCCGATTAAAGGCGCGATGCTCTAACCGCCGCCTTCTGAGCCTCCGCCTGGCGGGCGGCGATATAGGGATAGGCGTTCAGGACCAGGGCCGGGGCCACCCCCTGCCGCAGAACGCGCAGGATGTCGGAGACATATTGTGCGGCGATGATGATGGTGGCCTCCGCCATCTCTCGCGGGTCCACATCTTGCGGGCGCACCAGGGGCCGGTCCAGGAAGCCCC
Organism: Niveispirillum fermenti; assembly: GCF_048066175.1. Lineage (GTDB taxonomy): Bacteria > Pseudomonadota > Alphaproteobacteria > Azospirillales > Azospirillaceae > Niveispirillum > Niveispirillum fermenti. The sequence goes on along the minus strand of NZ_JBLTXA010000054.1, from coordinate 24,038 downwards.
CCTGCCGCCGGCTGTCGAGAAAGCCGCGCAGCCGGACGCGCGCCGCATCGGGCAGCCCCTGCAGCACCAGTTCTCCACCCAGACCGGCCCCGTAGAGCCAGATTGGTCCGACTGTGGGCAACTGGTCGAGATCCGCCGGACGCCAAAGATAGGGGATGCTGGCAGCGATCTCGGGATTGAGATCGTTGAGCCCAGTGAGACGCGGCGGTTGGTCCGCATCTTTCTCCACCGGCACGCACGCCCAAGGGCGCAATCGGGCTGCGCGGGCCGGGTCAGGGAGAGGCGGCCTGACAAGGCGCAGGGTCGGCACCGGCAGAGGGTTCAACCCGCCCGTCACAGCAAGGGCCGGCGCCAGCGCCAGGGCGAGATCGAGCCAGTCACCGCCCTCCAGGCCTCCCTTGGCCTGCAAATCCCGCAGCCGCTCCCCCCCGCAGGCAAGGCCCCCGGCCCGCAGCCAGGCCCGTTCCAGCCGGCGCTCCGCCGCCACCGGTACAGCATCGGGCGAGGGCATGGCCCGATCCTCCTCCGGATCGATGGGAAAACCCTGATCCTCTCCCCCGCGGCGCCATAAGCCATTCGCCAGCGCCGCCCCGGCGCGGCCGACAGCCGCCGCCAGCGCCGCCAGATGGCCCGGATGCCATTCCACCCCGTCCGGCAGGACCGCCAGCAGGTCAGCATCACCCATGGCGCCGGTGAGGGCGATCAGCCCAGCCGATTCTGGCAAGGCCTGGATGTCTACTCCCGCCACACTGTCCGGCGGCACCCTGTCCGCCACGCCGGGGACCAACGCCGTCACGGACAGGCCGTCACCGGCCTGGCGGCGAAGCTGCGCCAGCCGCGGTCCGGGATCGCCGTCCCCCGGCAATAGCACCGCCACACGGGCCCCTGACCGTGGACGGGGCCGCCGCTGTGCCAGTTCCGCCAGTAAACCGGGCAGCGGCGCCAGCAGCGCCTCCAGGCAGAGATGCCGGTTGAAGATGTTCTGCGCCGCCGCCGCCATGGCGCGGGCCTGGGCCGGATGGGCATGGACCCAGGCGACCTGTTCCAGAATATGGGCCGCCCCCGCCTCCTCCCCCTCATCGAGATCGACATAAAGCACCGTGTCGCCGAACCATTCCCGGATGAAGGGATGGCGGTCGGCGATGATGACGGCGCCGGCGGCCGCCAGTTCGAACACCCGCATGTTGGGCACGCCGTCGGCGCGGTGGAGCGGCAGATGCAGGCACAGGCCCATGCCCTGGTAATGGGCCGCCGCGATCACCGAGCTTCCATCGAAGGGCAGTGGCCCCTGATAGGCTTCCGGCAGGTGCGACCAGCGCTCCGCCGTGCCGTACAGGGCCAGGGCACCGGCCTCGGCCAGCCGGCGCAGCAGGCTTGGATAGCGCCGCCCGTCCCAGTTGGATCCGACATAGAACAGCCGGCTGTGCGGCCCCAGGTTGGGCGCCAGATCGGAGCGGGGGGAACTGACATGGAAAGGCAGGGTCGGCGGGTTGCGCACGCTCCCCGTCATCAACCCGGTCAGATGCGCCGCCAGGGTGGGACCGGATACCAGGTAAGCGTCGTGCGTCAGTTCGAAGGCCTGGCCATGGAGGCGCGTATTCCCGCTGACCCCTGTCATCAAGGCGGGCGGGTTCCAATAGCAGGCGAGCCAGGGATGGGCCGTCAGCTTGCCCGACACTTGCGGATGCAGACAGAGAACCGCATCGGGATTCATTGCCTCCACCTGCGCCGACCGGCTGAGGATGGCGGCGTCCCACCCGATGCCCGCCGTGGCGCGCGCCAGCCGCAGGGCCAGCTCCCGCTCGGCGATGGGCAGGTCGGGATCGATTGGGTTCAGCAGGGCCAGGCGCGGCCCCTTGCGGGCAGGGCTCATGGCTCAGGAATAGCGGTTATCGGCAAATTCGGGCCGGTCATCCCGCACGAAGAACAGGTCCATCTGCCAAAGCGCCCGATCATGCTCGCGCCACAGAGGTTCCGACATGTCGATGACCCGGAAGCCGCGTTCAGCCATATAGGCGCACATTTCATGGAACAGCATGGCATCGGGATGGACATGGAAGATGTAGGTCTCGATTACCACCAAACTCGTCTGGGGCAGGATCGCTTCCGCCCCCTCCAGAATCGGCCGCTCGAACCCGTGCGTGTCCAGCTTGATGAGATAGGGACCAGGCAAGCCCAGACGCGCCACTTCGCCGGCCAACGACACCTGCGGCACCGACCAGCGCCCCTGCCCCGGCTCATTGCTGGCCGCCCCGCCATAGGGCGCTTCGGGGTCGTTGGAGAACCAGACCTCACCCTCCGTGGCGCCGGCCGCCGCAATGACATGGCTGAAGGCGGGTTCAGTCGCGCACAAAGCTTCGAGCTTCTCCCGCCAATGGCCGAACGCCTCCACCAGATGGTAGCGGGCCTTCGGCCAGCAGGGCCGGGCCTTGATCGACCAGATCCCATCAGACGCGCCGACATCCAGGACGCTGGCCACTTCCACACCGCGCGCCTGAATACGGGCCAACGCCGAAGGCGTTTCCAGCGTTTCGTCGCGCAGCAGCCAGCGCAGCCGGTTCAGCGCGGCATGGGCATCGGGATCGATGGAAACGGCCCGGCTCATGGAACGGATGGCGCCCAACCGGTCACCTTGGCGGTTCAGGCAGCGGCCCAGCTCAACATGACCCTCCGGATCGTCAGGTGCCGCCGCCACGGCGCGGGCGAAAAGCGCCTGCGCCCCCGCTTCGTCGCCCGCCGCCACGGCAGACCTTCCCGCGGCCAGTAAAGCGGCAACATCTTGGTTGTGCATTTCTTTATCCTTTGCCTGCCGCGCCAGTTACTGATTTTTCCGCAAGCGCCATGTCAAGCACAGCATGAACGGAGAACACAAATGTCCACATAGCCGCCAACGCACGCCCGCTGGTAAGCTCATTGATAATCCTACCAACCACGGCGTATCCAGTCTGCTTGCAATCTGTCATGAGTTCCTCACTCATTTGATATCGGCGCCAAACGTTGGTTTCGCATGCATATTGCTCCGCTATCACACCCAGGATTGGCGGCGCTTAAGGCCTTCGTCACCGTCTAGTGAAAGTCAGCCATCATGCGCGTCGCGCTCCTGAATACGTTCGACATTAATGGCGGGGCGGCACGGGCCATGTTCCGGCTCCATGAGGGTCTGGGTCGCATTGGCGTTAACCGTACACTCTACGTCGCGCGTGCCTGGGGCGATGATCCCGAGATGGTGGTTGTTAAACCCGGCACGCCCGATGAACTGGCTGAGTGGCGCCGGCGAGAGGCCGAGGTTCGTGCCGAAGAAAGCCCCTACGAGGCATTGCACGGCTTTGCACCCTTTCATACCGAGCGGGCTGCCCGTGCCCTGTTGCTGGAACAGAAACTTGCGCCTGCCGATGTGCTGAACCTGCATTGGACCCGTGGCCTCGTCGATTGGACAAGCTTCATGGCGGCCCGGCGACCGGATCAAGCCCTGGTTTGGACACTGCACGATCAGCACCCCTTCACCGGCGGCTGCCATTTTTCCGGTGACTGCACTGGCTTCACCAGCGGATGCGGACGCTGCCCCGTGTTGAAGTCAGATAGGCCCGATGATCTGTCGGCCCTGGTGATGAAACGCAAGAGCCAAGCGTTAGCAGCGCTGCGAGCGCCTCTGCATGTCGTCGCCCCCAGCGACTGGATCGCCACCGAAGCGAAACGCAGCCGGCTTTTCGGGGACCGCCCCATCCATGTCATCCCCAATGGGCTGGACACCGCTCAATTCCGTCCCATTGATACCTCTTCGCTGCGCCAGCGCCTTAACATCGCGCCTGAAGACAGGGTCATTCTGTTTGTGGCGCATATTTTGGGTGATCCACGAAAGGGCTATGCGCTGCTGCAGGCAGGATTGTCGGCGTTGGATGATCCCGCCGGTATCGTTCTGGTGACCGTGGGCGAAGGCGATGTACCGGCCCCCGCCGGGGTTCGCACCATCGCCATGGGGACGGTTGATGCCGATACCGACCTCATTGCCCTCTATTCCATGGCCGATCTGGTGGCCGTGCCCAGTGTGCAGGATAATTATCCCAATACGGTGCTGGAGGCGATGTCCTGTGGCACCGGCATCATCGGATTACCGGTTGGCGGCCTGCCGGATCTGACCGGTAACGATGAACGCGGCCGTCTTGCGGATGGTACCGATGCCGTCGCTTTCGCCCGCGCCCTGAGTGATGCCCTGGCTGATCGCGATCGGCTGGTCGCTTGGGGACGGGCGGGGCGGGCGTTCGTGGAACGGGAATGTACGTTGGAACGTCAGGCCGGCCGCTATGCCGCGCTTTATGCGGAAGCCTCGGCCGAAGCAAGACGGGGAGCCGATACCGTTCCCGCGGCCATGGCCCGTCGTGAGGCAAACATTCGGCGACGCGAGGCTGTTCGCGCTCTCACGCCTGGCCATGGCGGTCTGTCCGACGGGTCCTTTGGAATCTGGGATTTCTTGCTGGCGCAGCAACGACGTCGCGGCGTGACGGGGCATGGGCTGGAAATCGGAGTCTACCGGGGCAGCGGCTTGGCCGCGCTGGCCCCTTATCTGCGGCCTGTTGAAAGGGTTCTGGCGATCGACATTGCCCCACAGCGCGATCTGGTGGCGGGGCATCTGGCCGACTTTGGTCTAGATGTTGCTCGTATCGACTGGCTGGAGGGTTGCTCCCGCCAATTGCGGCGAACCGATGCCGCCGCATCCTGGCAGGGGGCCTGTCGGTTCCTGCATATCGACGGAGAGCATTCCTACGATGCTGTGCGCAATGACCTGGATTGGTGCACGGACCTGATGGCCCCCGGTGCCGTGATCAGCGTGGATGATGTGCTGCGAGCTGACAGTCTCTGCGTGACCCATGCCTTGTTCGACCATCTACGCGATCATCCCCATCGGCTGCGCCTGTTCCTATGCGGGCTGGGCAAGGCCTACCTCTGTGCGCCGGCCGATCTCGGCTTCTATCGCCAGGCCTGTCTGGATGGGCTTCTCACATGGCTGGAGGCCGATCACGGGCTGAAGATGCGATTGGCCAAGAATAGTCATGCCTGGGAGTTGGATTACCTGGGCATTACCGAACGCGGCGATGATCCCCCCTATATGGAGATCGGGCGTTACCGTCACACGCCGCCGGACTGAAAACCATGGGACACCGGCTTCACCGCGATGCGGCCTGTATAATCGACGCGGTTGAGTAGCAGGGGGCGGTCCTTTCCGAAATACTCATCCACAGCCCGCCGCGCCCCCTGCCAATGTCCGTAATCATCGATGATCAGCACCCCTTCGGGTGATAGGCGGGGATAAAGCTGTTCGAGCTCGTGCCGGGTCGAGGCATACCAGTCCGTATCCAGACGCAAAAGGGCGATACGATCCGGCGCTTGGGCCGGGATCGTCTCTTCCACCAGGCCCTTTACCAGACGCAGCCGATCGGGCGGATATCCGGTGCGGTCCAGGTTGGCGCGAACCGCCCCCATTCCGGCCTGGCACCAGATGGAGGTGGGATCACTTGCATCCGCACCGGCCAGCAGGCTTGCCGCCGAAACTCCGGTCACATCCCTGTCCGCTGTCGTCGGCGGTGGCATACCTTCGAACGTGTCATAGGCATGAATGGTCCGGTCCTCCACCCCGCACTGTCGCAAGGTCAAGGCCATGACCATGACCGATCCCCCCATCCAGGTTCCGCATTCCACGAAATCCCCCGGAATGCCCGCGTCGACTATGTAGCGCACGGCCTTGTACAGGGCGTACATGCGCGATGACGACGTCATGGTGGCGTGTCGGGCCACCTCGAAAACAGGCAGAAAATCCGGATCATAATCGGGGGGCAGATCCACCATCGCAATCCCGGCAGTGAACAGGGAGAGCATTTCCTATCATGCCTGCCCCTACCGGCACCAGTCCCCGGGCCAGTTCCGACATTGACAGATTCAACTCCGCTATCCCACCATCAGTGATGAATTCTCAGTTCCGGAGTCCGAGACGGTGCGTTTCCTGCAGATCGCGACCTTTTATCCTCAGTACCTGACAGGATTTTATCGGGCGCGTCCGGGACTAGCCAGTCGGTCCTATATGGAGCAGTTTTCTACTTTGCTGGCCGATGGTTTTAACTGTGCGCATATGTTGGCGCCAGACATGACCCCGTTGGGCTATGCGTCCACGCTGATCATCGCCAACGCCTTATCCTTGCAGCAGGCATGGGCCCGCGAGCATGGGTTTCCCATTCCTGCGGTCGAAGCCGATCTGCCGTCGCTCGTCCGGGCGCAAATTCGGCATTATCAGCCTGACATACTCTATTTGTTGGATAGCATCACCCATGACGCGCGCTTCCTGGCGACCGTGGACTGGCAGCCGAGTCTGATCCTTGGCTGGCGTGCCGCCACGATCCCGGTCGGTACGGATTGGCGTGGATTCGATATCCTGCTGTCGAGTGATGCTGGGTGTCGAGCTACAGCGTTGGTGCTTGGTGCGCGGCGGTCGGCCTATTTTCTGCCAGGTATCCCTGTCGGCCATGCCGCTTCACTGGGACCGGCAGCCGCTGGCAAACCCGATATCATCTTCTGCGGTCACCTAACCCGTGAACATGCAGGACGTGTTAGCATGCTAGACGCCGTCGCCAAGGAAGCCCAGCGGCAAGGGTGGTGCATGCGCATCCATGCCGCGGCCCCTGGTGTCGTACTGCCTCCCGTCCTGGCCGACATGCTCGCTCCCCCCTTGTTCGGCATCGACATGTATAGGGCGCTGCGTGATGCCAGTGTTTGCCTTAACAATCACATTGATGTGCTGGGTGGACGGGGCCAAAACATGCGCGTCTTCGAAGCGACGGGTAGCGGCGCCTGCCTTCTGACAGAGGAGGACCCGGATCTGTCAGCCTTATTCGTCGCAGGCCGCGAGGTTGCGACATTTCAGTCGGATGAGGAGTTGTTAGAACAAATCACTTGGTATCTGGATCATTCGCAGGCGCGCGATCTACTTGCCCGGCAGGGGTTGGAGCGTTGTCAGCGTGATCATGGCCGACCCGGCCGAGCGCGTTGGCTGGACCGGCTTATCCGCGACGCCATGCGCTGATATCAGGGGGCAATAAAGCGTCGTTCGCGGCGCGCCTCAGCAAAGGCCTTGCTGAGCAGATTTTCCGAACTCCGCCCACAGATGGGCGGGCTCGGAAAATCTGCAAACCATGAGTCGGCAGGTTCCTCCAGGCCGGGCCATGTGTGGCCCGATCTGGAGGAACCTGCTTAGAGGGGCTCCAGGAACGCCTTGATAATGGCCAGCCCCACACGGCCGCTTTTCTCCGGGTGGAATTGGCAGCCGGTTATGGAAGCATGTCGGACGGCCGCGCACAGCATGTGCCCGCCATAGCTAGTTTCCGCCAAGCACGTATCGGGATCGTCGGGGCAGGCGGTGTAGGAATGCACGAAATAGGTCCAGTCCCCCGGCACCAGCTCCCGCAGGATACTGTTGTCCCAGGCCCTTCCCACCGGCGGGGAAAGCCGGTTCCACCCGATATGCGGTACGCGCAGCCCGGCCCCTAGCGTAGTCAGCTGGGGTATTCGCCTCACACGGCCGGCCAAAAGGCCGAGGCCTTCATGGTCGCCGAATTCCTCCCCCCTCTCGAACAGTACCTGCATGCCCAGGCAGATACCCAGCAGGGGGCGCCCGGCAGCGGTCCAATCGTGTAAAGCGTCCGGCAGGCCCCGTGCCGAAAGCGCGTCCATAGCATCCTTAAAGGCGCCCACGCCGGGCAGGATCAGCCGATCTACCTGATCGAAGCCTGCAGGGTCCGCCAGCAGCCGCGGCTCTCCGCCCATGGTCGCGACGGCTTGGGCCACGCTGGCGATGTTACCGGCCCCGTAGTCAAGGATGCCGACCCGTACCTTCATGGCGTGCGTATCTCCATGCCAGCCTCTGTGATCGCCTGTCGCACCGCGGACAGGGGCACCCGGCCATAGTGCAGCAGGTCGGCCATGGCGATGGCGCTGGCCTGGCCTATCCGCAGCCCTTCAACGACATGGACAGCATCGCCGACACCGCCGCTGGCGATAACGGGAATACCGACTGCCGCGCTGACCGCCAGGGTCAGTGCAGTGTCCAGGCCCTTGCGCGTGCCTTCGCGATCAACGGAGGTTAGCAAAATCTCCCCTGCCCCCAGTTCCTCCGCTTGGCGGGCCCATTGGACGACGTCCAACCCGCTGGGCTCCCTCCCATTATCAGTATAGGCCATCCAGCGGTCCGGACCCATCCGCTTGGCATCGATCGACAGCACCATGCACTGGCTACCGAAATGTCGGCTGATTTCCGTGATCAGGGCGGGGCGCGCGATCGCGGCGGTGTTGATGGCGATCTTGTCGGCGCCGGCCCGCAGCAGAACGCGCGCATCCTCCACCGTCCGCACCCCGCCACCAACCGTCAGTGGAACGAAGACATCGCGGGCCGTGTGGCTGACAATGTCCGCCAGGCTGTTGCGCTGGTACAAGCTTGCGACCGCATCCATGTAGATGAGTTCGTCGATTCCATCGCGATAATGACGCCGCGCGAAGTCTGCCGGATCGCCCAGTACGCGCAATCCTTCCAGTTGGATGCCCTTGATGAGGTTACGGCCCTTGATGTCCAGGCGGGCGATCAGGCGCGGCGTCATGCATCATCCATCCCGGCCAGGACAGCCTCGGCGCGGCGCAGGTCGCCGAGGCTGTCTATGTCGATGCTATCGCGCGCATCCATGACGAAGGGCAGAGCTGGATCGACGTAGAAGGCACCGTACTCTAGGAAGTCCGCCACCCGGACAGCGAAGATGGCACCGTTGGGACGAAAGGCAGCCGGTAGCTGCTGGCGCGGCGTCTCCAGCGCTTCCCGGCTAAAAAGTGGGGTCAGCCAGCCATCCGCGATCCGCAAGTCCTTGTAGGGATGATGCTCGGCAGGGCAGACACTGACCACGCTGCGCGCCGCAGAAGGCAGGAACATCTCCAGACACGCCGTCAGATGGGCGGCCGTCCGCAGGGGGGATGTGGGCTGGAGAAGGACCACGACATCCCAATCCCGTCCCTTGTCCCGCAACTTTTCCAGGACATGCCGGACGACCAGGTGGGTGGGCACTAAGTCTGTTGCCAGTTCCGCCGGTCGGTGCATAACCTCTGCACCCGCCTGGCGAGCGATGCCGGCGATCTCCTCATCCTCGGTACTTACAACGCACTCCGTCACCAGAGGACAGCCACGCCCGGCGGCGATAGAATGCTGGATCAAGGGGCGCCCGGCCAACGGCAGGATATTCTTGCGCGGCAACCCCTTCGATCCGCCGCGGGCCGGCACCACGGCCAAAACGCGGGGCGTCACCGGGCGAATTCCTGTGGCGAGAAACGGTTCGGATTACGCCCGATCCAGTCGATGGTTCGGCGCAGCCCTTCCTGGAATCCCACCTGGGGGGACCAGCCTGTCAATTCCCGGATGAGCCGATTGTCAGCCAGCAGTCGCTCCACCTCACTGGCGGCGGGGCGTAGCCGCTGGTCATCCTGCTGGATGGGCACCTCTCGGCCACACAAGCGCATGATCAGTGCCACCGTATCGCCGATGCTCACCTCACTGCCGCTGCCAATGTTGAGCGTGCGCCCTACCACGCCCTCTGCCCCGGCCAGCGCCAGGAACCCTTCGACCGTATCGCCGACATAGTTGAAATCACGTGTCGGGTCCAGCGCGCCCAGTCGTAACACCGGCGCGCCTGACAAGACCTGGGCGATGACGGTGGGGATGATAGCCCGCGCCGTCTGGCGGGGGCCGAAGGTGTTGAAGGGCCGGGCCGTGACCACGGGCAAGCCGAAGGATAGGTGGTAGCTCTCCGCCATCTTATCAGCTGCGATCTTGGAGGCCGAATAGGGGGATTGGCCCGTCAGCGGATGACCTTCATCGATGGGCACGTGGCGGGCGGAACCATAGACCTCCGACGTGGAGGTATGGATCAGACGCTCTAGCGTGTCGCTACCCCGGCAAGCCTCCAGCACGTTCAGCGTGCCAGTGACGTTGGTATCTACATAGGAGCGCGGGGCGGCATAACTGTACGGAATGCCGATCAGGCTTGCCAGATGGAAAACCAATTCTTGTCCCCGCAGCAGGGAAGCAACCATGCCGGCATCACGGATATCGCCATGGACGATCTCCACCGATCGCAATGTTTCGGCCGGCACATCCTCCAACCAGCCGGAGCTGCCCCAGGAATTGTAAAACGCCAGCGCGCGCACCCTGGCACCGGCCGCCACCAACCGTTCCACCAGATGGCTGCCGATGAAGCCATCTGCGCCGGTAACGACGACCTTCTTTCCCGAAAAGCGCATGATCCTTCCTTCCCAGCGGAGGCTGCGGGTCATTCTAGCGGAACCAGCCGTCCCGTGTCTCTCCGGTCAGAAGCATGCGCTTGCGCAACAGGGCGAACCGGTCATGAGACAGCAGTTCCAGGAACCGGACGATCCGCGCGCCGGTGTCCCCCAGCCCATAGGGGTTTTCCACATCCCGACACAGAGATCGGAAATCATCATCGAACAGGCAGCGGCGGAGGGCTGCGCCGATGGCGGCAGCATCATGGTCGGCGCCGATCACATTGGCCGCCCGCAGCCTGCCCTGTTGCCGCGTGCCGATATCCAGGGTCGGGCAGCCGAAGGCCGGCGTCTCCTTGATACCGGAGGAGGAATTGCCGGCCGTTGCGATGCGGATGGTAGGGTTCCGGGCCAGGGCCATCACCCCGTGATAGAGATGGCGCCCCAGGGATCGGCGCAGCCGCACGGCCTCGCCGTGCCGGCTGGCAAATTCCTGCAGCGCCGCGATGATGACGTGTGCCCCATGGTCGTTGTTAGGATAGGTCAGTACCGGTTGTACCCCTTCGCGGATCAGCATTTCCAGGGCCGCCAGGCTGGCCGTGATCTGCCGTTCCACCCCTTCCGGGTCGGTGGTGATTGGATGTTGGGTAAACAGCACGATGGGAGCCGACAGGTCCAGTCCCAGGTCAGACACCACCTCCGCCGGGGTGGCGAAATCGCCCGCGGCGATCCGGTCGATGGCAGGAAAGCCGACCGTCGCCACCCGCCAGGGCTCCTCCCCCATGGCCAGGATGCGATTTGCCGCTTGGGTGTTGGTAGCGAAATGCAGGTGCGCCAGCTTGGTCATGGCGTGGCGGACAGAATCGTCCAGAGCGCCCCCTTCCGTCAGATCTCCGCCTTCCAGATGGATGACGGGGATATTGGCTTGGCTGCCGGCGATGACGGCGGCAAACCCTTCAAACCGGTCGGCATAGACCATCAGATAATCGGGCCGGACCCGGTCCAGGATATCGGCCATGGCCAGAATGGCATGCGCGATGGACCGGCTCGTATCCATCGCGGCCGGGATGACCGCCCGATCGCCGATGATGAAGCCATCGGCCTCGATCTCCGACACGGTGTTCCCGAACCGAGGATCTAAATGGGCACCGGAGACGATCAGATGGTAATGAAAGCGATCATGGTCGCGCAGCGCGCGCAGGACGGGGGAGAGCAGCCCATATTCCGCCCGGTTGCCCGTGAACACCGCGATGGTGGTTTTACCGGTCATGGTCGGTCAGCATTTCCTTCAATCCGGACCGCAGATCGATGGTGGGCGCCCAGCCCAGTCCGACCTGCGACCGTGTGATGTCTAGGACAAGATAGGACCGACGGCCAGATATTCCCTTCGACCGTATCTCCCGCCCCTGCTGGCCGGCGACGGCCAGCAGCAGGCTTGCCAGTTCCCCGATGGGAAGGCCCCGTCCCGAACCGATGTTCCAGATCCCGCCCGGCATCCGTGAAACGGCCACGACTAGGGCGGCGGCGGCGTCGCGGACATGCAGGAAATCCCGAACCGGATCGGCATCACGGACCAGAAGGGGCCCCGGCTCGCCCAGCTGCATCATCAGGTCCGCCAAGACGGTGCCCTGTGCCTGCCCCGGACCGTAGAGGTTAGCGAAGCGCAGGACCGTGCCACCGGCCGCCAGCACCATCGCCTCCACAGCGCGCTTGCCCTGCGCATAGAATCCCGGTCCCGGTGTGGGGGCGCTGACATCGACCGGGACCGTCGCCTCATCCCCGTAAACCAGGGCGGAGGATGCATAGACGATATGGTGCCAGGGCTGGCACAGCAGGCGCGCCATGGCATCGGTTACCGCGGAGACGTGGGTCTCCCCTTCCCGGCCCGCCTGACCAGCGTCCGCTGGCTCTCCCAGATGGACCAGCACGCAGGCGGCCGGCACCAGAAGCGGGTCACCAGCCCCGCCCTGGCCGCGCGACAGAAGAAGCGGCGGCTCTGCCCCGGCCAGGACCGCCCGCAGGGCGCGGCCCAGGAATCCGCCGGCCCCCGTGATGGCGATCCTCATGCCGGCAGGGCGACATCCGCCAGGGCCAGGGCGATCCCGGCCGGCAGGTCGCGGGTGGCACGCCCCGTCAGCACTGTTTCCAACCGGGTGGCCGGAAATGCGCCCGTGCCGGGCCGTTTCACCCAGACATTGTCGCGGGTGAAGGGGGCGCCGGCGGGAACGGGAGCAATGGTGACAACCGAGGCGAAAGCGAAATCCATCACCGGCTGTTCATCGGCCAGCACCTGTTTGCTGCCGCCCCTCGCCTGCCAGATGGCACGGCTACCCTCAATCAGCCCTTGTAGCTCTACCGGTTCGATGGAGATGCCGGTATCCGGGCCGGGCCATTGCCGCGACAAGGTGAAATGCTTTTCCAGAATGCTGGCCCCCAGCGCCACGGCGCCCAAGCAGGTCCAGATATTCAGGGAATGGTCGGAAAGGCCCACGGGCAGATCGGGGAAGGCATCGGCCAGTTCCCGCAACGCCCCCAGGCGGACCTGTTCATAGGGGGTGGGATAGAGGCTGGTGCATTGCATCAGGGCCAGCGATACACCATGTCGGCGGATCACCTCCACGGACCGGCGCACCGACGCCGTGTCATTCATCCCGGTCGACAGGATGATGGGTTTGCCCTTGGCCGCGATATGGTCCAGCAGCGGCAGGTTGTTGCATTCCCCTGAACCGATCTTGAAGGCCGGCACGCCCATGGCGTCCAGCCGGTCGGCCGCCTCGCGGGAGAAGGGGGTGGAAAGGTAGAGAGCGCCACGTTCGGTGCAATATGCCTGCAGCCCCCGCTCCTCCTCCTCCGTCAGTTCGCAGCGGGCGATGATGTCCCAGAGCCGCTCATCGGAAATCTCTCCCGGCTTCATGTCAGTGGGCACCATCTCCTTGTCGGTGATGTGGCACTGGAACTTGACGATTTCGGCACCGGCGGCAACGGCGGCGTCGATCAACTGGCGCGCCTTCTCGACGCTGCCCTCATGATTGATCCCCACCTCAACGATGACAAGCGGCGGATGTTCTGGGCCAACCGAGCGACCGTTCAGAATAATCTCAGGCACTTCTTTCCTCCGTCAGGCTACGCGATGGCGCAGCTGCCAGCCATTTTCCGTCCGCTTCCACAAATGGGGGGAGCGCGCTTCATCGATGACACGTTCGAAGGTCGTTATGTCCAGGTCCATATATTCCAGGATCTGGTCGATCCATTTGGACGGGAACTCACCGTCATACCGATGGACGAGGGCGACGGCCTCCTCCCGCGTGATCTTGCCATTCCGCACCTCCTGCGCTGCGTCATAGGTGGCGCGGCCGATGCCGAACTTGATGAAGGTCGTGTAGTAATGGAGATGGTCCAGCACGTCATCGATAGAACTATATTTGGAGTAGCTGCCAGTGGTGCGTTCCGTGTTGGGTTGGAATCCCGTGTTTTCGATGGCGTAATAATAGCATTCCTGCGGGTCCCAACGCAGGTAATAGCCCAGATAATGGACCTCTGTCCCCGTACGACGAATACGGTCGGGAGCCACCGGCAGATAGGGGTTGAGGTCGGCCGGCCTGATCCCATGATCGCGGATCAGGTCGCGTGCGCCCACGCCACCCAGGCGCAACGAATCGACATTCGGCTCCGCAGTGAAGAAAGCCGGGTCCATGGTGGGCCGGAAATTATCCTCGATATTATTCCCATATTCGGCCTGGTTCTCGCCATAAAAGACCAGCGGAACATCGTAAAGGGCGGAAAAGCGGGGGCCCACCATCTTCTGCCCGATGATGAAGGGTTGGAACGGATGGCAGAGGTTGAGGAAGGCCAGCCGCGTCAGCAGCCGGTGCAGCCTGCCATTGGGCGTAACCAGTACATTGTCGAAGCCAGCATCGATCCAACTGTGAAAATTCCGCCAGCCGATATCCGTGTATATATGGGGGGCCCAGGTCACGGTCAGTGGGTTCATGTCATATTTGTATTTCAGGATATGCGCCGTGAAGGCGCTATCCTTGCCACCGCTACCCGGCACGATGCAATCATAGGCGCCGGTCCGGCTGCGGAACCGGTCGCAAAGCCGGCGCAGCTCATGCTCGCGCTGTTCCCAATCAATCTCCGCCGCCTTGATGTCAGCATAGCGGCAAGCACTGCAAACCCCCTGTTCATCAAACAGGATCGACGGTTTGCGGGCGGCCGGATCGTTACGGAATTCGACCACGGAGCCGGGCCGCTGATTGGAGATCACGCAGCGGGTACAGAACTGGACCGAGGAGGGCAGGCCGTACAACGCTTCGGGCTTCGGGCCGTCGGGAGGCAGCATGTCGAGGCTTTCGGTAGACGCGGAAGAAAAGGGTATATCTGCCGTATCGACGAGCACAATGATATCGTGGCCTTTCGATTCTGGTACAGAGAGAGGCCAACCAGAAGGGACAGAATGACGACAAGCCCTCTGCTTGACATCGGCGAGCCGGCCTTTGCCTCTTTGTCACCGGGCCGGCTACCCTGGCAACCGGCACCAGAACGCACCGTGGCTGACTTGGCCACCGCCCTGGGGCTGGAACGGGTCCAGGGTCGGGTGGAAATGGCTGCCAGCCGTTTCGTGCGGCTGCGCCCGCCCGAAGGGCCGGGCCTGTTCGTCAAGATCCTGCCCCCTTCCCTGCTGGGGCCGCAATTGGCGGCGGATCGGATCGCCCGGCATTGGGCCGGCGCTGATGTGGCTGTCTGCCTGCTGGAACCCGGATTTCCCCGAACTGCCATCTTCAACGGGATGAAGGCTGCCTTCCTGGCCTATCCGCTGCTGGACATCCGTCCGGCCAACGGATCGGATACGGAGTTGGAGGCCCTGGGAGCAGCCTTGGCGCTGCTGCACCGGACGGCGGCCCGACCATCCCCCCTGACCGCGGAAATCCGCGGGGCGGGCCTGCGTTACCTTGACGACCTGCGGTCGGTCGCGGGCAAGGTGCGGGACGGGCGGCTTCGCGCGCCCTTGGAACCGCGGGCCGTGGCCGCCGCGATCACGCCGGTCGGTGACGGGATCGACCTGACCAACGCCCAGCCCATCCATGGAGACGCCAATCCGGGCAATCTGGTCTTTGCCGGATCGCGCGTCGTCTTCCTGGATTTCGAGACGGCCCCCTATAGTTGGCTGCCGCCCCTGGCCGATATCGCCTTTGCCCTGGAACGGTTCGTGGCCGTACCTCAAGGCCCCGATGGGAAGCAGCTACTGCATGGGGCGGCGCGGCTGCTTGCAGGATACCGAACCCAGGCGGCACTTTCCTGGCAGCCGGGCGCCCTGGCCCGCATGCTGCGTTTCCTGTCCGCCAAAGCCTTGTGCACCCTGATGGCCCGGGCCGCTGAAGGGTGTCCGACACCGACGGAAGAATGGCGAAAGTTCCTTTATCTCTCCGCCTTCTGGGCCGAACGGGCGGACCTGTTGGCCCGGCTGGAGGAGACCCATGCCAACTAATCCGATCCGTCTTCTCCTGTCAGCCCGCGACCCGGCGGCGGCCATGGGGATCGCAGCAGTGGCACGGGCCGCGATGGCAGATTCTCGCTTCCAGCCCGATCTGGTGGCCGCTCCCCCTGGGCTGGGCTGGTTACGCTCCCAGGAATTGCCGGTTCGGGATGCCAGCGGCGACCCCATGACGGCCGCTCGTGCAGTCCTTGAAAGCGGGCTGCCCGACCTCGCCCTCGTGGGGCTTTCCGGGCCGGAACCGGGCCTGGACGAAGCTCTCTGCGCCCTGCTGGCCGGCTGCGTGCCCTGCTATGCCCTGCAGGATTACTGGGGAGACGTCAACCCCGGCTACGGGCACCATGCCGACACCTATCTGGTGCCCGACGCCACTGCCGCCGCGCTGACCCGGCAAAAGACGGCGGCGGATATCCAGATCGTTGGCTGGCCCCGCTATGCCGGGTTCCGAGCCGATGGTGCCTGGCCCGGTGACAGGCCCGATGGGCCGCTGCTCGTCTGGTTTGGACAACCGCTCTGGTCCTTTGCCGGCTATGCCGTCACCTTGTCCCTGCTGGCCGACGCCCTTCATCTGCTCCCCGACCAGCCTCGGTTGTTCTATCGTCCCCATCCTAAAGAGAACGACGCCGACATCGCCCGGGCCGTCGATATCCTGGCCGGCGCGCCAGCCTTCAACGGTCTGCTGCCTGCCATGTCCGCGGCCACGGCGCTCGTGAATGCCGACCTGATCCTCAGTTGCCTTTCCAGCGTCGCACTGGATCTGGCCATGCTCAACGCGCGCGCAGCCGCCCCTTTGGGCGTGTCTGCCAGCCTGCTGCTGACCCCTGACATCCGATCCTGGGCCGGGCCTGACCGGACACACCCGCCCCTTCTGAAAACGGGCCTCACCCTGGCCGCCCTTTCACCGGACGCGCTTGTCCCTACCCTGCGTGAAGGGCTGCTGGCCGACACCCGCCGGCATTTCTGGCACCATGCCCGGACCACCCTGTCGGGCCAGGACGGGGCGCCTGCATGCGTCCTTGACATCCTGGCCACGCGGGGAGAACGGTAGCCCCGGTTATTCGACGGCGCAATCGGGAGAGGACATGGTGGACGGATATGCGCAGGCAGCCTTCCGGATTGGTCCGCACGGGCTATCGGCGGCAAACCCGCCCCTGTTCCTGGCCGAGATCGGCACCTTCTTCAACCAGGATACTAGCCGCGCGGCGCGATTGATCGCGCGTATCGCCGATGCCGCCCGCGCTGTCCCAGAACAGCCCCTGGCACTGAAGGGGGAGGTGCTGCACGATCCTGCGGTGTGCCTTGATGATGCGACGATGGAAACCTATCAGTCCCGCCACGGGGAACAAAGGCGCGAGCGATATCGCGACCTGATCGACCGCAAAGTGCTGCCGCTGGATCAATATGCCCGGTTGTTCAATTTGGTGCGCGGCACTGGCCTGCCGCTGGTACTGTCCGTCTATGACCGGGCCGGGGCGGATTTTGCGGCCACTGAAGGGGCATCGGCCCTGAAGATCGCGTCGGCCAACATCACCAACATCCCCCTGATCCGCCACGTGGCCGGCCTGGGCCTGCCCATGCTGATCGATACCGGCCGCAGCGACCTGGAGGAGGTGGCGCGGGCCGTCCGCACGGCACAGCACGCCGGCGCCCCCGGCATCCTGGTGGAGCATAGTCCCGATGGCCATCCGGCCCCGCCAGCCAATCACAATCTGCGCCTTCTGCGCACCTATGCCCAAGCCTTCGAACTGCCAGTCGGCCTTTCCGACCACCATACGGGCGAGGAGATGATGCACATGGCCATCGCCCTGGGGGTGCATCTGATCGAGAAGGGCATTACCGACGATCCCGACGCGCTGGAGCAGGACGCCGCCCATGCGCTGGACCTTGCTGCCCTGCCGGCCTCACTGCGACGCCTTCACGCCTGCTGGACGGCGCTGGGGCATGGGTTCAGGGACAAGCGCGTGGGCATCACCGGCACCGTCGCCACTTCACAGCGTCAGGGATTGGTCGCTGCACGGGATTTGCTGGCCGGCGATCGCCTCGATATGGACAATGTCCGCTTCGCCTGGCCAGCCAGGGGGGTCGGCGCGGAACATTGGGACCTAGTCGCTGGCTGGACGGTCCGCACCAAAGTGGCCGCCGGGACACCGGTCGGTTGGGCCGACATCCACGCCCTGGCCAAAACCTGACGAACAGCCCGAACCCAGATCCGTTCTGTTCGCCGGGGCCGGTCACGCCCCCGGCGCCCCCTCGGCAAGAAGGGCGGGCCTGATCAGGGAGGCCATCCAAGGGACCAGCAGCAGATCGAAGGGAAGCCATTGCCGGTCATCAAGCACGGCACGCACGGCCAACTGCGCATTGCCGCTCTCCCCCCGTGACTGGTGCGCGGCGGCCTGGGCAAGGCGGGGCCAGATGGCGGTGGCGGCGCTTTCCGGCAACATGGCGTGAAGATCGAGCGCCGCGTCCGGTTCACCTGCGCGGGTTAGGATCAGGCTCTTGAAGCTCATCGCATAGAGGTTTTCGGCATCCAGTGCCAGCGCCCGATCGATCAAGGCCATGCCGTCGGGCATGCCAGCGACATCCCGGCACAGACCCGCATGGGCAAGATAGACCGCCTTGCGCGGTTTCCTGGCGATCAGGTCCGTGAAGCCGGCCAACGCGGCATCGTACCGCCCCGCCGCCTGATCGATCAGGGCCAAGTGATAAAGGGCGCCGGACTGGTACGGTTCCGCCAGGTCACCGATTGCGCGCAAATGGGCAGCCGCCTCGTCCAGATCCAGTGCGGCCGCCAGGAAAACCCCCGTCTGATACCGGGCCTTCCCGGCTTGCGGCACACGGGCCGAAAGGCCGCGCATCACGTCCACCGCCTCCGTGACCCGACCCATCTGGAACAGGGCATGGGCGTGGTCCTGGACGATATCCCCATCGATGCCGGCCAGGCGCGCCGCGATATCCAGCATCTCCAGACGCGCGCCCCTGTCACCCCGGCGTTGATACTCACGACCGAGCCGGAGGAAATCCTGCGCCATGGCGGAAGGCGGATTGTTCTTGAACAGCGCAAGCGCCTGCTGGAACCGGGGGCGGGCCGCATCGACATCGCCAAGGTTCAGATCATCGCGCCCTAGGTGCCATTGACTGACCGCCTGGAAGTCGGGAATGCCGGCCTCGGCCCTGGCAATCAGGGCGTCGGCTTGCCCCGTGCTGCCCAGCCGGCGCAGGACGCCGGCCAAACGCCATATGGCGGCGGGAAAATCAGGCCGAGCGTCCACAGCATGGCGATAGGCATCCTGGGCAGCGGCGTCATTGCCTGCCCGCTCCAGCGCCACGGCCATCTGATAATGATAGTTGGAGGTGGCGTCCGCACGGATGCGCGCGCGCCATTGATCGATCTCTTGCGAAGTCGGGGCGGTCCGGAGGAGCGGTTCGGGGCTTATCATGCTTTGCGTCGCTACCATTCTGCCTTGCAACCCCTGCCAGCGGGCTGTCGGGTCGATGCTATCTTACGACGGGGCCAGCTAGAAAGCGACTATGTCGGCATCAGCGGCTTGCGGGTCATGCAGGGGACTTGTATCAATCCGGAGAACTGCGCGATCGCCAAACCACCACATTGGCGGCCTGCTCGGCCAATCCCATGGAGTATCCGTGTCCGGACAGCTTGATCAGGTCTGCCGATGGCTGACGATGCTGGAGAAAGACCATGACACCGCCGGGCTGTCCTTCCGGGGCCTGGACCTTTGGCCATTGGTCCGCATCCTGATTTCCGCCGCATGGCACCGTCAAGCAAGCGGGTTGCCGCATCCACCCCCCTCAAAGCTGGAAGACATGCTTGCCGCTGTCACGGTGCCTTATCTCCAGCCTGACGATGGACCCCTGGCACCGGCTGCGGTGCTGCGCATGCAGGCCAACAGGGCTGCCCGCCACCGGCAAAGGCTGGCCGAGCTCCGCCCTTTGGAGCGGCTGGACTGGCTGGTCTTCACGCGCGACGTCGAATATTACACCGAGGTCGAGGGTAAGCCCTTCGCCACGATCCTGGACCCCATCGCCCTGCGCCTGATCACTGCCGGAAGAGGCCGAAAGGTACGATTGTTTCCGGGCGGCCCCTGTCATGTCCCAGCCACGATCCTGGACCATAATCCGTCGCAACAGGTGTTGCTGGCCCGGGAATTTACGGCGCATGGAGGATGGGGCCCCGATATGGCCATCCCTGAATTGGCCGAACTATGTGCCGCCGCCGAAAGGTTGGCGCCAGGCCTGAAATTGCGCACCGAGCATCTGCTGGGACCGATCTGGATCATGTGGTCCCATTACCGGCACTTCCTGGAGGTACTGCGGATCTTGCGGCCTCGGGCCGTGATGGTGATGTGCCATCATGCCCCACCGGTAATGGGTCTTCTGGCGGCCGCATGGCGGCTGGGCATACCGTCGGTGGATGTTCAGCATGGCATGCAGGGGCGGTATCATCCCGCCAACACTCACCATTCCCGTCTGCCGGCGGGCGGCTTCAACACGATGCCCAGCTATTTCTGGCAGTGGGGCCGGCATTTTGCCGAACAGATCGAGGCATGGTCACCACTGGGGACGCATTGGCACAAGACTTTCATCGGCATCCATCCCTGGATCTCCCATCTCGCCCAAAGCGGCTGGGACAACGTGGAAGCCCCGTGGAAGCAGGCGTTGTCAGGCTTCGAGCGGTATCCGGTACGCATCGCCGTTTCCCTGCAATCCCGGATCTACGACCAACCCATCCCCGGCCATCTGCTGGAGACCATGCGCCGCGCCCCGGCCGACTGGCTGTGGTTGATCCGCAACCATCCCATGACGGAA
Organism: Niveispirillum fermenti; assembly: GCF_048066175.1. Classification (GTDB taxonomy): domain Bacteria; phylum Pseudomonadota; class Alphaproteobacteria; order Azospirillales; family Azospirillaceae; genus Niveispirillum; species Niveispirillum fermenti. The sequence goes on along the minus strand of NZ_JBLTXA010000054.1, from coordinate 3,421 downwards.
GAGAGCCCCGAACAGATATCGGCAATGCTGAACGCAGCAGGCATTCCAAACCATGACACGGCAGCGGCTACCGCCATGCCGCTGGCCGTGTTGCTGCGTCATGCTACGCATCATCTAACCCCCTTCTCTTCAGCGGTCTATGAAGCGGCACTGTTCGGCCTGCCCAGCGTGGTGATCGACAGCCGGGCACGTTCTTACTTGCCGGACCTGCTGGAACGGAACGTGGCGGTCCTGGAGACGACACCTGATGCGATCCTGGAAAGGTTACGGCACGCAAAGCGCATCCAGGCGGGCGACCTGTTCGGTACCGGGCCTCTCACTCTGGACGAGGTGCTGACACGATTGGACAGGACGGTCCTGGATGATGGAGGGGCGTGATGAGCGACCTGCGGGAGATCAAGGAACTGCTGCTGCGCGATGATGCAACCCTGGCCGACGCTATCGGTTGCATCGATCGGAACTGGGCCAAGATCGCCCTGATAACGGATGCCGCACAGAGGCTGGTCGGCACGGTCACGGACGGTGACATCCGGCGAGGCTTGCTTCGGGGACATACGCTCAGCGCCCCGGTTGCCACGGTGATGAACTGTTCGCCCCTTGTGCTGCACCAGCCGACGACCCAAGCCCAGGCGCTCGACTTGATGCGCCGCCACGGTTTGCGTCAGGTCCCGATCCTGGACGCACAGGGTCGGCCGGTTGAGGTCGAATTGATGCGCGATCATACAACGGTCACGCAACGTAAAAATCTGGTGGTGGTGATGGCGGGCGGTGAAGGCCGGCGGCTCCGGCCCCTCACTGACCAAGTGCCGAAGCCGATGATTGATGTCGGCGGCCGGCCCATCCTAGAGACCATTACACAATCCCTGGCTAGCCAGGGGTTTGGCGATTTCCTGTTCTCCGTCAACTATCGGGCGGAAATCATCAAGGCCCATTTCGGCCACGGGAAGCGTCATGGCGTCTCGATCCGCTATCTGGAGGAAAACGAGCCCCTGGGGACGGCAGGATCTCTCCGTCTGCTGCCCCACCGGCCGAAAGAGCCATTCATCGTCACCAATGGCGATGTGCTGACGACCCTTAGCTATGCGGACCTGCTGGAAGCTCACGCTGCCAGCAACGCGCTGATCACTTTATGCGTTCAGCCCTATCAGCATGCTGTTCCCTTCGGCCTTGTCTCCCTGGACGGCAGTCGGGTCACGGGCCTGCAAGAAAAGCCCACCCTCGTCCATCCGGTGAATTCCGGCATCTATGTCCTTTCTCCTCCGGCACTGGACCTGCTTCCCCCCGACGGGATGTGTGACATGACTACCCTCATCCAGGCTGTGCTGGATGAGGGGGGAATCGTGTCGGCCTTTTTTATCCGCGAATATTGGATGGATGTGGGTCGCCCGATGGAGCTGGAACAAGCCCGCTCAGACTATGATCATATATTCAACCAAAGGACTTGAGGCACCGGATCATGCCCGGCGATCCTCCCAGATGACGGAGGCGGACAATTTGGAGATGAGCGCATAGCCATGCGCATCCAGATAACGGTAGAAGGCGTTTTCCATCAACCGAGATAAGTCCAGCGACCTGTCCTCCGTTATCAGAAGACGGGGTCGGTACCGGTTCAGGTCCAACGATCTGATTACGTCGAAATCGGCCCCCTCCGCATCGACGGAAAGGAAGTCGATCGTGGTTCCCGCAGGCATATGCTCGTCCAGGATAGCATCCAGCCGCCGCGGGGACAGGACGACCTGGTCCACGGCTTTGTAGGCTGTCAGCACAGCCTTGCGCGAAGTGTCAGACGTATTCAGGGCCGGCTCGTCGAAAATATCGAACGGCACTGGCTCCGTGCGATCACTGACAAAGACTTCCAGGTTGATATCCCGCGGCCGATGCCGGTAGAAGGGCTCCATGGAACCGGGTGTGGCATCGATATTGATTCCGCTCCAGCCTTGGAGATAGAATATAAAGGTATTCGAAAAGCGATAGGGATGGTGTGCACCGACATCAACGTAGAATCCGGATCTACGATGGCCGATGATACGCGTTATCAGCAGATCTTCTCCTTCCTGTGAATATGAAATATTGGCGAAGGGGCTATTCATTATCGCCAGAAGCTGGTCTGCCCCTATCAATTTCATGTCAATGTTCATCTCTTCTTCTCACTCACCGGCGTATAGAATTAGGGAGTATTATGTTTTCAGGAGCCGGGGAAATGCAAGAAGGAGAAGTTCGGACGAAACGAGTGAGGGACTGATGCCGACACTGGATTGGATGCGTAATGAATTTCATTATGGCTATGACAGCGGTGATATTTTGCCGCTCCAGGCCGACGAACGGCGGCGCCTGGAGGAGGAGCGGATCGGCGGCTCCTATCATGATGTCTTTCAGGCGGCGATCAAAGCTGGCATCTCGCCGGAATCACGGGTACTTGAGCTTGGGCCGGGGCGCGGATCCTGGACGCGCGCGCTCCTCACACACCTGACAGCGGGTACTCTGCATACCGTCGATTTCCAGGACATTACACGTTGGCTCAACCCGACGGATTACGCAGGACGCCTGATCCCGCATCAGGTCACCGATAACAACTATGATGTGCTACCGGACGGGCATTTCGACTTCCTATTTGCCTGGGGGGTACTGTGTCACTGGGCACGGGATGACATTGAAGCCATACTGGGCCGGCTTCGTAGTAAGCTGCGGCCGGGCGGACGTGCCTTCTGCGGCTATGCGGCCTGGGACAAGCTGGATCGGTTCGGTTGGGACAAAGGCGGTGTGCCGGAAGCGTTCCGCGATCAGCCCGATGTGGCGATATGGTGGCCCCGCAATACAGTAGCGGATATGGCCCGGCTGTGTGAGCGCGCCGGCTGGCGGGTGCTGGAGGCTGACCTGGGCATCGTCGCGCGCGATGGTGTCTGCTTGCTGGAAGCACCCATCGATGCTGACGCGAATCGCGCCTGAACCGCGCCTGGTTCGCCAAAGGGGGGCACGACACGAAAGTGCGTTTTATGTACCGTTCGTGAGAACGAAAAAAGAACTATGCTGCGAGGATGGAGATAGGCGCCGCAGCGGGCGCAAGCCGCCTTCCGGTAATGGATCATACCAGCTTGCGATGAGTACTACTCATCGCAAGCTGGTCCGGCGGCGACCGCCGCCGCGCCGCTCGTGCGGCGTAGCCAAGCCAACGAATGTTGGCGCCGGCAATTGAGGGCGGTGATTAGAACCAATAGGTTCTAATCACCGCAAAATAGTATCAGTCCCCCAAACATAGTCACCTGTGAGACCGACATGCTCCCAGCCAAGGGGAGCAGCATCGCCGACGCGGTGACGCCGCCTGTATCGGTTTAGAGCATCGCGCCTTTAATCGGACGCTTACCCGGCGGCCTTGAGGTAATTCCAGCATTCGTCTGGGTCATAGAGGTCGCATATGTTTCCG
>NZ_JBLTXA010000053.1:0-24464 GCF_048066175.1 Niveispirillum fermenti | reverse complement strand
GGGGGGGGGGGGGGGGGGGGGGGGGGGGGGGGGGGGGGGGGGGGCGCGGCTTGCTGCGGATGCCGGGCCCGGCGTGCTGCCATTGCCACCCGCGAACGTCTCCCGCGCCAGTTCGGCCAGGCCCCCCAGCGATCCGATGACGCTGGTGGCCTCGATGGGCATGAACAGCACCTTCTGGTTCGGGCTGTGAGCGAACTCCTTGAAAGTGGTCAGATATTGCTGGGCCACGAAATAGTTGATGGCCTGCACATTGCCCGATGCGATGGCCTCCGACACCATGCGCGTCGCCTCCGCTTCGGCCTGGGCTTCGCGTTCGCGCGCCTCGGCATCGCGGAACGCGGCCTCGCGCCGGCCCTCGGCCTCCAGGATGGCGGCCTGTTTCTGGCCTTCGGCCTTCAGGATGGCCGATTGCCGGGCGCCTTCAGCCTCCAGGATCAGGGCGCGGCGATCACGTTCCGCCTTCATCTGGCGGGCCATGCTGTCCACCAGGTCGCGCGGCGGCTGGATGTCGCGGATCTCGATGCGCGTGACCTTGATGCCCCAGGGCTGGGTTGCATCGTCGACGACATGCAGAAGCTGTGCGTTGATGCGGTCGCGCTGGGACAGCAACTCGTCCAGGTCCATGGAGCCCATGACGGTGCGGACATTGGTCATGGTCAGGTTCAGGATGGCGAGCCGCAGGCTGTTCACCTCATAGGCCGCCCGGGCCGCGTCCAGAACCTGGAAGAACACCACGCCATCCACGGTCACCATAGCGTTGTCCTTGGTGATCACCTCCTGGCTGGGCACGTCCAGCACGGTTTCCATCATGCTCAGCTTCGAGCCGATCCGGTCGACGAAAGGTACGATGAAATGCAGGCCCGGACGCAGCGTATGGGTATAACGGCCGAACCGCTCCACCGTATATTCCTGCCCCTGTGGCACGGTCTTGATGCCGGCGAAGGCCAGCAGGATGCCGAAGACGGCCAGGACGCCGGCAAAGATGCTGATTTCCATCCAAGTCCCCCAAAACACAAAGGCTGTCGCCCGCCATGTGGCGGGGCGCCGCTGGCAACCATCGCATGGACCGCGCCCGAAGGCGAGCGCCGGCGAAGGAAATGCAACCGCCCTGTGTGTTCTCCCTGTGCGTTCGGCACGGGGACCAATTCCGCCGGACCAATTCCCGATGGGTCCAACGCATCGGGAATTGCTATGATCACGCGGTCTGCCCGTTCGCGGGTTCCCATGGTGAAGGATGTGTCCCATGTTCCGCCGTCTCGTCCCGCTTGCCCTGTCATTCGCGCTGTGCCTGCCGGCCGCCGCCCAGGAACTGGTCGGGGAGTTCAGCAACGACTGGACGGGCAACGAACTGGACATCACGGCCTTTCCCGATCCGGGTGTGAAGGGCATCACCTGTCATATCGTGGATTTCGACCGCTCGGTCTGGGATCGGCTCTCCAAGGGCAACTGGTTTGAGGACCCGTCCAACGCCTCCATTGCCTGCCGGCAGACGGGGCCGGTGGTCATCGGCGACATCAACCTGTCCAAGCGGGGGGAGGAGGTCTTCTCCGAACGCAAGAGCCTGGTATTCAAATCCATCGCCGTGCGCCGGATCTATGACAAGTCCAACGACACACTGGTTTATGTCGTCTATAGCCGGCAGGTGAAGGACGCCTCGGCCAAGATGTCGATTTCCACCGTTCCCCTGTTCGCGGCGGACCCGGTGTGGGAGAAAGGCAAACCCCGATAATGTTTCGAGATTGCCGGTTGTTTCGACATTTTCTGCACCGAAAGATTAAAGCGGCATTTATTTCCCTATCCGTTCGGATATAATTGCGGAAGCCCCAAAGGGGTTTGCATTCTCCAAAAGGGGGGCTGAGGGGAATATGTGGATGTCCAGCCTGACCGGTGGCGGCAGGGGCGCCCCCATTGGGCGCCGGTTGAATTTCGAGGTACAGACCTTCAAGGTTGACCATTGGGTCATTGAGGATTCACTGGCAACCGAGGAGGAAGCAAGGGCGCTGGCCACCAAGCTGCTGCCCAACCGCGAGGGCGTGCGCGTCGTCCGCGATTTCGCCGGTGTGCCCGGCAAGCCCGCCACCCAGACCATCCTGTTTTCGGAAATGCGGGAACAGCGCGGCAGGGTGATCCAGGTCCAGCCCGTGGATACCAGCCCCGTCTGCACGGAAACCCATGATTACCTGCAGGCAGAAAGCCGGCAGACCATCTCCAAGCTGCTGCGTCAGTATCTTGAGGAAAGGTCCCTGACCGCGTCGGAGCTGCTGTACAACGCGGCGGAGATGAAGCGCGCCGTCAATTTCGAGAATATGGTGCCGACCGCTGTGGGGCGTGTGGCCAGCATCCAGGGCAAGGTCACAGGCCAGGATGTGCGCGAACGGCGGGACCTGATCTATACCGGCCTGTCGGATTTGCGTGTCCGGGCCGAAGCGGGGCAGAAAAAGGCCGCGTTCAGCGCGCGGCAGGATGGTTTCCGCACCGCGATGGACAAGGTGGAGGCCCTGTGCGGCAGCGATGCGGCACAGGTCGATTACCTGTCCAAGATCGTCCTGTGTCGCGACATGGTGCAGATACGCACCCTGCTGGGCAAAGTCGAATGGCTGTTGGAAACGGCGGGGGAGGCCGGGGCCAACAAGCCGGCCCATATCAACATCATCGATACGCTGGTCGCCGACGCCGTCAGCTTTCCGTCGGTGCTGCAGGACCTGCTGGGACGGCAGCCCGACCTGGGGACGGCGCTGATGCGGATGCTGGATCTGCTGGAAGGCGGGTTCGAAGGCACCGACAGGGAGCAGGCTCCCCCCATCTCCAGCGTCCTCAGCCGATGGCTGGGCCTGGGCCACGCGCCGCAAAGCTGGCAGATGGTGCTGGAAGGGTTCCTGCGCAGCCTGCGCGGCACGGCGCCGCTGGCGCGCGATCCGGAACGCAACCGCCTGCATATGACGGCCATCATGGGCCGCGTCTTCTCGCCCGCCGGCCTGTTCGGTGGCAGCCGCATGGCGGACGCGCTGTCCCAGGGCTATCTGCGCTTCATCGAACAGGGCGGCGGGGAAGGGCGGCGTCTGTCCATCGACGGCATCCTGGCCATGCTGCCCACGATGCGCGACCGGGCGCTGTATCTGGCCGAACTGGCCGGCAGCGACATTGGCCAGCGGGAGATGGAAACCGTGGTGGCCCGCCTGCGGCCGCTGCTGTCCGGCGACCGCGACGTCAATCAGCTTGTGGGCGCGCAGGTGCCGCTGAAGCCCAAGATGCAGGCCATGGCCTCGCTTTACCGGACTATCGTGGAATCGGAACTGCCCGACGATGCCCGCTCCGGCGCGGCCGACCGGGTGGATGAGATGGTGGCCGGCTACATCGTCTCCGCCCGCGTGATCGAGCGGCTGGACGACCCATCCGCCATTTTGCGCATCCGTGCCATCCGGCTGATGCAGTTCGCAGCCAACGATGTGCTGTCGAGCCCCAAGGCCCGCAAGATCGTGCGCGACCAGATCGTAGGACACCTGCGCCAGCCCAATTTCGACGGCAAGTTCGTGGAGGGGCTGGACACCCCGCAGGAACAGGCCAGCGCCCTGCGCCAGTTCTATAGCCTGCTGCGCCAAGCCCAATTCATGTAACAAACGGCGATCGGCGCACCCGTCGACACTTGTTGTGCCGGTTTCAGCCGCCGATGTCCGGCGGGGTGGTCCGGCCCCGTCGTTGGGCCCAGCGTCGCCATAAATGATAGGCGGCGGGCGCGAACAGGACGATCAGGACGATGCGCACGATATGGTGGGTGGCCACGAAGGCGGCGTCCACGTGCAGCGACAGGGCCACCAGGCTCATCTCCGCCAGTCCGCCCGGCGCATAGGCCAGGATCAGCGCCGGCAGGCTGAGCCCCGTCAGCAGATGCACCCCCAATGCCATGGCCACCGTCACCGCCAGCAATGCCAGCGTCAGCCCGGCCGCCACCAGGGCGATATGGGCCACGCGGGTGATGGGGATGTTGGCGAAGCGCGCACCGATGGCCGAGCCGATCACGACCTGCGCCACCGCGACCAGCAGGCCGGGCGGCTTGGCGGCCGTCAGGCCCAGCAGATGGATCAGCGCCGACAGCAGCATGGGTCCCACCAGGATGCCGGCCGGCACGCGCAGGCGCAGCGCCACCGGCGCCCCCACGCAGCATAGCGCCATCAGCGCATAATCGCGCCAGGCCACATCCAGAACGTCGGGGCCAAGGCCCCGAAGGCTCCAGTCGCGGCCGGCCGGATCATAGCCGGGCAGGGCCTGGAAGGCGAAGGGCAGGGTCATCACCACCAGCATGATGCGCAGGCTGTGACCCAGGGCGATGGTGCGGTCATCCCCGCCCAGCGACCCGCCCATCATCACCATCTCGTTGAAGCCCCCGGGCATCGCCGTGAAATAGGCCGTCACCGGATCGTACCGCGCCACCTTCTGCAGGTAGAGGATGCCGACGCCGGCCGCCACGACGATATAGGCGAGCAGCCCCGTCAGGCTGACGGTCCATTCCCGCAGATGGCCCAGCAGAGCTGGCGAGAAGGCGCTGCCCAGCATGATGCCCAGCACCATCACCATGCCGTTGCGCAACAGGGGCGGAACACTGGTCCGCAGGCCCGCCATGGTTGCCACCGTCGTGGTCAGCATGGCGCCGATCATGAATGCCAGCGGCACATGCAGCCGGAAACAGAGATAACCGCCGGCTGTGCCCAGCAGGATGGCGGCAGCGAAGCCGCCGGGGTCCGCGTCACGCCACAGGGTCCGCAGCGTCATGACCGGAACCGTCCCAGCCGGACAGCGGTCTGTCCACGCATGGGTACGCGCGCCGGCATGATCATGACGCAGTCGTCATGGGGCGTGCGCAGCAGCCTGCCGGCATCCACGGCAAAGCCTGTCCCGGCCCGGGGAATGATGTCCATGCCCTTGAAGTCCTGAAGGAAACGGAATTGCTCGCTGCATACCGTAACGGTTTCCGTCACCTCGACAAACCGCGGAGGCGGCGGTTCGGCGGATGGCAGCCATGGGCTGAGCGCGGTGGTGGCCACCGCGCCCGTCACGGCCAGGAACCGGGCCGTGACGGCCAGGGCCGTGCGCGCGCTGGACCGGTCCTGGTGCCGGCCGCATTCGGCCAGCAGCGCCACGGGCCCGTCGGCGCCGTCGGTGAAGCGGGGATGGTCGATCAGGCGCAGGCCCCCCGCATGGCCCCCGTCCATGACGACGAAGCCGGGCATCCCGAGACGGCCGGCCAGCGCACGGCCGCGCGCGCTGCGGCCGGCCAGCATGAGGGGAATTGTGTCATGCTGCATGGAATGCAGGTCCAGCAGGAAGTCGGCCTCGGCGAACAGGGGCCAGAGCGACCGGGCGCGGCGCCGCTCGATGCTGTCTCCGCTGCCGGCCAGGATGTCCGGTGCCCAGACCCGGTTCATGTCCTCATCCATATAGCGGGACAGAACAGGGAACTGCGGGTCGAGATGGTTGAACGCCTCCACATTGGCGAAGCTGAAGGTCAGGCTGCCGCGGCATGGTCGGATGCCGGCCCGTAGCAGGGTTGCCACCGCCACGGCGCCGCACACCTCGTTGCCATGCATCAGGGCATTGACCAGCACATGCGGGCCGGGCACCGCCGCATCGAAGCGATAAACATGGTCGGTGCAATCATTGCCCGGTACCAGACCGGTGATGTCCGGCGGCCACAGGTCGCCCGGGGCCAGGGGTTCGATCCGCGCCATGCCTGTCCTTCCACCCTTCCGGTCCATGTTGCATCGCACCCAGGCCGGGGGCTGGCATGCCAATGGTGCTATCGACGCGCAGGTGCCATAAATGTATAGGTTCCAATGCAATTCGATGAAAGGGCGGTGACAGGACGGGCTCGTCCCCCCGCCCGCTTCCTGGCCGCAAGACAGGGGCTTGCCGATGAGTTTGGTGATCGACGATGTGGTCGTCCGGCATGATCCGGCCAGCCCGGTCGTACCCCTGCTGTTCGACAGCCCGCATAGCGGCACGCGCTATCCGGCCGATTTCAATTTCATATGCCCCTTTCCCCTGCTGCGGCAGGCAGAGGATACGCATGTCGATGAACTGTTCAGTCCCGTCCCGGACATGGGGGCGACGCTGCTATGTGCGCTGTTCCCCCGCAGCTATATCGATGTCAACCGCGCCCCCGACGATATCGATCCAGGCATGCTGGAGGGGACATGGCCCGGCCCCCTGAACCCGTCGGGGAAAAGTGTGGCCGGTATGGGCCTGGTCCGGCACCTGTGCCGGCCGGGCGTGCCCATGTATGATGGCCGCCTGCCCGCAACCGTGGTGCAGGACCGCCTGGAGAATTACTGGCGCCCCTATCATGAACTGCTGGCGGAATCGCTGGATGCGATCCATGCGCGTTTTGGCGCCGTCTATCATGTGAACTGCCATTCCATGCCATCCTTCGTGATCGGCCCGGACCGGCAGTCGCCCGATTTCGTGATCGGCGACCGGGATGGCACCACGTCCGAACCGGGCTTTACGCGGCTGGTCGTCGATACGTTGCGGCGGATGGGCTATGTCGTGCGGGTGAACGATCCCTATAAGGGCGTGGAACTGGTTCGCCGCTATGCTGACCCGGCGCGGGGCCGGCATTCCCTGCAGCTTGAGATCGACCGGCGCCTCTACATGAACGAAGAGACGCTGGAACCGCACGAAGGGTTCCATACGCTTCGCGCCAACCTGATGACCCTGGTCCGCGTCATGCGCGATTATGCCCTGGACCGCACGGCCCGCATCGCGGCGGAGTGATACCAGGGGCATGAATTTATGACTGATGCTCCTGGTATAGGCCGGCGACTGCCGGCCCGGCGCTTGAGGTGCCGAAAACCTTGACCATCGGTCAAGGTTTTCGGCCGCTTGTTTGAGACGGGCGGACCCGCTCAATCATCCGCCGGGGATGGTCACGGGGAGAATTGTTCCTTCAGGATACGTTCCTCCAGCGCCAGTTCGGGGTCGAACAGCAGGGTGCTGGCCACCTTGCGGTCTTCACGGATTTCCACCCGCACGACGTCGCGCACTTCCGTGAAATCCGCCACGGCGCTGACGGGGCGCTTGGACTGCTCCAGCACGTCGAACTGGATGCGTGCGGTGTGGGGCAGCAAGGCCCCGCGCCAGCGGCGCGGGCGGAAGGCGCTGATCGGTGTCAGGGCCAGGATGTCGGCGCCGAGCGGCAGGATGGGGCCGTGGGCGGACAGGTTGTAGGCCGTGCTGCCGGCCGGCGTCGATACCAGCGCACCGTCGCAGGTCAGTTCGGGCATGCGCTCGCGCCCGTCGACGCTGATGCGCAGCTTGGCCGCCTGCCGCGTTTCGCGCAGCAATGACACCTCGTTGAAGGCCAGGCCCTCCAACTCCTCCCCGGTGGTCGTCACGGCCGTCATGCGCAGCGGGTGCAGCACCACGCGCTGGGCCCGCATCAGCCGGCGGGTCAACCCATCCTCGCTGTAGGCGTTCAGCAGGAACCCGACCGAGCCGCGGTTCATGCCATAGACGGGCACGCCGCGGATCAGGTAGCGGTGCAATGTCTCCAGCAGGAAGCCGTCACCGCCCAGGGCGACAATGATCCCGGCCTCCTCCGGCGGTACGCCGCCATAGCGGACGGCCAGCCTGTCGCGGGCGGCACGGGACTCCGGCGTGTCGGCGGCAACGAAGGCAAGCGGCACGGGGGTCTGGTGCAAAGCATTGTTCCCGGTATCAGGTGGCGGCGGGACGGCACCTTACCCGAAGCGGCGGTGCGGGGCAAAGACGCACGCAATCAACCGCCCGTCACGCTCATATGGCGGCCCACGGCAGGGGCGTGCCCGCGCCCGATGATGAAATCATGGCCCTTGGGCTTGGCGCGGATGGCATCGCGGATGGCATCGTGCAGCAGCCCGTCATCGGGACTGGCGCGCAGCGGCGCCCGCAGGTCGGCCGCATCCTCCTGCCCCAGGCACATATAGAGGGTGCCTGTGCAGGTGACGCGGACACGATTGCAGCTTTCGCAGAAATTATGGGACAGCGGCGTGATGAAACCCAGCCGCCGCCCCGTTTCCCCCACCGTGACATAACGGGCGGGGCCGCCCGTGCGGTAGGTGCTGTCGATCAGGGTCCAGCGCTGTTCCAGGTCGGCGCGCAGCGCGCGCAGCGACATGAACTGTTCCTCCCGCACGGCACCGCCGCCATTGCCGTCCATGTCGCCCAGCGGCATGACCTCGATCAGGGTCAGATCGAACCCCTGCTCGCCGCACCAGGCCAGCATATGGTCGATCTCGCCGTCATTCACGCCCTTCAGTGCCACGGCATTGATCTTCACCTCCAGCCCCGCGCGCTTGGCGGCGTCCAGCCCGTCCAGCACCTGGGCTAGCCGGCCCCAGCGGGTGATGGTGGCGAAGCGGTCCGGGTCCAGCGTATCGACCGATACGTTGATGCGCCGCACGCCGGCCGCGCGCAGCCCGTCGGCGTGCCGGGCGAGCTGGCTGCCATTGGTGGTCAGCGTCAGTTCGTCCAGCGCGCCGGTGCGCAGATGCCGGCCCAGGCTGCGGATCAGTTCCATGATGTTGCGCCTGACCAGCGGCTCCCCGCCGGTCAGGCGCAGCTTGCGCGTGCCCATGGCGACAAAGGCGGAACAGAGCCGGTCCAGTTCCTCCAGCGACAGGATGTCCGCCTTGGGCAGGAAAGTCATATCCTCCGACATGCAATAGACGCAGCGGAAGTCGCACCGGTCGGTGACCGAGACGCGAACATAGGTGATCGCACGGCCGAACGGGTCGATCAGGGGGGCGGTCTGCGGTGGATCGGTCAAGGTCATAGTGCGCAGGATATAGCGGCTTTGCGCCCTTCCTCCAACCCCGACCCACACGAAAGATGCCATGTTCGGCCTTGTTTTGGGCAAGGTGGGCTGAAACACTCGATGGTAACGAGACCGAACCGTTCGCAACAAGCCGGACCCAGCATGCGCAAATTCGCCGTCACCCTTTCCGTGCTGCTGCTTCTGCTCATGGCGGCTGCCGTGGCGTTACCGTTCCTGGTGCCGGTGGGTGCCATCGTGGCACAGGTGGAACGGGAAGTGGAGGTGGCGACGGGCCGGGAGCTGACCATCGGCGGGCGTGTCGATCTCTCCTACTTCCCCTCCATCGCCGTTACGGCCGACGATGTGCAGTTCGCTGGCATCCGCCAGGGTGAGGACCTGCTGCGGGTGAAGCGGCTGGCCGTGCGCCTGCGGCTGATCCCCCTGTTGCGCGGACGCGCGGAGGTGGAGAGGTTCGTGCTGACGGAACCCTTCATCGACCTGACCGTCGATCGTCAGGGACGGCCGAACTGGAACGTCTCATTCACACGCGGCCCGTCGCCCGCTGCGGGCGACGGCACCCCCCCGGCCAATGCCGGCGGGACCGATCTGGTGGCGGATCTGTCGCTGTCGGATGTGGAAGTGGTGGATGGCCGCCTGCGCTATACCGACGCGCGCACGGGCATGGTGCGGGAGGCGACGGACGTCAACATCACCTTGTCCATGCCGGCCCTGGACGAGGCGCTGGAACTGGAAGCCGAGATGAAGCTGAACGGCACGCCGCTGGCGCTGGACGTGGTCATCGATCCGGTGCGGCCGCTGCTGGCCGGCGGCACGGCGGGTCTGGACCTGCGCCTGTCGGGTGCCGGCAGCAATCTGGCCGTCAAGGGGCAGGTGGAACGTCAGGGCGACGCACCCGTCAATCTGGCGGGTGACCTGGCGCTGAAGGTCGCATCGCTTGACGATCTGGTCCGTGCGGCGACGGGGGCGGCCCCGGCCGACCTGCCGGTGGACGACCTGTCGCTTACCGGCCGCCTGACGGGTACCTCCGTGCGGCTGGGGCTGGCCGGGTTGAAGGCCGTGGCCGGGGACCTGACCGCCGATGGGGACCTGAACATCCGTCTGGATGGCCCCCGTCCGGCGCTGGCCGGCACCTTGTCGTTGCCGCGCCTGGAACTGGATCGTTACCTGCCCGCCGACGAACCGCCGCCGGCCGCCAGCGACGGCGGTGATGCCGCCGTTCCCCCGGCCGCATCGCAGGGCTGGAGCCGGGAGGCGATCGACCTTTCCGCGATGAAGGTCTTCGATCTGGACCTGGACCTTCGTCTGGCCGGGCTGCTGTTCAAGGGGGTGGAGACGGGGCCGGCTGCCATGGGGCTGAAGCTGGCGGATGGCCGCCTGAACGCCGTGCTGGCCGACACGCCCGTGTTCGGCGGCATGCTGGGGGGGCGCCTGTCGCTGGATGTCAGCCGGCCGGCGCTCAATCTCGGTCTGGTCGCCAGGGCGCAGGGCGTGCAGGCCGAACCGCTGTTGATCCGCTTTGCCGATTTCAACCGCCTGACGGGAACGACGGACGGCACGCTGGATATCAAGGCGACGGGGGCGAACCAGCAGGAGCTGGTCGGCAGCCTGAACGGCAAGGGGGAGGTGCTGTTCCGCGACGGCGCCGTCAAGGGCATCAACCTGGCCCACATCATCCGCAGCGCCATCGGCCAGGGTGGCCAGGAGCCGCCGCAGACCGATTTCGCAGAGATGGGGGGCGCCTTCACGATCACGAACGGGACCGTGGCGACGGAGGATTTCCGCCTGCTGGCCCCGTTGCTGCGTGTGGCGGGCAAGGGCACGGTCAACCTGCCCAACCGCCGTGTGGACATGCGGCTGGGCACCCGGCTGGTGGCCAGCCTGGAAGGGCAGGGTACGGGTAACCTGGATGCCGACGGCATCAACGTTCCCGTCCGCGTGCGGGGGACGTTCGACAACCTGACCTATGCGCCAGACCTGTCGGCATCCGTGCGGGCCGCACTGCGCGACCCGGCCAAGGCCAGGGAACAGATTGAAAGACTGCGCCATTCCAAGGACGGCGCACGGTCCCTGCTGGACAGTGTGCTGGGCCGCAAGCCCTGATGGATGTCGCGCCATCCCGCTTGTGCGGCCGGTCGGGATGGTCACGGCCAGGCAGGGACGGCAGGATCAGCCCGCGTCGCCCAGCCAGCGGGATGTGACGGGTTCGAGTGAGCCGCGCCAGTCGGCGATCTCCTCGGCCACACGCTCCAGCGCCCGCTGGTCGCGGAAGCGCTTGCGGACACGGTTATTGTCCCCACGCGCCTGCATGGCGGCCAGCCGGGCAGCGACCTTGGGCTCGTTCACCACGGCCTGCCGCCACCGTTCCAGCCGGATTTCGGCCACGCAATCCACGATCGCCTGAGTTCCCGGCCGGCGGCCCAGCTTGATGGCGCCCGGTGCCAGCCGGGCGGCGGCGGCATGGGCCACATCATCGGGCATGGCAGGAAAGACGGCCTGCACAGCCTGGGCGATGCCGTCCTTCAGATCGGTGCCGCGCTGGCGGTCGTCGCGGGCGGTGCGCTTGGCGGCAACCTCCATGCGGCGGCGGCTGTGGGCCATGACCTGGTCGGACACCTCCCGCGCGTCGCTGTCCATCCAGAGAACGGGGCCATCCGCCAGCACACTGACGACGGGTGCGGGCAGGGCGGGATGCGCCTCCGCTGCCAGCAGGACCAGCCGCAGCTTCAACAGGGATTTCAGTGCGCGCTCGCGGCCGGCGTCAGCCGCCAGCCAGACATCGTGGCGCACGGGGCTGTCGCGCAACAGGCTGTCCAGCGCTTCCAGGTCCCCGCCCGTCCAGCGCCGGCCCTGCAACAGCCGTTCGGCCCGGTCGCGCAGCAGGGCGCGGCCGCCATCACGCGGATGGGGCGGGGCGACCTCTATCACCTTCCAGACCTGGTCGGCCAGCCGGGCCACGGCCCAGCCGGCATGCTGGTCGATCGGCCGGTCCGTGGGGAAGGCGCCGCAGGGCAGGTTCCAGACATTGCTGACCCGGATCAGGCCACTGGCATCCAGGAACGCCTCTGCGGCGGGAGAGCGGTTGATGACGGGCCAGCCGGCCACCAGCGTGGCAAGCCCGTCCGGCATGCTCGACGGCCGGTCCCATTCACCCAGGCGGGCGGCGCCGAGCATTGTCGTCACCTCAGTAGCGCCCTTCGATGGCATCGATGAACCGGTCGAACAGGTAATGGCTGTCCTCCGGTCCGGGACTGGCCTCGGGATGGTACTGCACGGAGAAGACGGGACGGCCGGACAGTCGGATGCCCTCGTTCGTGCCGTCGAACAGGGAGACGTGGGTCACCTCCACCTCTTCCGGCAGGCTTTCGCGCAGGACGACAAAGCCGTGATTCTGGCTGGTGATCTCCACCACGCCGGATGCCAGGTCCTTCACGGGATGGTTGGCGCCGCGATGGCCCTTCTCCATCTTGACCGTGCGGCCGCCGAGGGCCAGGGCCAGCATCTGGTGTCCCAGGCAGATGCCGAAGATCGGCTTGCCGCTTTCCACCAGCCGGGCAATGGTCGGCACGGCATATTCGCCCGTGGCCGCCGGGTCGCCGGGGCCATTCGACAGGAAGATGCCGTCGGGGTTCAGGGACAGGATCTCTTCCGCCGTGGTGGTGGCGGGAACGACGGTCACCTTGCAGCCCGACGTTGCCAGGCAGCGCAGGATATTCCGCTTGGCACCGAAATCCATGGCGACGACATGGTGCTTGGGGGCCGCCTGTGTGCCGTACCCGTCCTTCAGGTCCCAGATCGTCTCGTTCCAGCCATAGGTCTGCCGGGTGGTGACCTCGCGGGCCAGGTCCATGCCTTCCAGGCCGGGCCATTCGCGGGCGATCTTCACCAGCGCGTCGATGTCGAAAACACCGTCAGGGGCATGGGCGATGACGCCGTTGGGCGCGCCCTGGTCACGGATGCGGCGGGTCAGGCGCCTCGTGTCGATGCCGGAAAGGCCGACCAGACCGTGGCTTTTCAGCCAGGCGTCCAGATGCTGCGTGGCGCGCCAGTTTGCCGGCTCCGTGATGTCGGCCTTGATGATCAGGCCGCGCGCCACGGGGGTCACCGTCTCGATGTCTTCCGCGTTCGTCCCCACGTTCCCGATATGCGGGAAGGTGAAGGTGATGATCTGCCCGGCATAGGAGGGATCGGTCATGATCTCCTGATAGCCGGTCATGGAGGTGTTGAAGCAGACCTCCCCCACGCGATGTCCGACGGCGCCGACGCCGCGTCCCCAGAAGACCGAGCCATCGGCAAGGACGAGAACGCCGGTAGCCCCCTTGGGGGCGGGCGCGCGGCTGGGGGAACCCATCGGCGGGGTGTCGGACATGGCGGGCACCTTATGGTCAGCAGGGTGACGCCCGGCGGGCGTCATCATGATCGGGAAAACGCCGGCCTTTCCCGCCCGGGGGCGGGGCGGCCTGCCCGCGATGCGTCGCGATCCACCCCCGGTCAGCCGCCCGCGCCGCCGTTGCCGACGGAAGGGGGGGCATCCAGGTGCAGGCCGCGCCGATGCCGCGCGCCGGCCAGGGCCGGTACGGTTCTGGAGGTGAATTAGCCATTCCCGGCAGGGTGGTCAAGAAATGCGGGCGCGGCCCTGCCCCGCGCCTGCCGGGGGGCGGATGCCGCATCGCGGCGCAAGGCTGTCCGGCACCTGCTATTTACTGGCAACCCCTGATCATCTTGGCTAATGTTGCCCGCTGTTTCCTGATCAGCCCACAGAGGTATGCCATGTTGCGCCAGACGCTGACCGAAGCCCTGAAGGATGCGATGCGCGCCAAGGACAGCCGCGCCCTCGCCACCGTCCGGCTGATCATCGCGGCGCTGAAGGATCGCGATATCGCGGCCCGCGGCACGGGCAACCAGGATGGTATCGACGACGCCACCATCCTGGCCATGCTGCAGACCATGGTGAAGCAGCGCCGCGAAAGCATCACCATGTACGAACAGGGTGGCCGTACCGAACTGGCGCAGCAGGAGCGCGAGGAGATCAGCATCATCGAGCGGTTCCTGCCCAAGCAACTGGACGAGGTGGAGACGCGCGAGGCCATCGCCGCCCTGATCGCGGAGGTGGGGGCCACGGGCGTGAAGGACATGGGCAGGGTGATGGCGGAGCTGCGCGGCCGCTATGCCGGCCAGATGGACTTCACGAAGGCCAGCGCCATGGTTCGCGAGAAGCTTGTGGGCTGATCTCCGTAAACAGGCGGCAGTTGAGGGGGGCAGGTTGAGGGCGGCAGGCTGGCGGGGTGCGCCCTGCCGGCCATGCGGCTGATCGATGCATCCTCAAACCTTGATGTCGATGCCCTTCGTCGCTTCCTCCCGCGTCGCCATGCGGCCATCCATAGAGATGAAGTATTTCGCCGACTTCACCAACTGGTCCGTGTTCAGGCCCATGGCGGTCAATTCTTCCCACATGGGGGCAAAATTTTCCTGGTAGCGGTACTTGTCGGTGATGGCGTCGATCTGCTTCTGCTGGTCCGCGCTGACGAAGGGCTGATAGCCGCGCTCATTGACGGGAAGGGCCATCTGGTAGGCCAGTGGCGGATCGCCCTCCTGTCCATATTTGCGGCCATGGGTCTGTTCGAATTCCTTCTCCCGCTTGCGGATTTCATTGTGGCGCTGCGTGTCGTAGGCGTCCCGTTCCTTCTTCAGGGCTGCCATCTCGTCCTTCTGCCGGGCGGCCGTGTCCACGCGGGCGGGGCCCGTCGTCTGGTCGGGCGGGGTGGCCGGGGCGGCGGCGTTCGCGGCTGGTTTCGCCTGCAATCGTGCCAGGATGGCGGCGGGGGAAAACATGGAGCTGATGTTCATGGCGCATGCCCTTCGTCCGGGAAATTTTATTCCCGGAGGCAAGCAATCTCCGTACCGATGAAATTCGAAGCAAACAGCCTTTATCCACAGGCTGTGAATTCCGGGGCAACCTGGGGATAAATGCCTGCGCGCATGGTGTTTGCCCTGTCGCCTGGTCTATGCTCGCCGGCTATCCGCGCCCGAGACTTTAAGAGATTGCGTCCCTGATGGCCCTGCCGCCGCAATTCCTGGAAGATTTGCGTTCCCGCCTTTCCGTGTCGGAAGTGGTGATGAAGCGCATGCGCCTGATCCGCGCCGGCCGCGAGTTCAAGGCCCCGTGCCCCTTCCATAACGAGAAGACGCCCAGCTTCTACGTCAACGACCAGAAGAATTTCTTTCATTGCTTCGGGTGCGGTGCCCATGGCGACCAGATCGGGTTCGTCATGCGTTATGACAACCTGTCCTTCATGGAGGCGGTGGAGCATCTGGCCGGTGAGGTCGGGATGCAGGTGCCGAAGGCCACGCCGCAGGAGCGTGAGCATTTCGAGCGGCAGAAATCGCTGTACGACCTGGTCGAACAGGCCGCGCGGTATTACGAGCGAGAACTGTATAATCCCGCCGGCCGGCAGGCGCTGGATTATCTGCGCCGCCGCGGCCTGGATGACGAGGGGATCGCGCGGTTCCGCCTGGGCTATGCCCCGCAGGATGGCGCGCCGCTGCGCGCCCTGCTGGCCGAAGCGGGATATAGCGAGGCCGACATGGTGGAGGTGGGCCTGTTCAAGCGGCCGGAACCCGGCCGCGCCATCCGCAATTTTTTCTGGAACCGCGTCATGTTTCCCGTCACGGACCGGCGGGGGCAGGTGGTCGCGTTCGGCGGGCGCGTGCTGGAGGGGGACGGGCCCAAATATATCAATTCGGCGGAGAACCCGCTGTTTCACAAGGGTAATCTTCTCTACGGCATGTCGCGGGCCCGACAGGCGGCGGCGGATGGCCAGCGCCTGATCGTCACCGAAGGCTATATGGATGTCATCGCCTGCGTCCTGGCCGGGTTCGAGGGGGCCGTGGCGCCGCTGGGCACGGCCATGACGGAAACGCAGATTCAGGTCCTATGGAAGCTGGCACCGGAAGGCCAGCGCAATCCCGTGCTGTGCTTCGACGGTGACAATGCCGGGCGCCGGGCGGCCATGCGTGCCGTGGATCGCATCCTGCCCATCCTGCTGCCCGACACCACGGTACGCATCGCTTTCATGCCGGACAAGGAGGACCCCGACAGCCTGATCCGGTCGGGCGGCCGTGATGCCTTCCAGGCCGTGCTGGACCGTGCCCTGGCGCTGGAGGATTTCATCTGGGAACTGGTGCGCCAGGGGGAGGACGCGAAGACGGCCGACGGCCGGCTGCGGATCGAGGCCGGCATCAACCAGATGATGGACAAGGTCGCGGACAAATCGGTTGCCTACAGCTACCGTTCGGTCCTGCGGGAAAAGCTGCGCGCTGCCATCCGGGCGGCCGGGGGCGGCTTCGGCGCGGGTGCTGCCGGCAACGGCCCGGCCCGGCCGCGCCGTCTGCTGCCCGGAGAGGTGCCGGTCAGCCGCCTGTGGGACAGCCGCTTCCGCAGTGGGACCCTGCGTACCGAACCACGCCGGCGGGAACGTTACCTGCTGCTGGCCGTGCTGCATCACCCCGAGCTTTTCCAGGATGTGGGGGAGGTGCTGGGCGGTGCCGAATTCGCGGATGGGGAGTTGGAGGCCCTGCGCCAGACGCTGGTCGCATGCCTCACGGCCGAATCAGCACTTGACGCGGACGGCCTGAAGCGCCACCTGTCTGATCGCGGCTTTCAAGAGACGCTGGATAGTCTGCTGAGTGCGGACGCGCCGAAATTCGCGCAACCAGGAGCGTCCATCGAAACCGCACGGAGTGGCTGGCAGGAGGTCTGGTTAAGTTCAGAGGATGGGTTGCTTCAGCGCGAGCTGCGCGAGGCCGAAAGACGTTTCGCTGAAAGTTTCAGCGAAAGCGATCTCGGCCGCCTGCGTGCCTTGCAGCGGGAGCTGCTGATTCTCCGCGGACATGCCGACAATCTGACGGAGATGGACGGATGAATGGCACACGGCCGGCAATGCGGGCGTGCGGCGAAGCATTCGTTTGCGTAAACTGTGTCTTGGCGGACACAGTTTGGCTTCACTCACGAAAGTTATAGCCAGACCTAGTTCGAGCGGATGACCGGGCTCTTGCCCGAGTCGTCCATTTGCATTTACCGATGGCAGCCTTGAGAGTGCGGGGGCAGCGAGCGAATGGCGACGAAAACGGCGCAGACGGCGGAAGTGTCGGAGCAGCGGGAAGAGGAAGCCAATGGTCCTCTGATGGACGGTATGGCCATTGCCGTCAAAAAGATGATCGCGCGCGGCAAGGAGCGTGGGTACGTCACCTATGACGAACTGAACTCCGCCTTGCCGCCCGACAGCTCATCTTCCGAGCAGATCGAAGATACGATGGCGCTGTTGTCCGAGATGGGCATCAACGTCGTCGAGGGCGAAGAGCAGGAAGAGAGCGGCAATAGCGACGGCGAGGGCGAAGGCCGCCAGTCCGGCAACCTGGACGATGACGATATCGGCCGCACCGACGATCCCGTGCGCATGTATCTGCGCGAAATGGGGTCGGTGGAGCTGTTGTCGCGCGAGGGCGAAATCGCCATCGCCAAGCGCATCGAGGCCGGCCGTGAAATGATGATCGGCGCGATTTGTGAATCGCCGCTGACCATCCAGGCCATCATCGAATGGCACCAGGCGTTGCAGGACGGCAAGATGTTGCTGCGCGACATCATTGACCTGGACGCCTCTTACGGTGACCCGGAGACGGGCGCCCTGCCGCCGGAAGCCCTGGACGGTCCCGCCGCCGAACGCGACGAGGAAGAAGGCGAACGCGGCGAGGGCGAGGGTGAAGGCGGTGCCGGCACCGAGGGCGAGAGCGAGGAGGAGGGCAACGTCTCCCTGTCCGCCATGGAGGCCGAGCTGAAGCCCAAGGTGCTGGAGACCTTCGGCAAGATCGAGGAAACCTACGACCGCCTGCACAAGATTCAGGAGCTTCGCCTTGCATCGCTGCAACGGGGTGAGGAACTGGTCAAGGGGGCGGACAAGAAATACGAGAAGGTGAAGGCCGAATTGACCGAGCTGGTCAATTCCGTGCGCCTGAACAATGGCCGTATCGAACAGCTTGTCGAACAGCTTTACGCGCTTAACCGCAAATTGCTGGGTTTCGAGGGCCGGCTGCTGCGGCTGGCTACCGATTGCCGGGTGAAGCGCGAGGATTTCCTGCAGCATTATTACGGGTCCGAACTGGACCCGAACTGGCTGGACCGCTGCAAGAACCTGTCGAAGGCCTGGGGCCGGTTCGCCGAGCGCTCCTCCTATGAGGTGGGGCGCGTGCGTGAGGGCATCGCGGAGGTGTCGGGTCAGGCCCGCCTGCCCATCGGGGAGTTCCGCCGCATCGTCTCCACGGTGCAGAAGGGCGAGAAGGAGGCCAGCCGCGCCAAGAAGGAGATGGTGGAGGCCAACCTGCGCCTCGTCATCTCCATCGCCAAGAAGTACACGAACCGCGGCCTTCAGTTCCTGGACCTGATCCAGGAAGGCAATATCGGCCTGATGAAGGCGGTCGACAAGTTCGAGTACCGGCGCGGCTACAAGTTCTCCACCTATGCCACATGGTGGATCCGGCAGGCCATCACCCGGTCGATCGCCGACCAGGCCCGCACCATCCGCATTCCCGTGCATATGATCGAAACGATCAACAAACTGGTGCGCACCAGCCGCCAGATGCTGCACGAGATCGGGCGCGAGCCGACACCGGAGGAACTGGCCGAGCGGCTGATGATGCCGCTGGAGAAGGTCCGCAAGGTCCTGAAGATCGCCAAGGAGCCGATTTCGCTGGAGACGCCGATCGGTGATGAGGAGGATAGCCATCTGGGCGATTTCATCGAGGACAAGAGCGCCGTGCTTCCCCTCGATGCCGCCATCCAGGCGAACCTGCGCGAGACGACGACCCGTATCCTGGCCACGCTGACGGCCCGCGAGGAGCGGGTGCTGCGCATGCGCTTCGGCATCGGCATGAACACCGACCACACCCTGGAAGAGGTGGGCCAGCAGTTCAGCGTCACGCGCGAGCGTATCCGGCAGATCGAGGCCAAGGCCCTGCGCAAGCTGAAGCACCCCTCACGGTCGCGCAAACTGCGCAGCTTCCTGGATACGTAAGCCCGGGCTTGGCTCCAGTTACGAAAAAGGCCGGCGGGGCGACCCGCCGGCCTTTTTCGTGTGATACGCACCCTGCCTCAACCCGCGCCGGCACCCTGGGCACGCATGGCGGCCCAGCCTGCAAGCAACCAGCCGGCGATGAAGGACAGGCCGCCGATAGGGGCCACTGCCCCCATGGCGGACGGCCCGTACCAACCCAGCGCATAGAGGGCGCCGGGGAACAGCACGCAACCCAGCGCGAAGCACAGCCCGCTGGCCGTCAGCCAGCGGGCCTGCCGGGGCAGGCTGCGGCGCAGGGCGACAACGGCCAGGATGGCCAGGGCATGGATCATCTGATAATGGCTCGCCATTCCCCATAATGCCACGGCCCGCGCATCGCGCACGGCCCCCAGCCCGTGGCTGGCATAGGCGCCGGCGGCCACGGCCACCGCGCCGAACAGGCTGGCCAGCAGCATCAGGCGAAGGGCGACGGCATCGGGGCCGGCTGGGTCGGGTTGTGTACTCACGGTTTCGGTCATCCCTCGGCTGGATCGATGATGACAGGCTGGCACGGCCCGCCGGCGGGCGCCAGGGGCGGATGACCGCAGGGCGCGAGGCCGGACAGGAAGGAAAGGCAACAGGAAAGGAAAAAGGGCGGCGCCTGTGGGCAGACGCCGCCCTTCATGGCCGGGGCCGGCCTTCAGGGGGAGGGGGAGAGGACCGGCCCCGGTATTTCAATGCCGATCAGGCCCGGTCAGGCCGTGCGCGGCAGATCGGCCAGGATCAACTCGGCTTCTTCCAGCACCTCGATGGTCAGGACCTCTTCATCCCTGACCGCCGCGCCATCGCGGGCTTCCAGGGTCTGGCCATTGACCTTCACCTTGCCGCGGGCAGGCACCAGATAAGCCAGCCGATCACCCAATCGATGGGTCAACACCGTACCCGCCGGCAAGGTTCCACCCAAAAGTGCCGCATCCTGATGGATGAACAGCGCGCCGCTATCCTTGTCCTGATCCCGGCCCGATGCCAGAACGCGCAGCCGACCGTCGGCGTCGGTGCCCTTGGGGAACCGGGCCTGTTCCCAGCGCGGCTTCACGCCCCGCTTGTTGGGGATGATCCAGATCTGGAACAGGGTGGTTTCACCCGGCTCCCGGTTATATTCGGCATGCACGATGCCCGTGCCGGCCGACATCACCTGCACGTCACCTGCTTCCGTCCGGCCTTCGTTGCCCAGAAAGTCCTGGTGCGTGATGGCGCCCTTGCGGACATAGGTGATGATTTCCATGTCCTGATGCGGATGCGGGTCGAAGCCCGTGTTGGAATCGATGGTGTCATCGTTCCACACCCGCAACGGTCCCCAATGGACCCGCGCGGGATTGTGATAGCCGGCAAAGCTGAAGTGGAAATTGGCGCGCAGCCAGCCGTGATTGGCCTTGCCGAGGCCGTTGAAGGGGCGATGCTCGATCATGACACTTCTCCTGTTCGGCTCCCCGGGCCGCCCCGTCATGGCGACGGCGCGGGGACCATTGGTCATGGGATTGAGAATGTTGGTTGTGCGGTTACGCGGACAGCTTGGCGGCCAGCCGCGCCACATGCGCGCCCTGGAAACGGGCGCCTTCCAGCTCGTTCTCCGACGGCTGGCGCGAACCGTCGCTGCCGGCGATGGTGGTGGCGCCATAGGGGCTGCCGCCCGTCACCTCGTCCAGGCGGCCCTGACCGGCGAAGCTGTAGGGCAGGCCCGCCACGACGAAGCCGTGATGCAGCAAGGTGGTGTGGAAGGAAAGCAGGGTCGATTCCTGGCCGCCATGCTGGGTCGCTGTGGAAACGAAGACCGACCCGACCTTGCCGATCAGCGCACCCTTGGCCCACAGGCCGCCCGTCTGGTCCAGGAAGTTGCGCATCTGCGACGCCATCATGCCGAACCGGGTCGGTGTGCCGAAGATGATGGCATCATAGTCGGGCAACTCGTTCACGGTCGCCACAGGCGCCTGCTGGTCCAGCTTGATGCCGGAACGCTTGGCCACATCCTCCGGCACCAGCTCGGGCACCCGCTTGACCACGACCTCGGTGCCCGGCACGGACGCCGCACCCTCCGCGACGGCCTTGGCCATCGTTTCCACATGACCGTAGGAAGAATAGTAGAGGACCAGAACCTTGCTCATCTTTGTTCTCCGTCTTTGGTGGTGTGCGTTGCTGCTGGAATGAAAGATAGTCCGTTGCTGGGTTGCTGATAATGGTCCAATGTCGAACAGCTTTGTTGCGCATTTCGGGACAATGCGGCGGGAACAATGTGGCGGCGACATCGTGTGGGGTTGGCATGGACCGGTTGGATGATCTGCGGCTTTTCACGCTGGTCGCGGAGGGGCGCAGCTTCACCAAGGCCGCGGAAAAGCTGGGCCTGTCGAAATCCGCGGCCAGCCGCCGTATCGGGGAACTGGAAGCCCGGCTGGGCGCCCGGCTGTTCAACCGCACGACGCGCCATATCAGCCTGACACAGGTGGGCGAGGGTTTCCATGCCCGCGTCTCCCAGGCGCTGGAGGCACTGGAGGAGGCGGAACGGTCGGTGGCCAGCCAGCATGCCGCCCCGCGCGGCACGCTGAAGCTGGCGGCACCGGTATCGTTCGGTGTGGATCATTTGTCGGGCGCCATCGCCGATTTCATGCGCCTCTATCCGGAAGTGGCGGTGGATATGGACCTGTCCGACCGGTTCGTGGACCTGGTGGATGAAGGCTATGACCTGGCCGTGCGCATCGGGCGGCTGCGCGACAGTTCGCTGGTGGCGCGCCGCCTGTGCCCGGCCCGGGCCGTCATCTGCGCCAGCCCCGAATATCTGGCCCGGCGGGGCACACCGCAGGAGCCGGCCGATATCCAGTCGCATGATTGCCTGATCTACACCAATGTCCAGAACCCGGAACAATGGAGCTTCCGCGCCGCCCCGGGAGCGGAAGAAACGCGCGGACAGCGCATCACCGGCCGGCTGCGCGCCAATAATGGCGACGCGCTGCGGGAAGCCGCAAGCCAGGGGCAGGGCCTGGTCCTGCTGCCCACCTTCATTGTCGGCGATGCGTTGGCCTCGGGCCGGCTGGTGCCGGTGCTGGATGCCTGGCTGCCGCCACCGCTTGCGGTCCATGCCGTCTATCCCGCCAACCGGCACCTGAGCCCAAAGGTCCGGGCCTTCGTGGATTTCCTGGCCGGCCGGTTCGGGCCCGTGCCTTATTGGGATGCGGCCCTGACGGTGCTGAAGGGCGGCTGATGCCGGCCCCCTTCCGCTGCCGTGATCATTTCACAAATCCTTCATGGCTTTCTGGCAAGACAACGGCAGGCAAGGACGATCGGACCGAAGGAAACGGGCGTGGACCGGTACGCGGGCGGCACCCCGGCAACGGGCAGGGGGATGGTGGCGGATGATCTGGCATGGACGGCGGCCCGGCTGTGCCGGCCCGTGCCGTTCGTGCCGGCCGATACAAGATGCGGCGCCGTGGCCGAATTGTTCCAGCGCGAACCCGACCTTCCCGGCGTCATCGTGCTGGAGGGACAGGGGCGCCGGCCGCTGGCCCTGGCCGACCGGCCGACCTTTCTGCTGCATTTTTCCCAGCGTTATGGCCGTGACCTTTATGCCCGCCGGCCCGTCACGCATCTGGCCGATGCGGCCCCCCTGCTGGTGCCGGCGGATACCGGCCTGTCCGCCCTGAACAGCATGATTGCCGAACGCAAGCCCGATGCACTGCATCGCGGCTTCA
The DNA here is from genome assembly GCF_048066175.1 of Niveispirillum fermenti. Classification (GTDB taxonomy): domain Bacteria; phylum Pseudomonadota; class Alphaproteobacteria; order Azospirillales; family Azospirillaceae; genus Niveispirillum; species Niveispirillum fermenti. The sequence goes on along the minus strand of NZ_JBLTXA010000053.1, from coordinate 1,872 downwards.
TCCTGGCCGATGCCGATGGTGCCGCCGTAGGCCTGGGCCTGGGCATCGACGTCATGCGCCTGACGGCGGAGGAGATGGGCCGGACCCTGGACCGGCTGCGGGCCACGCAGCGCGACCTTATTCAGGCGGAAAAGATGGCGGCGCTGGGCGGGCTGGTCGCCGGCGTGGCGCATGAGATCAATACGCCTCTGGGTGTAGCCGTCACGGCCGCCACGGCCTTTGCGCAGGACACCGACCGTTTCGCGCGGGCCTGGCGCGACGGCAGCCTGACCCGGACCGACCTGGCCGATTATGTCGCCTCCGCCACGGAGGCGATGGGTTTCGTTTCCGGCAACATCAGCCGCGCCGCCGATCTGGTCCAAAGCTTCAAGCAGGTGGCCGTGGACCAGACCACGGATCAGATCCGCCGCTTCGACCTGGGGATTTACGTGGGCGAGGTGCTGCGCAGTCTGCAGCCGCAGCTTCGCCGCCTGCCGCACCGGCTGGTCTGTGCGCTGGCGCCTGGGATGATGGTGGACAGCGCACCCGGCACCATTGCGCAGGTCATCACCAACCTGATGATGAATGCGCTGACCCATGCGTTTCCGGCCGGCACCGCCGGCACCATCCGTGTGACGCTGTCGCCATCCGCTGGCACGCCGGGCTGGGCGGAACTGTCGGTGGCCGATGATGGCGGGGGCATCGATGCGGCCACGCTGCCCCGCATCTTCGACCCGTTCTTCACCACCCGGCGGGAGGCGGGAGGCACGGGTCTGGGCCTGCACCTCGTCTACAACCTCGTCACCCAGCGCCTGGGTGGCCGTATCGATGTGGAAAGCCGGCCCGGTGCGGGTTCCTGTTTCACCATTGCCTTTCCCCGCAGGACCGGGTGAACCCAGGCCGTTGCGCTCAGGCCCTTCGCCGGGCCAGCACCACCATTTTCGGCGCACCGGTATCGAAGGGGCCGCCCTGGAAATCGCCATCGACCCGCTCCAGATCGAAACCGGCCTGACGCAGCATCAGTTCCAGTTCGAAACGGAAGACGGGTCGCCAGTGGAAGCCGTAATGCGTCCGCCTTACGGCCCCGCCGGGAACCACCTCGTCATACCAGCCATGGACATGCTGCACCTGCCGCTCGTCCAACTGGCCGACCATGGCGAATTTCGTATAGAGATTGCCGGTACGCCGGTTGCGGCGGGTATAGCTGGCATCCGGTGTGGCCGAGGCGCCCAGCGACAGCATCAGCGGATTGGCCACATCCAGCGCCAGCCAGCCACCGGGTGCCAGATGCGCACAGGCCCGCGCCAGAACATCCTGCTGCGCCTGGAAGTCGGCGATCAGCATCAGGATGTTGAACCCCATGATGATCAGGTCCTGGGCCTTTTCCGGCAGGTCCAGTTGTCTCAGGTCCCCCTCATGCACATGCAGAAGGCTGACGGTGGCCGCATCCTCCCGCTCCAGCCGCTGGCGCAGGCCCTCCAGCATGGCGGGGGAGGCGTCCACCCCCTGCACCGCGAACCCGGCACGGGCCAGCGGTACCGACAGCCGGCCTGTGCCGCAGGCCAGTTCCGTTATGCGCGGCGCCCGGCCCAGCATGGAGGCCAGGTCCCGTGCCAGCCGCAGGTAATGCGGCACGTCATGCAGGATGCCCTGACGGGCTGCGGCCATGCGCAGTGCCGGGTCGGCCTCCATCTCCTCCGGCCAGGGATAGTCGCTGTCATAATAGAGATAGCTGCCGTCGCTGCCGGGAATATCGGGGTTCATGGATGCTGCCCTGCTGGCTGAAACCATCGCAGCCTAGCCGGCCGGCCGGTCTTGCGCCAAGTCCCGGTGATCGCAACCGATCACCGGTATCTCAATCGCCGACACCCTCATCCGTGGGCTTGCGCCGAC
>NZ_JBLTXA010000052.1:0-25872 GCF_048066175.1 Niveispirillum fermenti | reverse complement strand
TACACCGCACGTGCGGCGCGGCGGCGCATCGGGGTCGCATTGATCAGGACCATGGGTCCTGATCAATGTAGATACGTATTAGGCCTTCTGCCGGAGAGACTTGCCGGAACCGGGCATTTGGCAGACTTTGTATCCCGACGATCGATCAGCCGGAAAGCGCCATTGCATGGACCCATACCCGAACCCACCCGGCAAGGTGGACGACATCGCCCGGTTGGAAGCGCTCTACGGTCATCCTTCCGCCCCGGCGATTGCCAAGGAAGCCGATCACCTGACCCCCGCCTATCGCGCCTGGGTTGAGGCATCCCCCTTTTTTGCGCTGGGCACGGTGGGGCCGGACGGGCTTGACGTGTCGCCACGCGGCGATGCCGGAAGCTGTATCTTCGTGCGGGATGAACGGACGCTGCTGCTGCCCGACCGGCGCGGCAACAACCGCATCGACAGCCTGCGCAACATCCTGGCCGATCCCCGCGTGGCCTGCATGTTCCTGATCCCGGGTGTGAACGAGGCGCTGCGCATCAACGGCCTGGCGGCTGTCAGCATCGATCCCGGCCTGTGCGCGGAACTGGCGCGGGAAGGACAGGCGCCGCGCAGCGTGGTCTGGATTTCCATCCGCGCCGTCTATTTCCAGTGCGCCCGGTCACTGCTGCGTTCCGACCTTTGGGCGCAAGGGGCGCTGGGCCGGCCGGCCGGCGTGCCCACCCCCGGGCAGATGATCGCCGATGCCAGCCTGGGGCGGGAGGGCGGTGCCGCCTATGATGCAGCCCTGGCCGACCGCCAGCGCAAGACACTGTGGTGACGGGAAGGACGGATAATGTGGACATTTGCGCGCTTGGCGACCGTGACCATCCTGGCCCTGCTTTTCCTGACCCTGCCCATAGTACTGCGCGATGCGGTGCCCGATGCGCTGTTCGAGATGTGGGATGCGCTGGTGAAACCGTTGCGCACACCGGTGAACGGGTTCTGGTGGCAATATTTCAACCGCTATGACCAGCAGCCGCTGTTTCAGCTTTCCAGCCTGCTGACACAGGTCGCCATCCTGACCCTGATGGTGGAGGCGGTACGGTGGCTGTGGCGCCGACGCACCACCTGAAAGCAGCTTGCGATGAGTAGAACTCATCGCAAGCTGGTCCGGCGGCGACTGCCGCCGCGCCGCCCGTGCGGCGCGCCCGAGCCAACGAATGTTGGCGCCGGCGATTGAAGGCGGTGACCAGAGCCAATAGGTTCTGATCACCGCAAAATAGTATGACATCCGTCCGCCCGTCCGGCGAACCGGATCAGCGGCAGCCCGTGCCGCTGATCCAGCCGCCACCCAGCATGCGGTCGCCGTCATAGAACACCGCCGCCTGCCCTGGCGAGATACCATATTGTGCGGTGTCCAGGTCGATCACGGCATTGCCATCCCCATGCAACAGCAGGGTGGCCGCAGCCGGAGCCTGGGCGGAACGCAGCTTGACCGCCACCGGCATGGGCACGCCGGCGGCGGGTGCGCCCAGCCAGTTCACCTCGCGCACCGTCACACGGTCACGGGCCAGCGCCGTGCGCGGCCCGACGATCACCTGATTGGCCACGGGATCGACACGCACGACATAAAGCGGGTCCACATCCTCCCCGCCATCGACACGGCGCCCGCCGATGCCCAGCCCCTTGCGCTGACCGACCGTGTAATGGATCACCCCGTCATGGCGGCCCATGACGGTCCCGTCGACATGCACGATCTGTCCCGGCCGAACGGCACCGGGTCGCATCTTTTCCACCACGCGGGCATAACCCCCGGTGGGAACGAAGCAGATATCCTGGCTGTCGGGCTTGTCGGCCACGGCCAGCCCCAGGGCGTCGGCGATGGCGCGGGTTTCCGTCTTGGGCTTGTCACCCAGCGGAAAACGCAGGAAATCAAGCTGTTCCTGCGTCGTGGCGAACAGGAAATAGGACTGGTCGCGGTGATGGTCTGCCCCGCGCAGCATGGCCGCACGCCCATCGGCGGCAGGCGCGCGGCGGGCATAATGGCCGGTTGCCATGCAATCCGCCCCCAACTCACGCGCCTGATCCAGCAGATCCTTGAACTTGACCGTCTGATTGCAGCGCACGCAGGGGATCGGCGTTTCCCCCTTCAGGTAGGTATCGACGAAATCATCCATCACCGACTGCTTGAACCGGCTTTCATAATCCAGCACGTAATGGGGAATGTCGATCTGGTCGGCAACACGACGGGCATCATAGATGTCCTGCCCCGCACAGCAGGCGCCCTTCTTGCCGACGGTCATGCCATAATCGTAAAGCTGCAGCGTGATGCCGACGACGTCATAGCCTTCACGCTTCAGCATGGCCGCAGCGACGGAACTGTCGACGCCGCCCGACATGGCGACAACGACACGGGTATCGGCCGGGGCCTTATCGATGCCAAGAGAGTTCATGGCCGATATATAGCCGCAAATGCGGTCCTGGCAATCGCGCAAGCCTTGCGGGGCCGCCATTCGCAGCCCACTGGCCCGGGGCGCCCTTCTCGGCTAAAACATTTGTTTGAATGAACGGAGCCAAAGGAGCGTCCAAGTGCCCATCATCAAGGCCAACGGCATCAACATTGCGTGCCGGGACGAAGGACAGGGACCGGCCATTCTGCTCTGCCATGGCTGGCCGGAACTGGGGCATAGCTGGCGGCAACAGGTTCCCGCCCTTGTCGCGGCGGGATATCGCGTCATTGTCCCGGATATGCGCGGCTTCGGCGACACCGACGCGCCGGATGCGGTCGAGGATTACACGATCCTGCATCTGGTCGGCGACATGGTCGGTCTGCTGGATGCGCTGCGGATCGATGCCTGCGCCATCATCGGCCATGATTGGGGGGCGCCCGTCGCCTGGCACGCTGCCCTGATGCGGCCAGACCGGTTCCGTGCCGTGGCCGGCCTGTCGGTCCCCTGGTCGCCGCGCGGTTCCCATGGCAGCCTGGTCGGCATGGCCCGCGCCCAGGGACTGGACCGGTTCTACATGGTCTGGTTCCAGGAACCCGGCGTGGCGGAGGCCGATCTGGAACATGATCCCTATGAAACCCAGCGCCGCCTGCTGGTCGGCGCTTCCGGTGCGGCGGCGGCAAGCGGCGCCGGCTGGCCCCTGATGATCCCGCCGGGCAAGGGCCTGGTCGATGCCTGCCCGCCTGCGGAAAGCCTGCCCCACTGGCTGACGGAAGCAGATATGCAGACCTATGCCGCCACCTATCGCCGCACGGGCTATCGCGGAGGGCTGAACTGGTATCGCAACCTGGATCGCAACTGGGCCCTGACGGCACCCTGGCACGGCGCCCCCATCAAGGTGCCCGCCTGCTTCATCGCCGGCTCGCTGGACGGTGTCCTGCGCATGCCGGGCATGGATAAGGCCATGCGGGCCATGGATGGTGTCACCTGCACCGATTTCCGCGGCTCGACATTGATCAACGGGGCCGGGCATTGGGTGCAGCAAGAAGCGCCTGATGCGGTGAACAGGGCACTGACCATGTTTCTGGCGGGCTTGTGAGGCTGAAGCAAATGACGGAATTTCAGTCACTTGCGGGGCAATGCTATTGCGGTGCCGTGCGTTACCGGGTGACGGACGCCTTTGCCTATGCCGCCAATTGCCATTGTTCCGGCTGTCGCCGCGCCACGGGCTCGGCGTTCAAGCCCTTCGCAGGGATCGAGGCGCGGCACCTGAGCATCACCCAAGGCCAGATACGGATTTACGGCGACGCGCTTTGCCACGACGCCCATTGCCCGACCTGTGGCTCGCTGCTCTATTCCCTGGTGCGCGACGGGGCCTATGTGCATGTCACCCTGGGCACATTGGTTGACACGCCAACCATCCGCCCGACCGAACATATCTTCGTGGGTTCCAAAGCCCCCTGGTACAACATCACCGACAATCTGCCGCAGTTCCAGGAACATCGTCCGTGATTTGCAAAAAGATCGGAGTCCGAATATAAATCGGGACTTCATCCTGGCATGGAGGCATTGTGATCAACGACATGTTTGATCGGTTGAGCGAGCCCGTGGCCAATCGGCTGGCCGATGGGTTCGTGCGGATCGCGGCGGCGTTGAAGGCCAATGAATGGCGTGATGCCACGCCGCATGGGCTGACGGCAACGCAGGCCCGCATCCTGTCGCTGCTGCGGGAGAATCCCGAGGGCCTGCGCCCTGTCGCCATCGCCGCCCGCCTGGGTGTGAAGGCCCCGACAGCCAGCGAGGCGACGACAACCCTGGTGCACAAAGGGCTGGTGCTGCGGACCGCCGCCCCGGATGACGGGCGCGGCCATCTCGTGCTGGCCTCCCCGGCAGGTCTTGCCCTTGCCGACCGTTTCGGCGGCGGACCGCTTTTCCTGATCGATACGCTGGCCGGCCTGCCAGCGGCCGACCAGTTGGCTTTGCTGCGCGTGATGCTGCGCCTCATTCATGGGCTGCAAGGGGAAGGGCATATTTCAATCACTAGAATGTGCTTGAATTGCAAATACTTCCAGCCGAATCTTCATCCTGATTCAGAGCAACCGCATCATTGCCGGTTCGTGGATGCCCCGCTGGGTGACCGACACTTGCGACTGGATTGCCCGGAACAGATACCGGCCCCGCCCGACGTGGCGCAGCAGGTCTGGGCCGATTTCCTGAATGATCATGGAGGGGCGCGATGAACCTTGTCCTGGACCATCTGCTGGTCGGCAGACCACAGCCGCTGGGCGACAGGCAGGCGCTCAGCAGCATCGCCACCCGCCGGCCCGTCACCGCCCCTGTGCGGGCCGGCACGCTGGGTCTGGCCGGCGATGCGGTGGGCGACACGAAGGTGCATGGCGGGCCCGACAAGGCCATCCACCTCTACCCGCGCGACCATTACGCCACCTGGGCCGGCGAACAGCCGGGCATGGCCCCCCATCTGGCCGAACCGGGGGCGTTCGGGGAAAATCTGTCGGTGGCGGGGGTGACGGAAGCCGACGTGTGCCTTGGCGACATCATCGCCATCGGCACGGCACGCCTGCAACTGGCGCAGTCCCGTCAGCCCTGCTGGAAGCTGGGTGTGCGCTTCGGTTTGCCCGCGCTGCCGCGCCTGGTGCAGAAGACCGGGCGGACGGGCTGGTATTACCGCGTGCTGGAGGAAGGCGAGATGCGGGCCGGCGACGCCATCCGGTTGCTGGACCGGCCCAATCCGGCCTGGACCCTGGCCCGTACCCTGCGCGTGCTCTATGTCGACACGCTGGACCAGGCCGCCTTGGCGGAACTGGCGGAACTGAAGGGGGCCAGTGCCGGGTTGCGGCGGCTGGCCGCCAACCGCCTGGCCAACGCCACGGTGGAGGATTGGGAGCGGCGGCTGGGCGGATGACAAGGGCCGCGCACCCTGCCCCGCCGCCATTCCGGATGCTGCGTCAGGCGCTGGTCACCGCCGGTGGCACGACCGGACGCGGCCGCCCCTGCTTGTCCATGGCGACATAGGTGAACACGCCTTCCGTGACCTTGTAGGCGGTGCCGTCCACCCGGCGTACCCACACATCCACGCGGACCCGGACCGATGTATTGCCGACCCGCTCCACCGCGGTATAGCAATTGACCTCGTCGCCGACGGCGATAGGCCGGTGGAACTTCATGGCTTCCACCCCAACCGTCGCCACGGGCCCGCGCGCGACGCGCACGGCGGGGGCTGCACCGGCCAGATCCATCTGCGACATCACCCAGCCGCCGAAGACATCGCCGTTGCCGTTCAGGTCCTTCGGCATCGCGAAGGTGCGCATGGATGGGGCGTCACGGTCGAAATCGGGTATCTTCTCGCTCATCACGTTGCCCTCCCCGGGCAAATATCAAAATGTGGTGGTCTATATCGTTCGGAGACACTGCATCTCCTTGAACCTTGACGTTTCCCCTCCCTATAATGGGGCATGAGCGATCTCTTCCAGAATACCGCCCCTAAGCAGGACAGCTATTCCGCCCAGGACATCGAGGTTCTGGAGGGGCTGGAGCCTGTCCGACGCCGGCCCGGCATGTATATCGGCGGCACGGACGATCGTGCGCTGCATCATCTGGTGGCCGAGGTGCTGGACAATGCCATGGACGAGGCGGTGGCGGGCCATGCCAGCCGTATCGACCTGGACCTTTCGGCCGATGGTACGGTGACGGTGCGCGACAACGGGCGCGGCATCCCGACCGATGAGCATCCCAAATATCCCGGCAAGTCTGCGCTGGAAGTCATCTTCACCACACTGCATTCGGGTGGCAAGTTTTCCGGCAAGGTCTATGCCACATCGGGCGGTCTGCATGGCGTGGGGTCGGCGGTGGTCAACGCGCTCTCCGACCGGCTGCATGTGGAAGTGGCGCGCGACCGACAGCTTTGGACCCAGACATTTTCCCGGGGGCTGCCGCTGGCGCCGCTGGCCCATGCCGGCACGGTGCAGAACCGGCGCGGCACGACCGTCAGCTTCCATCCGGATGCGGAGATTTTCGGGGCGGAGGCTCGGTTCAAGCCGGAACGGCTTTACCGTCTGGCCCGATCCAAGGCCTATCTCTATCGCGGGGTGGAAATCCGGTGGTCATGCGACACGTCGCTGATTACGACGGAAAGCGGCATCCCGGCGGCGGAGGTGCTGCATTTCCCCAATGGGCTGCTCGACTATCTGACCGCCACCTTGAAGGCGCGGGCCACCGTGACGCCCCAGCCCTTTGCCGGGCAGGCGGATTTCCCCGGTGATGCCGGGCGCGTGGAATGGGCCATCGCCTGGCCAGAGGATGACGAGGGCTTCAGCCACACCTACTGCAACACCATTCCCACGCCCCAGGGGGGCACGCACGAACTGGGGCTGCGCGGCGCCCTGACACGTGCCATCAAGTCCTATGGCGACATGCTGGGCAACAAGCGGGTGTCGAACATCACGGCCGATGACGTGATGGAGGGCGCGACGATCCTGCTTTCCGTCTTCATCCGGGAACCGCATTTCCAGGGTCAGACCAAGGAACGACTGGTCAGTGCCGACGCGCAGAAGCTGACCGACGCCGCCATCAAGGATCATTTCGACCATTGGCTGTCCGGTTCACCCGACGCGGCCAAGGCCCTGATCGAACGATTGATCGAAAAGGCCGACGAGCGCGCCCGGAAGCGTGCGCAGAAGGAGATGGCGCGCAAGACGCCGACCCGCCGCCTGCGCCTGCCCGGCAAGCTGGCCGATTGTTCGCGCCAGAGCGCGGAAGATACCGAAATCTTCATCGTGGAGGGCGATTCGGCCGGTGGTTCGGCCAAACAGGCCCGTTCGCGTGAGACGCAGGCCATCCTGCCGTTGCGCGGCAAGATCCTGAATGTCGCCTCGGCCAGTGTGGACAAGCTGCGCGGCAACCAGGAACTGGCCGATCTGGCCCAGGCGCTGGGTTGCGGCACGGGCAAGGAGTTCAGCCTGGACAAGCTGCGGTACGAGCGCGTGATCATCATGACGGACGCCGATGTGGACGGCGCCCACATCGCCTCGCTGCTGATGACCTTCTTCTATCGCGAGATGCCGGGCCTGATCCAGCATGGCCATCTCTATCTTGCCCTGCCCCCGCTTTACCGGCTGGCCGGCGGCGGCAATGTGCGTTACGCGCGTGACGATGCCCACAAGGACGAGTTGATGAAGACCGTCTTCAAGTCGGTGAAGGGCAAGGTGGAGATCAGCCGGTTCAAAGGCCTGGGCGAAATGCCGCCCGCGCAATTGAAGGAAACGACGATGAATCAGAATAAGCGCACCCTGTTGCGCGTCGTCGTGCCCGACCAACGCGATCCGGACCAGCAGGATGACGTGCTGGCCACGAAATCGCTGGTGGAAAGCCTGATGGGCCGCAAGCCCGAATTGCGCTTCAAGTTCATCACGGAGAATGCGAAGTTCGCGCAGGATCTGGATGTTTGATCCCATGGCCCCGTCCTTGGCACCGGCTTTTCCGGGATGATAAAGAAACCCCCGGCCCAATGGACCGGGGGTGGCGGAAAGCCAAGGGACTTGGGACTTCGCACTTGGGGCCTCTTCAATGAGTCCGCGGCTTGTCGCGTTGCGGCTCATCATCATGGCGTTCCGGCCGGGCCGTCACCGGCTGCTGGGCCGGAATGGGGTCGCTGGCGGGAAACGTATCTTCCAGATCGCGATCCAGTTCGCGCTCCGAGGTCTTGTGGGTATCGTCCGGCGGCCTGGATGGGGATTTCGGGGCCGGGCGAGCAGATGGCTGTGCCATGGCTTCCTCCTTTGTCACGCTTTTCTGTCGGTCAGCGGGGCAAGGCTCCGTTACATCCAGTAAGGCGGGACGTTGTAGTAGGTGAAGACCATGTCGCGCCAGCGACGGTCATCCTTGCCAAGCTCGGCCGGCGTGTAGGACGGGGCTTCCTCCAGGCGCGCCTTTGCCAGCGGCACCACATAGCCCTCACGTTCCGTGTCGTAGGTCAGCACCGACCAGGGCAGCGGATGGTAACGCTCCCCCATGCCGAGGAAGCCACCGAAGCCCATGATGGCATAGGCGACACTGCCGGTGCGCTTGTTCAGCATGATGTCGTCGACATGGCCGATCTTTTCGCCCTCCGAACTATAGACATCGGTGCCGTTCACCTTCGTGGCACTGATGCAGACAGCGGATTCGTTGCGTTCGACATTGCTGGTGGCCATTTTTCCACTCCATATTCCGTCGTGGGTTACGTGGAAATAACCCGTGGGCGGCGGAAAGGTTCCCCGCCCGAAAGCAGTACACCGGAGAAGGATGCACCGCTGTCGGCAGGGTTTACGAATTGGAAAAACAAGGGCAGGCAGTCATCAGCCGCCCTGCTGGGCCATTTGCTCGTCGCGCTTACGGGCCTTTTCCTGGCGGGCATGATAGATGCCGGCACAGATGATGCCGACCGCGACAATGCCCACGACGATGGTGGCCAGCGCGTTCACCTTGGGGCTGAGGCCGAGCCGCACGGAGGAGAAGACGATCTGCGGCAGTGTCGTGGAACCGGGCCCCGAAACGAAACTGGCAACGACAAGATCATCCAGCGACAAGGTGAAGGCCAGAAGCCAGCCGGAAACGATGGCCGGGGCGATCAGCGGCAGGGTGATGACGAAGAACACCTTGGCCGGACGGGCACCCAGGTCCATCGCCGCCTCTTCCAGGCTGGCATCCATCGAGACGAGACGAGACTGCACCACCACCGTGACGAAGGACATGGTGAAGGTGATATGGGCCAGGATGATGGTCAGCATGCCGCGTCCGGCCGGCCAGCCGAACATCTGCTCCATGCTGACGAACAGCAGCAGCAGTGACAGGCCCAGAATGACCTCCGGCATGACCAGCGGCGCCGACACCATACCCGAAAACAGCGCCCTGCCCTTGAAGCTCCCGAACCGGGCCAGCATCATGCCGGCCAGCGTGCCCAGCACCACCGCCACCGAGGCGGAGATGAAAGCCACCTGCACCGACAGCCAGGCCGCCGACAGCAACTGTCTGTCGCGCATCAACTCGCCATACCAGCGGAAGGAAAATTCGCTCCACACCGAAACCGACCGGTTGTCGTTGAACGACAGAATGACCAGCAGGATGATCGGGATATAGAGGAACAGCAGGCCGACAACGAGGCCAACGCGCAGGAACCAGGATTTCGGCATCAGCGCTGTTCCCCCTGTTTGCCCTGCACATTCTGGAAGAGCATGATCGGCACCACCAGGAACAGCAGCAGGGCGACCGCCACGGCCGAGGCCAGCGGCCAATCGCGGTTGTTGAAGAACTCCGTCCACAGCGTGCGGCCGATCATCAATGTGTCCGGCCCCCCCAGCAGCTCAGGGATGACGAACTCGCCCGTGGCCGGAATGAAGACCAGCAGCGAGCCGGCGATCATGCCCGGGATCGATAGCGGCAGCGTGATGGTCAGAAACGCCTTCCATGGCGGGCAGCCAAGGTCGGCCGCCGCCTCCAGCAACGTATTGTCCATCTTCTCCAGCGTCGCGTACAGCGGCAGGATCATGAACGGCAGATAGGAATAGGTGATGCCGATATAGGTCGCCACCGGGGTGTAGAGAATCTGGATCGGCTGGTCGATGATGCCCAGCCACATCAGGAAATTGTTCAGCACCCCGTTATTCGACAGGATGCCGATCCAGGCATAGACCCGGATCAGGAAGCTGGTCCAGAATGGCAGGATGATCAGCATCAGCAGCGGCGCACGCCATTTCGGATCGGCCCTGGCGATGGCATAGGCCACCGGATAGCCGAGCAGAAGACAGCAGACCGTGGAAATGAAGGCGATCTTCAGGCTGTTGAGATAGGCAATGACATAGAGATTATCTGTCACCATATAATGAAAATTATAGAAGGTGACAGTGATCTGATACTTGAGGTCCCCCACCGCCTCGACCAGCGGCGTGAAGGGCGGTATCGCCATCTGGCCCTCGGCCAGCGCGATCTTCAGCACGATCAGGAACGGGATCAAGAAGAACAGCAGCAGCCAGGCATAGGGCACGGCGATGACCAGCGCCCGCCCCGACAGGCCGATACGCTGCAACAGGCCCAGAAAGCCCGTGTGGCGCATTTCGCTTTGGACCGTTTCGGCCATGGATCAGCCCCCTTCCCGCCCGTCAGTTGGTCAGCACGCTGCCGGCGAAGGGTCGCCATGTCAGATGGACCCGGTCTTCCCAGGTGATGGGCATTTCTGTGCGGCGCGTGACCATCGGGGCCGTCACACGCACGCGCTTGCCCGTATCCAGCTCGATCTCGTAGATGGAGACATCGCCCAGATAGGCGATTTCCTTCACCACCCCGACGGCCCGGTTACGACCGTCGCCACCGGGGGGTTCATCCTTGGAGATGGTAACCTTCTCCGGCCGCACCGCCACCCAGCATTCCGTGCCGGGCGCCAGATGGCCGGGATGGCTGACATACAGGTCGCAATCGGCCTCGTCGGACCGGATCAGCGAATGATCGGGCTCCGACTCCAGCACGCGACCATGGAACATGTTGACAGACCCGATGAATTCCGCCGTGAACCGGCTGTTCGGATATTCATAGATTTCCGTCGGCGTGCCGATCTGGGCGATATAGCCCCTGTTCATCACGGCAATCCGTGATGACATCGTCATGGCCTCTTCCTGGTCATGGGTGACGACGACGAAGGTGATGCCCACTTTTTCCTGGATATTCACCAGTTCGAACTGTGTCTGTTCGCGGAGTTTCTTGTCGAGCGCGCCCAGCGGTTCATCCAGCAGCAGCAGCTTGGGCCGCTTCACCAGGGCGCGGGCGAGGGCCACGCGCTGGCGCTGGCCGCCGGAAAGCTGGTGCGGCTTGCGTTTGCCAAACTGGGAAAGCTGCACGAGGTTCAAGGCTTCGGCCACCCGATCGCGGACCTCTGCCGCCGGTACCCTGTCCTGATGCAGGCCGAAGGCGATGTTGCCTTCCACGCTCATGTGTGGAAACAGGGCATAGGACTGGAACATCATGTTCACGGGCCGCTCATAGGGCGGCACGTTCGACATGTCCACGCCATCAATGAATATCCTGCCCTCGGTCGGGCGTTCAAAACCGGCGAGCATGCGCAGCAGCGTCGTCTTGCCCGAGCCGGACCCGCCCAGCAGGGAAAAGAACTCCCCCCGGTAAATGGAAAGCGACACGTCATCGACGGCTGTGAAATCGCCGAACTTCTTGGTCACCTTTTCGATACGGACATAAGGCTTCTCATTCGGGTCCCGCCAAGGTTCCAGCTTGGTCTGGGTCCGCGAGGGCTGTGCCGTGGCCATGTCCTTATCTGCCCCTGTCCAGTTGCCATCATCGGTTGGGTGCGCACCGTTTCACGCACCGCACAATCCTACACGCGAGACAGGGCGCACGGATAGGGGGAGCATGGCCCGACCGGCTTTTTTCGGGCAATCCCCTACTGGGCCGGCGGAAATTCCGGCCGGGACGCAGGGTCCGTGACCTTGTAAAGCATGGTGCTGATCCGGGACCACTTGCCGTTGCTGAAGGTTTCCGCCTGGCTGGTCATCACATCACCGGATAGGGTCATGGTGGACCTGATCTTGCTGAAATGGGGGTGGTTGGTCACGTCCTCCTCCATGACAAGGCGACCATGGCGTTCCACACAGACACGGCCCTGCGTGCGCAGGCCGGACAGCGAGACATATTGGGAAACCAACGCACCGGTGTCGGCGTCGCGCAGGATCAGGGTTTCCCCGCCATGCGGCCCCGGCCCGGGCCCGCCGCTCAGCAGCATATGGGTGATACGAATGGCCCGTTTCCCCAGCGCCCATTCCCATGCGGCCACATCGATCAGGGCGCTTCCCTGCTCCTCCCCCCCCCGCCTGAGCTCCTCCCCCCGCCAGGTCTTTCCCACGAATTCGGCGACAAGGTCGAACGGGTCCTGTTCGCCGGCCACCGGACAGGGCCGGGCAATGGCCGAGCCGGGCAGGAAAGCCATGAGAGCCAGAGCAGACAGGGTCATTTTCGCAAGGCGCCGCATGTGGATATCCATCCGGGACTACAAATCTATTCAGAGATAACTATATCGTAATACATATATAACGGGAATATTGTCTATGTCTAATGTTGGGCGCCCGCTATCACAGGAACAAGGCGGGGTCCGCCGGCTCAATCTGCGATGCCTTCTCCTGATCTCCTTCCCCCTTGCCTTTCCCATTGCCCTGCCGCGTCCCTGCCCCTACACTCAAACAAGCGTTTGAGATACCCGGTCCATCGACCGGTCACTATAGAATGTCCGGCATGGCCGGCGATAAGGGTGGGAGGGAACATCATGACGGCACGGATGCAGGGCAAGGTCGTCCTGGTCACCGGTGGCGCATCGGGCATTGGCCTGGCGACGGCGCGGACACTGGTGCGTGAAGGTGCCCGCGTTACGATCACGGACCGCAATGTCGCGGGCGGGGAAGCGGCGGCGGCCGAACTGGGCGAAAGCGCGGAGTTCCTGGTCCAGGACGTGACGCGGGAGGACCGCTGGATCGAGGTGATCGACCATATCACGGCCCGTCACGGACGCCTGGACGGGCTGGTCAACAATGCCGGCTGCGGCTCCCTGCGGAATATCGAGGAAGAGACGCTGGAGGGCTGGCGCTTCGTCCATGCGGTGAACACCGAATCGGTCTTTCTCGGCTGCAAGCATGGGGTCCGGGCCATGAAGCACACGGGCGGCGGGTCCATCGTCAACGTGTCGTCCGTGGCCGGCCTGGTGGGCGCGCCGGACCTGCCCGCCTATTGCTCATCGAAGGGGGCCGTGCGGCTGCTGACCAAGTCGGTGGCCATGTGGTGTGCGCAGCAGAAATACGAGATCCGCTGCAATTCCATTCACCCGTCCTTCCTGCAGACCCCGATGGTCCAGTCGATGATCGACATCGCCCCGGACGGGGAAAAGATGCGCCGCCGGCTGGAGCGCACCTCCCCCCTGGGCCGCATGGGTCAGCCGGAGGATGCGGCCAACATGATCCTGTTCCTGCTGTCCGACGAGAGCCCCTTCCTGACGGGGGCGGAATTTGTCGTCGACGGTGGCGCCACGGCGCAGTGACACCCCACAACCTTCAAGGAATTTCCTTCATGACCACGCATCCACTGTTCGACCTGTCGGGCAAGGTGGCGCTGATCACCGGCTCCTCCCGTGGGATCGGCAAGTCGATCGCCCAGGAATATGCCCGTGCCGGGGCCAAGGTCGTCATTTCCTCGCGCAAGATGGACGCCTGCGTCGCCGTCCGGGACGAGATCAACGCGGCCGGCGGCGACGCCATCGCCGTCCCCTGCAATATCAGCCGCAAGGAAGATCTCCAGTCCCTGGTCGACACGACGATCGGTCAATGGGGCCGGATCGACATCCTGGTCGCCAATGCCGCCATCAACCCGGTCTATGGCCCCCTGAACAGCGTCTCCGACGATGCCTGGGACAAGATCATGGGCAGCAACCTGCGCAGCACCTGGTGGCTGTGCAACATGGTGTTGCCGGGCATGGCGGAGCGCAAGGACGGCAGTGTCATCGTGCTGTCCTCCATCGCGGGGCTGCGGGGCAATCCCGTCATCGGCGCCTACGGCGTTTCCAAGGCCGCGGAGACAGCGCTGGTCCGCAATCTGGCCGTGGAATATGGGCGGGCCAACATCCGGGTGAATGCCATCGCCCCCGGCATCATCGAGACAGACTTCGCCAAGGCTCTGACCGACAATCCCGACATTGCCAAGGCTGTCATGCGCCGCGCGCCGCTGGGCCGGTTCGGTCGCCCGCACGAGATCGCGGGCGTGGCGCTGATGCTGGCCGCTCCGGCCGGTGCCTTCGTCACGGGACAGGTGCTGGTTGCCGATGGCGGCGCCACCATCGCCGATCCCACCATCATCTGATCGGAAAGGGTAACCGGAGATGAGTGAGACGCAGGGGGCCGCCGTCCTGATCGACGTGCTGCCGCAACACCGGTTCGACGAGGCGGCACTGACCCGCTATCTGGCCGGGCATCTGGATGGATTCCAGTTGCCGGCCGCGGTCCAGCAGTTCCAGGGCGGCCAATCCAACCCCACCTTCCTGGTCACCGACGCGGCTGGCCGGCGCTATGTGCTGCGCAAGAAGCCGCCGGGCAAGCTGCTGCCCAGCGCGCATCTGATCGAACGGGAGTTCCGCGTCATGCGGGCGCTGGCCGGCACGGACGCGCCGGTGCCCGTCGTGCGGCTGATGTGCGATGAGCCCGAGATCATCGGCACCTCGTTCTATGTCATGGACCATATCGATGGCCGCGTGCTGTCAGACGTGGCGCTGTCGGGCTTCACGCCGGATGAACAGGCCGCCATCTACGACAGCATGAACAAGACATTGGCAGCCCTGCACAAGGTGGATTGGCAGGCGGCCGGGCTGGCTGATTTCGGCAAGCCGGAAAATTACATCGCGCGGCAGGTGGAACGCTGGTCCAAACAATATCAGGCCGCCAAGGGCGACAGCGACATTCCCGCCATGGACCGGCTGATGGCGTTTCTGCCCCGCGCCCTGCCGGCGGGGGAGGAAACGACGATCGCCCATGGCGATTTCCGTCTGGGCAACCTCATGCTGCACAAGGACGAGCCCAAGGTCGTCGCCATCCTGGATTGGGAACTGGCCACGCTGGGCCATCCCTTGTCCGACCTGGCCTATAATTGCATGGCTTGGCACCTGCCGGCCGGGATCAAGCAGTTTCCCGGATTACGGGGCGTGGATATTGCGGGCACGGGCATCCCGTCGGAAGCCGACTATGTGGCGGATTATTGCCGGCGGACGGGGCGGTCGGGCATTCCCGACTGGCCCTATTACCTGGCCTTCGCCTTTTTCCGCATCTCATCAATCTGTCAGGGCGTCTATGCCCGCGCGCTGGCCGGCAATGCCGCCGATCGCAAGGCCCTGGCCTATGGAGAGGTTGCCCGCGCCGCAGCGGAAACGGGCTGGTCCTTCGTGTCGGACCGGACCTGACGGGAACGTCAAGCCAGGGTCCGGGGCAGGCGGCCGATGCCCCCTGCCCCGGACCCGGCCCGGTATCAGAACCTGGCCTTCAATTCCAGGCCCCAGGTCCGCGGGGCCGCCTTGGTCGTGAAATTGAAGACGGTGGTATTGGGAACGACCAGTACCACACCGTCGACATTGTACCGTTTGTCGAACAGGTTGCGGGCGAACAGCGTGGCGCCCCAGCGCTCATTCTCGATGCCCAGTCGGGCATTGACGAGATTGATGGCCGGCCGTTCGGTGCCAGGCGTGTTCAGTGTGTCATAGAACATCGGGCCCGTGCGGTTATATTCGACACGCGCCAGCATGTCGTAATCGCCCGTCACCGGCGTCGTATATTGTCCGCCCAGCATCAGATCGTACTTGGCCGTGAAGGGGAAGCGGTTGCCCACCGTCTGGGGCAGTTCGGCATTCGCCTTGATCTCGCTGTCCAGGTAGCCATAGCCGAAGAACAGGTCCAGCCCCTCGGCCACGCGGGCCACGCCGTCCACCTCAAAGCCCTTGATATCGTTGCGATCCACGATGGAGATCACGCGCGACAGGGAGAAGGGGAAGAATTGGAAGAAATGCGCGTTCTCCACCTTCGTCGTGAAGGCCGCCAGATTGAGGGTCAGGCGTCCATCCAGCAGGCGGGTCTTGACCCCGGCCTCATAGGAAACAGAGGTCTCCTTGTCGAAGGCATCCTGCACCGTGGTGTTGGTCACGCCATCGACATTGATGATGTTGAAACGGCTGCCCAGCGGGTTGAAGCCGCCGGACCGGAAACCCTCGCCATAGGTGGCATAGACGGACACTTCCTCACTGGCGTTCCAGCGCAGGGAGACGCGGGGCTGAAGGTCGCTGAAATTCTCCTTGCGCACCAGCCCTTCCACATTGGGGATGGGGGAGTAGGCGGCCGGGGTCAGATTCTCGGATGACCGATTCTCCTTGTCGTAGCGCAGGGCGGTGGAGATTTCCAGGTCGGGCGTTATGTCATAAGCCAATTGTCCGAACAGGGCCCATGCCTTGTTGGCATTGTCGGTCCAGGTAACGGCAACAAGCGGGTTCTCCGGCCCGCCCAGCGGGTTGGCGACCACGACACCCTGCCCCAGATCGTCACCGCGGTTCAGCACGACCTCGCGGTTGAACTCGATATAATAGGCACCAGCGATGTAGCGCAGCCGGTTCTCACCGGGAGAGGTGAAGCGCAATTCGAAGGACGTATCGTCCTGATTGCGTTCCTGATACTGCGTCCCGTCACGCAGGGTCGGGCCATAGCCTTCATAAAGGCTGGGATCGGTGAAGAAATCGCCGGGCGCCGGCGCACCGGGGAACGGCACGCCGAACAGGGCCAGGTCCACCGCCCCCTCGCCGCCCATATTCTCCTTCAGATCATGATAGGCGGCCGTGAAGCTGAGCGTACCCGCTTCCGACGTCCAGTCGATCTTCGATGCGAAGTCGAAACGCTTCTGGTTGTTGAAGCTTTCGACATTGCCGGAATAGGGGATGGAAGTGTCCGTGATGTCCACGCCATTCTCGAACCCCGGCGTGCCCGCCGTCTGGTTGTTGAAATTGAAGGCATAGCCATCGATCTCGGCATAGCCAACCGACAGATCGACCTCGATATTCTCCGTGGCCTTGTAGACAAAACGGCCGCGCAACTGCCCCTCGCTGAACCCATCCTCCTTCTTGTTCAGCGTGACATTGTCATAATAACCTTCGCGATCCTTATAGACTGCCGTGATGCGGCCATAGAGCCGGTCTTCCACCAGCGGGCCGCCGACATAGCCGCTCAGCTTGTATTCGTTGCCGGCAAACTCATAACCGGCCCGTACCTCTCCCTCCGGCGTGTCACCGGGCTTCTTGGTGGAAACAAGGATGGCGCCACCCACGGCATTGCGGCCATAGATGGACCCCAGCGGGCCCTTGATCACCTCGATCTGCTCAATATCAACCATTTCCTGGTTGAAGGCGCTGGGGTTTGGCACCAGCACCCCGTCCAGCACATAGGCGAAGGGGGGCTCGGTATCACGCGGCTGGATGACGCCGCGGATATGCACCTGCGTTTCACCGACATTGGTTGTCTGAAGGAAACTGACATTCGGGGTCAGGGACAGAAAGTCCGCAGGGCCGGTGATGCCCGCCTTCTCAATCGTGTCCGCCGTGAAGGCCGATACCGCCACGGGGGTCTCGCGCGCCGTCTCGTTGCGCTGGCGCGCGATCACCACGATCTCTTCCAGCATGCCCGGGTTGCCTGCCGCCGCGGCGCTGCCCTGGGCCATGGCCACAGGGTTGAATACAATCATTGGCGCTGATAATGCCGAACTGCAAAGCAGGGCGGGCAAGAAACGTCCGTTCCGCATCACGTGTTCTCCGCTGTTCTAGTCATTTTGCTTGATTTTCTGGGGGATCGGAAAGGGATCGCCCCCACGCGCTTCACCTGAAATCATATAGGAGATCGCCCGGTCAGCAAGGGGCTGATTTGGTTATTGTATACTTAAACATAAGGTGTGATGTGAATGACGCGCCTGATAAGCGCAGGCCGGCCGCCCTTTGGAAAGGCGGCCGGCAACTGTCTGACCGTTCCGTCACGGCCCAGGCCAAGCGGATCGCATACAATCGACGGTGTAGGCGACGGGAGGTGGCGTGCGTCAGGTGGCCGACGCCACGCTTTCCTGCAGGGCCGGATCCCGCGGCGGCGGCAATCCCGTTTCCGTCTGGCAACGATCGCGCAGTTCCTCGATCCCTCCCCCGAAATCGAACAGGCCCACATCGCCGCGCGCCTTGGCCAGCCTTTCACGCAGACCGGCCGTCGCCGTGGTATCGACCGTGCCGTCAGCCGCCAGGACGACGCCATAACGCGCCGCACCATCCATCGTGACCAGGCCCCGCTTGACATCGGCAGCCACCAGGGACGGGTCGCGGGCCAGCGGGTCACCCCAGCCGCCGCCGCCCCAGGTATCGAAGACCAGCAGGTCGCCGGGGCGAACCTGCACATCATCGATCTTGGCGGCCAGCACGACCTGTTCACCATTGGCGCGGACCAGCATGCGGCGCGAACGCCAACCCGGCTCCCCGCCATTCACCCCCCAGGGATAGGTGAACCAGCGGTCGTCATGAATGGCAATGGCACCGGGCTCCAGGAAGCGATAGGCGATACGCACTCCGTTGCCGCCGCGATGCAGACCGGCACCGCCGCTGTCGGGAATGGTCTCGTACCGTTCGATACGCAGCGGGAAATAGGCTTCCAGGAACTCGTTGGGCACATTCGTGAAATTGGGCCACAGGGAATGGCCGTCCGGACCATCGCCGAACGGCCGGCCGGGAATGCCGCCGAAACCGATCTGGAAAAGCTGGTAATATTTCCCGGACCCGCGATAGGTGCCCGACAGCATCAGGTGCGGGGAGGAGGAGAAGCCGGCGGCGTTCAGGAATTCCGGCGTCCTCTGGCCCAGCAGCGCACCCAGCACGTCGAACACGCGGCCGATGCCATGCGTGCGGCAGGACAGCGCCGCCGGATATCTCGGCTTCAGCAGCGACCCTTCCGGGATGCGCGTTTCGACCAGGTCATAGAAGCCGTCATTGAACAAAATCTGGGGATCGAAGACCATGATCATGTAGATGCCGAAGAACATCTTCAGCATGTTTTCATTCAGGTAGAAATTGATCGAGCTTTCCGACTGGGGAGAGGTGCCCTCCCAGTCAAGGATAACCTTGTCCCCTTCCCGCCACATGGTGGCTTTCAGCTTGTAGGGACCATAGCCGCGGCCATCGTCGCAGATGTAATCCTCGAAGCTGACCTTGTCGGTGCTGATCGAGCTTTCGATCAGCCGGGCCATGGCGCGGCGGTTGCGGGCCAGCAACTCATCGGTGGCGGACACAAACATGTCGGTGCCGAACCGGTGGCAAAGCTCGCCCACACGCCGGGCCGCGATGCGGCAGGACGCGATGATGGCATTCAGGTCCGACCGGCACCAGTCGCGGGTGCGGGTATTGTTCAGCACCAGTTCCAGCAGATCCTCGTTCAACACGCCCTTGCGGAACAGCTTTACGGGCGGGATGCGGATGCCTTCCTGGAAGATGGAGGTGGCGTCGGTGGGCAGCGAGCCCGGCACCTTGCCGCCGACATCGGTCTGATGGCCGAAATGGCAGGTCCAGGCCACAAGCCGTCCGTCCTTGAACACGGGCAGGATCACCAGCCAGTCGTTCAGGTGGCTGATGGCGCCTTCCACCGAATAGGGGTCGGACAGCCAGATGACGTCCCCTTCCTCGATGGCGCCCTTATAGTTCTTCAGGAACCCGCCGAGGAAGGAGCCGAACTGCCCCACCACCATCTTGCCTTCATGGTTGGCGATCAGGGGGAAGGCGTCGCCCTGCTCACGGATGCCCGGCGACATGGCCGTCCGGAACAGGGTGGCGTCCATTTCGGTGCGCGCGTTACGCAGCGCGTTTTCGATGATGTCCAGCGTGATCGGGTCGACAGCGACCTTCTGGAACGGGGTCGGGTTGGTCTCGATGATCTTGGCAACCATGGGTCTGTCCCTTTTTCCAGAACGGGCGTCAGTGGGCAGCGGCGGGGCGGATCAGGATCAGCCCGTAATCGTCGACCTCGGCCACATGGTCGGGCAGCAACACCGTCGTGCTGTCCATCTCGGCGATGATGGCAGGGCCCGTCACACGGTCGCCGGCCCTCAGCCGCGCCCGGTCATAGATGACGGCCGGGTGTTCCCGCCCGTCGGCCCACATCATATGGTCGCGCACACGCGCGGCCGCGGGGTCGCCATCGCCGCGCGGCAGCTTCTCCAGCCGGATGGCCGACGCCTTGCCCAGGGCCGTGACGCGCACAGTCACCAGTTCGCGGTCGGATTCCAGACAGAAGGTGAAAAGCCGTTCATGCTCCTTGTCGAACGCCGCAGCCAGGCTTTCCAGCCCGCCGGTCTCGAACCCATCCAGCGACAGGGGCAGCGATACCTCGAACGCCTGGCCGGAATAACGCACACCCGCCTCGAACCCGATCTCCTGGTCCGTCTCCGGCACACCCTCGGCCAGCAGTTCCCTGACAACGGCCGCCTTCAGTTCGCGCAGCACGGCCGCCACGGCATCGTTGCCGATTTCGGCAAATGGCTTGCCGATGGACCGGGCGCGTTCCGACCGCAGCCTTGTCGTGGCGTCGCCGAAGGCACACAGTACGCCAGGGCTGGGCGGCACGATGACGGGCCAGCTTCCCAGCAGACGACCCAGTGCATTGGCGTGCAGCGGTCCGGCCCCACCGAAGGCCACCAGCGCGAAATCACGCGGATCGTAACCCTGCTGGACGGAAATAAGGCGCAGGGCGCCCATCATCGTTTCATTGGCGATGGAATAGATGCCGTGAGCCGCCTCCGCCAGGCCGATCCCCAGCGTGTCGGCAATGGCCTGGACCGAGGCCGCCGCCGCCGGCCGGTCCAGATGCATGGCCCCGCCCAGCAGCTCCTCCGGCAGATAACCCAGCACGACATTGGCATCGGTCACCGTGGGCTTGTCGCCGCCACGCGAATAGCAGACTGGACCCGGCACGGCGCCGGCCGATGCCGGGCCGACGCGCAGGGCCCCCGTCAGGTCCGGCACGAACGCGATGGACCCGCCGCCGGCCCCCACGGTCCGGATGTCGAGCGAGGTGGCACGCACCTTAAGGTCGCCGCATTCGGTCTCCCGCGCCAGGCGTGGCTCGCCATTCTCGATCAGGGCCACGTCGGTGGAGGTGCCACCGACATCGACGGTCAGCAGGTTCCTGTATCCCGACTTGCCGCAGACCCACAGCGCACCGGCCACACCGCCGGCCGGACCGCTCATCAGCAGGTTGACGGGATGGTCCTGCGCCTTCTCGAAGCTCATCAGCCCGGCGTCGGAGCGCAGCAGGTTCATCTGCCCGTTCATGCCGGCCCTGTTCAACTCCGCCTTCAGGTTGCGCACGTAATTGGCGACGCGGGGACGGACATAGGAATTGGCGACCGTTGTCAACGCACGCTCATACTCCTGCATTTCCGGCAGCACCTCCGACGACAGGGAGATGGGCAGCGCGGGGAAGACCTCGCGCGCGATCTCGCCCGCGCGGCGCTCATGCACATCATTGCGATAGGCGTTGATGAAGGCGATGGTCAGCGCCTCGATCCCCTCCCCCTTCAACCGCTCCAGAGCGACACGCAGCGCCCCCTCATCCAGCGGGGTGACGATGGAACCATCCGCCCCGATGCGCTCCGGCACCTCCACCGTGCATTCCAGGGGGGCGATCAGGGGGGGCTTGTTCCAGACGATCCAGCCGGCCAGACCACCGGGCACGAAACTGCGCGCGATATGCAGCACCTGACGATATCCGTCCGTCGTCACCAGGCCCACACGGGCGCCGGTGCCGGTCAGCACGGTGTTGGTGGCCACCGTTGTGCCATGCATGAAAAGCTGAACATCGGCTGGATCGATGCCGGCCTTGGCACAGATCTTCAAGGTGCCGTTGACGACGGCGACGGACGGATCATGCGGCGTGGACGGGACCTTGTCGCGGAAGGTCTCTCCCGTGCCGTCTTCGATCAGCAGAAGGTCCGTGAAGGTCCCTCCCACATCCACGCCAAGCCTGTAAGCCATAAAAAATCTCCTGTTCCCGATGATTTTCTGCTTTGTCCCGGCGCGGTTATATCCGGCCGTTTATGAGGCCCGGGCCGCCGGCGGAAAGATGCCGGCGCGGCCCAGCATGGCCGGATTAGGACGTCCGATGACGCCTTCCAGCCATTTCGCCGCCTCTATCGCGGCCGGCAGTTGCACGCCGGTCGCCACCTTCATCCGGTCCAGCATGTAGACCAGATCCTCTGTCGGAATGTTGCCCGTCGCCGCGGGCGCGAAGGGACAGCCGCCGATCCCCCCCAGCGAACTGTCCAGCACCGTCACGCCGGCCTGAACGGCCGCATAGGCGTTGGCGATGCCGGTGTTGCGGGTATTGTGGAAATGGGCGCGCAGGCGGATGCCCGGCAGGGCGGCGGCCACCGCGCCAAACCGCTCAAACACGTCAGCGGGGCTGGCCACGCCGATCGTGTCGGCCAGCGCGATCTCATCCGTGCCATGTTCGGCCGCGCGCCGGGCGATCTCCACGACCCGCGCGACAGGCACCTCCCCCTCGAACGGGCAACCGAAGGACGCACCGATGGTGACACTGGTCGGCACCCCGGCGGCACGAGCGGCCGCCGCCACCTCCGCCCAATCCTTCAATGTTTCCAATGTAGGGGAACCGTTGTTGCGCTGGGAGAAGGTGTCGGAGGCGACCAGCACATAGTTCACCTCTCCCACCCCGGCCGCCAGGGCACGGTCGAAACCGCGGCCGTTCAGCGCCAGCCCGATATAGGAGACGCCATTGTCCCGCGGCAGCGCGGCCAGCACCGCCTCGGCGTCGGCCATCTGCACGACCCGACGGGGATTGACGAAGCTCGTCACTTCGATCCGGCGAAGCCCGGCGGCGATGGCCCGCCGGATCAGTTCCACCTTGTCCTCGGTGGAGACCAGAACGGCTTCGTTCTGCAGCCCGTCACGCGGGCTGACCTCCACGATCTCGATCGACGCGACCATCGGCATCATCCTGTAAGCGCGCTTGTCGGCGCGGGGTGGACCGCGCGGGATTGAACGCGAATCCCGTTTCTTCTGTATACAAACATGGTTTGCGAAGGCCGGGCAAGCGCTATTTGCACGGTCAAAATACTGAACCTTACCGCCCAAGGCGCGCTTGCAAAGACCAAGGATAGTATGCATTCTTTCCTTCAATGGCGCATTCTCGCCCTGTTTGGAAGCGCCACACCCAAAAGAACAATGTATACATAATGCAGGAGTGTCACAGTGACCGACCAAGCCATGGAAACCAATGCCACGGGACAGGTCGCCCAGCGCCAGGGCCCCCTGACGGATCTGCGCGTGATCGAGATGGGCCAATTGCTGGCCGGCCCCTTCTGCGGCCAGTTACTGGCCGATTTCGGGGCGGAGGTGATCAAGCTTGAGCAGCCGGGTGCTGGCGATCCCATGCGCGAATGGGGGCGGGAGAAGCCGCATGGCAAGTCACTCTGGTGGCCCGTGGTGGCGCGTAACAAGAAGTCGGTGACCCTGAACCTGCGGGACAAGGTGGCCCAGCAGATGGTCCGCGACCTGGTGGCCCAGTCCGACATCCTGGTGGAGAATTTCCGCCCCGGGACCATGGAGCGCTGGGGCCTGGGCTATGACGTGCTGTCGAAGATCAATCCCAGGCTGGTGATGGTGCGCGTCACGGGCTTCGGCCAGTCCGGCCCCTATTCCGCGCAGGCTGGTTACGGCTCTATCGGCGAGGCGATGGGCGGGCTGCGTTATGTCGTGGGTGACCCGTCGACGGCGCCGTCGCGCATGGGCATTTCCATCGGCGACAGTCTGGCCGCCACCTATGCCGCGCTGGGCGCGCTGATGGCCATCCATGCGCGCGAGCGCACGGGGCGTGGCCAGGTGGTGGACAGCGCCATCTATGAGGCCGTGCTGGCCATGATGGAAAGCCTGGTCACCGAATATGACCAGACCGGCTATGTGCGCGAGCGCACGGGTCCGATCCTGCCCAACGTGGCGCCCAGCAATGTCTATCCCACGCGCGACGACCAGATGATCCTGATCGCCGCCAACCAGGACACGGTGTTCAAGCGCCTGGCCGAGGCGATGGAGCGGCCGGAACTGGCCACCGACCCGCGCTATGCCACCCATTCGGCACGCGGGGCCGTACAGCAGGAACTGGACGACCTGATCAGCGACTGGAGCCGCACCATCGATGCCGGCCCGCTGCTGGAACGCATGGAAAAGCATGGGGTGCCGGCGGGCCGCATCTATCGCGCGCCGGAAATGATGGTCGATCCGCATTTCCAGGCCCGGCAGAACATCATCAAGGTGGCCCATCCCGTCTTCGGGAAGCTGGCCATGCAGAACGTGGCACCGCGCCTGTCCGATACACCGGGCGGCGTGGTGCATGCCGGCCCCGAACTGGGCCAGCACACGCAGGAGATATTGGGCGGCATCCTGGGCCTGGACGCCGCCCGGCTGGCTGAATTGAAGGAAGCGGGGATCATCTGAACCATGGCCAAGGATCTGGATACCGATTACGCACAGGCGGGCTTCGGCAACCGGCTGGGCTGGGGCCAGCGCCCGGCCCTGCTGATCATCGACTTCGTGAAGGCCTACCTGGACCCAGCCTGCCCGCTTTATGCCGGGGTGGAAAAGACCCGCGATGCCGCCGCCGACCTGCTGTCCGCCGCGCGGGCGGCCGGCATACCCGTCATCCATACCAACGTGGCCTACACGCCGGGCGGCATGGATGGCGGCATCTTCTTCCGCAAGGTGAAGGCGCTATCCTGCTTCGAACGCGGCCTGCACCCGCAATGGGCCGCCTTCGCCGACGGGCTGGAACCGGCGGACGGCGAACCTGTGGTCACCAAGCAATATGCCAGCGCCTTCTTCGGCACCTCCCTGGCATCCACTCTTGCGGCCAATGGCATCGACACGGTACTGATCGCCGGCCTGTCCACGTCCGGCTGTGTGCGGGCATCGGCGCTGGATGCCTGCCAGAACGGCTTCATACCGTTGGTGGTGCGTGACGCCGTGGGTGATCGGGATTCCCGCGTGCATGAGGCGAACCTGTTCGACCTCAACGCGAAATATGCCGATGTGATCCACCTGGCGGAAGCGATCGACCATCTGGCCGCGCGCGGAAGGCCGGGATGAACGCGGCGGCCAGGGCCTACCAGTCCATCCGGGACATGATCCTGGACGGAACCCTGCCGCCGGGCAGCCGGCTGAAGGAAGAGGAACTGGCCGACCGGGTCGGCGTCAGCCGCACCCCCATCCGTGAGGCGCTGCGCCGGCTGGTGTCGGAAGGCCTGGCCGGACGGCCCGAGCGGGGCGGCGGCGCGCTGGTGCCCGACCTGTCATTCGACGAGTTGGAGGAGAAGTTCCACCTGCGCGGCATGCTGGAGGCCCAGGCCGCGACCCTGGCGGCAACCCGCATCGGCGGGGCGGAGGTTGATCGCCTGCAGGAACTGGCCGACAGGATGGAAACCTGCGTCGCCCACAAGGGCAGCGGCTATATCGGCCTGAACGCCGATTTCCACGGTACGATCCTGTCGGCAGCCGGCAGCCGGCTGCTGCAACGGCTGATGCCGCATGTGGTGGAAATGCCGGTGGTCCACCGAACCTTCCACGCCTATGACCGGTCCGCCCTGGAACGCAGCAACCAGCATCACCGCGAACTGGTCGCGGCCCTGCGGCTGCACGACCCGCAATGGGCCGCCCATGTCATGCGTTCCCACATCGCCAATGCGTGGCATAGCTGGGCCGCTGGCATGCGTCCTCCGACCGGATGACGCGGATAGTCCCTCATACCAGATCCCGGTGAGTGCAACTCACCGGGATCTGGCACGGCGGCGACCGCCGCCGTGCGCCATCTGG
>NZ_JBLTXA010000051.1:0-26136 GCF_048066175.1 Niveispirillum fermenti | reverse complement strand
GAGGCGGTCCAGCGTCCCGTCCCAACTCCACAGGCTCAGATAGTCGAAAACCGTGCTGCGCGGCGGCAAGTCCTTCGGGATCGCCCGCCACTGACAGCCCGTGCCCAGCACATACATCACGCCGTTGACCACCTCCCGCAGGTCCACACTGCGGTGACGCCCCCCACGCTTGGCCGGAGGAAGCAAAAGCGACACCAACGCCCATTCCGCGTCCGTCAGGTCGCTTGGGTAACGAAGGTGATCCCGATTGTACAGAGGGCGGTTCTCCGGCGTCCACATGGCCTTTGTCCTGATGAGCACGCCAATGAAAGAATCACAGCTGTGTCACCAACCGCAACCATTCCTCTATCACATTGATCCAATTCAAATCCTTCTCGGACGGACACTAATAGCATCAGAAGGACCTAATGCTACGTCGCTCAAAGAACGATGCCGTAAACGCGGCTGAGGCACTGGTGGAGAGGCACGTCGCTAGCCGTATCCGTTTGCGCCGCGCCTTGCTCAGCATGAGCCAATCCGACCTGGCTAAAGCCCTGGGCATTACCTTCCAGCAGGTCCAGAAGTATGAGCGTGGCTCCAATCGGGTCTCTGTAGGCAAGCTCTACCGGCTAGCCGACATCCTGGATGTGCCCATGATGTTCTTCTTCGACGGCCTCGACGCCGAAGGACAACGTGCTCATGCGGGGCCTGACACGCCAGACCATTCCGGCATCCTGTCTCGCCGTGAGTTGGATCTGCTGCGGGCTTGGCGTCGCGCGCCGCCTGAGGTAGCGGACACTGTCTCGGCGCTGCTGAGAGCCCTTGAGCCGGATATGGCGGTTAACATTGTCCGGGGGGCTATCCAGGCCATGGTGACTGCGCCTGCGTCGCAGCCGGTGCTGGCAACCGAACCTGTTTTGGCCGAGGCGGCTCCGGCTACCAATCCTGTTGTTCCAGAGGACGCCCCGCGCCGCCGTGGTCGGCCCCTTGGTTCAACGAACAAGAAGCAGGACAAGCCTCGTCGGCAATTTGGCGCTGTCTGGGATCCGGCCGATATACGCAGTTACGAGGATTGATGTTGGCATAAGGGCGGGGACAACCGAGATATGGCGGATGGTTTGTTTCTTTGGCCTTTCAGAGCAGTTCATCAATCCATGATCAGGGTATAGGTGCCGCCGGCTGTCTCCCGGGTGACCTGAAGGCCTCGCTGTACCTGGAGCTGATCCTGAATTGTGATGCGCTTCGGCTTGTACTTGGGGGGCTGACCCAGGGGCGAGATGTTAACGACGCCAGCATACTCGAACCGGATCTTGATCTTCGTATCGTCGATCAGCACAGCCAGGACATCGCCTGCCGGACATCCGTCATTGGGCAAATGGACGGATGTCATCAACCAGGGCCTGCCATCGCCCGCGATGCTGGTCGACCGGTTCAGGCGTTCTGTCGGTGAGACCTGAACCTTGAAGGAGTAGCCCCACATCGGTGCTTCCCCGCCGCTTGTGCGCGGAGGTTCTTTCAGGGCGCACGCCTCCTTGAGAAGATATTGATCGGGGCCAGGGCCGGGCCCGCGAACGTAGCTGGGATCCTGTGGACCGCCTGTACAGGCGGTCAAAAGGAACGCAAGGGTGGTGACGGCCAATATGCGCAGCATTCTCGGTTCTCTTTCTGGACCTGATTGTCGAACGTTCGACAATCAGGTCTTTAGCGCGAAGATGTAGGTAATGCCGTCTTTCTCGCGCTTGATCGCGCCCTTCTTCAGATCCTTCAGGGCGAAAGTATCCGTGAAGGCGACATATCTCGGGTCCTTCTGCGCTGGATCTGGATGCGGCACCAGGGCCTGAAAGCGCAGTTCGACCTTGCCGCCGGTGATACGCGCGGCGAGTGCCCGGTTACCCTCACAGTCCAGGGTCTTCCGCCAGTCCGGCCCGTCGAAGGCCGTGTCCTGTATCATCAGGTGGATGGCCGGAGAGACGGAAACGGTTACCCGATAATCATAGAGATCGACCTTTGCCCCAGCCGTCGGCGCGGGCTTATTTTTGGTCGCGCATGCTTCCTTCAGCAGTTCGTGCGCGACTGGCTCCGGAGCCAATGCGCCAGATGCCGACAGCGACCCGATGAAGGTCGCAGCGGCGGCCAAAGAAATGAGAAGATGCCGCATAACTCCCCCAAGCCGTAAGCATTAGCAGTTTCTACGCTGTCAGGTGGTAACGGGCAAGACCTGATGGCAGTACAACTCCATGCATCTAGTCAGTTGGCAGCCGGGGCTGGTAGGTCGACCCTTCAGCCTGGTCGGGCCGGCGGCGATGGCCACGAGCGCCTAATGGCGTATCTGTCCGCTTGACGTGCGCCGCGTTGGCCGGTGGACGATCGTCGGTGGCCAGTCGATGGCCCAGGCCGAGACCAGCGGGCGCGAAGAGGCGGGGCCGGGGACTGGGGCCACGCTGCACTGAGACCGAGTGGTCGCCGCGGGGTGGTGGGTATTGAGTTGCCGGTGGGCGCTGTCAGGCCGGGCGGGCGTGCCAATGCGCAGTCCTGGTTCTGGTCTGGGTCAAGCGACACCGACGCCGCCGTGGCCCTGTTCGACTATGCGCCCTGCTGTCGGACAACCATCGCGTCGCACGTCAGGCCCAGCCTGCACCCCTTCTCATGGCTTTCAGCCACGCGGGGGCGCAGGCCCGGCCCGCTACGACGCAATGGTCATTCGCCATCCTGCCGCATGACGTCGGGGCACACGGCGACGCTGGTGTCGCCCCAACCCGGAGAAGCACCCATGTCCACGATCATCGGCACCGTTCGCAAGACTGAAGAAGGCGGCTATCGCGGTTCCCTCAAGACCCTCACCGTTCGGGCGGAGATCGATATCGTTCCCCTGGACAATCCCGGCCCCAACGGCCCCCACTTCCGCATTTTCGCATCCACCGGTTTCGAGGCCGGTGCGGTCTGGCGCAAGACGTCCCGGACCAATGGCACTCCGTATCTGTCCTTCAAGCTGGACGCGCCCGAGCTCCCTCAGACGCTCTACGGCAACCTGGGCCGCCAGCCCGGGCAGGATGACGAGGACGTTCTGTGCCTGATCTGGTCGCGTGACTGATCCGGTGCGCGGGGTCGGCCGCCAGGTCGGCCCCGTGCGTCCCTTCCCGCCGGCGCCGGCAGGGACCCAGTCGCCAGATCCTGTGATGGTGGTGCGGCCCAGCTCGGGGGCGGTGTCAGCGTTGGCGCAAATGCTTGCGCAGCAGAGGGGCGGAGTGTGAGCGAGCAAAGCGGCCGCCTCAATGATGCGCGGTGCCCCCAATTTTGCCGCAAGCGACAAAATCGGCTCCCCCACGCCCCGCTGCGCGGCGCCTCCGGCGTCATTGACCCGTCCGCTTCGCCCGCCCCGCGGGCTGCCCATCTACCACTTCAGCAGATGGAACATCACATCATGCATACCACCGTCTATTCCGTCCTCGACCTCGGCCTCACTGAAGATCAGCTTCTCGCCCATATGGAAGCGAGGCGGTCAGCCGCCGCCAAACGTCCCCGCCGCCCCATGACCCCTGAGGACGAGGCCGAGTTGGACGCGGTGGAGGCCAGTTGGGGGCGGTGAGCCCCCTTTCGTCGGCGGCTCGCCCTTTGGGGCGGGCTGCCTTCTCGCATTTCACTCTTCTGTCGGCATTGAGAACGTAACAAGAACAATATAGGGTCGGTCATCTGGCGGCGTAGGATGCCGCTGTCACCAGGTGCGGATCATGGAGCAGCAAGAGCATGACGCGGAAAGGGCAGGGGACGGCACCGACGTCGCCAAGCTCGCGCGGGATGTCGAGCGCCTGCTGTGGCGCGCGACGGCCGCAGAGCGCATGCTCGCCGGTGTGCTGCGCCGGATGGGCGTTGACCAGCGCCAGATAAACCGGGTTCATGCTGCCCAGGACCTTGACCTTGCCCACGCCGCCGGCGAGGCCAATGTAGTGCATGAGTGGCTGACCGGTGAAAGCATCTGGGGCGAATACGAGGAAGCCATGTGCGGACGATATGCGATCATCGACGCCCCCAGCGATCTGCGGGCACGCTTCGGAACCTCGAACCCCTTGATCAATTTCGATCCGAACTACAACGCCGCACCCACCCAGGCACTGCCGGTGATCCGTCTGCATCCCAAGGAGGGCACCCGGCATCTGGACCTGCTGCAGTGGGGGCTGGTGCCGCCTTGGGCCGATCTAGCCAACAAGGGGCTGCAGCCCACCAACGCGCGGGCGGAGACGCTGCTGGAGAAGCCGATATTCACGCAGCCATTTCGGCGTGGCCAGCGCTGCCTTGTCCCGATGAACCTCTTCTACGAATGGAAGAAGCTGGGGAACACGAAGCAGCCTTATGCCTTTGCGGCCGTCGACCGGTCGCCTTTCGCCGTCGCTGGCCTTTGGGAGGTGAAGAAGGTTTCCGAGGGTGAATTCCTGCGGTCCTTCACCGTCATCACCGGTAAGCCCAATCAGCTCGTGCAGGAGGTGCATGACCGCATGCCGATCATCCTGCCGGAAAGTGCCTGGGCGACCTGGCTGGGCGAGATCCCGAACGCCATGCCCGACAGCGTGTTGAAGACGCTGCCGGCAGAGCTCATGCAGGCATGGAAGGTGGATGCGGCGGTCGGCAATGTCCGCAACAACAATCCCGGCCTGCTGGATCCACTTCCGTGAGTATAGCAGTAGGCATCAGTAGCCCATCGCCCTCAGTCCCTCATTGATGAAATAGGAACCGTTCCGCCCCATACCTGCGAGCTTGGCGCGCTTGTCCAGATGCGGGTTGGGTTGCTGGACATAGTTCAGGATGAACGGAAAGTCCCCCTCAAACTCACCTTTTCCGACCATGGCGGTGGCCAGAACAACATTCACGTCCGCGTCGGAACGGTTCTGCAAATAAAGTCGCAGATCACCGTGCTGGCTCGGATTGGCACCGAGATCGGCGACATGGCGAGTCATTGCGAGTTGTTCGGGGGTGAGGGTGGCCGGCTGTTCGACGGTCATAATGCTTCTCCCAGCAGTGGTGGAAGCGACCAATAATTGGCCCCTGATTCCTACCCGGCAAGCTCTCAAAAGAGGTACAGGCAACAAGGAGGTATTGGGGGGCCGCCCCGCAACAGCGGGGCCACCGTCGTCTCCTTCGGAGCCGCCGGTGGTCCGACCGGTACCAGTTCTAAGGTTCCAACGCGGCCTTCGGGGCCGCGCCAGAACCTAAGAACTGCCGAGCCCCGCAAGCGGGTCTCGGGCTATCGCGTAGGGGTCGGACGGGGTCTGCTCCCGGCCGCTGCGCCCGCCGGCGCCGGCTTTCACGTGGCCAGCGGGTCAGCCGCTGGTGGCCTGGTGCTGACCGTCACCCGACGCCGGCAGGGGTGGGGCCTGGAGGCGGAAGTAATTCAACGCGAAAATCCGGACGGCCGCCGTCAGGGACGCGTTGCCGCGTTTGACGTCCAGCAGGCCCAGGATCTCGGAGAGCGGCCGCTTCTCGGTTTCCGCGATCAGCTCAATAGCATTCCAGAAATCCGGTACCAGGCGCAGCGATGTTCGCCGGCCATGGATCTGGACATTCCGAATAGCCGTTTTCTGCGTCAGGTCGGTGCCCTGAAACAGCGGGTGGGCCGGGGGAGGGGAGGAGGATAGTGCGGGCTTGCGGAGCGGGGGCATAATCTGGCAACGCGAAATTAATGGTGGAAATATATACCATATGGAGAAGCCCACCGCCATCGCGATGAAGGCAAGTTTACTCGTGGTGGGCCAGCGGGAATGTCGCTGAGAAGCGGTATCGGGCTAGCGCCCGACGAGATGTTCGTTGTCATTTTCGGAGCCTGCCGTCGCTCGCGTGGATGCGCTGGCGGGTGGGGTGGGGGCAAATGCCGATCAAGCGTCCAGGCCGCGTCCTGCGCAGGTCCTGCGGCCCCGCGCCGGCCGCAGCCCGGCCACCCTCTCTTGCGCATTTGTCCCCACCCCACCCGCCAGCGCTTGAAAATCCACGCGACGGCAGGCTCCGAAAATGAAGCAAACACCCCCATGATACCCATTTCTCGCTGCGCTCGAATGATATCAAGAAATGCTCTGGCTCACCAAAAATGAGAGCACAAGTCATGCCAAGTTGTGAGGTAATATTACTTTTCTTTATGTTTTTAATTGCTTCTCTCTTTATTGGTGTTTTGTTATAGTAATCGTGTTGGTGTTCTCTAGTTGATGGTGCTTTCCGGTGTTGCTGGATCTTCGGTTTCCTCTCGCGGTTGGCGATGTTGTCGACATCTTGAATGAGCGCGACCCGCGTGCCGGCCGAGGCTGGGTAATCACCCACATCGATGGGGACCTGGCGCTCATGCAGCGACATCCAGACTTGCGGTGCTGCTCAGGCCCAGGGATCGGGCGTCATGTCCGGAACCTCGC
This sequence comes from Niveispirillum fermenti, assembly GCF_048066175.1. Lineage (GTDB taxonomy): Bacteria > Pseudomonadota > Alphaproteobacteria > Azospirillales > Azospirillaceae > Niveispirillum > Niveispirillum fermenti. The sequence goes on along the minus strand of NZ_JBLTXA010000051.1, from coordinate 19,768 downwards.
ACCAACCAGATACAGGCACATTCGCCAGGTCGATCCAGCCGATCTCCTGGCCGAATATGAGGGTGGCGATCATGGCATTCAGTGATCCTGAATTATCCGACTTAGCAGCGCAGGCCCGTGAGAACGCCCTACATGTCTGCGCTCATCTGTTTCCCAACGGATACGTGACCGGTCGTAACTTCTGCGTCGGCAATATCGGGGGCGATGCCGGCGACAGCCTGAAGGTCAACCTGGCCAAGGGCCGGTTCCGGGACTATGCCGACGATACCTGCCACGGTGATATTCTCAACCTGGTGCATCTTGCCAGTGGCGGACACGATTGGTCGCGCACCAAGCAGCGTCTGCGCGAGATCCTGCGCCTGCCGGTGCCGGAGGCGCTCCGGACCAAGGCCAAAGGGCCCGCCAAGTCCACAGTGGAGCTGCAGGCTATGGCCCAGAGGATCTGGCGCTGCACCCGCAACCTGCGTAACAGCGTGGGGGCGCGGTATCTCCTGCGCCGTGGTATCAGCCGGCACCTGTCAAACCTGGCTTTCGACGCCAGTTGCTGGTGGAGCTGGTGGGAGAAAGCCAGCCCGGGCCAGAAGAGTATCCAGCATACGGGCAGGGGGCCGGCGCTGATCGCACGGTTCCTGGATATCCATGGGCGCTTCGCCGGCATCCACCGGATCTATCTGAGCCAGGACGGTGGGAAGGCTGATCTGCCCGACCCGAAGATGTCGCTCGGAAACCTCTATGGCGCAGCCTGCCGCTTGCAGGGGCGGGACGTGACGGTGTTGTGCGCCACCGAGGCGGTAGAGGATGGAGCTGCCGTGGCCATGCCGCTGCCAGACCTTGCCGTCTGGGCTGCGTCATCGGCCGGGCACCTGGGCGAGATGGATATTCCCGTCTGCACCAGGATCCTGCTCGTCGGGGCGGACAATGACGATGCAGGCGACAAGGCATTCGAGTGTCTGGTCGAGCGCCTTCAGGACCGGGATGGTCTCGTCATCATCCGGGCGCGGCCCGTGCTGAAGGATTGGAACGAGGACCTGCTCAAGCTTGGTCCGCAGGCCGTCGCCGCGCGGATCCGCAGCTTCTACCAGCACCTGGTCCAGGAAAGGATCGCCGCATGAGCCGCCATCAACTGGAAGAGGGACGCTACCGTATCGCCGTCGGTTGGGACAATCCCATGCAGAGTTTCTTCGCGACCGTCACCAGTGGGCCGGATGATTACGTCCACCTGTGGGTCGGTGCCTGCCGCGGTGAGGTCCCGTCCATCGACGCCCTGGCGGCCGCCCTGTCGCCCTACCACAGGCTGACCGCTGATATGCGCGTCCGGCTGCATCAGGATCGGGTCGACACACTGGACCGGGGTCCGACCGAGCTGCAGCGCACGCTTCTGAACTTAGTCGATCCGTCTCGCCCCCACCTTCCGGAGGAGTGAATGAAGCTCCCTATCGCCCAGCTCGCCGTCGGTGCGGCGGCGCTTCTTCTGGCCCTACCGGCGGCCGCCTCCAGTTGGGATCCCGATGGGCTGCGCATCGAGGCGTCGCGCAAAGGCACCATCGTCGACATCCATGTCGATGCCGATCGCTACGAAGGCCTGACCCTGGATGCCATGAGCGAACCCGATGCACGCTGGCTTCACGTTGCTGCCGGCTCCACCGTCGGCTGCGGCCAGCTGGAGACCGACGGTGATACCGTCTGCTGGCGGTCTGCCTACGCCGTCTTCCGGAACGGCACCCCCCTCGTCGAAGGCCGCAAGGCCCGCCTGCTGCTCCATGCCGGCTCCATCCGCCAGCCGACCATCACCCGGGTGATCACCGTCCAGGTCCAGGATGGCCAGCTCCGCCTGGGCAGCGTCGAACCCATGAAGGTGACCCCATGAAGATCATCCTGAAAGTCGATGTCCGGGCCGATGCCCGTGGCCACCTCGTCACCATCCAGGCCGGGGCGCGGTGCATGACCTATCTGCCGGCACGCGCGCCCACCCTGGCGGCCGCCGAATGCTGGGCTCTGCTCCAGTGCCTGGAGAACGCACTTGCCTGCGGTGATGGCCAGCACGACTTGGTGGTCCACAGCAGCTTCGTGCCGGATCGTGGCCAGCACCATTGGAAGGTGCTCCAACAGCGTCTCGCCCAGGGGACGTGTTCCCTGGATCTGGTCCACGACCAGGCCACCCCTGCCGGTGCTGGCGCCGGCTGGTTGGCCCGCTGGTTCAACCCCGTCCAGGCCCTGGCCTGAACTCCCGTTCACCCCCAATCCTGGAGAATAAGCATGACCTGCAAGCACTGCGATGGCACCGGCGAACGCTGGTCCGAGGCCCTGGAAGAAATGCGCGCCTGCTTCTGTCAGCCCGGCTCCGACATGCTGACGGACGTCCGGCTGGAGAAGGCGCTGGCATTCGCGGTAGGCTTCATGGGCGGGTTCGAGGGTGATGTCGATCAGGCAGGCCTGGACGAGGCTCTGTGCGTGCTACGCACCGCCCAGGACCAGGGCTACCGCCTGGTCCGCGCCCGCTGATCCGACAGGAGCCTGCCCCATGTCCAGGTCGAAGAGCATGAGCGTCCTTACCGTCGGCTGGCTCAATCCTCATACCAAGCCGCCGGCCGATGCGGTGACCCTTGACGGCCGGCTGCTCTGGACCTGCACTGTGCTCGACCGCGCTTACGAGCGGGCCATCCAGGAGCAGCACATGCCTCGCGTCCGCCCGGGATCTGGCTGGAACCAGGGATGGACGCACATCGCTCCCGAACCCCGCCGCTGGCCAGCCGAACGCAAGGCGGCCGCCCGGCGCCAGAACCTGCGCCGGCGTCTGGAGCGCCGCTACCCGCTCTTCGCGGATCTGCTGGAGGAGCACGAGCTCCGCCGGCGGCCCCATTACTACGACCCTGCGGCGATCAAGGCCGGCACCGACCTTCGGCCGGTAAACCGGCAGCTCGGCCACAATGGTGGCCCGCCGCTCGACTGACGGCGCTCTTTCACACTCCATCCGAGAGCAGACATGACTTACCGCGACATCACGATCGACGAACATTGTGCCCTGGAAGCGTTCGCGGCCGCCCACGGGCGGAACTGGAGGAACACCTTGGTGCTGGATTACTGGTGCCGGGCTCTGGCTTGGGAAGGCCCCACGGAGGCCATGGGTGCCACCCTGCATGCGCTCCGCAACAGCCATGGGAACCAATGGCTCTACCAGCATTATCAGGCCCGCGCCGGCAGTCCCGCAGAACAGAACCCGACACCGACCCAGTTGGACGTCCTGGAACGGATCCGTGATGGCCGCATCACCAAGGTCAAGCACAGCGACACCATCTATCGGATCGTCGGATTCAACAACCCGTCGGTGGTTGGCCGCGTCGTCTCCCTGCGGTGGGCTCGCTGGCCCCAGGGTCCGTTTCGCGCCCAGACCTGCGAGCTCACGGACGCTGGCATCCGTCTCCTGACCGAGCATCGCCCCACGACGGCGGTGGCGCCGGCATGCGCGGCCGAGTAGCCCGCTGCCGCTTCCCGCCGACGTTGGCGGGTGTTCCTTCTCCGCCTTCTTACATCAGGATCAGCACCATGCAGACCGCTGTCATCGTCTCTCAGACCGCATTCAGCGGCGAGCCTTTCAAGCACGACATCATCACCGACAGGATCGAGGTTCCGGGCGGCTTCCTCTACCGGACTTATGCCCCTCGGATCGCTTCCATCGGGATCGCCACCACCTTCGTGCCGGCGGCCGCCAGGCCGGACAAGGATCTCGGTATCTGATCCTGCTGTCGCGGCCTGACGCCGGCGGAGCCGGTCAGTCAGGCTGACACCCGTTCTCCCATTCATGAGGTTCACCATGCCGCGCTTGGCAGCTCGCGCGAACGCCCTTCTGCACCCTGTCGTCCCCGTCATGCTCGACCCTGAACCCGTGGTCGTGGCCTACGGCGCCGGCGTCGACAGCACGGCGCTGCTGGTGGGCCTCTACAAAAGCGGTCGCAAGGTCGACCTGATCCTGTTCGCAGATACCGGCAGCGAGAAACCGGAGACCTATCGCTACCTGGATACCATGGACACCTGGCTAACGACGCACGGCATGCCGTCCATCACCCGGGTGAAGAACCGCAGCCCGATCGCTGGCGATACCAGCCTGCATGGTGAGTGCATCCGAAAGTCGGTCCTGCCCAGTCTGGCCTATGGCCGGCATTCATGTTCGCTGAAATGGAAGGTGGAGCCACAATGGGCGTTCTGCCGGCGGCACTTCGGCTGGCAGGCCCGCCAGCAGCGGTGGGCGCATGGCCCCACCATTTGCAAGATGATCGGCTACAATGCCGGACCCAAGGATGCGCGACGGATCCGCAACGCTACGGGCAAATGGCCGCCCGGCCACCGGTACGAATATCCGCTGGTCGACTGGGGCTGGGACCGCCAACGCTGCGAGGACGAGATCCGCGCGGCCGGCCTGCCCGTTCCCGTGAAATCCGCGTGCTTCATGTGCCCGGCCAGCAAGGAGGCAGAGGTGGCCTGGTTGCAGGATCATCATCCCGACTTGGCTGCCGTTGCGGTGACGATGGAGGAGCGTGCTCACGCGCGGGGCCTGCGCACCGTCCAAGGGCTCGGGCGCCGTTGGGCCTGGACCAAGTTCCTGCAAGAGCGCGTGGCCCAAGCGGCGAGGGCGGCGTGATGCATATCGTCCACACCAAGATCGGTTTCAACCGCGGGCGCCGGCGTCTCTGGCAGGAGGGACCGCGCCTCGCCTGGGCTGGCTTCCGGCCGGGGGCGCGCTTCACGATCGTGTCCGATCCGGAACGCCGGCGCCTGGTCCTGCGGCTGTCGCCCAGCGGGGAGCGCATCGTGTCCTCGCGGGCCCGCGGCGCCACTGTCCGTCCCATCGTCGACGTTGCCGGCGCCATCGTCGAGCGGGTCTTCGGGTTGAGCGACGACAGGGTCAGGTGCATCTTCAGGGCGGGCGAGATCGAGGTGTCGCTGGCACCGATCGCCGTGGCCAGGGCCAGCAGGGAGGATCGCCTGCGGCGCAAGCTGGTGGAGGGCGTTCCGCTCGCCGTCGGATCGGTCTTCACCGGCGGCGGCGTCCTGGATCACGCTATCCATGCTGGCCTTGCGGCCGAGGGGATTGGGACTGTCTCCAGCTTGGTCGCCGACTTTGATGCCGACGGCCTGGAGGTTGCCCTGTTCGCCAATCCTGCGACCCGCGGCGCAAGGGTATCAGTCGAAGGCCCTATCGACGAGGTGGACACCGCCCAGCTCCCGACGCTGGACCTGCTGATCGCCGGCATTCCATGCACGGCGGCCAGCCGGCAGGGCAGGGCGAAGAAGCAGCAGTTCGCCATGCCGGAGGCTGACACCGAGGCAGGCCATCTCGTGGTCAGCTATTTGGCTACCGTGCGCGCTGCGAACCCTGCGATCGCAGTGCTGGAAAATGTCGTCGACTATGCCGGCACGGCGTCCGCACACATCATCCGCACGCAGCTCGCCCGGTGGGGCTACGAGGTGTTCCAGGTGCAGGTTGCCGGCGGCGCCCATGGCGCGCTGGAGGACCGTCGACGCTGGTCCATCGTTGCCTTCTCACAGGGGGTCGCGCCGGCCGCCTTCGAGGTGGTAGCCACCACCAGCAGGGCCGGGACGCTGGGACAGGTTCTGGAGCGTGTGGCGGCCGATCACGTCAGCTGGCGCCGGCGGGAGTATCTGGAACTTCATGCAGCTCGTCATGCGGCCAAGGGTGGGGGATTCAAGCGCAACCTGGTCGATGGCGAGGCGAGGTCCATCACCTGCATCGGGCGCCGCTACTGGAAGGGCAGGACGACGGAACCCCAGCTCGTGGCGCCGCACGATCCGGAGCGTGCCCGGTTGCTGACGCCGGCCGAGCATGCCCGAGTGAAGTCGCTGCCGGCCGACCTGGCGGACGCGGTCATCTCGGGGCGGAGCCCGACTAGGGCGCACGAGCTCCTGGGACAGTCGGTGGTCTGGAATTGCTTCAGGGATGTCGGCCGAGCCGTTGGCCGGGCACTTCGTTCGGGTGCTGGCCTTGACCAGATGGCAGTTCAGGCGGAGCCGGTGGAGCAGGGCCAGTTGGTCCTGGCCATCTGATCTTGGGGCCAGATCGGCGGCCGGTGTGGCGGTGCTGGAAGGGGAATGTCAGGCAGATCGGCAATAGGGGTATTCCTGGCCTTCGGCCGGTTCCAAGAGGGCAGGGGTCGGTTTGTCCTGAGGCCGGTGGGCACGCGGTTTCTCCAGACATCAGCGCCTGCCGGCGCCGTCTGCTAAGGGGCTTCGCCCCTGGCGCGCAGAAGGGACAAGCGCCGGCTGCGCCGTCGTCGCCGGAGAGGTATCCCCAGGTCTCACTGCGCTCCGCTCCGCTGCGACCCGGCCGGCAAGCCGGCCGCCCTGCGGGTGGGTGATCCCCCTCCTCTCCGGCGATCCCTTCCACTTGCCTCCCCGCCTCGCCGGCTGGCAGCCGCCGATGCATGCGCATCGGCAGCAATTAGAGGATAGGAAGTCAGCAAATGATCAGCACCAGCAGCAACCGCGAGCGTACCAACGGCACGCCCGAGTTCTACCGCGCAAGGGCTGTCGCATTCGCCCTGATTAGGGACCTCGAAGTCCAGGATGATCGGAACTTCCAGTTCGCATTGATGGAAGCCCGTGACAGCCAAGTGGTCCGGGACATCCTTCAGGCGCAGGGGCGTCTGTCATTGCTGTCGCCTTGCTTTGACATAGAGGACGAAGAGGTCGAACAGGATGTAGACTTCGGCATCCTGAAGGAACGTTACATGCGCCGCTTCTACAGCGAGGCGCACGGAGGGATTGTGACGATTACGGTCTCTACCTGCTCCGACTGTGAAGGGTCGAGCTACGAACGCACGACGACGCTCAACGGGTTCCGTCATGACGTCGATGGGCCTGCTAGGACCGTCCGGAAGAACTACCACATTCCCGAGGAAAAGCACCTCAATGAGGACTACGTACAGCACTTCCTTTACGGCCTGTTGCGGACGACGGTTGAGGACTACGCTGCCCTCAGTGCGCGTCTATCCCATACCGAGGCCCTGTACTATGGGTGGGCCGACGATGCCGCTCTGGCAGTGGCCTAAGGAGGGCCGGACCATGATCAAACTGATCACCGGTCCAGACGTGAAAATGGTCCCCGGTTGACGCCGGGGGCCATTGCCGTTGGGCATGTCACTTAGCGGCGGTCTTGATCACATCCTTGGCATAGGTGATCACCTGATCCAGCTCAGCATCGGACAGTTCGAGCAGACCTGCATGCTCGAATGCCTTGCCGATCTCCCGAACGCGTTGATCCTTCAGCTCGCGCCGTTGGGCCTGGAGCGCGGCCTCTTGCTTCGCAATCTCCGCCAACCGTTCAGTGACGGTCATGGACGCGCGTTTCTGCCGTGTTGATGCCATGGTTTGTTTCCCCGGTGATGGTGGGGAGAACCTATCAGGTGGTGATGGCAGAATCCATCGAAACGGGGATTATTGGCGGGCGGATAATTGCGGGGAGGACACCTCCCCTGCACCCCCTCCGGGACGCCAGTGGTATCGCCTTGGGCAACCTGGCGCCGGTGAACTGGACCCGCTTACGGCGGCGACCCTGGGGCCCCGGCCTACGGCCACCCCTAGGCCCGCCCTGCCGAGCGCCCTCGATTGAATGATGGCATACAGGGGTAACCATTAGTCGCCCATCCACATCCCCACAGGGTGACGCAGTCCCCCTGTGGATATATGGATGGCCGCGGTCCCAGTGGCGTCACCCATCTGCGCCCAAGGTCGAGACAAGACGTCCGAGGGTGCTGATATCCACAGGGCCCCTGGACGGCGACTTCGTCACCGTCCAGCCGGGATCTAGCCCGCCCGTCCGTGCACGCGTCAACCGGCGTTCGGACGGGCTAGATCCCTGTGCCATGTGGATATCAGCACCCTCTACTGGCGGCGCAACCGCTTCGACCGGCAACCGGCATTGTAGCGATCGTGAATGGACCCGGCTCCGCTGTTAAGAGGACAGGGAAGGGACGACGTCGGCGCGGATGTTCCCCTCCAGCAAGCCGCCGCGCTTCCCTGGGGCGCCGGCTGCCCCAGACCCCGCCTCTCAGGTCAGATGCAGAGGTAGGGAACGTCCATGGTGGGAGAGTGAAACCATCAATAATTCGACCATGGGGAGGCGGTTTTCTCACACCTGATGCAGCTACGCTGCTCCTATCTTGCTGTTTAAACGTGCATTTTTCGCCATGCGTTGAATGGCGTTCCGCATGGCGACGTATTGCGTTTAGTACAACCCGCAGAAATGCTAAAAGGGTCGTAATGATCGGTTGAGTTGGTGGGCGCCATGTCGGACGGTATCCGGATATCTCGAACAATCCGCATGACAGATGACGAGTGGGATGCAGCGGCCCGGAAGGCGAAGGCCTTAGGGTATCGTGACACTTCGAGTTGGATCCGCGACCTCGTCCAGTATGGAATAACGGGCACATATCCTGCCCCTGAGCAGAGTCCAGGATCGTTCCCCGCGAATCTCGCCGAGAGGCTGATGTTGAGAGCAGTCCTACTATCCTGGAAGGCGCTGGAATCCAGTCTGGACGAAGACCAAGCTGCGGCGATCCGCAAGGAGGTTGATGGTCTGATCCGAAAGCAGAATCTGATCGGCAATGGGGGCGTTAATGGCTAAGAAGGAAACGGCGGACAAAGCTAGCGGTGTTAAGCATTTCATTCGCGGCGGACAGGTTACGCACCACTCGCTTTCCATGTTCTGGCAGGTCTGCAAGTTCCTGATCTTCATCAGTCTGTGGATCGTCATAGGGGTCGGAATCTACCGGTTCATGGACAACACAGACGCCTATCAACGGACCGTCGCCCGGTCCTATTTCTATGCATACTTGCAACACGACTGGTCAGGAAGTTCAGACGGTATGGTCGGCTTTGTCCGGCCAGATGGCTCGCGTGTGGACGTGGCCGCTGGTGAGCTTCTGACCCATCCCGGTGTTCGCCAAGTGGCCGGTCAAGTTAAGGGTGAATTGATTTCCGCATTCAAAGTGAGTGGTCTCATTGCAGCGCTGCTTTGCTGCCTGGTCGCGATCTATTTCACTCTACGCGGTTCATCGCTGGCACGGCGCCGCCACTTGCAAGGTAGCCTGCTTGCCACGTCACCAAAAGCCTTCATCAAGGCCATCAAGAAGCATAATCGCGGCTTCCCGAAGGAGCGGCGAACTCCAGTTGTTCACATCGGTGAACTGCCCCTGACCATGGGCGACGAGACGAAAGGCATCGTTTTCATCGGGGCCGTTGGCGTTGGCAAGACGGTAGCGCTGAACCGCCTGCTGGAGTGGATCCGCGCTAACGGTGATCGGGCGGTCGTGTATGATAAGATGGGCACCTTCGTTGAAGCATTTTATGATCCCAAGAAGGACGTCATCCTCAATCCTTTCGACAATCGTTCACCGTCCTGGAATCTGTTTGATGACGTCCTCCTGCCCACAGACCTTATGTCCATTGCCACAGCCTATATGCCTGACAAATCGCAGGGCGGCGATCCGCTATGGATCCAGGGCGCACGCATCCTTTTCGACAAGGTGGGCCAGCAGGTTCTGCGCACCAAGAATCCCTCCAATGAGCTGCTCATCACCGGCCTTCTCAAGATGCCCATCGAACAGATGGCGAAGCTCCTGAAGGGGACTACGGCATCGTCGCTGGTCGATGCTAAGGCGCCGAAGCAGGCACTTGGGTTTCGCGCCGTGCTGGCAACCTGGCTTGATCCGTTGGACCGCTTGCCGATGGATCGGGAACGGTTCAGCATCCGGCGGTGGCTTGAAGCCGATGACGGCGAAGGTTTCCTGTTCTTACCCTCCCGCGGCGACCTGCATGCCACGATGAGACCGCTGATCACGGCTTGGCTGGAGATCATCGTCAATGGATTGCTGACACTGCCGTCGTCGCCCACGCGGCGCATATGGATCATCACGGACGAGCTGCCAAGCCTTCAGGAGATCCCTTCGTATGAGGCGTTGACGGCGGAAACGCGGCAGAAGGGCGCCTGTCCCGTCGCAGGGATACAGAACTTTCCGCAGATGGAGGCGATCTACGGTGAGAAGCGTGCGAAGGCGATTTCTGGCAACTGGCGCACGAGATTCATCTTCTCCACGGGCGATGGCGATGTGGCGGAGTGGTGTTCGAATCAAATTGGTCAAAGGACGGTGCTGGACTATCGCGAGACCGTGACTTATGGGGCCGTTGATTCCCGTGATTCCGTCGCGCTGAACGAACAGCGCGAGAAGGAGTTGCTGGCGCTTGCCTCTGATATTCAGGACCTGCCCGACGGTCACTGTTACGTTCGCATGCCACAGGGAATACCCATCGGCAAGATCGTCGTACCTTACAAGTCGTACCCGACGGGGGCGCCAAGTTTCGTGTTGAGGCACGAGCTGTTCAAGAAGAAGTCTCTCGCAGAGCGTATGGAAGACGCGGACGGCGAAGGTGAGAGTGGCGAGCAGGCATTGCTCCCGAATATCGAGGCCCGCGGGCAGGGTGCCGGCGGTGAGGTGCAGAAAAGCGAAGCACCGTCGGAGGATGGCAAGCGTCCAGATTCCGAACCGGAGAAGCGGCCTGACACACAGACGCTGCTCAATGACATGGACATCATCTGAGGCATCCAATGCTGTCAGTATCGACACTCAGATCCAGCGCCCAGGCGGCTAGCTACTACAAGGGTGCTAAGGCCGGGGACTACTACGCCAAAGGGCAGGGTAGCTCCGTTGATACCGTCGGCGGCCCCGATGGCGGGCCATCGACGTCTGGCATTGGGACAGGCGTTGGCGGCGGGCCGGTGACCGGTGCGGAGCTGCGCGCTAGCACCTGGTACGGTGCAGGTGCCGCTGCCGCGGGCCTTTCGGGACCAGTCGATCAGGACATGTTTCGCTCCGTGCTGGAGGGTCAGGTACCCGGCGGACCGCAGTTGGGGCGCACCGTGAAAGGTCCCGATGGCGAAATGGAGCGACTGCATGTGCCCGGCATTGACCTGACGTTTAGCGCGCCCAAGTCGGTGTCGGTTCTGGCCTTGGTGAAAGGTGATCGGGCGGTTCTGCAAGCCCACGATGAAGCTGTCACGTCTGCGCTGGCCTACCTGGAGAAGAATGTCCTGGAGACACGTAAATCGGTCGATGGCGTCATAGAAGTCACGACCGGTCAGGACATGATGGCGGCCCTGTTCAGGGAGGAGGCAAGTCGGAACCTGGAGCCCCAATTGCACACGCACGCCGTCGTCGCCAACATGGTGCGGGACGCGGATGGCAGCTGGCGTAGCCTGCATAATCCATCGATCTATTCGAACAAGATGCTGGTCGGGCAGATCTATCGATCGCATCTAGCCAAGTCGCTTACAGCCCTTGGGTATGGGGTGGAGCGAACCAGCGAAGACGGGCTGTTCGAGGTCACCGGCGTGCCGAAGGAGCTGTGCGAGACATTCAGCACCAGGCGCCAGGAGATCAAGGCGCAGCTGAAAGCATGGGGACGGGCTGATGCCACTGCGGCCGCGAATGCCGCTGTCGCAACACGTCGGGCAAAACAGTCTGTCGGACCGGAACGGCTCATGGAAGCCTGGCAGGTCATCACCAAGAAGTTGGGCTATGAACTGGATCAGGTTGGCCGGATGCCAGATCGGAGCAAAGAGACGGCGGCCGCCGTCGCGCCCATTCCAACAATGGACAACAAGGCGCCAACCTTCCTGTCGAGGGTGACGTCAGCGATGACGGTGCTGGTTGCACGTTGGCGTGCCGCGCTGGGTGCAGCGGCGGAGCCGTCCACATCCGACCCGCTTGCTCTTGACGCCGGCATTCGGCGCGACACGGCAATGGATGCGGTGCTTTACGGGTTGGCGGATCTCAGCGAACGCAGCAGCGTGTTCAGCCTGAGTAACTTGAAAGCTGCCGTCCTTAGCTCTGGGCTGGGGAAATTTTCGTTGCATGACATCGACCAGGCCGTTGTCACCCTCACGGAGAAGAACGTCATCTTGCCGGCCGTTCATCCCGAGATGGCCAAAGCGGGAATGATCACGACGGGAGCGGCGCTGGAGACGGAGCGGGAGACCTTGCGGCTCATTGATGAGGGCAGGGGGGCGGTGTCCCCGCTGGCTTTGGCCGACCGCACCAGCTCGATCCTGGATAACATGGGTATCGTAGGAGAAGCTCGAACCGCTGCCCAGATTATCGCCGGCAGCACCGACCGGTTCGTCGGGCTACAAGGGTGGGCGGGGACCGGCAAGACGACGCTCTTCCAGGCTGTGCAGGCTGTCGCAGAAGGTCATGGCAAGCAGGTCCTGGCGCTGGCGCCGCAGACGTCGATGGTCAGGCGCCTCGAAGCAGACGGCTTCCATTCGCGCACGGTTGCGAGCTTCCTGACGAAGTTCGGTGGGGTTGTTGCGGGACGGTATTCCGCGGCTGGCCTCAACGAAATGCGGGAGCGGATGAAGGACGTTGTTCTGCTGGTGGATGAGGCGGGACGGCTATCGACGACGCAAATGCGAGACCTCAACCGCGTGGCCAAGGCGTTGGAAATCCCGCGTGTCGTCTATGCTGGTGATATCAGGCAGCTCGGTGCCATCGACGCAGGTGCGCCATTCGAGCAGGCGCAGGACGCCGGCATGACCACGGCCACATTGACGGAGATCCGGCGGCAACAGACGCCTGAGGCTCGCGACGCTGTTTATGCGTCCATCGATGGCAATGTGGCACGTGCTTTCCGGCTGCTGGGAGAGGGCCGGATCGTTGAGGCGAAGGCCGACGTGACAGGATTGAAAGGTGCAGCGGTCGGCGCCGCTACCCGCAATGCTGTCGCGGAAGCCACTGTAGCGAGCTGGGCAGGTCTGTCATCGGAAGAAAGAGCGACCTCCGTCGTTATCGCGCCGTCAAATGCCACCCGCAGCGCCGTCACGTCGGGGATACGCGATGTGCTGAAGCAGGAAGGTCAACTGCAGGGCGCGGAGTGCACGATCGGCGTGCTGGCTAACACCAACACCACGAAAGTGCGGACCCGCATCGCCGGCAACTATGCCGCTGGCCAGGTCGTGCGCTTCGCGCGTCCAATCCGCAGCCTCGGGATCGCGGCCGGCGACCATTTGGAGGTGCTGCGGGTTGATGCATCGTCGAATTTGGTCCAGCTCCAGACGAAAGCCGGTAATACCGTCAGTTGGGATCCGGACGGGCCGGAGGTGCGGCGGGGCGAAGCGGTGCAGATCTTCCAGCAGCGCCAGCTCGCCCTCATGGCAGGGGAAAAGATCCGCTGGACCGTCAAGGATGCCGACCGGGAGATCGATGGCGGTGCCACGGGCGTCGTCGAGGAGATCGATGATCGGATGGCCACCATCCGCCTTCAGAATGGCCGCCAAGTGTCCCTGGATCATTCGGCCGGCGACTTGCGGCATATCGACCATGATCATGTTCAGACGACGTTCCGGGCACAGGGGCTGACAGCGGGTCGCGCCATTATTGCGATCAACAGCCGTGAACGCTCCCTCAACTCGATCCGGAGCTTCTACGTCAACCTCTCACGCGCGCGCATGGATGTTCGCTTGGTCGTTGACGATCGACATGCGGCTATAAGGTCCATCCTGGCCAATACGGGCGACAAGGCCACCGCGTTGGCAAGCCAGGAGCGGCTCGAGATGGCCGAGGCTCCCCGGTCATCATTGCCGCCGGCGCTGGAATATGCCATCGCCCATCTGGCGGAACGCGAAGCTGTATTCAGCCGCAGCGATGTTCTGAAAGCAGCGATGCAAGCCGGCTTCGGCAGCCACGATGTCGGTGAAATCGAACAAGCAGTGGAGGCTGCGGAGAAGGAGGGGACACTGATCCCTGCCGGCAACCCCAATGGTCCGGGCAAAGGGCGGAGCAACGAACGATACTTCACCACCGCAGAAGCCCTGGTGGCGGAAAAGTCGGCGGTGGACCACATCCGTCGAGGCAAGGGCGCCGTCGCGCCGCTGCTGGACCAGACAGCGCGAGCTGATCTCGTCGCTCAGCATCCGCTCAACGCCGAACAGGCTGCGGCGGCCACCTTCCTGCTCGCCACCTCCGACAGGTTTGTTGCTGTGCAAGGGCTCGCCGGCGTCGGGAAGACGACAATGACTCGGGCGGTGGTCAGCGGTATCAGGCAGGCGGGAAGCCAAGTGCTGGGGCTGGCGCCATCCACCGCCGCAGTCAAGGAATTGTCCGACGGCGCCGGCATTGATGCGGCAACGTTGCAATCGTTCCTACAGGAGTTTGGCTATGTCGCCAGGGGTGAGGCGTCGCCAGCACAGTTGGAGGGTCTGAGGGACGAGTTCGCGCGAACAGTCATCGTCGTGGACGAGGGCTCTATGGAGTCCAACCGTCAGATGGCTGACCTGGTGCGGATCGTCGAAGCAGTCGGAGCGCGGGCGATCACTTTGGGCGACGTGAAGCAGTTGCGGAGCGTGGAAGCGGGCAGGCCTTTCGACATCATGCAGCGATCCGGGATGGCCACCGTCCATATGACGGATATCCAGCGCCAGACAGGGGAGGATCTGCGGGGCGGCGTCTATGCGGCGGCGGAAGGGAAGGTGGCCCTCGCGTTGGCCAAAGTCGGGTCGGACAACATCATCCAGGTCGGAAATGAGGAAACGCCGGCGTCGCGATTGACGATTGCCAGCCGGATCGCCGCCGACTGGCTGGAACTTCCCCAAGCCGACCGAGCCGTGGGCAAGGTCATGATCGTGGCGCCGGCGCGCTTCACGCGGGATGCAATAAATCACGAGATTCACCGGGGGCTTACGGCGAAAGGTGAGATCGGCGCTCAGCAGGCCACCTTGATGGCCTTCAGGAACAAGTCGTTCACCCGGGCGCAATCCACGTTGGCGTCCAACTACAAGGCCGGGGACGTTGTCCGCTTTGTGACCGGCCTTGGTGGTGCTGCCATTCAAAAGGATGAGTACCTCACCGTGGCCCGTGTCAACCAGGCTTCCGGGACGGTCAGCCTGCGACATGGCGACCGGGTGATCGATTGGAAGCCAGGCGATGCCAACCATCGCGCCAAGGTGGCAGTTTATGAGCTGGTGCAGCGGCAGATCGGCGCCGGTGAACGCATTCGATGGACCAACAACGACAAGGTCGCCGGCACAGTCAATGGTAGGCGTGCAGATGTCGTCGAAGTCGATGGCCGCACCGTTCATATCCGCTTTGACGATGGTCGGATCGCTCAGTTCGACGTCAACGACGCGGCGCTGCGACATATGGATTACGATTACGCGCGCACCGCGTACGCATCGCAGGGAGCGACGACGACGGCTGTTTGGGGAGCACTCGCGGCTGCGGACAACAAACTCGCCAACCAACAGTCCTTCTATGTGGTGCTGTCGCGGGCCCGCATTCAGGCCAAGCTCTATGTCGATGACCTAAAGGGATTGACCAAGCTGTTGGAGGCGCAAACCGGTATAGCCAGTTCAGCGTTGGTGGGTGTTGGCCATCCACTGGCTCGGGAGAGCGATATCCTGGATGGTTGGATCGGCAGTATGGCCGGACCTCAGGCGGGTCTGGGTCGGACCCCGCCAATGCAGGGGCCGCAGGCGGGAGCCATGGCGGCGCCGGTGCAATCTGGTGCGGCCGCCGCCATGCCTAGCACCCTTCGGCATTATCATGATGTCGAGCTCAGCTTGTGACGGTGGCGAGGCGGGGAAAAAAATCCTGGGTGAGCACCATCTCTATCCTGCTGCTGCTGCTGCTGCCCTCGCCGTCGTCCGCCTGGGACATCGCCGGTCGGCCGAGGATACTGGATGGTGACACGTTGGCCATGAAGGGCACCAGGGTGAAGCTCTATGACATCGATGCGCCGGAGCGTGACCAATGGTGTCTCGGTCATAGCCTCGTGCAATATCCCTGCGGCGAACAAGCGGCCCGAGCCTTATCCGAAGCAATCGGGACCGAGGACGTCCGATGCCTGAGCCGCGGTACAGACCGGTACGGCCGCATCCTGGGCGTCTGTTTCACAGCTGCGGGCTTGAATCTGAACTCGTGGCTGGTGCGGGCCGGTTATGCAGTCTCATACTACCGGCACGGCGGCTCCTACCTTCCGGAGGAAGCAGAGGCGCAGGCAAACCGCCGGGGGCTATGGTCTGGCTCTTTTGAGGTGCCCGGCGATTTCAGGCGGCGCAAGCGGGATGCTTTAGAGAGGCCGTGACCTGTTGCCCGGGACCGACCACCGAGCCAGGGCCAACCTCATCTGGCATTGCGTCGGGTGATTGCCGGCCGGCCAATCGGCGACGTCGTGTTCGCCAAACGTTGCCTATGGGCGTCGAAGTTCATCCGCCGCTGGACGAAGATGCTCTGCAAGGTCGAACGGAGCACATCATTGGTTCTGAAGCACAACCGGGTAACGACATAGACGGGGCGAAAACCACGATAAACGGACAAATGGACAACAGCAGGTCGTGACGCGTTCCGTTGGCGTTCTCAGTATCCTGTAGCCATCGTTGTCGAGCTTTGCGGGTACCGCTCAAAGATGGTCACCGGTGAGGTCGATGTGCTGCGAGCCCAAGGGAGGCAGCTAGGGCAGCAGGTTGTCCGGAAAGTTCTCTCCTTGTGCGCGCACGAAGGACCCGCTCGCTGGTGGAGACGAGCGCATACCCGATTTCGACCATCGCCGACCGCCATTTGTCCGTAAACATGTCCGGTAACCCGTAGCCTACCTCCAAGTCGCAGTGTCCCGTATCCAAAAACGCGAAGACATTATGGGAACTTTCTCACGGAAGCTACTTCTGTACGTTGTGCGCAACTTCGTTTGGCAATGGGGAAACATCAATCGTGCAAATTAGGCGGACGATATGCATTATATGCGTGTAGGTGTTGATGTCACTATTGGATGTAGGTAGAAATGTGGTGCTTTATGAGGTCGATGTCATTGTAGGTCCGTGTGCATGGTGCCGCTATGATTGATTGGTCTTGCTTTTTGGTCGCACCGCTCTGCCTTACCAGGGAAGACAAGACGCGCGCGCAGCATTCGCAATCCTGGACAAACTGGACCCTGCGATTGCCAGAGGCTGATCGGGCGACGCTGGAGGAAGCGACGCGGTTCTTTCTTCCAGGCTGCCGTGACTTCTTCATGCCCCGATCACGCGCACTCGAAAATTCGTCACGGTGGACCCTCTTTCCCAACATGTGGCCGGAACTGGTCGGACCAGATGCAACTTCTTGGGCGTGGATTGAGTGGGTGGACCTGCTCTGGATGGAGGACCACCCTCTTCTGCTGATCAAGGTCAGCGGGACCAAGCCCTTCGATCCGGATGATGTGAAGTGGGTGGCAACCGCGGCCTCCTCTTGGCATCCGGCGTATCCTGGCGCGAGCCCCGCGCTTTGGCGGGTCGGCGAGCGCGAACTTCACCTCCGCCAATGGATACTAGGCGACGTTCTGGCGCTGCCGGACGAACGTTGGAACGACATCGACGGCCGTGTCCACTGGTTCGGCAAGGACCTGCCGGGATTCAACCTCTGTCATGCCGAGGCGGGCTGGCCGGAAAACAAGGTGCTGGACGATCTCGTGCTGCATCTCGCGCTCGGGATAGCGTCGTGGCAGGAGGAGTTCGGTCCGGACGCCAAGACCCAGGATGCCATCCGCAATCATTACCTGCAGGAATGGGCGAACTGGCGACTGTACGAATGGCGCAACCGGCTGACGCTGTTTCTAGCGGGTGAAGCCACACACGGCCAGCCGCGGAACACGGAAACCTACTACAGCCTGTTGTTCGCCACAGTCTGCTATCAGCGTGTCCGGTTGACCGACTTCCTCGATCAAGCAGCCGGCCCGTACGCTGGGATTGCGAAGCTGCGCAGCAGCTTTGCCGCGTTTCGCCGTCAGTATCTACCCCATCGCGTGACGACATATGCCATGGGTGACCAGATCTACGACTTCCTCCGTGCGGCGAGTTGTCTTCCCGAGATCCAGAAAGAGATCGAGGACCAAATCCGCTTGGCGGACGAGGCGGAGCGGCTGGATCTTGAGCGCCAGGAAAACTTGATCATGATCGTCCTGACCACGGTGGCGGCACTTTTCCTGCCGGCATCGCTGCTGACCAGCGCGTTCGGGATGAACAAGATGAGCGAGCTCACGCTCGAACCCGTCTTCTGGTGGGGCGCACTGGGAGCCTACGTTCTGGGCGTGGGCCTGGTGGGCGCATTAACCGTCGCGTTCGGCCGCTACCGGCTGCTGCCGAAACTCTCCGCCATCCTGCTCGGCCGCAACTAAGGAAGTCTCGCCGTGACCTTAATCGAAACGCTGGCGAAGCCCAAGGAAGCCGCTACGCTCACCGCACGGGAGTTTCTGGAGACCGTGGTCGCCGGTCGACCGGTACGATTGGCCGACGGCAGCATCTTGCATCTGGAGGACCAGCGGCAGCGCCATGCCCTGCAGTTCTTCCTAGACCACCGGGATGGCCAGAACATCTACGCAAAGTCGTTTGGCAAGGGCAGCGACGATCTTGCCAGGGCCATCACGGATTGGCTAGACCAGCCATTCCAGCCGCCTGCCGTGACGAACCGAGCGCGCGCCGGCGACAAGCCGCGCTGGAAGGTCACGAGCATCAAGGTCACGCAATTCGGCGGACTCCAACCCTACTGTCTGGCCGACGGCAGCACCCCCCCGCCGCTGGTCATCGAGGTGGAACGGGACATCGTGCTGATCCGCGGCCAGAACGGCGCGGGGAAAAGTTCCATTGCCAAGGCACTGACCTTCGCACTGACCGGGCACATTCCCTGTCCCGCCAGCGAGCCGCAACCGTTTGAGACGCTGGTCAACACGTACACTTTGCCCGACAACGAGACGGTCACGTTGCCGACCATCGTCCCCATGCCGACGGACGAGCAATGGCGTGCGCGGACCCAGGCCGGCAGACCGCCGTTGGAGACCAAGGTCGAGGTCACCCTGACCAATGCGGCGGCACAGACCGTGGTCGTCCGCCGCGAGGTCATACAGGCGGGCAAGGGCGGCTTCACCAGCCGCTTGTCGGTGGACGGGAAAGAAGTAGGGTCCCGAACCCTGGACGACATCCTTGGGGTGTCCCGTCTTGGGCTGGAACTCAGCGTCCTGCACATGGCGCGTCTTCCTTACATCGCACTCGGTCGTCCGGAGAGCCTGGGCAAAGGCGTCCAGGAACTGACTGGGCTTCGCCCCATCGGCGACCTTGCGGAGGTGTCCGTCTCCAAGTTCGCCGGCTTCCTGAAGGGTACCTTCACGACCAACTGTCGGAACAAGCAGAAGGTTGCGGCAAGTGACTTTGAGGCCAAGGCCGGCGCCCTGGCCGCCCTTTTCGAGACGAGCCCGTCGAAGCCGCCGGCCGCTGCCCTTCCAGTGTCGGGAAACGATTGTAAGGCCAGCCTTGACGGTATCGACGAAGACCTGCGCCGGAGAACGGCTTCGGTTGTCGCCGCGGTCGCCAAGGCCGCGGGTATCCGGGTAATCGACGTCGCTTTGAATGGGCTCGATGAGAAGCTGGTCCGTGCCCGCACGAATCTGACCGGCGGTACGCCGCCACGGGATGCCCTCGCGGCGGCGATCGACAGGCTGGCCGCGCTTGGTGCGGCCACGGTCGACGAGGTTCGGAAGCGGGTGCGGGCACTGGCGGATCGTGCCAACGAATTCGCTCGGCAGCACGCGGAGAAGAGCGCCTTCGTCCGTCGCCGGCTTTACGCCCGCGTTGCCGCGTGGCTGAAGGAGCAGGGGCATGAAGGTGAACCCGATACATGCCCCGTCTGTCTTCGCTCCCTTACGGAAGCGGAGCACGACCTCGATCTCGGGGTGCCCATCG
>NZ_JBLTXA010000050.1:0-27813 GCF_048066175.1 Niveispirillum fermenti | reverse complement strand
TAGGTCTTGGTCGCTCCCGACGCCGTGATCGTCAACGACGCCGGGTTCACCACAAGCGTACCGTCTGCATAGGTGATCGAATAGTTCGATACGCCAGTACCTGTCGCGCCACTGGCCACAATGGAATAGCTGCCGACAGTCGCAATCGTGCCAGAACCACCAGAGGTGAGGCTGACGGCGCTGATGCTGTCACCGTTGAGCAGGCCAGAACTGGTGAAGCCCGTCAGGTTGATCGAATTGCCGTAGGTCTTCGTCGCGCCACTTGCCGTGATCACGAGTGCCGCAGGGTTCACCACAAGCGTACCGTCAGCATAGGTGATCGAGTAGTTAGACAGACCCGTGCCAACCGCGCCCGACGCCACGATGCTGTAGCTGCCGGCATTGGCCAGCGTGCCGGAACCACCAGAAGTGATGCTAACACCGCTGAGA
The DNA here is from genome assembly GCF_048066175.1 of Niveispirillum fermenti. Lineage (GTDB taxonomy): Bacteria > Pseudomonadota > Alphaproteobacteria > Azospirillales > Azospirillaceae > Niveispirillum > Niveispirillum fermenti. Next base: position 27,384 of record NZ_JBLTXA010000050.1, on the reverse strand, counting down.
CTGTCGCCATTTACCAGACCAGAGCTGGTGAAGCCCGTCAGGTTGATCGAATTGCCGTAGGTCTTCGTTGCACCAGTGGCTGTGATCGTCAAAGCTGCCGGATCGACTACCAATGTGCCATTGGCATAGGTGATTGAATAGTTTGAAAGACCCGTGCCCGTCGCACCGGAAGCATCGATCGTGTAAGTGCCGACGCCGGCTGTAGCATCGGTTCCCCCGCTGGGGGTCAGAATAACAGAGGCGATGCTGTCACCCGTCACCAGACCGGAGGCTGTATATGCAGTAACGCTGACGCTGGTGCCATAGGTCTTGGTCACGCCGCTGGCCGTGATCGTCAGCGCGGCAGGCGTGATGGTCAGGTTCCCGTTATAGGCGAACTGATAAAGCCCGCCTGAATAGGTGGCGCCAGAGCCGCCCATAACGGCAGTACCAACCGAAGTATTACCAGAAGCCGGCGCCCAGGTAAGCCCCACCGTGGAAATGCCACTGGTAATGCTGTTTCCATTTTGGTCAATCGCGCTAACAACACTGACAGAACCCGGAGCCTGACCATAGGTACCGGCGCCCGAACCGGTGAGCGTGATGTAGGGCAGCGCCTTCAAGATCGGATAGGGATAGCCCTGCACCCAGTCATTGCTGCTGAAGACCGACTGCGCCAGCGGGCCGTTGCTGAACCATTCAGATGTGGAAAGGCCCGTGACCGTGCCGGATATATTGCTGTTGCTGACGCCCGCCGTCAGGCCAGACTTCGTGACATCCCAGAAACTATCAATGACCGTACCGCTTCCGCTGCCACCACCCACCAGACCAGCAACGCCTGTGCCCGCCAGCGCGCTGATGCTGTTGGCCGCATAGGTTGCGGAAATCAACCCTGTATTATTACCGGCCAGACCACCGATGGCGGTACCGTTCGGTGCGGCATTGATGCTGGCTGTGCTGTAAGCCTTGACGATGGTTCCACCGCTATTGAAACCAACCAGCCCACCAACGTTCGAGGAATTTAGATCGACGACAATAGAGCCGGAGGCATAAACGTTGGAGAGCGAGCCGATATTCTGACCAATCAACGCACCGACATTGGATGCAGTCTGCCCGGAACGCAGGCTGACATTGGCGGCGCTGTTGACAACGCGGCCAACGTTCATGCCAAGAAGGCCACCGACAGCATTATTGTTAGCCCCAAGGTCAAGCGCACCGGACACGAAGACATTGGTCACCGTGCCCGCATTATTGCCAGCCAGCGCCCCGATATTCTGGTTGGAACCGGCACTGCTGATGGAAACATTGCTGAGGGTGAGGCTGGAAACTACACCGGTGGTCCCGATATAAGAAATCAGCCCCGCGTTATTGTAGTCGGCATTGGCGATGGTCAGGCCGGAAATGGTGCGGCCCCAACCATTCAGCACCCCATTGAAGAAGGTGGGCGAATTGTTGGCGTTCGCCGTATTGAACCCGAGCGGCACCCACCCCTTGGACGACCACAGGCTGCCGGGGCGCGTCAGTTCACTCATCGTGATGTCGGCGATGATCTGATACTGCGCCGTCGGGTCCAGATTGATCAGCTGCAACTGATGGGCATTGCTGATGGTCTTGGAATATTCCATCCGCAGCATGGGCCGCGTATAGCCATTGACCATGTACCAGGTATTGGTCAGGTCCAACCCGCTATAGGTGGCCGTGGCATAGGCGGCAGTGCCGCTGACATCGGTGCCGGCAAAGCTGCCGGTACCGCCGCCTGCCCCCACCGTCTGGCCGCTGGTGCTGCTGTCCCAATAGATATTGGCGATGGTGCCGGCATTGTCACCGACAAAGGCCCCTACCGCTCCAGACCCGGCCGACACCTCGCCGCTGGCAAAGACAGTACTGATGAAGCCGGTATTATAGCCGACAAGCCCGCCGACAGCCGTGGCGCTGGCCCCAGCCGTAACACCGGCAGTGGCATAAGCGACGCTGATGGTGCCGGTATTGGCACCAACCAGCCCGCCGACATATTGCGCGGCACTGGTCGCACTCAATGTACCCGTGGCATAGGCGCTGAGGATGGTGCCGGCATTGGTCGCGGCCAGCAGGGCGACATTGCCGCCGCCGCCCACAACCGTGCCCTCATAAACACCGACACTGGTCAGCACACCAGCGCTGCCCACCGAGGCAAAAAGGGCGACATTGCTGATGCCGGTATTGTTGATATAGAGGTTGTTGATGGCGTGGCCCTGGCCATCCAGGGTGCCGGTGAAGCTGTCCGGCGTGGCGTTGCTACCGCTGCCGCTGAAACCGATCGGCAGGAAGCCCGTGGCCGTGTTCCACACGCCCGATGCGCGGCGCACCTCCCCCATGTCAATATCACGGGACAGTGTATAGCTGGCGGACAGGTTCAGGTTCACCAGTTGCAACTGGTGGGCATTGCCGATGGTCGTGCTGTATTCCGCGCGCAGGATGGGGCGCGTGTAGCCTTCGACCAGATACCAACTATTGGTGAAATCAAAACTGTTATAGGTCGCGGAGCTGAAGGCAGCGGTTCCGCTGAACCCGACAATGGCTGTGAAAGCGGCGTCTTCCGCGCCAAAGCCAACGGTCTGACCCGAGGTGGAGCGGTCCCAGTATGCGGTGGCAATGAGGCTGCTGTTGAACCCGGCAAAACCGGCAACATTGCTGGAGCCGCTCCCCGACGCCACGCTGCCAACGGCATAGGCATTGGTTATGGTACCGGCATTGGTGCCGGCAAACCCGGCGACATTCGTGCCCGTGCCATTGACCGACACACCACCCAGCGCATAAGCGTGGATGACCGTGCCGTCATTGTACCCGACCAGCCCACCGACATGCTCTGCTCCATTGCCGGCCTGCACGGACGCACTGGCATAGGAATTGGTTACAGTTCCACCATTGCCGCCCAGAAGACCACCGATATGCATCGCGGCAGAACCGACACTGATGGAGCCGATGGCATATGATGTGCTGACGGCGCCACTGTTGGTGCCCACCAGACCGGCAACCTGTATCGCACCGTTACCCGCCTGCACCGTCCCATTGGTATCGCTACTACTGATGGTGCCTTGGTTGGTACCAACAAGGCCACCAACCGAACTTGCATTGTCGCCGACCAGGATGCGGGCCAGCACGGTGCTGCCAGAGACATTACCGGCGTTCAGACCGACCAACCCGCCAACGACAAGTACGCTGTTGCCGCCCAAAAGGCTGCCTACCGCCCCGCTGCTCAGGACCTGGCCCGTCGCGCTATTATGCCCCAGCAACAAGCCGGCAAAGCTCAATCTATTGCTGGCGTTGACGGTGGCAGTCACCAAACTGGCGCTGATCGTGCCGCTATTGGAACCGATCAGGCCGCCGACATAGCTGATACTGCTGCCCAGGGCGGTAACGGTGCCGCTGGCCATCACGCCGCTGACGGTACCCTGGTTCACCCCGGCCAGCAGACCGAGATTATTCCCACCACCGGAAACCGATGCCCCGGTCAGGGCCAGGTTGGAAACCGAGCCGGTGCTGGCGATGGTGCTGAACAGGCCCAGGCTGCCCGAGGCGGTCTGATTGATGGTCAGGCCGCTGATGGTATATCCATTACCATCCAGCGAACCGGACAGGCTGAGGGGTACGAAGCCGGTGGCCATGTTCCACAGGCTGGAGGCACTGGCCAGTTCCGCCATGGTAATGTTCTTACCAAGGACGTAAGTGCCAGACGGGTTGATGGCGATGGCCTGCAACTGGTGGGCATTGGCAATGGTGGTCCAATTCTGCGCCCGCAGGAAGGGCCGGGTTGCACCCTCGATCTGGTACCAAACGGACGTGAAATCGAAACTGCTGTAGGTAGCGGAGGCAAAGGCAGCCGCACCGCTGAACCCGGTCGCGGAGAAGCTGCCGCCAGAACTGGTGCCATAGGCATTCAACTGGCCAGAGCTGCTGGTATCCCAATAGGCGTTGAGCACCGTGCTGCTGGCCATGAGGCCGACCAGACCGCCCACGGAAACGCCGGTGGCCGCCGTCACCGGGCTGCTGGACCAGACATTGGCAACCGTGGCTAAAACCGTACCACTGGTGGCGACTTGCCCGATCAGGCCGCCGACAGCGGTGGACCCGACGCCGGCCGTCACACTGCCGGTCGAATAGGCCCCGATGAGGATGCTGCCAAAGACACGCCCCATCAGCCCGCCGACATTGCTGGAGACGGAGCCCCCAATAACCTGCCCGGTGGCAAAGCTACCCAGCACCGACGATGAAGTCAGGTTAAAGGCCTCTGCCGATCCGACCAGCCCGCCGACATAGGTGGCGGAACGACCAACCGAAACGGTGCCAGAGGCAAAGCTGCCGCTGACAATGCCATTCTGCATATGCCCGGCAAGCCCCCCGACATATTGCGCGGAGGCCACAGTTGCCGCCGGGTTACCAACCGCGATATCGCCGGTCGCATAGCTGTTGAAAACCCGGGCACTGACAACGGTGGCGGTTGTCTGGGAATTGACGCCAACCAAGCCACCAACATACTGGTTGCCGGTGCCGCCAAGGGTGATATTCCCCGTCGCATAAGAGTTGGTGATAAGACCTGAACTGCTGCCGACCAAGCCGCCAATGCGGGTTGACGCATTCTGGAGCCCGATATTGACCGCTGAATTGGCGTTGGCGATCGTGCCGTTGGTGTTGATCCCGACCAGCCCGCCAATATACTGCGTCAAACTGCTGGTGCTGGTGGTGGCGGTAATCGTACCGGTGGAGTAGGAATTAAGTACGGTCAGTACATTGGCGTCGCCCGCCACCCCGCCGACGCGCACATTCGACACGCCAAGGACGAAGCTGATATTGGCGTAACTGTCGCTGATGTAGGAATTGGCCGTGGCCTGCCCGGCCAGACCACCCATGGCTGATATGCCGGAGCCGTTTGCCGATGTGATCGTGGCGTTGCTGTTAAGGATGGTGCCGCCATTCAGCACACCCACCAGCCCCCCCAGGCCAACAAGGCGGGAACCCGATATGGTACCATTGACGGAACTGTTGAAAACGGTGCCGGACATCCGCCCGGACAGGAAACCCCAGGCCGTCGTGGCCGACGTCGGCACCCCACCACTGATGGTGGCGCCGGTCAGCACCAGATTGGCCAGCGACCCGGTACTGCCGACGGAACTGAACAGCCCGATATTGGACCAGCCGGCCTGGCTCAGGGTCAGCCCGCTGATTGTGTGGCCCAGCCCTTCCAGCGTGCCCCCAAAGGCAAATGTAGGCGTGGCGTTGGCGCCGGTGCTGTTAAACCCGATGGGCGTCCAGGCGCCGGACAGCGTCAGGTTGCTGGCCAGGGCATAGGAACCCGTCGCACTGATGGCTGCCAAGTCCGCCGCCGACGTGATCATCGTATAGGCGGTACCATTGATGTCCAGGCCCGTCGTCAGATCCACCGGGGCGTTGGCGGCAAAGCGCCCGCCGGTACCACCATTATTGGTGACAACCGACAGGCTGCTGCCGGACATGGCGGCATTGACAGTGACGCCACGATAGGCGTCCAGCGTCAGGGAATTGGCCGAGGTCCAGGTAATACCGGAATTGATAAAAATATCGCCATTACCGCTGGCATTGGTAGTACCGCCTGCTGCCACTCCGGTGCTGGTCACGCTGGTATTGGTGGTCTGCAGCGTCACGCTGCCCATAGCCAGGGCCGATTGAATGGCCGCGGCATAGGCTGCGTTAACAGTCAGATCAAACGGGTCCAGCAGCCAGGAACCGCCCTTGCCCTTTGGCGCCCCGACATCAACCCGCACCCCATCGAACGCCAATTCATGGCCCGACGTCTCGACAAAACCACCGTCACCCCACAGCGCCCCGCCACGGGCCAGCAGTACACCCTGTACATGGGTGTCCTCGCTGTTGACGATGACTGTGCCCCCCTTGCCGGTGTCGGTAGCGGACGCATCGATGCGGCTTTGGGCATCCATGGTGACGGAGGCGGTATCGGCCCGCCCGACCAGGACGGTACCGCCGCCCGCAGCGCCGCTGGCCGTCAGCGTGGCGCCCTGCAAAGTGATGGGGCCGCTGCCCTCCAGCACCAGTTGGCCACCCTTTGAGGACAGGCCGGTGGCTTCCATCACGCCGGTCGCCTTGATCACACCGGCATTGACACGGTTCAATGCCTCCGCGGTCAGATAGATGGCACCACCCGTCGACTGGATGATGCCACCGGCCTCGATTTCCGCCCGCAGCAGCGATGCCTCGACCTTCAGCGGGACCCCGCCATCCGGCGTCAGAGTCACCGTCTCGCCTGCTGCCAGGATGACCGATCCCAGTTCCGCCCGGATCAGGCCACGGTTGGTGATCTGCGAGGCCAGCAGAACAACGGAACCCCCACGCGCCTTCAGACTGCCTTCGTTGACAATGGCGCCATCGGAGCCGCCCCGACCGAAGGCAAGGTGGCCCTTCTCGAAATCCTCATTGGCAATGTCCAGGGTAGAAGCGACAAGGCCGCCCACATCGACCGTGGCACCACTGCCGAACACGACCCCGTTGGGATTGACCAGGATGACCGTGCCGGGGGCGGTGATCATCCCGTCGATGAATGATTGTCCGGCACCGCGCACCCGGTTCAGCGTCATCGACTGGGCATCGGGCTGCTGGAAATGCACATACGCGCCGGAGCCGACATTGAACTGCTGCCAACTGATGATGGCCTTGTCCGTTGTCTGCTGGACATTCATCACCGCGCCGGACGTGGTGATGCTGGCGACACCGGACTGTACCTGTCCGCCCGTGGGCAGCGCATCAGGCGCCGCAGAACCGGCCATGGCCTGCAGCGTAAGCGCCTGTGCCACTGACAGCATGGCCGTGCAGAGCAACAGGCGGGAGCGCAGAACGGGGCGGATGCGGGGGGCCGGGCCGGTCTTCATCATCCGCTCCTTACACCGTCACGACCATTTGAACCCAGGCCCGCAGGTCTCTCCGCCGGCTATCCAAGTCCGCACTGGTTACGCGCCGGCTGCCATCATTGCCGACATGATGCGAAACAGAGGCCCGCGCCTGAACATTGCGGAACGGCGTCCATTGCACCTCTGCGCCAACCCCCTGCAACACATACTGATTATGTGGAGAGGAAAGATCCTGCCACCCATCCCAGGTGTTCTTGTGCTGTTCGATGACACCAGCGTCCCAGTGTACCGACAGGCGCAGATCATTGGTGACGCGGTGGCCAAACTCGACATTCAGCAAGGCACCCTGGTCACCATTGCCCACATTGACAGGATAGGCACGCACACCGCCAATCCCCCCCAGGGTGAACTGTTCGGCACTGTTCAGATTGCGCGTGGCCACCTGGGCCGACAGCGTGATGCGGGCATCACCATCGGTCCACAGGTTCTGAAACCGCGCCACCGAAAAGTTGGCCTTGCCATAATAGCCCTGGGTACGGGCAGTGGCCTTGTCGAATTCCTTGTTGGTACGGTTTCCGGACAAATCGACAAAACCCGCCTTCACCTGTCCATCCAGGACAAAGGCCCCACCGCCCATCCAGGCGTCACGCATGCGGCGATGGGCGGCAAACGTAACCGCCGCCACTCCATTATCGGAAGATTCCAGGCCGGCCACCCGGTCATTGGTCCATTTATGTTCGGCACCCAGCGCAAAATTGACCGGATCCGACGAAGTCCGCAGCCCCAGCCAGCGCACATTCAACGCCACCGTCTGCGCATCGCCCTTCGGCGTCGCAGCATTATACTTCCTGTCGACCTCGTACCGCAGGGCGCCAGCCATGGCTTCAAACCAATACGCGCCGTCCATCACCGGCGCGCCTACCAACACCTGCATGTAGCGGGAGGATTTGGTGATCTGGCCGGTCAGTGCGAGCTGTTCCCCGACACCAAGTGTGTTCGATACTGTCATCATGCCCAGGGCACGGACATCACCGATTTCGCGGACCGAACTGTTATCGACCAGCAGGGTTGTGTTCACCGGCTTGGGTTCCAGCAGTTTCAGGCGAACATCGGTCGTGCCATCCTGCTCCCCCGCGTCCAGCACACCCAGGGCTTGCATGCCGGGGATCTGCGTCAGGTTGGACACGCCCTCGGCAATCGCGCTCGGCCGCAGCGGCTCCCCGGCGGCATTCTGCGCATGGATGAAAGCGGCGGCCCGGTCCGGGTCCAGACGGGTATTGCTGCTGGGATCGATCAGCACCCGACCCACGCGGGCTTCCAGCACCTGGATGGTGACAATACCATTCTCCAGCGTCTGACTGGGCAGCACCGCCCGCGCGAGATAGTCATGCTTGCTGTAATACCGGGCGATCTTCGCTGCCGCTTCACGCAGATCGCCCAAGGTGCAGTCACGCCCGATATAGGACGTCAACTGTGCCTGCAGTTCCTGCTCCGGAATCAGGGTCGAAACAATTCGAAAACCAGTTACGCGGACCGTCTCTCCCTCTTTCAGAAATTCGGCTTCCGGTGCGGGGGGAGCAAGGGAAGGCAGAGAGGGAGCGGCTGGCTCGTTGCGTGGAAGATTACGCTCCACATCACGCAATATCTGACCAGCATCCTGCGCCATCGCCGGATCGGATACAGCCGAGATCAGGACTGTAATGGCTAAAATTCCGTTGGTGCGAAAATTTTTCAACCATGCACCTATCGCAATAATATAATTACCATTCGCCCCCGGAAAAGATCCACCCTACATAGACCCGATCTGAACCGGCTTACCACGCATTAATGTAAGGTTTTTGACAGAACCTCAAGGGTCATGCGGACAATCTATCCTGAATAACGTCCATGCAAATTTTAGTGAGGATGTTTTTCAATAAGCAGGTGCTACATCGCCTTCCAGCCTTTCTCCGAAAAAATCGCCACTCATGGTCTGTGCCCCTTGGGCGCTATTCCACCCAATCCCGTGGCAGGGTGCGCGCGGCCAGCGCCATCAGCAGGGCCGCCAGCAGGTAGAAACCAAGGCTCAACAGCATGGCATAACGCAGGCCGTCCTGCGGATAAAGCGGCAGCAGCAGGTCGGACATCCAGCCCAGGATGAAGGTGCCCAGCCCCGGACCCAGCAGATTGTTGATGAACAGGAAACTGGCCACCGCCGTCGCCCGCATGCGCGGATGCACCAGATGCTGCACGGCAGAGATGACCGGCGCCAGCCAGACATAACCCAATGCCATGGGCACCAGCATCAGCAGGAACATGCCCCACGACAAGGTCTGCGACATGATGCCCATGGTGAAAAGCGGCACGGCGACCAGGAAGGACAGGGCGGGAAGCAGGGCGAGCGCCCGGCGGTTCCCGGCCCCCACCCTGTCACCCAGCACGCCGCCCAGCATCACGCCGGCGATGCCCCCCGCCGCCAGCAGGGCGCCCAGGAATTGCGAGGTGCCGACAAGGTCCAGGCCGAAGCTGCGCTGCAGGACGGATGGCACCCAGAAGGCAAGCCCATAGCCCACGATGGAACTGGACGCGGCCCCGAAGGCCAGCAGCCAGAAGCTGGGCTTGCGCGCCAGCGTCGCCAGCACGGGACCCAGCCGCAGGTCGGCGGCGACAGCCGTCGCCGCCTGGCGCTGGCGTGGTTCGCGCACCACCAGCCGGAACAGGGGGGCCAGCAGGACACCGGCCAGACCGACCACGATGAAGGCCGCCCGCCAGTCGATATGCGCCGCGATATAGCCGCCGAACAGCACGCCCAGCGCCGACCCGATGGGAATGCCCAGCGAATAGACCGCCAGCGCCCGGGCCCGCTGCCGGGCCGGGAAATAGCTGCTGATCAGGGAGAAGGACGGGGCCACGCCCCCCGCCTCGCCCACACCCACCCCCAGCCGGCACAGGAACAGCGTCCAGAAATTCTGCGCCACCCCGCACAGCGCCGTGAAACCGCTCCAGACGACCAGGGCGCCGGTGATCACCCAGGTACGGCTGGTCCGATCGGCCAGCCAGCCCAGCGGCACCGCCGCCGTGGAATAGAGCAGCGCGAAGGCGATACCGCCCAGCAGCCCCAGCTGCGTGTCGCTCAACCCCAACTCGGCCTTCACCGGCACGGCCAGGATGCCCAGGATCTGGCGGTCGATGAAGTTGAAGATGTAGACCAGCAGCAGCATGGCAAGCACCAGTGCCCTGTATCCGGGCGTTCCGTGGCCGTCGGCATCCCCTGCGGCGGGTATGGCGGAATCGCGGTCCATGGGTTTCCTCCCTGTTCTTGTCATTCCCTGCCGCTCAGCGGGGTGCCATGCGGATGGCGCCGTCCAGGCGGATCGTCTCGCCGTTCAGCATCGGGTTGCGGATGATGCTTTCCACCATCTGCGCATATTCGGCCGGATCGCCCAGGCGCGGCGGGAACGGCACCTGCCGTCCCAGCGATTCCTGTGCCGCCGCCGGCAGGCTGGCCAGCAGCGGCGTCAGGAACAGGCCGGGGGCGATGGTCACGACGCGGATGGCCAGTGGGGCCAGGTCGCGCGCCGCCGGCAGTGTCAGCCCGACGATGCCGCCCTTCGACGCGGCATAGGCCACCTGCCCCATCTGTCCATCAAAGGCGGCGACGGACGCAGTGTTGATGATGACGCCCCGCTCCTCCCCGATGGGATCGGCACCGGCCAGCCGCGCCGCAGCCTTCGACAGCAGGTTGAAGCTGCCGACAAGGTTGATGTCGATGATGCGCCGGAAATCCGCCAGCGGATGCGGCGTGCCGTGCCGGTCCACGGTCTTGATGGGCGGCCCGATCCCGGCGCAGTTGACCAGGATGCGCGCCGTGCCGTGCAGCCCCTCCGCCGCCGTCAGGGCGGCGTCGACACCATCGTCATCGGTGACGTCTGTCTTGAAATAGGCGCCCCCCACCTCAGCGGCCAGATCGGTGCCCAGCGCGTCGTTCAGGTCCAGGATGGCCACCCGGGCGCCGCCGGCCGCCAGCCGCCGCACCGTCGCCGCGCCCAGTCCCGAGGCGCCGCCCGTGACGATGGCGGCGATGTCCTTCAGTTCCATGTCTGATCCTCACATCGCTTCGATGATGGTGACGTTGGCGATACCGCCCGCCTCGCACATGGTCAGCAGCCCCCGCCGTCCGCTCCGCGCGGCAAGCGCATGGACCAGCGTGGCCATCAGCTTGGCCCCCGTGGCGCCCAGCGGATGGCCAAGCGCGATGGAGCCGCCATTGACGTTCAGGCGGGCAGGGTCGGCCCCCGTCGCCGCCAGCCAGGCCAGCGGCACCACGGCAAAGGCCTCGTTCACCTCGAACAGGTCGATATCATCGATGGACAGGCCGGCCCGCTGCAGCGCCTTGCGCGCGGCATGAATCGGTTCCTCCAGCATGATGACGGGATCGCCGGCCGTGACGCAGAGATGGCGGATGCGGGCCAGCGGCGTCAGGCCATGCGTCTTCAGCGCCGCGCCGCTGGCAATCAGCAAGCCGGCGGCCCCGTCGCAAATCTGGCTGGCATTGGCGGCCGTCACCGTGCCGCCCGGCGTCAGGGTCTTCACCCCCGCCACCCCTTCCAGGCTGGCATCGGCGCGCACCCCTTCGTCACGGGCATGCAATTCGGCCGTTCCGTCGGGGCCGGTGACCGGAAGGGGGATGATCTCGCGCGTGAAGGCCCCCGCCGCCGTGGCCTGTGCGGCCTTGCGATGGCTGTCCACGGCGAACGCATCCAGTTGCGCCCGGCCGATGCCGTGGCGTTCGGCCATCATCTCAGCCCCCGTGAACTGGCTGAAGGCGTCAACGCCAAAGCGCGCGCGGATGCTGTCGCTCCAGGGGGAGCCATAGCCATGGGCCTCGGCCAGGGTGGTGGCCGTCAGCATGGGCACCCGCGTCATGGATTCCACGCCCGCCGCGATGACCAGATCCTGCGTGCCCGACATCACCGCCTGGGCCGCGAAATGCACCGATTGCTGGGAGGAACCGCATTGCCGGTCGATATTGACGGCCGGAACGCTGGCCGGCAGCTTCGACGCCAGGACGCAATTGCGCCCGATATGGAAGCTCTGCTGCCCCACCTGGCTGACGCAGCCCATGATCACATCATCGATGGCGGCGGGGTCCACGCCCGTGCGGTCCACCAGCGCGTCCAGAACGGCGGCGCCCAGGTCGGCGGGATGCCAGTCCTTCAGACGCCCGCCCCGCCGCCCGCCGGCCGTGCGAACCGCGTCCACGATATAAGCCTCTGCCATCTCACATCCTCCATCGGCAGGCACCAGGGTCCGCAGGCGCATCCGCGCACCCGCCGCCACCGCGCCATCCCTGTCAATCAAAGCGGCCGGCCGGCCCCGGCCAGCAGCCGCGCGGCATTGCCGTGCAGCCATTCATCGGCCACCCCGTCCGGCAGGGGCAGGTCCGCCACCTCCGCCGCCAGGGCCGCCGCGTCCAGCCGCGACACCCAGAAGGCGGACCCGAACATCACCCGGCCCCGCAGGGCGCCGCCCGCCTGCAGCAGCACCCCTTCCCAGCCCGATCCGGCACGCGCCATGAAGCGGGGCCGGTGGCTGGAAAATTCCAGACAGACGTTGGCATGCCTTTGCAGGATGGCCACGCTATCCGCCATCCACGGCCAGCCGCCATGACCGATCACGATACGCAGATCGGGAAAGGCGGCTGCCACCCGGTCGATATGCCGGACATCAGAAATATCCAGGGGCAGCGTATTGTTGAAATTCTGCCCGGCATGGATCCAGACCGGCAAGCCCAGCCGGCTGGCCGTGCGATAGATCGGGTCCAGGCTGCGGTCCGACGCGCACACACCCTCCCAGAAGGGGGAGACGGAGACGCCGCGCATGTTCCATTCCGCCGCCGCCCTTTCCATCTCGCGCGCCGCCTGGGCCGGTGCCCGCAGCGACACGCCGGTCCAGGCGGTCAGCAGGTCCGGCGCCTTGGCCGCCAGCGCCGCGATCGACCGGTTGGCATCCACCCCGCCGCGCCCGCGCCAGGGAAAGCCGTGCAGCACCTGATGGCCGATACCGGCCGCCCGCAGACGCTCGATATAGGTCTCGTCGGCGATGTCGAAGCCGGTGCCGGCATCGATCAGATGATGGACCGCCGCCAGCGGGTCTGCCGCCAGACGGCGCAGATAATCGCCCTCCTCCACCCCGGCGCGCCGCGCCAGGGGGGCGGAGAAGCGCCGCAGATAGTCGGGTGCCGCAAGGGCGAAGCCGGTCAGGTAGGCTTCCCACACCTCCCGGTCGCCATGCACGGCACAGATATCGATCACGGGCCGTTCAGCCACCGATCCTCTCCCCCTTGATGATCAGCCCATGGGCCTCGCGGTCCCAGGTGTCGGGCGTGCGCCCCTCGGCCCGCAGGTCGGGCTTCTGGATCTTGGCCGTCGGCGTCTTGGGCAGTTCGGCCATGACCCGAATGAAGCGCGGCACCATGTAATAGGGCATGCGGTCGCGCAGATGGGCGATCACCGCGAACGGGTCGATCGCATGGCCGGGTGCCGGCGACAGCGCCACCATCACCTCGTCCTCGCCATAGTCGCTGGCCACCGCATAGGCCGCCGCCTCGCGCACCGCCGCGTGCGACAGGCATTCGCGCTCCACCTCGTAGGAGGAGATGTTCTCCCCCCGCCGGCGGATGGCATCCTTGGCCCGGTCCACGAAATAGAACTCGCCGTCGTCCGACTGGCGGAACAGGTCGCCCGTGTGGAACCAGCCATTGCGCCAGGCCGACGCCGTCGCCGTCGGGTTGTCGGCATAGCCGTGCGAGAGCGACCAGGGACGGTCCGGCCGGATCAGCAGTTCCCCCACCTCCCCCGCCGCCACCGGCCGGTCATGGGCGTCGGCCACCCGCAGGGTCACACCGGCCCGCGCCCGGCCACAGCTTTCGGCATCGGCCGGGTTCAGGGGGGACAGGATGGGAACCGCAATCTCCGTCATGTTGAACAAGGTGCGGGTTGCCACGCCGAACCGCGCCGCGAAATCCCGCGCGGCGGTGCCATGCGGCAGGATATAGGCCCAGCGCAGACCATGGTCGCGGTCACCCGCATCCGGCGGTTGCTTCACCAGGAAGGTGGCCATGGCGCCCAGCAGCGTGCAGCAGGTGGACCCCGTCTGCCGCACCATGTCCCAGAACCGCGCCGTCTCGAACCGTTCGGGCAGGGCGATGGACCGGCCCAGCAGCAGCGTGCCGATGGTGCCAATGGTGCCGCCGGCATGGAACAGCGGCAGGGTAATCAGATAGCGCAACCCCTCTGCATCGACATCCTCGAACGCGGCCAGTGCCGCCGTGGCGCCATGGCAATAGGAACTCAGCACCCCCTTGGACGGGCCGGTGGTGCCCGAGGTGTAGATGATGGCCTGCTCATCCCACGGCTCGATCGGCGTCGCCAGCCGCAGCAAAGCTTCATCGATGTCGCCATCCAGGCTCGACCGGCCCCGGTGCGGGCCTTCATCCCCTACCGCGTCGATCAGCACGACCCTGACCGCCGGGTCCAGCCCCACATCGGCCAGGCGCGGCGCCAGGCTGGAATGGCAGACCAGGACGCGGGGCCGGGCGATGTCGATGGCATTGCGCAGCAACGATCCCTTATAGGCCGTGTTGATGGGCGTATAGACGGCCCCCAGCCAGTTGGCCCCGAACCAGGTGCAGAGCGCATCCGGACCATTGGGCAGCCAGGACATCACCCGATCGCCGCGCCCCACGCCCAGCCGGGCCAGCCCGGTGGCGAACCGCCGGGCACGGTCGGCCGTCTCCCTGAAGCTCCAGCGCGCACCGCCGGGAAAGACCGCATAGGTCTGGTCCGGCCGTTCCGCCGCCCAGCGTTCCAGCACATATCGCAGCACGATCCTGTCGCGGTCGGGGACGGCCGGGTCGGTCCAGCTCCAATCGTTCATCTCGTCAGGTTCCCTTGAAGGCGGCCGGACGCTTGTCGATGAAGGCGCGCGCACCCTCCCGCGCGTCCCCGGCCTCGAAAAAGCAGCGCTGATGCGCAGCTTCCTGGAGTGCCGCGCGTTCGTCCAGCCCGCGTCCACGCGACGCGCCCAGCAACCGCTTCTGCATGGCGATGACGCGGGTCGGTCCGTCCGCCAGTTGCCGCGCCAGTTGCCCGACGCGGTCGGTGAATTCCGCATCCTCGAACACATGGCTGGCCAGACCGATGGAGCATGCCTCCACCGGATCGACGGCGCGACCCGTGGCAAAAATCTCGAAGGCGCGTGCATGGCCGACCACATGGCCCAGATAGGCGGCATTGCCTACCTGCGCGATGCGGACCAGGCCGCTGCCCATCCGCGCCGACCGGGCCATGCAGCGGATGTCGGCGGCACAGGCCAGTTCCGTGCCAGCACCGAAGGCCGGGCCGTTGACAGCCGCGATCACCGGCTTGGGACAGCGGGTGATCAGGGCCGCCACCCGCATGTAGAGGCTGGACCGGTCGGCCGGATCGACGGCGGCGCGCGGATGGTCCATGTCGCCATCCAGGAAGGCCTTCAGCCCCGCGATATCATCGCCGGCGCAGAAGGCACGGCCGGCCCCGGTCAGCACGATGGCCCGCACCGTCCCGTCCTGTTCGGCCGACCGGAAGGCGCGCAGCAGGTCCAGGCCCAGTTCCCGGTCGATGGCGTTCAGCGCCGCCGGCCGGTTCATGGTCAGCCACAGCACCCCGCCATCGCGGCGCTGGAGAAGGACGGCTTCATCCGCGTTTTGCATGAAGGCTCCATTGGTTGGGGGCGTCATCGGGGGCACGGCTGAACCAGCGGGGATAGCCGTGCAGGGTCTGGCCGCCATCGATAAGGATCTCCGCCCCCGTGATGAAAGCGGCGCGGTCGCCCAGCAGGAAGGCGGCCAGTTCGGCCACATCCTCCGGCCGGCCCAGCCGGCCCAGCGGCGTTTCCGCCACGACATCGCCGTTGATGCCGGGATCGGCCAGCAGACCCGAGGTCATGCGGGTGGTGATCACCCCCGGCATGATCAGGTTGGACCGGATGCCGTGATGACCCAGCTCGCCGGCAAGCGTCCGCGACAGCATGCGCAGCCCGGCCTTCGAGGCACCATAGGCCCCGAACAGTTCCGCCGCGTGCGCCGCCGCCGTGGAAGCGTTGAAGACCAGCGCCCCGCCGCGCGCACCCTTCGCGATCAGCCGCGCGGCCCCCTGGGCAATCAGGAAGCTGCCCGTCAGGTTGACATCGACATGCCGCTGCCAGTCCGCCGCCGTCACCTCAAGCAGCGCGCCATAGCGGCCGATACCGGCATTGATGAAGGCACCGTCCAGCCCGCCCAGCCTCTCCGCCAGGGTAGCGAACAGCAGGTCGACATCACCCGCCTCCGTCTGGTTGCAGGCGATGGCCACCACCTCCGCCCCCGACGGGTCCAGGTCTGACGCCAGGGCGGCGATGGGGTCCAAAAGCCGGTCGGTCAGGCACAATCTGGCACCTCCCGCCCGCAGCAACCGGGCCGTGGCTTGCCCGATCTCCCCCGCCGCCCCCGTGACCAGACAGGTCTTGCCCGTGAAGTCCCGCGTCATCAAAGCCTCGCCCCGCCTGAGACATGGATGACTTCGCCCGTGATATAGGCGGCGTCGGGCGACAGCAGGAAGGCGACGACGGCGGCGATCTCCTCCGGCCTTGCGTAGCGGCGCAGCGGGATCTGCGCCAGCATGCGGTCGCGCAGGCTGTCCTGGCTGCCATCGGCCGGGTTGGTCATGTCGGTTTCCGTCATGCCCGGCGCCACGGCGTTGGCCCGGATGCCGTGGCGGGCCAGTTCAAGCGCCGCCGCCTTGGTCAGGGAAACGACACCCCCCTTGGACGCGACATAGGCTACCTGCTGCGTCATGCCCTTGTAGGACATGGACGCGATATTGACGATGCCGCCACCCCCGCCCCGCGCGATGCGGCCGGCCGCGAAATGTTTGGTCAGCAGGTGCAGTGACGTCAGGTTGATCTCGATCACCCGGTCCCAGTCGCTGTCGGGGAAGGTCGCCAGCTTCGCCTTGCTGACGATGCCGGCATTGTTGACCAGGGCATCGACGCCCTGGCCATGCGCCCATTCCATCAGCGCCGCGATCTGGTCACGGTCGCGCAGATCGGCGGAGAAATGCGCGGCGTTCATTCCGTCTGCCAGCGCCTCCAGCCGCTCCCCGTCATGATCGGTGAGCAGCAGACGGGCACCCCGCGCCGCCAGCACACGCGCCATCGCCGTACCGATGCCCCCGGCAGCACCCGTGACCAGCACGGTTTGCCCGTTCAACTGCCCGTTCAACTGATTGTCTGTTGTCATGGCCTGATCCAGCCTCCATCCACGAAAAGCGCGTGGCCCGTGACATAGGCGGCGTCATCCGACGCCAGCCAGACCACGGCCTCCGCGATCTCATCCGGCCGGGCCAGCCGCCGCAGCGGCAGGCTCCGTGCCATCTTCTCCGCCTGCTGCCGCAGGCCGTCATCGGCCCGCAGCATGTCGGTATCGACATAGCCGGGGCACACGCTGTTGACGCGCACCCCGCGCGGCCCCAGTTCCAGCGCCAGCGACCGGCCCAGCGTGATCAGCCCGCCCTTGGAGACGTCGTAGGAATACTGGTTGTGCATGCCATAGGCGGCGGCAGACGCGATGTTCACGACGGCCCCGCCGGCCCGGACCAGCGCCGCCTCCGCGGCGCGGACAAGCTGGAACGGGGCCAGCAGATTGACGGCCAGCACCTTGTCCCAATAGCCGCGCCGGTGATCGGCCAGCGGGGCCATCCGGCCGATGGCGGCATTGTTGACCAGGGCGGCCAACCCCCCATCACCGTCACAGGCCGCCGCGACGATGGCGACACAGGCCGCCTCGTCGGCGACATCGCCGGCAACGGCGAATGCATCCAGCCCTTCGCCACGCAGCAGGGATGCCGCCGCCGCAGCCGCGTCCTCCCCCCGGTCATTGACCGCGACGCGGGCCCCCCGGCGGCCGAAGGCGCGGGCGATGGCAAGGCCGATGCCGCGCGCCGCCCCCGTCACCAGAACGGGCCGGCCCTTCATGTCCTCTCCCATGTCCATCATCGCCGCATCCATCCCCCATCGACGAACAAGGTGTGCCCCGTCACGTAGGAGGCGCGGGGCGAGGCCAGCCAGGTGACAGCAGAGGCAACCTCCGCCGCCGTGCCCAGCCTGCCTGCCGGCAGGGTGCTGGCGAACCGTTCCGCCATCCCGGCCAGATCGGGCGTATCGCGCAGCATCTGTGTGTCGATGAAGCCCGGCGCCACGGCATTGGCGCGAACACCCCGGGGACCCAGCTCCATGGCGAGCGAGCGCGTCAACGTGGCCAGCCCCCCTTTGGAGGCGTCATAGGCGGCCTGCCCGGCGAAGCCGACGACCGCCACCGAGGCCAGATTGACAATCGCCCCGCCCGGTGCCGCCGCCAGATCATCGGCCAGCGCCCGCACCAGCCGGAAGGCGGCGGACAGGTTGATGTCCAGCACGCGATCCCATATCTCGTCATCATGGGCCCGGATGTCGCCCCGGAACTCGATCCCGGCATTGTTGACCAGCACGGCAACGCCGCCATGGGCCCGGCGGGCGGCATCGGCGATGCGTGCCGGTGCCTCACGGTCGCGCAGGTCGGCGACCAGCGTTTCCACGACCAGCCCCGCCTGCCGGCAAAGATCCGCACTTTCCAGCAGGCCTGGACCATCGCGGTCGACCAGCAGCAGCGGCGTGCCCTGGGCCGCCAGCCGTTCCGCCACGGCCCGGCCGATGCCGCGCGCGGCCCCGGTGACCACGGCCGGGCGGCCGTTGGGGATCACCGCGCTCATTCGAATACACCCAGCGGATGCTGATGCGTGCGGTAGCGTCCTTCACGGCGGACGGCCGTGGCATAATCCACGGGCCGCCGCCCCGCGATGGCGCGGCGCACCGATCCGGCATCCAGCGGCCGGTCCACGATGAAGGACATGGCATCCGACCCCGCCCCGGCGCCATAGGACAGAAGCCCGACCCTGTCACCCGGCTGCCGCCCCTCCAGCGACAGCAGCAGCGCCGCCAGCGGCGAGGCCGATCCCAAATCGCCCAGCATCGGCGCTATGGCACCGCCGCCGACCAGGGCCGGGTCGATCTTCAGGGCCTTGGCCAGCCTGTCGGCAGCCCGGCCGTCGGGCTGCTGTACCGCGACGGCATCGAAGCGGGCATCCGCGTCCAGCCTGCGGCCCAGCGCCGTCCAGGCCCCGCCCATATGCCGCATGTCGCCCAGGCCGCTGCCGGCAAGACCGGCACCGCCGGTACGCAGGTAATCGTCACCCTGCAACCGGAACCCGTCGGCCAGATCGGACGCGGTGGAGGCCAGCGCCTCGAACCGCGCCGCCACGTTTTCGGTGCCGACCAGCACGCACACGGCCCCCGCCCCGGCCGTCATCTCCAGCGGGTCGCCGGGGGCAGCGTGCAGGCACAGCGCGTCGGCGCCGACGGCCAGCGCCCGGTCGGACAGGCCGGCCTTCACCCAGGCGATGGCCAGGGCCAGCGCCGCCGTGCCGGACCTGGTTGCGAACTGCACATCCGTGGCGAAGACCGCCGGCGTCAGCCCCAGCATGTCCGCCAGGATGGCGGCCGCTGACCGGGACAGGAAGGGCGAGGTCTGCGTGCCGAAGAACACGGCCCCGACCGGTGCCGGCAGGGGGGCGAGGTTACGCCCCGCCTCTGCCGCCAGGGTGATGACATCGGCATCGGCGTCCAGCACCGTGCGCTCCCTCACCCCCGTCCTGGCAGCCGACGCCGATTGCCAGACAGCCTCGATATCCGTCGTGGCCAGCCGGCCAGCCGGGGCGGCGAAGGACATATCGATAATCCCCACCGGCCGGCTCATGACGCCACCTTGAACTTGAAACCATAGAGCGGCAGGCCCGACTGCTCTGGCCGCCATTTACGGACCACCATTTCCACGGGCTGGTCGGGGGACAGCTCCTCATATTCGGCATCGACGATTTCGGCCATCAGCACCGGTCCCTCCTTCAGGGCGATCATGGCGAAGGGACGGCGCGACCGGCCCCCATGGCCCGCCAGCGGCGAGTGATCCTCCGCCAGACAGACGATCCGACCCTGGCCGGAGAAGGCATGCGGCTCGGGCGTGCCGTCGCATTGCAAGCAGCGGCGGGCAGGCGGGAAGGCATAGGCCTGGCATTGCCGGCAATGGCTGCCCGTCAGGGCATAGCGGGCGGCCCTTGTCCGCCAGGCCCGCGCCGGGCCGGCCACGACAGGGCGGGCAGTGGTCATCTGTGTCATGGTCAGGTTCCTGTCAGCACGGCGACGGCGGAAAGCGCGTTGTTCCCGCCCATCGACTGGGCCACCCCGATCCGGGCGTCGGCGATCTGCCGTTCCCCGGCCTCCCCGCGAAGCTGGGTCGCCGTCTCGCACAGGATGCTGATGCCGGTGGCACCCGTGGGATGGCCCAGGCCGATGCGCCCGCCATCGGTGTTGGTGGGGCAATGGCCGCCGGGTGCGGTCTCCCCCGCCGCGACGGCGCGCGCCGCCTCCCCCCGCGGGAAGATGCCCAGCCCTTCCAAGTGCAGCGATCCCATCACGCTGAAGCAATCATGCACCTGGGCCAGATCGACATCGCCGGCACCGATGCCCGCCGCGCGATAGGCGCGCTGGGCCGCCAGTGCCGTGGGCACCGCCTCGGCGATATCCTCGCCCCCCGGCCAGGCGCCGAACTTGGCCCCCATGGCGTTGGGGCCGGTGGCCGCCGCCACGCCGGCCACGCGGATGGCGCGGCGGTGGCCGGCGGTGGCGCGCGACAACACCAGCGCCGCCGCCCCGTCGCAGCCCCTGGCGCATTCCGCCCGCGTGATGGGCCGGGATGCCCAGCCGGACCCCATGATGTCATCCATGGACAGGGCGGGCCGGCGGTAATCGATGGCATTGGGATTGCGGGCCGCGTACCAGCGGTCCTGCCGCACGAAGGCCGCGACCTGTTCCGGCGTGGCACCATATTTCTGCATGTAGCGGGCATGCATCAGCGCCATGGTGTCGACATAGTCGAACCCGGCCGGCGCCTCGAAATCCTGATCGGGATAGGACAGCAGCGCGTCGGACACGGAATAGACGTCGGACATCTTCTCCACGCCCATCACGATGACATAGTCGCTGCGGCCCGAACGGATCATGTCCACCCCATGCAGGAAGGCCATGGTTCCCCCCGCGCAGGCGCCCACCACCTGGGCATAGGAACCGCCGGTCAGCCCCAGTTCCTCAGCCGCCAGCGGCCCCAGATTTTGCTGTTCGAACGCCTCCGGGCAGGTGACGGACACCAGCCCGCCCCCGATGGCCGCGCGGTCGATGCCGGCATCGGCGATGGCGCGGCTGCCCGCCTCGAAGATCAGATCCCGCCAGCCCTGGTCGGCGCGATAGCCATGTCTGGCCATCCCGACCCCGATGATTGATGCCTCTATGGCCATTGCTGTCACCCTCAATGGTTGAGGTTGGTCGTGTGGCCGGCGGCTCCCGCCTTCATGCCGGCTTTTTCATTTATATGAACGATCGTTTGTGTATATTCTGGAAATGACGTTGTCAAACGCCTTTTTCCCGGCAAGGATCAAAGAAAGGGAGAACCGCCGATGGACGGGTTTCAGGTCGAGCGCGATGTGGTGATGGCGATGCGGGACGGTGTGCGGCTGCGCGCCGATATCTGGCGACCTGTCACCGACCGGCCGGTATCGGCCATCCTGTTCCGCACGCCATACGACCGGCGCGCCTTCAATGCGGATTTCCTGCGGCCGCAGGACACGGCGGCGGCCGGATTCGCGGCCATCGTGCAGGATACGCGCGGCCGCTTCGGTTCCGAAGGCGACTGGAGGCCGCTGATGTGGGAGCAGGAGGGCGACGACGGTCACGACAGCGTGGAATGGATCGCCTGCCAGCCCTGGTGTTCCGGTGCCGTCGGCATGTCGGGCCCGTCATATCTGGGGATCACCCAACTGGTCACGGCGGCCCGACGACCGCCGCACCTGCGGGCCATCGCGCCGGCCATCGCCTCCTTTGCGCAGGGCGAGCAGGTGGAGATGGGCGGCGGCTTCCGCCTGGACCATATCCTGTCCTGGGTGGCGTTCATGGCGCTGGACTGGATGCAGCGCCGGCAGGCATCGGGCGCACCCCTGCCCGAGGACGCCGTCGCCGAGGTGCTGCGCGCCGCCCAGAACCCGCGCGCGCTGATGGATCATCGGCCCTTGCGGGATATCGGGCTGTTCCGGCTACCGGGCTTTCCCATCCGCTTCGACGATCTGGCCAACCCGGCCAATGCTGCCCGCATCCTGCCGGACATCACCGATATACCCACCCTGCATATTGGCGGCTGGTACGATGTCTTCGCGCAGTCGACGGTGGCGATGTTCCGGCAACAACGGGCGCTGGGCCGCGGCGATGCCCATCTGGTCATGGGCTGCTGGAGCCATGGCGGCAATCTGCCTTCCCAGCATGGGGAGGTGAATTTCGGGCTGGCCGCCTCCGGCGCCGGCGCGCGAATCGCCGAACGGCACATCGCCTTTTTCCGCCGCTACCTGGACGGGGCGGATGTGGCGATCCCACCCGTGCGCTATTTCCTGGCCAATGCCGGGGAATGGCGCGATGCGGCGGCCTGGCCGCCCGCTGACACCGTGACGGTCGATATCCCCCTGTCCGGTCCGGGGGAGCATGCCTACCGCTACGACCCGGCCGACCCAACCCCTACGGTCGGCGGCCGCACGCTGGGCCTGGGCGGGCTGGCCATGGGTCCCATCGACCAGCGCCGGCTGAACGGGCGGGGTGACCTGCTGCGCTATGCCACCCCGCCCGTCCCGGCCGACCTGGACCTGATCGGGCCGGTGGAGGCCGCCCTGACCTTCTCCTCCTCTTGCGTCGATACGGACGTTGTCTGCCGGCTGCTGGACATCGCGCCGGACGGAACGACGCTGCCCGTCACGGACGGGACGCTGCGGCTGCGCTATCGCGCAGGGTTCGACCGGGAAGTACCGTTGGTCCCGGACCAGCCTGTCGCCATCACCATTCCCATGGGGGACATCGCCTGGCGGCTGCGGACCGGCCACCGGCTGGGCCTGCAGGTGCAAAGCGCCAACTATCCCCATCTGGACCCGAACCTGAACGACATGTCGCCCCTGGGCACAGGCACGGCTGGCATCGTGGCCGACAACCGGGTGCATGATGGCGACGGGGCCTCCGCCATCCGCGTCACCACGGCCCGCCCACTGCCGTCCCCCCTTACCCTGCGGCCGGAACCGGCGTCAGGCTGACGCGACCCCGGCGCCCACCAGGCGCAGGGCATATTCGGCATAGGCGCGCTCCACCTCCCCGCTGCTGAGCGCGCCGTTGGAACGATACCATTCGGCAACGCGCAGGCACATGTCGCCGATGGCGATGGCGGCGATCTTGGCGGCGGATTCCGTACCGACGGCCGGCAGCACGAAGGTACCGGCGCGCTGCCCGTCCTCGATGACCTCCTCGAAGATCCGGCGCAGGCGGATGCGCTCCGCCCGCATCACGGACAGATGCGGCTCGGGCAGGGAGGTATATTCGGCATTCGCAACCAGGGCGAAAACCTGATGATGCGTATGGAAGCGCACATAGGCCGCCACGATGACCCGCAGGCGATCGGCCGCGCCATCGGATGCGGCCTGCAGCGCGTCCGCCATCATGCGGCCGACCGTCTCGTGCCCCTCCTCCACGATCTCCCGCAGCAGAGCCTCCTTCGTGGCGAAATGATTGTAGAAGGCAGCGGGGGTCAGCCCGCAGGCATCGACGATGGTACGGATGGATGTCGCCTCATAACCGTGCCGGAAGAACAGTTCGGAAGCGATGCGCTTGATCTGCGCGCGCGAATTGTTGCGCCGGCGATCGACCGGGCCGCCATCTTCGGCTTCCCGTGGCGGGGGGGCGGCCCCATTCTGCCGGCGCGATGCTGTCGATCGGGGGGAGGTCGGCGATTTCATCTCGTCTCAGCGATACCGGATCGGTTCAGGGGGACCCGGCAACAGGTCCCAAAAGGCTGATCGGAGCCTGTGGGAACAGGCCCGGACGCCCTGATTCATGGGATGATAGCCGAAGTTGCGCAAGGATTTTCGATATCCGACCACCGGCGTATGCAGACCCGTTGACATATATGCGAACGATCGTTTATGTATTCTGGACAAAATAAATAGCCCGAGGGAGGTCATGGTGAAACAAGCCCGTTATCTGTGCGTGGCGGCCCTGCCGCTGGTCCTGTGCCCCGTTGCGGCGCACGCGCAGGAGGATGTGCTGGCGGAGATCATCGTCACGGCGCGGCGCGTCAACGAACGGCTGCAGGATGTGCCGGTCGCGGTCACCGCGGTCAGCGGAGAGACACTGGACCGCCGGCTCAGCGCCAATATCGCCGACATCCAGTCACAGATTCCCAACGCCACCTTCTATGCGTTCGGCGGATCGAACAACAATGCCTCGGTCTATATCCGCGGCGTCGGGCAAAGCGACCAGTTGTTCATGTTCGATCCCGGCGTGGGCATCTACCTGGATGACGCCTATATCGGCCGGGCCCAGGCCGCGCTGTTCGAGACGGTGGACATCGCCCGTGTGGAGGTGCTGCGCGGCCCACAGGGAACGCTTTATGGCAAGAACACCAGCGGCGGTGCCCTGAAGGTCCACACAAGAGACCCCGACCTGTCGGAGGCCGGCGGCCAGATCACCCTGACCGGCGGGTCGAAATCCCTGTTCTCAGGCAAGGCGTCGCTGGACGTGCCGCTGGTGGAGGATCGTGCCGGCATCCGGGCCAGCATGCTGCGCGTTACCCGCGACGGGTTCGTCGACAACCTGCTGACGGGCAAGGATTTGCAGGACCGCGATTATATCGGCGGTCAGGTGACGGGGCTGGCCGAACTGACTGACAGCCTGACGGCGCGCGTCACCTTCGACATCATGCGTGACCGGTCCACGCCGGCCGCCCCCACGCCGATGGTCGCGGTGGCCTTTCCGCCCAACACCCCACCCTTCACGCCACAGCTTCCGCTCCGCCCCCGTGAGAGCCGGGCCGACACGCCCGTGCGCAATGACCAGGACAGCTACGGCTTCAATGGACAGCTTGCCTGGCGGGGCGACAGCCTGGAGGTGAAGTCGATCACCTCCTACCGCAAGCTGGAGTTCGCGCAGGCGTTCGACTACGACAGTTTCCCCTATCTGCTGATGTCGTCCAACCAGGACCAGGAGACCAGCCAGTTCTCCCAGGAATTCCAGACGAATTTCGAGATCGGACCGGACCTGTCCTTTGTCGGCGGCCTCTACTATTTCAAGGAACATACGCAATCGGTGATCGGCGTGCCCAACACGCTGCCCTATCAGGCCGCACCCGGCTTCTACGTGCCGATCGCCAACAATTACATCCAGACCACGGACCTGGAGAACCGCAGCTATGCCGCCTATCTCAACGCCGTCTGGCAGGCGACGGACAGGCTGTCGATCAGCGGCGGCCTGCGCTTCACGCGCGACAAGAAGGATTACGTGTCCAGTCTGGTCAATGATGTGTTCCCCACGGCCAATTTCGCCTATGATCTGGGTGACGGCTGGTCACGCTGGCTGCCGCGCATCGGCCTCGACTACAAGCTCACGCCCGACCAGATGCTCTATGCCAGCTATGGCACGGGGTTCAAGAGCGGCGGGTTCAACCCGCGCGCGGCGAACGCCGCCGTGGCGACCCCCTACACCCCGGAAACCAGCGAGACCTATGAGCTGGGCTACAAATCCAGCCATCTGGACCGGCGGCTGACCCTGAACACGGCCCTGTTCTACAACCGTTTCAAGGATTACCAGACCAACCTGCTGGCCTTTGTCGGCACGCCGCCCAGCCCGACCTCCTATTTCACCAATGCCGGCCGCTATTCCTCCTGGGGGGCGGAAATGGAATTGACGGGGCGTGTCACCGACGGGTTGACCCTGTCGGGGCAGGTTTCACTGTTCCGTGACAGGTTCGCTTCCTTCACCAACCCGATCATCGGCGATTTCGCGGACAAGACGCTGCCCAACGCTCCGAAATTCACGGCCAGCCTGAACGCGAACTATACGCTGCCGCTGGGCGACGGCCGGGCGCTGGAACTGGATGGCGACGTGGCCTACCGCTCCGCCACCTTCATCAACATCCTGAACAGCCCCCTGCTGCACCGCGACGCCTATACCATCGCCAATGCCCGCCTGGCCTTTTCGATGCGGGACGGGGACATCCAGCTTTTCGCCGGTGTCCGCAACCTGACGGACAAGACCTACATCGTGGATGGCGTGAACTATATCGGCGCCACCTACAATTTCCTGTCCTATTATTATAACGAGCCGCGCACCTTCCAGGCCGGCCTGCGGTACCGGTTCTGACATGGCCGTGGCATCGGAGACCCATCACATCTTCGACACGGGGGATTGCCATATCCATTACTGGATCGGCGGTCCCCCGGATGCCCCTCTGGTCGTCCTCACACCCGGCGCCTTCACGGACCACCGGATGTTCGATGATCAGGTGGCGGCCCTGCAGACCCGCTATCGCACCCTGCGCTGGGACCCGCGCGGCCATGGGCTTTCCCGCCCCTATGGACGGCCGTTCGCGACCGGCCTGGCGGCCGACGACCTGAATTCCCTGCTGGATCATATGGGCGAGGAACAAGTGGCGCTGGTCGGCCAGTCCATCGGCGGCAATGTCAGCCAGGAGATGCTGCGGCGCCATCCGCAGCGATGCTGGGCGGCGGTGCTGCTGGGCTGCACCTGCAGCACCATCGGCCCGACCCGCGCTGAACGGTGGGCCTTGCGCCTGTTCCCCCTGCTGATGCGGCTTTATCCGGTGGCAAAGTTCAAGCAGACATCGATGGAGAAATCCGCCATCAAGCCCGCGGCCCAGCGCCGGCTGCAGGAGATGATCGCCCCGCTCTCCCGCAGCGACATCCTGGCCATCTGCGGCGGCATCGCCGGCGCCGTGCATGACGTGCCCGGATATGCGATCCGGCACCCGATCCTGATCGCCCGTGGGGAGCATGAGGCCCTGGGCAACATCCGTCAGATCATCCCGCGCTGGCTGGCCCGTGATCCCCAAAGCCGTTTCGTCGAGATCCCGGACAGCGGCCATGTCGCCAACTGTGACAACCCGGACGGGTTCAATCAGGTGATGATGGCCTTCCTCGATGCGAACCTGCCGTCGTCATAGGGGGGCTGATCACGTCAGAGCCGACTGACCCGCGCCGGGCGAACGAAATCCTGCGCAAGGCGTCAGCGTATTTTGATGATGTGCAGGGCCTCACCCCACGAGGAACATCGTGGGATACGCATTTCTCAGCGAATGAGCAGACCGTTCATGCAGATATTCCATCGAGTTGGCTCTGATCCGGCCAAGAACGTCTTCCAACCGCATGCAACCATGGAGGAAGGTCAGCCGCGCCAAATTCCTCTCGCGCGGATCGCCACCACAGCATAGCCATGACATGAGGCAACGCCGGTGCCGGCTTGATCCCACAGGGGGGCGGAGCTGGTCATTCCGAGGGACTATCAGGAATTC
>NZ_JBLTXA010000049.1:0-28638 GCF_048066175.1 Niveispirillum fermenti | reverse complement strand
CAAAGAGCTTCAGCAGGAAGGGAAAAAGGCCGAACAGGCTGGCCATCAGCACGACGCCTCCATCACGATCCTGGATGTCAGCGGCATGGATGATGGCGTGCATCAGGAAGCCTTGGGTATCGACGACGATGTGCCGCTTCTTGCCTTTGATCTTCTTGCCCGCATCGTACCCTGGCGGGTCGATGCAGCACCCCCTTTTTCTGCGCTCTTCACGCTCTGACTGTCGATGATTGCGGCGGTCGGACTGGCATCACGGCCAGCCTGCTCACGACAGCGGACATAGAGTTCATGGTGAATGCGGTCCAGCGTCCCGTCCCAACTCCACAGGCTCAGATAGTCGAAAACCGTGCTGCGCGGCGGTAAATCCTTCGGGATCGCCCGCCACTGGCAGCCGGTGCTCAACACATACATCACACCGTTGATCACCTCCCGCAGGTCCACACTGCGTCGGCGGCCACCGTGCTTGGCCGGGGGAAGGAGTGGCGACACAAGCGCCCATTCCGCGTCCGTCAGGTCGCTCGGATAACGAAGGTGATCCCGGTTATAAAGGGGGCGGTTCTCGGGCGTCCACATAACCATTGTCCAGAAGATGACGCCCGTGAAGGAATCACACCAGCGTAACCGCCTGCAACCCACTTCCTATCTCATTGAACCATTTCGGTAGCTTCCCGGACGGACACTGAGGGAAAGGTGGGCCAGGACGCCGCCTTCGGGGTGGTTGTCGATCTGGAAAAGACCGCCATGCGCGCGGGCTATGGCATCCACGATATGCAGGCCCAGGCCCGTGCCCGGTATGGGGCCGGCATTCGTGGCCCGGAAATAGCGCTTGATGACATCGTCCTTTTCATCCTCGGGAATGCCGATGCCCTGGTCGCGGATATCGATATCCAGTCGCCCGTCATGGCAAGCGCATGAGATCGTGATGGCGCGCGCGGCGTCGGAGAATTTCACGGCATTCTCGATCAGGTTGGAAAGTGCCACCGCCAGCATGTCGGGATCCAGCCACCCGGTCAGTGTCGCGTCCACATCTGTGCGTTTCAGGATGATGTCCCGTTCCGGATGAAGGTGACGGATCCGGTCAAGGATCATATGCAATGTGTGGGCGATGAATACTTCCTGCAGGCGGGCAGTGACGGTACTGCCTTCCATCCGGTCCCGCTGCAAGGATACATCCAGGATCTGGACAAGATCGCGGACGGCCGTCTGGATGCGCCCCACCCTTTCCCGTCCGGCCCAATCATCGGCCTGCATGGTGTGCCGCAGGGCTGTAACGCTGTTGCGGATGACGGCCAGCGGTGTCTTGTACTGATGGCGCACCACATCGATGAAGCGTAGCTGCTCCGACTGGCTTTCCCGCTCGGCGGCCAGGGCGTTTTCGGCTACCTCCTTTGCCGTCTGCAGCTCCCGCGTGCGTACCGCAACCAGTGCCTTGGCCTGTCCTTCCGCGCGTCTGGCCATGCGGATGGTCACGCTCTCCCGCCGCCGCTGCTCCAGCCATCGGGCCTGCAGGATCAGCGACAGGCTCATCAGCAAGGTGAAGGGAACGGCCCCGATCCAGTAGGTATATTCATAGAAGCCGTTGAAATCGGCCCCCCCCACGATCCAGAAGACCAGGATGGCGGCCGTCACGCATTGCACGATGGCGGCCAGGGCTGCCGCCAGGCTGCCAGGCCGGTGATAGCGGGCGCGCAGATGCAGGCAGCCATAGACGAAGAAGCACTGGACCAGCATGCTGGACAGCAGGGCTGGTGCCGCCACGGGGCGATAGAGGCCGAGGAAGGGTGTCAGCAGAGCCAGCGCCTGGAGACCGATCAGAATCTCCAGCCCGCGGTGCACACGTGGGAAATGCCTTCGTGTCTCCAGATATTCCCGGATGAAGATGCAACTGCTCAAGATCACCAGCAGAACCGAACTGCTCATGACCATGTCGTTCAACACGCCGTTGCCTGTCAGCGATCCCAGCTTGAACACGCCGCTATTGGCCAGGATGTAATAGCAATTTGCCAGCAGGTGCAGGCCGAACACCATGAAATGACGGCGGCGGTAATGGAACCAGTAGGTGAAACTGAGTATTGTGGCCCCGAGCGACAGCGCCACGGGCAGCAGTGCCGACACCACGCGGGTCAGGATGATGTCCTGCATCCCTGTGGGCGAGGCGATCCAGCCGCGCAGCACCAAGGCGCTGTCCGTCTGGATCATGACATAGATGTCCACCGCGTCCGCGTCGGGCAGGTGCAATGGCACCGCGTAGGACAATTGAAAGCGGCCCGGCTGGGCGGCCGGAAAGTGGTCGCCGCGCTGATGCAACAGAAAATCCGCCGCCGATGCGGGTGCCGCGACGCGCGGCACATGGATGTCCACGCGATCCAGATAGATGGGGTGGAAATGGAGATAGGGATCTTCCGGCCACCGCCCCCCTTCCCGCTTCACGGTGATTTTCAGCCACAGGGCGTCCGGCCGGTAACCCATGGCCACGTTGCGGGGCAGCGGTTCGAACCGGGATGCCGCCGGGCCGAAGGCCACATCCTGCAAGGTCAGTTCATTGTCGGGATCGACCAGCGCCGCAAAGTGTCCCGACAATTCCACACCGTCCAGCGGGTTGGAAAGTATGACCGGTGGCGCCTGCGCCAGACCTTGTCCGGGTAGCAGGACAGCGGTAAAGATTATTAACCAGATCAAGGATGCAATGACTTGTAAATACCGGCCTTTGCGCCCAGCTTGGGGCCATGCCGGTTCCGGTAGCGGCCCCGGCATGACAGGGCAAAATGGGGGGGGCGGGAGGGCCGCCCCCGGATGATCGGGCTTTACATGGTGCGTCGTGGCAAATGTCATATTGATTGAGGACAATATCTCTTTCCGGAATAGTCTGGCGGATTGCCTGACCATGTTCGGACACACGGTGAACGAGGCGGGCACCGCCATGGAGCTATACCAGCTTCTGGGCTCTGAAACCTATGATGTCGCTGTTGTGGATATCAATCTTCCTCATCATAGCGGGTTTCTGATCACGGAATACCTTTCCCGAAACAGTTTGGCTTCCGTGATCATCACATCGGTACGTGATGCCGTGGAGGACCGTGTGCAGGGCTATCGCTGCGGGGCCGATATCTACATGGTCAAGCCTGTAGAGCCGGAGGAATTGTCGGCGGCCATCACACGCCTAGCGCTGAAACGGCTTTATGGTCCGCCGGTATCGGAACAGGAAAGTTCCTGGTGCTGCGACGTGGATGCACAGCTACTGCACGCGCCCGATGGCACATGCATCAGGCTGACGCCGCGGGAGACGCGGCTGATCGACATTTTCATGGCGATCGGGAGCAATGGCGGCCATCGCGTGACGACGCGCGCCATGGTGCTGGCCCAGATGCAGGAACCCGACAACCGGGAGGCGCGGGGCAAGCTGGACACGCTGTTGAGCCGGCTGCGCACGAAGGTGCAGGCAAAGGCCAACATGCCGCTGCCCATCCTGACGGCCTACAATGCCGGTTTCACCGTTACCGCCCCCATCCATCGTCAATCCCGGGATGGCGGGCCGAACCTGTCCGGCGGGGAAGCCTGACATCCATAGGAAAAGGCGCCCGCCGGATGGCAGGGCGCCTTTTCGGTGGGGGCGTCCGGACCCCGGCTTGCCTGCTACCGGGCGTAGCGGGCGGCGACGGGAGCATAGAGGTCCCAGACCTGCCGGTCGCGGACCGACCGCAACAGCTTCACATATTCGGCGTGGCTCCAGGCCAGCGGCGTGGCGCTGTTCGTCCCCTGCCCCAGCACATAACCCGCAGGCGCCACGCCGACCCCGTCCCACACCTGTTCGGGGATCATAAGCCCTTCATTGGCGAACTTTTCCATGCCCCGCACATAGGTCATGCGGATATGGTCCAGGTCGGCCGGGGTGACGCCGCCGGGCTTCGCCCCGGCGCGGGCCAGTTCGTAATGGCCACGTTCGCCCGTGAAGATGGGCCAGACCCGGCCGCGCTGGCCGACGCCCATGCCGCCTTCCAGTTCGCCCGTGCCATAATTGCCGCCGTTGCGCACATCCTCGCCATAACCGTCATTGCCATAACGGCGCCAGCCCGGATATTCCATCGGGTCGCCTTCGTACCGGAAGACGTACTTCACGCGGAAATGGTCCGGGATGGACATATCGTCCAGTTCTTCCAGGCTGTCGGTGATGCTGGGGGCATCGGGAGAGCGCACGCCATAGCGTACCAGTTCCAGGAACCCGCCATCCAGATAGACATCCTCCGTCAGGCCCTGCTGGCCGTTGGCCGGGTTGACGGGACCCTTGTCGTTGGGATTCTCGTTCTGATTGACACGCAGGAAATAGCGGCCATTGCCATGGCTGCCGGCCGTGGTGAACATCAGCGCCTCGATCCGGTCATTGATCTGGTCCGCCGTGGCACGATAGGCGGCGGCATCTTCAGCCCGGCCCAGCTTTTCCGCCATCTCCCCGGCCGCCACCAATCCCGCCACGATCGCCGCCGTGGTGGAGGGGGAATAGCCTTCCTGTTCCTCCCAGCGTTCCTGCTGGGTGTAGGGCGGCTTGATGCTGGCCTTGTTCCAGTCCAGCCCGACCGTGCCACCCCTGACCAGGAAATCGGCTGCCGGCTTCAGCAACGACGGATACATCTGGTTCAATGCCGCCTCGTCCAGCACGCCGGCCTGCCACAGCTTCCAGCCCAGCATCAGGGGCATCGCCGTCTGGTCGAGCTGTACGGCCATCCATTCACGGGTGCCATCGACATGGGTCTTCTGCAGGAACCAGCCCGTGGCCCCCTTGTTGCCCTTGGTGGCGGCCGACACCTGGATCATCTTCAGATAATTGAAGGCGGCCAGCGGTGTCTCGGTGTCTCCCAGGGCCAGCATTGCCATGGCGCACTGATAGAAGTCGCGCGGCCATACGGCCTTGTACCCGGTCGCCAGCTTCTCCGACGACACGGTATCGCCCCAGGGGGCCGACAGCGAAGCGATCAGGGCGCCGGCATGTGTCTTGTCCTCCTGCGCCTTCAGCACAAGGGCGCTGACATGTGCCAGCCGGCCCCCGTCGGTGGCCATGGCTGCCAGGTCCTTCAGGGGGTCCAGCCCGGCCAGGTAATCCTGCCAGCCGATCCTGTCACCCTCCCCGTTGTAATGGGCCAGAACGGACGGATATCCTGCCTGCAGCGTTGCGTCGGCTGCCATCAGTGCGGCCGCATGGTCCGTACCGAAGCCCACGACGATGTCGTAGGTCGCCGTCTGGCCCTCCGACAGGGTGGGCAGTGCGCCGGCCAGGGCGACATTGCCCTTTCGCGACCCCGTCCTGTCATAAGCCTTCAGCACGCCATCGCGGCGAAGCTGTGTCAGTCCGTCTGATGTTCCGACAAAGCCCACGCTGGCCGTCGTGAAGGGCTGTGACGCCTTGATGACCAGATTGTGCCGTCCCTCCCCCGCGTTCAGCGTGCCCCCCTTCGTGTCCGCCTTGTCGCCATAGCCCGTACCCGCCATTTGCGGGTCGGCCAGCAGCACCGGCGTCAGCGATCCCTTCAGCGCCCGAAAGATGCTGCGCACGAACAGCACATCCCGGTCCGGATCGGTGAAGATATGCTTTTCGATTTCGTATCGGCCATTCCGGTCACGGTTTATAACCCTGTAGGCAAGCGACAGGGGCCGGCCGGCGGCATCGGTATGCAGGTAATCGACATGGCTTTCCATATCGTCATATTCGGTATGGACAAAGCCGTCCCCCTTGACGGCGAACTGCATTTCACGGAGCTGCGCTTCATGGATAAGCCCCTGCATGGTCTCCGTGATGACGCCATGGGCCAGGGAGAACCAGACGCGGGACACAGGACCCGTGGCGCCGCCATCCTGGTAACGCCCCTGCACATAGGCTTCGTAGGAGGTGCCGATACCCTGCTTGCCCGAATAGGCCAGCATCGGCTTTGCGCCCGGCGCTCCCGGTGCGGTCGCCGCCAGGGCCGTTCCGGCCAGCAGCGTGGACGTGAAAGCGGCGGCCAGGGCCGCGTGCCGGATGAAGCCGATGTTCCTGGTCATGTTCTCCCCAACTCCCGCATCTGTCTTGGGGGCCATCGCCGGCCCGTGGATGTTGGGGGCATCATTCGTTCATCCTGCCGCCGCGCGCCGGCTGAATACGTATGTTGTGCGCCGCAACGCGCGGCGAAATACGTATGCGGCACGGCGGCGGCAGGCCGCGTCGGGGGCTATTTTCCCGACATGTCGAGGACGTATATCTGGCCGATCTCCACCACCTGGCGCGCGGCGGCGATCTGGAAGCCGATGACGGCACCTCCCTGGCCGATGGCCCTGTCCGCCCGGGCCCTGACTTCGTGGATCTGCCAGTCGGGGCCGATGGACATCATCTTATCCCCGAACCCGGCATAGGGCGCTTCGTTCATCTGGATGCGCAGCCCCAGCCGTCCGTACCCGTCGGGTGTTTCTGCCGATACGGTCCGCGCCCAGAAGGCGACCGTGATCGGCTGATCCGGGATGACTGGAGCATTGAGCGGGATGTTCACCCCGATATCATAAGGGTTTGCCCCCGCATGGGGGGAGGAGACCTGCAAGGCGATGCCGCCGCCCACGCCCGGCGTCTTGATCCGCCTGTTCTTCTGTCCGCGGCCATAGACGACCCAGTCCATACGGGTGGGGTCATTCATCAGCTTACCCGGCAGGGCCGCCTGCAAGGCGGCCAGTGCATCATCATCACCGGCCGGTGCCGGCAAGGCCGGGCTGGTGATCAGCATGACAGATGCCAGTAATGGCGCAACCAGTTTGCGTAAATACATTGCTTCCTCCCTTCCCCCTGGCCGGGGGTCTTCTTGGTCCGGTCAGTAAACAACCGGAAGGACTGGCATTCAACGATAAATGGGAGCGCTATCAGACGTAGATTGGTGGGGGGTGACGATATCCGGCTTGTCTGAAATGTCCCGCCAGTGACAATAAAAATGACAACGCTATCCGTGCATGGTCCGACATTCTCGTCCGACGCGGGGGCAGATGACAATTCAACCCCTTATCCTGACCCTATGGACGCTTCGGGTCGAATTCCCGCCAGTCACCTCCGATGAGCCCGCGTGTGCCTTGCCGGACGGGTGTGCGGGCCGAAGCGGCGGAACGACCTGGCATCATGCTTGCCTGTGCTGCCGACGGCGTTGCCCGCAGGCTGGCATCACCGGCCGGCTGTTTACGAAATTACCGCCAACCCCCCGATTTTGGGTTGCGTTATTACGTGATTCAGCGGAGAAAGTGACTGTTCCTACAAAACAGTGTCGACAGCGTTGTCATTTTCTGCGACATGTCGACAAAACGAATTCCTTGGGAGGTCGCCTTGGCGCAGTCCGTACCGAATGCCGCATCGGGTGGGAACTCCACCTTCCCGGTGGCCCGCAAGATGCTGCCCTTCACCTTCATGCTGTTCTTCATCGTGGGTTTCGTGACCGTGCTGGTCGACCCGCTGGTGGCGAAGTTCAAGGCGGCTTTCAGCCTCAGCTACGCCGAGGCCATGCTGACCCAGTTCTGCTATTTCCTGGCCTATTTCCTGATTTCGCTGCCGGCCAGCCGGGTGCTGGACAAGTTGGGATATCTGCGCGGCGCCATTACCGGCTTCGTCACGGTCGGCATCGGCATCCTGCTGTTCATTCCCGCCATCGAAATCGCCCAATATTGGGTCTTCCTGGCCGCCCTGTTCGTGATCGCCACTGGCGTCACGATGATCCAGGTCGTCATGAACCCGCTGGCTTCCGGCCTGGGATCGCCCGATACGGCGCCGCAGCGGCTGACGCTGGCCCAGGCGTTCAATTCGGTGGCGACCTTCATCGGCCCGCTGCTGGCCGGTATCTTCATCTTCAACGCGATCACTGAATTGCCGGAAGGCATGGCGGGCACGACGGGTTCGCTGCGCGTGCTGGAAACGCCCTGCATCGTGCTGGCCCTGATCATGTTCGCCATCGCCATCCTGTTCTGGGTCCTGCGCCGGAACGAGACGGTCGTGCGCCGTGAGAGCGCGCATTGGCACATGCCCTCGCTGCGGGAGAATCCGCGTCTGGGCTTCGGTGCCCTGTGCATCTTCTCCTATGTCGGTGCGGAAGTCGCCATCGGCAGCCTGATGATCAATTATCTGGGCCTGGAAAGCACGCTGGGGCTGTCGGAGGAGCAGGCGACCACCTATCTCGCCTTCTACTGGGGCAGCGCCATGGTCGGCCGCTTCATCGGGTCGGCCGTGATGACCAAGGTGTCGCCGGCCCGTGTCCTGGCCTTCTGCGCCCTGATGACGGCGGTGCTGGCCACGACATCGGCCATGACCACGGGTGCCGTGTCGGCCTATACGGCCATCGCCATCGGCCTGTTCAACTCCATCATGTTCCCCACCATCTTCTCCTTGTCGGTGAAGGACATGGACGACCAGACGCCGGCCGCGTCGGGCCTGCTGTGCCTGGCCATCGTGGGTGGGGCGGTCGTGCCGGTGCTGACCGGTGCCTTCGCGGACGTGACCAGCCTGCATATGGCCATGTTCGTCCCTGTGGCCTTCTATCTGGTCATCGTCGCCTTCGGCCTGCTGTGCCTGAAGGGGGCGCTGGAAAACGGCCTGGGCCGGGTCCGGCCTGCCCCGGTCGGTGCCGCGGAATAATCCGCCCACCTTCCCCCTTTCATCGCGGAAGGCGTCGTGACCGGCGGCGGGGTATACGGAAGACCCCGCCGCCGCTTGCGGCTTTTGATGGACCCGGACGGGATTTATGCCGAAAATCAATCGTTCCAACCGGGAGTACCAGATGGCGCAGCCGCATCGCAAACCGACGATCAACGATGTCGCGGCCTTGGCCGAGGTATCGATCAAGACCGTCAGCCGCGTCATGAACAAGGAACCGAACGTCCGCGACGTGGTCCGCCAGCGTGTGCTGGCCGCCATCGCACAACTCGGCTACCAGCCCTCGCTGTCGGCGCGCAGCCTGGCGGGGGAGCGTTCGTTCCTGATCGGCCATTTCTACGGCGACACGGGCGGCCAATATACGCACGATATCCAGCTTGGCATGCTGAACCGCTGCCGTGCCGCCGGCTATCATCTGCTGATCGAGGAAATCGCCTACAACGCCCCGGATGTGGAGGAGCGGGCCGCCGCCCTGGTCAATCAGGTCCGCATGGCCGGCGTCGTCCTGACCCCCCCCGTCACGGACAATCCCGTGGTGCTGGGGGTCTTGCAGCGGGCCGGGGTGCCTTACGTGCGTATCGCGCCCGACCGGGATATCGACACCTCTCCCATCGTCCGGATCGATGAATGGAAGGCCACCCGGGACCTGACCGAACATCTGATCGGCCTGGGCCACCGCCGTATCGGATTCATCAAGGGCAAGGCGCAGCACGCGGCCACCCGCCTGCGCTATGCCGGCTTCTGCGAGGCGCTGGCCGATCATGGTCTGGCCCCCCTTCCCGACCTGATCGAGGTGGGCGAGTTCAATTACGGTTCCGCCCTGCCGGCGGCGCAGCGCCTGCTGGACCGGCCCGACCGGCCGACCGCCATCCTGGCCAGCAATGACGAGATGGCCGCCGCCGCCCTGGCCGTGGCCCACACGCTGGGCATCACGGTGCCCGACCAGCTTTCCGTTGTCGGTTTCGACGACATGCCCATCGCCACCATGGTCTGGCCACAGCTTGTCACCATCCGCCAGCCCGTGATCGACATGGCGGAGGCGGCGGCCGACATCCTGCTGGAACTGATCAAGCGCAAGGATGCCGGTGTCTGGGACAATCCCATGCCGCACCGGCAGCTCGACCACGCGCTGGTCATCCGCGGGTCCACGGGGCCGGCGCCGGACATGCCCGGCGCCGCGCTCCGCCCCATGCGCAGCGCCAGTGCCTGATCCCCTTCCCTTCGCCCTGAAGCCTTCCCGCCTGCCCTGGAACGACACCATGACTGACGGCCCCGCCCCCTTTCTGATCGCCGATATCGGTGGTACCAACGCCCGCTTCGCCCTGGTCGGGGCGACGGGCTCGCCCTTCAATGAACAGGTTCTGCGCTGTGCGGACTATCCGACCCTGCAGGAAGCGGCCCTGGCCTACCTGCAGGCGCAGGATCTGGTGGGGCGGGTGAAGACGGCGACCTTCGCCGTCGCATCACCCATTACCAGCGACCTGGTGCGCATGACCAACCTGGCCTGGGAATTCTCCATCACTGCCGTGGGCCGTGATCTGGGGCTGGACCGGCTGGATGTCATCAATGATTTCACCGCCGTGGCCCTGGGCATCCCCGAACTGGGGCCGGATGATTACACCCAGGTCGGCGAGGGGGAGCCCGTGAAGGGATCGCCCATCGGCGTGCTGGGTCCCGGCAGCGGGCTGGGCGTCTCGGCCCTGGTTCCTGCGGTCGGCGACGGCCATTTCATGGCGCTGGCCACGGAAGGCGGGCACGTCACCATGGCCCCCGTCACCGACCGGGAAAGTGCGGTGCTGGCCCAGCTTCGCAAACAGTTCGAGCATGTTTCGGCCGAACGGCTGGTCTGCGGCCCCGGTCTGGTGAACCTGTATGAGACCTTGTCCTTCCTGGACGGGATCGAGGCGGAGAAGCTGACGGCGGCGGAGATTTCCGATCGGGCGGTATCCAGGCGCTGCACGGTCTGTGTGGAGGCGCTGGACATGTTCTGCGCCATGCTGGGCACCGTGGCCGGTAATCTGGCCCTTTCGCTTGGATCGCGGGGCGGCATCTATATCGCGGGCGGCATCATTCCGCGGTTCCTGACCTGGTTCGGCCACAGCCGCTTCCGCAAGCGGTTCGTTGAGAAGGGCCGCATGCGCGCCTTCCTGGGGCCCATCCCCACCTATGTCGTCACCCACCCCTATCCAGCTTTCCTGGGGCTGGCGGCGCATGTGCGGCGGGTCGGGGTATAAGGCACTTCCGCCTCGATCCCCCCACCGCGACATCATGCGCCGCAATGCTGGCGGATGAAGTCGCGGTGGGTTGGCATGTAATCGGCGGAATTGGCGATGGCCTCGCGAATATGCGCCAGCCTGGTGCGGGTTTCCTCCAGGCTCAGGATATCGGCGACGGGATCGTAGCTTGCAGGCTGCATCAACTGGCCCAGCATGACGGCGAACCAGCTTGTATCGTTGAACAGTTCCTCGTTCTCCCGGAACGTGCGGCCATGGGCCAGGAACACCGCCATCTTCTCGGCCAGACGGTCGGGCACCGGCATGGTGCGGCAATAATCCCAGAAGGGGC
Source organism: Niveispirillum fermenti (assembly GCF_048066175.1). GTDB lineage: Bacteria > Pseudomonadota > Alphaproteobacteria > Azospirillales > Azospirillaceae > Niveispirillum > Niveispirillum fermenti. The sequence continues at coordinate 17,432 of NZ_JBLTXA010000049.1, read as the reverse complement.
TGTCGTCGCGTTCGGTCGCCTTGTAATGCAGGATCAGGAAGTCGCGGATCTCCGCATATTCCGTGGTCAGCACACGGTTGTAGCGGGCGATGGTGGCGGGGTTGAAATCCCGGTCCGGGAACATGGCCATCAGCCGGGACAGCCCGCTCTGGATCAGCCAGATCGACGTGCTTTCCAGCGGTTCCAGAAAGCCGGAGGACAGGCCGATGGCCACGACATTGCCAACCCACAGCCGGCGGCGATGACCCGTCCGGAAGGGCACGATGCGCGGATCGGCCAGCGGCTTGCCGTCCAGGTTGGACAGCAGGGTCGATATCGCCTCGTCGTCACTCATGTAGGCAGAGCAGAAGACATGGCCGTTGCCGGTGCGGTGCTGCAACGGGATGCGCCATTGCCAGCCGGCCTTGCGCGCCGTCGATCGCGTATAGGGCGTCATGGCCTCGGTCCCCTCGCATGGGACGGCCACGGCCCGGTCACAAGGCAGATGATGGGACCAGTCGACATAGCCCGCCTGCATCGCGCCTTCGATCAGCAGCCCGCGGAAGCCGCTGCAATCGATGAAAAGCTCGCCTTCCACCCGGCTGCCATCGGCCAGTTGCACCGACTGCACGAAGCCCGTCTCCGGATGCCGGTGGACGGCGACGATCCGGCCCTCCCGCCGCACGACACCGCGGGCCTCGGCATAGGAACGCAGATAGCGGGCATAGAGGCCGGCATCGAAATGGAAGGCGTAGGCGATGTCCGACAGGGGGGAGCGGCCGGCCTTGATGGCGCGCATGAAGCGCCCGCGCGCGCCGGCCGTGGCCTGCAGGGACCAATCCTCGATCCTGTCCACCAGACCCGCCTGCTTCAGGCGCAGCCAGTAGGCGTGGAAGGACACCCCCTCCATATGCAGCCCGATATGGCCGAACGGGTGGAAATAGGTATGGCCAAGCCGGCCCCAATCCACGAACTGGATGCCCAGCTTGAAGCTGCCCTTCGTGGCGCGCAGGAATTCATCCTCGTCGATGCCCAGCATGCGGTTGAAGGTGGCCATCTGCGGGATGGTCGCCTCGCCCACGCCGACAATGCCGATCTCGTCGGACTCGACCAACGTGATCTCCGCATAGTCCGGCCCCAGGATGCGGGCGAAGGTGGCGGCGCTCATCCATCCCGCGGTGCCGCCGCCGACGATGGTGATGCGGCGGATGCGGCGGTCGCTCATGGGTCTCTCCGTGCGGCGCAATGGCGGGCGATGAACGACCCATGGTCCGGCATGGCATCGGCGGCGCGGGCGAACAGGCTGCGCAGCCTGTCCAGATTATGGCGGACAAGGCGCGGATCGATGGTGTCGGCCACGGGGTCCCAGCGTTCCGGCAGGATGTCCTGGCCCAGCAGGACGGCGATCCAGCTATTCTCGCTGAACAGTTCGTCCTCGAACCGGAACAGCCGCCCGCCCGCCCGGAACAGGGCGATCTTCTCCGCCAGGCTGTCGGGAACGACCATGGCGGCGGCCCGTCGCCAGAAGGGTTCCGGCCGGTCATTGGCCAGGTAATGCAGGATGATGAAGTCCCGCACCTGCTCGAACTGCATCGCCGACAGCCGGTTGTAGGCCGCTTCATGCGCCGGGTCGAAGGATCGGTCGGGAAACAAGGCCAGCAGTTTGGAGATGCCCGCCTGGACCAGATGGATGGAGGTGCTTTCCAGCGGTTCCAGAAATCCGGAGGCCAGGCCCAGGGCCACGCAGTTGCGATTCCACATCCGCCGCCGCCGGCCCGTGGTGAAGCGCAGCATCCGTGGATCGGCCAGGGCCGGCCCTTCCAGATTGGCCAGCAGCGTCTCGGCCGCGCGCGCATCATCGATATCCCGGCTGCAATAGACGTACCCGTTGCCGGTCCGGTGCTGCAACGGGATGCGCCATTGCCAGCCGGCCTCCCGGGCCATGGCCCGGGTATAGGGCGGCGGCGGGCCGGCATTGGCCGACGGCACCGCCAGCGCCCGGTCGCAGGGCAGCCAATGCGTCCAGTCCTCATACCCCGTGTGCAGCGCCCCTTCGATCAGTAATCCCCGGAACCCCGAGCAATCGATGAAAAGGTCGCCGTCGATCCGTCTCCCGTCGGCCAGGATGACAGCGTCGATGAACCCGTCTTCGGCCCTCAGCGGCACGCCGGTCACCTTGCCTTCCACCCGCCGCACGCCCCGCGCCTCGGCATGGCGGCGCAGATAGGCAGCATAGAGGGCGGCGTCGAAATGGAAGGCGTAGGTCACCTGCGACAGGACGGAAGCCGGGTCGGCCGATGGACGCGCGAACCGGCCCTTGTGCGCCATCACCGCGCAGAGATTATAGTCATCCAGCGGGCCGGCCAGCCCCTGGCTGGACAGTTTCAGCCAGAACTGGTGGAACTTCACCGCCTCCATGTCGAAGCCGAAGGACCCGAACGGGTGCAGGTACCGGTGACCGGGCCGTGTCCATCCCTCGAACGCGATGCCCAGCTTGAAGCTGGCATGGGTCCTGGCGACGAAATCATCCTCGTCCAGGCCCAACAGCGCATTGAAGGCGCGGATGGGCGGGATCGTCGCCTCTCCCACGCCGACGGTGCCGATCTCCTCCGACTCCACAAGGGTGATGCGGGTCACGCCATTGCCGGACAGGCGCGACAAGGCGGCTGCAGCCATCCAGCCGGCGGTGCCGCCGCCCACGATGACGATGTCGCGGATGGTATCGGGGGGGCGCATGGGTCAGGTCCCTCCCGACAGATGGGCCAGCGCCCGTACATGAGGCGGCAGCCCACCGGCGGCCCGCAGCAGAAGGGTGCGCAACCGTTCCAGATGCGCCAGGATGGCCGTGTCGGGCAGGGCGGCGGCCTGGATGTCGCAGCGGCGTGCCCGCACACCCTGGCTGTCGAACAGGTTGGCCCAGTCGGACCGGCTGAACAGTTCCCCGTCCAGCAGCGGAATGCGGCCCCGGCTCTCATACAGCGCCATCTTATGGGTCAGGCTGTCCGGCACCGCCATGTCACGCGCGGCATCCCACAGCGGGTCGCCCCGCCGGCCGTTCAGCTTGTATCGCAGGATCAGGAAGTCACGCGCGCGTTCCAGTTCGTCGATCGTCTGCCGGTCGTACTCCCCCGCTTCAGCACCGTTTCGGGGGTCGACGGGGTAAAGCCCGACCAGACGCCCGATGGCCGATAACAGCAAGGAGAGCGACGCGCCGCCGACCGGGTCCAGGATGGCGGCGGCCCCACCCAATGCCAGAACGTTGCCCTGCCAGGGAGACCGGCGCCTTCCGCAGGTGAAGGACCGGGTGGCGGTATCAGCCGGGCCAACCGCACTGGCGGACAGACGCGCCGTCCACGCCCCCCGGCGCAATGGCAGCCGCCGGGTCCATCCCGCCGGCTCCGCCGCATGCAGCCCGTAGGGTGGCGGCGGGCCGTCGGGCGCGACGGGGACAATGGCGACCTTGTCACAGGGCAACCACCGTCCCCAATCCTGCCAGCCATTATCGGGCCGGCACAGCAGGGCCGATGGCCCCGTGGCATCGATGAACCAGTCCCCGGCCAGACGCGCCCCATCGGCCAGCACCAGGGCCGCGACATTGCCGTCCCCCGTCCGTTCCACCCCGGCCAGGGGGGACGATGCCTGCCGTGCGCCCGCCGCCTCCGCCCGCCGGCGCGCCAATGCCGCCAGCCCGCCAAGCTCCAGGAAGGCGCCATACGCCAGGGTGGACAGGACGGATCGCGTGTCCGCCACGGGCAGGCTGAACCGGTCCATCTGGGCGGCAAGGGTGGCCAGTGAATAATCCGTCATGCGCAGCCCCCGGCCGGTCTGACGCGCCCGCCAGACCAGTTGGGTAAAGCCGACACCGTTCAATTCCGCCCCGGTGTCACCGAAAGGCTGAAAGGACACGGATGACGGACCCGCCCAGCCGGTGAAGGCCGTGCCCAGGCTGAAGCCGCCACCGCCGGCCCGCAATACCTCCCCCTCCTCCAGTCCCAGTCGGGCGAAGGCAGCCCCGAAACCCGGCAGGGCCGGGGCGACGGGGCCGAACGGGTCCAGGCTGTCGTCGGGGCCGGACACGGGCACCAGCGTCACCGACCCGCCGCGGCCGGCATGCACCCGCGCCAGGGCGCAGGCCGCCAGCCAGCCGGCAAGACCCGCACCGGCAATCACGATGTCATGCAGCCCGGATTTCATGATGCCATCCCCTGGCGATATCGGGCCAGCACATCGCCATGCAGGGGCATGACGGCCGCCGCACGGCGGCAGCGCTCGGCCTCCGCCGCCATATGCCGGGATATTTCGGCATCAGGCACCAGGCCCGCGCGCGGGTCCACCCGGTCGGGCAGGATGTTCTGCCCCAGATAGACGGCCAGCCAGCTTGGTTCCAGGAACATGCCGTCGCGGTAGGTGACGACCACGCCACGTTCCCGGAACAGGTCCATCTTGGTGGCAAGGCTGTCGGGCAAGGCCATGGTGCGGCAATGGTGCCAGAAAGCTGTGTCGTCGCGCTGGGTGGCCACGTAATGCAGGATGATGAAATCCCGCACCCGCTCATATTCGAGGTCCATCAACCGGTTGAATTCCGCGGCGTCCAGCGGGTCCCAGCCCCCCGGTGCCGGGAACAGGTCCAGCAGACGGCCGATGCCAAGCTGGATCAGGTGGATGGACGTGCTTTCCAGAGGCTCCAGAAAACCTGCCGACAGGCCGATGGCCACGCAATTGCCCACCCATTGCCGCCTGCGCTTGCCCGTGGTGAAGCGCAGGCGGCGGGGGGTGGACGATGTCGGGCTTTCAAGCTGGTCCAGCAATGCCTGTTCGGCGGCATCGTCATCGATGAAGCCGCTGCAATAGACATGGCCATTGCCGGCACGGTGCTGCAGCGGAATGCGCCACATCCACCCCGCCATGCGGGCCGTGGCGCGCGTGTAGGGTGTGACGGGGCCGGCATTGGGGCACGGCACCGCCACCGCGCGGTCGCAGGGAAGCCAGCGGGTCCAGTCCTCGTACCCCGTGTGCAGCGCCTGTTCGATCAGCAGCCCGCGGAAGCCCGAACAGTCGATGAACAGATCGGCCGCAATTTCCTGCCCGTCCGCCATCACGACATGGTTCACGAACCCGTCGGGCCGCAACCGCACGCCGGCCACCTTGCCTTCCGTTCGCACCACGCCGCGCGCCTGGGCGAAGGCGGACAGATAGGCGGCATAAAGGCCGGCATCGAACTGGTAGGCATAGGAATAGGTGGAATAGAGGCTGGCCGGGTCCGGTGACGGGTGGCCGAACCGGCCGGCGCGGGCGGCCTGTACCGGCAGGGACATGCTGTCCAGCCCGGGCGGCACCAGTCCGGCCCGCCGGGCCCGCACCCAGTGATGATGGAACGGCACGCCGCCGATATCCTGGCCGAAGGCCCCGAACGGGTGGATATAACGGTCACCGATACAACCCCAGTCGCAGAACTCGATGCCCAGCTTGAAGGTGGCTTCGGTGCGCGACATGAAGTCGGCCTCGTCGAATCCCAGGCTGGCGTTGAAATGGCGTATGTGCGGCACCGTTGCCTCACCCACGCCGACAGTGCCGATTTCTGCGGATTCCACCAGCCGGATGGACACACCTGTTCCGGCCAGCTTATGGGCCAGCGCCGCCGCCGTCATCCAGCCGGCCGTGCCGCCGCCGACGATCAGCACACGCATGGTCGGCGCAGGACCTGTTCCCTCGTTTCCTGTTTCTTCGTTTATTGTCACGGCCCCTCCCCTTTACTGTATATGTTAACGCTCACGTCTGGATTTCGTCAATGTGTGTGCGCTGCGCCGTGATTTTGTTGCAATGCAAAACGAATAGAGAAAAATTTTGTTAGCCCTAACATCTGGAGACTTGACGCTGATGGGGGCTTTAATTACCAATTAACCTACAGAAGGCGCAAACAACAAAATGCTAGCGCTAACATGGTGGGAGGAAATGGGGATGGGTGTTGTGGTACGCCCCCTGACGGGGGAGCGGCGGCGGCCCGATTTCGGCCTGACGCTGCGGGATGGGGTATCCATTGCAGCCTTGTGCGCCATTGCGGCTGTTCTGCCCGTAAAGGCCCAGCAATCCGCGAGCGGGCAGGATGCGCCCGACACCCTGGTTGCGCAAGCCTCGGGTGACAGCGCTGTCCAGTCCGAATCGCTGGAAGAGATCATTGTCACCGGATTTCGCCGATCGCTGGAAAGCGCGCAGGACCTGAAGCGCTATTCCGAAAGCATCGTCGACAGCGTCACGGCAGAGGATATCGGCGCCCTGCCGGACCGGTCCGTGACGGAAGCGTTGCAGCGCATTCCCGGCGTGACGATCAATCGTTTCGCCGCCGGCATCGATCCGGATCATTTCTCGGTGGAAGGCTCGGGCGTGGTCGTGCGTGGCCTGACCTATGTCCGGTCGGAATTCAACGGCCGCGAGGCGTTCAGCGCCAATAACGGCCGTGCGTTGGGCTTCGCCGACGTGCCGTCCGAACTGATGGGCGGCGTGGATGTCTATAAATCGCCCACCGCCGACCGGATCGAAGGCGGCATCGCCGGCGTCGTCAACCTGCGCACACGCAAGCCCTTCGACAGCAAGGGCACCGTCATGGCGGCCTCGGCCGAGGCTTCCTATGGCGACTTCGTCAAGAAGGCGGCGCCGACGGGCTCCATCCTGCTGTCCGACCGCTGGGAGACGGGGGCCGGCGAGTTCGGCCTGCTGGGCAGTTTCGTGGGCTCCCAGCTCAAGACCCGTGCCGACCGGTTCCAGCTCTCCAGCTTTCGCGTCCGCAACCTTTATTCCGATGGCGACGTCGTCCAGAACGGGTCGGAGGAGGCGCCCAACGCCATCACAGATCAGGTGCTGTTCCCGCGCGGTGCCGTGGTGGGCAGCCAGGAATTCGACCGGCGCCGGTATGGCTATGCCGGAGCCGCGCAATGGCGCAGCCCCGACAACAGGATGGAGGCGGTGTTCACCTTCCTGCGTTCCGACGCGCGGCAGGCCTGGACCGAACATGCGGTCGAAATCGCGACCGACAACGTGGCCAACAACGGCGACAGCCGTCGTGTGCCGGGCACGGAATTGAAGTTCAGCAGCAGCGGCATGTTCGAAAGCGGTCTCATCACCGGGCCCAACGGCTGGCGCGACGATCAGCGGACCGAGGATGCCTGGGGCAATCCCGTGGTGCCGCGCATCACGGAATATGGGCTGCAGAGCAACAATATCCGCCGCGATCATGAAGAAAAGCTAGTCACCAACGATTACGGTCTGAATTTCCGCTGGGATGTCACCGACAATCTGGGCCTCAACTTCGATTACCAGCATGTGAAATCGTCAAGCTGGATCATCGATAACGGGCTTTGGACCTCCAGCTACCAGAATGTCCTGATCGACATGAATGGCGGCAAGGGATATCCGCGCGTCGAGTTCCAGCCGCCGCAGGTCTGCTCCGGCCCCTCCGCCAACTGGGCTTGTTCCGGCGTCCCCGGCAGCACGGGCAGCCCGACCTATTTCGGGGAGGGGCATAACAGCTTTGCCGACCCGTACAATACCTTCTACCGGTCCGCGATGGACCATATCGAGGATAGCACCGGCAATTCCGACGCTGTCCGTATCGATGCCGACTACAAGTTCGAGGATAGCAATTTCCTGAAATCGGTGCAGGTGGGTTACCGCTATGCCGACCGGCAGCAGACGGCACGCTTCTCCACTTACAACTGGGGTCGTCTGTCGGAGCAGTGGGGCAATAACGGCCCGGTGTGGCTGGACGATCCGCTGGATGGCAACCCGCAGACCAACGCCGTCGGCACGCCGGCCACGGCTTATCAATCCTACAAATACCCGAACTTCTTCCGCGGCAAGTTCCCCGATCCGCTGCTGGGCCAGGGCCGGCTGTTCTACTCCGGCAATTCCGCCAAGAACTATGCCGATTACATCGCCTTCGCCAACTCGATCAACCGCGAATGGGAACCGACGGTGACGGGCGAGGATGGCGTGGTGCGCAATGGTGGCTGGAATTCGCTGGCCGACCGGGCCGGGGTGGTGGCGGGCACGCCGTTCCTGCCCGGCGAGATCAATCCCATCCGGGAGGAGAACAACGCCGGCTATATCCTGGCCAAGTTCGACGGCGATATGAGCAATGGATGGAAATTCAGCGGCAATGTCGGGGTGCGCTATACCACCACCGACCGCACGTCCGATGGTTTCCTGGCTTTTCCCACGCCCAGTTCGGCTTTTCCGACCGACCAGAATTGCCTTGAATCGCAGCAGCAGATTGAAGAGACGGGTGAAGGCGCCCTGCCCGCCTTCTGCACTTTCAGTCCGGAGGTGCGGCAACAGGCCCGTAATTATACCAATAACGCGCTGATCCCCTCGCGGGTGAAGATCAACTATGATCACTGGTTGCCGAACCTGAACCTCAAACTGGCCGTGAGTGACGAGTTGCAGTTCCGCGCCGCCTATTTCAAGGGGGTGGCGCCGCCGGCCACGGGCCTGACCCGCAACTATTTCAACGTCAACCTGGAGACGGTCCAGAATGTGAACAGCGACGGCAGTGCCATTCCCGGCAGCTATCGCCTGCAGGGCACCTTCAATGCCGGCAACCCGTTCCTGCGGCCGACCACGGCCGACAATTACGACCTGACGGCGGAATGGTACTTCGCCAATGTCGGTCAGTTGACGGCATCACTGTTCTACAAGGAACTGAAAGGGGTGCTGACGAATGATGTCCGCCGTTATTCGCTGACCAATAACGGCGCCACGTTCGACAGTGTCGTGACCACGCCCGTCAATGCTGATGAGATCGGAAAGATCAAGGGACTGGAACTGGCCTATCAGCAGACCTACGACTTCCTGCCGGGCATCTGGGGTGGTTTCGGCCTGCAGGCCAACTACACCTATGTCCATTCAAAGGGGGTGCCGCAAAGCACATTGTCCGAAACGGACCCGGATGTGGGGGCGGGGCGCGTGACGACGGTGGACATGACCAAGCTGCCGCTGCAGGGACTGTCCAAGCACTCGTTCAACATCACGCCCTTCTATGAATATGGACCGATCTCGGCCCGCATTTCTTATTCCTGGCGGTCGGATTTCCTGCTGACCATCCGGGACGTGATCTTCCCCTATGATCCGATCGTCAATGAAGCAACAGGCCAGTGGGATGCCTCGCTGTTCTACAGCTTCAACGACAATCTGAAATTCGGACTCCAGGGGGCCAATCTGCTGAACGAGGTCACGAAGACCTCAGCCGTGGTTACCGGCCCCGATGGCGAAAATGTGAAGGTGCCGCGCGGGTGGTACATGAACGACCGCCGCATCACGGCCGTCGCGCGCTTCACCTACTAATACATGCGGCGGGCGGCCGGGTTCTTTCCCGGCCACCGGGGGCATGGGTCCTCATCAAGTCTCCTCAAGCAACTTGGGCGCCGTCGTTCCCGCGACGGCGCCATTTTCTTGCCCTCAATTTCCCTGTCGCTATGCCCGGCCATATCACGGCAACCGGTCGATGGGGCCGCCCGTGTCGATCAGGGGGGCGGCGTCGATATCCTCGGCATCCATCAGGCTGCTCAGCCGTTCCAGCATGGCGATGAGCATCGCCTGTTCCCAGTCCGGCAATTTGCGGAAACGGTTTGAAAACTGATTCTGCAGCATGTCCGGCGCGTCCGCCAGCACGTCCCGGCCCCGCGGCGTGATGGCGACCCATACCTGGCGCCGGTCCTGGCTGCCACGGCGGCGGGCGGCCAGACCCAGGCTTTCCAGCCGGTCGACCAGATTGGTCACGGTGGCCTGGCTGAACTGCACGGCTGCGGCCAGCGCACTGGGCGTCGCCTCCCCCCGCCGCGCCACTTCCTGCAGAAGAAGCAGTTGCGACGGCGTCAGGCCCGTGGCGGCGGCCAGCCGCCTTTCAGCCATTTCGGCGGCACGCATGATACGCCTGATGGCACGCAGGGCGGCTTCCGTTCGGGGATCTGACATGGGGGGAATCACTTCGGGGCCTGTCTGTACATTCTGGCTTTACCGGCTGCGAACCCGCCATGCAAGGCTGATTATATTTTTATAGATGAAGGACTTTTTCGGGCGGACATAGCTGCTTCCACCCGCTCTGGAAGCAAAAAGTCGACCCAAAAGGTTGACGTGACCTTGTTTTTGCGTAAGCCTTACCCACCTTCACGGCTCCGACACAGGCATGTGTCTGTGCCAGATGATTCGAATGATAAAATATCAAGGGGGTGAAAAATGGCTTTGCCAGGACACCAGCCCGAAAATGACGCCACCACGCCTTCCCGTCCCGGCCCTGCCCTGCGTTTGCGTCAACCGCTTACCGAAGATGGGGCCGCCATCCATCGGCTGATCGCCGCCTGTCCACCCTTGGACACCAATTCGCTGTACTGCAACCTTCTGCAGGCCAGCCATTTCGCGGATTGCAGCATCCTGGCCGAGGCGGATGGGCGCCTGCTGGGGTGGATTTCCGGATACCGGCTGCCGGCCGATCCGACGACCCTGTTCGTCTGGCAGGTCGCGGTACATCCGGACGCCCGTGGCCTGGGGCTGGGCCGGCGGTTGCTTTCCGACCTTCTGGCCCGTCCGGGCCTGGCTGATATCAAGACCATGGCCACGACGATCACGCCTTCCAACGAGGCAAGCTGGGCCCTGTTCCGCAGCTTTGCCAAATCCCAGGGCGCAGCCTTTCGCCATGACGCCCATTTTGAACGCGACCGGCATTTCGACGGCGCCCATGAGGCGGAACATATGGTCACCATCGGACCACTCCCTTCCGTCCGCGCCGCCGCCTGAGCCGGCCTCGCAAAAACGAGAGACAGATCATGACTATGATGCCGAAACCGACGGCCACCCTGCCCGACGTCTCCACCTTCGACCGCATGGAATCGCGCGTGCGCAGCTATTCGCGCGCCATGCCGCGCCTGTTCACCAAGGCGCAAGGTGTCTGGATGGAAGATGCCCAGGGTGGCCGCTATCTTGATCTTCTGTCGGGCTGTTCCAGCCTGAATTACGGTCATAACCACCCGGTGCTGAAGCAGGCGCTGATGGATTACATCGCCAGCGACGGCGTGACCCACAGCCTGGACCTGCATACCGAGGCCAAGGAGGAATTCCTGGCCGAACTGGAAAGCACGATCCTGGCCCCGCGCGGCCTTTCCTATCGCGCCATGTTCACGGGGCCGACCGGCACCAACGCCGTGGAGGCGGCCCTGAAGCTGGCCCGTAAGGTGACGGGGCGCCAGCATGTGATCGCCTTCACCAACGGCTTCCACGGCATGACGCTGGGTGCGCTGGCCTGCACGGGCAATGCCGGCAAGCGCGGCGGGGCCGGTGTGCCGCTGACCCATGTCAGCCATGAACCGTTCGACGGCTATTTCGGCCCCGACGTCGATACGGCAGAATTGCTGGAACAGCGCCTGTCCGACCCATCCAGCGGTCTGGACAAGCCGGCGGCCATTCTGGTGGAGCCGGTCCAGGGTGAGGGCGGGCTGAATGTGGCCTCCCCGGCATGGCTGCGCCGCATCGCCGATATCGCCAAGCGCCATGGCGCGCTGCTGATCCTGGACGAAATCCAGGCCGGCTGCGGCCGGACGGGTGATTTCTTTGCCTTCGAGGCAGCCGGCATCAAGCCGGATATCGTGACCCTGGCCAAATCGCTGTCCGGCATGGGGTTGCCCTTTGCCCTGACCTTGTTCCGGCCGGAACTGGACCAGTGGAAGCCGGGCGAGCATAACGGCACCTTCCGTGGCAACAACCATGCCTTCATCACGGCCGCGGCGGCCCTGCGCCATTTCTGGCGCGATGGTGCCTTCGAGCGGGAGGTGAAGGCACGGGGCGAATTCCTGGGCAAGTGCCTGCGGGAAATCGCCGCCCCCTATGGCGACCGTGTCCGGCTGAAGGGCCGCGGCATGATGCAGGGTATTGATGTCGGCTCCGGGGAGATCGCCGACCAGATCACCGCCGCCGCCTTTGCCCGCGGTGTGATCATCGAGACCAGCGGCGCGCATGACGAGGTGGTCAAGGTGCTGGCGCCGCTGACCATCACCGAACAGGAACTGGCCACGGGCATGCGCATCCTGCGCGAATGCACGCAGCAGGCCATGGCGCCGGCCTTCCAGGCCGCCGCTGAGTAATCGGACGGATTTTCTGGGAACGACCGGCCGTCGCAGGCGTTATCGATGCGACCCCCGCGCCTATACCGGTCGGGAAGCCGCATGGCTGCATGCATGCGGTGCCCCGCCGGCCGTTCCCGGCCATTCGTCTTCAGGGAATTATCCAGGGAACCAGAAAAATGATCGTACGCAATCTCGCCGACGCACGTTCGTGCGAACGCAATGTCGTCTCCAAGGGTTGGGAAAGCGCCCGGCTGCTGCTGAAGGATGACGGCATGGGATTTTCCTTCCACATCACCACCATCTATGCCGGCGCTGAGTTGCTGATGCACTACAAGAACCATCTGGAGTGCGTTTACTGCATCAGCGGCGAGGGCAGCATCGAGGATCTGGCCACCGGCCAGGTGCATGAGATCCGCCCCGGCACCATGTATGCCCTGAACCTGAACGACCGGCACATCCTGCGCGGACGCACGGAAATGATCATGGCCTGCACCTTCAATCCGCCCGTCACGGGGCGTGAGGTGCATGACGAAACGGGCGCCTATCCGGCGGAAGAAGCGGCATGACCCCAGCGTCCCGACCGCTTTCTCCGGACAACCGATACGAGGCCATCTCATGATCGACCATTATCCTTCCCGACAGACCGACCGCGCCAGCCTGCTGCCGCGGCTGGACCCCGTCGTCCATGGCACCTGGACGCCCCAGGCGCCGCTGACGCAGGAGCAGAGCCGTTTCTTCGATGAAAACGGCTATCTGGTGCTGGAAAACCAGTTCGACGCCGCCGAGATCGCGGCCCTGCAGGCGGAGGCCGCCACGCTGCTGGCCCATCCCGCCGGGCTGAAGCCGGAAACGGTGATCACCGAGCGCAACAGCAAGGAAGTGCGCTCCATCTTCGAAATACATCGCCAGAATGCGATGCTGGCCTGGCTTGCCGCCGATGCGCGGCTGTCGGAGGTGGCCCGTTACCTGCTGGCCGATGATGTCTACATCCACCAGTCCCGCCTGAACTACAAGCCCGGCTTCCAGGGCAAGGAGTTCTACTGGCATTCCGATTTCGAGACCTGGCATGTTGAGGACGGGATGCCGCGCATGCGCGCCCTGTCCATGTCCATCCTGCTGGCGCGGAACACGCCGCACAATGGTCCCCTGATGCTGATCCCCGGATCGCACAAAGAGTATCTGACCTGTGTCGGTGAAACGCCCGACGACCATTACAAATCGTCCCTGAAGAAGCAGGAATATGGCGTGCCGGACGAGGACAGCCTGGCCGATCTCGCCAACCGTCACGGCATCGTGGCGCCCACGGGCGAGCCGGGCACGGTCGTCATCTTCGACTGCAACATCATGCATGGTTCGAACGGCAACATCACGCCCTTCCCCCGGGCCAACGCCTTCCTGGTCTACAACGCCCTGTCGAACCGGCTGGAGAAGCCGTTCGGCCCGGCGACGCCCCGGCCGGATTTCATCGCGGCCCGGAAGGATATCGAGCCCGTCCGGCCCATGGCCGGTCCCCTGAAGCGGAGGGCGGCATGAGCATGGATATGAAAGCGGAGCTGACGGACCCCTCCCCTGTGATGGCCACCATGGCCAACCACACGGTTGAGAAGATCGGCGGCACCTCCATCACTGCCACCGACACCGTCTTGCGCAATGTGCTGATCGGCGGCCGCAGCGGCGATGCCCTCTATCGCCGCATCTTCGTCGTATCCGCCTATGCCGGCATCACGAACCTGTTGCTCGAACACAAGAAGACGGGCGAGCCCGGCGTCTACGCCACCTTCATCAACGATGGCACGGGTGACGAATGGGGGGGGGCGCTGGAACGGCTGAAATCAGCCATGCTGGAACGCAACGCCACCATCTTCACTCCCGGCCCCAGCCGCCATCAGGCCGATGCCTTCGTCGCGGAGCGGGTGGAGGGCGTGCGCCAGTGCCTGGACGATCTGCACCGGCTGCGCAGCCACGGGCATTTCCGTCTGGCCGAACCCCTGGCCGCCGTGCGTGAGATGCTGGCCGGGCTGGGCGAGGCGCACAGTGCGCACAACACGGCCCTGTTGTTGCGCGACAAGGGGATCAATGGCTGCTTCGTCGACCTGACGGGCTGGCGCGACACGGCCCAGCCAGACCTGGACACGCGCATCCGCGACGGGCTGGCCGGGATCGATCTGTCGACCTCCCTGCCCATCGTCACGGGCTATGCCCAGTGCAAGGAAGGCATGGTCGGCCGTTACGACCGCGGCTATTCGGAAATGACCTTCTCCCGTGCGGCCGTGCTAACCGGCGCGGCGGAGGCCATCATCCACAAGGAATTCCACCTGTCCAGCGCCGACCCCAAGCAGGTGGGCGAGGCCAATGCCCGCAAGATCGGCCTCACCAACTATGACGTGGCGGACCAGCTTGCCAATCTGGGCATGGAGGCCATCCACCCCCGGGCCGGGCGCGGGCTGCGTCAGGCGGGGATCTGGCTGCGCGTGAAGAACACCTTCGACCCGGCCGACGACGGCACGCTGATCCGTGGCGACTATGTGTCCGACCGGCCGCGCGTGGAGATCGTCACGGGCCTGCGCAACGGCACCGCGCTGGAGTTCTTCGAGCAGGACATGGTCGGGGAAAAGGGCTATGACGCCGGCATTCTGGAGGCGTTGACCCGCCACCGCGCCTGGATCATCGCCAAGTCCAGCAATGCCAACACCATCACGCATTATTTGCGCGCCAGCGGCACCGCGGTGCGGCGTGTGGTGGAGGATCTGGAAAAGCGTTTCCCCACGGCTGGTATCGCCACGCATGCTGTTTCCGTCGTATCGGTGATCGGCAGCGACCTGAACCGGCCCGGCCTGCTGGCCGACGCGCTGGGGGCTCTGGCACAGGCCGGCATCTCGGTGATGGGCGTTCAGCACCAGATCCGCAATGTGGATGTGCAGTTCATTCTGGCCAGGGATGATTTCGACCGGGCCGTGAAGGCTCTGCATGACCGGCTGATCGGCACCGCCGACAGCACCCCCATGCCCGCCCCGGCCATTGCCGCCTGACGGGATGCTGCCCATCTTGATGACCAGCGCCCGCTTTGAAGGCTTATACCCAGTCCCGGTGATCGCAACCGATCACCGGCCTCAATCGCCGGCGCCCACATCCGTGGGCTGCCGGATGGCGATGGCCGGTGGCGGAGTGGTTGGAAAGGATGGCATGGCGTTGATGGCGAGATTCAAGGTGGCACGATGATGGCGTTGCGTTCCGTCCGCGCGCTGCTGGCCGCCATTTTCCTGGCCATGGCCGGCAGCGGGTTCCTGGCCACGTTGCTGGCGCTGCGTCTGCGCGATGCGGGGGCGGGCCCTGTCACCATCGGCTGGATGGGCACGGCCTATTTCATCGGGCTGGGCCTGGGTTCGCTGCTGGTCTTCCGGATCATCCGCCGCGTGGGGCATATCCGCGCCTTCGCCGCCTTCGTCTCCACCTTTTCCGCCACCCTGCTGGCCTATGCGCTCTACCAGGACACGGTGTTCTGGGCTGTTCTGCGGCTGCTGGACGGGCTGTGCATGGCCGGAATCTTCGTCTGCCTGGAAAGCTGGCTGAACGAGCGTGCCCCATCGGAAGGACGCGGCGGGGTCCTGGCCTTCTACATGATTGCACTCTATGTCGGTCAGGCGGCGGGTCAGCCCCTGCTGACCCTGGGCGATCAGGCCGCGCTGCTGCCCCTGGCGGCGGCGTCGATCCTGATGTCGCTGGCCGTTCTGCCCGTGGTGCTGACCCGCATGCCACCCCCCAGCCTGCCCGAGGGCGGGGCCATGGGCCTGCGTCCGCTGTACGAGGCATCGCCCCTGGGCGTTGTCGGGGCGCTGACCACGGGCATCATGCTGGGCGCCTTCTATGCGCTGGGCGGGCTGTTCGCGGCCGGCATCGGCCTGGACCTGACCGGCACGTCCTGGTTCATGACGGCCGCCATCCTCGGCGGTGTCGTCCTGCAATGGCCGCTGGGCCTGATGTCGGACCGTTTCGACCGCCGGCAGGTGATCATCGGCTCACTGGCGGCGGCGGGCATCCTGGCCCTTGTCATCATTCTGGCGGCACTGGCCCTTCCCGCCTTGCTCCTGCCGGCCATCGCGCTGTTCGGCGGCGTGGCCTTCGCCCTTTACCCGCTGTTCGTGGCCCATGCCAATGACCGGCTTTCATCGGAAAACCGGGTGGGCGCCACGGGCGGGCTGGTCATGGTCTATTCCGCCGGGGCCGTGGCGGGTCCGGTCAGCGGGGCGGCAGCCATGGGGCTGGTCGGCCCCTGGGGATTGTTCGCGTTGATCGGACTGGTGGCCGCAGCCACGCTGGGGTTCGCCTTGCGCCGGGCACGCCTGTCCGCCCCTGTGCCATCCGAACAGCAGATGCCCTATCAGATCCTGCCCCGCACCACCCCGGTGGCGGCCAGCGTGCTGGAGGTTCAGGAAATACCGGACCCGGCTGCGGACACGGATGCCGCCGGCCCGGTGGAGAATGTCCCCTCCCCCGGACCCTGATGGCGGCCTTGAAGGGAGTGGTGGTGCCGGGATGCGTGTCTGGGGTAGAAGTCAGCGCATGAGGAGAAGTTGAACGGTCGGCATCGACCAGGAAGCGCCGATGAGCAATGCAGTCGACAAGGCCTATATGGCCATCCGGGATGCCATCCATGCGGGTCGTTTCCCGCCGGGCACGCACCTGAAGGAAGGGGAACTGGCCGACCTGACCGGTGTCAGCCGCACGCCCGTCCGCGAGGCATTGCGCCGGCTGAACGCCGAAGGGGCGGTGCGCTTCCTGCGCAACCATGGTGCCTTCGTGGCTGACTGGTCCATGGCGGAGATCCGGGAGATTTTCGATCTGCGGTCGATGCTGGAGGGATACGCCGCCGAACGCGCCGCCGAACGCGCCACGCCGGCGCAGGTTGCAAGGCTGCGCATCCTGGCAGAGGAGATGCTGGAACTGGGCGGACTGGCAACGCCCGACGCCCTGTCCCGCATCGCCGAGGCCAATGGCGAGTTCCACCGCCTGATCACCCAGGCGGCGGGGACCCAGCGCCTGGCCCTGATGATGACCCAGGTGATCGAACTGCCGCTGGTGCTGCGCACCTTCCACCGTTACAGCACGGAGGCGCTGCATCGCAGCCTGCGCCATCATATGGAGATTGTGGCGGCGTTCGAGGTGCGTGACGGCGCCTGGGCCGGTTCCGTCATGCGCAGCCATATCGCCGCCGCCTGGCATGCGATCGAGATGGGCGGCGCCCGCCAGCCCGAACCGTCACGGGCCGCCGCCGAATGACCGGCCGATCCCGCCCGGGAAGCCGATAATACCAACTTCCGGTGATCGCAACCGATCACCGGCCTCAGG
>NZ_JBLTXA010000048.1:0-29050 GCF_048066175.1 Niveispirillum fermenti | reverse complement strand
CCGCACCGTCGAGACCGGCGGGAAACAAGGCGGCAGCATCCGCCAAGGCAGGCCGCCGCGCAGCAGATAAAGGATCGCCTCCACAATCCGGCGCAACGGCCATTTCCGCGGACGCCCGACAGAGGACGCAGCAGGCAGCAGCGGTTCCAACAAAGACCATTCCGCATCGGTCAAATCGCTTGGCAAAGCCAGGCCGTTGCGGGCATGAAGGGCGCGGGTGGTATCAGTCCACATCGGAGATGCACGGTTGTTTTTGGCGAAACCCCTGAATCACCGATAGGGAGCGCTGTCAAGCTAACCCGCTGATACCACTCAACTTAATTTCGGATCAGGCTCTAAGCCAAATTCCAGCATAAAGTTTGTTTGGTCCGTCGACATCATAGATAAAATCAATTTTGTATGAACCAACACTTCTATCATCATAGCATTTGTCGTATTGGGTTTGCATTATAAAACGATGGATCAAATATAAAGTTAATTGCATTTTCTATGAATGACACATGAAAAACTGAATTTTTGTTTGTTATTTCAATGAATTAAGGGACTTAATAAGTCCCAATATTTCTACCTGGAAGGATAACATTTCCAGAATCACTATCATAGCATGCTGTCGACATCTACTTTCTCCTTTCTTTAATTGCATCAGCGGAAAGCTTACTTAACTTGATACTTTCTCGTGCAGCCATCTCTGCGTTGCGGAAATGCCCATATTTGAAACTCAACATCTCAAGAGTGCCCCACCCAAAGTAATTTAAATCCGGAAGATCAAACCATATACCACTTTTGATAGAATTCAAATAGACCGTACTTAGGAGCGAGGATCGAAGATACTCATAAGCCATTCCTATAACAGGCATACCTGAGATGGCCTCAATATACTCTGAGTCGCACATACTCTTTCGCACAGAGCACGCTATTTTGCGAGAAATATCATATACAGTTGCATCTGAATTGAATTCTGATTTAATTGTTTTATCATATCCAGAAATAAAATCTACATATTCATCTATTCTGTACATATACCCAATTGCAACAATATGAGCTATAATTTCGTCATTACTTATTCTGCTATCATTAATATTCCTCTGAAATATCCGCTCAACATCATGCTGATTATTAAAATATTCGCACCAGTATTTTTCTTTATCACATTTATAAATATTGTTTACTGTAACATTTCTATCGAAATTGTTATATGCGACTATATCTGGTATATGTGAAACTTCTCCGGCCTTCTCTCCCCACATGTGTGCATACTGCGGAAAAATCCCAAAAAAGTATCCTGATTCTTCCTTTGATCTACATTCGTACCTCGCTGTATGGAAATTTATTTCACAGAGTCCAAAGCTTGACAAGCTCGCAGCGATACTCTCGTTCAAAGAGCCAGCGGCAGCCGTTGCACAAAGCACCCAGTTGATTATGACAAGTCCGATTATTGCTCTCACCTCTCCCTCCCCGCCTCGTTGGCTGCCCTGGCGATCGGCGACAGCACATAATCGGCCACGGTACGATAACCCGTGACAATCTCGGCCGTTGCCGTCAGTCCAGGGGACAGGTGCAGATGTTCTCCGCGGTCCGTCACGCCCCCTGCCGTCAGGCGGATGCGGGCCGGGAAGACCAAGCCACGGGCCTGATCCAGCACCGAATCCGCCGACAGATGCTCCACGGTGCCATGCAGGATGCCATGCCGCGTAAAGGGAAAGCTCTCGATCTTCACCGCCACTTCCATCCCCTGTCGCACATGGCCCGCATCCTTGTTCAGCACCAGGGCTTCCACCACCAGCGCACTGTCCGCCGGCACAAGTGTGGCGACACGCGCGCCCACCTCCAGCACCTCACCCGTGGAAGTGACTGATATTTCGTTTATTACGCCATCGGTAGGGGCGGTCAATACCTGTAAAGTGGTACGTTGCTCGGCTTTCTTCACCAGTTCGCTGCGGGTGGCGATCACGGCTTCGGCCTCCGCCTGTTCCGCCGCCGCCCGGGCGCGGAACTCCGCGTCGGTCTGGGCCATCTCCCGGTCCAGCATGGCCGCCTGCGCCATCGTCTCCCTGGCGCGGGCCTGTTGCACCGCCTTGTCCTGGCGGACCGCCACCACCCGTTCCTGCAATTGCAGCACACGCAGCGCCGGGGAAAGCCCCTTGGCCGCCAGTTCGGCCTGGGCCGCGTGCTGCGCCTCGATCAGAGGCAGCAATTGCTCCAGCTTCTCCAGTTCCGCTTCCGCCACGGCATGGGCCGCCCCCGCCCGCCGCTGCGCGAGGCCGGCGCGGCGCGAA
The DNA here is from genome assembly GCF_048066175.1 of Niveispirillum fermenti. Taxonomy (GTDB): domain Bacteria; phylum Pseudomonadota; class Alphaproteobacteria; order Azospirillales; family Azospirillaceae; genus Niveispirillum; species Niveispirillum fermenti. Next base: position 26,774 of record NZ_JBLTXA010000048.1, on the reverse strand, counting down.
AGATGCTCGGCAATGCGGGCGGTCACCGCCTGTTCTTCCGCCGCCGCCGCGTCCGGCGCTGCGCCGGGTGGCGGGTGGAACCGTGCCTCCCCGCCCAGGGAATGCGCCAGCAGGGCGACCGCACGAGCGCGTTGCAGCAGGGCGGCCGACAAATCCGCCCGCGCCGCCGCCTCATCGGCATCGGACAGCGTGGCATCAAGCCGGACCAGCGGCTGTCCCCGCGCCACGCGCTGTCCCTCCGTCACCAGGATGGCGCGGACAATTCCGGCCTCCGCCGCTTCCACCGCCTGCAGGCGTGCCGTCGGGATGATGCGCCCTTCCGCCACGGCCACCATTTCCACCTCCGACAGGAAGGCCCAGGCGATGGCCCCCGCGGCCGCCAGGATGATCAGCCACATCACCGCGCGCCCGGCCGGCGGAGGCGGCGTTTCCGTGACCTCCAGCGCAGCGGGCAGGAAATCCGTCTCCAGCCGCTCCCGGCGCTGCGTGCGCCGCCGCTCCGTTTCGGCCCTCCAACTGTCGGCCAGCATATCGAGATGCAGGCGCAGGCTGCCCATCATGCTTCCCCCCCGCGCATCTGCTCGCGCCACAGCGCCGCATAGCGTCCACCGCGCTGAAGCAGGGCGGCATGGTCGCCCATTTCCGTCACCGCACCATTCTCGATGGTGACAATGCGGTGACAGCGGCGGATGGCAGACAGCCGGTGGGCGATGATCAGCACCGTGCGGCCCTTGGCCATATGGGCCAGGTTGCGTTGGATCACGGCCTCGCTCTCCGCATCCAGCGCGCTCGTCGCCTCATCGAAGATCAGGATACGCGGGTCGGTCGCCAGCGCCCGCGCGATGGCGACCCGCTGACGCTGGCCACCCGACAGGTTGCCGCCCCGCTCCTCCACCAGCGTATCGTAACCCTGGGGCAGTTCGCAGATGAATTCATGGGCGCCGGCCATCCGTGCCACGGCCACCACCCGCTCCATCGGCATGGCCGGGTCGGCCAGTGCGATATTCTCCCGGATGGTCCGGTTGAACAGGATATTCTCCTGCAGGACCACGCCCACCTGCCGGCGCAACCAGGCCGGGTCAACCATGGACAGGTCAACCCCGTCCACCATCACCCGCCCGGCTTCCGGCACGTAAAGCCGCTGGACCAGCTTCGTCAGGGTGGATTTGCCGGACCCGCTGGGACCGACGATGCCCAGCACCTCCCCGGGCCGGATCAGTGCGGAACGTCATCATATGCAGAGCCCGCAGCGGATGGAACTGGTGGGGATGAATGGGCACCCGCATGGCCCGATCTTCTGCAGCCTTTGGAAATTTCTGGATGCGGTTGCGGCACGATATTTCTCCAAACCATGCGCCAGCGGCTTTGACACCGGTGACATTTTTTTATGAAGGCGCCCAAGCCCCCCTAGGAAACCGGTGTCATATATGCTTAAACTCGACATGAGGTGGCCGTCAGAGCCATCCTGGAAGAAGCCCCGGAGACCCTCGCCATGTCGATCGCCGCTTTCAGGCGTACTCTTTTCTGCGCTTGCACCGCCCTGCTGCTGGCAGGCCCTGCCCTGGCCCAGCCGCCAGCCACATCCCCCACCGCGCAGCAGCAGGTGCAAGCACCCGCCCGTGCAGTGATAGAGGCCGCGATGAAGCGTGCGGCCCGTTTCATGACAGAGGAGGCGGCCGTCAATGGCGGCTATGTCTGGCAGTATCTGCCTGATTTCTCCCGCCGCTGGGGGGAACTGGAGGCCAGCCCGACCATGATCTGGGTGCAGCCGCCCGGCACGGCCACGGTTGGACACCTGTTTCTGGATGCATATCAGGCCACGGGCGATAAATGGTATCTGGATGCGGCCCGCACGGCGGCCGGCGCCCTGATCAAGGGGCAATTGCCCAGCGGCGGCTGGAACTATGTCATCGACACGGCGGGACCGGAAGCGGAGCAGCGCTGGTACGCCACCTATGGCCGGAATGCGTGGCGGATGGAGGAATTCCATCATTATTACGGCAATGGCACCTTTGATGACGCGGGCACAGCCGAAGCGGCGCAATTGCTGCTGCGCCTGCATCTGGCGGACCGCAAGGACAGGACGGTGCACACGGCGCTGAACAAGGCGCTGAGCTTCATCCTGGATGCGCAATATCCCAATGGCGGCTGGCCTCAGCGATTCCCCCTGGTCGAGGATGGCGGGGTGCATGGGCGCCCGGATTATACCGGCTACATCACTTTCAACGATGATGTGGCGGGGGAGAATCTGGAGGTGCTGATCTTCGCCTATCAGACACTGGGCGACCGCAAGCTGCTGGATCCGATCCGGCGCGGCATGGATATTTTCCTGGCCACACAGCAGCCGCAACCGCAGCCGGCCTGGGGCCTGCAGCATTTCCAGGACAGCCTGAAGCCGGCGGGAGCGCGCACCTATGAGCCGGAAGCCTTCGCCACCCACACGACAGCCAGCAATATCAAGCAATTGCTCGCCTTCTACCGGCTGACGGGTGATGGCAAATACCTGTCCCGCGTGCCCGAGGCGCTGGAGTGGCTGGACAAGGTGCAGGCCCCCGCCAACCTGCGGGCGGGCGGGCGCACCCATCCGACCTTCATCACCATCGGTGAGGGACGACCGCTCTACCTGCACCGGCGCGGATCGAACGTGATCAATGGCGAATATTACGCCGATGGCAATCCGACCGAACTGGTCGGCCATTACGGATCGTTCCGCAGCATCGATACGGCCGGCCTGCGGGCCGAATATGAACGGCTGGCCGCGATACCCGGGCCGGAGGTTTCGCGCGGGTCCCCGCTGCTGGCCAAACCCGGCACCTATGCCCTGCCCCGCTATTTCAGCCTGCGCGATGTGGACGTGTTCGACATGATCCGGCCGGATGCGGCGATCACGGTCCCCGATCCCGCGCAGATTGCGCAGATTCTGGCCGGGCTCAACGATCGTGGTTATTGGCCGGGCCTGCTGACAACCACCTCCAACCCCTATACCGGCGACGGCCCCGGCACACCCGTGGGCGGCGAATACCGCACAACCCGTGTGGGGGACCCCAGCGACACCTCACCCTACACAACCGACTATCCCGTGGAGGGCATCTCCACGCAATTGTTCGTCCATAATATGGGCGAACTCATCAAGGCGCTGGGCCGGTAATGCCGGTGCCGGCAAACGGGCCAGACCTGAAAGCCGGCCCGCCGGGGTATAATACCAACCTCCCTAAAGGTTGACCTTTAGGGAGGTTGGAGGCTGGCGACTGCCAGCCCGGCGCTCATGCGCCGTGAGCCAAGGCGGCGGATGCCGCCGCCCGGCAATTGAGGGAACACTAAATCTCCCTTGATCGGTCACGATCAAGGGAGATTGGTATAATACCAACTTGCGATGAGGAGTACTCATCGCAAGTTGGTCCGGCGGCGACTGCTGCCGCGCCGCTCGTGGGGCGTCGCCAAGCCAACGAATGGTGGCGCCCGGCAATTTGAGGGCGGTGATCAGAACCAACAGGTTCTGATCACCGCAAAATAGTTTAATGCCCCGGCGGGCCGGAATGCCGGGATACACGGATCAGGACTGCGTCTGCCCGTCCGCGCGCCCCAGTCCCGGCATGATGCGGATATAGGCAAGCTCGCACAGCAGTTCGACCAGCGTCTGCGTGACGATGATGGCGGGCAGGAGCGGCACCGCCCCCGGCACTGCCAGCCCCAGCGGCAGCACGACCAGCGAATTGCGTGTGCCGGCGCTGAAGGCCACCGCCCGGCCGGCCGGTGCCGCCAGCCCGAACAGCCGCCCGGTCCCCCACCCGATGGCCGGTGCCAGCACGGCGAACGCGATATAGACGGGCACCACCCGCCACGCCCCTTCGATGGCCGCGCCAAGCTGCGGCACGACCGCCGCCACAACGATGAACAGGACCAGTGCCGTCGCCGGCACAGGCAGATAGCCCAGCCCCTGGGCCAGCTGCTCCCCCCTCCGGCTGCGCGCCGCCCCGACCTGCACCAGAAAGGCAAGCAACAGCGGCACAGCGATCAGCCACAGAAAGGCATGCAGGAACGGCCCGGCCTGGACCAGGCCGGCGGCCCCCTGCCCCAGGAACAGCCGGAGATAGAGGGGCAGCAGCAACATCTGCACCACCAGCAGCACAGGCGTGGATGCCAGCAACAGCCGCGCGTCACCCCGGCCCAGATGGGAAAAGGTGACGACATAATCGATGCAGGGTGTCAGCAGCACCAGCATCACCCCTAACCGGACCAGCGGATCATCCGGCAACAGGCGAACCAGCAACGCCACCAGCAACGGCAGCAGGATGAAGTTGACCAACAGCAGCACCACCAGGAACCGTGCCTGCCCAAAGGCCCGGCCCATTTCCGCCACGGGCACCTGCTGGAAGGTCACGAACAGCATCAGGGCCAGCGCCGGGTTGATGGCACCCTCCAGTCCCGCCAGCCCGCCCGACACCAGCCCTGCGCCTGCTGCCGCCGCGACGGCCGCGACGTAAATCCCGATCTGCCGGTGTTCCAGCCAGCCACGAATATCCGTCACCATCATCCACCCGATCCGGATCCCTGCGGGGCCGCCACGCGGGCGGGCAGCGGGTTTGTAGCATACTGATGGCGGGGGCGAGACAATGGAGGCGATATATCGAGACGGGATCGGCGTCTGCGCGGGGGCTCAATTCGTCCCGGGGGAAGGTTTCACACCTTCAAGGCCTCTCCACCGCGGCCCGGCGTTCGGCGAATAGGGACGACAGCGCCTGGGAAGCGGCGATGGCACGGGGGAAACCGGCCGGCACGGTGACCATGTAAATGATCTCCTTCAATTCATCCTCCGTCACGCCAAGGTTGAGGGCATAGCCGGCATGGATGGTCATGAATGCCCGCTCCCCCATCGCAGCGAAGACGGCAACGGCAGCCAGTTGGCGCGTTCGGTCATCCAGCCCCGGCCGCGACCAGACATCGCCCAGCGCATAGCCCTGCGTGGCATCGGCCAGAAACGGGAACTCCCCGCGCATCGCTTCCAGGGCCGGCTGGGGCCGGTCCTTGTTCAACCGGGCGATGATCGCGGCACCGCGCTGTTGCCGCTCGTCTTCCGGCTGGGCGCGTGCCGCAGCGCAAAGACCCGCGGATAACAACCCGACCGCAACGGCCCCATGGAATGCCTGACGGTAAATCCGGCTGCGAACACCCATTTCTGCCTCCTTGCAAGCCGGCCCCTTGGCCGGACGGGGGACAGGATGGGCCAGGCTGCCATCACGGGGAAGCCGCCCCGTTCTTTCCAAACCGGTAAGAACGGCTAACCAATCTCATGAGAAAGGGAGGGAATGATCACTCCACCGTCAGCTTGAGGCCGTTCTTGTCATTGCCATGCACGCCCAGCGATTTCAGCTTGCGGTGCAGGGCGGAACGTTCCATGCCCACGAAGCTGGCCGTGCGGGAGATGTTGCCACCGAAGCGCGTGACCTGGGCCAGGAGATATTCGCGCTCGAACACCTCGCGTGCTTCCCGCAGGGGCAGGCCCATGATCTCGCCGCCCTTGTCCCATTTCAGCACAGTGGGGGTGATGGCGCCGATTTCCGGCGGCAGCATGTCGGCGCGGATCGGCTCTCCCGGATCGCCGGCCACCATGATCAGCAGCCATTCCACGGTATTGCGCAATTGCCGCACGTTGCCGGGCCAGTCATACGCCTGGAGCGCGGCCATTGCATCCTCTCCGAACACGCGCACGGGCAGGCCGGCGCTTTCGGCCGTGCGCTGCATGAAGTGCCGGGCCAGCAGCGGGATATCCTCCCGCCGGTCGCGCAGCGGCGGCATCTTCAGCGGCACCACGGACAGGCGGTAAAACAGGTCCTGGCGGAACCGGCCCTGTTCGATCTCCGCCGTCAGGTCGCGGTTGGTGGAGGCGATGACGCGCACATCCACTTCCACCCGCGAGGCGCCGCCGACCCGCTCGAACGTCTGTTCCTGAAGGACGCGCACGATCTTGCCCTGGGTTTCCAGCGGCATGTCCGCAACCTCGTCCAGGAACAGGGTGCCGCCATGGGCCTGTTCGAAGGTGCCGACCTTGCGACCCCCGCCCTCGAACCCATGCTCCGTACCGAACAGTTCCACTTCCAGCCGGTCGGGCCGCATGGTGGCGCAGTTCAGGGCCACAAAGGGGCCATCGGCACGGCGCGACTTGGCGTGCAGCATGCGGGCCACCACTTCCTTGCCCGCCCCCGGCGGTCCCGACACCAGCACGCGGCTGCCCGTCGGGGCCACCTTCTCCACCGAATGGCGCAACTGGTTCACGGGCAGGGACCGGCCGATCAACTCGAAATCGGCGCCCACCTTCACGCGCAGTTCACGATTCTCCCGCTTGAGACGCGCCGCCTCGATGGCGCGTTCCACCAGCAGCAGCAGCCGGTCGGCCTTGAACGGCTTTTCGATGAAGTCATAGGCGCCGGACTTGATGGCCGCCACGGCCGTCTCGATATTGCCATGGCCGGAGATCATGACGACGGGCACGTCGGGATGGTCGCGCTTGAGTTCAGCCAGCACCTGCAGCCCGTCCAGCCGGCTGCCCTGCAGCCAGATGTCCTGGATGACAAGGCTGGGCCGGCGGGCGGCAACGGCGGCCAGTGCCTGGTCGGCATCCGCCGCCTCCCGCGTCTTCATGCCTTCATCCTCCAGGATGCCGGCGATCAGCATGCGGATGTCCGCTTCGTCATCGACGATGAGAATGTCGTGCGCCATGTTCTTCAACCCTTCCGCGCCTGTGCGGCGTTCTGTTCAGGAGGGACCGGTGCGGTAGCACTGGGCGCGATGTTGCGTGGCAGGACCAGCGTGACACGGGCGCCGCCGCCCGGCCGGTCCTCCAGCAGCAGCGCGCCGCCATGGTCCTCCATGATTTTCTTCACGATGGCGAGACCAAGGCCCGTGCCCTTGACCCGCGTGGTCACATAAGGCTCGGTCAGCCGGTCACGCTCCTCCGTGTCCGGCAGGCCCTTGCCGTTATCCTCAACCGCCAGAAGGACCCGTTCATCATCCACCTGGATGCGGGCCGTGATTTCGCCGGGCACGCGATCGGCGCCCGGCGGCGTTTCCTCCAGCCGGCCTTCGATGGCCTCGCCGGCATTCTTCAGAAGATTGGTCAGCGCCTGACCGATCTGCCGGCTGTCGCAGGTCAGCACCAGCGGCGCGTCGGGCATCAGGCAATTGAACCGGATCGCCGGATAGGCGCTGGCCTGTAAAAGCACCGACTGCCGCGTCAGATCCTGCATGGCCGTCGGCTTCATCACGGGCTGCGGCATGCGGGCGAAGGCCGAGAATTCGTCCACCATGCGGCCGATATCGTCCACATGGCGTACGATCGTGTCCGTCATCGCCTTGAACGTATCGGGATCGCTGTTGATTTCCTTCAGGTATTTGCGGCGCAGCCGCTCCGCCGAAAGCTGGATGGGGGTCAACGGGTTCTTGATCTCGTGCGCGATGCGCCGTGCGACATCGGCCCAGGCCGCCTTGCGCTGGGCCGACAGAAGCTCGGACACATCATCGAAGGTGACGACATAGCCCTTCACCTCCCCCGCCACGATTTCGGCCGCGACACGGACCAGCAGGGTCTTCAACTGCCCCGCCCGGCGCAACTGAACCTGGCCCTCGACCTGCCGGCTGCCGCGGCGGCGGATATTGCCCATCAACTCGTCCAGTTCCGGCGCCACCTCCAGCAGGTCGCGCCCGATCAGCGAGGCGGGATCGCCCACCGACAGAAGCGTGGCTGCCGACAGGTTGGGCAGGTTGATGCGCCCCTGCTGGTCCAGGCCCAGCACGCCGGCCGACACGCCGGCCAGCACCGCCTCGGTGAAGCGGCGGCGCAGATCCAGTTGCCGGTTGGCCTCCACCAGTTCGGACCGCTGGCTTTCCAACTGGCTGGTCATGCGGTTGAAGGCGCGGGACAGCGTCACCAGCTCGTCCTCGGGCTCCAGCGCGCTGTCGGGCACGCGGGCCGTCAGGTCACCGGCACGGATGCGTTCCGCCGCGGCGATCAGGGCCGAAATGGGCGAGACCAGATAGGTTGCGAAATTCAGCCCCAGCCAGATGGCGGCCAGCAGCAGCAGCACGGCCACGCCCACGAAGATCACCGCCATGCGGGTCTGCAGCGCAAAGCGCTGCTCCTCCATATGGCGATATTCCTGAACGGCGCTCTGCGTGACGTCCATATGTTCCAGCACGCGGCTTTCCACGGGCCGGCCGATGAACAGGAACCGGTCGAAATCCAGGTCCAGCAGGACGATGGCATTCACGCGGTTGCCACCTTCGCTGACGATCAGCACCACCTCGCCCTTGCGGGCGCGCTCCAGATCCTCGGCGTGGACGGTGGTGAAATCGAAGGCGAATCCCAGGCCGAACACGGCCGTGACCTGACCGGTGCCGTCGAAGATCACAGCCTCCGTCACGTTGCGCATCAGGGCTTGTGACTGGAAATATTGCCGGAAGCGCGGCGGGTCCCAATAGATGTTGAGAGGCAGGCGGGCCAGATCGTTGCGCATCACCTCCGCATCGCGGGACAATGTGAGCTGATGTTCCTTCAGATAGCCCTCGGCCACCGCCAGCGATTCGTCCACGACCAGGCGGACACGGTCGGAAAACCAGCTTTGCAGGCCGACATAGAAGAACAAGGCCGAGAATATGGCCATGATGATGGCCGGCGCCACCGCCAGGATGGAGAAGACGGCCACCAGCCGCATATGCAGGCGCGAGCCGGCCAGACCACGCCGCTTTTCAACCCACAAAGCCACGATGCGCCGTGCGACCACGGCCCCCAGCAGCAGCAGCAGCACGCCGTCCAGCGTCAGCAACAGCATCAGGGTATTCTGGTCGATGGCGACGGGCAGCGTTTCGGTCAGTGCCGCATAGGTGGCCGCCCCGGCCGCGATGGCGGCGATGGTCAGCGCAATGCCCAGCATCATGGAAATGTGCCGGCCGCGCGACCAATGAAGCGCCCGTCGCCACAAGCCCTCCGGCCTGGGGCCTTCCGGCCGGGAGGACATGCCGGACACCGTCGTGGTCATGCGCGTCCCCCCTGCGGCCATGGGGTCCGATCCTGGGAAAGGGACGATCCGAACTGGGGCAAGGCACGACCTTGGGTTGGCGGAACGGCTTGTCTGGTCAAAACTGTTACCAGAAAGCTACACCGCGCGCCAGCCCGCAACGTGATAAAGCTGCAACAGCGTATCCCATTGCACCATCACAACCGGTCATCGGGCCAGTTTGGGTCCCGTCTGCACCGTGATTTCACCGGTACGGTTCAATGACCGGGCCAATGCATCCAGGCGGCGCTGCACCGAATCGCCCGTCAGCATGGCGGCATCCTCCGGCAGCAGCAGGGTCAGCCGGGCATCGCCCAGCCGCAGCAATGTACGCTGCAGAAGCGTGGCAGCACCGCCTGTCAGCGTATGGGCCAGCCGCAGTGCCAGCCCCAGAATATAGGCCCGGGCCAGCGCCCCTTCCTTCAGCAGGCTGCGCGCCGTGGACAGGATGGGACTTTCCATGGTGCCAGCATAGCGGACATGGACGGCAGTGGCCAGGAAGGCACGCTCCGCATGGTCCACCCCCGCAAAGGGCATGCGCAGGATGCGCAGGAAGGCATGCTCCGCACGGTAATCCGGATGTTCGGCCCAGCCCAGGTCCGACAGGAGACAGGCGGCCTGGCGCAGACGCCGGGCGGCCGGGTCCTCACCTGCAAACAGCGGGGCCGTCCAGTCGGACAGGATTTCCGCATGGCCGAAGCGGCCGATCCGCTCGGCCACATCCTCGCATGCCGTTATCAGCGGGTCCTGCCGGCGCTCGGCCGGGTCGAGCAGATCGTAGAGATGGCCTTCACGCAGGCCATAGGCGGAAAAGACCACCCTGCCCGGCTGCACCGCCTTCAGCACCCGTTCCATGACCAGGGCCGCCAGCGGCAGCATGTCCAGGCGGCGCTTGGACACGCCGGGCATTTTCTCTAGGCTGCTGCGGCCGGCGCGGGCCACCGTGCCGGCGAAATCCGCCATGGCGGCGCCATCGACACCGTACTGGTGAATGATATGCAGCGGGTGGTTGACCTGCTCCAGATGCATCTTGGCCAGGGCGCGCCAGGCCCCGCCCACGGGATAATAGGTGCGCCCCTTGCCCCGTGACAGCCAATCCAGCCGCGACAAATGCTGGTCGATCAGCTTGGCTGCGGGCCCCGGCTTGCCGTCCGTTGCCTCCATCAGGCGAAGCGGCCCCAGCGGGGTCGTCACCTGGGCCCCGATCTCCCCCTTCTCCAGCAACACCAGTTCCAGGCTGCCGCCGCCAAGGTCGCCGGCGAGCCCCTCGGCATTGGGGGCGCCGGACAGAACGCCCATGGCGGCCAGCCGTGCCTCCTCCTCTCCTGAAAGAACATCGACATGGAAGCCCGTGCGGCGCGTGATCTCCGCCACGAAATCGGGTCCGTCCGCTGCGTCGCGCACGGCGGCCGTGGCCAGCACGTCGATGCGCCGGACCTGCATTCCTTCCAGCAGCCGCCGGAACCGGACCAGATTGTCCAGCGCCAGCACAACCCCTTCCGGATTGAGCCGGCCCGTGCGCTCCACGGTCCGGCCCAGGCTGGGCAGAACCTTCTCGTTGAAAAGTGCAACCGGGGACCGGGTCAGCTTTTCGTAGACGACGCAGCGCATCGAATTGGAACCGACATCAATGACCGCGAGGCGATCGTCGGCATGGGCGTGATCCACGTTCAGGCGATCCGCTTTCAGTGACAACATCGGTAAAATGCCGGCTTAGAGGGAATTGCTCAATACCAGTTTCGGTGGAAGCCGTGCCTCCGTCGTGGCACTACCACGGCCCGAGAGGCTGGGATTTGTCATGAAATAGGTATGGGCGTTGAAGCTTTCCAGGCAGGGCTCGACGCGGCGGTATGTCGCGTCGGGCAGAAGCACCCAGCTTTGCGTATTGTCCTTCAGGTTCGCGACCATGATCTGGTCCAGCACCTGCTGATGCACCGTGGGGTTCTCGATCGGCACCAGGGTCTCGATACGGCGGTCCAGGTTGCGGGGCATCCAGTCGGCCGAGGAGATGTAGATCTTCGCCTGTGCCGACGGCAGGCCATGGCCGTTGCCGAAGCACATGACGCGGCCATGTTCAAGGAAACGGCCGACGATGGACTTCACGTGGATATTCTCCGACAGGCCCGGCACGCCGGGCCGCAGGCAGCAGATGCCCCGGATGACCAGCTCGATCTTCACGCCCTTTTGCGATGCCTCGTACAGCTTGTCGATCAGCCTCGCATCGACAAGGCTGTTCAGCTTCACCCAGATATGGGCGGGACGGCCGGCCTTGGCATGTGCGATCTCCGCGTCGATCAGATCGACCAGCCGCTGGCGCAAGGTGATGGGCGCGATGCAGATTTTCTCCAGGGCGCGCGGCGTGGCATAGCCGGTCATGTAGTTGAACATGTGCGCGGCATCATGGCCCAGCGCCACGTCGCAGGTGAAGAAGGACAGGTCGGTATAGACCTTGGCCGTGATCGGGTGATAGTTGCCGGTGCCGAAATGCACATAGGTGCGCAGACCATGGCTTTCGCGGCGCACCACCAGCGAGACCTTGGCATGGGTCTTCAGATCCACGAAGCCGTAGACGACCTGCACCCCGGCCCGTTCCATGTCGCGCGCCCAGCGGATATTGGCCTCCTCGTCGAAACGGGCCTTCAGTTCCACCAGGGCCGTCACGGATTTTCCCTGTTCGGCCGCATCGATCAGCGCCGCCACGATGGGGCTGTTCTTGGAGGTACGGTAGAGCGTCTGCTTGATGGCCAGCACATTGGGATCGGCCGCCGCCTGGCGCAGGAACTGCACCACCACGTCGAAACTTTCGAACGGGTGATGGACGACGATGTCTTTCTGCCGGATGGCCGCGAAGCAATCACCGCCGAAATCGCGGATACGTTCGGGGAAGCGGGCATTGTAGGGCGGAAACAGCAGGTCGGGACGGTCGTCGCTGATGATCTGCTTGGTGTCGGCCAGCCCGATCAGCCCGTCCAGCACGAACACATCATCGGCGCTCACCTTCAATTCATCGATCAGGAAGGCGCGCAGTTCCTTCGACATGCCGGCATTGACCGCCAGCCGGATCACGCTGCCGCGCTTGCGGCGCTTCAGCGCGCTTTCAAACGTGCGGACAAGGTCTTCGGCCTCTTCCTCGATCTCCATCTCGCTGTCGCGCAGCACCCGGAACACACCATGGCCCTTCAGCAAGAAGGGCGGGAACAGGCGGGAGATGAAGGTCAGCACCACCTGTTCCAGCAGCACATAGCGCACATCGTTGCCGGGCAGGCGGATGAACCGTTCCAATTGCTGCGGCAGCAGCACCAGCGCATCCAGGTTCGTTCCCTTCTGCGGGTCGAAAAGCCGGAGCGCCAGGGCAAATCCGCTGTTGGGAACGAAGGGGAACGGGTGCGCCGGGTCCACGGCGATGGGCGTCAGGACGGGGAAGATCTCGTCGATGAACCGCGCTTCCAGCCAGTCATGCTCGGCGGCCGTCAGTTCTTCGGGGTCGATGACGGCGATGCTCGATGCGCGCAGCGCCTGGCGCAGCATCAGCCAACAGGCCTGCTGGTCGCGCATGACCTCCGTCACCCGGTAATTGATGGCGGCCAGTTGCTGGGCCGGGGTCAGGTTGTCGTCCGAAGGCGTGGTCACCTTGGCCGCCACCTGCGCTTTCAGGCCGGCCACGCGCACCATATAGAATTCATCCAGATTGCTGGCCGAAATGGACAGGAAGCGCAGCCGTTCCAGCAGCGGGTGCTGGGCGTTATAGGCCTCTTCCAGCACACGCTGGTTGAAGGCCAGCCAGGAAAGCTCCCGGTTGATGAAGCGTTCCGGGCTGTTATGCGGGATGCTGCCGGGCACCGGGCCGTCGGCGGATGCGGCGGCGGCTTCGGCGGGCAACGCATGGGGCACGGCGTTCACGGTCTTTTCGTCCTTCTGGTCCGGGGGAACGGCGTCAGTATATGTTGTTTGTGTGACGGTTTCGGGTACGCCCTTGACAGCCGGCCTGCGCCGGCGGCGAACCTGCCCTGTCGTCCCGTTTCCCGTTCCCTTGCGCGAAGTCGTCATGAAAACACTCTACCTGCTGCGGCATGCGAAATCGGACTGGACCGACCCGCGGTTGCCCGATCATGACCGTCCCCTGAACCCGCGTGGCCAGAAGGCTGCCGCGACGATGGCGAATTATTGGGCGGTGCGCAAGGGCGGGCCGCCCCGCCCCGACCGGGTTCTGTGCTCCACGGCTGTGCGCGCCCGCGCCACGCTGGACATCGTATCGGCGGTCTGGAAGGACGATTTGCCCGCCGTGGATTTCGAACGCGGCCTTTATCTGTGCGGAGAGGAAGCGCTGCTGGACCGGCTGAAGGCGCTGGGGGAGGAGACGGGTGCCGTGCTGATGGTGGGGCATAATCCCGATTTCCAGCTTCTGGCCCGTGACCTGTGCGACCGGGGCGATTCCGTGTTGCGGGCCGCCCTGGCCGAAAAGCTTCCGACCTGTTCCTTCGTGGAGATATCCATTCCCGCACCAACGGCATGGCGCGACCTGCGCTGGGGCCTTGCCACGCTGACGGGTTTGACCCGCCCCCGCGATCTGGCTCCATGACCGGGCCTCATGACCTGGAATGATGCGCGTACCACCGGCTTGTCCGGCAGCGGACTGATTGGTCCCGCCGCCGGCAGTTGCCGGCGCCCAGCATCCTCGCCATCGGCCCATAAAAACTGTACGTTTCCGAACAGTCGCAGCCCATGGAAGAAACAATGACGAAGCAGCCGCGTGTGCTGGTCGTGGATGATGACGAGGATATCCTCGTCGCCGCCCGGCTGATGTTGAAACGCGAAGGCATTCTCTGCCACACCGAACCGCGGCCCGATCGCATTCCGCAATTGCTGCAGGAAGGCGCGTTCGACGCCGTGCTGCTGGACATGAATTTCGCCATCGGCGCCAATACGGGGCGGGAAGGGTTCCAGTGGTTGAAACGCATCGTGGAACTCGACCCCGCCCTGTCGGTCGTGCTGATCACCGCTTATGGCGATGTCGGCACCGCGGTGGAGGCCATGAAGCAGGGGGCCGCCGATTTCGTGCTGAAGCCGTGGCAGAATGAACGGCTGCTGGCCACCCTGTCATCGGCGCTGAAGCTGACGGCGTCACGGCGGGAAGCCGAGCAGGCCAATGCCACCACTAAGGAACTGGCGTCCGCCACGCTGGATGGCACACCTAACGCCATCATCGGCGGCGCCCCGGCCATGGCCCGCATCTTCGCCCTGCTGGACCGGGCCGCACCGACGGAAGCCAATGTCCTGATCCTGGGCGAGAACGGCACCGGCAAGGAAGTGATCGCGCGGGAAATCCACCGCCGGTCGCGCCGGCGCGACCGGGTGTTCGTCTCTGTCGATCTGGGATCGGTGTCGGAGAGCCTGTTTGAAAGTGAACTGTTCGGCCATAAGAAAGGCGCCTTCACCGATGCCAAGGAGGACCGGGTCGGCCGTCTGGTCGCGGCCAATGGCGGCACCCTGTTCCTGGATGAAATCGGCAACCTGCCGCTCTACCTGCAATCCAAGCTGCTGTCCGTCCTGGAACAGCGCGTGGTGATCCCCGTGGGTGGCACCAAGCCGGTTGCCATCGATGTGCGACTGGTCAGTGCCACCAACATGCCGCCGGAACAATTGTCGCGGGAGGACGTGTTCCGCCAGGACCTGCTCTATCGCATCAACACGGTTGAACTGCACCTGCCGCCGCTGCGCGACCGGGCGGAGGATATACCGGCCCTGATCGACTATTTCGTGGCGATCTATGCCCGCAAATACAACATGCCGCCGAAAAAGGTGTCGCCGGCGGCCCTTCCCCGGCTTCTGGCCTATCGCTGGCCGGGCAATGTGCGCGCGCTGCGCCACGCGGTGGAACGGGCCATGATCCTGTCGGCCGGGCCGGTGCTGGAAGCCGACGATTTCTCCCTGCCCTCCACCGCCGGCCAGACACCGCCGGCCGCTGCACCCGCCTTGGCGGTTGCCGGCCGGGGACAGGGGGCGGACGCGGCGCTGGTGCTGGACACGCTTGACCTGGAAGCGGTGGAGCGGGAGGCCATCCGCAAGGCGCTGGCCAAGCATCAGGGCAATATCAGCCACGCGGCCCAGGATCTGGGCATCACCCGCGCCTCCCTCTACCGCCGGATGGAAAAGCATGGGCTATAAGCGCTTCGAGCTGAATGTCACGGTGCGGGTGGCGTTGCTGGCGCTTTCATCCATGCTGCTGGGCATCATGCTGGTGGAGACCAGTTTCCGCGCCACCAGCTTTCTGGTGGGGCTGGCCATCCTGGCCCAGGTGGGGGGGCTGCTGCGGGCCGTGACCCGCACCAATCGCGAGGTTGCCCGGTTCCTGGGCGCCATCGCGCATTCCGATTTCACCCAGACCTTCGCGCTGGGCCGGCAGGGGGCGGGCTTCGAGGAATTGGGCACCGCCATCAACCAGGTGATGGAGAAGTTCCGGCGCAGCCGGGCGACATCGGAACAGCAGGCGGATTATCTGCACGCCATGCTGAACCATGTGCCCGTGGCGCTGGCCGCCGTCTATGAGGACGGGCGGGTGGAACTGCTGAACAATTTCGCCCACCGGCTGCTGGGCCCGGAGGAATTGAGCCGGCGGACCACGGACGGCCAGTTGCTGACCGATGCGCTGTGCAAGCTGGCGCCCGGCAGCCGCAGCCTGATTCGCGTGGCAGCCGGCAGCAGTGTCGGGCCGCAGCAACTGACCGTCACGGCCACGCGCCTGATCCTGGGGGGCGAATCCCGGCTGCTGCTGTCCCTGCAGAACATCGCAGGCGACCTGGAGGCCACCGAGGTCAGGGCCTGGCAGGATCTGGTGCGCGTACTGACGCACGAGATGATGAATTCGCTGACCCCCATCGCATCGCTGACGCGCACGGCGCAGGGCGTGCTGACGGACCTGCGCGAGAAGGCGGCCGACCAGCCCGAACTGGCGGAGGAGATTGCCGACGCCGAGATGGCGGTCGATACCGTCGCCCGGCGCAGCGGCAGCCTGCTGCGCTTTGTGGAGCGGTACCGCCAGTTCACCTCTGTGCCCAAGCCGCAATTGTCACGCATGAAGGTCAAGGAGATCACGGAGCGCCTGCAACGCCTGATGGCTCCGGCTGCGCAGGACCATGGTATCGGCCTGGAAGTCCTTGTCCTGCCGCCGCAACTGGAGTTGCAGGCCGATACGGACATGGTGGAACAGGTCCTGATCAACCTGCTGAAGAATGCCGTGGAGGCCATGAGAGGTATGGAACCGCGCCGCGGCGGGCACCGCATCCGCCTGACCGCGCATCTGGATGAGGGCGGCCATGTCGTCATCAATGTCGGCGACAACGGCCCCGGCATCCCGTCGGAGGTGGCGGAGAAAATCTTCATCCCCTTCTACACGACCAAGCGCGAGGGGTCCGGCGTGGGCCTGTCGCTGGCACGGCAGGTGATGCTGGCCCATGGCGGCAGCATCAACATGTCTCCCGACCCTGATGGCGGCACCGTCTTCACGCTGCGTTTCTGACCCTTCCGTCCATGCCGCGCATGCGACAGCGGCGCGGGGGTGTGATACGCTGCGGGAAGATTTCACCCGCTTTCCATACCGGTGCGCCCTTGGACCTGACCGCCCTTCTCCTGTTCATCGGCATCTATGCCGTCGCCGTCGCCTCCCCCGGTCCCGGCGTGGCCGCGGTGGTGGCCCGTGCCATGGGAACCGGCACCCGGCGCACCCTCCCCTTCATCGCGGGCATCGTGCTGGGCGATCTTGCCTGGTTCGCACTGGTCCTGGGCGGGCTGGCCGTGCTGGCGCAAAGCTTCCAGATCGTCTTCACCATCATCAAATATGCCGGTGCGGCCTATCTGCTGTACATGGCCTGGAAATTGTGGCGCGCACCGGCCCGGCCGGTCGAGGAACAGCCGCAGATCAAGGGCGAAGGGGTGAAGCTGGTGCTGGGTGGCCTTGCACTGACCCTGGGCAATCCCAAGACCATGGTCTTCTTCCTGGCCATTATGCCGCAGGTTCTCGCCCTGCGCACCATGACTTCCCTGGCCCTGATCGAACTGTGTTTCAGCATGGTGGTGGTCTTGACAGGGGTCATGACGGGCTATGCCATGCTGGCCGCGCAGGCCCGCCGTTTCATCGCCACGCCGCAACGTATGCAGGCCGTGAACCGGGCCACGGGCGGGGTGATGGCGGGCGTGGCGCTGGCCGTCGCCGCCCGGTAAACGGCTGAGATCGCTTCGCCCCTTTCTCTTGCCTACAACGCTGTAAGTAGCGTATAATTACGCTTACGTAAACGTAACTCTCTCTTATCGAGGACCATCATGACCCTTGACCAGATCGAAGCGCAGATGAAGTCCCGCGCGATCAACTTTACCGGCCTGGGCGCCCTGGTGAAGTTCGATTTCGGCGGGGGCGAGGCGCTGTTCATCGACGGGCACAGCATGCCGCCGGCCATTTCGCGCACGGGCGGCACGCCGGACACGACGCTGACCATCTCCGCAGAGAACCTGGTGAAGCTGGCAGAGGGCAAGCTGGCGCCGACGCTGGCCTTCATGACGGGCAAGCTGAAGGTCAGCGGCAATATGGGCATCGCCCTGAAACTGGCGAACATGCTGGAGGATTGATGGGAAGCGTGGCGGAACAACCGCCACGTCTCTCCATGACAAAATCCCAGGAACCGTTCCTACAAATCATCGTAAAGGGTGCCACCGCCCGGCGACGGGGTGCCAGACGTGGGGTCGGCCTGCTCGCGCTGCCCGGCATGGCGCTGCCATTCCCCGCACCAATCCGTGAAATTGGTGACGGGCATGGCCCCCGACGGGAAACGGTCCGTCACGACAGGCGGAAACCGCCGGCATGTGCCGCGGGGCCCCCGTTCCCGCACACCCTGCCCGAGCCAGTAACGGCAGCTATAGCAATTATCGCCCCGGCGCAAGATCGGCCTCTCCCCCCAATGGAACCTGGTTCCGGCAAGCTACCATGGGGATGGTGAGGATGGAACGCGGCAGGATCCCTGCCGCCCGTTGATCAAGGCCCGCGATGGCGGACCGCGCCGGGCGCATTCTCGATCGGTTCCGCCGGCGCGGTCGCGTCCGGCAACGCCTCATGGGCCGGTTTGGCTGGCCGCAACTTCTGGCTGTTCTGATGATAATAGGTCTGGATATCCGCGTTCAGGGACTCCAGCCGGGCGGCACTGTCCGACCCTTTGGGCGCATTGCGCAGCCGCTGGTATTCCTGTACGGCGGCTTCCAGTTCCTCATCATTGCGGATGGCCATGTTCTTCTGCTCCGTTTATCCGCCTAGGGGAAAGGATAACGGAGCCGGAAGGGTGTTGGTTCCCCCCTCCCGCAGCGATCCGGACCCGTATCAGGTCAGATGGCTGTCGATGCTGGCCCGGCTGCGCAGGGTGCGATGCACCGGGCAATTGCCGGCGATCTCCAGCAGCCGCTGGCGCTGGGCCGCGTCCAGATCACCTTCCAGCGTGATGGCGCGGGTGAAATGGTCCACCTTGCCACCGGCATTCTCCGTCACCTCCCCCTCCTGCGGGTCCCGCTTCTCATGTGTCACCGTGACATGCACGCGGGCCAGCGGGATATTCTTGCGGTTGGCATACATGCGGATGGTCATGGAGGTGCAGGCCCCCAGCGCGGCCTGCAGCAATTCATAGGGGTTGGGGCCCTGCCCCGTCCCGCCCACGTCTGTCGGCTCGTCCGCCGTGAAGCGGATGCCGGCGGCGGTGACAAGATTGTGAAAGGTTCCCTCCCCCGTTTCTGCAACCGTCACGGGGCCTTCATGGGCTACGCCTTCCCGCTTGCCGGCAGCCGGCGTATCCAGCCGCAGGGCGCGGCGTGCCCAGCCATCGACCATGCCGGCCACGAAGCCCGTATTGCGCTGATCCGCCACCAGATGGCCGGCCCCGTCCAGCGCCACGAAGCTTTTCGGGTGCCGGGCCAGCGACAGGATACGGTCCGCCTCCGACAAAGGCACGACGGGGTCCTTGGGGTCGTGCATGACCAGCAGCGGCCGGCCCAGATTGCCGATGACGGTGGCCATGTCATGCCGTTCCATGTCGGCCACGAAATCGGCCGTGATAGGCATTTCACGGTCGCCGACATTCAATTGCACGCGGCCGTCACGCTGCATTTCCGCCTCGCGCCCCGCGATCTTGCCCAACAGCGTGTGCGGGCCCGACGGCGCGTTCAGCGTGGCCACAGCCCCCACGCTGGGCAGGTCCGGCGCGGCGCGCATCACGGCCGCCCCGCCCAGGCTGTGCCCGATCAACAGGCGAGGTGCGGCGATCTCCTGCGTCAGGGCGGCGGCGGCGGCCAGAAGGTCGGCGATGTTGGTGGAAAAATTCGTCTCGTCGAAAGCCCCGCCGCTGCCGCCAAGGCCCGTGAAATCGAACCGCAGGACGGCCCAGCCCCGTTCGGCCAGCCCCCGGCTGATGCGGGCGGAGGCGTGGTAATCCTTATTGCAGGTAAAGCAATGGGCAAAGATCGCGGTTGCCACCGGCTGTCCCTCGGGCAGATCAATGCGCCCCGCAAGCTGCGCACCCGTCGATCCGGCGAAGTTGAAATCCTGCGTTACGCGCGCCATCGTGGTCCCCGTCTGCCCGTCCATGCCAGTCATTGCCTAAGCTGGAACAGGCCGGGCATCCGACGCAAGCCCCATCGCCACCATACCGGACCCGCCATGACCTCGCCCCTGCCCGATTACCCCGTCCTGCCCGGTATCCAAAGCCCCACGGCGGTGACGGTTGTGGATCACCGCCATATCCACAGGGGATTCATGGATTTTTCCGTCATGCGGCTGCGTCATGAACGGTTCGCCGGTGGCATGACGCCGGAGATCGAACGGGATATCTGCCACCGGGGCGTGGCCGTGGCCATCATCCTTTATGATCCGGCGGCAGACTTGCTGGTCATGATCGAACAGTTCCGCATCGGCGCCTATGCGGCCGGCGTCAATCCCTGGCTTCTGGAATTCGTGGCCGGCATGGTGAAGCCGGGGGAGGACCCGGCCGCGGTCGCCACGCGGGAGACGCAGGAGGAAGCCGGCTGCACCCCGCGTGCCGTGCGCCTGATCCACAGCATGCTGCCCAGTCCCGGCGGTTCGACGGAAGTGGTGCATCTTTATGCGGGGCTGGTAGACAGCACCGGGCTTGGCGGCATCCATGGCCTGGCGGAGGAGGTGGAGGATATCCGCGTGCATCTGGTGCCCGCCGACACCGCCATCGCCATGCTGGATGCCAATCAGGTGGCCAGCGGCTTCACGCTGCTGGGCCTGGCCTGGTTCGCGCGCCATCGGGATCGGCTGCGCGCCGAGGCGGGTGACGGGCATGATGGCCCGGGCGACGCCGCTTTGCCTTGACGCAATGCGTCCGGCGCGGTTCTGTGGTGCGGATGTGAATGATGGCATTACACAGCGATCACGCCATATTCCGCGATCAGGTTCTACACGCAACAAAAGGTTCTTTGCCGTGGATGTACGCAACGGATTTCTGGACAGCATCGGCCGCACCCCCCTGATCCGTCTGAAAGGCCCGTCGGAACTGACGGGATG
Organism: Niveispirillum fermenti; assembly: GCF_048066175.1. Classification (GTDB taxonomy): domain Bacteria; phylum Pseudomonadota; class Alphaproteobacteria; order Azospirillales; family Azospirillaceae; genus Niveispirillum; species Niveispirillum fermenti. The sequence goes on along the minus strand of NZ_JBLTXA010000048.1, from coordinate 6,167 downwards.
CGACATTTATGGCAAGGCCGAGTTCCTCAATCCCGGCGGGTCCGTGAAGGACCGGGCGGCCCTGGCCATCGTCCAGGACGCCATCGCGCGCGGGCAGTTGCGTCCCGGCGGCACGATCGTGGAAGGGACGGCCGGCAATACCGGCATCGGCCTGGCCCTGGTGGGCAATGCCCTGGGTTTCCGTACTGTCATCGTCATGCCGGAAACGCAAAGCCAGGAAAAGAAGGACATGCTGCGCCTGTGCGGCGCCGATCTGCGGCTGGTGCCGGCCGTTCCCTTCAAGGACCCCGGCAATTACGTGCATGTCTCCCGCCGCATCGCCGAGGAACTGGCCGCGACGGAGCCGAACGGCGCCGTCTGGGCGAACCAGTTCGACAACCTGGCCAACCGGGAAGGCCACCGTCTTACCACGGGGCCGGAGATATACGACCAGCTTGACGGGCGGATCGATGCCTTCACCTGTGCCACGGGCACGGGCGGCACGCTGGCGGGCGTGGCGATGGCATTGAAGGCGCACAAGCCCGATGTCCGCATCGTGCTGGCCGATCCCATGGGGTCGGCCCTTTACAGTTGGAAGAAGACGGGCGAATTGAAGGCGGAGGGCGGGTCCATCACCGAGGGCATTGGCCAGGGGCGCGTCACCGCCAATCTGGCCGATGCCCCCATCGATGATGCCGTGCAGGTGACGGATGAGGAGGCGCTGCCCATCATCTTTGACCTGTTGAAGGATGAAGGGCTGGTGCTGGGCGGGTCCACGGGCATCAATGTCGCCGCGGCCATCAAGGTCGCGCGGGACCTCGGGCCGGGCCATACGGTGGTGACCATCCTGTGCGACGGTGGAACCCGCTATCAATCGAAGCTGTTCAATCCGGCTTTCCTGCGCGAAAAAGGATTGCCGGTCCCCGACTGGCTCGACTGAACCGATCATAATAAAGGTGATGTGCCATGACCCTGCTATTCCGTGAAGATCCGTATCAGGTGGAAGCCGATGCGGTGGTCCTGGCGGCAGGGCACGATGGTATCCGCCTGGATCGCACTCTGTTCTATCCCAGTGGCGGCGGTCAGCCGGGGGATACCGGCATCCTGACCTGGGAGGGGGGCAGCACCCCCATCATCGATACCCGCAAGGCGGACCCGCTGGTCGAACACGGGGAACAGGTGCTGCACATCCCCGACTCCGCGGCCGTCCTGCCGCCGGTGGGTGCCCGGGTCATGCAGAAGATCGATTGGGCCCGCCGGCACCGGCACATGCGCATGCATACCGCTCTGCATCTTGTCTGTGCCGTTGTGCCGGGTGCCGTGACGGGCGGACAGGTCGGGGCCGACCGGTCCCGTCTGGATTTCGACGTGCCCTCGGCCAGCCTGGACAAGGAGGAGATCGAGACGGCGCTGAACGAATTGATCGCCGCCGACCATCCCGTGCGGGAGCGCACCATAACGGATGCGGACCTGGAGGCCATGCCGGAACTGGTGCGTACCATGTCGGTCAAGCCACCCATGGGATCGGGCAGCGTGCGCCTTCTCCAGATCGGCACGGACGATGCGATCATCGACCTGCAACCCTGCGGCGGCACGCATGTCGTCGCCACGGGGGAGATCGGGCCCGTGACCATCGTCAAGATCGAGAACAAGGGCAAACAGAACCGGCGCGTGCAATTGGCATTGCGCGACTGACGGGAAACATCGGCCATGACAGAAGAACCGTCCCCCACGCAGCGGATCGATGCACGGATCGCCGGGCTGGGGGATTGGCGCGGACCCGTGCTGGCCCGGCTGCGCGCCCTGATCCACGAGGCCTTGCCCGATGTGGTGGAGACCGTGAAATGGGGTGGCGTACCGGTATGGGAACGCAACGGCATCCTGTGTACGGGCGAAACCTACAAGGACAAGGTGAAGCTGACCTTCGCCAAGGGGGCGTCGCTGGACGACCCGGCCGGTCTGTTCAATGCCAGCCTGGACGGCAACGCCAGACGGGCCATCGATCTTTTCAAGGATCACGGCATCGACGAGGCGGCCTTCAGGGACCTGATGCGCGCGGCTGCCGCATTGAACAAGCCGAAGGCGCGCGGTACGAAAGGCTGATGCCCTTTCATATTGAAATCATTCCGGGATCGGAGAGTGAGCGATGACGGACCCGTTGGTCTCCCCCCTGTGGCTGGAAACGGAACTGCATAATCCGGCCATCCGCATCCTGGATGCTTCGTGGCACATGCCGGCGGCCAGCCGCGACCCGCATGCCGAATTCGTGCAGAAACGCATCCGCGGGGCACAGTTCTTCGACATCGATGGCATTGCCGATCCCGGCACCGACCTGCCCCACATGCTGCCCACACCGGACGGGTTCGCGGCGGCCGTGTCGGCGCTGGGCATCGGATCGGACGATACCGTGATCGTCTACGACACGACGGGGTTGTCGACGGCGGCCCGCGCATGGTGGATGTTCCGGGTCTTCGGCCATGACAAGGTCTTCGTGCTGGATGGCGGGCTTCCGGCCTGGGAACGTATCGGCGGCGGCCTGGAGACCGGCTCCGCGGCGATACCGGCACGCGGCCGTTTCACACCGTCCTTCCGGGCCGAACTGGTCCGGTCGGTGGAACAGATGCGCGCCAATCTCGAAACACAGGCCGATCAGGTGCTGGATGCCCGGACCGAGGGGCGGTTCCAGGGCACCGCGCCAGAGCCCCGCGCCGGCCTGCGCGGCGGTCACATCCCCGGCGCCCGCAACCTGCCCTTCGGCGAGTTGCTGGACCCGGAAAGCAAGCTGATGCTGACCGGCGATGCCCTGGCCGCCCGCTTCGCCCGTGCCGGCATCGACCTGTCGCGGCCCGTCGCCACTTCCTGCGGCAGCGGCATCACGGCGGCCGTACTTGCATTGGGGCTCTATCGGCTGGGCGCCACACAGACCGCGGTCTATGACGGTTCCTGGACCGAATGGGGCGGCCGCGCAGACCTGCCCGTGGAAACGGGCGCGGCCGCCGCGGGGTAAGGGCCGCCGCCCCCGACCCGGAGACGCATCATGACGGACACCCCATCCCTCCCCCCGCCCGGCCATCTCAAGGTCACCGTCACCTACCTTGAAATGACGGCAAGGCCGGTCCGGCGACAGCGTCCGCACCCGCATGAACGGTTGTCGCTGCTGCGGGCGGAGAATTGCACCCTTTCCTTCTATCGCTACCTTTACGACACGGTGGGGGAGGAGTGGCTCTGGTGGTTCCGCCGGGCCCTGCCGGCTACCGAACTGCGCACCATCCTGGCCGACACAAGGGTGGAGATTTACGTGGCCCATGTCGCGGGGGTGCCGGCCGGCTATGTCGAACTCGACCGCCGGACGCCGGGCTGTTGCGAAATCCAGTATCTGGGGCTGGTGCCGGAATTCATCGGCATGCGCATCGGTCCCTGGCTGCTGGATTGGGCCATCGAGGCGGCGTGGAACGGCGCCGGGGTGGAGAAGGTGACCGTCAACACCTGCGACCTGGACCATCCGCGGGCCCTGATGACCTATCAGAAGGCGGGGTTCCATCCGGTGCGGCAGGAGGTGCGGTTTGATCCGGACCCACGGCTGGCCGGGCTGATCCGCCGTGATGCCGCGCCCCATATCACCCTGCCCGATCAGCCCCTGCTGGCACCCGGAAAGACCAGGACCGAATGAACCGCCACCCCGATGACAGCCCCGCCGATGCCGAGGCCACCCGGCTGATCCATGCCGGCCGCGCACCGGACCGGTTCGGCGGGGCCGTGAACATCCCACCGTTCCGGGCTTCCACGATCCTGTTCCCCACCCTGGCGGAACTGGACAATTACGACCCCAAGATGCGTGCCGTGCGCTATGGTCGCACGGGCAATCCGTCCAGCCATGCGTTCGAGGAAGCCATGGCGGAACTGGAGCAGGGCCATGGCGCCGTCTCCTTCGGATCAGGTGTCCAGGCCATCACCACCAGCCTGCTGGCCTTCACCCGCCAGGGCGACCATGTGCTGATCGCCGATACAGCCTATGCGCCCACACGCAGCTTTGCCAACGGCATTCTGGCCCGTGCCGGCATCGTCGTGGAATATTTCGATCCCTGTATCGGGGACGGCATCCGCAACCTGCTGCGGCCACGGACTCGCGTGGTATTCCTGGAATCGCCGGGATCGCTGAGCTTCGAGGTGCAGGACGTGCCGGCCATCACCCGCACCGTGGCCGCCGCCGATCCCGAAATCATCGTGATGATCGACAATACCTGGGCTGCCGGCCTGCTGTTCCGTCCGCTGCTGCACGGTGTCCATGTCAGCATCCAGTCGGCCACCAAATATGTCGCCGGCCATTCCGACGCCAGCCTGGGGGCGGCCATCTGTGCCCGGCCCGACCATTGGCTGCGCCTGAAGAAGGCAGCCGTTGAACTGGGTGCCTGCGCCGGGCCGGATGACCTGTTTCTGGGTCTGCGGGGCCTGCGCAGCCTGCCGACCCGCATGCGCCAGCACCAGGAGACGGGGCTGGTCCTGGGGCGCTGGCTGGCGCAGCGGCCGGAGGTGACGCGCATGCGTCATCCAGCCCTGCCCGGCTGCCCCGGCCATGAATATTGGAAGCGCGACTTCACGGGCGCCTGCGGCCTGTTCGCGTTCGAAATCGCGCCCGTCCCCCGCCCTGCCCTGGCTGCCATGGTGGACGGGATGCGGCATTTCGGTATGGGATATAGCTGGGGCGGCTTTGAAAGCCTGATCCTGCCTTCCACCCCCAACAGCATCCGCACGGCCGTCCCATGGGACGGCGGGGAACTGATCCGCCTGCATGCCGGGTTGGAAGATCCCGAAGACCTGATCCGTGACCTGGAGGCCGGCTTTGACCGGCTTGCCGTAGCCCTGGCCAATCCATGACCGAGATATCCTTCACCCCCCTGTCCGACACCACCATCGACGGCGTGCTGGACGCCGTAGCCTTCACCGCCGATGGGCTGGTTCCCGCCATTGCACAGCAGCATGACAGCGGCGAGATCCTGATGATGGCCTGGATGAACCGCGACAGCATCCGCGAGACGCTGCGCAGCGGCCGGGCCTGCTATTGGTCGCGGTCCCGCCAGGCTTTCTGGCGCAAGGGGGACACGTCCGGACAGGTGCAGAATCTTGTGGAGTTCCGCATCGATTGCGATGGTGACACCATCCTGCTGCGTGTCGACCAATTGGGGGTGGCCTGCCACACGGGCCGGCGCTCCTGCTTCTATCGCCGGGCCGCGAATGACGGGCTGCAGGTTACCGACCCCGTCCTGATGTCACCCGATGCGCTCTATGGCGGGGACAAGGGGCCTGGCTTTTAGGCGGATGGCGGCCGCCACCGGTCCGCCCCTTATGACGGCAAGGACGGTTACCCCATCCCTTAGTTCATAGGCTGGCCACTGGTCGGGGCTGCCCACGTCGTTTATGGTGCGTCATGCTTTGACCGCTACCAGACGTTGCCCCATGAAAGAACTGCGCTGCATCCTGTTCACCGACCGCGAGGTTCTGTCCTCCGTTCTGGACCGCAAGCGTCGGCTGCGCGAGGCTCTGCCCGACGGCCAGATTACCGGGTTGCGTCTGGACAAGGGCGAGGATGAGGTCAAATGCGCCATCGTCTTCGACAATGGCCGTCAAACCCTGTCGGTGCCGGAACATGAACTGCAGGCGGCCCTGCTTTCACACTGCATCGCGCGCAATGTCCCGCTGCCTGTGGATGCGGACAAGAGCATCTATCTGATCCGCGGGCGTATCACCTTGATGATCACGATGAACTTCAACAAGGCTGCCCGACTTGTGCATGTCGCCGCCGCCGAAAAGCGCGAAATGCTCAACTGATCCCCGCGCCCCATTGTCAGGGGCCGCAGTGAACCGGACAGAGGTCCGGTTCAGGGGCCGCGCAGGTCACGCCGGGCGCCATGCCGGCGGCGCAGAAAGCGCATAAGCAGCCAAAGGCCGGCGACCGGAAGCACCACGATTGCTCCCTGTCTGACATAGGGCCATGTCCAGCCCAACAACCCATCCATCCAGTCCAACAGCGTGCGCAGCATATCCAGCGCATGGTCAGCCAGGTCGGCGGGGGACCAGCCCAGCCAGGCCATGACCAGTCCGACGACCAGCGACCAGAACAGAAGGGAAAGGATGAGGCGCATAACCCCGCTCTATCCCATCCTTTGAGAGCGCGCAAGCCGCGGCATGTG
>NZ_JBLTXA010000047.1:0-29071 GCF_048066175.1 Niveispirillum fermenti | reverse complement strand
CAACTAGCAGCCTATGCACAGGGGTTGCGAAGGATCAATGTTTACCGGCTGGCACTCCGCGCTCGGATGTTCAGCCTTCTGACGGCAGCGGTAGTCTTTGCGACCCTCTTAGTGGGTGCTATTATCTTCCTGGAACGTGAGGAAAGGACCCGAGATGAGCAACTCAACGGAGTATCGTGTGAAGCTCTCAAAAAGTCAGATGCAACGACTGACGGGCCTGGCCGGCAAGGTCGAGATCCGGACGGAACGTCGTCAGGGGCCTGTGGTCCAAAGGAAGGAGCCGGTGCCGCCGGCGCCGCTGACGCTGGAAACCGGTCCGTGGGGAGCCAAGATGTACCAGGGCAAACGCTGACGCTGCAGCCGACGGCTCCACCATCTGCGGCCCATGACCACCCTGACCCCTGAGAACCGTCGATGACCCAGTCTCCCCCTCCGCCTCCTCCGCCGCCCCCGCCTCGTCCTGAACCGGTGCCACCGCCGCCGACCAGTGTTAAGAAAGCAATCTAAGCACTCCCGCCAAAGCGAGGCGGAACGCGGCACGCGTGCCGCGGCAGGGTGGGGTTTGGGAAGGGGCGGCCCACGCCCCTCCCATCGGCCGTTTGCGGCCGCCCGCCGACCACCGACGATGGCCGCAGGAATAAGGGGGCTTCACGCCCCCACCTCCGTACGCAGGTCCCAGACACTGATGCCACGGCGACGGCAGCCGTCGAACAGGTTGCCGATCACACCACCGCCGTTGAAGAGCAGCACGCCCTGGGGCATTTCGGTCAGGAGCAGATCGTTCCGCTTGAAGGGTGCAGCACCCTTGTGACGATTCCAGTCCGGCTTGAAGGGAATGCGGGTCACGCCGCGGTTGGCCGCCCACCGATCGGCGATCAGTTCGGCGCCCTTCGCCCCGCCATGGAGCAGGACCATGTCCGGATAGCGCTTGCGGATCAGGTCCAGCCGGTTGAACAACGCATCGACATCCTGGTACTCCGGCCCTCCGATCACAGCGATCTTGGTGCCAGTGGGAACCATCGTCTGTGTCTGGGCCGTGCGCCTCGCGGCGATGAACTCCTTGCTGTCCAGATAGGCAGCGGTCATGTGCCTGTTGTTGACCTGGCTCCCGGTGCGGGGGCGCCAGACGCTGCCCGTGTGAACCTCGAAGAGCTCGGCCGCCTCGTCACGCATGGCCTCCATCCAGTTGCGGCGCTCGATCATGGTCCGACCGATGGCGATCAGCTTCTCCAATTCGGTGGCGGCCACCTCCGACCCGTCCTGGCGCTCCTGGGCGGCACGCTGGTCGAGTTCGTTCCGGTCCAACTGGCTCTCCAGCCGCGCGGCGTAGCGGTGGAACAGGTTCACGACGCCCGACACAAGCTCCTCGATGTCCGGCTCCATGCGCGTGCCCTGGAGCGTGGCCACCACGGCGTCGACCATGTCGTGGACAGCACCAAGGGAGCGGTCATCGTCGGGCATCGGCCGGGTGTCGATCTCGTCATCGCCGGGGCGCAGCCCGAAAAGCTCAGCGTCTTCGCAGAAACGGGCGGTGGCGGTATGGGTATCGGGCATTTTGGCGTCTCCGTCTACAGCCGCTCCGCGCGGCCTTCGTGGCGACGGGCAACGCCTCCCCTGTCCGGCTGCGCACCGCCTCTGGCGGCCGAAGCGACAGCGAAGGACCTTGTTGCCGGGGCTATTTTGCTTCGCGATGCAAAGGCGGATTTGTCGAACGTTCGACAAAGCCGCCGGCGGAAAATAGCCCCGGCAACAAGGTTGCGCGGAAGGTAGGGAGAGGCGTCCGTTCGCCCTCCAGAAGGCGAGCGGAACGGCCTCCGGATGAGACCGCTCCCCTGCCCTGCCCAACTATGCTGCCGCCTTCTCGTCGATGACCCGTGCCACGGGATGCCGGCGCACGACTGCCGACAGCACCTCCGGCCTATCGATCGGGATGAAGAACCGCAGCCGATGCGAGATGATCTCCGACACGCAGCCGGCGGCCTTCAGCCACTCGCGGTCGGTGTCGGACCATCCCGAGATCTCGACGCGACGTTCGTGCATCACCTTCACGCGTCGCACCAGCAGGCCCTGGGCCAATTCAAGCGCGAGGCGACCAACGCGGATATCGTCCCAATGGCTGGAAGGTTCGACGGCCTCCACCGGACTGTCGCTAAAGGTGCGCCAACCAGGGGGCACCTGTCGGCCGAGCAGACGTTCGCCATCGTCGGTGGTGAGGCGATAGACCGCCGTGGTCCATCCAGGCAGCTCGCGCCATATCGGCAGGAGCAGGCCGACAACCATGTACCGACACTGTTCGACATACAGCGGAAGTTCAGCGCATTCCGCGACCCAAGCGGCCCGGAACTCGGGCACTTCCACCTCGCGCCAATAGGTCTCCGCGAGCTGGGCGGCCGCCATATGCTCGGTCTCTGCTGGCCGGATAAAGCGGAGCCGGGGCGAAAAGCTCCCGTCCTTGGCCATAAGCGTAGGCGCGTCGACCACCAGAGCCGCCCGCCCGGTGCGGTCATTGATCATCGGACGACCGCCATCCCGCACCAGACGGTGCAGGACTGCCTCCGCGCTGACGATCTCCGCACGGCGACGCTCCCGGACCTGCACCAGTTCGGTACGGGCACCGGTGGCGGCATGCACCGCAATCGTCTCCCGGCGCTGCACGACGAAGCTGTCAGCGCGCAGGACTTCCACGCCGGCATCATAAGTCCCTGCCGCCATGGCCGCCTCAACGCGCGCCTCGATCCCAGCCTGGAATACTGCGAAGATGTCGTTCTGCATGGCGATGGGCAGCGCCAGCAGCCGATTGAGAAAGGTGGTGATCGGTGGAAGCTCGTCCTTCATGCCCGTCTTCGTCGTCAATTTGAGACCGGTCATCGTCTCGAACGCCTCGATGCTGACGCCGGCGACGTCACCGTTAACGAGCTGACGGTAGAGCTGGCGCAAGGCGTCCCGGCCATAATGGGTCTCCAAATCGTCCTCTGGACGGAATAGCCCCTGGCCACCAGTCTGGCGCTGGCCTTTCGTGAGAGCGCCCAAGGCATTGAGACGGCGAGCGATCGTACTCAGGAACCGCTTCTGGGCGGCCACATTGGTCGCCAAGGGTCGGACGATGGGCGGCATGGCCTGATTGGTCCGATGCGTCCGTCCCAGGCCCTGCACGGCCACGTCGGCCCGCCAGCCAGGCTCGAACGGATAATGGACGCGCTGGTCCTGGTTGGCGCAGGCGAGATCGGCGTGGTAAGACCGGCCGGTGCCGCCCGCTTCGGAGAACATTAACGCCCGCTTGCGGCCAGCCATGAAGGCATCGGCATCCTCCAGGTTGGCGAGCCCAGAACGGCTCTCAACCCGGAGCTTGTGCCCATACCGCACGATGCGGCGTTGACGGCCGGTGACCTCGGCCACCACGTCGGTGCCGAAATATTGGATGATCTGGTCCAGGGCGCCGATGACCGGGGGCAGGGCGGCGATGCGCTCCACCAGTCGCTCCCGCTGACGCAGCGCCTCCTGGCAATGGACGATCCTGCCGTCCTGCATCACCGGTTCGGAGACGATGGCGCCGGCCGCCGTCTTGACCTCGCGGTGGAGCTGCGTCGGGAAGGCGGCTTGCAGATAGGACAGCACATACTCCCGAGGCGTCACGTCAACCTGAAGATCATGCCAATCCTCAGGCGATATCTCGGACAGCCGTCGTTCCATCAAGGCTTCGCCAGTGCTGACGAACTGGATGACGGGTGCGCGCCCGTTGGCAAAATCGTCCTCCATCGCCTTGATCAGGGTCGGGACGGCCATGCCGCCGATCAGGGCCGCGAAGAACCGCATCTTCGTGCTTTCGAAGGCACTGCGCGCTGCCGCCAATGCAGCACGGTTGCGGGTTGTGCCGTCACGATCGACAACGCCGGCCGACATGAGCGCCCGCTCCAGGTTCTGGTGGATGACGACGAAAGCATCCGCATAAGCGTCGTAGATGCGGATCTGCTCGGGCGTCAGGTCATGAACCATCGGCTCCACCTCAACGCCCTCAAAGCTCAAGCTTCGGGCGCAATAGAGGCCCAGGGCCTTGAGGTCGCGTGCCAGCACTTCCATCGCCGCGACACCGCCGTCCTCGATCGCCGAAATGAAGGCAGACCGAGTGGGGAAGGGCGCATCTTCGCCGCCCCACAAGCCAAGGCGCTGCGTATAGGGGTGCCGACACGAAAGTGATTTTTACGTACCGTTCCGCCGAACATAGGAAGAACAGGCGGGCCGATCTGGCGCAAATCATGTGTTTTCCGCCACTCGCCGTCGTGATCCGTTCAACCGCGCAGAAGCCTCGGAATCGTGCGCGGAAAGCCCTGTCGGATTGATCGGCTGTATGGAAACCGCGACAGAGAGGTTTTCCGTACAGCCTTCGCGCCCCAACCGGACTTTCTGATCCGATGATACCGAGGCCCTATATCGGGCACTCACTTTCATTTTGCTATTGGATGTTGGCCTCCTGCACTCTTCGGGGCACGCGACGTTGTTCGATGATGCGAAGAACATATAGAAAGGATTACAAGATGACGCAGCAGCCTATTTCGGAAACCGAGGCTGATGAGGCGTGGGCACAAGGCTACAAGGAAGGTTACAAAGCCGCTGGCATTGGAAACCAAAATCCGCCGATCCCGTCTCGTCCTGGTCCATACCCTACAGGCGTTAACCCGCGGGACTATTACTATGAAGAAGGTAAAAAACAAGGCCTCCGGAAGGGGCTTCACACCAAAGCCGGCATCACGACGCCGGAGTGATCCGACGTAGGTCCAGGCGCTCGTGAGAACGGACAGGCGTTCGCTTCACGTTCTCACGAGCGGTACATAAAACTCACTTTCGTGTCGGCACCCCATGTTGGTCTGGACCGACACGGTGCTGATGGCATCCACGATCTTGTCGATGCGGCGGGCCACCTCGCCCAGACGGTTGATCTGATCGCGGCTTCTGGACCCGGCCTCCACTGAGGTCACCACACCCGTGACCAGGGATTCGACGGCGGCGCGATTGTTCTGCAGGGCGGTCTGCAGCGCCTGGCCCTTGTCGCGGGCCTGGCTGGCGCGTTCTTGCGACAGAAGCGCGCTCCTTTCGATCTGTGTGATGGCGGAGACGGATTGCTGGGTGGCGGTGGAAGCGGACTGTGCCCCCCGGCCGATCTGTTCCAGCGCCGTCATGATCTGGGTCGCCGCCCGGTTGATCTCCTCCACGGCGGATGACAGTTCCTCGGCGGCGGAGGCGACCTCCTCGCTCGACTTGGCGATATCGGTGGAATTCTTGAGGTCTTCGGACAGTTCGGACAGTTCGGTGGCGGCCTGCTCGGACTGGCCCAGGGCGACGGATTGCTGTTCGACGGTCTTCAACGCTTCCTGGCAGGCGGCGGACTGCTCCTCGGCCGCGGCAGCGATGGTTTCGGACCCTTTCTGGGCTTCCGTCGCGGCCCGGTCGGCCTCAACGGCGGCCAGGGTGATCTCGTCGGTGCCGCGCTTGATCTCGACCATGTCAAGGCGGATACGCTCCAACTGGGCCGTGATCGACTTGCCATTCTCCGCCTCCGTCCGGGCGGTCTGCGAAGCATTGTTGATGCCGTCGGCGATGTTCTTCACATCGCCCTGGATCTGGCCGATCATCTCCTGGATGTCGCGTGCGCTCTTCTCGGAGGTTTCGGCCAGGGTGCGCACCTCGTCGGCAACGACCGCGAAACCCTTGCCATGCTGGCCGGCGCGGGCCGCCTCGATGGCGGCGTTCAGTGCCAGCAGGTTGGTCTGGTCGGCGATGCGGGCCACGGCCTTGACGATATCGCCGATATTGGCGGCCTGGCGTTCCAGCTCCGCGACCATGACGACGGACGCCGCCTGGCGCTCGGCGGCAGTGCCGATGGCTGTCACCGAGCTGGTGATCTGGAATGTCACGGCGGTGATCAGGGCCTGCAGCGCGTCCGACTTCCGGCTGGCCATTTCCGCATTCTCACGCGATGCCAGAAGCTGGGTCCCGATCCCGGTTACCGCGCGACGCGATTCTTCCGCGGCCCCCGCCGCTTCCTGCGCACCGGACGCGATCTGTTCCACAGCCTTGCGCAACAGGTCGGCGGCCGAGGTCGCCTCGGTGATGCCGCTGGCAAGCTGGGTCGTGGCGGCGGCAATATGCTCTGCCGCCTTCTGCGATTTCGCATGGGTACGGGCGCGACGGCGCTGATCATCCGAGGTCGCAGGCCGGTCGCGTACAACGCGCGGCGCCACGTTAGCGGTATCGGTGGAATGCGAGAGGGAGGATTTCTTGACCAAGGCCATGAAGCTTTTCCTTATCGGAATTTTCCGGGTGCTTCACCGAAATTCGAGCATGAGGTGCCCCTGATATATCTGTGGTTGTAGGTCATTGATTATATATCAAAAAGCATATATATCCGGCCGAATAGCTTTAAAACCACCCAAATGAAATAGTTTTTCCGCGTATTTTAGCGAAATTTCTGTTCCCCGCCGGTTTGGTGCCACCGGCGCGTTCATTTGATAAAAGTTTCCTCAAATGGAAACATCCTGGCGAACGGATACCTGCCGGCATTCATCGGTCATGTGGACGACTGATGGCATCTCCCTTGCGAAACGGCGACGGCACCGCCTGTCGCCATATGTCTCCGGCCTGACCGGGCACGGTGATGTCCCGACGCAAGCGCGCCCAAATCCGCCGCCGGCCTGGTCAGTATTTGCCATAACGATCCTTACCGCGCATTTGGTTTTAGTTGAATGTGCAATATTCTCACAACCAGGAGGGTCGGGCCCCTGATCAGCACCGCCAGCCAAAGGCTGGTCGCAAAACCCATCATCCGGTTGCAGAGCGCCGTCAGCAGGAAGGTGACGGTCCGGGCCCGGCGGATATTGGCGTGATCGGCCAGGAAGCCGTCGGTCAGCTTGCCGATGGCATGGGTTTAGAACAGGGCGGCGCCGATATGGCCCCGTTCCGCCGGCGTGAAGATGCCGGCATCGATCAGCGGCTTCTTCAGACCCTGGCCGCCACCAGCAGCGTCAGGATGCGCGCCCATGCCGATCAATCAGAACTGTGGGCGGCCATGAAATCGAGATGCGGCGCCCGCCAGTCTTTCCCCGTCGTAACAGGCAGGTCCAGCCGGAGATACAGGCCGTCCCCCTCGGTATATCCGGGCCATGTTGCCTGCCCGGACCCGTTCGGATTTCCTTTTTCCGCGAAGGAGAGCCAGTAGCGGGCCATCATGTCAGCCATCACGGCATCCCCCGGCCTCACATGCGGCAGCGTATCCATCAGCACGCCGATCTCTTCGGCATGTGTCGGCGGCTGGTTCCTGTCCCCCTGGCGGTAGGTATAGACATAGCGGTAGAGATCGGCGCCGCCGCGGGCAAAGGCACGGGCCAGACCGTCGATCGGAAGGTTGAAACCCCGATCGGCGAAGATGGCGGCAAACATGGCCGGCACATCCCCGTCCCCGGAAACCGGATAATGCGCCAGTGCCGCCCCGGTGGCAGGACCGAAGATGGAGCGCACGAAGCCCTTGTAGTCTTCGACCGTCCGGACCCCCATCCGCGGCGCAAAGAACCTTCCCTCATCCTCGTTGGTGCCGATGATGGCCGGCACGGCATCGAAATTTCCGGCCGACAGGGGCTCTTGCGTGGTGAGAAACCAGCCATCCATGATGGGACGCAGCGGCCGGGCCAGCCACAGGCTGGGTCGCACGGGCGGCAGGGAGGTGATTTTCGCCAGCAACTGCTCGGCCGGGATGGCGCGCATCGCCTCCACCGTGGCGCCCAGGGCGGCGCCGTGCCGTTCCGCCTCCTCCAGCTGCAAAAGCGTACTGAAGGAACCCGGCGACATCAGGATGGCCCGGTCATAGGGCCGCTTCACGAGCGGAGAGGCGAGCAGCAGCAGGCCGCAGGTCGCGCCGGCAGACTCCCCGAAAAAGGTGATCCGGCCACTGTCGCCATTGAAGGCCGCGATATTCTCCCGCACCCAGCGCAGGGCGGCGGCCTGGTCCATCAGCCCGTAATTGCCGGAGGCCCCATGGGGCGATTCAGCGCTGAGGGCCGCATGGGCGAAGAAGCCGAGGATGTTGAGACGGATGTTGAAGGAGACGACCACCGCCCCCTTCGCCGCCAGTCTGGCCGGGTCCTCCTCCACAAACGCGCCGCCGCCGGTGGTGAAGGCCCCGCCGCAGGACCAGACCATCACCGGCCATCCCCCGGCCCGCCATTGCCGGGGCGCCCAGATGTTCAGATAGAGACAATCCTCCGAGCGTGCCGGCGCGCGGGAGACACGCAGGCCGGCGGGCTGGATCGGGTCGGGCCCGAACCTGTCAGCCTCGCGGATGCCGGCCCAGGCGGCAGGCGGTTCCGGCGGACGCCAGCGCAGGCGGCCGACAGGGGCGGCGGCATAGGGGATGCCGAAGAACCCCCGGACCTCCGGATGGACGGCGTGACCGCGAACCCGGCCCTGCCCTGTGGTGACGACGGACATTTCCATAAGAGGGTCCTGTGGCGGGATGGCGAGGGTGCTTCATACCCGGTCCCGGTGATCGCAACCGATCACCGGCCTCAATCACCAATGCCCACATCCGTGGGCTTGGCACCAGTGCCCACATCCGTGGGCTTGGCGACGCCGCATGTGCGGCGCGACGGCGGTCGCCGCCGGACCGGATCCCGGTTGAGTTGCGCTCACCGGGATCCGGTACTAGGGCTGGATTGCCGATTTCGACCTTCTGGCCAGAAGCGCGATCAGCAGCAGGGCCGTGGCGCTGATCATGCCGGGGATGGAGGCGGCCACAAAAATCTGCCCCGCGCCCCAACCCAGACCGACCAGCATGCCCGCAAGGACAGGCGCGGCAGTGGCACCGATACGCCCGATGCCAAGCGCCCAGCCAAATCCGGTCGCCCTGATGTCATTGGGATAGGATTCGACCACGATCAGGATGAACCCCGCCTGATAGGCGCAGATACCGACAGCGATGAAGAACACGGCCACCGAGGTCAGGACGCCATCATGAAGGATGAAGGGCAGGGTCAGGATGGCCACCAGATACAGCGCCATTTCCGCAAACATCAGCTTGTGGATATTGACCTTCGTGGCCAGCCAGCCCTGAAGTGCCGTACCCAGCGCGCCACCCAGCCCGAACATGGCAGCCGCATCCATGCCGGCGGCGGTGGCCAGTCCGGATTTCTGCAGCAGGGCCGGCGTCCAGCTCAAAACGAAGTAGAGGATGCCCTGGTTCATGATATAGGCCAGCCAGATCAGCAGCGTGAATTTCCAGAACCCGCCCGCGAAAAGCCGGGCGACGGGCTGCTTCTTCTCCGCCGTGCCGTCGGCATCCTCGACCATCACGGCACCGGCGCGCAGGTCGGGCAGCAGGGCGCGGGCCGCCTTCAGCGCCCGCTGCTGGTTGTTCTTGATGCGGGCCAGAAAATAGACCGATTCCGGCAATATCCAGGCGGCCAGCAGCGTCAGGAAAAGGGTCAGCCCCCCGCCGACATAAAGCAGCATCGGCCAGCCATGCGCAGGCACCACGAACCGCCCGATCACCCCGGCCAGAAAGGACCCCAGCGGCATGAAGGCGATCAGGCTGGAGGTGATGGGCCGGGAGAAGCGCTTGGGCGAAAATTCCGAGACAAGGGCGAAGATGCTGGGCAGGGCGGCCCCCAGCCCCACGCCCGCGATGAACCGGATGACCAGCAGTTCATGCAGGTTGGTTGCGAGGGGCGTGGCGATGGTGGCCAGACCGGCCACCGCCATGGCCGCCACGGTGATGGTCTTGCGTCCCAGCAGCCGGTCGGCCAGGGGGCTGATGAGCAACGCTCCGGCAATGCCCCCCAGCAGACCGAAGGAAAAGACCACGCCGAAATTGGATATGGACAGGCCCAGGTCCCGCGTCATTTCGTTGGCGATCACACCCAGCATCTGGGTGTCCATGCCATCGAACAGCACCAGCAGGCCCAGCGTGACGATCACGGCCACCTGTCTGGCACGGATCGGGCCGTCACGAACCTCTGCGGTGAAATTGACGACCGGTGGCATCGCACCACCTGTGTTGGAAGTGGGCATCGAAAGAATGTCCTCGGGTTATGTCCGGGTACAGGGTGCGCGCTCCGGCGGCCCGGGGCCAGTGCCACCGGAACACCGGAGCGCCGGTATCAGAATTTGGTCGAAACCTGGACCGCGACCGACCGTGCCCGGTCCGTGGCGGCCGTCACCGCATTCGACGCCGTCATCACGGAGCGATAGCCGGCCGTGACCTTGTCGGTCACGTTCTTGCCGATGACCGCCACTTCCCAACGGTCGTCCACCGCACCGATGGTGGCCCGCAGATCCAGCTTGGCATTGCCCGGCTGGTAGAAAAGCGGGTCGATGCTGGCCTGCTGGTAATAGCCGGAGGTGAAATACAGCCAGGCCCCCAACTGGCCCCTGACATCGGACGTCACATCGAAACCATAGCTGGCATTGACACCGCCGCTCCATTCCGGAGCGAACGCCTTGGTCTTGCCCGCCAGGTCCTGGGTGCATCCCGTCGGCCGGGCCAGCAATTGCAACTGCGTGCAGGGTGCGTTGGGATATTCCAGATATTCGGCGTCCAGGTAGCCGACATTGGCCGACACGCTGAGACCCGACGGCATATGGACACCGATTTCCAGATCGACACCGCGCACCCGTGCCCGGCCCACATTGGCGATGACCGACACGGGCACGCCAGCGGCATTGGCGATGCTGGTGGATTCCTGCAGGCCGTTATAGCGGCTGTTGAAGGCCGCGACATTGGTCGTCATCCGGCGGCCGAACCAGGCCGCCTTGACGCCACCCTCATAGGATTTGACGGTTTCCGGCCCGAAGAAATCCTTGGAATTGCCGATGGCCCAGCCCCCGGCCTTGAAGCCGGTCGTGTAGGAGGCATAGACCATCGCATCCGGCGTCAGATCATATTGCAGGTTGACCGACGGCATGAACTTGTCGTCGGTGCGCTTGGTGATCGCGTAATCCCCGGCGGGAAAACCAACGCTGCCGGTAAAGGCGGCAAAGGCCGCCGCCGATACTTCATCGCCAGGCCCGAACCGCCCGAAATTGTCACCGACACCCACCTGTGTCTCGCGGTGGTTCTTCTTCTCCACCGAACTGTAGCGCGCACCCAGGTTGATGCGGAAATCCTCGGCCACATTCAGGGTCCCGGCCGCGAAGACGGAACGGTTGGACTGGTCCTGATCGCCCGACGCCCGCTGGGCCAGCGGCGTGTTGGGTGCCACCGCACCGCCCAGCCGGGACCAGAAGGGCGCGAAATAGAAGCCGTAGGACAGCGAGCCTTCCAGGTTCGATTTATCGTAATAGACGCCCAGCATATATTCCAGGAACCCGCCCTTGTCGGATTCAAGCCGGAATTCCTGGCTGAACGAATGGAACTTCTCCAATTGGGTGATGGGCAGCCCGCTTGATCGGGTGATCCCCGTCAACCCGGCCACGGGCAGCAGGGGGCTGTCCGTGAAGCGATGGATATCATGCTCGTAATAGCCGGTGGTGGAGGTCAGCGTATGGCTGCCGACCGTCCAGGCGATATTCAGCGCGCTGCTCACCGATTCCAGCTTGAAGAAGGAATCCCCCGTGCTGGTGCGATAATCCAGCCGGTTGTCGGCATTCCCGGCGGAGATGACGGAAAGGCAGCCGACACCGGGGCTTCCATAGCCGGGTGCCGGCGGGCAGTTCAGGATTTCCTGGAATTCCGCATGCTTGTCATCGAAATCGGCATAGTCGATGCGCCAGTTGATATCCAGGTCGTCGGCCTCAAAGCGCAGGGACAGGCGGGCCTGGGTATCATCATTGTTCGGGCCGTCCTTATCCATCCGGACATTGCGGACATAGCCATCCATGCCCGACTTGCGCAGGGCGATGCGCCCCGACAGCCTGTCGGTCAGCGGCTGGCCCACGGCGGCCTGCACATCATATTCCCCGTCGGAAAAACCATACAGGGCCGATGCCTGGCCATTGGGCGTCTGCGAGGGCTTGCGTGTCACGGCGCTGAGCGCGCCGGCAATGGCATTGCTGCCGAAATATGTCGATTGCGGGCCCTTCAGCACCTCCATCCGCTCCAGATCGAGGAAGCCGACGCGCGTCGTCTGCGACCGGCTGAGATAGACACCGTCGACGAAGGTGGCCACCGACTGTTCGAACCCCATGTTGAAGCCGGAGCCGATGCCACGGATATTCAGGGAGTCCGAGGCGCCGGCCCTGTTCACCTTCACGCCGCTGATCCGGTTGCCAAGATCGGTCACCGTGGTGATCTGGGCGTCGCGCATGATGTCGCCCGTCACCACGGAAACGGAGATCGGCACATCCTGAAGGTTCTGCACACGCTTCTGGGCGGTGACGACAACCTCTTCCAGAATGAAATCACTGTCCCTGGCGCCCTGGTCACCGGATTGGGCCATGGCCGGAAGGCCGGCCGCAGCCAGACCGGAGACCAGCAAGCAGGCAGCGCTGCCCAAAAGCTTGGTACGCAACATATTTCCCCTCCCACGTTGGTCGGCATTCTTATCATTGGCCGACTTCACTTTTCTGTTCGTGATACTGCTACGACCCACATAATCTATGCAAGAGTAAATTATGCTAGCATAGCATTTTGCTGCTCAGCGGTCCGCTTCCCACAAGACCCAGCCCGCCCCGACGGTGGCGATATGGGCCGGGAAATAGTCCACGACCTGGCAGCGCGCCTGCGGCTGGGCCGCGTCCATGGCGCCGGCGGCGACAAGCCAGGTGCGCAACTCGCCCGTGCCGGAATCGGTGGCGGCGGAGCGGAAGGAGAACAGGCTGCCCAGCCGGTCGAAGTCGCGCGCCTTCATGCAGTCCAGCACCCATTCGTCCAGCCTCTGATCGACCCAGCCCGACAGGGGGCCTTCCGGATCGTGGGACATGCCGCCGCTGCCATAGATGGCGATGGGTTCGTCCAGGTCGGCGCAGATCCGCCCGATGGCCCGGCCCAGTTCGATGCAGCGCGCACCCGACAGGGCCGCCGATGTCCGTTCCGTCGTCTTGATGATGATGGGAATGATCGGGATTTCCCGCCTGGCCATCAACAGGGGCGTGGGCCGGGTCAGTGCGTGCGGCGCCTTCAGTTCCGGCCGGCCCTGCGGGTTCTGGCTGCGGCTGATGGAGATGTCGAAATCCTGGCGGACCAGTTCGGTCAGGAAATGTTCCGCCAGCTCGGTATGGACCTTCAGGCGGACGCCGAACCGGTCGGGATGTTCCCAGAACCTGGGCAAGGGCTCGCTGTCGAAATCTCCGTAATTGTGGAACCCGACAATGTCGTCCTTGCCGGCATGAACCATGATGTTCGGGTTGTTGGCGGCAGAGAACCATTCATACTGGTCGCCGCCCACCACGATCAGGGCCTTGGGGGCATGCCGGTCGATGGCCGTGGCCAACCGGTCGAAGGCCCGGCGGCGGCGGTCGATCCATCCCGTCACACAGGCCTCGTCCTGCGACAGCACATCGGCGGGCTGCGGGGTTCCCGAGCTGATCAGCCGGAACCAGCGCATCCAGCCTTCATAGGTGTCCTGGAAAATGATCGGCGAGTGGGACGACGCCATCCCCGTGACAAGCGGCATGATCAGTTCTCCCAGGTGACGAAGGCGACACCGGCCGCCGCATGGTGGATGGGCATGTAATCATGGACACGGGCATGACAGCCCGCCTGATCCAGGGCGGCGGCGGCGGCCGTCCAGAGGCGAACCTCGGTCGTGCCGGCCAGCAGGTTGCGTGACGGCACATCCCACACCCGGACAAGATCGGCTGACCGGCCACGCGCCAGGCGGGTCAGCACCCATTTGTCGAAGACATCATCGACCCAGCCGGCCATGTCGCCCTGCGGATCACCGGAAAGCCCGCCGCTGACCAGCAGGCCCAGACGCTTGTCGGTCAAGGCCGCGGCCCGCGCCAGCGCCTGACCCAGCCGGTGGATGCGGGCCCCGGTCATGACGGGTGCCACATGGCAGTTGATGCTGACCGGGATGATCGGCAGGTCACCGGCCAGCCGCGCGGCCGCCTCCACCAGCGCCGGTGTGGCCCCCTGGCCGGAACGGCCCACGGGCTTGAAGGCGCGGCGCGCCTCCGCGATGTCGAAACCGTCCCGCACCAGTTCTTCCGCCAGGATATCGCCGACCGTCTCGTCGCACGCGAAGGTCAGGGGCTGTGATGGTTCCCCCAGCGCCGTGATGGCCGGATCGCCCCAGACCTCTCCCCCCGCCTGCACATGGATCTGGGGAACATGGGAACTGTCGAACTGGCTGCCGCGATCGGCGGTGACCAGGATCAGCGCGTCCAGCCCGGCCCCGGCGATGGCCTGACGCAGGGCGGCGAAGCCTTGCGAAATCCGGGTCTCGTACCCGTCCAGCACCGCGGCATCCTCGCTACCGGCACGTTTGGGCTGGATCGCATCCTTCCGCAGGAACCGGAAGACCGCCTCCCACTGCGCGCGCGGGCGGTAAAGAAGCGGCGAATAGCCGACGCCAGCCCCCATGATGATCGGCATCTCATCTCCCCTGCATCTTGCGTGATTTTGAAGGGGTCCGGCTGCTGGCGGACCCGCGGTCCCCACCCGGCCTTGCATTCGATCGACCGGGCTTGACAATAAATATTCTGCTAGCATAACTTATGTCAGCGGCGCAACACGGATTCCGACATCGCGTGCGGCACCGAAGGCCCAGGAAAGGACAAATAATGAATCACGACACGATAGGGAGCGGCCTGGTCGACACCAGGGCCGGGCTGGTGGATCGCGCCATCTTCTCCGATCAATCGATCTACGAGAAGGAAATGGAAACGGTCTTCCGGAAGTCCTGGCTGTTCGTCGGCCATGAAAGCCAGATCCCCCATAATGGCGATTATTTCCTGTCCCAGGCCGGGCGCGAGCCGGTTGTCGTCACGCGCGACCAGACCGGCGAGGTCAATGTCCTCCTCAACCTCTGCACCCATCGCGGCATGCCGGTCTGCCGCTATGACAAGGGCAACGCCAAGCGCTTCACCTGCCCCTATCATGGCTGGACCTTCTCCAATAATGGCGATCTTTCGGGCGTCCCGCTGAACACCGAAGGCTATGGCGGCAAGCTGGAACGCTCGCGCTGGGGCCTGATCCGGGCGCGGGTGGCGCGTTATTACGGGTCCATCTGGGCGACGTTCGACGAGGCGGCCCCCTCGTTCGAGACCTTCCTGGGCGATATGGGTTGGTGGCTGCGCGAATTCATGATGGGGCCGGATGGCGAGGATGACGGGCTGGAGGTGATCGACGGCATCCTGAAATGCGAGATTCCCAGCAACTGGAAATTCGGTGCGGAGAATGCGGCCGGCGATCTCTACCATGATGTCAGCCATAAATCGGTGCAGCGGGTCGGCCTGGCGCTGACGGGCCTGCGCGGCCGCCACACCTGGGACGCCGACAAGAACAGGTTCCGCATGCTGAACATCACCTTTCCGGCCGGCGGCCACGCCGTGCGTGGAAACCTGTATGAACACGCGATGCGCGAGTATTTCTCGCAATGGGGCGCCAATCCGGAGGTTGATGAATATTTCCGCGACGCCCATTACGCCCGCCAGAAGCGGGTCGGGGAGCGGGAGCGGCTGTTGAACCGGGGCGGCGTTGTCTTCCCGAACTTCGTCTATAACGCCGCCAACCGCACATCGGTCACCACCTGGATCCCGCGCGCACCGGGCCGGACGGAGGTCTGGAAATGGGTCTTCGTGCCGAAGAACGCGCCGCAGGTGGTCAAGGACGTGATGCGCAACTACCTGCTGCGCTACACGGGTCCTGCCGGCATGGTGGAACAGGATGATTTCGAGAATTGGGGATCGGCCCAGGTCGGCGCCGAAAGCGCCCTGGCTCGGCGCCTGCCCATGAATTACCAGCTCCGCCTGGGTGGTGAGGCGAAATGGGCCTGGCCCGAACCCTGGATCGGCGCCGGCGCGCTGGTCGATGAGGGTGTTTCCGAACATGCGCAGCGCATCTTCTATGACCGCTGGTCGGAGATGATGACGGGTCAGCCCCAGCCCTTCCGCCCGGAGGCGGCCGCAGAATGACGACCGAGACGCAAGAGGCCATCGCCCTGCCCTTCCACCCCGACCTGAAGGCCCGTGTGGAGGATTTCCTGGCCTATGAGGCCGAATTGCTGGACGAGCGACAGTTCGACCGCTGGCTGGACCTGCTGGATGACGACATCCATTACTGGATGCCGCTGGTCCGGAATTTCGAATTCAACCGACCGCAGGACGAATATAGCCGGGCACATCTGGATGCGGCCTGGTTCGATGAAGGCAAGCAGACCCTTCAGCAGCGCATCCGCCAGATCCAGGGCGGCGACCATTGGGCGGAAGAGCCCCTGTCGCGCACCACCCACATGACCACCAACATCCGCATTGCCGCCGTCACGGAGACGGAAATCACCGTCAAGTGCCGCTTCCTGCTCTATGTGAACCGGCGGGAGGAAGAGGTACGGCTGTTCGTCGGCAAGCGGAAGGACATCCTGCGACCGGCCGGCGACGGTTTCCGCATCCTGAAACGATCCATCTTCCTGGATCAGAGCAAGATGCTGTTCAAGAACCTGACGACCTTCTTCTGAGTGTCCGATCGGGAGATTTTTATTCACTATCAAAGCCTTATACTATTTTGCGGTGACCAGAACCTGTTGGCTCTGATCAATGCAGATACGGATAAGGAACCGCAGGTCGGTTTCCCCAAGTCTCGACAGAGGAACCCCGATGACATCCACCAGTGCCGGCGGATTCCGGCGGCGCCTGCGGGATCGCACGCGGCTTGCCGGCAGCTTCATCAAGACGCCAAGCGTCCACGCGACCGAAATCCTGGGCGATCTCGGCTTCGACTTCGTCATCATCGATGAGGAACATGGCCCCTTCGACCGGGCCGCCATCGACCTGCTGTTGCTGGCGGCCCGGGCCGGCGGCATTGCCGGGCTGGTACGGGTGTCCGGCCCTGGTTCCATCCTCCCCGCTCTCGACATGGGGGCGGCGGGGGTGGTCGTACCGCATGTGAATTCGGGCGCAGAGGCCAGGGATGCCGTTGCCGCCGCGCGTTATGCCGGCGGCAGCCGGGGGTTCTCGCCATCGCCAAGGGCCGGGCGATACGGGGCGCTGGGGCTGGCCGACCATGTCGCCCGGGCCGATGCGGCCGTGTCCGTGACCCTCATGATCGAACATCCCGACGCGCTGCGGAACCTGGAGGCCATCGCGGCCATCCAGGGCGTCGATGCCCTGTTCCTGGGGCTGGGCGACCTTGCCGTCGCCATGGGGGAAAGCTCTGCCGAAGCCCCTGCCCTGCGGCGTGCGGCGGCAGAGATTTGCCGGACCGCGCAACGCCACGGCCGGGCCCTGATGGCGACGGCCCCCGATGTCGAGGCGGGGGCCTGGCTGCTCGACCTTGGTGTCAGCGCGCTGGTGGTGAATTCCGATCAGGGTTTCCTGCGCAAAGCCGCCGCACAGCAGCTTCACGCCTTCCAATCCCTGCCCCCACAGGAGGTGGCACCATGAGTTCCACGGACCCGACCTTCGGCGACAACCGCCGCCTCACGCCCGGCACCCATTGCCGCCCCGCCAGCTTCGTGCCGTTCAGCGCCGGCCCGCCGCAAATCCTGGAGGCGGACGGAACCCCGACCTGGATCGCGCGGGGGGCGAATTTTGTCGTCGCGGTCAGCCGCGTGGCGGAAGGCGCACAGATCGTCCAGCCGGATATTCCCGATGAATCGATGCTGCTGCTGTCGCCGGCGATCCCGGTAACGGTCGGCACGGGCGACGCGACCCGGCGGATCGGGGAAGAGGCGCTGGCCATCCTTCCCCCTGGCACCACCCGCCTCACGGCGCATGGCCCGGGTCTGATCGTGCGCATCCTTTCCGGTAGCGCCGCCTTCCTGCGAGACCGCGCGGCCAATGCCGCCGCCTATGCCGGGGGCGCTCCGGATGTCGCCCCGCTGGAAAGCTGGCCCGCACCACCGGACGGGTTCCGCCTGCGCGTCTACCCTTTGCGTGATTACATGGAAGATGTCGGGTTCGGCCGCCTCTTCCGGTCCACCAACCTGATGGTGAACATCTTCCAGCCATCGGTGGCCGCGCGCGACCCGGCACGGCTCAGCCCGCACGACCATGCCGATTTCGAGCAGGGATCGCTGACCCTGGAAGGCGATTTCACCCATCATCTGCGCACGCCCTGGGGGGCGGACCGGGGCCGGTGGCGCGCGGATGAACATCTGGATTGCACAGGCTGCTCCCTGGTCGTCATCCCGCCCCGGATGATCCACACCACGGGCTGGCACGGCGCCGGCGCCCGGCTGGTCGATATCTTTGCCCCACCCCGGGATGATTTCGCGTTGAAACCGCGCTGGGTGCGCAACGCCGACGATTACCCGCTGCCGCCCCGCCTGCTGCCGGGCGGGGCGGCATGACGACCGCATCCCGGAACCGCTGGAGAAAGCGCGCGGCGATATGCTACTTTGCCCCTTGCCACAGGGTGGTGGCCAATAGGGTGGTGGCCAATAGGGTGGTGGATAGCCTGGTCCGGGGCCTTGAAGTGGATTGAACTCCAATGAAATGAACGGACGGTCAGGGGGCAGGCCCCGGCCTGACAGATTATCCTGCAAGCGAAGGACTCAAGAATTTCATGGCCGGTCAAAAGAAAGCCGCGAAGGGCGGAAACTTTCGCGAACCTCATGATTACAAGGAACTGGAAACGATACTCGACCCTTTGTTCAAGGGGGAGATCGACTATCTCATCCGCATGATCCGGATGCGGGAGATTTACGCCATCGAACTGATGCTGGAGCCCGTGGGCCTCACCTTGAGCGCCTGGTATCCGCTGACCGTCCTGCGGGTCGAGGATGGCATGTCGCAACGCGAACTGGGCACCCGCCTGAACCTCAAGGATGCCGCCATCGGCAAGGCCATCGACGCCCTGGAACGGGCGGGCCTGGTGAACCGGGAGAAGGACCCCGACGACCGGCGCAAGGCGCTTGTCTGCCTGACCGGGGAAGGCAAGAAGATCGCCCGGTCGGTGGAAAAGATGCGTAAGAAGTTCCAGGCAGCCGTTATTGACGGTTTCTCCGAACAGGAAAAGGACCTGTTCCGGGACCTGCTGGAACGGTCCTATGAAAATATCGGCAAGCTGATCGCATCGCAGAGCTGAAACGGCCGCGGTGAAACCAGCCTGGTAAACGGGCCGGTCACCGCCGTTCCGCCGGATCAATCCTCCGGCATCAATCCTCCGGTGCGATGGTGATGGTCAGGCCCGCCAATTCCGGCTGATAGCGCAACTGACACGACAGGCGGGAGGCACCGGTACGGTGGGCACTGCTGTCCAGCAGGTCGTTCTCGTCCGGCC
This sequence comes from Niveispirillum fermenti, assembly GCF_048066175.1. Lineage (GTDB taxonomy): Bacteria > Pseudomonadota > Alphaproteobacteria > Azospirillales > Azospirillaceae > Niveispirillum > Niveispirillum fermenti. The sequence continues at coordinate 9,708 of NZ_JBLTXA010000047.1, read as the reverse complement.
CGACCGGCGGCAGAAGGCCGGCGGCACTGCCATCGACATAGACATGGCAGGTGGCACAGGAACAGCAACCGCCGCACAGGGCCTGCAGATCATCGAACCCCTGTTCGCGCAGGATCTCCATCACGCTCATGCCGGGCTCGGCAGTGACGGTCCGTTCGGTTCCATTCCGGTCGATCACTGTCAGGGTCATCATTCCTCCTCTGGATTTGATTGCAGGTACTCAACCGGCGAACGCTGCCGCCAGCAACTTGAGCGGCCGATCAGCATCCACCAGCAGTTCCTCGGGGATGGCCATGCGGGCGGCCACCAGGGCGCGACCCTGGACATAATCGGCAACCCTGTTCACGCAATCGATGGCCACGACCCGCCCGCGCTTCATATAGACGATGCTGAAGGCGCGTTTCGCGGGATCGCCGCGCAGCAGGGCCGTGTCATGGCCGGTTGAAAGCCCGATGGTCTGCAGCTTCAGATCATACTGGTTCGACCAGAACCAGGGCACGGCGTGATAGGGCGCGGGCGCACCGATGATCGATTTGACCGCCGCCAGGGCCTGATCATTGGCGTTCTGCACGGATTCCAGCCGGATGCGGGCCCCGTCGGCAAATGGGTTGGCATGCGCGGCGCAATCGCCCACGGCATGGATGTCGGGCAGGCTGGTCCGGCAATATTCATCGACATCGACGCCGTTGCTCCCCACAGCACCCGCCGCCAGCAGCGGCTCGACGGCCGGAACGACGCCGATCCCGACGATCACCATGCCGCAATCGATTACCTGGCCATCGGCCAGTTCCACGCCGCACACCCTGCCGTCACGCCCCCGGATGGCGGCAACCACGGCCCCCAGCCGCATATCGACACCGTGAGCGCGATGTTCGGCCTCATAGAAGCGGGACAGCCTCTCCCCCGCGACCCTGGCCAGCACCCGTGGCAGCGTCTCCAGCACCGTCACCTGCTTGCCGGCCTTGACCAGCGCGGACGCCGCCTCCAGCCCGATATAACCGCCGCCGATCACCACGGCGTGGCTCACGCCATCCAGTTCCGCCATCAGCCTGTCGGCATCCGCCCGGCTGCGCACCGTGTGGATGCCCGCCAGATCGTGCCCCGGACAGGCCAGCCGCCGCGCCCGTCCACCCGTGGCCCAGATCAGGGTGCCATAGCCGATTGCCGCCCCGTCGGCGGTGGTCACGCGATGCGCCGTGGGATCGACGGCCGTCACGCGGGCCCCCAGGATCATGTCGATCCCCTTGTCCGCCCAATAGGTGACGGGCTTGATCAGGATGCGCGCGAACGGCTTTTCCCGCGCCAGATATTCCTTGGAAAGCGGCGGCCGTTCATAGGGCGGGTCGGGCTCCTCCGATATCACCGCCACGGTGCCGGTGAAATTGTTCTGGCGCAGGGATGCGGCCGCCTGCGCCCCGCCATGCCCGCCACCGACGATTAGCACGTCGTAACGCTGCTCCATGATACCCCCTAGCTCCGCAGGAAAGCGGCGCCCCAACTATTGAGGGTCCGTTCCTCATGCACCCAGGTCTTGACGGGGCGCGGCCCCTCCACCTGTTCCAGTTCGGTGGAAAATTCCAGCCAGTTGCCGTCGGGGTCATTGATGAACAGGAACAGGTTGTTGCCGGGACCATGGCGGCCCGGCCCCCAGCGCAGCCGGATATGGCGCGCGGCGAACCGGTCAGCCCAGTCCCGGATATCCGTCCAGGTCGCGACATCATAGCAAAGATGGTCCAGGCGCTTGCGCGGCGCCCGGAACACGGCCAGGCTGTGATGCTCCACCCCGCAGCGCAGGAAGGCCGACGTCAGGTCCTGCCCCTCATCCCGGACATAGTCCGACGGGGCGAAACCGACAATGTCGCAATAGAAGCGGACCATCGCCGGCACCGCATCGCTGGCAAAGACGATATGCTGCAACCGTGCGGCCCCGGCCATGTCGATTTCCTCGGCGGGATCAGCTACACCGAACAGCAGAACATTGCCATCCGGATCGCTGAACCGGATGGCCGCGCCGGGCAATATGGATGATTGTGCCTCCACAATGCCGATACCGGCCGATACCAGCCTCTCACGCAGATCGCAGAGGGCTTGTGCATCCGGCACGGCAAAGACCGTATGGTCGACATTGTTGGCCGCACCGGGACCGATCATCAGCCGGCGCGTGCCCTGCCGCCCCATCCAGCGCCCCTCCTGCCATTGCCCTTCATAACCCAGCGCATCCTGATAGAAGCCGGCCAGGGCCTGCGGGTCGGGCGATGTCAGGGCGACAGCGGCCAGATGGGCCCGCAGCAGCGGCGCGGCCGTCCCCGGCAATTCGGCCGGAACCGTCTCTTGATCATCGATTTGCATATCGCTCTCCCGTGGCGGCCACCCTTCTGCCGGGCGGCGCGTTTTCCTTCATGGCGCCTTCGGGCACCGGGCATGCTTGACAAGATAATGCTTTGCTAGCATAACTTATTAGATCATTGCAATAGGGCGCGGCAAAGACAGCGCGCCCCGCAGAAATCCGGGAGGTTCATGTGCGTTACGTTACATTCTCCGCCGACGGCAGGACCCGCTGGGGATGGGTCGATGGCGACCGGGTCCGGGCGCTGGACCATCTCCACCCCTCCCTGAAAGCGGCGATCGAAGCCGGGGCGCTGGCGGCGGACCCACTGCGGTCCGGGGACGGCGCGGCCTTCGCGCTGACCGACATCACCTTCCTGCCGCTGATCCCCGATCCGGGAAAGATCCTGTGCATCGGCCTGAATTACGAGGATCATCGCCGCGAAACGGGGCGGGCCGTGGTGAGCAACCCCACGATCTTCACCCGCTTCGCCGACAGCCAGACCGGCCATCTTTCCGCGATACTGCGCCCGCGTGAATCCGCGATGCTGGATTACGAAGGGGAACTGGCCATCGTGATCGGCAAGGGCGGACGCCGCATTCCGGCGGCCACCGCCCTTGACCATGTCGCCGGGTATAGCTGCTACAATGACGGATCGGTCCGCGACTGGCAGGCCCACACGATCCAGTTCACGCCGGGCAAGAATTTTCCCGGTACCGGCGCCTTCGGCCCCTGGCTGGTGACGCCCGACATGTTCGGCCCGCCGGGGGGACAGACGATCCAGACGCGGCTGAACGGCACCGTCATGCAGCGAGCCACCCTGGCCGACATGATCTTTCCCATCGGCCGGCTGATCGAATATTGCTCCACCTTCACCCCGCTGGCCCCCGGCGACGTCATCGTGACCGGCACGCCGGGCGGTGTGGGCGTGAAGCGCAACCCCCAGATCTTCATGCAGCCCGGCGACCGGGTGGAGGTGGAGATCGACGGTATCGGCGTCCTGGCCAATGCCATCGCCCAGGAAGGCGCGGAATAGGCTGGCGACCGATACCTGAGGGCATCAAAAAAGGGGGGAGAAGCATGTTCCTGAAGAACTGCTGGTACGTCGCGGCCTGGCCGCATGAGTTGCCGGCCGGGCATTTCCTGGCGCGCCGCATCCTGGACCAGCCGGTGCTGCTCTACCGCACCGGTGCTGGCGATCCTGCGGCCCTTCTGGACCGCTGCCCGCACCGGCTGGTGCCGCTGTCGGCCGGGCGTCGCGCGGGGGATATCATCCACTGCGGCTATCACGGCATGGCCTTCAGGCCGGACGGCACGTGTGTCCATATTCCGGGCCAGGACAATATCCCGCCCAATGCCAATGCCACCGCCTTCCCATTGGTGGAACGGTTCGGTCTGGTCTGGATCTGGATGGGTGACAAGGGGCTGGCCGATGCCGATCTGGTGCCCGACCTGCCCTGGCTGACCCTGCCGCGCTGGACAAGTTCGACCGGCTATACGCATGTGGCAGGCGATTACCGGCTGCTGTCCGACAATCTTCTCGACCTCAGCCACGAAACCTATATCCACCAGGCGACGATCGGCAATGGCGAGGAGGAGAGCATCGCCGACTATCCCGTGCGCGTCACCCTGGACGGCAAGGTGATCCGGGCGCACCGGGAGATGCCGGACATCACGCCGCCGCCCTTCTTCAAGCTGCTGGCCGGCGGCGGCGATGACCGGATCGACCGCTGGCAGACCGCCATCTGGACGGCACCGGCCATCAACATGACCGATGTCGGCGTGCGGCCGGTCGGTGCCGGGCCGGAACAGACGCTGGTGTCGCGCGTCCTGCACCTTCTGACGCCGGAGACGGAGCGCTCGACCCATTATTTCTGGGCCCATAACCGGAATTTCCGGCTGGATGATGCCGACCTGACGGACAGGATCATCGCCGCGCATCAGCGCACCTTCGATGAGGACAAGGACATCGTGGAGCGTCAGCAGAAGGAACTGGACGATAGCGGCCTGTCGGTGCCGAAATTCGCCCTGCGTGTCGATGATGCGCCCTTGCGGGCCCGCCGGCTTCTGGCCACGCTGATCCGTCAGGAAGGCGAAGGCGGTCCGTCGGGGCTGGCCAGGGGGCAATGCCTGATCCCCGATCCCGAGGCGCTGACGCCCGTGGCGGTCTGACCGGATCCGCCCCCCTTGAGTGTCGAGGTCGCTTATGCATCTGCAAGAAAACCGGCCCATCCATCGCGGAACCGTCACCTCCACCGACGGTACCGTGCTTTCCTATCAGCGCCTTGGCCATGGCGCGCCGCTGGTCGTCTGCCATGGGTCCTTCGCCACGGCGCAGGACTGGCTGCCCTTTGCCGAACGGATGGCCCGAACGCGGACTGTCTTCCTCTATGACCGGCGCGGACGGGGCGACAGCCCCGCCGCACCCGATTTCGCCATCGATGCGGAACTGGACGATCTGGCCGCCATGATCGATCTGGCGGGACCGGAGGGCGCGCTGCTGGGACACAGTTTCGGCGGCGGCTGCGCGCTGGCACTGGCGGCGCGCATCGGCTTTCCCGGCCCCCTGATCGTCTATGAGCCACGCCATTCGGCACGCGGACCGGTCAGCCGCGGGCACATTCCCGACATCCGCCGTATGTTGGCCGCCGGGGACCTGGACGGTGCCACGGAATTCGCCCTGGCCCATGTCGTGGGCCTGCCGGCACCGGCCCTCGCGGGACTGCGCAGCGGGCCGCTGTGGGAGCGTTTCCGGCAGACCATCGGCGCCTTTCCCAATGAATTGCGCCTGCTGGATGATCTTGCCTGGCAGCCCGGTGACCTGGACGGCATCGCGGGCCCCTGCACCCTGCTGACCGGCGGGAACAGCCCCGTGCCGCCCGATGCCTCATCGCCGGATATGGCACTCCGCACGCTGCTGCCCGCCATACGGGCCCGCACCATTCCCGACCAGGGGCACTTCGCCTATTCCGCCGCACCGGCACTGCTGGCCGATAGTGTCGATGCCTGCCTGACCGGCCGAACGGTGCCAGCATAATTTATGCTATGATCACATTAGGGTGGCTATCCGTTGACCGGAGAACCGCTTCGGCGGCGACCGCCGCCGCACCGCACATGTGGCGTCGTCAAGCCCACGGATGTGGGCACGGGTGCCAAGCCCACGGATGTGGGCACGGGTGATTATGGGCGGTGATCGGTTGCGATCACCGGGACTTCGTATAACGACCCGAGCGGGGTCGATGACAACAAAGCGGGAGGAAATTTTGCCGATCGACAGGCGCAACCTGATGGCCGGAGCCGGTTCCCTGGCCGCCGCCGTCCTGACCGGACCGGCGGCCGGGGCCACGCCCTCCCCGCCGGTGGAAAAGCTGCGCGGCGTGGTGAAGGGCCCCGTCTTCGCGCGGTCGGATGCGGGATACCCGGCCGCACGGCGTGGCCAGGGCACCACGCCAGTGGAAGACCGCTTCCCCGCCCTTGTCGTGCAGCCCGACGATGCGGCCGACATTGCCCATGCCCTGGAATTTGCGCAGCGGCAGGACATGGACATCTCGGTACGGTCGGGCGGCCACGATCTGCTGGGCGCTTCGACCACCCGCACGGGGATGCTGATCGATCTGTCGCGCCTGACCGGCATCGATCTGGACCCGGCCAGCCGCATCGCCCGTGTGGGCGCCGGCACGCGGGCCGGGGCGTTGACGAATGCCGGCGCACCGCATGGTCTCGTCCCGTCGCTGGGCATGAACCCCAATGTCGGTGTCGGCGGCCTGACACTGGGCGGCGGCATGGGTTGGGTCAGCGGCATCTGCGGCGCCACCGTGGACACTCTTCTGTCCGTCGATCTGGTGACGGCCGACGGACGGGTGCTGCGGGCCGATGCTGACAGCAACGCCGACCTTTTCTGGGCGCTGCGGGGCGGTGGCGGCAATTTCGGCGTGGCCACGGCCTTCACCTACAATCTGCACGCCATCCCGCAGGTTCTGGCCGGCGATATCGGGTTCAAGGCCGACCCCGTCCGCTTTCTGCGCTTCCTGCGCGATTTCCTGGCGCAAAGCCCCGATGCGCTGGAGGTCGGGACCCTGTTCACCCTGGGGCCGGACCCGACCGTCATCGTCCGGCTCTGCTGGTCCGGGTCGCTTGGCGAGGGTGAAAAGGTCCTGGCCGCGCTGCGGGCTTTCGGCCCCGCGATCCTGGACACGGTCAGACCGCAAGCCTTCGCTTCCTTCGCCGGCAGTGCGACGCATTTCGACAATATGTTCCTGCGCGGCGGGGAGTTCGACGGGATCACCGATCCGGTCATCGATGCCTTCGCGGAGATCATCGCCAAAGGCGGGCCGAAAGGCTGCCTGATCGGCCTTCTGCATTATCTGCACGGGGCCCTGTGCCGTGTTCCCGCCGGCAGCACACCCTTCATCCGGGAACCGGGGCACATCCTTTACAACATCGTGGCACCCTGGCAGGGCGCCGATCTTCAGCAGGACAGGATCGACTGGGCCATGGCGACATCCCAGGCGCTGAAAGCCGTGAACAGCCGGAAAACCTATATCAACTACCTCAGCTATGAGGGCGATCATCATGTGCGCGATGCGTTCGGCCCGTATTTCGAACGGTTGCAGGCTGTGAAGCGGCGCTACGACCCCGGCAACATTTTCCACAACAACCGGAACATCCGGGCCTGACCGGCGGTGCTGCCCCCTGCCCCCCGGCATGATGACGAAGATGATGACGCAGAGGAGAGACCCGATGAAGGTCCAGGAAACGCCGACACCTGAGAGCGGCGCCGCACGGACGATCCTGATCGACGGCGAATTCAGACCATCCCGATCCCAGGCCACATTCCCCAGCATCAATCCCGCGACAGCCGCAACCATCGGCGATGTCAGCGCCGGGGATGGAGATGATGTGGATGATGCCGTGCGCGCCGCGCGCCAGGCATTCGAGGACAGGCGCTGGCTGAAGCTGCCCGCGCCGCAACGCGCCCGCATCCTGCATGCCATCGCCGACCGGATCGAAGCGGAATTGGAGCAACTGGCGCGCAACGAAGTGCTGGAAAACGGGATGCCGCTGCCCATCGCCCGCGCCACCATCGGCAATGGCGCGCAGGCGTTCCGCTATTTCGCGGGCTGGATCGGCAAGATCCATGGCCAGACGGGGGAGATGGCCCAGGGTGAGCCGTTCTTCGGCTATACGCTGAAGGAGCCGATGGGCGTGGCCGCGCTGATCGTTCCCTGGAACGGGCCCTTCATGATGGCCTGCCACAAGGTGGCCCCCGCCCTGGCCGCCGGCTGCACCGCCATCCTGAAGCCGGCGGAGGATACCTCGCTGAACAGCCTGCGGCTGGCCGCCATCGCGCTGGAGGCGGGGGTTCCGCCAGGCGTGCTGAATGTCGTGACGGGGCTGGGCAGCATTGCCGGTGCCGCCCTTGCCGGCCATGACGATGTCGACAAGGTCAGCTTCACCGGCTCCACCGCCGTCGGCCGCCAGATCGTGCAGGCGGCATCCGGCAACTTCAAGCGCCTGTCCCTGGAACTGGGCGGCAAGTCGCCGGTGATCGTGCTGGAGGATGCCGATCTGGAGAAGGCGGTTCCCGCCGTGCTGGCCGGCATCATGACCAATTCCGGCCAGGCCTGTGTCGCGGGCTCCCGGCTCTATGCCCACCGGGGGATCTATGACCGGCTCATCCAGGCCGTATCCGATGCCGCATCGAAGATGGTGGTCGGCAACGGGCTGGACCCGGGCACCCAGATGGGGCCGGTGATCTCCCGCAAGCAGCGGGACCGGATTCAGGGCTATATCGACGGCGGCATTGCCGATGGCGCGGAACTGGTCACGGGCGGGAGGTGTCTTGACAGCGACGGGTTCTTTGTCGAACCGACAATCCTGTCCCACGCCCCGGCGGATTCCAAGGTCATGCGGGAGGAGATTTTCGGCCCCGTCCTGTCCGCCATGCCGTTCGATGACCTGGACTGGGTGATCAGACAGGCCAACGCGACACGCTATGGCCTGGCCGGCGCGGTCTATACACGCTCGCTGGAGGCAGCCCACACGATCGCACGGTCCGTGCGCTCGGGCAATTTCTGGATCAATTGCTACAGCGTGCAGGATTTCTGGCTGCCCTTCGGCGGCTACAAGGAATCCGGCTGGGGCCGCGAACGCGGCGCCGCGGGGCTGGATGCCTTCATGGAAACCAAATCCGTCGTCGCCCGCCTTTATTGAGCCGTTTCACCCTTATGTTTCTTCCATGGCCATCCTGGACCGGATCAGGGGAACCGGTCGCACGGCCGGGGTGCTGGCGATCACCAGGACCAAGGGATCAAGGCGGTGGCGTCAGGGCGGGCTGTCCAGCGCGAACAGCAGCACCAGCCCCGAGGCATCCGCAGCGCCCGGCTGCCGCAGGTCCAGCGCGCGGCAGCCGGCGGCCATGGGGGCGGCCAGGGCGCTGTTGACGAAACGGGCATAGTCCGGTTCCGTCATCTCCCGGTTGCCGGCCAGGAACGCGGCGCCGCGCACCAGCCCCGTGGCCGGATCGAAATAGATGCCGATTTCCGCCCGGAACCGGCCGGCGGCGCGCGGCAGCGGCGGCGGGTCCCAGCAATCCATGATCTGGCTGCGCAGAAGCGGGTTCTGCTGCCCGCCGACATTGTCGATCTTGGCCCAGTTCACCGGCGGGGCCGGCGCATCCACGATGGCGGGTTCGCCCTGCTGTTCCCTGGGCGGCGGCTGCCGCAACACCACCGGGGGCCGCGGCGCGGGCCGGGCGGCCGCCACCGGGGCCGGTGCGGGGGGTGGCGCCGGGGGCGGGGGGGCCTCCGTCGCGCGGATACGGGCCAGCGCGGCGAACCGCCCGTCGGGATAGGCATCCAGATAGGCCCGGTATTCCGCCGCGTCCTTGCTGTCCCGGATGCTTTCCCAGAAAACGACCTCCGCATCCACCGGCACGGGGGCCGGCTGCGGCGGCACCGTGCAGGCGGCCAGGATCAAAAGAAAGGCAGGGGCGAGCATCCGCCGCAAAACGAAGACCAATCGATCCATCCTTCCACGCAAGGCAGCCAACCGGCCCCGCCGGTCAAGGCACCAGGACGGCCACCGGCACCATCGCCACCAAGCCGCCCCCCGCATGGATGCGGGTTATAGAGGATGCATATAAACCGATAAAGGCCACTTTCCGGCACGCGGCTACGTCCAATCGCCATAGGGGAAGGTTGGGCGGGGCGGGGATGGAGAAGCGGACGGGCGAGTTTGGAACACTATTGGGGCAAACTCGCCGACAGCACCAGGCCCCTCCCCTTTAATACGCTTCGACAATTGCCCGTCAGCCAATCGCATGCTATTTGGCTTTTCTAGTCCTACAATCAACCACAAGATGATCAATGACCTGCGCATGC
>NZ_JBLTXA010000046.1:0-29512 GCF_048066175.1 Niveispirillum fermenti | reverse complement strand
ATTTCGTCAACGCTTCCATCAGTGAGGTGGAGCACACCCTGGTCGAAGCGGTCGTCATCGTCATTGTCGTTATCTTCCTGTTCCTGGGGTCTTTGCGCGCCGTCATCATTCCTGTGGTGACGATCCCGTTGTCTCTGGTGGGAACCGCTGCGCTGATGCTGGCGTTCGGCTTCTCTCTCAACCTGCTGACCCTGCTGGCCATGGTACTGGCCATCGGGCTGGTCGTGGATGACGCCATTGTCGTGGTGGAAAACATACACCGGCATATCGAGGAAGGGTTGTCGCCCTTCAACGCCGCCCTGGTCGGTGCGCGGGAGATCGTCGGGCCGGTCATCGCCATGACCATCACATTGGCCGCCGTCTATGCTCCCATCGGTATGATGGGCGGGTTGACGGGCAGTCTGTTCCGCGAGTTCGCCTTCACCCTGGCAGGATCGGTCGTGGTATCCGGTGTGATCGCCCTGACCTTGTCACCCATGATGAGTGCCGTACTCCTCAACGCGAAGGTTGCCGAGGGCGGCTTCGCCAAACGTGTGGAGCATTTCTTCGAGCGTGCATCGACCGGGTATGCCGGCGCGCTTGCCCGCATGCTGTCCATGCCGGCTGCCGTCCTGCTCGTCGCCATCAGCCTGCTGGTGGGCATCGCCGTTCTGTTCCTGGGCGCACAGCGCGAACTGGCCCCGCAGGAGGACCAGGGCTACGTCTTCACCGCCGTCCGCGGACCGCAATATGCCAGCATTCGATACACCGAGCAGGTTTCCGCCGACATGGAGAGGCTGTTCCGCACCCTGCCGGAATATGAGGGCAGCTTCTTCACCAATGGCATGGACGGGCAGAATCTGGGTTTCGGCGGTATCATCATGAAGGAGTGGCAAGAGCGGGATCGCTCCGCCACTGACGTGCAGGGCCAGCTTTTCGGCATGGCGAACGGAATCCATGATGCCTCTGTCACGCCGTTCCAACCGGCCCCCCTGCCGGCGGCCAGCTCCGGCCTGCCGTTCCAAATGGTGTTGCGGGCGCCGGGCAGTTTCGATGCCGTCTACCAGGATATGCAGTCACTGAAGGCAGCAGCGTGGCAAAGCGGGTTGTTCCTGTTCGTTGAAAGCGACCTAGAGTTCGACAATCGTGCCGCCAGCATCAGCATCGATGCTGCCAAGGCCGGGGAGGTCGGCGTCACCATGCAGGCGATCGCAGACACGCTGGCGACCCTGGTCGGTGAAAACTACGTCAACCGCTTCAATTTCCACGACCGTTCCTATGATGTCATTCCGCAAGTGATGGCGGTTGATCGGTTGACGCCGGACAATCTGGGCCGTTTCCATGTCCGGTCGCAATCGGGGCGCATGATCCCGCTTTCCACCCTGATCCGCGTCGATGTGCAAGCAAGCGCCAACCGCCTGCCGCAGTTCAACCAGATGAATGCCGCGACCCTGTCCGGCGTGTTGCGGCCGGGCGTAACCATGGGACAGGCGGTTGCGCACATGGAGGCATTGCCCCGTGCACCGGGCGTTACCGTCGACTGGTTGGCCGACAGCCGGCAATATGTCCAGGAAGGCAACAGGCTGACGGTATCGTTCGGCTTCGCGCTGATCGTGATCTTCCTGGTGCTTGCTGCCCAGTATGAAAGCTTTCGCGATCCGCTGGTCATCCTGATCACCGTGCCTCTGGCGGTCTGCGGAGCACTCCTGCCACTCTATCTCGGTTTCACAACGCTCAACATCTATACCCAGATCGGGCTTGTCACGCTGATCGGGCTGATTTCCAAGCACGGCATCCTGATGGTGGCCTTTGCCAACGACCTCCAGCGTGACCGTGGATTGGATCGTCACCATGCGATCATCGAAGCGGCGCGGGTCCGTATGCGGCCGGTGCTGATGACAACCGCGGCCATGGTCTCGGGCCTGATCCCGCTGCTGTTCGCGGCCGGTGCCGGTGCCGCCAGCCGCTTCGCCATTGGCATCGTGGTGGTGATGGGCATGCTTATCGGTACGCTCTTCACCCTGTTCATGTTGCCCACTTTCTACACCTTGCTGGCCCGCGATCATCGCGCCCATGCCCATGCCGAACGTAAACGGGGCGCCGACATCCCCCAGCCGGCCACGGAAGCCTGATCACCATGAAGATGAAATCACTGTTTGCCTGTCTGTTTGGCACGCTGCTGGTCGGGTGCGCCGCCGGTCCCGACCATATTCCACCGTCTCCGCCTTCCATGGGCACCGCCTTTCTCGGCGCCACTCCGGATATGGTGGCAGGAACGGAACCAGAGACGGCATGGTGGCGTTTGTATGACGATCCCGTCCTGGAGGCGTTGGTTGCGCGGGCTTTGGAGGCCAATACCGACCTCCGGGTAGCGATGGCCAACTTGAAGGCTGCCGATGCGGTTCTTGCCGAGGCACGGGATTCCCGCATGCCCCAGACCCAGATTGAGGGCAGGGCGGCCTATGGCAGAAATCAGCCACCCATCGCCTTGCCCGGTGATCGTTTCACCTATGGGGGTGGTCTCCAACTTTCTTATGAGGCGGACATGTTCGGGCGGGTCTCCCGCGTGGTGGAGGCGGCCGAGGCGGATGCCGCGGCAATGGCATTTGCCCAGGCGGCGGTGCAGGTCAAGGTCGTGGCCGCCGTGACGGAGGCATACCTGTCGATTTGCACCTTGTCGCAGGCCACCGATGTGGCCAATGCCGCGATCGCACTGACATCGGACAGTGCGCGCATCATCCGCCAGCAGCAGGAGGCTGGGGGAGCAGCCATATTGGATGTGGAGAGGGCCGAGGGATTGGCTGCCCAGGCTCGTGCGGGTCTGGCGCCCCTGGAGGGAGCGCTGGTGGCCGCACAGTTCGAGTTGTCGGCACTGCTGGGCCAACCGCCCGCCGGCATGCCCGAGCAGGCCGTGCATTGCCGGGTTGCCCCGCAGCCTCGCCATGCGATCGGCATCGGTGATCGTGCCGGCCTGCTGCGCCGTCGTCCAGACATCGCCGAGGCCGAGCGTCGCCTGGCCGGGTCAACGGCGCGTGTCGGTGTTGCTATGGCCGATCTCTATCCACGCATCAACATCGCCGCCAACATCTCGCAGATGGGCGGAGAGGGGATCGGCAACAGCCAAGGTTTCGCCTATGGCCTGGGTCCTTTGCTTTCCTTTTCTTTCCCCAATATGGAGGCCGCGCGTGTACGTATCCGACAGGCGGAAGCACAAGCGGAAGCCGCTTTGGCTGCCTTCGACGGTGTGGTCCTGACCGCACTGAAGGAAGCCGAGCAGGCGCTGAACGGTTACAAGACGGCTCATATGTATCGGCGAGAGATAGCCGAAGCGGAGAGGCGGGCTGAAAGGGCGTACTATCTGGCAGAAGAGCGATACAGGGCGGGCGACCTCGCTTTCATCGATGTTCTAGTTGCGCAAAGCGCGCTGATTGAACTCAGTCTCGCCCGCGTTGATGCAGACCGAGGGGTGGCTATTGCCAGGGTTGATGTTTTCCGTGCGCTCGGTAACGCTGGATAAGGCAAATTCACGTTATCGGGAATGGTAAGAGCGGCGGGGAAATCCATGGCATCAGCAGGCTGCAGAAAAATCGGCCTGTATTTCCGCTTTCCCCATGTGCCATCGTTCTTTGAGGTCGTTGGCGTGGGGTTACAGGCCGATTTTCCGGCCAAATTTGCCGGTTTCCGCCGTTTTGAGGCGGAAACCGGGTGTCGTCAGGTGGCCAGCCCCAGTTTTGGTATCCTGATCAGGTTGTAGGCAGTGGCGTTCAGGGTAAAGACCCAGCCGACAAGATCGGTCCCCTTGTGCCGGGTCTTGCGCAAGCCGGCGGCGGCCTTGACCCAGCCGAACACCTCCTCAATGCGCTTGCGGATGCGCAAGGAGACGGCATAGCCGGGATGGCGGGTGGTGCGGCCGTCGATGGCGCTGCTGCGCCGCAAGGCACCGTCGTCGGTCTTCTGTTCGTTGCGGGCGATGTGGGGTGTGACCTTGCGGGCGCGCAACTCCATGACGAAGGCCCGTACATCATAGGCCTTGTCGGCGCCCAGCGTGATGCGGCTCCTGGGCTTCAACCCGTCGACCAGGGCCAGCGCCGCCTCGCGCTCAGCCGTGCCGGTGGCCTGGGTGACGGTGGCGCCGACCACCAGGCCGTTGCGGTTCTCCATCAGCACATGCCCCATGAAGGCCAGGCGCAACGGTTGGCCATTGGCCTTGCGGTAAAGCTTCGCTTCGGGATCAGTGGTGGAGGCGTGGGTCTGGTTCGACCGTTTCTCGCCCCGGAAATTGCGCTCGGCATTGCGCCCTGTCCGGCATCAGCCCCTGTGGGACAGAAGCGGTTGATTGCGCAACGGAGGATTTCTGGCTCATCGTAGTGACCGAAGGGAACGCAGATGAGGCAGAAATCCATGGTGCCGAAATCGGGCGCCGAGCAGGTCGTCCGGGATATCCGGCGGCAGACGCGCAAACATTATTCGGCGGAGGAGAAGATCCGCATCGTACTGTCCGGGCTTCGCGGCGAGGACAGCATTACGGAGCTGTGCCGGCGCGAAGGCATCGCCGAGAGCCTGTATTACAGCTGGTCCAAGGAATTCCTGGAGGCTGGCAAGAAGCGCCTGTCGGGCGACACGGCCCGCCAGGCCAGCACGGGCGAGGTCAAGGACCTGCGGCGCGAGATGCGCGACCTGAAGGAGGTGGTCGCCGACCTGACGCTTGAAAACCGCCTGCTCAAAAAAAGCATGATCGCGGATGGGGGCGACGAGGAATGAGATACCCCGCATCCGAAAAGCTGGAAATCATCCGTCTGGTCGAGGCGTCGCACCTGCCCCTGCGCCGAACCCTGGACAGGCTGGGCATTCCTGCCACCGCCTTCTATCGCTGGTATGCGCGCTATCGGGCCGAAGGCGAAGGCGGCCTGGCCGACCGGACCAGCGCGCCGGGCCGGGTGTGGAACCGCGTCCCTGACGCGGTCCGCCAGCAGCTGGTCGAACTGGCCCTGGAGGCGCCGGACCTGTCGCCGCGCGAACTGGCGGTGAGGTTCACCGATAGCAAGGGCTATTTCGTCTCCGAGGCCTCGGTCTACCGGCTGCTGAAGGCCCATGACCTGATCACCAGCCCGGCCTTTGTGGTGATCCAGGCGGCCGAGGAATTCCGCGACAAGACCACCCGGCCCAACCAGATGTGGCAAACCGATTTCACCTATCTCAAGGTTATCGGCTGGGGTTGGTTCTACCTGTCGACCATTCTGGATGATTATTCCCGCTACATCGTCGCCTGGAAGCTGTGCACGACCATGCGGGCCGAGGACGTCACCGACACCCTGACCCTGGCGCTGGAAGCCTCGGGCTGTGATCAGGTCGCGGTCGCCCACCGGCCCCGCCTGCTCAGCGACAATGGCTCATCCTATCTCGCCGGCGATCTGGCCGAATGGTTGGAAGACAAGGGCATGGATCATGTCCGCGGTGCGCCAAACCACCCCCAGACCCAGGGAAAGATCGAGCGCTGGCACCAGACCCTGAAGAATCGCATCCTGCTGGAAAACTATTTCCTGCCCGCAGACCTGGAAGCCAGAATTCAGGGTTTCGTCTATCATGAAATGGCAGCCACCCCGTCAGCGCCTGGTCGGTGTTTCAATCCACGCCTCCGTGAAGGGGCGACCGACTTCTGAGTCCAATGCGCGGGCACGGGCGTAGTTTCAATCCACGCCCCCGTGAAGGGGCGACCGTACCGGGGCGCCGTCCCATGGCGGCGGGGCGAGTTTCAATCCACGCCCCCGTGAAGGGGCGACCCAAGGTGATGGACCTGACGGCCAATCAGGTGCAGTTTCAATCCACGTCCCCGTGAAGGGGCGACAAGCGCTGGCAGCTGGAGATGTGCTGGCGCATGGTTTCAATCCACGCCCCCGTGAAGGGGCGACAGGATTATGCGTCGGGAGAGACGTGGTCGGCGCTGTTTCAATCCACGCCCCCTGAAGGGGCGACCGGGCGGTCACTCCCCTCCGGTGAGCGCAGGGGCTGTTTCAATCCACGCCCCCGTGAAGGGGCGACCTACCTGTCCCCGGCAGAATTTAGCGCCGATAATGTTTCAATCCACGCCCCCGTGAAGGGGCGACGGCCGGCCGCGGCGCGCCGGCCATCACGCGGGACGTTTCAATCCACGCCCCCGTGAAGGGGCGACTGCCATTGCGAGAGGCATTGCGGACGCTGCGGTAGTTTCAATCCACGCTTGGGCGCCGCGGAGAAGGTGAAGACGCTTTCCGGAGGCATTGCGGACGCTGCGGTAGTTTCAATCCACGCCCCCGTGAAGGGGCGACGCCCGGCGGGCAGCGTCGATGCGGCGCTGATAGTCGGTTTCAATCCACGCCCCCGTGAAGGGGCGACTTGAACTACGAGACCATCGTGCGGTCGCTGGCCGTGTTTCAATCCACGCCCCCGTGAAGGGGCGACGCCTCATCAAAGGCGATGCTGTTGGAAGTGGTGGCGTTTCAATCCACGCCCCCGTGAAGGGGCGACGGCCTATCCCGGTTCTCCAATACCAAGTGTCAAGGTTTCAATCCACGCCCCCGTGAAGGGGCGACGCAGGCCGCTGCCGATGCAGCCGATATCAGCGTGTTTCAATCCACGCCCCCGTGAAGGGGCGACTGGGCGATGTGCAGTTCCAGGGGCAGGCGACGGCGTTTCAATCCACGCCCCCGTGAAGGGGCGACGGGCGGCGGCGGCGGGTGAAACCGCCAAGGCCCTGTTTCAATCCACGCCCCCGTGAAGGGGCGACCCTTCGCCTCGTCCCATCGCCATTTTTCAGCAATGTTTCAATCCACGCCCCCGTGAAGGGGCGACGGCCCTGCTCGACATGGCACGTCCATCCGCCCAGGTTTCAATCCACGCCCCCGTGAAGGGGCGACCGCCGACGCCAACCGCTCCATGCCGGAGGTTGACCAGTTTCAATCCACGCCCCCGTGAAGGGGCGACGCCCGTCGAACCCGCCGCCGATTCCCATGCCATTGTGTTTCAATCCACGCCCCCGTGAAGGGGCGACGTTCCGGCCCCACCTTGGGCGCGATACTGACGGTGTTTCAATCCACGCCCCCGTGAAGGGGCGACAACCGGTCGGTGACGATCACGGGGTCATAGGGCGGTTTCAATCCACGCCCCCGTGAAGGGGCGACCTGACGGCACCCGTGCCGGAAGGGGTGACGGAGGGTTTCAATCCACGCCCCCGTGAAGGGGCGACGTGGCCGGTCCGCCAGGTGGTGGGGTCCAGCGCCTGTTTCAATCCACGCCCCCGTGAAGGGGCGACGCGCGCATACGGGCGCCATGGCCGTGCGCGGGGGGTTTCAATCCACGCCCCCGTGAAGGGGCGACCGCTGATCTCCAGGCCGTGGTCCACGACTTCATGGTTTCAATCCACGCCCCCGTGAAGGGGCGACTCTCCTGCTTGATTGTTGATCACTTCACATTCACGTTTCAATCCACGCCCCCGTGAAGGGGCGACTTCCATGCGATTATTCGTCGTTTCCCAATCAATATCAGTTTCAATCCACGCCCCCGTGAAGGGGCGACATGGACGCGGCTGGGGTGCTGGGGACCGTGGGCCTGTTTCAATCCACGCCCCCGTGAAGGGGCGACGACCGAACTGGCCGAACGATTGGCGCAACCAAAAGTTTCAATCCACGCCCCCGTGAAGGGGCGACGGAGGCGGCATCTTTCTGGGACAACCTGCCCGATGTTTCAATCCACGCCCCCGTGAAGGGGCGACAAGGTGTTTTGCTTGATGGTAATTTCACCGCTGATGTTTCAATCCACGCCCCCGTGAAGGGGCGACGACCAAAAGCCTCATTTCCGCATCCACTCCGGATGTTTCAATCCACGCCCCCGTGAAGGGGCGACGCTCTACTAACCGTCTTTTAATGGAGGCTTAATTGTTTCAATCCACGCCCCCGTGAAGGGGCGACTTCCGGCCGCAGTACCGGCCGCTGACGGACGAGGAGTTTCAATCCACGCCCCCGTGAAGGGGCGACGCCCCGCTGACCTTCGTGCAGCCGACCCACGGGTTGTTTCAATCCACGCCCCCGTGAAGGGGCGACGCCCCGCTGACCTTCGTGCAGCCGACCCACGGGTTGTTTCAATCCACGCCCCCGTGAAGGGGCGACCGGCGCGTCATCAATGCGCTGGCCGGATGCGTCGGTGTTTCAATCCACGCCCCCGTGAAGGGGCGACCCGGTCTTGGGATCGGTCGTCTTATCCCAGACCAAGTTTCAATCCACGCCCCCGTGAAGGGGCGACGCTGGCCCTCGCGAAAGCCGATGGTCGAGTTCCGGTTTCAATCCACGCCCCCGTGAAGGGGCGACGCCGCCCCACCTCTACCAATTTTGCAGCCATGGGGTTTCAATCCACGCCCCCGTGAAGGGGCGACATGACGGCTCCGGCCATCACTCCAGTGCAAGATGGGTTTCAATCCACGCCCCCGTGAAGGGGCGACTCATCATATTCGATGTAACAACATCGGATTTGGTGTTTCAATCCACGCCCCCGTGAAGGGGCGACCTGGGCGGCATGACGGGGGCCAAATATTCGGCCGAGTTTCAATCCACGCCCCCGTGAAGGGGCGACGGACGGCATGAATGTCCCGCCCACGGTCGTGGATGTTTCAATCCACGCCCCCGTGAAGGGGCGACCTGCCGGTGTCGTAGGCGACGCGACGTTCCACGGCGTTTCAATCCACGCCCCCGTGAAGGGGCGACTTGGGCTTCGGGATGAGCGCAGCCGGCGTGTTGTGGTTTCAATCCACGCCCCCGTGAAGGGGCGACTCTGCGTCAGGTAGCGGTGACACGCATAAGCCACTGTTTCAATCCACGCCCCCGTGAAGGGGCGACTTCTTGACACTGCCGAGCGCCTTCAGGTCATCTGAGTTTCAATCCACGCCCCCGTGAAGGGGCGACATGCCATTTTGGTCAATATCGGCTCGGGTGACCGTTTCAATCCACGCCCCCGTGAAGGGGCGACAACGGGCATTCAGGGCCTCCATCGCCGACGCCATGTTTCAATCCACGCCCCCGTGAAGGGGCGACTCAGGGTTGTCATACCCGACAGTTCAGCGGGCTGTTTCAATCCACGCCCCCGTGAAGGGGCGACACGTCCAACCCGGATGGATTTTTCGTTTGATAGCAGTTTCAATCCACGCCCCCGTGAAGGGGCGACATGCTGTCAGCGACGCGGGACGCATACTGTTGAGGGTTTCAATCCACGCCCCCGTGAAGGGGCGACCGGACGAACGCGAGCCGGGGGCCGACCTTGTGCCGGTTTCAATCCACGCCCCCGTGAAGGGGCGACCATCGCCGCCAAGATTACCGGCGGCCTTCAGCGCGTTTCAATCCACGCCCCCGTGAAGGGGCGACACGGCTCGCCGTCGAAGACGGGGATGTCGATCAGGTTTCAATCCACGCCCCCGTGAAGGGGCGACAGGTGCCCATGGCGGTTACTCCGCAGCGGAGGAGTTTCAATCCACGCCCCCGTGAAGGGGCGACGTGGGTCAGCTGGACGGGCTGCCCATCGTATGGCCGGTTTCAATCCACGCCCCCGTGAAGGGGCGACCGCGGACGGGCATCAGGTGGGACGGCTCGCCGTCGTTTCAATCCACGCCCCCGTGAAGGGGCGACCCCCGAGATCGATGCCCAGAGCGCCGGCTATCGGTTTCAATCCACGCCCCCGTGAAGGGGCGACTCTGGTGCAGCACGATGCGGATGGGGTGGTCGATGTTTCAATCCACGCCCCCGTGAAGGGGCGACGGCAGCGCGGGTCTTTCTTCTCCAGGATCACGTAGTTTCAATCCACGCCCCCGTGAAGGGGCGACTGTCTTTGAATATACACTTGTCCAATAAGGCACAATGGCCCACTGTGCGCGAACCCTGGTGTTTGGGTCGTCGTTTGGACGGCCGGCAACCGAGTGTGTAATTCAAGTTATTGTCTTTCAATGGAATTTTCTAGCGCGAACATCACGCATTCCGCATGCTCGCTTACGGTTCGCGCAGCACGTCCTGCCGTGCTCAAAAGATCAGCGGGGCATCGAAATCCTGGGCGGGTTTGGCACCCACATGTTCGATCCGCCGGGCGGCGTTGGCACCCAGATGGTAGAAGCGCAGACTATCCACGGCGGGATCGATTTCCCCCACCAACCTTGCCCGCAGGGCGACCCATTGCGCCGGTTCCACCTCGCATTCGAAGACGGAGAACTGCACGCGCTGGCCAAAATCCTGGCAGGCGCGGGCGATGCGGCGCAGACGGCGGCGGCCTGCCGTATCTTCGGTTCGGACATCATAGGTTATCAGCATCAGCATAGGCGGGGCACATCCTATTTCCAGAGAAATGGCGGGTATCGGTCAAGGTCGCCGCGCAGGTGCCGGGCCAGCAGCCGGGCCTGGACATGGGCGATCAGGCCGATCGTCACCTTTTCCTCAAGGAAGGGATGCACCAGCTCCTCCCGCTTGCGTTCCTGATAGGTGGCCAGCACGGTTTTGCGTGCGTCATCGCGCAGCATCACGGCCCCGCCTTCATGTTGTTCAAAATCCCGTGCTGTCACCTGTCCACGGTTCAGTAAGGACAGGGCCACGCGGTCGGCCAGCAGGGGACGCAGTTCCTCCATCATGTCCAGCGCCAGCCCGGCGCGGCCCGGACGGTCGCGGTGCAGGAAACCGACTTGCGGGTCCAGCCCCACCACCTCCAAGGCGGAACGGCAATCATGGCCCAGAATGGCGTATAGAAAGGAAAGCAGGGCGTTGGGCACGTCCAGCGGTGGGCGGCGGCTGCGCCCCCGGAACCGCAATTCTGGCGCACTGGCGCGGATCAGATGGTCGAACACGCCAAAATAGGCGCTGGCCGCGTCACCCTCCAGCCCACGCACGCGGTCCAGATCGGGCTCATCGGCGGCCAGACGGGCGGCATCCCCCAGGCGGCGCTGGGCATCGTCGATGGCGGCGGTCTGATTAGCAGCCAGAGAGTTGCCATGATCGCGCTGGGCACGGCGCAGAACTGTCCGCTGGTTCGCCACCTTGCCGGCGACAATGGCCCCGGCGATGGTGGCCGATGCTCCGGGATCGTCGGCCTGCCGGTATTGGCGGCGGCGTAACAGCACATTGCCGGACTGCGCCCCCTCCACCCTGGCGATGAACTTGCCATGTTCCGACAGGAAGCTGACCCCAATCCCCTGTTCTGCGCAGAAGCCCATCAAGGCGGGCGACATGCCAACCCGGCCAAAGCAGACCACACCCCCCATCATATGGGCGGGCACCCGGCCGCGCTCCTGCCCCTCCACCTCCACCACAATATTGGCCCCGTCCTTGCGCAGCCATGCGCCCTCTGTGGTGACGAACAGGGTGTTCAGATGCTGGCGCATGGTTCAATCCCGCAATTGCCGACGCAGCCAGCCGGCCACATCGGGATGGTGGGCCAGTGGGCGCGGCTGGCACAGGTCGATCAGGGAGCATTGGCCACATTTACGTGTCTCGAACACAGGCGGGGGCGTGGTGCCGGTGGTCAGCATGGAAGCCACCTCTGCCACCACCTGTTCAGTCAGCGCGCGCAGGGTGGGGTCAAAAATAATATCCGTGCGTCGCCGCGTTTCCCCATAAAACAGGGCACCTGTGGGCACGGGCTGGTCGAACATTTCCTCCAGACACAGCGCCTGGGCACAAAGCTGCACCTCGTCCGCGCGGTGGGATTTGGGGCGGCCCCGCTTATATTCCACCGGAAAGGGAACACCGCCGCGCAGTTCCACCACATCCGCCACACCCACAAGGTTCAGGCGATGACAGCGCAGTGGCAGGGCCCGCAGCGTGCGCACCTCCCCCCGTTTGGTCCGGCCCGGTTGATCGGCGCGTTCATGCAGGATGCGGCCATCGGCGGTGGCTGCATTGTCCGCCCATTGCCGTTCCAGATGGATCAGGGCGCATTGGCGCGGGCAGAACAGCCAATGTTGAAGGGCCGACAGCGGGATCGGGTCATCATTTTCCATGCTGTCGGCCCTCCATTTTTCAATCAGGATCAGAACCGCTCGATGATCTCCACCCCTGCCGGCAGACCGTAGTGGTTGATGGTCACGGCATAGTCGGCAAAGCTGCGGGCCGGGGGCCAATTGTCGGTGCGGGGGTCCTTCACCGGCACCTCGCTGCCGGCATGGCGGCGCAGCACCTGCACCCGATCAAACAGGCCAGGGGCAGCGGCATTGCCCAGGGCACTGGCATGTTTGAACAGGATCAACTTGCGGCTGCCCATTTCGCCGCGCGCGGCGGAACGGTCATGGTCGAACATCTGTTCCAGCGCCGACCAGAGCAGGCCCAGATCGTCCTCCGAAAACCCCGTCTTCTCCGCCAGTTTGGCCGAGATATAGCCATGGGCGCGGTACAGCCCATAGGGGATGATGTGCTTGCGGCCCATGGTGCGGTTTTCCCGCCGCGCGCCCTCGGCCTCGCCTTCCTTCTTTTCACCCTCCGTCGTTGCGGCCATGCGGGTGATGGAAATTTCCAGCGGCAGAACGGGTTCCACCGACTGGGCAAAGGCGAACTGCACCGGCCCCCGCACCTGCCCGCAATTGATGCCGGTGCCCATCACGGCCCCGAAGGTGCGCACGTCGAAGAAATTGTCGCACATGAACTTGCGGACGGCCTTTTCTTCCTCGTCCCCCTTGGGCGTCAGCTTCTTGGCGGTGGCCACATCGGCGTCGTCGGGGCGCACGGCCTTATAGGCTTCGCGGTGCTTCTCGTTCAGGATCGCCCCTTCCTGCACATAGATGCCCTTGCCCGGTTCCCCCTCATGGAACAGGCCGACGAAGTTGCGGATCTTGCGCTTCAGGCAGACATCAGTGACCAGCCCATGGTTGGTCTCCGGGTCCAGGCGCGGCAGGTTGCCGGCATCCGGGTCGCCATTGGGGTTGCCGTTGGTGACATCGAACAGGAAGACGAATTCGTAACGATTATTCAGAACACTCATGGATCAATCCTCCTGCCCCTGGTTGCCGGCCTCTTCGCCGGCCTTGGCACTGCGTTCATTGCGTTGATGGTAATAGCCGACGACGAAGCGCCCCTGATCCTCCAGCCCGAAATGCCGGGGCAGGGTGGTGGCCAGCCCGTCCATGATCTCGCCCACCTGTCCCTCGAACCAGCCGGCCAGCCGCTTGGTCTCCGGCTTCTTGCGCAGGACCGACAGATGGTGGTTCGATCCGCGCAGCAGCAGCGGGAACACGGCGGACGGCGTGGCCGATGCGGCCCCGAAATACCGGTCGCGGATGCTGGCATTGACGCTGCCCAAAGCGCGGTACTGGATACTTTCCAGCACGGCGAACAGCCGGCCCAGCCGGTAGGCCGCGTTTGTTTCTTCCCTGTCCAGGCTCACGTACAGTTCCTCCTTCTCAGGCGTTTCATGTTTTTCGGGGGCGGTGATGCGGGCATCACGGGCCAGCCAGGCCTTGATGATGGCGGCACGCGCCGGGCGGATTTCCCCATCGGCGCGGATGCGTTGCAGCACGGCGGAGAGAAGCGTGCGGGGATAGCGGCAGTTCGGGTTCAGGACGGCGCGCATCAATTCCCCACCCAGCAGGGGCTGGATATTCTCCGCCTTGTCCTGCACTGCCGTCTGGTACAGCAGGGCCTGCAGCTTGGGTTCCCCCTTCCAGGCCGGCGGGTCCAGCCGCAGGTCGTGCCAGTGCCAGCGCAGCGCCGAGGCGAAATCGCCCAGCGTCATTTCCTGCCAGAACCGCACCGACAGGCGGGCGGCGTTAGGGGCCAGGCCCAGAATGTAAAAGCGCGTGGCTGGATCGACGGTTACGGATGCCCGTTCCACCGGCATCCCCTTGGCCAGCTTTTCCAGCGCGTCGCCGACCTTGCGTGCCTCCTGCGCATCGGTCGGGATGTCGTCATCCTCATCCGCGAACCGGGGGGCCAATGCTGCACCGGCCAGTGCTTCCGCCTCCCTGGCGACCGCGATGCCCGACGCATCGGCCCAGAAGGCGACGGAGGTATCGCCCACCTGCACCCGGTTCTCGCTGCCCTTGGCCAACAGCGCGTTCAGCGCCGTGCCATAGCCGAAGGCCGCCGCTTCCGACACCGGCGCATTGCCGCCCTGTTCCTTGGCGTAGGAGGTAAAGGCATCCAGATTGAACGACACCAGCGAGGCGCCGGAGCTTTGTGCGCCCCAGACCCCCTTGATGGCCGGATGCAGGCGGGCAGCGGGGGCCTGTTCGCCCGTGACCAGACACATCTGTTTGTCGCTGGCGGTGGCCGCCAACTCCCGACGCCAGATTTCCTGCGCGGCGGGGCGTTCATGCAGGAACTGGCCGGGATAATCCTCGTCCAGCGCGAAGACGATATTCTGGTCCAGAATCTCCGTATCCCAGCCCTGATCCGTAAATGCATCCGGGTTCCAGGCCCGCAGAAAGGCCAGCAGGGCCTGCAGGCCGGGATCATCGCTTTGGCCCAGGGCCGCCTCATGCTTTTCCCGGAACGCGGCCAGATGCGCGGGATAGGTGGCAAGCCCGCCGCTGGCCTTGTCCTTGCCCAGCCCTAGCACGAATTTCGTATTGTCCCACAGGAAGAAGGCGCGGGGCGTCACGCCGGGCCGTTTGAAACTGGCGGGGACGGGCAGGGGCGTGGGCGGGCGCTTTTTATCGGTGCCGCGCAGATCATCGGGCGGGCGGGACAGGGTGCCATCCCGGTTCAGCACCAGACAGAAGCCGATGCCCTCGGTGGTGAAGCCGAAGGGCGGGGCCGCCCCCTCGGCCAGCAGCCGGTCATAATGCCGGTTCAATGCCACCAGGATGGTCATGACCGCACCTCCCCGCTATGCCGGTCCGGGACACTCAGCACGCCGTCGGAAAGCTGCGCCCGGAAGAACAGCGGCACACAACGGTCGTCGCAGCGATGCCCGCCCGGATCGCCATGGTGATCCATGTCCAGCAGCATCCAGCCCAGATCCTTGTCGGCCTGTTCCGCTGGCAGATTGTGGGCGGGGACAGGGTCGGTCCATAGCTCGAACGACGCCGGAAATTCCCGCGACCCGAAACAGGGTTGCTGGAAACATTGCCCGGTGGCGGCGCGGCGGTTGAAGATGTCCAGATGCTTGCCGGGATTGTCATCCGGCCCGGCCCGGTCGGTCATCTCGAAATGCGCTTCGATGATGTAATCCACATCGCGCAGCAAGGTGGCGGCCCGCTGCTGCCGGTCCTGATCGGCGCGGGTGTAAAGGTCGGTGACATGCCCGGCCTTCATCGCCTGTTTCACCTTGGCCACCGGCACCTTGGATGCCACCTCATTGCGGCGGATCGACATGAACTGAATGGGATTCAGCACATGGATGCGATCCACAACCCAGGTGATGGCTGGTTTCCAATGCACCGCCTCCAGAATGCCGCGCGCGGCAGAAGGTGTCAGGATGTCGTAGGACACCCTTTCCACCTTCATTTCCGGCCTGGAGAAACAGGCAAAATCACCCCGCACGCGCAGTTTCACGCCGAATGGCATTCGCCTTTTCCTCCCCTCACATGAATCCATTGCCAATGTCCCGATAAGTCGGATCATCCCAACGCAGACCCGCCTTCGCGTCATAGAGATCGCTGTTGGTCAGCAGCACGAACTGATCCCCGTAAAGGTCGGGCCGCACATACTCTGCCGCCTTCGCCTCCCGCAGCTTGTCCCGCGCCCTGATCGGCACCTGCACCATGTAGGGCTGGAGCTGGCGGGCGATGGCACCGGGGGAGGAGACATAGGAGAGGTCGCTTACCAGACCGGCGATCTTCTCCGCCGCTGGCTTGTACGGCACGATCACCGGGGCCTGGGCATCGTCGATCAGGCGGAACAGCCGGGCCACGGTTTCATAGGGGAACAGCAGCGTGTCGGCCCGGTCATCCAGCATTTTCAGGATGTTATGCTTGTCCAGCGCCCCGGCCAGCCCCTTTCTCCAATAAAGTTCCTGGAAATAGGCACGGATGGCATCCAGGCCCAGCGGGTCATCGGTGCGCGACAGCACCCGGGCCGCCGTGTCGGCGAAGACCTTCAGATCGGCGGGCGGGCGGTGGCCTTCCTCATCCGCCGGATTGAACAGCAGGACACGCCCGCCCTCGCGCCCATGTTCGCCATGGCGGTTACAGCGTCCTGCCGCCTGGGCCACGCTGTCCAGCCCAGCCAGCGCCCGCATCACCAGCGGAAAGCTGATATCCACGCCCGCTTCCACCAGGGAGGTGGCGACGACGCGCACGGGCCGCTGTTGCGCCAGATCCTCCCGGATGTCGGCCAGCACCGCGCGGCGATGTTCCGCACACAGCGCCGTTGTCAGCAGGCGGGGTTCCGCCCTGTCCGCTGCCTTCAGGGCGGCATAGAGGTCGGCGGCGTGGCGGCGGCTGTTGACAATGGTCAGGCATTGCGGCGCGCTTTGCATCGCCGTCACCAGGGCGGCCACATCGGGCCGGCCTTCCATGGTTTCCACCCGCACACGCTTCAGGGCCTGATACAGCCCCGCCGGGTCTGGTGCCAGTTCCCGCACATTATCCAGCCCGTCTGCGAACAGCTTGCTGCTGTTCACAGCAGGCTGGGTGGCGGTACACAGCACCAGGGTGCAGCCGAAATCTCGGGCCAGCGCATCAATCAGTTTCAGGCAGGGGCGCAGCAGCGGCTGGGGCAGGGTCTGTGCTTCATCCAGGATGACGACGCTGCCGGCAATGTTATGCAGCTTGCGGCATTTGCCGGGCCGGTTGGAAAACAGGCTTTCAAAGAACTGCACCGCTGTGGTCACCACCACGGGCCGGTCCCAGTTTTCCGCTGCCAGCCGCGCCTTTTTGCCACCATCCGGGGCCTCGGCATCGCTGACACCTGTCTCTTGTCGTTCGGAGCCGCCGTCAAAGCCGCTGTGATGTTCCAGGATGGCATCATCATCCCCCAGCGCCTTGCGGAACACATCCGCTGTCTGCTCCACAATGCTGGTGAAGGGGATGACATAGATGATCCGGCGTTTGCCCCAGTGCTGCGCATGGTCCAGGGCAAAGGCCAGCGACGCCAGCGTCTTGCCCCCGCCGGTCGGGACCGTCAGGCTGAACAGGCCCGGTTCCTGTGCGGCACCGTTCCGCACATGGGCCAGGACCTGCGCCCGCAGGTCGTTGATGGTCCCCAGTGCCGGATTTTCCGCCACATCGGCCCGTGCCTTGGCAGCCAGGGCCACCAGATGATCGGTCAGCCGGTCCCGCAACATCCCAAGACTGGTATCGCACCCGCGCTGCACGGGCTGCTGGTTCAGGTGGGCATAAAAAGCCTCCGTCGCCAGCCGGTCGGCATCGATCAGGGTGGAGAACAACATGCGGCCCAACAGGGAGCGGCGCAGGCCGCTATCCAGATGCTTGATGGAACTGCGCACCTGTTCCGGTGCTGGCGGCTCCGCCCCTTCCGCACAGGTCAGGTTGCCTTTATACCGGTCCAGCCGGCTTTTCAGGCTGCTGAGCTGTCCCTTCTCGCCATCACCATCGGCCAGCCCTGCATGGTGCCCAGCGATGGAAGCCGCCAGCAAGGGGCCCCATGAGCGCCCATAATGCTGACAGGCGATGGCCGCACCGGCCGTTGAATGATCCGGGCTGGGCCCCTGACCCCGGATATAGAGTTGATAGGCTTGCGCCATCTTCCCCACATCATGCAGCAGCCCCAATGCCTTACCCGCCACCTCGTACCCAAAGGCCCCAGCAAACCGCATTGAAAGGGTAGCGACACAGAGGAGATGATCCACAAGAGGTTCCCAGGTTCCATAGTCACCTTCACGACCGGAATGGGCGAAAATCATTACGGTGGTTTCCTTTAGTGGAAAATATATACAGTACACAATCAAAACGGATTAATCTATATCCATAAACAATTTAATGGATTTGTTTTTGAAGTTCAACTTTGAATGTGTACATCATGTCCGCCTGCTCATCCCGTCCGTGATGGCTATGGGCGCAAGGCACTTCCGTTCGCGCTGTTATTTCCGCCTGATTTGTAAAAGCATGGACTTGATCTGATGCGCACCCTGATGGCTGCCAACAGCCTTGCCGCTTATGATCTCATGCTGTTGTCCACTGCCATGGGGGCATATTCATCCATAACGGCGGACGACAACCGAACCGGGGAACCTTTAAACTGCTACCGAAAGGCCAGGAAGAAGCCGCCCCGCTGATGGCCATGTGTTTCGATATCCGTCGCGTCGATATCCAGGATGATCCGCTCCGGCGCTGTCGCATAACTGCCGGTGAACAGCTCGACATACAGATCCTGCAGACGCGACGGCTGCGCGGTGAATTTGTGATAACGCTGGTCAGCCTCCTCGAAGCTCCGCTCCAGCCGACCCAGCGTCGAACTCCCGGCCAGCGCCGGCAGCGGCGCGCCACCCGGCACCCGGGGCCTGGCTACCGCCGTCACCTTCAACAGCGGATCGTTGCGCACCAGGTCGTGATCCTTGAGGTCTTCGTACCCCAGCGCCATGGCGATGACCCGCTGAGCCAGCAGATCGGGCAGTGGATGCGTCACCTGCTTACGGTTGCGCCGGTCGTCGAAGCACGCCGCCATCCGTCCGAACAAATTCAGCCGACCGGCCACCTGACGCAACAGCAGCCCGCATGAAAAAGGGTCACAGACGGGCAATGGCCTGTCTGTGACCCTTCAAGATGCATCACCGGGCCGGGAAGCCCCGGCCTGGCCCGCCGGTCAGGCGCTGGTATTCACATGCGCGGCCCCGGCCTCGCCCTTGGCGACACCGACGATGGCCTCGCGCAGCAGGCGGCCATGGATCGTGTAGCCGGCCTGAAGCACCTGCACGACGGTGCCCGCCGGCTTTCCGGTGCCTTCCAGTTCCATCATGATCTGGTGGAAATTCGGATCAGCCGGGGCCCCCAGCGCTTCCATGCGGGCAATGCCTGCGCGTTCGAACGCGGCGCCCAACTGGCGTTCCGTCGCTTCCACGCCCGTCAGCAGGTTGCCGACGGCCTGGTTTTCCTCCCGCACTTCCGGCGTCACGGCTTCCACGGCGCGGCGCAGGTTGTCGGCCACGGCCAGCAGGTCCTTGGCGAACTTGCCCACGGCATATTTGGCCGTATCCTCACGCTCGCGTTCGGCCCGGCGACGGACATTCTCCGTCTCGGCCAGGGCACGCAGAAGCTGATCTTTCAGGGACGCGACCTCCGTCTCCAGTTGGGCGACGCGGGCCGTATCGACGGCCGGCCCGGTCGCCTGGGCCACCGGCTCCGCGGCGGCGTTGGGGTCGCTTTCATGGGTGTTGATCGTGTCGGTCATCGCGGAACAAGCCTTTGGATGAGGTACTGGAACAGGCGCCGGCCGGACAGGACCGGCGGCCCTCTGGTTTAGGCGGGAACGCCCCGCCTGTCGAGCCTTGTCGCCAAGAGAGATAGGGTGCCGGCCCCCGGTACCGCAAGGGGGTCAGCCCATCAGCCGGCCGATCACCTTGGCCGTATAATCCACCATGGGGATGATGCGGGCATAATTGATGCGGGTCGGGCCGATGACGCCGATGGCGCCGACGATCTGGTCCTTGGTGTTGGCATAGGGGCTGACGATCATGGAACAGCCGGCGTGGCGGAAAAGGTCGTTCTCCGCCCCGATAAAGATCTGCACCCCTTCGGCCCGGCCCGTGGCGTCCAGCATGCGCATCATCTGCTCGCGGGTTTCCAGCGCTTCGAACAGGGCGCGGATGCGTTCCAGGTCGGACAGGGCCGTGACATCCTCCAGCAGCCGCGCCTGACCGCGCACGATCAGATAGCCCTGGCTGCCGCGCGTGCCCGACCAGGTGGCCAGCCCCGTCTCCACCACCTTGCGGGTCAGGCTGTCGAGCTGGGTGCGCTGTTCCTCCATCTCCTTCTGGATCATGGCGCGCGCTTCGGACAGGGTGCGGCCCACGACCCGCGCGTTCAGATAGTTGCTGGCCATCTGCAGGGCCGATGGCGGCAGGCCCACGGCCACCTCCACGACGCGGTTCTCCACCAGCCCGTCCTCGGTCACCAGCACGACAAGGGCGCGGCCGGGCCCCAGATTGACGAACTCGATATGTTTCAGCGGCCGGTCCGTCTTTGGCGCCAGCACCAGCCCGGCGCAGGATGACAGGCCCGACAGCAGGTTGGTCGCCTCCTCCAGCACCTCCGGCAGGGAGCGGCCGCGTGCCTGACAGCCGGCCTCGATATCTTCGCGCTCCCGCTCCGTCAGGTCGCCGATCTCCAGCAGGCCGTTGACGAACAGGCGCAGCCCCGCTTCCGTCGGGACGCGCCCGGCCGAGGTGTGGGGCGCCATCAGCAGGCCCAGTTCCTCCAGATCGGCCATGACATTGCGGATCGTGGCCGGCGACAGGTTGGTCGTCAGCCGCCGCGAGAGTGTGCGCGATCCCACCGGCTCCCCGGTCTGGACATAGGCTTCCACGATATGGCGGAATATTTCCCGCGACCGCTGGTTCAGCTCGCTGATCATCCTGGCGCCGCCGGCCCTCTTGCCATTGCTCCGTCCCATGAAAGATTAGTGGGCGGCACGGCGCAAATCAATGGACGGACGCGGGGAGCAGGGATGGACGAAGGCTGGCAGGGTTGCTATGACCCTGCCTGTCCGATCATCGATGGAATATTGCTCATGTCCCGCCCCTCCGGCCGCCTGGCCGACCAGCTCCGCGCCGTCAGCCTGGAAATCAATTTCTCCCGCCATGCCGAAGGCTCCTGCCTGGTGAAGTTCGGCGACACGCATGTGCTGTGTACCGCCAGCGTGGACGAGAAGGTGCCGCCCTTCCTGCGCGGCAAGGGCCAGGGCTGGGTGACCGCGGAATATGGCATGCTGCCCCGTTCCACCCACACCCGCACCGACCGCGAGGCGGCGAAGGGCAAGCAGTCGGGCCGCACGCAGGAAATCCAGCGCCTGATCGGCCGCAGCCTGCGCGCCGTCACCGACCTGAAGGCCATGGGCGAGGTGCAGATCAAGGTCGATTGCGATGTCCTCCAGGCCGATGGCGGCACCCGTACCGCCAGCATCACGGGCGCCTATGTCGCCCTGCATCTGGCCTTTCAGCATCTGGTGCGGACCGGCACGCTGGCCCGGGTGCCGCTGACCGATCAGGTCGCCGCCATTTCCTGCGGCATCCATAATGGCCAGCCCGTGCTGGACCTGGACTATATCGAGGACAGCAATGCCGGGGCCGACGCCAATTTCGTGCTGACCGGCCGCGGCGGCATCGTGGAAATCCAGGGCACGGCCGAGGATAAGCCCTTCGAGGAAGCCGAGTTCATGGCCCTGATGGCCCTGGCCCGCAAGGGCATCGGCGAGTTGGCGGCGCTGCAGCGCGCCGCCCTGGGCGTCTGAGGGGGGGCCGCATGACCGTCCCCCGTCCCTTCACCGGCGATACGCTGGTCATCGCCACCCACAATAAGGGCAAGGTGCCGGAAATCGCCGCCCTGCTGGATGGCTTGGTGCGGCACTTCCCCAGCGCCGGGGAACTGGGGCTGGGGGAGCCGGAGGAGACGGAGACGACCTATGTCGGCAACGCCATCCTGAAGGCACGGGCGGCCGCCACAGCGTCCGGCCTGCCGGCGCTGGCCGACGACAGCGGCCTGTCGGTGGAGGGGCTGGACGGGGCGCCGGGCATCTTCTCCGCCCGCTGGGCCGGGCCGACCAAGGATTTCCGCATCGCCATGGCCAGGGTGGAAGAGGCGCTGAAGGCCAGCCCGGACCGCCGGGGCGACCGGGCCGCCTTCATCTGCGCCCTGGCCCTGGCCTGGCCCGATGGGCATGTGGAGACGGTGGAAGGGCGGGTGGACGGTCACCTGTCCTTTCCGCCGCGCGGCACCAATGGTTTCGGCTACAATCCCATCTTCATCCCGCTGGGCGACACGCGGACCATTGCGGAGATGGACCCGGCGGAAAAGCAATCGATCAGCCACCGGACCGACGCCTTCAACAAGCTGAAGGCACGCTGTTTCACCCTGGCGGGGAAATGACTCGACTCGATCAAATGTTCCTGTAATGTTCTGATCATGCCATGCGGCATGGGTCCGTGCCGTCCGGCATGGACAAGATCATGGGGGAAAGAATGATTGGGTATGTGACGTTGGGCACCAACGACCTGGCCAAGGGCGCCACCTTTTACGACGCCATCGCCAAGGAGTTGGGGACCGGCCGGATGATGGAATTTCCCACCGGCATCGCCTGGGGTGATCCGAATGGCGGGGCCGGCATGGCCCTGATGAAGCCGTTCGACGGCAACGCCGCCTCTGTGGGCAATGGCGTCATGGTTGCATTCGAGGCCAAGGACAAGGAACAGGTCCAGCGGCTTTACGATCTGGCCCTGTCGCTGGGCGGCACCTGCGAAGGCCCGCCCGGCCCGCGCGGCGACAATTTCTATGCCGCCTATTTCCGTGATCTTGATGGCAACAAGCTGAACGCCTTCGTCATGACCATGCCGGGTTGATGCCCGCGTGTGTCCGGGACGGCCCGCATCGTCCCGGACAGCCTGGGCTCAACCCGGCAACCCGCCCGTCCGCACCGGATGGGGGCGGCGGGGATCATGAAATCCCGGTGCCGGCCCGCCATCGCCGGCATGATCACCTTCGGCGGACGTTCCCCTGGGCGGACGTTCCCCCGGCCTGCCGCGCAGGGGGCGTTTCCGGTCTCCGGGAAACCTGGTCCACCCCTTGCAGCGCCGCCACCGTCATCTGGTGGAGCATGCCTCACCAGATGACGGTCAGTGAATTTCCGCCACCACCGTGGACGTTAACGACGTCAAGTCGTCTTTTTATTCTCTACGCTCGCCAAAACCCAGCCGTCTTGCCGTCCGCCATACGGTGTCATGCGTCACCAGCAGCCCGCGCCCGGCCAGTTCCGCGGTGATCCCCCGGATACTCATGCGATCGCGTCCCGCAAGCCGGCTGCGCAACCATTCCAGGTCGTCACCCGCGATGACCGGTTGGCGGCGGCCACCAACCCGGTCGGGCAACAGGCTGGCTCCGGCCTGTTGCTTGCGGCACAGACGGCGAGCCGTGGATATGGAGATGCCGAATCGTCCGGCCACCGCCGTCATCGCCTCCCCCGCCTCGATGGCGGCCACGACACGCAGGCGCAGATCAATGGGGACGGCCCGCACCATGGCTCATTCCGCACGCGCGCCGTCGACACGCGGCACCCCGATGGACGCGGCGTCGCCAATGTCGATGGGCACCAGCCCGAAGTGCATGCGCCACGGCGCCGTCGGGTCGTTGCCGAACATCGTGTACCAGTAGCGGCCCTGCTTATCCCTGAAGGCCGTGCCGTGGCCGCCATGGGGGGCACCGATGCGCCGCTGGCTGTAGGGACCGAACAGGGTTCTGGAGGTGCCATACATCATGTCGTAGGTGCCATGGGTGCGCAGCGGTCCATGCCATTCCGCCCCGGTCAGGAAATAGACCCCGTTCACCTTGATCAGGCCATTGCCTTCATATCCGACATGGTCACCATCCACATCGACCAGTTGCCGGACTGGCCCGTCGAAGCCGTCGCGCCGGTCGTTCAGCCTGCCGATGCTGCCGCCGCCCCACAGGAAATAGAGACCGTCATCATCTTCGAACGGGAACCCGTCGATGCCCTTAACCAGATAGCTCTTGCCCGTATTCTCGTATGGTCCCTCCGCCTTGCCGGTTCTGGAGCGGTAGAGCCAGGTCTTGCCGCCGACACCACGTTCCATGACCGAGAAGGCCAGATAGTAGGTCTTGTCGCGTTCGACCCATTTGATCTCCGGCGCCCAAAGCTCGGCAATGTTGTTGGCGAAATCATAGCCCATCCCTTCCCAGCGGAAGATGAAGCCGGCATCGTCCCAACGCTTCATATCCGCCGACCGCCAGAGCTTCACCCCGCCATCCGGACGGTGATAGCCATAGCCGTCCTGGGTGCCGACCAGATAGTAATAGCCGTCGCCGCCCAGCGTCACCGATGGGTCACGCATCATCTCAGAGGTTAGCAGCGGTTGGCGGGCGGCGACGGCACTGTCCTCGGTGATCACCGAAGCCGCCTGGCGCAGACGGCCGTCGGGCGCGCGCTCCAGCGGGACCAGCCCGACCTGTTCGCAGAACAGGGCGAAACCATCCTCGCATTTGGGATTGTAGGCGGTCGCCAGGCGACCGTCATCCAACCGGACGACAGCCCCCTGCCCAGCATGCGGCACGGCCAGCATCCGCATGCTGAAAGGACCGTAGGGTGTCGGCCCCTCCGCCATGAACAGATCCTCCGTCGCGGTGCGCATGCGTCCGGTGACCTCGCTGGCGGCCAGGACATAACGGTCGCCGTCGCGGAACATCGTCGCCCCCGACATGCCCACCCGCACACGCACGGGCCAATCCTTGCCCACGGGCGGATGCTTGGCGAACAGGGCCTGATCCGGCTTCAGGAACCTTGGTGTCTCGGCCAGTCGGTCGAAGCCAGCCGACAATTTGGCGATATTGCCGCCACCCCACAGCAGATATCCCGTCCCGTCCTGATCGACGAAGAGGGAGATATCGGCGGCATCATCGACAAGACAGGCAGAGGCGGTGAAGGTCCCGTCCGGGCGTGCTGCCTGACCCACGGCGACGCGGGCGCAGCCGGTCTTGTCGGCAAAGGCCAGATAGAGCCGGTCGCCGGCCACGGTGACCGATGGCGCCAGATACCGTTCCGATACGTCCCCCGGCTCGATCCCGCTGCCGGTGATCCGCGCCGGACCCCAGCCCTTCCAGGCCTTGCCATCAGCGGAGGTCCAGAGCTGTACCCCATGGCGGACCCCCGTGCGCAGGACCGTACCGGTCAGCACCCAGCCGCCATCGGCCGTGCGGGCGAGGGATGCATCGCCGATGGCCCGTTCGCTGAAGAACGGGGTCACCGGTTTCGCATCAGCCGACGGCATGACGACCGCGTTGCTGTCCATCGACGGGTGGTCGGCGAAAATATCGTCGGCCACAGCCTTCTTGAGCTGTTGCTGCTGTGCCGGTGCCGGCCCCGCCATCAGGGTGGCAGAAAGCAGGGCCAGGATCGAAAGGTGCTTCTTCACTGGCATCAGTCCTTCTGCAAGGCGCGGAAATCATCGATCCAGGCATAGTTGGCCGCGGCACTGCCATCGGCATTGGGCCTGATCGATCGGGGGGCAAAGACGCTGTTGATCAGCCAGGGCGTCTTGTCGGGACCGAAATCGGCCGCCATGGAGCTTCCCTGCTTGAAGCCATAGGTGGCAACCGCCAGACGGCCCGTATCCCGGAACATCTTCATCTGATTGACCAGATAATGTTTGCGGGTTTCGAACCAGGGGCTGAGCGACAGGTAATCGTCCCATTGCTGCTTGGTAAAGGGCTGCTCCAGGGCGGACTGCATCACCTGCCAGTTCCGGGATTGCGGCGACACGCCGTACTTCGTCGCGAAGGCCGGGGAGACCGGTTCGCGCATCTGCTTTTTCCACCACCAGACCAGGGAGAATTCCGTGACAAGGAATTTCTGCTCCGGCCGCATGCGCGGCAGGATGTAATCCAGGAAGGGCTGCGAGGCCTGGATCGACGGAATGTGGGGATGGATATCCACCCCGTCGATCTCCGGTGTCGCCTTGACATAATCCATCCAGCGCGCGACAGACGGCGTGAGGTTCTTCTTCAGGTCCAGGCGGTTCAAGGCGCCCATGTAAAGCCGGGTCCGGCAGTCGCCACCGCATCGGCTCGCGCGATACTGTATGATCCGGGCGGCCATCGCCTCATAGAAGGTGTTCAGATCAAGGTCGCGATCCTCTTCCCGGCTTTCGATATAGGGCTCGTTGCCGATCACCAGGATGTCGATCCTGTCCATCACCAGCGGCAGCAGGGCATCGAGACGCGCCAGTTCCTTCTGAAAGGCCGGTGTGCCTGCCTTGGGAAAGTCGCTGCGCGGAAACGGCCATTTCAGCGACAGGATGGTCTTGTAGCCGTGTTCGCCCGCCGCCAGAACCGATCGCACCGCGCCATGGTCGGCGGCACCCTTGTCCAGTTGCGGCATCGGGACGAACAGCCGGATCCAGCGCGCCTGGGCTTTTTCCAGGTCGCGATAATCCACATCCTCGAAATGTTCGTTGTAATTGGCCCCCAGCGCCGATTGGGCCAGGACCGGCGTGGGTCCGAGGGCCAGGGCCGTCAACAGCAGAAGGGTCTTGCGCATCGTCGATCTCCCCAGTTTGGATATTATGATTGGCCGGAACCGGATAATACCGGCTCGCGATGAGTGGAATTCATCGCAAGCTGGTCCGGCGGCGACCGCCACAGCACCGCTCGTGCGGCGCGCCCGAGCCAACGAATGTTGGCGCCGGCGGTTGAGGGCTGAGGGCTGTGATCAGAGCCAACAGGTTCTGATCACAGCAAAATAGTAAAAGGTCGTCCTTCACGGCGCTGCGGGGCGGCTTCGCCCATCGCGTTCGATCCTGTCCAGCAAGGCGGCCATCCGGCCTGCCAGGTAAGGCATTGTGGCCGCCAGATTTCTGGTCTCGCCGGGATCGCCGGCCAGGTCGTAAAGCTGGGGGCCGGGCGCGGTACCGATCGGGTTGCCGTGGAACGGCGCGGCATCCACGCTGGCCCGGATGAATTTCCAGTCCCCCTGGCGCAAGGCCAGAACACGCTCGCCGCTGCCGGCCACCATGGCCCCGCTGACCACCATCAGCTTGGTGTCCTCCACCACATGCGTGCGCCCCTGATCGGTCTTGCCCAGCAACGGGTTCAGCATGTCGAAACTGTCCAGCGCCCCGTCGCGGGGCAGTTCCTGTCCCGTCAGCACCGCCAGCGACGCGACAAGGTCCACATGGTCGACCAGCGCCGACGACACATGGCCCGCCCGGACCTGACCCGGCCAGCAGGTGATCATCGGCACGCGGGTGCCGCCTTCCAGGATGCTGTATTTCCCGCTGCTGAACGGGCCGGACGGGCGGTGGTCACCCGCCAGTTCCACGGCCCCGTCGTCATAGCCGTCGAACAGGATGGGGCCATTATCGCTGCTGAACACCACCAGCGTGTCGTCGGTGATGCCCATACGGTCCATGGCGGCCATCATCTCCCCCACGGTCCAGTCGAGCTGCAGGATGGCATCGCCGCGCGGCCCCATGCCGGACCTGCCGACGAAACGCGGGTGCGGCGCGCGGGGCACATGCGGCTCATTCACCGCGAAATAAAGGAAGAACGGATCTGTCCTGCTTGCGGACATGAAGGAAACGGCCTTTTCCAGCAACAGATCACTTAGATCCTCGTCTTTCCAGCGGGCCGCCTTTCCACCCGTCATATAGCCGATACGGCTGATACGGTTGGTGATGGTGCCGGAATGTTCAGGATCGGCACCCATCTGCCGCTGGTCAGGATTTTCGGTTCCCGTGGGTTCCGTGCCGATCTTCCGCTTGTAATCCACCGTGATCGGGTCCGTCGGGTCCAGATTGACCACCCGACGATTCTCGATCAGGACGGTGGGCACACGGTCCAGGGTGGCAGGCATGAAAAATCCGTAGTCGAAACCGACATCCAGCGGCCCCGGCCCGATCTCCCCATTCCAGTCGACCTGCCCGTCGCCCAGGCCCAGATGCCATTTGCCGACCAGCCCGGTCCGGTAACCCGCCTTCTGCAACATGGATGGCAGGGTGAAGCGACCGGGGCGGATCAAGGCCGGGGCGT
Organism: Niveispirillum fermenti; assembly: GCF_048066175.1. Taxonomy (GTDB): domain Bacteria; phylum Pseudomonadota; class Alphaproteobacteria; order Azospirillales; family Azospirillaceae; genus Niveispirillum; species Niveispirillum fermenti. Next base: position 1,893 of record NZ_JBLTXA010000046.1, on the reverse strand, counting down.
CACCCGGCAGGATCTGCGTGCCCGACGCGCGCCAGGCATAATCCCCGGTCAGCAGGGCATAGCGGGAGGGCGTGCAGGTCGCCGACGGCGAATGGGCGTTCACGAACCGCGTGCCCCCCGCGGCCATGCGGTCGATGTTCGGCGTGTGCAGGCGCGTGCCCCCATAGGCGCTAAGATCCCCGAAACCGAGATCGTCGGCATAGATGACGACAATGTTCGGCCTGCGCCGCGCGCCCGTCAAAGCCAGGGCCGGCATTGCCAGGGTGGCTGTCGCGCTCCCCAGCAACAGCGCGCGACGAGTCATCCGCGCATTCATCCGTGCCTGTCCCGGCGGTTACGGTCGCCCCGGTCGCGGTCCCCCGACGGCGCGCCGGCGATCAATATCGTCTTGGTACGCACCTTCATTCCTTCCCGGCGTCGATTGCTGTGCTGGCGCCACCGGGTTTGCGGGCAGGGCAAGACATTCGCGCGGCCATGCCGCGACGTCTTTGACCGCCCGAGCCCTTGCGGTGACATGAATGCAGCGTCGGCAACGCGGCGCGGCTTCGTCCAACGGTGTGGACTGTAACAGCCCCACCGTGGTTCGCAATATAAATCATATCTATTAGATAAAAAAGCGCAGACCCTTCAGCAGCAGGGCTGCCGGTAGCGGCCTAAGCAGATTTTCCGAACGCCGCCCACAGATGGGCGGGCTCGGAAAATCTGCAAACAATGGAGTCGGCAGGTTCCTCCAGGCCGGGCCATGTGTGGCCCGATCTGGAGGAACCTGCTTAGCCGCGCGTCAAGCCCTTCACCATGACGGCTCGCGCCGCAATCAGCAGGTCGCGGGATGCGGCGGCGGCGGCTTCGGGGTCTCCGGATTCGATGGCGAGCAGGACACGTTCATGCCTTGCCAGCTTGATGTCAGCGGTGCGCGTCTGATCATCCGTATAACGGATCGAAAATAGCAGGGCAGCTTCAATCAAGTGCTTCAAACGGTTGATGAAACGGTTGCCGCTGGCAGCAAGGATCGCCAGATGGAAGGAGATATCGGAATCCAGCGGATCATCATCGCCCCGCAAGGCAGCATGCATACGGGTGAAGGCCACACGTATGGCAGCCAGCGCGACAGGATCCGCCCTTTCTGCGGCACCCGCCGCCGCCTGTGGCTCTATGCCCAGGCGAATATCCGTGAATTCGACCAGCAGCGGCAGAGAGAAATCCCCCATCAATATCCAACGCAGGACATCGGCATCCAGCAGATCCCAGGAGGTCTTGGGCGTTACCGAGGTGCCTTTGCGCCGGCGCGCCGTGACCAGACCTTTCGCACTCAGTATCTTCACCGCTTCACGCAGGACGCTGCGGCTTGCCTGATATTTCTGGGCTAAATCCGCCTCCACCGGCAGAATTTCACCGGACGGATATTCGCCAGAGACGATCGCCGAGCCGATATCTTCAACGATACCCAATGTTCGTTGACCGAGTTCCGCGTCCGGATGCCATAGACGGCGTTTGACGATCGATTTCATTTTCCCACATGGGTTAAGATCAGCCCTGTATCATCAAGGCGGTAGTTATCTTAGCAATATGATAAATGTTAGTCGAGCATCAGTGCCCCCGCCCGTCAGACCCATGATCGACCCGGAATCTCAGATAGCGCAGGTGCGGCAAGGTCGTGTTTTATGATATATTAATGCGATAAATATAAAGCTAATGAGGGAGAGAGCCGGGGCATGCTCAACCGATATCCGACAACATCATACGCCTGCGCGGGTTCCGCCAATCCCGAAACGTCCTTGGGAACATGACAAGCCTGTCGCAGATTGATCTGGTGGTGGTGGTGATCTATGTCATCGGCATTTTCGGCCTGGCCCAGTGGGTCAGCCGGGGAAAGGCCAGCCATGCCAAGGATAT
>NZ_JBLTXA010000045.1:0-30119 GCF_048066175.1 Niveispirillum fermenti | reverse complement strand
TACGCCGCATGTGCGGCGCGGCGGCCGTCGCCGCCGTACCAGATCCCGGTGAGTTGCTCTCACCGGGATCTGGTATCAGCCCTCAGGACAGGAGGCCGATGGTCACGGAAAAGGCCGTCCAGGGCCGGGACCGGCGGGAGACGACGGCAAAACCAAGGCCCCTTGTGCATGCAGATATTCGGCGACCCCGCGGCCAGGGCCGCTGCGCCCGCCGATGACAAGCACATGCATCTGGTCTGGCGCCTGTTCGATTGCCTGTTTCTGTCAAAAATCACCCGCCGCGGAAAGGGGCGTTCCCGCGGCGGGCCCAAGTCGGAGATTACCAGCTTTTGGAGACCTGCAACACGAAGGTGCGGGGGGCACCGGCCAGACCGGCGGGAACCAACCCGTTGGCGGCGACAGTGATCAGGTACTGTTCATCGGCCAGGTTCTTGCCGACGACCTGGACACCCCAGCCGCCCTCGTCACTGTTCCAGCCGACCGAGGCGTTGATCAGGTCATAGGCTTTCTGGGAAAAGATATCGGCGTTGGAGGCATCGTAATAAACCTTGCTCTGCCGGAAATATTCACCGCGGATGAAGGCCGTGCCCGGCCCCACGTCGAAATTATACTGGCCATAGGTGGACAGCGAGCTTTTCGGGGCGGCATTCAGGCGGTTGCCGGTTGCGTCGAAGGTGCGGCTGGCCGCGTTGAAGCGCGGGTCCGTCGCCACGAAATTCACGAGCTGGTTGGGCACGCTGGAGGTTGGGAAGGCCCGGTACTTGGTGTCCAGGAATGACAGGTTGCCGCCCAGTTCCAGGCCGCTGACGGGCCGCGCCGTCAACTCGAATTCCACGCCGCGCACGCGGGCATTGGCGGCGTTGCGGATGGCGACCACGCCGGGCGCAATCAGCGACTGTACCTGCAAATCCTTGTAATCATAATGGAACAGGCTGGTGTTGAAGCGCAGCCGCCGGTCCAGGAGATCGCTCTTGATACCCCCTTCATAGGCCCAGATGGTTTCAGGCGCGAAGGACAGATCGGTGGCGTTGTTGGCGAAGATGCTGGTGCCGCCGCTTTTGAACCCGCGTGTGGCCGATGCGTAGAGCATGATGTCGCTCGTCACCTGGTAATCCAGGCCGAATTTCGGGGTCACGGCATCGAACTTGCGCTTCAGCTCATAGACAAAGGGAAAACCGGGGGTCGATGAACCGGTGGCCAGCGACACGCGGTCGAAATTCTGTTCGATCCGCTTGGTATCCTGGGTGAAGCGCAGGCCGGCCGTAAAGCCCAGATCATCGGTCAGCTTGTAGGTCCCCTGCGCGAAGGCCGCGAAGGAGGTGGTGAAGCTGTCCGGCTCGGTGCGGATATAGAAGGCGTTGGCCGGTGGCAGGACGGGGCTGGCATAGTTGGTAGATTGCAGCAGCGTGCTGGTCTTGTCATGAAAATAGAACAGGCCCAACACACCATTGAAGCGGTCAAAATTGCCTGTCAGGTTCAGTTCCTGGCTGAATTGCCGGGACCATTCATTCTGGTTGCTGGTCTGGGCCAGCAATTCGGTACCATCGCTGTCCACGAACAGGTTGTACCGGCTCTTGCGGAACGCGGTCAGCGACTTCACCGCCAATGCGTCCGTCAGGTCGATGTTCACCTCCTGCGCCACGCCCCACAGCTTGGTGTCGTTGGTCTGCGGTGAATCGAGCGCCACCTTGGAATAATCACCCACGATGCCGGATGCCAGCGGCGTGGGGTTGGCGCCACCGGGCCGGAAGGGCACCAGCAGGTGGCTGTAGCTGTCGAACCGTTCGTCGCTGCGGCTGTAATCGAAACGGGTGATCATCTCGACATTGTCGGCCGGCAGGAAACGTACCTGTCCGCGCAGGCCGCCACGGTTGGCATTGTTGGTGCCGGGCTGGCCAGTGGCAACGATATTGTCGATGTAATCGTCATGGCGGATATAGGTTCCGGACAGGCTGGCCTGCAGCTTCTCCTCCACCAGCGGGCCGCTGACATAGAATTGCGCCTGCCGGCGCTCATAATCGCCGACGGTCAGTTGCAGCTTGCCCGTGGCCTTGTCCGACGGCTTCTTGGAAATGATGTTGATGGTGCCGCCAACGGCGTTGCGGCCGTAAAGCGTGCCCTGGGGCCCGCGCAGCACCTCCACGCGCTGGATATCCACGAAATCCTGAAACTGGCCGAAGGCGCGGGCGATATAGACCCCGTCGATCTGCGTCGTCACGCTGGGGTCGGAACCGCCGAAAACGTTGGAACTGCCGATGCCGCGCATATAGATGACGGCGCTGGCCGTCACCTGCGCCACCGACAGGTTGGGTGTGACGGCCACCAGATCCTTGACGTTCAGGACCAGCGAACTGTCCAGCTTGTCGGCTGAAAAGGCGCTGATGGCCAGTGGCGTCCGCTGCATGGTCGTCTCGCCCGCCTTGGTGGCGGTGACGATGATCTCATCCAGCACGTCGCCGGCCTGGGCGACCTGCGTTTCCTGTGCCTGGACCAGTGTTGGCATCAGCAGGGCCAACGCGCAGACAGCACCCCTCATTCCTTGATGGGCCATCGACTTCCTCCTCCCCAATTTTGATTATTGTCGGTACGGCAGCGCCCCCGATTGCAGGGGTCTGTTCTTCATTTCGGGATCATGCCCGCAGGCGCTCGCCGCCTGTCGCGGGCGTCAGGCCTTCCGGGACCCGCCCCGGGTGGGCGGGTCCCTGCCCTGCGGTTACGGCGCGGTGCGGCCCAGGGGACGGATATCCATGTCCACAGCCAGCCGCTCCGCCCGCCAGCCGGTGATGACGGCCTCATATTCCAGCGGGCCGCCGCCATAGGTGCCGCCGACATAGGTCGGCCGGTCCTTGAAGGCACCCTCGTTGTTCAGGAAGCCGGGTGTGCATTCCTCATAGAAATGCTCATGGTCGACATGTTTGGCCTCCACCTGTTCCAGCCAGCGCTCCTCGGCCTCCGGCGTCGGTTCCAGGGCGGCGACGCCGTTGCGCAGGCCGTAATGAATGATCTCGGCGGCATGGGTGGCCTGGATGTCCAGCGTATGGGTGAAGTTGAAGGCCGTGGTACCCTGTTCCGCACCGCCCACCACATGGAAATTGGGGAAACCGCTGAACATCGTGCCGTGCAGGCAGCGCAGGCCGCCCTGCCATTTGTCCTGGATGGACCGTCCCCCACGTCCCACCACCTGATAGCCGCCAACCTTGTGTGCCGGTGCGCCGACATCGAAACCGGTGGCGAAGATCACGCAATCGACGGGATATTCGCGGCCATCGACGCAGACCCCGGTCGGGGTCATCGCCTCCACCCCGCGCCCGCCGGTATCCACCAGGGTGACATTGGGCCGCTGGAAGGCCGGCAGGTAATCGTCACTGAACAAGGGCCGCTTGCACAGGAAATTGTACCAGGGCTTCAGCGCCTCCGCGGTCTCACCCTCGCCAAGGGTGGCGGTCACACGGGCGCGGATCTGCTCCATCTTCTCGAAATCGGCCTGTTGCATGGCCTGCGGCGGGGACAGCCTGCCCTGGCCCTGCGCCATCAGGGCGCCCATGCGCTCCCAAAGGTCGGTCCAATGATCGCCCACCAGATTTTCCGCCTGCGGCCGGCCGTTCAGGATGGACAGGAAATTTTCCATCCGGCGCCGCTGCCAGCCCTTGGGCTGGGCTTGAAGCCAGGCCGCATCGGTCGGCCTGTTGTTGCGCACTTCGATGGCCGAGGGCGTGCGCTGGAACACCAGCAATTGCATGGCATGCTCGGCCAGGCGCGGCACGATCTGCACCGCCGTGGCGCCCGTGCCGATGATGGCCACGCGCTTGTCGGCCAGCTTGACCTGTCCGCCCGACGCATCGCCGCCGGTATAATCGTAATCCCAGCGGCTGGAATGGAAAATCCGGCCCTTGAAGCTTCTGATGCCCGGAATGCCCGGCAGCTTCACCTTGGCCAGCGGGCCCTGGCTGACGGACACGAAACGGGCACGGATGCGGTCGCCGCGGTCGGTCGTCACGGTCCAGCGGGCTGCCGCCTCGTCCCATTCCAGGCGCTCCACCTTGGTCTGGAACAGGGCATGGTCGTAAAGGCCATAATGCCGGCCGACGGCCTGTGCATGGGCGAAAATCTCCGCGCCCGTGGCGTACTTCTCCGTCGGAACGGTTCCCACCTCTTCCAGCAGCGGCATATAGATATAGGCCTCGATATCGCAGCGGACGCCGGGATAGCGGTTCCAGTACCAGGTGCCACCGAAATCCCCCGCCTGTTCCACGATGCGAAAGGAACGGATGCCCCGGTCGCACAGCTTGGCCGCCGTCAGCAGGCCACCGAAGCCGCCGCCGACCACCAGCACGTCCACATCCTCGGTCACCGCGTCGCGGGTGAAGCCGGGAGCGACATAGGGGTCGTCGGTGAAATGGTTGAATTCACCGGTTGCGTCGAGATACTGGCCTGCCCCGTCGCGGCGCAGGCGCTTGTCCCGTTCGGCTCGATACTTGGCCCGCAGGGCATCGGCATCATAGGCCGGCCCCTGGAAAGGATGATCTTGCATGTGGCGCACTCCCCGTGCCGGTCCGCCTCTGCCATCGGCCGGCTTTCCGTATCAGGACCGGTTGCCCCGACCCTTCGTTACGCGGCGCCGGTGGTCTTGCATCCCCCTACCGGTCCCCGTGGAGTTAATGTCGCACATCACAAACTGGCATGCAAGCATGTCAGTTCACAAAACGAATGGTTATCGCCCTTTCGATCGCAGGCCTGCCGCCACGGCCGATGCCACGCCGGCAATGTGGCTTTCCGACAAGGTGCGGGCGCGTGAAGGCGATTTCGATGCGATGGCCTCGATGATTTCCTCATGCTCCTGCGCGGCACCGCCCATGAAGGCGGAAAAGCCGATGGCCTGGTTGATGAAGAAATCCGACATGTTGAAATTGCTGCTCTGCCGCTCGTCCACGAAGGGGGACTGTGCCATGTCGTGGATCAACTGGTGAAAGGCCCGGTTCAGTTCCAGATAGGCCTGGGCCGCCTCCGGCTGCGCAAAGTCGATGGCACCGATGCGGGCCTGGATGCCACGCAGTTCCTTCAACTGCGCTTCCGTCCGGCGGGCTGCCGCCAGTTCGGCCAGCAACCCCTCCATCCGCTCGAACATCAGGTAGAAATCCGCGATCTGATTGTGATCCGGGCTGATCACCTCGCACCCCACCTGGGGAATGATCCGCACGAATCCTTCCGCCGACAGGCGGTTCAGCGCGGCCATGATCGGCTGACGGCTGGCGCCCGTGTCTGCGGCAACTTCCTTCACCGACAGTTTCTGGCCGAACCTGTAATCTGCCCCGACCAGCCGGCCGACCAGCAGTTCATAGACTTCGTCCTTCTTGTTCACGATCAAATCCCCTCAACAGGCGCCTCCTTAAATCCGTATCAAGCCAGAGTGCTAGGATGCAACATTGAAATGGCTGCCTGACGGAAAAGCCAGATTCGGTTACGATTTGCTCTTCCATTCCTCGCGCCATGGCGCGAGGAAGCCCTGGCCCTGTGCGCCTGGCAGGCGGGATAGGGGCGTCAGACCCGATAGCCGTGATGCCAACCCTTTGCCCCGCATCCGGCACCAGCGACACAAATTCTCTCTATCATATTGATAAATATAATGGAGATTCAATGATGTCTCTCGCGAGAAATGCCTTTTCGACCGAGGCTGAAAAACGCGCGTGACAAGCGCGCTCAAAACTTACATGCTAGCGTGTAACAAATATGGAAAGAGGGGGAGGCACAACATGCATCTTTGGCCCGAGATTGCCCGTGGCGCCATCCGCCTGGGCTATGTCCAGGCGGGACCGATCCGCACGCGCTATGTGGAGGCGGGGGATACCGGCGCTGACGAGGCGGTGGTCTTCATCCCCGGCACGGGCGGGCATCTGGAGGCGTTCACGCGCAACCTGCTGCCCCATGCCGAACATTACCGGACCATCGCGCTGGACATGATCGGCCATGGCTATTCCGACAAGCCCGACCATGATTACGAGATCCGGCACTATGTGCAGCATCTGCTGGATTTCTGCGACGCGCTGGGGCTGGCGCGCATCCATGTGCATGGGGAATCGCTGGGCGGCTGGATTGCGGCACAGTTTGCCATCGATCATCCCGACCGTGTGGCGACGCTGACGCTGAACACAGCCGGTGGCCTGAACACCGATCCGGCCGTGATGACCCGCGTCTACAACGTCACCATGAAGGCCGTGGCGGAAGCCAGCCCCGCCACCGTGCGCGCCCGGCTGGAATGGCTTATGCACAAGCCGGAGCGCGTGACCGACGATCTGGTGGAATTGCGCCTGGCCATCTACACCCAGCCCGGCTTCCTGCGCGCCATGGAACATATCTTGTGCTTGCAGAACATGGATATCCGCATGCGCAACGTGCTGACGGATGAAAGCCTGGCGGGCGTGACGGCGCCGACCCTGGTCATCTGGACCGACCATGATCCCACCGCACCCGTCGCGACAGGCGAGCGTTTCGCCCGGGCCATTCCCGACGCGCGGCTGGTGATCATGGATGATTGCGCCCACTGGCCGCAGTGGGAAAAGGCGGATGAGTTCAACCGCCTGCATCTGGCGTTCCTGGCCGAACATGCGCCGGCCGCCTGAAACGGGGAACAACCATGCCATCGCCATTTGCCGAAGCGCGCATGATCTGCGCCTCGCACACGCCTCTCATGGACCATGTGGATGCCGATCCGCTGGTGGATGCCGAGGTCCGGCAGCATTTCGCCCGCCTGGCCGAACAGGTCGCGGTGTTTGATCCGGAACTGATCGTCGAGTTCGCGCCCGACCATTTCAAGGGCTTCTTCTATGACATGATGCCGCCCTTCACCGTCGGCATCCGCGCCACCGCCATCGGCGATTATGATATCGGGGTGCCGGGCGACCGGTTCGACATTCCCGAGGAACTGGCGCTGGATTGTGTGCGGAACCTTTATGCCGCCGATGTCGATGCCGCCCTGTCCTATCGTGCGCAGCTTGACCATGGCTTCGCGCAATTGCTGGTGCTGCTGACGGGCAGCGTGGGCCGCTATCCCGTGCTGCCCATCCACATCAATTGCGCCGGCACACCCCTGCCTTCCTTCAGACAGGTGCGGCGGCTGGGCGACGGGGTCGGCCGCTGGCTGGCGGGCCTGAACAAGCGGGTGCTGATCCTGGGATCGGGCGGACTGTCGCACGACCCGCCGATCCCCACCATTGCCACGGCCCCGCCGCCGGTGGCGGAAATGCTGATCGCCGGCCGCAACCCGCCGATGGAGGCGCGCCGCGCCCGCGAGCAGGCCAATTACGAGACCGCCCGCAAGCTGGCACGGGGCGAAGGCCATGCCACACCGCTGAATGCCGCCTGGGACCGTTCCTTCATGGCGCAGATGGCGGCGCTGGATTTCGACAGCATCACCGCACTGGCGGAAGGGGAACTGACGCAACTGGCCGGCTGCGGCGGGCACGAGGTGCGCAACTGGGTCGCGGCCTATGCGGCCATGGCGGCGCTGGGCCCCTTCACCCATCAGGACATCTTCTACCGCGACATCCCGCAATGGAACGCCGGCATGGGCATCGCCGCGGCCCGGCGCCCGAGCGGACATCAAGCTTAAGGATCAAGCAATGACCAAGGTTCTCGTTCTTTACTATTCCGCCTATGGCCATATGGAAATCCTGGCCGATGCCATTGCGGAGGGCGCGCGCAGGGCCGGTGCCGACGCCGTGGTCAAGCGCGTTCCCGAAACGGCACCGGAGGATGTGGCCAAGGCCGCCCATTTCAAGCTGGACCAGAAGGCGCCCGTCGCCACGGTGGAAGAACTGGGCGATTACGATGCCATCATCGTCGGTTCCCCCACCCGTTTCGGCCGTATCGCCAGCCAGATGGCCGCCTTCTGGGACCGGACGGGGCCGCTCTGGTATCAGGGCGCCCTGCGCGGCAAGATCGGTGCCGCCTTCACCTCCGCCGCAACCCAGCATGGTGGGCAGGAGACGACGCTCTTCTCCATGATCACCAATCTGCTGCATCATGGCATGGTGGTGTGCGGCCTGCCCTATTCGTTCCAGGGCCAGATGCGCATCGATGAGGTGACGGGCGGCTCGCCTTACGGCGCCAGCACCGTCAGCGGCATGAAGGGCGAGCGCCTTCCCTCGGAAAACGAGCTGGAAGGGGCCCGCCACCAGGGGGAGACGGTTGCCCGGCTGGCAGGCCGGCTCAGTGCCTGATGCCAATGGAAGATGGTGCCGGAACAACAAGAAGAACGGGAGGACAGAACGAGATGATCAGGTCGCTGCAATATATGGCCCTGGGTGTGCCGGACCTGGCGCCGGGCGCCGATTTCTATGAAACCTTCGGTCTGTCGGTCGAGAACCGCGCCGACCATCTGGCCTTCCGCTGCAAGGGGCGTGACCAGGACCAGATCGTGCTGGTGGAAACCGGCAAGTCCCGCCGGTTCCACCATATCTCCTTCGGGGCTGATGCGGCCGGGCTCGACGCGGTTGCCAACCGGTTGAAGGCCCGTGGCGGCGCGTTGCTGCCCCGCCCGTTTGCCGGCGCACCGGACGGGCTGTGGTTTCACGATCCCGACGGGCATCTGGTGAATGTGCAAGTGGCCGAAGCGGCCCCCCAGACCCCGGAACCGGCGATCCTGGTCAACAGCCCCGGCCTGACCCCGCGTTCGGGCGTGCGCGGCTGTCCCACCCGCGCCCTGCCCACCAACCCGCGGCGGCTGGGCCATCTGATCCTGTTCACGCCCAATGTCCCGCGGAAGATGAATTTCTATCGCGAGGTGCTGGGCATGAAAGTGTCGGACACGTTGCAGGACGAATATGGCGCCTTCCTGCGCCTGTCCGGCGACAGCGACCATCATGTCATCGGCTTTCTGAACTCCCCTGCCCCCGGCTTCCACCATGCCAGCTTCGAGATGGCATCCATCGACGAGGCGGAACTGGCGGCCGGCAAGCTGTTCGCCAAGGGTTACAAGCATGCCTGGGGGCCGGGGCGCCATGCCATCGGGTCCAACTATTTCCACTATTTCCGCGATCCGTGGAACGGCATGTGCGAATATTATTATGACATGGACCATATCCCGGCGCAGTGCGATTGGGAGGCCATCGACTGGACCAAGAAGGACGGCATGTTCATCTGGTCCGCCGATGGCCCGCCGCCCCCCGATTTCGGCCGCAATTACGAAATCGATTGAGGAAGGGGCCACATCATGGATTTGGGACTGAAGGGCAGGAATGCCATCATCTGTGCCGCCAGCCAGGGGCTGGGCCGGGCCTGTGCCATGGCGCTGGCACGTGAGGGCGCCAATGTCGTCATCAATGGCCGGTCGCAGGAAACGCTGCTGGCCACGGCCGCCGACATCAGGCGTGAGGCGCCCGATGTGACCGTCACCCCCGTGGCGGGCGACGTCACAGAGCCGGCCGTGCGGGCCGCCCTGGTCGCGGCGTCGCCGCAGGTGGACATCCTGGTCAACAATAATGGCGGACCGCCACCCGGCGATTTCCGCGATTGGGACCGCGATGCCTGGATCAGGGCGCTGGATGCCAACCTGCTGACCGCGGTGGAACTGATCCGCATGACGGTCGATGGAATGGGGGAGCGTGGTTTCGGCCGCATCGTCAACATCACCTCGTCCGCCGTCCGCGTCCCCATCCCCGTGATCGGCCTGTCGAATGCCGCACGGTCGGCTTTGACGGGCTTCGTGCTGGGGCTGGTGCCGACCGTGTCGGGCAAGGGGGTGACCATCAACAACCTGCTGCCGGGCCCGTTCGACACCAACCGGCTGCGGCAATCCAAGGCGATCACGCAACATCTGACAAAGAACAATGTGGCCGGCCGTGTCGGCGATCCTGAGGAAATGGGCGCCATGTGCGCCTTCCTGTGCGGTCGCTATGCCGGCTACATCAACGGTCAGAACATCCAGATGGATGGCGGCCTCTATCCTGGAAATTTCTGACGGGCGGGGGGCAATCCCACCCCGACTGCGGCGTCCGCCTCCCCCGGGGGCGGACGCCTTTTTTGTAACTTCGGGGTGCCGCGCGAATGGCCGTGAAGGGGCATGCCCTTCTGTTGGAGAAATCCGGCTCAGCGTCGCCTGATCGACGGATCATGCCGGAACCGGTCCGAGGGGGTCTTGCGGCAGTGCCCTGACGGAGCTGTCGGGCGGCTGGCCGTCTTGTCCCTGCGAACCCGGTTCTGTTCATGACCCCGGCGCCATCCCGGCGAAGCGGTCGGCCACCCAGTCGGCGATATAGCTGCGCACCGGTTCCATGTTGTCGGCGCTGACATGTTCCACCCCGCCCTCGCGGTCGGTGAAGAATTTCAGCTCGCACCGGGGGCTGTTGACTGCCTCATCATGGCTTTGATGGGCATATTCGGCCGGGATCTGCCGGTCCCCGGCGCCGTGGGTGATCAGGAAAGGGACCGTCATGTTCGCGATATGCCCGCGCAACGTCACACGCGGCACGAACTCCATGAATTCATCCAGGCTGTCCTTGCCCCAGACCCACATGACATGGTCCCAGTAATGGGGCACGGGCCGGTCGCCCTCCCGCGCCATGCGGCGGCGCTGCAATTCACCCCAATCATGGTTGGCGCCCCAGGCCACGCACAGCTTGAACCGCTTTTCATAGCAGGCGGCACGCGGCGCGTAATAGCCGCCCAACGACCAGCCTATCATGCCGATGCGGCTGGCATCCACATCCGCGCGCGTCTCCAGATAATCCACGGCGGCCCCGGCCCAGCGCTCGGCCTCCACGATGGCGGGCAGCCCGTTCAGGCGCAGTGCCTCCCCCACGCCGGGTTGGTCGACCATCAGGACGGAGATGCCGCGCACCGCGAAACTGTCGCGGACGGACAGGTAGATCATCTCCTTCACGCTATCCAGCCCATTGCAGAACACCATGCAGGGGCGCGGCCCCTCCCCCTGGCCCGGCACGAACAGGGCGGGAAAGCTGCTGTCGCCATAGGGGATGTCCACCCGCTGGCAATTCAGGCCGCCGACGGAGATCGCCCGCCCCATCGTGTCCAGCATGCGGCGGTACATGGCCTGGCGCGGGGCGTAATGCCGGCTCTGCATGCGTTCGGCCGTCATGTAATAGGCCGTGGCGCGGCAATATTTCTCGGCCGCCGACAAGGGATGGCCAGCCTTTTCAGCCTCCTCCCCCAGGGCGTATACGCGGTCGGCCATGGCGCCCCAGCTTTCGAAGAAGGCTTCGGTACCCTTGTCCTCTCCCTCAGCGGCGATGGCGCGGACCTGGGCGTTGGCCTGGTCCATTTCCCCCATGGCGCCGCCCATGGCGATGCAGATATTGACCGACAGGTTCCAGACATAGTTACCGGGAAACGGCTCGTACATGACGGGTCCTTATTGTTTTGGGGCGGCCGGCGCGTCGTCGATGATGGCGACGGCGCGCGTCCAGCCGGCGGACGCGGCGCGGATTTTCATGGGGAAGCAGGCGATGGTGAAGCCGGTCGGCGGCAAGGCTTCCAGATTATGCAGCTTTTCCAGGTGGCAATAGCCGATATCGCGCCCGGCCTTGTGCCCTTCCCAGATGATGGACGGGTCGCGGTTGGCCAGATAGCGCTCGCGCGTGTGGATGAAGGGGGCATCCCAGCTCCACCCGTCCGTGCCGGTCAGGCGCACGCCGCGTTCCAGCAGGTACATCGTCGCCTCGTACCCCATGCCGCAACCGGTGGTGACATAATCGTCATGGCCATAGCGGGCACCGGCCGCCGTGTTCACCACCACGATTTCGAGCGGCGACAGAACATGGCCGATGCGGGCCAGTTCCGCCTCCACATCCGCCGCCGTGACGACATACCCATCGGGGAAGTGCCGGAAATCCAGCTTCACTCCCGGCTGGAAACACCAGTCCAGGGGCACCTCATCGATGGTGATGGCCCGCTCGCCGCCATTCATGGTGGATGCGTAATGGTAGGGCGCATCCAGATGCGTGCCATTATGGGTGATCAGGGTGATCCGCTCGATGGCCCAGGCTTCCCCATCGGGCAGGTCACCGGCCTTCAGGCCGGGAAAGAAACCGGCCAGATCGGGCACGGATTGTTTGTGGTCGATATACTCGATCACCGGCTTGAACATTGGCGGATCGGAAACGACGTCGTTTTCCAGATAGATGGACAGGTCGATGATGCGTCTGGCCATGGTCAGAACTCCACCCTGTCGCCGCCCTTCAGGGCCAGCATCTGCCGCGCCTCTGCCGGCGTGGCTGGTTCCAGGCCCATTTCGGCCAGGATGCGCACGATCTTTTCCACCTGTTGGGCATTGGACATGGCCAGTTGCCCGCGCTCGATGAACAGGCTGTCCTCCAGCCCCACGCGCACCTGCCCGCCCAGCAGGGCCGCCTGGGTCAGGAACGGCATCTGGTGCCGCCCGGCCGCCAGCACCGACCAGCGGTAATTCTCCTCCCCGAACAGCCGGTCGGCTGTACGCTTCATGAAGACCAGATTGTCCAGGTCGGGTCCGATGCCGCCCAGCACGCCGAAGATCATCTGAACGAAGAAGGGCGGCTTCACCAACCCCCGGTCCACGAAATGGGCCAGATTGTAGAGATGCCCGACATCGTAGCATTCATGTTCGAACCGGGTGCCCGCCTCCCCCAGCGTTTCCAGGATGCTGGCAATGTCGCGGAAAGTGTTGCGGAAGATGTAATCGTCGGAATTGACGACGTAATCCCGCTCCCAGCCGTATTTCCACGTCTCGATGCGCCGGGCTGCCGGGAAGAAGGCGAAATTCATCGACCCCATGTTCAGCGAACACATTTCCGGGCGGAAGCGCCGGGCCGCCGCCAGCCGGTCGGCCAGCGACATGGTGGCCGCCCCGCCCGTCGTGATGTTGATCACGGCGTCCGTCGCCTGCCGGATCACGGGCAGGAAGCGGGCATAGATGTCGGGATCGCCCGTCGGGCGCCCATCCTCGGGCACGCGGGCATGCAGGTGCAGGATGGAGGCCCCGGCCTTGGCAGCGTCGATGGCCTGTTCCGCGATTTCCGCCGGGGTGACGGGCAGCGCGTCCGACATGGTCGGCGTGTGGGCCGATCCGGTGACGGCGCAACTGATGATGACCTTGTTCTTCATGTCAGTATGGCTCCATCAGTGCCAGGGTCGCCTCATGCAGAAGCTGGCCGGGACGGGCGTCGGGATTGTGGATGCCGGCCCATTCCTCCATCTCCCAGGCCAGGATTTGGGCGGAGCTTTCCACCACGTACCGTGCCCGGTCGAACCGGCGGGCCATGAATTCGTCCAGCAGCGGCGGCAAAGGCCCGCCCCGGCCCAGCAGGTCAGCCAGCAGCACCGCATCCTCGATGGCCATGGCGGCGCCCTGGGCCAGATGCGGTGTGGTGGCGTGGGCGGCGTCACCGATGATCAGTGTGCGGCCCTTGTGCCAGGGGGCCGGCAGCAGCAGGTTCTCCAGCGGGCGCAGGACCACGGCGGCGGGATCGGTGATCAGCGTCGCCAGTTCAGCGATCCCGCCACCATAGGCGGCCAGCCGGTCGCGCATCATCCCGGCCAGTTCGGCGGGGGGATAGCGGCAATTCTCCGGCTCCCGCGTCACCACGAACATGTACATCAGGGTCGGTGACAGGGGCACCAGCCCGACCTTGCTGTCGGGCCCGAAATAAAGCTCCCCCCATTCCACGCTGGCCGGGCGCGGCAGGTTATAGCGCCAGACGCACTGGCCCGTGTAACGGGGCCTGACCGCATCACCGAACAGGCGGCGGCGGGTGTCGGAATAGACACCGTCGCAGCCGATGACCAGATCGTAATCCCCTTCCCGTCCATCGTCGAAACGCACATGGACATGGCTGCCGCGGTCATCCAGTTCCGCAACCCGCGTGCCCAGCCGGATGGCGGCACCGGCATCACGCGCACCATCGGTCAGCACCTTGTGCAGCAGGGGACGGGTGATGCCATTGATAGGCGGCAGACCGGGGGCGGCCGCGTCGGTCGCCGCTGCGTCGAACAGGAAGGCGCCGGCCGCGTCATGCATGCGCCAGCCGGGATAGGCCGCCCCCAGTTCCACGCAGCGCCGGGCCAGCCCGATCCGGTCCAGCGCCCGCAGCGTATTATTGGGCTGGATGATGCCGACGCCATAGACGCTGAGATCGGGCTTGCTCTCGATCAGCTCCACATTGATGCCTTGCTGGCCCAGCGCGCAGGCGGCCGTCAGCCCGCCGATGCCACCGCCGATGACCAGGGTTTTCGAAACGGCGGCCATCAATGGTGCCCCTCCTTGGGCTCGATACCGGTGATGTAGTGGAAATCCCAGGCCGGCGGGTTCATCAGGAACGGCGGCAGGTTGTGGACGAAATGGGAGAAGGCGAAGAGCGGGGCCGTCCATTCGCGCGGCACCCAGCCATCATCGACATAGTCGCCGTCGGCGCCATATTCCGCCTCTCCACCCGCCGGGCAGGGGATGTAGTAGAACAGGGCGCTGTCGATCCGGTGCCGGCCCAGGCCCAGATGCGACGCCTCCCACCCCTGGCGCTGCATGTGGTTGGCGCCCACCATGATCTCGTCGATATCTTCCACGGCGAAATTCGCGTGGTGGAACCGGTGTTTGCCATCCATGCCGGGAAAGGGGGCGGAAGCGTTCAGCAGCAGCAGGCTGTGATGGTTGTTGGTGCCGTCGGCCCGCAGATACATGCCGAAGCCGCGCTGATTGTCCGACAGGCGGAAGCCCAGCCGGTCACGCATGAACACATATCCCGCCTCATAGTCAGGGATGGCGAACACGACATGCGCGATCCCCTTGGGACAGGCGCGCAGCCGCCATTTGCGGTGCTGGTTCAGCCTGCGGACATGGCCGGGCGCGTTGAGCGGATCGGGTGCGCAGGTCACCGGCACCTTGTTGAACAGCGTCAGGCCCATGGCCAGCCCGAAATCGGTGACAAAGCGGAAGACACCGTCCGTGCCCTGCGTTACGACGCGGTCGCGGGACAGGTCGGCCACCAGCGCTTCCAATGCCGCCGGGCCGTCCACACCCCATACCACCTCCCGCACCCCGTCCCCCTCCAGGGAGGAGGCGGGCAGCAACGGGTCGTCGCGGTGGCGGATCACCACCTGAGACCCTTCCGGCAGGGTGAAGCGGCGGTGATGATCCCCGCCTGCCGCGGGGCGCAGACCGAAATCCTCGAAGAAGCGTGCGGAGATGTCGATATCCCCCACGCCATAGACCAGTGAATGGATGCCAGTGATGGCCATGGGAAATTCTCCCGTTCTGGATATTTCAGTACCGGCCAAGGTCGGTGGCGACCGTCACCGGTCCCTTGAACTGGTCGGACAGGCCGCGGACATAGCCGTCGGTCGATGTTTCGCTGTCCAGGCCGGGCACCAGATGGGTCAGCACGACGGCCCCAACCCCGGCCCGTGCCGCGATGCGGCCCACCCCTTCTGGGGTCAGGTGATCCTCGTCCATGTGGTGCAGCAGCCCGTCGATGGTGGCCGGGGTCAGGCCCGGTATCTGGCGCAGGGCCAGGGCGATGGCGGGCCGGTCCATCACCTCGCTGACCAGCAGGTCGGCTCCCTGCGCCAGCGCTTCCACCTTCTCCGACGGGCCGGTATCGCCCGTGAAAACGATGGACCGGCCCTTGGCCTCCATCCGGAAGGAATAGGAGCGCTCATTGGCGCCGGGGTCGCCAGGGGCGACGTTGTAATGGCTGTTGGTGACCGCGGTCACCCTCACCACCCCGTCATCATAGATGGTGGCCGGCCTGTCCATGCTGGCCGCCAGATCGCGCGGGCGCACCGTGGCGGCCATGGGCGGGTCGGTCGGCATGCCGAGTGGTGCGCGTTCCGTCGGGGCGAAGGCCGCGACCATGCCGCGCACCATATGGTCGGTGCCGGGCGGGCCGATCACCGGCATGGGCGCCCTGGCCGCCATCACCCAGCGGTTGGCGATAAACGATCCCAGCCCGCCGACATGGTCGAAATGGAGATGGGACAGGAATACCGCCTTCACCCTCTGGATCGGCAGCCCGGCCGCGGCCAGTTGCCGCAAAGTACCGTCGCCGACATCGAACAGATAGACGGTGCCATCCACCACCAGGGCATTGGCCGGCTGCGAACGCTGGACCTGCACGCGCGGCCCGCCGCCCGTGCCCAGCGTGACGAAAGCCACGCCATCGCCCCTTTCTGCCGCCCCGGCCGGAACCGGGGCGGCAGAAAGCATCAGGGAAGCGAACAGGATGGGGATCAGTTTGCGCATCGCACAGGCCTCCGTCAGTAATGCACACCGACCCGCAGCCCATAGGTCCGGGGCGCGCGCAGGATATTGTAGACGGCGGGGATCACGGGCCGTAGGCTGGACCCCGCATAGATCGTGCGATCCTCCAGATTGTTGACGAAACCAGTCACGGACCAGAGCCCGTCGGGGCTGTTCAAGGTCGCGTAAACGTCAGAACTCCGGTAGGATTTCTGGTACTGTTCGGGCAGATACTCCGTTGCCAGATAGCGGCCGGACTCGATCCGCGTGCGGATGCCCACATCCAGCCCGTAGTCATTGGCAAGCTCGAAGGTCCGGGTATAGCCGAGATTGACCGTCCATTTCGGCGAGTTGATCTGGCGGTTGCCCGAGCAATCGACCAGGAAGGGCTGGGCCGGCGGTGCCATGGGCGGGTTGCTGGTCGCTGTGACGGTACAGCCATGGCGCAGCGGTGCCCCGCTGGCCGACACGGCGATGTAATCGAACTTCGTATATTTGCCGTTCAGATACTGGACATCGACGGCAAGCCGGTCGTTGGGCGTCAATTGGAAGTTGATTTCCGTATCCAGCCCATACATGCGCGACTTGCCGGCATTGGTGGTGATCAGGCCGGTGCCATAGGTCGTGGCCGAACTGCGGATCGGGCCGATATAGTTGACCTGTTGGTCGCTATAGTCCCAATAGAACGCCTCGACATTGACCTGCAGGCGATTATCCAGGAACCGGTTCTTGCTGCCCACCGTATAGGCCGTCAGCTTTTCCGGGGAAAAGCTGTTATCCAGGGCCGCAATGAAGAAGCCGCCCGATTTGAAGCCCGTCCCGACATTGGCATAGAGCAGGGAACGCGGGGCCGCGTCATATTCGATGCCGGCTTTCCAGGTGAAGCGGTCGAACTTGGCCTTGCCCGTGAAATCCGAGGTGACGCCCTGCCCGAAGGAGGTTTGTGTCAGGGTCGTATCCTGGGACTTCTCCTCCTTGGTGTAGCGTCCGCCGGCCACCACCCGCAAATTATCGGACAGCGACAGGGTTGCCTGGCCGAAGCCGGCCACGCTTTCATTATGCAGGCGGGTGGTGAAGTTGGTGCGCAGGACAAGACCCTGCGTGAAGTCGTTCAGGTCGACCTGCTTCTCATCGAAGATATAGGCGCCGACGACATAATCCAGAATGCCGCCGCTGTTGGAGGCCAGCCGGACCTCCAGCGACTTCTGCTTGGCCACTTCATCGACGCGGGAACTGTAACCGCCATTATAGGCCAGGAAGTCGGGCCGCGTGTCGCGATAGGCCGGCAGGACCGTCAGGGTCGCGGAACCCAGGTCGGCCTCGAAAGTGCCGGCGATGCCCCAGAAATCATTATCGACAAAGCCATCGGTGCCCGGCGGCTTCACCCGGCCGGAACTGACCATGCCGGGAAACCCCGCTTCCAGGGCCGCGATGCTGCGCGGGTCGGCGCCGCCGATCCGGTCCTTGGGATCGGGTGCTCCCGGCGTCAGCGGACCGGGCACCAGCACGCCACCGCCGCCCTTGCCGCCCTGGTGGAAATAATCCGCCACGATGGTGGCGGTCAGCCAGTCATTGGGCTCCAGCAGCAGGGAGACACGGGCCGCCTGCCCCTTCTCGTCATCATACCCGTCGGACATGTAGGCGTCGCGGTCCCGGATCTGGCCGGCCACGCGCACGGCTGCCTTCTCGCCCAGCGGCAGGTTCAGGGCCGCCATCAGCGCTTTCGTGTCATAGTTTCCGTATTCCGCCGTCATGTCGAAGCCGACCTGATCCAGCTTGGGCCGGGCCGGCAGGACATTGATGGCGCCGCCGGTGGCATTACGGCCATAAAGCGTGCCCTGCGGCCCTTTCAGCACCTCCACCCGCTCCAGGTCATAGAAGGTGCCCAGCGGGGCGGCCGGGCGGGCCACATAGACGCCGCCGAAATTGAAGGCGATGGGGTTTTCCGTGAAGGCATTGGCGGCAAAGCTGCCGACACCACGGATATAGAAGTTGGTCGCCGTGCCCACCGACGGCTGAACCACCAGGGCCGGCACCATCTTGGTCAGGCTGGTCACGTCGGACACGCCGGCGGTGGTCAGCAGATCACCCGTGACCGCAGAAACGGGGATGGCGGCCCGCTGCAGGTTCTCTGCCCGGCGCTGGGCCGTCACCACGATTTCCTCAAGACCGAATGCCGGGGCCGCGTCATCGGGCGCCGCGGCGGCTTCGGCCTGTGCCCAGGCCGCCGGTGCATAGAGACCGCAGGCAAGACCCAGCATCGACGCGCACAGGCGCCTTCCTGTTCCCTTCATGGCTTTTTCCTCTCCTGTTCACCGCTTTGTTCGGCGCGGTTTCTGACAAGAGCTTGCGACAGAGCCGTTTACCGGGGAAATCGTATCGGCGATTGGGAGCCACAAGCGTCACTTGTGGCTCCCGCCGCCTACCAATGCACCATGGGCAGGCCGGGAACGGGGCTGCGGAAGGTGGGAATGCTGGTGCCCAGCAGGCTGCCCAGATGCACCGTGCGCAGATCGGGGCCACCGAAGGTGACGCTGGCCAGCCAGGGGCAAAGCCGGCCCCGTGCCTTCATCAGCAGGTCGAACGGCACGGGCCCGCCGCCCGTGAAGGCTGTTTCCAGGGCCCGGACCGCTTCCGGGTCGCCATCGGCGAACAGTTCCAGCATTTCCCCGTCCGGCGTGATGGCGATCAGCCGGTCGGCGAAGATCATCGTCGCCCACAGATTGCCATAGGCATCAAACGCAATGCCGTCGATCATCCCGTCACCCAGGCTGGCCGGGCCATAAATCTCCCGGTCGGTCAGCGCGCCGTCGGCCTGCACGCGCAGGCGCGTCACGCGCTTGGCCGTGGTTTCTGCGACGTACAGCCATTCCTCGCGCTCATCCAGCCGGATTTCATTGGTGAAATGGAAGCCATCGGCGACGATGCGGGCGCCCTTGCCGTCCAGCAGGATGATGCAGCCATCGGCCAGATCGCGCCGGATGGCGTCGCTCCACGGGTTCACCTGGGTGGAGACGGTGATCCAGATACGATCGCGGCGGTCGCGCAGCACGAAATTGATCTTGCCCGGCGGCCGGCCGTCGACCCGGTCCAGCAGGACGCGCGTAGCGCCGTCGCGGGTCATCACCTCCAGCCGGTCGGTCCCGAAGTTGGAGATCAGGATATCGCCATTGCCGGCGAAGGCCAGGCCATTGGGCAATGTTCCTTCCAGAAGGCTGGCGGCGGCATCGCGGGACACGTCGAAATGCGGGTCCGGCGCCTGGGTGATCAGCCGCTGGCTGCCATCGGATGCAATATGCATGACGCCGCCGCGCGCATCGGCGGCCCACAGGCTGCCGTCTCGTTCGGCCAGGATGCATTCCGGCCGCCGCAGGTCCTGGCCGACCGGGGTGACAACGGCCTCCTCCACCCGGAACCCGATCAGCGGATTGGGGCCTTTTCCCTGCTTGATCACGATCATGCACTTTTCCTCCCATTGTCATCCGCCCGGATGGACGGCCTGTTTTGCGGGGGGAAAGCCTAATGGCCGGGCCGGCCGGCGGGAAATCGGCAGCCATTTTGGCACCAACAAGCCGTGCTTGTGGATGTGGGGGACAGGTTGACCGGCCGGTGATGATCAAGGATAGTGCAGGCCTGCGCGGGATCGGGACCGGCCGCCGCGCGGCGGAAAAGGATGGTGCCGGCGGGGGAATGCCCCATGCGTTTCAGCCATTTCGACCTGAACCTTCTGCGCGTGCTGGACATGCTGCTGACCGAACGCAGCGTGACGCGGGCGGCGGAAAACCTGCATGTCACGCAGCAGGCCATGAGCGGATCGCTGCGCCGGCTGCGGGATTATTTCGACGACCCGCTGCTGGTGCGCATCGGTCGGGAGATGGAATTGACCCCGCTGGCGCAAGGGCTGGTGACGCCGGTGCGCGAGGCACTGCTGACGGTCGAGGGGGCCTTGAACTATCGGCCGCACTTCGATCCCAGGAGGACGGCGCGCACCTTCCGCATCGCCATTTCCGATTATGGCTCCTTCGTCATCATGCCGCCCCTGCTGCGGCTTCTGGCGCGGGAGGCGCCGCAGATCGCGCTGGATGTGCGGGTGCTGATGGGGCATAGCTTCCTGGCGCTGGAACAGGGCGATGTGGATTTCGTCACGACCGCCCACCCGACCGATCTTTACGGCCCCTACCGGCCGGGGGATCTTATCCGGCGGGAGCGGCTTTTCTCCGACGATTTCGTCTGTATCGCCGATCGCAACCATCCGGATATCAGGGGCGGATTGACCCCGGACCTCTACCGCACCCTGCGGCACACCGCCGTCAATTTCGGCCCCAATGTGGAAACCATCGTCGAGCGCGCCTGGAAGGCCCACCATTTCCGGCCCGATATCGGATCGACGGCGCTGGGCTTCGCCACCATGCTTTTCATGCTGCCGGGAACGGTGCTGGTGGCCACGGCACAGCGCAAGCTGGCCGAGGTGCTGGCCCCGCCCCTGAACCTCGCCATCCATGAGGCGCCCATGGCCATCGGCACGCTGGAGGAACATCTATTCTGGCACGAGCGCAGCACGGACGACCCGGCCCATTCCTTCCTGCGCGGCGCCTTCCGGGAGGTGGCCCTGGCCTTGCACCGGTGATCACCCGCCGGGATCGGCCGTGAAATATCGTGCCGCGAACTGCCCCAGGATCGGGGCCAGCATCATGACCAGGACCAGCCGGGTGAACTGCATCGTCATGATGACGGGAAGATCGACGGCGACGCTGGCCCCCATCAGCATCACGACATCGGCGCTGCCGGGGTTGAGCGCCAGACAGGCGGTCAGGAAATCGACCGGCATCAACCGGGTCAGCAGCCATGACAGGCCGGTGCAGAACAGCAGGATGACGGCGATGCCGGCCAGGATGCGGGGGATGAACCGCGCACTGTACAGCAGAGAGGGCCGCGTGAAGCTGAGCCCGACATGCCATCCGATCACCGCGAAGGCGGCTGCCGATGCCAGGGGCGGCACCACCAGCGTGACCCTGCCTGTTGCCTGCAACGCCACCCCGGCGAACACCGGGAACAAAATGATGAAGACGGGGCGGCGAGTGATCAGCGTCAGCGCCATTCCGGCCGCGACCAGCGACAGGGTGGTCGCCAGGGAACGGGGGTCGATGGGTGGAAACCAGGGCGTGGATGGCCCGCCCGGCAACAGGACCATCGGCGGCCCCTCATGCGGGCTGCCCAGCCAGGAACCGAGGGCCACCACCGTCAGCGCCGCACAGACCAGGCGGAGATATTGCATGACGGCAACCAGACGCTTGTCGCCGCCATAGGCCTCCGACAGCATGACCATGGCGCCGGCCGCACCGGGAGACATGCCCCAGATACCGGCCGTGCCCGGATAGAAACGGATGCGTGTGGCTGCCACGCCGATCGCGAAGATCCCCAATATGGACACCAGATTGATGCCCACCAGCACGGGCCAGTGGGGAAAGAACAGGGCCAGAAGGGGCGGCGACAGGGCACAGGCGATAAGACAGCCCAGAACGCCCTGCGCCATCAGCGTTGTCCAGCGCGGCAGGGACGCCCCTGGCCTGTGCAAGGCGGTGACGATGCCGGCCGCCATCGGCCCCAGCATCAGGGCGGCCGGCAGGTGCGCCATGCGCAGGCTGATCGTGATCAGTGGCGTCAACACGATCAGCAACGCCCATGACCCTGCCGGCCATCCTTTCCTGCTGTCTGACATGCCGGACACGCATCCTGCGGTTGGGGCGTTCCCGCCCGGTGTCGGGATCGTGTTTGCGGCGGACTGGAAACACGATCCGGCTTTTCGCTGCCTCGATCACCGGCGCGTGCTGCGCGACGGCGGTCGCTGTCCGCTAAGCAGATTTCCCGAACGCCGCTTATACAGGGACGGCCTCCTGCCGTACCGGATTGGACAGGGTGCCGATGCGGTCCATCTCCACCGTGCAGATGTCGCCGGGTTTCAGCCAGACCGGCGGCTTGCGCATGGCGCCGACGCCGCCCGGAGTGCCCGTGACGATGACGTCGCCGGGGGCCAGGGTCATGGCTTCCGACAGGGTGGCAACCAGATCGGCGATACCGAAGATCAGGTCGTCGGTCGATGCGCACTGCATCACCTCTCCATTCAGGCGCACGGTCAGGGTCAGGCCCTTGCAGCCTTCGGGCAGTTCATCGGGTGTGACCAGTTCGGGGCCGAAGGCGCCGGTGCCGTCAAAGGCCTTGCCCATGGTCCATTGCGGGGTCCTGATCTGGAAATCGCGGACCGACCCGTCATTGAACAGCGAATAACCCGCGACATGGTCCAGCGCCTGGGCCCGGCCGATATGGCGCCCGCCCTTGCCGATGACGGCTACCAGCTCGCCCTCGTAATCGAAAAGATCGGACGCGGCAGGCCGGACCATGGCGGCGCCGTGACCCACCAGGCTGGAGGCGAACCGTGCGAAGACGGTGGGATATGTGGGAACCTCGAACCCGCTTTCGGCGGAATGATCGGCATAGTTCAGGCCGACGCAAATAATCTTGTCCGGTCGCGGAATGGGGGCCAGCAGTTCGATGTCATCCATGTCCAGCAGTGGTGCGCCGGCCAACTCGCGGCCCAGGGCAGCCAAAGCCTGCCCATCATGCAGGGCGCCCTTCAGGTCGCGCCCCAGCACCTGCACCGGCCGGCCGCGATAACCGCCATCCGCGGCGATGCCGACACCTTCGCCCTCTGCCGTCCTGTACGTGATGAATCTCATGACCGTTCCTTTGATCTTGATTGTGAGGGCACCCGGCGCGGATCAGGCCGCGTGGACGGCCCCGGTTATAGTCGCGGCGAAAAGTGCCACGAAGCAAAGCCAGATGGCCCAGGGCCAGGCGAAGCGCTGCAGGGTGCCGATATCGGTGCGCAGCAGGCTGGCGCAGAAATAGATGGGGGCGATCAGCGGGCTCAGCGAATGGCAGGGCATGCCGATCAGGGCGGCCCTGGCCACCACCTCCGGCGGCACGCCATAGGCGGCGCCCGTATGGGCCAGGATGGGCAGTACCCCCAGGAAGAACCCGTCGGTGGACAGGATGACCAGCAGGGGCATGCTGATGACGGCCGTGACGAAGCCGAAATATTCTCCCAGCCCGTCCGGCACGGCGGCGATCATGGTATCGGCCATGGCCTTGACCATGCCCGTGTCGCCGATGATGCCCGTGAAGGCACCGGCGGCCAGCATCAGGGTGACCAGCGTCATCACGGTAGCACCGTGTTCCTTCAGGCGCTCCTGCTGCTCCCTCACGTTGGGCATGTTGACCGTGACCGCCACGGCGAAGGCCAGCATGACCAGCGCCGGCAGGGGTGCGATGCCCAGGCCCATCCCGGCCATCAGGCAGATGGTCAGGATCAGGTTGAACCAGAAATTACGCGGCTGGATGATTTTGCGTGGCTTCAGGTGGCTGCCGCCCTCCCCGCCCGCCGCGATGCCTGTGACCGCCAGCTGTGCCAGCCGGCGCTTTTCCCGCAGGCCCAGATGATAGGCCAGCCCCAGGGTGGCCAGCAGCGAAAGCAGCAGGGCCGGGATCATCGGTCCGACGATATCGTCGATATCGACCTTCAGCGCGATGGCAGCGCGGGCCGCCGGGCCACCCCAGGGCAGCCAGTTCAGAACCGGGCATATCAGGCCCAGCATCAGCGCGATGATCAGCGGATTGATCCCCACCCGGCGATAGATGGGATACATCGCCGTAATGGTGATCAGTACGGCCGTGGCCCCGTCGCCGTCGAACCCGGTGATGATCACCAGCAGCGCCGTGCCGATGACGATCTTGACCGGATCATCGCCCACCACGCCGATGATCTTGCGGATGAATGGTTCGAACAGGCCGGATTCGAACATCACGATGAAATAGAGCAGCGCGAAGACCAGCATCACGGCTGTCGGCGCCGTCTGAACGATGCCGCCCACCATCATCTTGCCGATCTCCGTGCCGAAGCCGGCAAGCACTGCGAAGATGATGGGGATGCCGATCAGGCCCGCGACCGCCGATACCCGGTTTGTCATGACCAGTATCGTGAACAGCGAAATGGTGCTGAAACCCAGCAGAGCGATCACCTGAACAATCCTCCCGGACATGTAACAATGTGCGCCGGGCGCTTCATCGCTACTTTCGTTATTTCACTCAAGCTACGATGGGATGCGCGGGATGGCCAATGTCACGCCCGACAACAACGATGCATGAAACGTATGGTCGCGATCCCCGTAGGGGCCGCGGCCCCTGCCGGGATCGCTGCCGCTCAATGCTGGTTGGCCGGCACCTCGCTGCCGGTCATGCCGACCAGGAAGTCCAGGTCGCAGCCGTCATGCGCCTGGTTCACTGTGTCGACATAGAGCTTCACATAGCCCCGGCCGGCCTTGGGCGCGGGGGCGTGCCAGTCGGCCAGACGCTGTTCCAGCTCCGCGGCCGGTATCAGCAGGTCGAGCCGTCGTGCGGCCACGTCCAGCTCGATCATGTCGCCATCGCGGACCACGGCCAGCGCGCCGCCCGCCGCCGCCTCGGGCGACACATGCAGGACGACGGCACCGAAGGAGGTGCCGCTCATCCGGGCATCGGAGATACGCACGATATCCTTGACGCCGGCCGCCAGCAGCTTGGCCGGAATGGGCATCATGCCCAGTTCGGGCATGCCGGGGAAACCGCGCGGCCCGCAATTCTTCAACACCATGACGCTGTCGGCCGTGATTTCCAGCGCCGGGTCATCGACACGGGTCAGGAGATCCTCCTGATCTGCGAACACCACTGCCGGCCCCCTGTGGCGCAGCAGGCGGGGGTCGGCCGCCGATGGCTTGATGACCGCGCCCTGCGGACACAGGTTGCCCTTCAGGACGGCGATGCCGGAATGCGACTTGAACGGTCTCGCCACGCTCCAGATTACATCCGGGTTCAGGCAACGGGCGGCGGCATTGTTCTCCGCCAGGGACTTGCCGGTCGCCGTGATGGCGTCGCCATGCAGCAACCCCGCCTCGCACAGGTCGCGGATGATGACGGGCAGGCCGCCGGCCTCGTGGAAATCCTGCATCAGATAGCTGCCCGACGGCTGGATGTTCAGCAGCGTCGGAATGTCCCGGGCCAGTTCGTCCCAATCCGTGATGTCCAGCGGCACCTCCATGCGCCGGGCCACCGCCGTCAGATGGATGACGGCGTTGGTGGAACCCCCGATGGCGGCATTGACGCGCACGGCATTCTCGAATGCCTGGCGGGTCAGGACGCGGTCCATCGTCTGGCCCTCGCGCACCATTTCCACGATGCGGCGCCCCGTCAGGCGCGCCAGCACCTTGCGCCGCGCATCCACGGCCGGGATCGTGGCATTGTTGGGCAGGCTCAACCCCAACGCCTCCACGATTGCCGCCATGGTGGAGGCGGTACCCATGACGTTGCAGACGCCGTGGGACCGGTTGATGCAGCTTTCCGCCTCCTCCACATCGGCCAGGGTCGCCCGTCCCCCCCGCACGTCATCGCCCAGGTGCCAGGCATCGCGGATGCCGAACGGCTTGCCGCGCCAGCTTCCGTTCAGCATCGGCCCGGCGGATACGCCGATGGCCGGGAGGTTCACGCTGGCGGCCCCCATCAGCAGGGCCGGCGTGGTCTTGTCGCAACCCATCATCAGCACGACGCCATCAATGGGATTGGCCCGCAACGTCTCCTCCACATCCATGGAGCAGAGGTTGCGCAGCAGCATGGCCGTCGGGCGTGTCAGGGTCTCTCCGGGGGAGGTGACGGGAAATTCCATGGGCACCCCGCCCGCTTCCAGGATGCCTTCGCGCACATGTTGGGCCAGTTCGCGGAAATGCGAGTTGCAGGGTGTGAGTTCCGACCAGGTATTGCAGATGCCGATCACGGGCCGGCCATCGAAATGGTCGCCGGGAACACCCCGACTGCGCACCCAGCTTCTATGCACGAAACCCTTCGGCCCCTTGCCGCCGAACCATTGCTGCGACCGCAGGCCGGGCTTGCTGTCATCGGACATGGTTTTCCATTCCCTGTCTGTTGGGTCGTTTGCGACCCGTTGATCCTGAAGGTCTGCTTCATGGCGCGCGAAGGCGCGCAGCCATGTGCCGGGAGGCAAGCGGCACCCGCCGGCCGACAGCCGGAAGGCGGGTGCCGGAGGCTTGCGATGGGGATGCATAATCCACCGCGGCGCCCCACAGGAATGCGTGAAATCATGCGCCAAACGACTAAGCAGGTTCCTCCAGATCGGGCCACACATGGCCCGGCCTGGAGGAACCTGCCGACTCCATGGTTTGCAGATTCTCCGAGCCCGCCCATCTGTGGGCGGAGTTCGGAAAATCTGCTTAGGACCGGCAGCGCACAGCCATCCCGCGCGGACAGGCGCGGTCAGCGGACAGGCATGGGCAAGGGTGCGGCGACACGTGGGGGGGGCGCCACCCTTGTAACCCATCCTTTCTAAAATCCTACTTGCCGGCCTTGCTGATCCGGCTCCACAGCGCCTCGGCAGCGGGGGCCTGTCGCGCCTTCGGGCGCCACAGCCGGATTTCGATCGGCACATCCTCCTCCACCGGTGCGGCGCGCACCAGGGCACCGGAGGCAAGATCGTCGGCCACCAGGCTCAACGCCGTCCAGGCCACGCCCCTGCCATCCCTGGCCATGGCTGTCAGCACACTGGCCAGATGGGAAGTGAAGATCGGATGCAGCGGCGGCGACCGGCCCTTGGCCGCCCAGGCCGCCGCCAGAATCCGGCCCATGCCGGATTCCGCGGTGAAGCACAGATGCGGGGCCTGGGCCAGGTCCACCCCTTCGGCCAGACGGGGCGAGAGGACAGGCAGCAGCACATCCTCGCCAAGCTGGACCGACCGGAAATCCGAACCCAGCTTGGTGCTGGCCGCCTCATGATGGTGGCACAGCAGGAACTGCGCCCGGCCATCGATCATGATGCGCTCACACGCCACCATGTTGTCGGCCGTCAGTTCCACGGTGACGTTCATGGGCGCTTCCGCTTCCATGCGGCGCAGCCAGGCCGGAAAATAGGTCAGCGACAGCACATGGGTGGACGCGAAGCGCAGGGTTTCTACCGACGCCTTGGAAATGGCCCTTACCTCTTCCCGGCCGACATGCAGACGGCGCAACGTCTCCTCCGCCACCACCCGGAACCGTTCACCGGCCGGGGTCAGGCGCATCGTGTGCGTGCTGCGATCGACCAGGGTTGCGCCGACCCATTCCTCCAGGGAACGGATGCGCCGGCTGAAACTCGGCTGGCTGACGGCCCTTTGCTCCGCCGCGCGGGAGAAGCCGCCACAGTCGATCAGGGCCAGGAAATCGACAAGCCAATCAGAATCCATCAACTCGCTCAATGACCGCAGATCGTGGGCCGGGCGACTATATAGGCGAAACCGGCCTCGATCCAACAGGGATGGTTGGGGCCGGTCCCGTGGTGCCAAACCGGCCTGTCCGTAACGCCCGGCGGACGGCGGCATCCGGCCACGGCCGGTACCGGCGTATGAAATCATACGAACTCCGAATTGGCGGCCTGTGCCGATGATCTTTAGTTCATCAGCGATACGGCGGATGGATTTGGGGGCCGGTCCGCAGCCTGCCCCCCCATGCGGAGAGTAGAGATGACATCAGGGAACCGGCGCGTTGTCGTCACGCAGCGCTTCTTCGATCAGGCCACCATCGATTATCTGACGGCGGCGGGGTGCGAGCCCGTCCAGGCGGAACTGCCGCCCGGGCAGGCGGACGGGAACCTGACGCACCAGGAACTGAAGGAACGCCTGACGGGGGCCGCCGGCTGGATCGTGGGGCACGCGCGTGTGACGCGGGAATTGCTGGCCGAGTTGCCGGATCTGAAGATCATCTCTCGGCGTGGCGTCGGGTATGACCGGGTCGATCTGGCGGCGGCGCGCGATCTGGGCAAGGTGGTCTGCATCGCCGTGGGCGGCAACCATGAATCCGTTGCCGACCATACGATCGCCCTGATGCTGTCCGTCGGCCATCGCTTCCGCGAGACGCAAAACAACATGATCGGCGGTAACTGGGCGATCCTGCTGGGCAGCGATCTCTACCGCAAGACGGTGGGCATCATCGGCCTGGGCCGCATCGGGAAAAGCCTTGTCCAGCGCCTCAGCGGTTTCGAGGTGAAAGTGCTGGCCTACAGCGATGTCCGGGATGATGCCTATGCCGCGCAGACCGGCGTCAGATATGTCGGGCTGGATGAGCTGCTGGCGCGTAGCGACTATGTCAGCGTGCATGCGCCGCTGACACCCCAAACACGTTTCATCATCGGGCGCGACGCTTTGTCGAAGATGAAGCCCGGCGCCTTCCTGATCAACGCCGCGCGCGGCGGCCTGGTGGATGACGCGGCCCTGCTGGAGGCGCTGCGGGCTGGCACGATCGCGGGGGCCGGGCTGGATGTGTATCTGAGCGAGGCCGATCCGGCCCTGAAGCCCGTGACGCAGGCGCTGATCGAACTGCCCAACGTGATCGCCACACCGCATGCCGCCGCGTCCTCCCGCGAAGGGCTGGACCGGACCAACATGGTGGCCGCCCGCTGCGTCGTCGCCGTGCTGGACGGGAGCGATCCGGCCCCGGAATGCGTCGTTGCCGATGGCCGCGTGAAATGACCCCGCAACGCCGCCTGCTGCACGCCATGTTCGACGCGGCGGTGCAAAGCGCACTGCCGCACCATTGCCTGCCGCCGCACCTGCCGGCCCCACCCAGGGGGCGCACCATCGTCGTCGGCGCCGGCAAGGCCGCGGCTTCCATGGCACAGGCGGTGGAGGACAACTGGCCGGGGGACATCCAGGGTGTCGTCGTCACCCGCTATGGCCATGCCGCCCCCTGCCGCAGAATCCGGGTGCTGGAGGCCGCGCATCCCGTCCCGGACCAGGCCGGGATCGACGCGGCGCGCGCCATCCTGGATGCCGTGGCGGGTCTGACGGCGGACGATCTGGTCATCTGCCTGATTTCCGGCGGCGGTTCCGCCCTGCTGCCGGCCCTGCCGGCTTCCATCTCGCTGGAGGATGAGCAGGCCCTGGCCCGCACGCTGCTGCGGTCCGGCGCTGCCATCACCGAAATGAACTGCGTCCGCCGGCATGTCTCGCTGATAAAGGGCGGCCGGCTGGCCGCCGCCGCCCGCCCGGCGCGGGTGGAAACGCTGATCATCTCCGACGTGCCGGGAGATGATCCGGCCGCTATCGCGTCGGGCCCCACCGTTGCTGACCCGTCGACGCGCGGCGACGCCCTGGCGGTGATCGACAAATACGCCCTCGACATTCCCTGGAGCATACGGGCCTGGCTGGAAAACCCCGATTGCGAGACACCGAAGCCCGGCGAACTGGCCAACAGCCGCCATAAGGTCATCGCCACGGCGCAATCAGCGCTGACGGCGGCGGCGGCCGTGGCGGCGGATGCCGGCTATACCCCGCTGATCCTGGGTGACGCCATCGAGGGGGAGGCATCCACCGTCGGTCTGGTGCATGCCGGCATCACGCGCCAGGTTCTGGCGCATGGCCAGCCGGTGCCGGCACCCTGCGTCCTGCTGTCGGGCGGGGAGACCACGGTCACGGTACGCGGCCAGGGGCGCGGCGGGCGCAACGTGGAATTCCTGCTGGGTCTGTTGACCGGACTGCCGGATGTGGCCCGCATCACCGCCATCGCCGCCGATACCGATGGTATCGACGGCACGCAGGACAATGCCGGCGCCATGATCGACAGCACCACCCGGACCAGCACCACGGCCCTGCCCTTCCCGCCGGACACCTATCTGCGCCGCAACGACGCCTACAGCTTCTTCGAGGCGACGGGCGATCTCGTCAGGACCGGCGCCACCCACACCAATGTGAATGATTTTCGCGCCATCCTGATCGAGGCGCGATCCCCGATAGTGGAGTTCCACCCACCATGACAAAATCCACCACGC
>NZ_JBLTXA010000044.1:0-30152 GCF_048066175.1 Niveispirillum fermenti | reverse complement strand
GGCTGCTCAAGCCATTCGGTTCCGACACGGTGATGCCGACGGCGGTGCCGTTGGCCGCGCCTTCGGCGATGCTGTTGGCGGTGTTGTCGCTGTCGGTGGGGGTGCCGGGGATCACGCGGCTGGTGAGCAGCGTGGCACCATTGGCGTTGCTGACCGTGAAGTTGGCTGTGGTCAGCCCGGCGCGGCCCGCCAGGGTGATGGTGATGGGCGGACCGGCGCCGATCGTCACGATGGCATCGGCCCCGCTGTCGGTCACGGTGATGTCGCTGATCGAATAGCTGGTGCCGGAGATGCGGATCGTGTCGGTGCTGTCGGTGAAGTCGGTGATCAGGTCACCATCGGTGACGTCGAACACATCCTCGCCATCACCACCGGTCAGGGTGTCGGCACCGCTGCCGCCGATCAGCGTGTCGTCACCGTCGCCGCCGATCAGGGTATCATTGCCGTTGCCGCCATCGATCAGGACATCGATCGAGCCGGCCGCCGGCGGGAAGCCGGCGCCAGCCGTGGCCACGGTGATCAGGTCGCCGCCAATGCCGCCGATGATGCTTTCCAGCAGCCAGGCGGTCAGCGTATTGCCGCTGGATCCCAGCGTTACGACATCCAGGCCCGCCCCGCCGATCGCGGTTTCGATCAAGGAAATGCCGAGAGTGGAGCCGTCGCTGGCGAGCTGGGTGACGACGTCGGTGCCGCTGCCACCGGTCAGCGTCTCCACCGCGGCGACGGAAATGGTATTGCCGCCATTGGCCAGCCGGACCCCGTCCTGCCCGCTGCCACCGATGATGGTTTCAACCAGCGAGACGCTGATAATGTTGGTACCATTGTCCAGTTGCACGAAGTCGGTGCCGCCGCCGCCCAGGAAGGTGTCGATCTGAGACACCAGCATGGTGCTGCCGCCGCCGCCGATAACCGCGACCAGTTCGTTCTGTGCGCTGCCGATCAGCGTTTCCAGCAACTGGACCGCGATCGTGCTACCCTGCGTTTGCGTCAGGGTGATGATGTCGGTGCCGCCGTCGCCGATCACCGTTTCGTATGGCAGGACGACATCGCTGCTGCCGCCGGATGCAGGCATGTGCAATATGTTGTCGATGCCGCCGATGACGATGGTCTGCGTTGCACCGCCCACGGCGATGGTCTGGGAAGGCGTCCGAACCGTGTCCACGCCCGAGACATAGATGGTCCCCGACACCATATCGATGCTGATATCGTTGGTGCCGCCATTGCCGATCAGCGTTTCAACATTGCTGACGACCGTGGTGTTGCCGTTGCTGCCCAGGTTGATCACATCGTTGCCGCCGCCGCCGATCAGCGTGGCGAGCGCGGAGACGGTAACGGTATTGCCGCTGCTGCCGGCCAGGATGGCCCCGCCGCCATTGCCGATCAGGGTTTCGACATCGGACACCAGAACCTGTTGCGTGGGGTCGGTGTTGACGGCCAGTTGCACGACGTCCTGGTACGCGCTGCCGATGATCGTCTCGAAATCCTTGACCGTGATGGCGGTCGCGGCACTGCGCAAGGTCACCAGATCGTTGAAGGTGGATGCACCGATCAGCGTGCCGACCATGTCGATGCTGAGCGTCGTGCCCCCGGTCTGGGTGGTGGTGATGATGTTGGTACTGTCACCGCCGATCAGGGTCTCGATGGATTCGATCGTGGCAGAGGTGGTGATGCCCGACAGAAGCTGGATCGTGTCGGCGCCGCTGGTGCCGGTGATCACTTCCACGGCCGCCGTCGTCAGCGTCCCGGCGGTGGTGAACTGCACGGAGTCGGCATTCTTGCTGCCGACGATGGTTTCGATGCCCTGAAGCAGGATGTCGTTGGCGAAGCTGCCGACCGCGGCCAGTTGCACGAAATCGTTGCCGCTGGTACCGATCAGGGTTTCAACCAGGGCGATGGTCGTGGTGCTGCCGCCCGTCTGGTCGATCTGTACGACATCGTCGGTGGCAATGGAAGAGCCGATGATCTCCTCGATCATCGACACATTGATGGTGTTGCCGTTCGTGGCGCCGGGCGCCGACATTGAGATCGTGTCGTACTGGGCCGTGCCGATCAGCGTTTCCACCATCGCCACCAGCATCGTGCCCGTGTTGGTGGTGGTGGCCAGCGCAGTGCTGCCGAAAATGGGTGTTGTCCGCCGCTCCTCCATCGTGACCACATCGACGCCGTCGCTGCCGATCAGCGTGTCGATATCGGCGATGGTGATGGTGGTGTTGGTGTCGCCCAGGATGAGGGTATCGCGTCCGGAGGTGCCGCCGGCCACCATCTCGATATTATGCACCCTCAGCGTCATGCCGCCGGAAGCCAGGTTGATGGTGCCGGATTTGAAACCGTTGGTGACGATGTCGTAGCCGGTGCCGCCGATCAGCGTTTCCAGGAACCCGATACCCATCGTGTTCCCGCCATCGCCCAGGCTGATGACGTCGATTTTGCTGCCATTGCCGAGGATGATTTCGAAATCGACAACCATCGCCGTTTGGCCGCCCGCCGAAGCGACGCTGGCGATTAAATCGTTGGCGCCGTTGCCGATGATCGTTTCGAACAGGCCGATGGCGGTGGTGGTGCCGTTCGTATTGAGGAAGACGGCAACGTCGTTGCCGTCGCTGCCCATCAGGCTGTGGATGAAGCTGACGGCGATGGTGTTGCCGCCGGTATTGGCCAATGTGAGGAAGTCGGTGCCCGTGGTGGCGCCGATAAAGGTCTCGATGCCGTCGACCACCATCGTGCTGCCGTTCGTCGCAAGGGTCACGACGTCCTTGCCGACATTGCCGATCAGCGTTTCAAGCAAAGCAACAGCCATCGTATTGCCGGCGGTGCCGCCAAGGGTGATGACATCCTTTCGGGCCACGCTCGTGCCGCCGCGCAGACTGGCGATATTGGTAACGGTCATTGTCTGGCCGTTGGTGTTCAGCACGAGGCCCTGGGTGCCGCTGTTCACCCCCACAACGAAGGAATAGACCGTCCCCGTGGAGAGGGTTACGTCCGCGCCGCCCGAAAGGGTCAGGGTACCGCCAGCAGCCATGTCAAATCCCCACTATCCGCCCCGAACATGCGCGTACCTTTGCATAGTGCGCGCCCGCCCGTCCGATCAGAGACCGGACAGATTCTTACATACAACGAGGTATTGCCTGTTGTCCGCGGTATAGCAACCCAAAAATCGGGTGCCGGGAGAAAATTTGGAATATCTTATGGATAAGTCACAGCGTATCAAGCGAAGGCAAAGTGCTGATTTCCATGAATTGCACTGTTTTGATGTTTGCCATGCGGTGCGGATCATTCTTCCCGACATATTGCCGGAGTGTTAATGAATGTATAAAATCCCTATATATTTGTTAACACGTAATGGTGTTGAAAAATATACTGGTTAATGAAGAAGTGCGGGCGATGCCCAGGGGTCAAAGGAGATCAGGAGGCCGGCCGCACGATCCGGCCGGTGGAACGCCATTGCCCGGTCGTTCAGCAATCCCGCCGTGAAGGAAAAGGTGCTGTTGGAGATGGCCAGGATGTCGGCCGCGCAGAGGGCCTGGAAATCATCCAGGAAGCCGGCGCCGCTGATCGGGGCCAGACCCAGGCCGGCGGCGGTCAGGGGCCGGTAGCCGGCGAAGGCGGCCAGGCTGGCGGGATCATCCGTGGCGATATAGAGCGCCGGTCGTTCAAGCCGGGGCCAGATATCCGCCAGCCAGTCCAGATACCAGGCCTCCGGTGCGATCCAGAACGGCCCCCAGCCGAAATCACCACGCCGCAGATGCAGGGCCACAACGGTGTCGCCGGCCTGCCGCAGCCGGTCCGCCACCTGCGCCATGCGCCCGCGCCAGCGCTCTGCGCGGGTGAAGAAGCCGCGGAAATCGTCGGCGAAGGGGGCGAACGCCGTGGTGTCGCCGCAGAAATAACCGTCGATATCGTGACCGGCGGCGAAGGGTGGGGCGCCTGGGGCGAGGCCCGTCGCCAATCCTGCCGCTTCCTCCGACAGCCGGGGCAGGGCCGGCCCGGGCAGGGGATCATCCAGGCCGAACAGGTGTCGGCCGATCCAGGGCGGTGTTTCGAGCGTCAGGCCGTGGCGCTGCGCGTAGAGCCGGGCGGTGCCATATTGGAGAATCTGATTGCCGAATCGGCCATTGCTGCCCAGCCGGGTCAGGGCGAGCCGCTGACCGTCATTCCGGGCCCGCGCGCGCGGCGTGGGCGCTGGGCCCCATTGCCCGGTCAGCAGCAGCAGGGCGCGACGGGTGAACGCCTCTCCATAGCCCTGGTTGCAGGCAATGGCCCGGTCCCAGGCGGCCAGCGCATCGCCCGGCCGCTCCAGGGCCTCCAGTGCTGCGGCCCTGGCCGCGTGCCCGCCATAAAGACCGGGGGAAAGCGAGATGGCACGGTCCGCCGCCGCCAGCGCCGCCGCATCGTCGCCACCGTCCAGCAGCAGGCCCGACCATTCGGCATGATATTCCGCCAGGGTGGGGGAAAGGGCGATGGCTTGTTGCAGGTTCACCGTCGCATCCGCTGTCCGGCCCAGACGGCGCAGGACGCGGGCCAGCAGGAAACGGGCGTTGGCGTTGTTGGGTGCCAGTTCCACGGCACGGTGCAGGTGGGGCAGGGCCGTGGCCGCATCCCCATCCTCCGCCAGCAGCAGGCCGAGATTGACATGGGGGGGCGCCAGGTCGGGACAGAGGCCGACCGCGCGGGCGAACGCGGCTTTCGCCTCGTTCCGCCGTGACAGGCGATGCGCGGCCAGGCCCAGCTCGAACCAGGCGGTGGCAAGGGTGGGGGCCAGACCCGTGGCACGGCGCAGCAGGGCATGGGCGGTGGCGTGATCATCCGCTCCGGTGCGTTCATGGGCCAGGGACACCAGCACCGTCGCGGTTTTAGCCCGGTCGCGCTCCGTGGCCTCATGCCCGGCAGTCAGCGCGTGCAGGCGGCGGCGGATCAGGATCTCGATGGCCATGAAACGGGCGTCGACCTCTCCCCCCACTCCAGGGGGGCGGGGGCTGGTCATCTCCGCCTGCAGGCGATCCAGGACGTTGCCGGGCCGCATTCGGTAGAAAACCGTCTTCACGCCGATCTGTATGCCCTTCAGCATCAGCGTGATGGCGCGGGAATAGGCGACGTCGTCGGCCGTGGCCGGCCAGAAGGGCGTTTCCTCCGGAAATCCGCCCGAGCGCGTGTGGGCTTCCCGCCGGATGCAGAGGTTGCAGGGATATGTGCGCACCGAGGCGTCGCGCCATGCCGTGGATATCTGTGCGTCGATATGGTCGAACAGGATGTCCGTGCGCACATAGTCCCAGCGCGGATTGGCATCCAGCACGCTGGCCGTGAGGTGGAAATGCCGTTCCAGGAACCGGTCGTCGGCATCCAGGAACCAGAGATAGGGACCAAGGGCGGCGGCGACGCCGGCATTGCGGGCCCGCCCCGCCCCCCGGTTCTGATTGTTGACGATCAGGGCCAGCCCCTGGTCCGGATGCGCCCGGCCCCATCGGCGCACCACGTCCACCGTGTCGTCGGGCGAGGCATCATCCACCACCACAATATGAACCTGCGCATCCTCCCGCCCCGATGCGGTGCGGTAATGGGCCAGCGCGGTCAGGATGCTGTCCAGGCTTTCCCCGATGGTATCGGCCGCCTTGAAGGCGGGGATGATCACGGTGCCGATGACGCCATATTGCTGGCGATGGGTGTCAAGCGCCCTCATCGCGACGGCAATGCCACTATCCTCCGGCGCCGTGATGCCGGCACGCGGCAGCATGGCGATGGCATCGCCCTCGCGGCCCCGGATGAACCAGACCGTGGCCAGCAACCGGGCCAGATCGCCGGATGGCGGGATGAAGCTGGCCAGCCATTCCAGACGGGTCTCCGCTTCCTCGAAATGCCCGGGGTCCAGCAGGGCGGATATCTGGTTCAGCGCCACATGCAGGGTGGCGTCGACCTGTCGATCGAACGCGGGCGTGTCACGATGCAGGACATGGGCGCGGCGATAAAGGCGCAGGGCCTGCATCCCGTCGCCCGTGTCCCGCATATGCATGGCCAGGGACTGAAGCGCGATCAGGTCGGCCGGATCATCCGCCAGACGGCGGCGGCATTCCGCCGGGTTGATAGGCATGCTTTCCCCGCCCCAGTCTCGTCAATGCGTCCCATAGCAGCCAAATTATGCTAACAGGAAGAAAAAGCGGAACGATAGTGCCGGTCCATAGGGTCATGAAACTCGTCTTCTTCGACACGACCTTCGGCGATTACACGCCCCTTACGGTGCGGATGGCCCCGCTGGGCGGCACGCAATCGGCCGTCTGCTATCTGGCGCCGGCCCTGGCGCGGGGTGGTTTCGATGTCTCCCTGGTCAATGGCACCACGACACCGGGCAGGGTGGACGGGGTTTCGTGCCACCATCACACCGCCATGCCGGTGTCCGGGCTGGCGCAGTCCGACATGCTGGTGGTGATGGGGGGCTGTGATGGTGACGGGGTGCGTGGGCTGCGCGCCGCCATGACCGGTGACCGGCATCTGGTGCTATGGACCCAGCATGCCGGGGATCAGCCGGCGGTGGCCGGACTGGCCGACCCCGCCATCGCCGGCATGTGGGATGCCTTCATCTTTGTCAGCCGCTGGCAGCGGGAGGATTTCATCCGCCGCTTCCGGCTGCCCCGGCATCGCTGCCATATCATGCGCAACGCGCCTTCCCCCTGTTTCGCCGGCCTGTTTCCCGCCGGGGCGGACATTGTGGCGGCCAAGCCCTGGCCGCCCATCCTGGCCTATACCAGCACGCCCTTCCGGGGGCTGAATGTGCTGCTGGCCGCGATGCCGCGCATCCGGGCCGCCCTTCCCGGCACGCGGCTGCGCGTCTATTCCTCGCTGGAAACCTATCAGGTGCCCCTGGCGCGCGACCCCTATGGCGCGCTGTATGAACAGTGCCGCCGGACCGACGGGGTGGAGTATATTGGCGGGGTGACCCAGCCGGCGCTGGCCGCCGGCTTGCGCGATGTAACGGCCCTGGCCTATCCCAACCGCTTTGCCGAAACCTCCTGCATCAGCGTGCTGGAAGCGATGGCCGCCGGCTGCCTTGTTATGTCCAGCCGGCTGGGCGCGCTGACGGAGACGGCTGCCGGCTTTGCCCGGCTGCTGCCGGTGCCGGCCGATCCGGTGGACCATGCCACCCGCTTTGCCGATGCGCTGGTGGATGAGTTGCGCCGCCGCCGGGATGATCCGGCCGCCACCGCCCGCCACCTGCGGGCCCAGATGGCACAGGCCGATGCCGCCGAAGGCTGGAACCGGCGGGCCGCGCAATGGCAGGCCTGGATGCAGGATGCCACGGTCTGGCAGGCGCCGCCGGGTGACGTGCCGGGCCTGCTGGCCCGGCTGCGCGGCCCGGCGATGGTGGACCATCATGACGGGATGGCGGATATCTGCGCCCAGGTGCTGGCGCTGGACCCGGCCCATGCCGGGGCGTGGCGGATGCTGCTGCAGGTGCAGGCGGCACAGGGCCAGGCGACCGACGCGCTGCTGTCGCTGGGCCGCGCATGCCGGCTGGCCGGACCGGTGCCGATGGCGGAATGGCAGGGCTGGATGCCGGCGCTGCTGGCCGGTGCAGCGGCGGGGGAGGATGGGGCGTCTTTGGCCCGGCGTGTCGCGGCGCTGCGCGGGGTCTGGCCGCTGCTGGCCAAGGGGCCCTTTGCTGACATGCTGGTGGCAGCCGCTAGGCAGGTGGCGCTGCAGGCCCAGAATGTCGGGGACGCGCCCGCCCTGCTGGCGGCCTGTCTGCTGGTGGCGGATATGGTGCCGGACGATACCGGCATCCGGCTGGCCGCTGGTGCTGCCGCCTACGGCATGGGCGATCATGGGCTGGCTTTGACCCTGGCGGATGCCGCCCTGCGGATCGACAGTGCGGCGGTGCTGTCCACGAAACAGGCCCGTTCCCTGCTGTCCGGCTGGCTGGAGGCGTCGGAAACAGCCGCCCTGGCGCGGGCGGGCTCCCTGGATGGGACGGAGGCCGCCCGCCTGTTCCCCGCCATGGCCCAGGTGGCGGCGGCCTTGGGCGAAGATGCCAGCCTGGCCCGGCAGGCGGCCACCCGCGATGCCGGTCAGCGTCATGCCCTGCTGCTGCGCATGGTGGCGGCGCGCCACCGGCTGAAGGGGCGGCGGGCGGAACAGGTGGAACTGTTGAGGCAGGCGGCTTCCCTTGGCGGTGACGAGGGGGCGGGAGTGCGGCTCAATCAGGCGCGGCTGGCCCTGGCGCAACGCCTGATGCTGGAAAATCTGGGATCGGTGATGACCGACGGGGCCAATGGCCGGCTTGAGCCCGGCTGGCAGGCGCAAGCATCGGCCCTGATCGGGCAGATCGGCCAGTCGCTGCATCTGGATGATAATGACGAGGGCGAGCGCTCCGTCATGTGGGGCACGCTGCGCGGCTATGATGCCTTCCTGTCCTGGTTCAACGCCACCGGTGCCATCACCCCGACCCTGCCGGCCCCGCCGCCGGGCGGGCGCAAGATCTATGATTGCTTCCAGTTCTATAATGAGCTGGACCTGCTGGAATTGCGGCTGGCCGAACTGTCGCCCGTGGTCGATCATTTCGTGCTGGTGGAGGCGACCTATACCCATGCCGGCACGCCCAAGCCGCTTTATTTCGCGGAAAACCGCCAGCGCTTCGCCGCCTATGCCGACAAGATCATTCATGTCGTGGTGGCCGATGATCCCGGCGGCTTTGCCTGGGTGCGGGAAGGGCACCAGCGCCAGGCGATCCTGCGCGGCCTGACCGCTGCCGGACCGGACGATATGGTGATCATCAGCGATGCCGATGAAATC
This sequence comes from Niveispirillum fermenti, assembly GCF_048066175.1. Classification (GTDB taxonomy): domain Bacteria; phylum Pseudomonadota; class Alphaproteobacteria; order Azospirillales; family Azospirillaceae; genus Niveispirillum; species Niveispirillum fermenti. The sequence goes on along the minus strand of NZ_JBLTXA010000044.1, from coordinate 21,374 downwards.
CTGCGTCCGTCCGTGGTGCAGCATCTGCGCGATGCCGGGCCGGGTGGCCCCGCCCTGTTCGCCCCGGAATTGGATATCTATCTCTATTTCCTGAACCTGCGCTCCCCCGATCCCTGGATATCGGTGGCGGCGGCCCCCTATGAGCTGGTGCAGCGGGTGGGGGCCAACAATATGCGCTATCTGGCCAAGCAGCGCATCGGCCAGCCCCTGCCCGCCGCCGGCTGGCACTTTACCTGGATGGGCGGGATCGACCGGTTCCTGGCCAAGCTGGATGCCTTTGCGCATCGGGAGATGATTGGCAGTTTCGGACAGGATGATGCTGCCAACCGGACCCGACTGGAACGGTTCTTCACCACCGGCCGGTTTGATGAGGGGGCCATCCCCGGCATGTGGACGGCCCTGGCCCGCGTGCCCATCGACGATCATTTCCCCGCTGCCCTGCGCGCTTTGCTGCCGGATTTCATCGCCAAAGGCTGGGTGGCACCGGAGGGGACGGGATGAGCGGCGGCAATGAACCGCTGGCGGCGGCGGAAGCCGAATACCGCCGCGCGCTGCAGGATCGACCGGATGACCCGGACCTGTTGAGCGCCCTGGGCGCGCTGGTGCTGGCGCGGGGGGATGCGGCGGGGGCTGTCCCGCTGCTGGCCCGGTCGCTGCGGCGGCGGCATGGCAATGCGGCGGCCTTCACCAACCTCTGTACGGCCCTGCGGGCGCTGGGGCGGCTGGAAGAGGCTGCCATTGCGGGCCGGGAAGCGGTGCTGATCGACCCCGACATGGACATGGCCCAGCATAATCTGGCCAGCGTGCTGCTGGACATGGGCGACCATGAAGGGGCGCTGGTGCCGCTGCGCCGCTATATCGCGCGGGTGCCGGACAGTGCCTTGCAGCGCTTCCTGCTGGCATCGTCACTGATGGCGCTGGGGCGTGATGGAGAGGCGGAAACCGCGTGGCGCGACCTGCTGCGCCTCACGCCGCATGATGCCCGCGCCCATGTCAATCTGGGTGTCGCCCTGAAGAACCAGCGGCACTATGAGGCGGCGGTGGACGCCTATCGCCGGGCGCTGGTGCTGGTCCCTGACGACCCGGCGACGCTGAATAATCTGGGGCTGGCCCTGGCCCAGGATGGCAGGCGCGACAATGAGGCCGCGGCATGGCTGCGCCGGGCCATACGGTTGAAGCCGGATTTCGCCGATGCCTGGCTCAATCTCGGGCTGGTGCTGCGCAACCAGAACCGCATCGACGCGGCCATGGATTATTGCCGGCAGGCGCTGGCCGCCGATCCCGCCCATGCGCCGGCCAACACATTGCTGGCGACCTGCCTGTTGCTGAAAGGGCAGATGCGGGTGGGTTTCGCGGCCTATGAATGGCGCACGCGGCTGAAGGAATATGCGCCCCCTGAACAGCCCTATCCCTCACCCGCCTGGAACGGCAGTGATCCCGCCGGGCTGACCCTGCTGGTCCATGATGAACAGGGGTTGGGTGACGGGATACAGTTCGCCCGCTTTGCTCCGCTGCTGGCACAGCGTGGGGTGCGGGTGGTGGTGGAATGCGCCCGGCCGCTGGCCCGGCTGTTCGCCGGCCTTCGGGGTGTTCACGGCATCGTGGCGCGGGGCGATCCGCTGCCGCCCCACGATGCCCATGTCTCCATGATGAGCCTGCCGCATCGGCTGGGTCTGGATGACATACCCGCCCCGGTGCCCTATCTGGCGGCAGAACCGGGGCTGGCGGCGCATTGGGCAGACCGGCTGGCGGGGGCTGGCGGTTTGAAGGTGGGGCTGGTCTGGGCCGGCAATCCGGATTTCAAGGATGATCATCGCCGCTCCCCCGGACTGGCGGCTTTCCTGCCGCTGCTGGATGTGCCGGGCGTGCAGTTCTTCGCCCTGCAGAAGGGTGGGGGGCGGCGTGATCTTGACGGGATGGCCCGGCGGCTGGGGGCCAACGTCACCGATCTGGGGCCGGCCATTGCGGATTTTGCCGATAGTGCCGCCATCATGGCCAGTCTGGATCTGGTCATTTCCTCCTGCACCGCACCGCCGCACCTGGCCGGCGCGATGGGCCGCCCGGTCTGGACCGTGCTGCCGCTGAATGCCGACTGGCGCTGGCGGGAGGCGGGGGAGGACAGCCCCTGGTATCCGACCATGCGCCTGTTCCGGCAGGAACGGGCTGGCGATTGGGGGCCGGTAATGGCGCGGGTGCGCGACGCCCTGGTCAGGCGCGTGGCGGTACGGTGAGGGTGTCCGGCGGCAGGCCGGCACGGTGGCGGCCCCACATCATCCGGTAGGCTTCCTCCAGATGCGCCGTGAAGCGCGGCGTGTCGAACAGGGGGGCCGTGGGGCGTGCCTGTTCCAGATGTTGCCGCAGACTTGCCAGCCGCGGTGGGTCGCGCGCCAGTGCCAGGGCCAGCGCCTCGTACCCCGCCGCATCGGCGGTGATCAGGTTGGGCAGCCCGACGGCCCGTAGCAGGCTGGCCGATACACGGGCCGCAAAGCCGTCGCCCAGCATGGCCACCACGGGCGCGCCCATCCACAGCGCATCCGACGTGGTGGTGTGGCCGGTATAGGGGAAGCTGTCCAGGCACAGGTCGATGGCGCGGTAGCGCGCCAGATGCACGGGTAACGGCGCGGGGCCGGCAAAGGCCAGCCGGGCCGGGTTCACCCCCGCCTGTCGTGCGGCTTCCCGCAGGTTTCCGGTGGCGGCCCCGTGCGGATCGTACAGCCACAGGCAACTATCCGGCACGGCGCGCAGCAGCCGCATCCAGAGCGCAAACAGGGCGGGATTGAGCTTCTGCGGCGTATGCAGCGCCCCGAACACGAAGCCCCGGTCCGGCAGGCTCAGGGCGGCGCGGTCAGGCATGGTGGTGGGCAGGGGGCGCTTGCGGTCATTTACCTGATAGCAATCGGGCAGGATGGCCAGCTTTTCATGGTAAAAAGCCTGATGGTCCGCCGGGCTGACCACGGGGTCACCGATCAGGTAATCCAGCACCCCGCCGCCCATTGTGCCCGGATAGCCCAGATAGGCCACCTGTATCGGCGCCAGCCGGCGTGACAGCAGGTCCAGCCGCCCGCCCGCCGTATAACCTTTCAGATCAACCAGGATATCCACGTGCTCCGCCGCTGCCCATGCCGCAACCTCTGTATTCCCCATGCGGGTCAGATCGTGGAAGCGGTCCACAGCCCCCTGGATGCGCTGGCGGATGGCGCTGCCATCCTCTCTGCCATAACTGCCGGCCAGGACGCGGAAGCCCTGCCGGTCATGCTGCTCAAACAGTTCCGCGATCAGATAGGCGGTGGCATGCTCGTGGAAATCGGCGGAGAGATAGGCGATGGTCAACCGGCCATCATCCTTGCCGCCCCATCGCCGGGGGGCGGGGGAAACGGGGGAAAGCGCCTGGCCCTGGTGCTTCCACACGCGCTCGGCGGCGCGGCGTTGTTGCGCCGGACTGGCCCCGATCCATTGCGTCAACAAGGGCAGGGCGGGGCCGCCCTGGTCGATGCGCGTCAGCAGCCGCTGCCGCTGCCCGTCATAATCCCGCCAGTCAGCCGCCAGCAGTTTGCAGGTAAAGCTCTCGTCCTGCGTCAGGGGAAAGGCCGGGTCGGTGCGGTGGGCGCGGTCAAAGGCGGTGGCGGCCCCTGCCGCGTCGCCCGCCTGACGCCGCGCATGGCCCATGGCCCGCCACGCGGCGGACAGGCCCGGTGCCCGCACCAGCGCGCGCCGGCAATCCCCTGTCGCCGCTGCCCCGTCCGGCCGCAGCAGGGCGCGGCTGGCCCGCCAGCCGGCATTGTCCGGCGACAGGGCCAGGGCATGGTCCAGCAATCTTGCGGCTTCCGTTACGGCCCCCTGGCGTTGCCGGATGGCCGCCAGATTGCCATAGGCATCGGCGATGGCAGGCGACAGCACCAGGGTACGCCGGAACAGGTGTGCCGCCGCATCATCATCACCCACCGCCATGCGCAGCACGGCCAGCATGAACAGACCACCGACATGGGCGGCGTCCTGCTGCAACAACCGGCGGCACAGGCCCTCCGCATCCATCAGCCGGCCCTGGCGATAGGCATCCATGATGGCGCGCAGCAGGTCGGGCGGGGAAGCGGGGTGCAAGGCGTTGTCTCTTCGGGGGCGGGTGGCGGGAGCATGACGGTGCTGGCCGACATTGCCAAGCCGCTTGTCAGTGCCTAATACCATGGGCGGCAGCCTGCAAAAGGAAGGGCCACAGGGGAAGCAAGGAATGTCCGATGATTTCCGTCTGCAGGTCGAGGCCGGCATCGCCGCCCATGCGGCGGGGCGGCCGGGAGAGGCCGCCGGTCATTTCGCCGCTGCCGTGCGCCTGATGCCCGACCATCCCGTCGCCCTGTTCAACCTGGGCATCGCGCTGGAAGATTCCGGACAGGGTGCGGCGGCCTTGCCGGTGCTGTCGGCAGCCCATCGGCTGCGCCCCGACCATCCCCATATATTGTTCCGGCTGGGCAGCCTGCTGGCGGCACAGGGGCGGCCGGAACCGGCCCTGGTCCTGTTGGCGCGCCTGCTGCGGCAGCAGCCGGACTTTCCAGATGCGGCCTTCCGCCTGGGCAATGCGCTGATGGCGCTGGACCGGCCGGCGGAGGCGGAGCGGGCCTACCGGCTGGCGGTGGCATTGAAGCCGGACATGGCATCGGTCGCCAATAATCTGGGGGGTGCCATCGGGCGGCAGAACCGGCCGGAGGCGGCGGCCATCTGGTATCGCCGGGCCATCCGGCTGGCCCCGACCGTGCCGGAATATCACAAGAATCTGGGTGCCTGTCTGATCTCCCAAGGCCGGTTGCAGGAAGGCTGGCCGCATTATGACTGGCGCGACCGTCAAGCCGTCTGGGGCTGGAAGCGTCATTTTCCCGGCCTGCCGCGCTGGGATGGCTCCCCCCTGGCCGGCAAGACCATTCTTGTCCATTTCGAACAGGGGCTGGGCGATACGCTGCAATTCATCCGCTATATGAGCGTGCTGAAGCGGATGGGGGCCCGCACCCTGTTTGAATGCCAGCCGGTGATGCGGGACATATTGGGCTGCGTGCCGGATATCGACCAACTGGTCTGCCATGGCGATCCGCTGCCGCCCGCCGATTGCTTCGCCCCGCTGATGAGCCTGCCGGGCCTGTGTGGCACCGGGGCGGATACCATTCCGGGTGGCGACAGGCCCTATCTGCATCCCCCCGCCGATCTGGTCGCCACCTGGGCGGAACGGATCGGGCAGGAGGGGTTCCGGGTTGGCATCAACTGGCACGCCAACGGGCCCGACAGGTCCATCCCGCTGGCCGCCTTCGCCCGCATCGCCGCCATTCCCGGCATCCGCCTGTTCAGCCTGCAGCAGCGGGCCGGCCTGGACCAGTTGGCCCCCCTGGCCGGCCCGCTTGGCATCATCTGCCTCGCCGATGCTGAACAGGACGATGGTTTCAACAGCTTCGTCGACAGTGCCGCCATCATCGCCAATCTGGATCTGGTGATCAGTTGCGACAGCGCCATGGTCCATGTCGCGGGTGCCATGGGGCGCCCGACCTTCCTGGCCTTGCCCTGGCTGGCTGACTGGCGCTGGCTGCGCCATCCCGACAGGACGCCGTGGTATGATTGCGTCCGGATGTTCAGGGCGCCATCCCCTGGCGACTGGGCCGCTGTCACCAGCCGAATGGCGCAGGCGATCAGCGGGAATATGCACAGGCATGGCGGGTGAGAGGGGAGGGGCGGTCTATCCTTTTGGGCATAGCCTGGTATTTCTTGCGGCGGATGTCACAGCTTCCACGTACCCTCCATGAGGAGCTGGCCACTACAATCAAGGAGTGCCTACCTCAACCGGATAATCGAGCAGCATACTTTTTCAATTGCCATATTCTATCCGTTATCATTGTTGGTACATAATTTATCAGGTATCAAGGTTATTCATCGACCGCCACTGCGTCTTGTTAAAGTGCCATTAATCAATCTTGGGAGCCTTTCCATGAAGCGCGTCACAATCCGGTCTTCGATTGCCGCCAATGTCTTGGTCGGGTTAAAGGCCGGTCTGCTGATGGGGGTGGCAATTCCCGCCGTGACGGCTTCCCAGGCGGGTGCGGCCACGTGTGACGCCGGTGCGCTGATCTGCAATGGCGGATTTGAAAGCTTCACGTCGGTTCCCGGCTCCGACGCCGTGATCTTCGACAACTGGACCGCCAGCGATCCCGATGGGGTGAGGGCGGGCGCCGGGTCCGACGGCACCGGCCACAGCGCCGAGTTCCTGTTTTCCAGCAACAGCCTGAGCCAGGGTGTCGCCACGGGCGTCGGGGCGAAATACACCGTCACCTTCGACTTCAAAAGCGAAGGTGGCGAGGTGTTGAGCGCCTATTTCGGCGATACGCAAATCTTCAGCTATGCCGGCGAGGACGCCGTGCCGACGGACTGGACCACCTACAGCTTCAACGTCCAGGCGTTCAGCGGCCAGTCCGTACTGCGCTTCGTCGCGGAATCGCTGGGTGCGGCCCAGAATATCGACAATGTCACCGTCACGCTGTGCCCGTCCTGCACGCCGAACCCCTCCGGTCATATGGGGCTGGTGATCGACAAAGGCCAGACTTTCTATACCACCGATGATTTGGCCGGACAGGGCACCGACCTTTCCGGCGTCCGCACGCTGACCTTCGATGGCGGCACGCTGCGTCCGGCGACGGCCGGCGCGCTGGGCCAGCCGGGCCAGCCGCTGACCCTGGCGCTGAACGTGGCGACGACGGGCGGCACCATCGACAATAACGGCATGGCCATCGCGCTGGCCGGCACCATCATCAACACGGCTGCCGCGGCCACGCCCCTGACCCTGACGGGCGGCGGCCAGGGCACGATCGCCAGCAACATCAACAATCTGGGCACGCTGGTGGTCGCCACCACAGGGCGTACCACCCTGTCGGGTGCCATCGACAATGCCGGTGGCACCCTGGCGGTGCGCGATGGCGGCCTGGCTGCCCTGACAGGTAACGTCACCGGCGGGGCCATCGCCGTCGATGCCGGTCAGTTGTATGTCAACGGCAATGCCGCCAGCACCGTGACGGTGGGTGCGCAGGGCACCCTGCGCGGTGGCGGGCATGTCACCGGCGCCACCACCATCGCCGGCACGCTGCGCCCCGGCAACTCGCCAGGCACGCTGACCTTCACGGGTCCGGTCACCCAGGCCGCAGGGTCCACCCTCGCGCTGGAGATCGACGGTCCGGGCACGGGCAATGGTGCTGGCAATTATTCCCGCGTCATCGTCACCGGCGCCGGCAACAGCTACACGATCGGCAGCGGCGTGACGCTGACCCCTGTGCTGCGCGGCATCACCTATGCCGCAGGGGAAACCGCGGGCACCAACAGCTACACCCTGTCGCTGGGCCAGCGGCTGACGGGCGTGATCCAGGCGGAGGGTGGCGTCAACGGCACCTTCGCGACCATCACCCAGCCAACGGATGGCCTGGCGGCCGGCACGCGCGTCGTGGCCCTGTACAGCCCGACCAGCGTCGATCTGTATGTCGCCGCCGCATCCTATCGCGGGCTGACCGGCCTGACCGCAAACCAGGCTGCGGCCGGCGGTGCCGTCGATGCGCTGGAAGCCTCCGGCAATGCCGCAGCCCAGCCGCTGCTGAATGCGCTGATCCCGATGGACATGGACGGGCTGTCGGTGGCGCTGGGCGGCGTTTCCGGTGAATTCAACGCCAACCTGCCGCTGGCCGCCCTGGATGTCAGCCGTGGCTTTGGTGACATGGTCGCCACCCACCAGGGCGGGCTGCATGGCAGCGGCACCGGTTGGCAATCCTGGGGTCGCGCGTTCGGCAACCGGGCGCGCACCAGCGACGACGGCAACAATCCGGGCTTCCGCCACCGGATGGCCGGCGGTGTGGCCGGCGTCGATTATGGCATGAGCGACGAATTCCGGGTCGGCTTTGCCGTCGGCTATGCCGACAGCAAGGTGACCGGCCGCCGGGACAGCGGGCGCGCCAGTATCGACAGCTATTATGTCGGCAATTACCTGGGCTGGAGCCAGGACGGCCTGTTCATCGATGCCCAGGCCGGTCTGACCTTCAGCAATTACGAGACGACCCGCGTCGTCACCGTCGGCACCGCCACCCGCACCGCCAGCGGCGAGACCGACGGCAAGAGCATCGGTGCGGGCGTGGAGGCCGGTTACCGCGTGGACCTGGGCGGTACGCTGCTGGTCCCCTCCGCCTTCCTGCGCTATGATGACAGTGATGCCGATGCCTTCACGGAAACGGGCGCGGACTTCCTGAACCTGTCGGTCGACAGTGACAGCCACGCTGCCCTTCGCGGCGGGCTTGGCCTGCGGCTCAGCCATCCGGTGGCCCTGGATGGCGGTGGCACCCTGCTGCCAGAACTGTCGGCCCGCTGGGAACATGACCTGTCGAAGCCCGGCTACAACACGCGACAATCGCTGCTGGGCCAGGATTTCGTCGTGCGTGCCGCGGAGCCCGGTCGCGATACCGCCGTGCTGGGCGGTGGCCTGGCGTTGGCGCTGCCCAACAATGTCCGCCTGACGGCCCGCTATGACGCGGCGTTGAGCGCCGATCGCACCCAGCACGGTTTGACCGCCCAGGTCCGGTTCGCCTGGTAGCCATCAGCGGGACCCCGCATGAACGCGACATCGAAGAAGAAGCGCGGAACAACGGGCGGCAGCACCATGCCGCCGCCCCATCAAGCCTCGGTGACGGTGCCGTTTCCCGCCCCGGCCCCCTTGGCGCCCCCCGCCCCGGCCCCCGCGCCCGCCAATGGCGACGAGGCGCTGTACCAGCAGGCGGAGGCGGCGTTGCGCGCCAATCCGCGCGACGGTGCGGCATGGAGCATGCTGGGCGTCCTGCTGCGCCGGGCGGGCCGGAACGATGAGGCGCTGGTCTGTTACCATCGGGGTCTGGAGTACGAGCCGGACAATGCCGGCATCTGGTCGAATCTGGGTAATCTTCTGACCGATGCCGGCCGCCATGCGGAGGCCGGCGACGCGCATGCGCGGGCGATGCGCCTGCTGGGCGACAGCCCGCAATTGCTGTTCAACGCCGCCATCGGCCGGCGTAAGGCCACAGCCTATCATGACGCGCTGCTGATGCTGGACCGCGCGCTGGCCGACGATCCCGGCTCGGCCAACCTGCATTGGGAACGGGCGCTGACGCTGCTGCAGGTCGGCAATTATGAGGAGGGATTCCGGGAGTACGAGTTCCGCCGCCATATCCCGGCATACCGCACCCGCCCCACGCCGGGCACGCTCTGGGACGGCAGCCCGCTGGACGGGCGACGTATCTTCCTGTCCACCGAGCAGGGCTTCGGCGATGCGCTGATGGCCGCACGCTATGTGCCGCTTGTGAAGGCACGCGGCGGGCGCATCCTGTTCGAATGCCATCCGGAACTGCGCCGCGTGCTGGGGGGCCTGCCGGTCGATGAATTCGTGCCCGCTGGATCCGCCTTTCCCGATTTCGATGTGCAGGCGTCGCAGATGAGCCTGCCGTTCCTGTGCGGCACCCGTTTCGACACGGTGCCGCCGCCGGTGCGGCTGCACATCCCGCCCGATGCGCGGGCCAAGGCGGCACGGGTGCTGGGACCGGCCCAACCGGGTATCCTGCGGGTCGGTATCATCTGGTCGGGCCGCGTCACCTTCGCCGACAATGGGCGGCGCGCCACCAGCCTGTCGCGGTTCCTGCGGTTCGGCACGGTGCCCGGTGTGCGGCTGTACAGCCTGCAGAAGGGCCCGCCGGAGGAACAGCTCGACCCCCTCGTCTCCCGGCTGCTGGTGACCCCGCTGGGGCCGCATATCGAGGATTTCGCCGATACCGCCGCCCTGGTGGAACAACTGGACCTGGTCATCATGACCGACAGTTCCACGGCGCATCTGGCAGGTTCGCTGGGCCGGCCAGTATGGAACCTAGTGCAGTTCATGCCCTATTGGATCTATGGTGAGCGCGGGCAGGGCACGCCCTGGTATCCCAGCATGCGTCTGTTCCGCCAGATCGACGACCAGGACTGGGAACCGGTGTTCGATCAGGCGATGGCCGCCCTGGCGGAACTGGCCCGGACCAAGGCCATTGCCGCCAAGCCTTGCCGGGCCTGACCGGCTTCTGTATCTGTCTTGCGATGTGGGTAACCGGGGAACGGATCATGGGCTATTACGATATGGTCGAGGAAACCTGGCAGTTGAGCGATGCCGCCCGCGACTATACCCAGAAGGCCGGCCGCCCGGTGGAGGCTGCCGAACTGTGGGAGAAGCTGTTCGCGCCCTCGCCCCTGGTCGATCGGGAGCGGACACTGCGCGAAAGCCCGGCGCTGGACCGCATCTTCCTGAAATCGATCTACGGGCTGCAATATTCGGCGGAATTGAAGGACTGGATCCCCTTCCGCCATGGCCCCGTCAACCTGACGGACGAAAGCAGTATCTGAACCGGCGGGCCCGGGCGGCAAGACGATGACAATGATGCGTGATGCCCTGGATGCCGGCCTGACCCATCATCGCGCCGGCCGGATCGACCGTGCGGCGTCAGCCTATCGTGACGTGCTGGCGGCGGAACCCGGGAATGCCGACGCCCTGCACCTGCTGGGCATGACCGAGCGGCAGTCCGGCCGGGTGACGGAGGCGGAGACGCTGATCCGTCGTGCCCTGACCCTGGCCCCGCATCTGCTGGAGGCCCGGCTGAACCTGGCCAACATCCTGATGGCCCGGGGCGATACGCCGGCGGCCATGATGCAATGGCGGAGGGTGCTGGCGATCGACCCGGCCAACGCCCCGGCCTGGCATGCGCTGGGATCGGCATCCGCCGGCCATGGCGGGGCGGGGCGGCCGGATGCCATCCGCGCCTTGCGCCGCGCGGCACGGCTTATGCCGTCGCGTGCGGACATCCAGCACGATCTGGGCCTGCTTCTGCGCCAGGACGACCGGATCGACGAGGCCATCGCCTGCCAGCGGCGCGCTTTGTCGCTGGAACCCGGCCTGCTGGCCGCCTGGATGGGCCTGGGTAATGCCCTGCTGGAGAAGGGTGACACGGGCGCGGCGCTGGCGGCGCTGCGTCTGGCCGCCAGCCTGTCCCCCGGGACGCCGGAAATCTGGTTCAACCTTGGCAACCTGCGCTATCGGCTGGCCGACCCGGAAGGGGCGCTGGCATGCTACGGCCGTGCCGCCCGGCTGGGGCTGGCGGCGGCGCGGTCGCGGGTCGTGGCGGTGCTGGTGGATCTGGGCCGGGATGGGGAAGCGGAAGCGGCCCTGGCCGGGTATATGCCGCTGTCCGGCACCGACGTGCCCACCTGCCTGGAACTGCTTTATACGCTGCTGCTGCGTCGCGGGCATCTGGCGGATGCGCGCAGCCTGTTCACCCGGCTGGCCACGGTGCCGCTGGCTGGCCGGCAATACACGGTGGAATGCCTGACCGCCCTGTCGGCGCTGGATCTGGCTGAGGGCGCCGATCCGGCAGTGGCGGCCGGCCGGCTGGAGAAGCTGCGTACCGACAATTGCTGGACCTTCACCGTCCGGTCGCTGGCCGCCCTGGAACAGACCCGCCGCCAGCAGGGCTGGCAATGGCACCGCCCGGCCAATCCGGCGCCTGACCGGCCGCGCCTTACCTCCAGCTCGCTGGGCAACCGGGGGCGCTTTGCCCATAATGTGCTGGAATATGTGCTGCTGCGGCTTTACGCGGAAAAGCATGGCTGCGTGCTGGAGACGCCGGACTGGGTCGGGGGGGCCTATTTCGATCTGGACGACCCGGCGCCCGGTGGCCCGCTGCCACCGTGGCCGTTCGCGCGGCGCGTGCTGAACGGATTTGTCACGGGCGAACGGCAGGGGCCGCCGGTGATGGACCGGGACGTGCTGTCGCCGCTATTCCTTTATGAATACCCCGTGGAATATCGTGACCGCATCCGATCCTGGCTGCGTCCGCGCCCGCAATGGGCACCCTGGATCGACCCGCCGGTCGATGCCCTGCGCGCCGTCGGACGGACCGTCGTCGCCATCCATATCAGGCGTGGCGACTTCCTGGCCTTCGGCTATCCCATCACGGAGACGGGTTGGTATGTCGACTGGCTGCGTGACCTGTGGCCGACGCTGGACCGGCCGGTCCTTTATCTGGCCAGTGACGATATCCCCTCGGTACGTGCCGCCTTCCGGGAATTCCGGCCGGTGACGCTGGACGACGCGGCGCCATCCTGGCCGGGGCTGGAATTCCTGCAGGATTTCCATGTGCTGACCCAGGCCGACATTGTCGGCATCAGTGCGGCCAGCGGGTTCAGCCAGTTGGCGGCCCGGTTGAACGGGCGCGCCCGTCTGTGTGTGCAGCCGGACATGGCGGCCGGCGGCATCCGTCCCTTCATTCCCTGGACATAGCGGCCCGTTCCGTCAGCGCCGCCATCACCCGCGCCAGCACGGCTGTCCAGTCGCCGCGCCTTTCCTGCCGGAACAATCGCATGGTCGGGTACCAGATCGTGTCCGTCCGGTCTTCCAGCCAGCGCCAGTCGGGGGCGAAGGGCAGCACAGTCCAGGTCGGCCGCCCCAGCGCGCCGGCCAGATGCGCCGGCCCGGTGCAGGAGGTGATGACCAGGTCCAGATTGGCCATGATGGCGGCGGTGTCGGCGAAATCGCCGATGTCCGGCCCCAGATCGGTGAAACAGGCGGGCAGCGGCCCGATGCTTTCAAGGTCTTGGCGCCCTGCGCCCTTCTGCAGGCCGAAGAAGGACACGCCCGCCACATCCAGAAGCGGCCGGAACGCCGCCAGCCCCGGCGAGCGCAGCCGGTCGGCCTTGAATTCCGGGTTGCCGGCCCAGACCAGCCCGACCTTCAGGCCCGTGAAGCCTGCCAGCCGGCCCGCCCATTCGGCTTCCAGGGCCGGCTCTGTCGCCAGATAGGGCACGTTGGCCGGGATGTTGTCGATCCGCGCTCCCAGTAGATGGGGCAGGGACAGCAGCGACACATGCGCATCATGCGGCGGCAGGGGCTGGTAACGGCCGACCACCCTGTCCATCCCCGGCATGCTCCCCAGAAGGCGGGTCAACTGGCCGTTGCATTCCAGCACGATATCGATGCCGCGCGCCCGCAGCGGCGGCAGGTAGCGAACGAACTGCAGCGCATCGCCCACACCCTGTTCGTCATGCACCACCAGTGTACGGCCTTTCATGTCCCTCCCGTCCCAGACGGGCGTGGTGAAATTCCGCTTGGGGGAGGAGAAGTCCGGCATGCGGCTGCGCCATTCATATTCGGCAAACCCCTCCGCATAGTTTCCCTGCATCAGCAGGGCCACGGCCAGCGCACTGTGGGCGGCTGCCAGGCCGGGGTCATGCCGGATGGCGGCACGGGCCGCCTCCACCGATTGCGCGATGCGCATTTCATCCCGGTAGGCAACGGAAAGGTTCAGATGGGCCGCGGCGCTGTTGGGTTGACAGGCGATGGCCCGCTGGAAGCAATCGATCGCCTCGGCATACCGGTCGCGGTCCTGCAGGATGATGCCCAGGTTGGAGAGCAGGCCGGAATCATCCGGTGCGAAGCCCAGGGCGGTACGATAGGCGGTCTCCGCCTCCTCGTGCCGACCCAGCCGCCGCAGCGCCACCCCCATATTGACATAGGCGGCGACCGATAGCGGCTGCATGCCCAGCAGGTCGTACAGGGCGTCGATCGCCGCCTCGGCCTGATTGTCCAGGATCAGGAGCCGGGCGAGCTGCAGCCTGGCTTCCCCGGAAAAGGGCCGCAGGATGATCAACTGCCTCTGCGCCACGATGGCGTCGCCATAGCGCTGCATCTGGTCCAGGATATTGACCAGATTGACATAGGCGTCGGTGAAATCCGGCGCCAGACGCAGGGCCCTCATGCAGGATTCCAGGGCTTCCTGCATGCGGCCCAGCCGCCGCAGGGCGCTGGCGCGGTTGGAATGCAGGGCAGGGGTGGCCGGCCCGGCCGCCACCGCGGCGTCCAGCACCTTCAACGCCGCCCCATGGTCGCCGGTCTGGAGATGCAGCACGCCCAGCCGTTGCAGTGCCTCCCCATGGTCCGGCTGTCGGGCCAGCACGGCGCGGTATCCGGCCGCCGCCGCGGCGGTGCGGCCGGCATCATGCTGGGCGGTGGCGTCGGCCATCAGCGCGGCGATGGTCTGCATGGGTCGTGACCGCTCCTGTTCCGGGCTCATCGGGCCGGCTGTCCTTATGGCAGGCCGGCGGCTTCATGTTAACTGGATTGGTGCATCTGGCGCGGGTGGGGGCATCGCCGGGACCGCTGCCGTTCCCGGAACGGCCTATGTCATCCCCGGCGTGCCTGTTCGGCCGTCACCATCATGGTGACCAGGGCCGGCAGATCGACGGTAGGCGACCAGCCCAGCCGCAGACGGGCCCGCGTACTGTCGCCCCGCAACTCCCCCACCTCCGCTGGTCGGAACAGGGAAGGGTCGACCGTGACGCAGGGCCGACCGGTATCCAGGTCGATCGCCTGCTCGGTCAGTCCCTCCCCCTGCCATTCCAGGCGCAGGCCCAGCGCATCGGCCGTCATGCAGACGAAATCGCGCACGCTCCAGGTCCGGCCCGTGGCCAGCAGGTAATCATCGGGCTGTCCGGCCTGCAGCATCGCCCACATGCCGCGAACATAATCCCCGGCGAACCCCCAGTCGCGGCGGGCATCCAGCCGGCCCAGCGCCATGGGTGCGGCCCGCCGGCCCTGCTGCCAGTCGGTCAGGCTGCGCACGATCTTGGTGGTGACGAACTCTGGCCCCCGCAGCGGCGATTCATGGTTGAACAGGATGCCGTTGACGCAGAACAGGCCATAGGCGACGCGGTAGAGCGTCGTCATCTGATGGGCTGCCACTTTCGCCACCGCATAGGGGCTGCGTGGCCGGAACAGGGTGCTTTCACGCTGCGGCACCTCCGGCGCCGCCCCGAACATCTCTGATGTCGAGGCGTGGTAGAAGCGGGTGGCGGGGTGGCGGGTGCGGATGGCCTCCAGCAGGTTGGTGGTGGCGACGGCGTTGCTGGCAAAGGTTTGTGCGGGCACCTGGAAGGAGGAATGCACCGAGCTGTGGGCGGCCAGATGATAAAGCTCCGCCGGCCGGCATTCGTCCAGCAGCCCGGTGGCGGCCTGCGCGTCGGTCAGGTCCGCCGTGACCATTGCCACCCGGCCCGTCAGCCCCATTTCCGCCAACCGCCACGCCCCCGCCGGCACTGTGCCGCCGGGACGCAGGGTGCCTGTCACCTGATAGCCCCTGTCCAGCAGCAGGGCCGCCAGATAGGCGCCGTCCTGGCTGGTGATGCCGGTGATCAGGGCACGCCGCCCCTTCTCTGCCTGTTCACGCATCCAACTGTCCTGACAACCATTCCATGGCACCGGCGGCCCCGCCGGTGCGGACGCCATCAATCTACAGGACGGGCGGGTCCATGGCGAAACCGGAATCCTCGTTCTGCGTCAGGGACAAGGCGGTTGTTCCGGTCCGCTGTGATTGCAAGCCGCCTGGTGTTTCGGTCATATTAGTTGAAATGATCAACTATTAACATTTGTATATGGAGAATATTGGTCTTGTATAAATATAATCACGTGTGATGGAAATCTTTTTGCCCCAGTTTGTTTCTTGCAAAGAAAAAAGGAATGAAGCATAATTATTATGTTAAAAAATGATATGAGCAATTGCGGGACCGCAGGTCCCTGTGCAGCCACCAATAAGATCAAGATCCGATAGGGAGGATTCCATGGGTTCTCTTGAACGCCGGCCGCATTCGGCCGGAGTGCCGCCGCATGCCCGGACCGCTTGTCGCGTTTTGCTGGCATCAGGACTGGCAATGGCCATGGCGGCGCCCGCCACGGCCCAGCCGGTGGCGCAGCCCGCCGATTCAGCGACGCTGGAGGAGATCGTCGTGACGGCCCGGCGCCGGTCGGAAGCGTTGCAGGACACGCCGGTCGCCGTCTCCGCCTTCACCGCCGAGGCGCTGGAGGCCCGCAATGTGGAGACGCTGGACAATATTGCCCGTTTCACCCCGAATATCCGATTCGACGGGGCCGCGGCCCTGTCGGGAGGCAATTACAACGCTACCGTCTTCATCCGAGGCATCGGCCAGAACGACTTCGCCATCTTCAGCGATCCGGGCGTCGGATTCTATGTCGATGGCGTCTATTATGCGCGGTCCATCGGCGGCATCATGGATGCCGTGGATTTGCAGAGCGTGGAGGTGCTGCGCGGACCGCAAGGTACACTGTTCGGCAAGAACACCATCGGCGGTGCCGTTCTGATCACCACCCAGCGGCCGACCGACGCGCTGACCGGCCGGGTGGAACTGACCACGGGGCGTTTCAACCGGCTGGACGTGAAGGGGACGCTGAACCTTCCCCTGGCTGATGGCAGGGTGTTGACCCGCCTGTCGGTTTCATCGCTGAACCGGGACGGTTATGCCAAGCGCCTGTCGGACGGACAGGATATGGGCGACCGCAACGCCGACAGCGCCCGGCTGCAGATTTCCACGAATGTTACGGAAGATATCAATTTCCATCTCGTGGGTGACGTCACGCGGGCGCGTGAACATTCGGCACCCAACAAGCTTCTGGCCATCGCACCCGCGCCGGGCCTGACGGGGGTTCCCTTCCTGGTGAACTACAACGATCTGGTGGCGCCGACCCTGGGCATCACGGCGCCCAACGGACAGAGGACGCTGAACAATTCCTTCATCACCGACAGTCCCTTCACGACCTGGGCTTCGGGTCCCAATGTCAACGACCTGGACCTGTGGGGCCTGGCCGGGACCCTGACCTGGAACCTGGGAAATGTGGAGGCCAAGAGCATCACGGCCTATCGCGAATTGCAGGCCACCTTCGCCCGCGACGGTGACAATACGCCCTTCACCTATCGCGAGACCTTCAATGATGACGACCAGTGGCAGTTCAGCCAGGAATTTCAGTTGAGCGGTGACGGGTTTGACGGGCGTTTCACCTGGGTGGGCGGCGTCTATTACTTCACCGAGGAAGGGACCGATGATGCCAGGGCCGATCTGGCCATGGGCCTGTGGCCGCCGCTGGGCCCGCCCATGTCGCCGGCCACGATCATCCTGAACCGTATCGACAACAGTTCCTATGCCGTGTTCGGCCAGGGGAATTTCAAGCTCACCGACGCCTTGTCCGTCACGGCTGGCGCGCGGTGGAACCGCGACAAGAAATGGATTTCGGTCTTCAACCGCCGGCAGCGCGATCAGGTTGTTTTCACCGATGTGCAGCGGTCGAGCAACTGGAACGCCTTCACGCCCAAGCTGGGGCTTGAATACAAGGCCAGCAGCGACGCGCTGCTGTACTTCTCTGCGGGCAAGGGTTTCAAGAGCGGTGGCTTCAATGCCCGCCCGCTGGCGGATGAGTCGGAGGTGACGCAGTATCAGCCCGAGACCATCTGGACCTACGAGGCCGGTGCCAAGACAGGCTGGCTGGACAACAGGCTGATCGTCAATGTCGCCGCCTATCTCAGCAAATATGACAATATCCAGCTCACCGTGAACCAGACGCCGCGCAACTTCGTGGCCAATGCCGCCAAGGGCACCATCAAGGGTGCCGAGCTGGAAGTGCGGGCCAAGCCGGCCCGCGGCCTGGATTTCGACCTGGCGCTCGGTTACACGGACGCCCAGTATGACAAGGTCGGCACCGGCCTGGGCCCCACCCAGATCCTGCCCATCACCGATGCCGCCAAGTTCGTGAAGACCCCGAAATGGACCGCCAGCACCGGGCTGCAATATACGCATGTGCTGGAAAATGGCGGCGCGCTCAGCCTGCGCGGCGACCTGTCGGCCTACAGCAAGTTCTACAACGACGTGGCCAATACCGAACTGGTGGCACAGTCCGGCTATGGCATCGTCAACACCCGTCTGACCTACACCGCACCGGATGATAGCTGGACGCTTGCCCTGTTCGCCACGAACGTGACGGATCGGCGTTATTTCGTCTCGGGCAATGCCAGCGGGGCCTTCGGTCTGGCGGAGGTCAGCTATGGCCGGCCGCGCGAATGGGGTCTGACGCTAGGCGCGAAATTCTGACGCATCGGTTCCGGACAATCCCCATACCGGCAAACACCGATACCAGCACGGCCTTGGGTTGCCGTGCCGGTATCGGTGTTTGCCGGCGATCATCCGGTGCAGGAAGATCGTTATGGATCGGAACAAGGCGGGTGGGGCAGGCGGGGATGGTCCCGCCGGCCCCACCCGCCTGCGCGGTGCCGGGTCAGGTGGCGGCGGTGTCCAGGAACCAGGTGGCCACAGGCCCGGTGACACCGAGGATGGTGATGGAACCACCATTGCCCAGGTCGAGCACGGTGTTGCCATCGACCAGCCGGGCCGACGCGATGACATCGGCGAGGGAGAGGCCGGCGTCGTAGATGGCCAGGCGGTCGACACCCACCTGGAAATCCGCGATGACCGTGCCGCCGGACTGGCGGCCGAAGGCGAAGGTGTCGGCCCCCTCGCCGCCCCACAGCGTGTCGGCCCCGCCATCGGCGAAGATCAGGTCGTCGCCCGCTCCACCATTCATGATGTCGTCGCCTTCGCCGCCGAACAGCGTGTCATTGCCCTCGTCGCCGAACAGGATGTCGTTGCCAGTCCCGCCGACGCCGATATCGTCGTCCTCGCCCAGGCTGATCAGGTCGTCGCCATCGCCTCCCATCGCGGTGTCGTTGCCGGTGCCGCCGAGGATGATGTCGTCGCCTTCGCCGCCATGCAGCAGGTCGTCACCATCCTCGCCGAACAGCGTGTCGTTGCCGGTGCCGCCATCGACGGTGTCGTTGCCTTCGTTGCCGGTAAGGATGTCGTCGCCTTCCTCGCCGAACACCGTGTCGTTGCCGGTGCCGCCGAAGCCGTAGTCGTTGCCGCTGCCGCCGCCAACCAGGTCGTTGTCGGCACCGCCCATCACCCAGTCGTCGCCCTCGCCGCCATGTACGACATCGTCGCCTTCATCACCGGACAGGGTGTCGTTGCCCAGCGTCGATGCGATGGTGTCGTTGCCGCCACCGCCTGACAACAGGTCGTCGCCCGGACCCAGGATCATCACCTGGCTGCTGGCATCGCCATAGACCGCCTGATTGCCCTTCCCGCCGATCAGGGTTGCCTGACCGATCACCGCGATGAACTCCACATTGTTGATGTCGGCCGTGATCGGGGTGTTCGCGGCGCTGGTGTTCAGCACGATGGCGGTGGGCAGGGTCCCGCTCAGCGTATTCCCGGTGATCTGGAGGGTGCTGCCGCCGGGCTGGCTGGTGTCGCCAGCACCGGAAAGATCGATGCTGCGGACCAGCAGCGCGCTGTCCTGCGGCAGGACCGACAGGAAGCCGGTGCCGCCGCCCGTCAGGTCGGTGCGGGAGCTGGAGCCGGCGTCGGTGCGCTGTTCGATCTCGCGGATCAGATCGGTCAGCGACTGTGCTCCTGTCGTGCGCGATGAGTTGCCCGAACTGGTGACATTGACACCGATCGGCACACCCACGCTCAACGTCATCACCGTGCTGACCTGACCGGTGACCGGGTCGAGCATCCGTTCCCGCACCACCGGCACATCGGCCAGGTTCTGGTTCGGGGTGCTGGGATCCTCTTCCCGGCTTTCGGTCGGGGCGACGATCACGACGGTGCTGACCTGGGTGCCGTCTGACAGGGTGGCGGTGCCGCCCTCCACCAGGGCGCCGTCGATATTCTCCACCGGGGCCGGGACCTCCGGCACCGGCTTCTCCGCCGTCACCTGCACCTTGGCCGCACTGGCGGTGAAGGTCGGGGAGATGTTGCCGACGGCGTCCGTCACGGTGACGGTCAGGCTGAGCGCCCCATCCCCGAGACCGGACAGGTTCAGGCCGCTGATGCGGGCATCGGCTGCGGACAGCAGGCCGCTGCCGCTGATCGAACCGCCACCGGAAGAGGTGATGGTCCAGACATAGCTGGCGCCCGGCTCTGCCCCGGCAATGGTGAAGGCGACATTCACCTGCTCGCCGGCATCGATGGTGGTGTCCTCGAAGGCCACCGTCACCGCGGTCGGGGCCGTGGTGTCGATGACCAGGAACTGGTTGCCCGGCGCGGAGACATTGCCGGCGGCGTCGGTCGCCGTCGCCGTGATGGTATTGGTGCCATTCACGTCGAGCGACAGGGTGCCCGATACCGGTGTTGCGGTGCCCAGGTCGATGGACCAGGCGCCGTCCGTGGCGACCGTGCTGTAGATGGCACCCCCCACCGTGACGGTGACGGTGGCCCCCGCCTCCGCCGTGCCGGTGATCACCGGTGTGGGATTGCCCGTGTTGGCCGCCGAGGAGATCGTCGGAGCCTCCGGCGGTGTGGCGTCGATCACCACATTGCCATTGCCGGGGGCGGAAACATTGCCGGCGCCATCGGTCGCCGTGGCCGTGATGGCGTTGTCGCCAGCCGGGTTGAGCGACAGGGTTCCGGAAACCGGGGTGGCCGTGGCCAGGTCCACCGTCCAGGTACCGCCCGTGGCCACCGTCGTATAGGTCGCGCCGCCTACCGTGACGGTGACGATGCTTCCGGCCTCCGCGGTGCCGGTGATGGCAGGCATGTTCTCCCCGGGGGGCACGAGGTCGATGCCGGGTGCCGCCGGTGCGGTGCTGTCGATGACCAGGGTCTGGCTGCCGGGTCCGGAGATGTTGCCGGCCGGGTCCGTCGCCGTCACCGTGACCCCATTGTCGCCATCGGGGTTGAGCGTCAGGGTGCCGCTGGCCGGCGTGGCCGTCCCGGTGTCGATGGACCAGACGCCGTCCGTGGCAAGGGTGGTGTAGGTGGCGCCGCCGATGGTCAGCGTGACGATGCTTCCGGCCTCCGCCGTGCCCGTGATGACGGGCGTGTTGTCACCGGTCAGCGACGGGGAGGTGACTACGGGCGCGCCGGGTGCCGTCGTATCGATGGTCAATGTCTGCGTGGCGGGCGCGGACACATTGCCTGACGGGTCCGTGGCCGTGACGGATACGCTGTTGTCGCCATTGGTATTCAGCGCCAGCGTTCCGCTGGTCGGGGTTGCCGTTTCGGTATCGATGGACCAGACACCACCGATGGCCGTGGTGGTGTAGGTGGCGCCCCCGATGGTCAGGGTGATGGTGGTGCCGGCTTCTGCGGTACCGGAGATCACCGGCGTGCTGTCATTGGTCGGGCCGGACGAGGTGATGACCGGCGCGCCCGGCGGCGTGGCATCGATAACCAGCGTCTGGGTGCCCTGGCCGGAGATGTTGCCCGCCGCATCGGTCGCGATGGCCGACACATTGTTGTTGCCGTTCGGGTTCAGCGCCAGGGTGCCGCTTGTCGGCGTGGCGGTTCCGGTGTCGATGGACCAGCTCCCGCCGGTTGCCGTGGTGATGTAGGTGGCACCGCCAATGGTCAGGATCACCGTGGCGCCGGCTTCCGCGGTGCCGGAGATGACCGGCGT
This sequence comes from Niveispirillum fermenti, assembly GCF_048066175.1. Classification (GTDB taxonomy): domain Bacteria; phylum Pseudomonadota; class Alphaproteobacteria; order Azospirillales; family Azospirillaceae; genus Niveispirillum; species Niveispirillum fermenti. The sequence goes on along the minus strand of NZ_JBLTXA010000044.1, from coordinate 28 downwards.
GCCGTCATTGGTCAGGCCGGGCGAGGTG
>NZ_JBLTXA010000043.1:0-30372 GCF_048066175.1 Niveispirillum fermenti | reverse complement strand
GTTACCTGCGGGGTCTATGGCAGGTTGGCCCAGAAACGACGAAAGCCGCTGATCTCTTGCGAGTTCAGCGGCTTGAGCATTGGATGCGGGGGCAGGATTTGCTCTCCATTTGCGACCCACAATTAGGGAGTGCCGAATGCTGAAACTGCTGGCTGCCGAAAACCGCAACGGGCTATTTCGTGTTGCAGCGTAGCTTGTCCGAGACAGCAAACCCAACGCGGGGTCATAGTACCCGGACAGGTGCAACAAATGTCGCGGGGGGTAGCGGCGAATACCGCCTGTGCGGCGTCCAAAGCGCCTTCCCGTTCAGCCACAGCCAACCGGACTAGCGTATCAAGAGGCGAATCTCTGTCCAGCAAAAGCTGATGGCTGACACAATGGCGACATCAGATGCTTCCGTCCTCGGAGACATCCTGACCCGGATCCGCGTCAATCCCAGCCATGAGGCGAAGGCAGCGCAGGAAGATCTCGCGATCGACCGGGGACAGCGGGGCGATGATCTGGCGCTGGGCCTCCTCTACCCTGGGCAGACGCTCGGCCAGGAGGACGCAGCCCCCCTCGGTAATCTTCATCACCCACGCGCGGTTGTCCTGCGGGTCGCGCTCGCGCTCCACCCAGCCGCGTGACACCATGCGCCCGATCATCTCCTTCATCGTGCTCTTATCGATGCCCGTTGCCTCCACCAGGTCGCTCTGGGAGGCACCCTGCTGTTTGGCCAGAGCCACCAGCAGGGCAATTTGCTGGCGCGTAACATCGTCGCCCACGACGCGCACAAAAATCTCGTACGAGCGCTGGTGATTGCGCCGCAACAGATGGCCGGGTGCCTCCAGGAGCGAAAACATCTGCAATCTTCTCCTGAACTCGATCTTGTCCACGTGCTCCTCGTCCGTCCCTGGAGACATGCGCCCGTACCTTACCGGGGCCGGACCGGGAAATCCAACAAGGCGATCATCCGACCCGGAATTCCACCCTGCCCAGCCGGCTGACCACCAGCCGGACATGGTTGCCAACGGACAGGTGCTCCGCCGCCGTCGCCCCGCCGGCCATCACGATGTCGCCGGCCCCCAGCGATTCCCCCGCGTCATGGGCCAGCCGGGCGGCCGCCACCAGCGAGCGCAGCGGGTTGCCCAGGATGGCGGCGGAAGACCCGATCTGCCGGGGCTGACCGTCGATCTCCATGATCATGCCCAGGTTCGACAGGTCGATGGCGGGATCGGCCCAGGGACCGATGACGAAGCCCGACGAGGAACTGTTGTCGGCGATGACGTCGGTCAGGGAGAACTTGAAATTCTCATACCGGCTGTCGATGATCTCAAGCGCCGCCGCCACGCCGCCCACCGCCGCCAGGGCGCCGGCCGGCGTCACGGTGCGCGGCAGGGGCGCCTTCAGCAGGAACGCAATCTCCGGTTCTACCCTCGGGTGGACATAGGCGGAGAAGCGGACGGCCCCGCCATCCTCCACCAGCATGGCGTCGGTCAGCCGGCCCCAGATCATCGCGTCGACACCCATCTGGGCCATCTTGGCGCGGCTGGTGAAGCCCATCTTGATGCCCACGCGGCGCTCGCCGCGGGCATAGCGGCGCGCCATGGACGCTTCCTGCACGCGATAGGCATCCGCCACCGACAGCGTATCGCCCAGTTGCGGCGTGGCGGTGGCGTTGAACATGGCGGCATCCAGCCGCGCGGCGATTTCCATCAGGTCGGACAAGGTCGAACCCCTTTTTGTTCCCGGATTATTCCCAGGTCCCGGTGATCGGAACCGATCACCGGCCTCAATCGCCGGCGCCACCATCCGGTGGCTTGGCTACGCTCCACGAGGCGCGCGGCGGCAGTCGCCGCCGAACCAGGTCCCGATGAGTACCACTCATCAGGACTTGGTATTTTCGGCGAAGGAAACACGGACGGGATCGAACCCCTCGATCCGCGCCTCCACGAAGTCGCCCGGCTCCACCGCCACCATGGGCCCCAGGGCGCCAGCCAGCACCACATCCCCTTCGTTGAGGGGACGGCCCAGGGCCGCCATGCGCCGCGCCAGCCAGGCCAGCGCGTGCAGCGGGTTGCCGAGGCAGGCGGCACCGGCCCCGAAGGAGACCTGATCGCCATTCCTCTCCAGCACCATGCCGCACAGCCGCAGGTCGACCGCCGCCAGCGGCACGGGCCGGGTGCCCAGCACGAACAGGCCGGAAGACGCGTTGTCGGCCACGGTGTCGACGATGCCGATGTCCCAGCTGGCGATGCGGCTGTCCACGATCTCGATCGCCGGCAGCACATGGGCCACGCAGCCGATCAGTTCCGCAGCCGTCAGCCGGGCGGTGTCCACCGGCCGGTCCAGCACGAAGGCGATCTCCGCCTCCACCTTGGGCTGGATCAGCTGGCCTGCCGGTACGACGGCACCATCCTCCACCTCCATGTCGGCGAACAGATGGCCGAAATCCGGCTGGTCCACGCCCAGCTGCCGCTGCACGCTGCGCGCGGTCAGGCCGATCTTGGCCCCCACCACGCGGCGGCCCTGCCGTTCCCACCAGGCGGTGTTGGCCGCCTGGATCGCATAGGCGTCGTCGATGGTGGCGTCGGGAAAGGCCCGGCGCAGCGCCGGCATGGGCGCCCCCGTCTCGTGGCAGCGCCGCAGGGCGGCCGCCTGTTCGTCGCGCGCGACATCGCTCATCGCGCGGTTCAGTTCTGCAATTGCCATTCGGAATCTCCGGCGCACAGGAAGTGCCACATGCGTTCGAACAGGCCGCCGGTCCCCACGGCGCGCTGCGCCGCCTCGTCGGCCGTATAGGGGATGGGCTCCGCCCCGCCGGCGGCAGCCGGCAGCAGCGCGATCTCCAGGCGGGCGGCATCCTCCAGGAAGAAGGCCAGGCAGGCCGCCTCCATCAGCGAGGCGCCGGCGGTGACGGCGCCATTGCCCCGCAGCACGATGGCCCGCCCCGGTCCCAGCATCCCGGCCACGGCCCCGGCGCTGTCATCGTCGCGGACCAGAGCGGTGCCGGGCCACAGGGGCGGACACGGCGAGAAATAGGCGCCCAGCCCGTGCAGGACGCGCGGCGTCCGGCCCAAGGCCGACAGCGCCATCAGGGCCGGCGACTGGAACCGGCAGATGCCGCCGACATCGGGCCGTCGCCGGTAGATGGCACGGTGCATGCGCACCTCCGGCAGCGCGCGGGACGGCAGCGGACCGTCCAGCGGCACCGCCACGCCGGGATCGCCCACCGCCACGCTGCCCAGCGGCTGCGGCGGCGACACCAGGAAATGGCCACCATCGACACGGGCGCTGACATGGCCATAGGCATGGGCCAGCCCGTGCCGCCCCAGCGCCCGCGCGGCCAGCCGCACGGCCAGGGCGTTGTCAGGCGGCATGGGGTGCCGCCTTCTCCCCCGCCTTCACCACCGCGCTGAACTCGCTGATGTCGGGGACGGAGCCCCAGCTGCAGAAGCTGGCCTTGGCCTTGGGGAATTGCCGGGGGACATAGGTCTTCTCGTCCTCCGCCGTGATCAGGCGCACGCCGGTGGAATATTCATAGACCATGCCGTCCGGCCCGTAGAAATACAGGAACCGCGCGCCCGAGGTGGGGTGCCGGCCGGGGCCGAAGGCGATGCGAACATTGTTGTCCCGCAGGAAGTACCAGGAGCGCATGATGTCGTCATGGCTCTCAGTCTGGAAATTGATGTGCTGGACGCCGGCATAGGTGGACGGGAACAGGGCAATCTTATGATGGACCTCGTCGATGCGTAGCAAGGCCGCATCCCCGATCCAGTCGCTGACCTTGGCGCTCATCAGCCTGGTGTAGAATGCCTCGTCCTGGCGCGGGTCGGACGTGCGCAGGCCGACATGGCTGAAATCCGTGATACCGGCATCGCGGGTGGGAAAATAGCGCCGGCCGCTGGCCGCCGGGCGGGCTACCAGGTCGATATTGTTGCCGGTCGGGTCCTGGATGGTGATCAGGCCGCCGACGCGGCGCTGCTCGCGCTCCTCCGACGTACCGTGGCGAACCGTGACGCCAGCCTGCTCGAACATCACGGCGGCGGTTTCCAGCGCCTCCATGCTCTTGACCTCGAACCCCAGCACATGGCCGGAATTCACCCCCTTCGTATAGACAAGGTTGTGGTCGCGGTTGTCCCCGCGCAGATAGGCGCAGGTGGCGTCCCGGTCCACCAGTTCCAGGCCCAGGATGCGCGTGGCGAACTCGACGCTCTCGTCCAGGTCCGACACGCCGATGCGGACATAGCTTATGTCGTGAAGGTCGGCACCCATCTCAAGCCTCCCCGTCCGGGCCGGCACCGGCGCCGGTCTTGGGGCGCTGGAACTTGCGGCTCATATGGCCGGCCCCTTCCTGGTCGCCCATCTCGAAGCCCCAGGAATAGCCACCCTTGGGGTTGGACAGGATCTCCCAGGCATTGTCGTCCAGGTCCCAGAAATAGAAGCAGTAGGTGCCATGCTGGACCACGGGCTTGGTGATCTTGTGCAGGCCCCATTTCTCAGCATTGGCCTTCACCAGTTCCCAGGACCGGTCCACGTCCGCGTCCGTGGGCACGTCCAGGCCATTATGGTTCAGGAACGGCATCTCGCCCTCGGCCTTGCGCGGCCCCTGGACGACTACGATGATCTGGTCCCCGCCCAGGCGCGCCCAGAAGGAGACGTTGGCCATCTGCACCGTCTCGAAGCCTAAGAATTCCTCGAAGAACTGGCGGGTGCGCTTGATGTCCTTGCATTCCAGCGTCGCGTGCGAATAGAAGCGGGTGTTCAGGACCGGTTCCACCTTTTCGCGGCTGGCCTCGGCTATTTCCGTCATTCTCATGTCCTCCCTCGGTTGCGGCCTTATGCCATGTCCCGGCGATCGCAACCGATCCCCGGGCCTCAATCGCCGGTGCCCACATCCGTGGGCTTTGGATACGCGGCCTGTGCCGAGCGGCGGCAGTCGCCGCCGAACCTGATCCCGGTAAATTCCACTCACCGGGATCAGGTATTACAGCCGGATGCAGATATTGGTCGGCTCCGAATAGAAGTTGACGGAATGCACGCCCCCTTCCCGGCCCACGCCCGACAGTTTGGCGCCGCCGAAGGCCGTCCTCAAGTCGCGCAGGAACCAGCTGTTGACCCAGCAGATGCCCACTTCCATGGCGGCCGCCACGCGGTGGCCGCGCGACAGGTTCGTGGTCCAGATGGACGCCGCCAGCCCGTATTCGGTATCGTTGGCCATGCGCACCGCCTCCTCCTCGCTGTCGAAGGGGATGATGGCGGCGCAGGGGCCGAACAACTCCTCCCGGCAGACGCGGGCGTCATGGGCCAGGCCGGTCCACAAGGTGGGCTCCACGAAGAAGCCGCCCGCCGCCTCTCCCGACAGGGCCGGGATGCCGCCGCCGGTCACCACCTGCGCCCCATCCTCCACGGCCATGCGGTAATAGCCTAGCACCTTCTGGCGATGCTCATCGGAGATGAGCGGCCCGAAATCGACACCCGCCTCCTCCGGCAGGCCGGGCTTCAGCGCCTCGGCCCGGGCCTTCATGCCACGCACGAAGGCATCGAACACCGGCCGCTCCACATAAATCCGCTCCGGCGCCAGGCAGATCTGGCCCGTGTTCAGGAAGACCGCCCGCGACAGGCCGGCCACGGCCGCGTCCAGGTCGGCGTCGGCGAAGACGACGGCCGGGTTCTTGCCCCCCAGTTCGAAGGACAGCGCCTTCACCGTGGGGGCCGCCGCGCGCATGATGGCGGCACCGGTGCGCGTCTCCCCCGTAAAGGTGATGGCGCGCACGCCGGGATGGCTGGTCAGGAACTCCCCGGCGCTGTCGGGGCCGAAGCCGTGGATGACGTTGAACACGCCATCGGGCATACCGACCGCGCTCATCACCTCGCCCAGCAGGGTGGTGGTGGACGGCGTCTCCTCCGACGGCTTCACCACCACGGCATTGCCGCAGGCCAGGGCCGGCGCCACCTTCCAGGTCATCAGCAGCAGCGGCAGGTTCCAGGGGGAGATCACACCCACCACACCCAGCGGCCGGCGTACCGCATAGTTTAGCGCCCTGCCCCCGTCCGGGGTGTCCATCTCGAAGCTTTCGGCGGGCAGGTTGGCGATGACATCGGCGAAGACGCGGAAATTGGCAGCACCCCGGGGAATATCCAGGTGATGGGCCAGGCCGTGCGGCTTGCCTGTGTCGGCGATTTCGGCCGCCAGGAAATCGTCGAACCGCTTCTCGATCCCCTCGGCCACGGCGACCAGCATGGAACGCCGCCGCGCCAGCGTCATCCGCCCCCATTCCCCCTCCACCGCCCGGCGCGCGGCGGCCACGGCGGCATCGACGATGGGGCGGTTCGCCTCATAGGCAATTGCATGCACTTTACCGGTCGCGGGATCGACCACATCGAAGGGTCGGCCGCCATCCACGAAGCGGCCGCCGACATAGTTCCGCAAATGCCGGGTCTCACTGGAAAAGGCCATCGAAACATCTTTCCTATGACAGGGCCTATTGGGATGTATACGTCCCATTACGGCGTGACGCAAGCTGAAAGTGTACGCACTTATGAAGGGCGTGATGGGATGGAGGTAATGGGGGCGACTGCCCCTCCCCTTCATCCCGGCGAAGGGCCGGCGGGAGGCCATGGGCACCAGATTTCAGCTTCTCCAACCGTCACCCCGGCGAAGGCCCACACGCGCTAAGTTAAGTGATTGAGCAGACCAATTCCGCTCTTACTACCGTCACCCCGGCGAAGGCCGGGGCCCAGCATAAGGCGCGATCAGCGCCGATATGGGTCATGTTGCGGCTGACGCCGCTCTACGCCTGGACCCCGGCCTTCGCCGGGGTGACGGTGGAGAAAGCCGGGAAGAAGGTGCCCATGCCCCACAGCGGGGTGAAAGGCGCAAGCAGGGAAGCGGGTGCGGCCATGGACGGCACCCGTGGGACGCACAGCCCACCGTCAGGCGCGCGTCAACGCCGCCCGTCGGCCACCGCGACGCCGCGCGCGCCGGCGATGGCGAAATGCAGGCTGTCGCGCAGGCGGGCCGTGTCATATTCCGGCGCCAGCGCCGCCAGCAGTTCCAGCGCCGTGCGCGCCAAGTGTCGCGCCGCCAGCTCGCCGGCCAGCGCCGCATCGCCCTTGGCGATGGCATCGAACAGGCTGCGATGTTCAGCCTCCCCGCGCTGCCACCAGCCGGGCAGATGCGCCCCCTTGTTGGCGGACTGGTAGCGGGCCGACCGCAATTCCAGCCCGGCCAGATCCTCCGTCATGGAGGAACCGGATTCCGACACGATCAGCTGGTGCAGACGGCGGTGCAGCGTGCGCCAGCATTCGAAATCGCGGTGACTCTCCTCGCTCTCCAGCCCGCGGATCGTCTCCTCCAGCCGGACCATCAGCGGCGGCGTCATGCGCCGGGTGGTGATGGCCACGCCCAACGCCTCCAGCAGGACACGCTTCATATAGAGCGCTTCGATATCCTTGGGGTCGAAGCCGACCACCCGACTGCGGTGGTTGGGTTCCCCCACCAGCAGCCCGCCCTCCTGAAGCATGCGCATCGCCTCGCGCACGGGCGTGCGGCTGACATCGAAGACCCGCGCCACCTCCACCTGGGACAGGATGGTACCGGGCTTCACGTCGCCGGACAGAATCGATTCCCGCAAACTTTCATACACTTCCACCGCCGTGCGGCGTTTGTCGGCCTTGTCAATGGGCTGAAAGATGGCGGGTTCGAGTGTCATGATCGGAACGTAACCGGCGGCTCCGCCGACGTCAAGGGCTGGCATCGCCTGCCGTCCGCTCTCCTGGCAGCTACAGAAAAGGACGTATAAGTCTTATTGACAAGAACTCGTCGCGCATCAATAGTGTGTCCACTTTTACCGATCCCCGCGCCCATCGGGCGCCCCGCCCCCCCCAATCCAAGCGGAGCCCTTATGACCAAGGTCCTCGTCCTCTATTATTCCACCTATGGCCACACGGAGACGATGGCCGCCGCCGTCGCGGAAGGGTGCCGCGCGGCCGGCGCCGTCGCCGACCTGCGGCGCGTGGCCGAGACGGTGCCGGACGACATCGCCCGCGGCGCCGGCTTCAAGCTGGAGCAGACGGCGGTCGTCGCCGACATCAACGAGTTGCCGGACTATGACGCCATCATCGTGGGTGCCCCCACCCGCTTCGGCCGCATGCCGGCGCAGATGGCGCAGTTCTGGGACCAGACCGGGGGGCTGTGGATGAAGGGCGCCCTGATCGGCAAGATCGGCGCCGCCTTCACGTCCACCGCCACCCAGCATGGCGGGCAGGAGACGACCCTGTTCTCCATGCTGACCACGCTGCTGCATCACGGCATGCTGATCTCCGGCCTGCCCTATTCCTTCACGGGCCAGATGGGCCTGGAGGCGGTGAAGGGCGGTTCGCCCTATGGCGCCTCCACCATCGCCGACGGCGATGGCAGCCGCCAGCCGGGTGCCGCGGACCTGGATGGCGCCCGCTTCCTGGGGCAGCATGTGGCGACACTTGCCGGCCGCCTGGGCAAATAACACGAAGGGGAGGAAACGAATGGCCGTTTTGAATGTCAGGACGCGCGACGGACAGATTCACCAGGTCGAGGCTGAGGCCGGCGTCAGCATCATGGAGAGCATCCGCGCGTCCGGGATCGACGAGTTGCTGGCGCTGTGCGGCGGCTGCCTGTCCTGCGCCACCTGCCACGTCTTCGTGGACGAGGAATTCGCCGCCCTGCTGCCGGGTCCCGGCGAGGAGGAAAGCGACCTGCTGGAAAGCGCCGACAACCGCAAGGCCAATTCCCGCCTGGCCTGCCAGGTGATGTTCGGCGACGGCATGGACGGCCTGACCGTCACAATCGCGCCGGACAGCTGAGGAGGTGCCGCCATGCCGCTGATCAATGTGCAGATCATCTCCGGGCGCACCGACCGGCAGAAGCGCGACCTGATGCGGGGCCTGGCCCAGGCGGCCATGGACGCGCTGGATGTGCCGGAGAAATCCGTGCGCGTCATCCTGACCGAGGTGCCCGCCACGCATTGGGGCATCGGCCTGACGACCAAGGCCGACTAAGCAGGTTCCTCCAGGCCGGGCCATGTGTGGCCCGGCCTGGAGGAACCTGCCGCTCCCATGGTTTGCAGATTTTCCGAGCCCGCCCATCTGTGGGCGGCGTTCGGAAAATCTGCTTAGCAGGCCCCGGCCTGAACCAGACAATCCATCCAAGGAGGAAGCCCATGTTCACCCTGTCCCATGCCATCGCCGTCAACCCCGAAGGGGCCGAGATCATCCTGACGCAGGAGGAGGTCTGGCGCGGCCTGGAAATGAAGGCCGAGAACGCCCTGCCCTTCGTGCCCGGCATGGCCAAGTGCGAGGTGCTGGAGCGCGGCGAGGGCTGGCTGCTGCGCGAGGTCATCTTCAAGGGACACCAGGTGCAGGAGAAGATCCTGTTCCGCGCGCCGACCCAGGTGCATTTCGAGCGCATGGACGGCGGCGGCTTCATCGAGAACACCATCAGCACGTCGGACAACGGCCTGCTGCTGACCTTCACCTTCGGCCTGGTCTTCCCCGGCTGCCCCGAGGGCTCGCAGGCGGAGCGCGACCATGGCGAGAGCATGAAGGGCGACTATATCGGCGCCGTCGCCGCCACCCTGGCCAAGGTCCGCGCCATGAAGCTGGCCGGCACGCTGTAAGGGGGCGGACCATGACCAACGGGACGTACACCGCGTCGGCACCCGCCGGCGCGGAAGATTGGGTGTCGGCCTTCTTCCGCACGGCGGACGCCTGCGATGCCGACGCACTGGCCGCCTCCTTCGCCGAGCGTATCGACATGCGCTTCGCCAACAATCCCCCCGCCACCACGCGGGAGGAGGCACGCGACGGGCTGCGCGCCTTCCTGACCCACCTGACCGGGATGCGGCACGAGGCGCATGCGCGCTTCACCGATGGTGAGGGGGTCGTGCAACTGGCCACCGTCACCTACATCCTGCCCGGCGGGCGCGAGGTGCCGCTGCCAGTGGCCAGCCATCTGCACCGCAACGAGGCGGCCTTGATCGACCGGCTGTGGATCTATATCGACCTCGCCCCCCTGTTCGCGCACCCGTGAAAACCCAGGGGAATGACATGACGGCCAACAGCATCCGCGGCATCGACCATATCGGCCTGACCGTGCCGGACATCGCCAGCGCCGAACGCTTCCTGATCGACGGGCTGGGGGCGCAGTTCATCTATGAAACGCTGAACCGGACCATGCCGCCCTTCGAGGGGCCGGCCGTGGAACACATGATGCAGGGGCCGCCGGGCCTGCGCATCGCCGTGATCCGCATGTACAGGATGGCCAACGGTCCCGGCATCGAGCTGTTCCAGTACGACCAGGTGGCCGCGCCGCGCCCGGCCCTGCGCGGCTGCGACACGGGCTGGCAGCATGTCGCCCTTTATGTGGACGACATGCAGGCCGCCATCGACCGGGCCGTGGCCGCCGGCGCGGAACTGCTGAACCAGCCCTGGGACCTGATCGCGAACGAAAGCGGGCCCGGCAACCGCTTCTGCTTCCTGAAGGCCCCGTTCGGTGCCCTGATCGAACTGATCACCTTCCCGTCGCCACAACCCTATGAGGGGACGACGGAACTGCGGCGCTGGAAACCGCCCCTGGAGAAAGCATCATGAGCGCCCTGCGTCCCTTCCAGATCCGGATCGCCGATGCAGAACTGGACGATCTGCGCGACCGGCTGCGCCGCACGCGCTGGCCCGGACCGGAAACGGTGACCGACGACAGCCAGGGGCCGAAGCTGGCCGCCCTGCAGGCCCTGCACCTGCACTGGCTGACCCGTTATGACTGGCGCCGGTGCGAGGCCCGTCTGAACGAACTGGAACAGTTCCGGACGGAGATCGACGGCGTCGACATCCATTTCATCCATGTTCGCTCGCCGGACGCGGATGCCACGCCGCTGCTGCTGGCCCATGGCTGGCCGGGATCGGTGCTGGAATTCCTGGACTGCATCGGTCCCCTGACGGACCCTGCCGCCCATGGCGCCGAGGGCGCGCCGGCCTTCCATCTGGTCATCCCGTCCATGCCGGGCTTCGGCTTTTCCGGAAAGCCGGCGGGCACCGGCTGGCATATCGGGCGCATCGCGGCCGCCTACGCCACGCTGATGGCCCGGCTGGGCTATGAGGGCTGGGTCTGCCAGGGCGGCGACCTGGGCAGCGCCGTGGCGGAGGCCATCGGCCACATGCGCCCGCCCGGCTGCCTGGGCATCCACCTGAACATGTCCTTCTTCCAGCCCACGCCGGCCGAGATCGCGGCGGCCGACGCGCAGGAACGGACCTGGTTGGCCCGGGCGCAGCGCTTCTTCGCCGAGCAGTCTGGCTATTTCGAGCATCAGAGCACACGGCCGCAGACCATCGGCTATATGCTGGCCGACAGCCCCGTGGGCCTGGCTGCCCTGATGTACGAGAAGTTCAGCGAGACCAGCGACCATGAGGGCGATGTCACCAAGGTCCTGTCCATGGACCGGATGCTGGACGGGATCATGCTGTACTGGCTGACCAATTCCGGTGTTTCGGCTGCCCGCCTCTATTGGGAACTGCGCCGCGCCATGCCGCCGGCTCCGCCTCCGCCTGTCGAACTGCCTGCGGCCTATAGCGGCTTCGCCGGGGAGACGATCCTGGCTTCCCGCCGCTGGCTGGAGGCACGGTTCACGCGCCTGGCCTATTACGCGACCGTGGCACGCGGCGGGCATTTCGCGGCCTGGGAACAGCCGGGCCTGTTCGTGGCGGAACTGCGCGCCATGCTGCCGCATCTGCGGGCGGCGGCCGGTCGCTAGTACCGTTGGCCCGTGCCCCGCGGCGGACGTTGCCGCCGAACCGGAACCCGATGAGTTCTCCTTATCGGGATACACAATTCCCCATTCCGATCCGGGAGTCCCGCATGGCGGTGCCGAATCTCCTGGACAGTCAAAAACACATGTGGATACACTTTAACAAGTTTCGTCGGGAGGAAAAGCATGGTTGAGAATTGGCGACCCACCGAGGCGTTCGAGGCGCTGGCCGACGGGCGGGACTGGGACGGCAGCCGCGTCTATGCGGACCTGCTGTCGCGCGCGCCCGTGGCCCTGATGGAGGGCAAGGGCGGCGGCAACAACATGTGGGGCATCTTCAGCGCCGCCGAGATCGAGCGGGCGGCCACCGACCATGCCACCTTCAGCAATGTTACCGTGCCGGAGGGCGCGCCGCGCATCCTGCCGCTGATGGTCGATCCGCCGGAACACACGGGCTATCGCCGCGTCATCAACAAGTTCTTCATGCCCGGCCCCATCAAGGCGATGGAAGAGAAGATGCGCCCCGTGGCCGTCGGCCTGATCGACGGGATGATCGCCAGGGGCACGGCCGATTTCTCCCAGGAATACGCCTACCAGATTTCCATGCGCACCCTGTGCAGCTTCCTGCGCGTGAAGGAGGACTGGTCGATCTATAATGACTGGTCGCGCGAGATGGAGGAGGCCACGGGGGCCGGCACCGTGGGGGCCGGCAAGGACCTGCCGCAGGAACTGGTCATGCGGGTCTTCCCCTATATCCAGGGCCTGATCGCCGAACGCCGCGCCAACCCGTCCGACGACGTGATCAGCGGTTTCGTGACGGAGGAGGTGAACGGCCAGAAGCTGGATGACTTCACCATCACCCAGCTGGTCATGGCCATCATCCTGGCCGGCAAGTCGACGGCGGCCAGCGGCATGGGCAACATCGTCCTGCGTCTGGCCCGCGAGCCGGAGATCCAGCAGTTCCTGCGCGAGAATCCCGACCGCATCCCCGACGCGGTGGAGGAAGGGCTGCGCCTGGAATCCCCGCAGCAGGAAATGCCGCGCAAGGCCACCCGCGATGTCGAGGTGGCGGGCGTGACCATCCGCAAGGGGGATTCCGTCTTCCTGAACTATGGGTCGGCCAACTTGGATCCGACCCGCTGGGAGGACCCCGGCAAGTTCATCCTGGACCGCCCGCGCCGCCAGCATTTCGCCTTCGGACGCGGCATGCATACCTGCTTCGGCGCACCATTGGGCCGCATGCAAATGAAGATGACGCTGGAAGAACTGCTGAAGCGCACGAAATCCTTCGAACTGGCCGGCCCGATCCAGCGCCATACCTGGCCGCGCCTGTCGGTGGAGCGGCTGCCCCTGCGCTTCGTCCCCGCCGGCTGAACCATTTGAACCCATGCATGGCGCCTGTCCGACCGTCCCGGCAACGGGGCGGAAGGATGCGTGCGCCCCGAACGAACGAAGTGGATATGCCATGAGCCGCTTTTACCGCCTGGCCGTGATCTCCCATGCCGGGCAACCGCTGGCCGTCGTGGAGCAAGAAGGCAGGCTAGTTCCCGTCGCCGCCATCCTGGGCGAAGCGCCGGGTCCGCTGACCGGCCTGGGCCCGCTGCTGGCAGACTGGCCCCGCTGGTCGGCCGCCATTGAGGCCGCGTTGCCGGCCGCCGATGCCTTCGCTGACGCCATCCAGGCGACGGACGCGAAGTTCCTGCCGCCCGTGGCGGTGCCCGGCAAGCTGGTCTGCATCGGCGCCAACTATCATGATCACATCAACGAGATGCCGATCCCGATGGTGCCGAAATACCCGTTCAGCTTCATCAAGCCGCACAACAACACCCTGCGCGGCTCCGGCGCCCCCGTGAAGGCGCCCCAGGGCGTCGCCATGATGGATTACGAGGCGGAACTGGGCGTGGTCATCGGCGTGGAATGCGCCAACGTGCCCGCCGCCGAGGCCCTGTCCGTCGTTGCCGGCTATCTGAATTTCAACGATGTATCGGCCCGCGACTGGATCGAGAAGCGCCCGCCCATCGGCGTCGACTGGGTGATGCACAAGGGCTTCGACGGTTTCGCGCCCGTCGGCCCCTATCTGGTCCCCGCCCGGTTCGTGCCCGATCCGCAGGACCTGCCCATCCGCCTGTCGGTGAACGGCCAGACGCGGCAGGATTCCTCCACGGCACAGATGGTGTTCGGCGTGGCCCAGTGCATCGAGCACCTGTCGCGGATCATGACGCTCTATCCCGGCGACATCATCGGCACCGGCACGCCGGCCGGCGTCGCCCATGGGCGCAAGGACAAGGCCTATCTGGCGCCCGGCGACATCATCCGGATGGAGATCGGCCCGCTGGGCGAACTGGTGACGCCGGTGATCTGACAGGAGTGCATGCCATGGCCCAGGCCGGTCTTCTCTGGTCGATCAAGCGATCCTTTGCCGCCTATGTGGCGCGGCTGCCCGATGGCCGCCTGAGCCTGGATGACGGTGTCCGGCCGGCCGACGGCGACCAGCTGTACTTTGCCTTGGACGCCGGCGCGCACGATCTGTCCTTCGCGGGCGCCGTACGCTTCACGGGCCATTTCGGCATGCTGTCCGTCACCATCGCGGCACCTTCGCTGCTGCTGGACGCGCCGGAGTTGCGGGGCACGATGCTGGCCGGGCTGGGTGGCGCGGAACGTCGACCGCTGGTGCATTTCCGCTGTCGGTACAGCGACGACGCAATGCGTCTCCTGGCCGGCGACGTCCGTCTGGCAGCCGATGCCGTCGCCCTGTTCGGCGGCACCTATGGCGAGGGCGAGTGCTTCGATGATTTCGAGGTGCTTATGCCCGGTTCCGGCGAGGAGCGTGTTCAATGACCGGCAAAACCATGCCCGTCACGGGGAAGGGGACGGTCACCGGCGTTCCCGACCTGCCGCCCGGCTTCACCGACCTGTTCACCAGCGTCCGGGTGGATAGCGGCCGTCTGTGCCATCACGTCGTCCAGGGCGGCGATGGGCCGCCGCTTTTGATGCTGGCCGGCTGGCCGCAATGCTGGTTCGCCTGGCGCCACCTGATGCCGGCACTGGCTGCGCACCGGCGGCTGGTGGTGGCCGATCCGCGCGGGGTCAACCTTTCCGACAGACCGATGGACGGCTATGACAGCCGCAGCCAGGCGCTGGACATGTTCGCGCTGATGGATGCGCTGGGATATGGAGAATTCGATTTCCTGGGACACGATATCGGCATGTGGACCGGTTTCGCCATGGCCCGGAGCGCGCCGGAGAGGCTGCGCCGTCTGATCGTGGGTGAAGCCATGATACCGGGCGTCTCAGCTTCCCCGCCGCTGCTGCCGGCGGACCGGTTTCCCAGCGACCTGCTATCGCATTTCAATTTCAACCGGCTGCGCGGGGTCAACGAGCTGCTGGTGTCCGGCCGCGAGCATATCTATTTCGGCCATCAGTTCGCCACCAAGGCCGGACGCCCGGACGCCCTGTCCGCTCCGGCAAAGGAATTCTATATCGATCTGCTGCGCGACCCCGATGCCTTGCGTGCCAGTTTCGAATTCTACCGCGCCCTGGATATCAGCATTCCGCAGAACCAGGCGTGGCGGACCGGACCGAAGATCACCATTCCCGTCGCGACCTTCGCCGGGCGCCTGTGCGTGGGCGATGGGGTCGAACTGGAATGGCGCAGCATCGCCGAGGATGTGACTTCGCTGGTCATCGAGGATTGCGGCCACTATCCGGCCGAGGAAAAGCCCGAGGCGCTGCTGGCCTTCGTCGATGCCTTCCTGCGCCAGCCTTGAACATAAAGAGACGGGAGGAAACAGCGTGACACCGCTTCATTGCAACAAGCAGGGCAAGGTCGCCCTGATCACAGGTGCGGCCCAGGGCATCGGCCGCGCCTTCGCGGAGCGCCTGGCCGCCGAGGGCGCTACCGTCGTCGGTGTCGACCGCCAGGACATCCAGGGGTTCGAGACCGCGCTGAAGGATCTCGGCGCCGGCGACGCACACTATGCCCGCGTCGATGTGACGGACGAGGCGGCGGTGGAAGCGCTGGCGGCGCAGGTGCTGGATCGGTTCGGCCGCTGCGACATCCTGATCAACAATGTCGGCTTCACTCCGCGGGAACCGCTGGAACAGATCACGCTAGCGCAATGGCGGCTGGTCATGGCCGTCAATGTGGAAAGCTTCTTCCTGACCTGCCGCGCCTTCGTGCCGGCCATGAAGAGCAATGCCTACGGGCGCATCGTCAATATCTCCTCCGACACGGTCGGGCTGGTGATCGACGGCTTCGCCCATTACATCGCCTCGAAGGGGGCCGTCATCGGGCTGACGCGGGCGCTGGCCAGCGAGTTGGGGGAATGCGGCATCACGGTGAATTCCATCGCGCCGGGCCTGACCAAGACGCCCAACACCTTCTCCATGTTCCCAGACGGCAAGATGTTCGACCTGTCGGCCCAGGCCCAGGCCATCAAGCGTCCCTCCACGCCTGGCGACCTGGTCGGCGCGATGTCCTTCCTGACGTCGGACGATGCCGCCTTCTTGACCGGCCAGACCCTGATCATGAATGGCGGCCAGTTGCGCGCACTGTGATGGCCGTCCAAGTGACGGAAAAGGCAGGGCGTGACCCGACGGGTCACGCCCTGCCTTTTCGATGACATGTCGGATGATGCGGCGGCCCTCACGGGGCCGGTGCGTCCTCCGCCCCGACGGTGAGTGTCAGCAGGTCCCGGCCGACCACGACGGGACCGTCGAAGCCCTTCGACACGCCGGTGCCCAGCGCTTCGGTCTGGACCGGGTCCAGGTCCGGGTTGGCGATGTGGGACAGCACGACCTTCTTCACCCCGGCGTCGCGGGCGATCCGGGCCACGGCGTCGGGCGACAGGTGCTCGCGCTCCATATGCGCGATGATGCCCTTGTCGGCGCCCGGCGGCAGCGACGCAGCCCTGGCGACGAAGCGGGCCATGGCGGGGATGTCGATGATCTCGCTGACCAGTAGGTCGCTTCCCCTGGCTAGGTCCGACACGGCCTTGCCGGGTCCCGTGTCGCCCGTGAAGGTGACGGAACCGAACCGGCTGTCCACGCGATAGGAGAAGGAGAGATGGCGGCCCTGCGGCCCCTCCTTCAGCGCCACCGCGTCGTAATGCGTGTTCTCCACGGCGGTGACCTTGATCTTGTCATCCTGGTAGATCACGCCCGGCAAGGCGTTGACGGCCGCCGCCACCGCCGCCACGGGCGGGGTCTTCGGCGCCTGGGCGCGCAGCGTCTCTGTCGGCCAGGTGGCGAAACCGACGGCACCGTCCGTCATCTCCGCCGTGCCCGGCGGGCCGACCAGCCGCAGGGCGGGCAGGGGCATCCCAGCCATCAGGTAGCTCCACCGGAACATCAACAGGCCGGGAATGCCGGCCGTATGGTCGGTGTGCAGATGGGTGATGAAGACGGCGCGCAGGTCGCCCGTGGTCACACCGGCCTTGGCCAGCTGTCCCACGGTCCCCTCTCCCGCATCGATCAGATACGCGCTGCCATCCACCAGCAGCAGGTTGGCGGGCTGTGCCCGGTCGGGCCGGGCCAGGGGGCCGCCGGCCGTGCCCAGCAGCGTCAGCACCATGGCATTGCGCGAGCGGGCCAGCACCGGGTTCTCCACCGGCGCGGGCTCCTTCACGGCCGGTTCGGTGGCGCGGCCGGATGCCGGGGCCAGAAGGAGGGCCGCGGCCAGGAACAGGTGGGATGATTTCATGATGAGCTTCCGGATCGGTAATATCGGCCATCACGCCGGTGAGGGCTGAGAGGGATGATCTGAGGCCGAACGGATTTCATGGCATGGCTTCGCATGTCTCCCCCATTTTCGGGGGGAGACACGCAGGAGCCATCCTGGGGCAATTCCCATCAGGCCCCAATCGCCTTAGAACTCGAACCCCACGCGGACGCCGATCTCCCGGCCCAGCGAATAGACGCCGGTCTGGGCATCGCCGCTGAACGGCGACAGGGTGGCGAATTCCAGGGTGCGCTTGTCCGTCAGGTTCTTGGCGAACAGTGACAGGGTGGTCGACCCGTTGCCCAGCTTCACGCCGACATGCGCGTCGATCTTGGCATAGGCGCCCTGCCGCTGCAGCGGCTCGTTGTTGGGCGAGGCGTTGTAGCCGGACCGGGCGAACAGGGTGACGCCACCGACCATGTCGGTCTCCGCGCCCACGGGATGGGTGTAATCGACCGACAGCGCCCCCGTCCATTTCGAGCTGAACTGGGTGGGCGCACCGGACAGGCTCTGCACGCAGCCATTGGGCGTGCCATGGACTGCCGCATGCGCCAGCTTCTGCTCCAGCGTGCAGGGCTGCCCTGGATAGTCCAGGTACTTGGCGTCCAGATAGGCGGCGGAGCCGCTGACCCGCATGCCCCGGATCGGGACATAGTTGACGTCAAGCTCCAGGCCCTGCGTCCGCGCCTTGCCGACATTGGTGACGACGAAGCTGACCGTCTCGAACTGCGACGCCTGCAGGTCGGTGAAGGTGGTGCGGAAGGCCACCAGCGAGTAGTCCAGCCGCCGGTCCAGCAAGGTGCCCTTCAGGCCGGCTTCCACGGATTCCGCCCGCTCCGACGCGAACTGCGCGCCGGCCGGGGTGGGACCCGCCGCGTCCCCGGCATAGAAGTAGTCGAAGCCGCCCGCCTTCTGCCCGCGCACATACTTGAGGAACAGGTTGCTGTCGGGGGTCAGCTCGTACTGGATGACGGCCTGGGGCTGGAAGAAGCTGTCATCATATTCCAGGCCGGTGAAGACATGCGGCGGCACGCCGTTGTTGAGTGCCACGAACAGCCCGTCCAGCATGCGGTTGACGGACAGGATATCGGCCCGGCTACCGAAGGTCTTGCCGGGCACGACCATGCCGGGCACCAGGAACTGATCCGCCCGCTTATCGATCCAGCTCTGCCGCGCGCCCAGTTCCAGGCTGAACCGGTCGGTGAAGTGGTAGGTGACGTCAGCGAACAGGGAATAGCTGTTGGTGGTCTGGTCGAGATTGTTGTTCAGCGAGAAGGCGCTGAGCCCGCCGAACCCGTTCATGTTAAAATCGATGGCCGACCAGACGTCGAACGTATCGCGCTGGTAATAACCGCCGGCCGTCACATCCAGCTTGTCGAAGCTGCCCGTGTAGCGCAGTTCCTCGCTGAACTGCTTGTACCGGTAGGTCAGGAAGGCGTTCAGGACGGGCACGGGCGAGGCCGACGGCAGGGACTGCGCGAAATCCAGCGTCCGGAAGGCCGTGGTGGAATCCAGCGAGCCCTTGCCCAGGTCGTAGCTGATATCCGCCTGGTAGGTCTGGTTCTCCAGGCCGACGAAGGCCTTCTGGAAGAAGGGTGCCCCCTCCGACGTGATCGCCGTGCGGCCGTCGAACCGGGCATCGTCGAACATCAGGACCCGGCCGAAGGTCGGATGCGGGAAGATCGGCTGGCTGATGGCCTCGGCCCCCACCCCGCGCTCCTTCACGCGGCCATATTCGGCCTTCAGCGAGACCGTGAGATCGTCGGTGAGGTCAGCCTGGAGGATGCCGCGCAGGCCGTGGTTGCGCAGTTGCGGTTCGTCCCGGTCGGTCAGTAGGTTGTAGGTCGGGCCGTTGTCGCGGTTCTGGAAGAAGCCGGACAGGCGCAGGCCGACATCGGGCGTCAGCGGGATGGTGACGCCGCCCTGCGCCGTCACTTCGTCATGGTAGCCCTCGTAGCTGACGGAACCGTCGGCCGCGAAATCCGCACCGGGCTTGCGCGTGGTGATGTTCAGCGCGCCGGCCGTGGCGCTGTTGCCATACAGCAGGACCTGCGGCCCCTTCAGCACCTCCACTCGCTCCACATCGAACATGGGCAGGCGGATATCCTGGTCGCGGCCATAGGACACGTTGTCGATGAACTTGCCCACCGCCTGATCGAAGGAGATGTTGTTGCCCGAGCCGAAGCCACGGATCAGCGCGAAAGGCAGATTGGAGCCCGTGGAGACCGTGAAGTTCGGCACGCGCGAACTGAGGTCCACGACCTGATTGATCTTGGCCTCGGTCAGCAGGTCGCCGCCCAGCGCGGTAATCGACACGGGCACGTCGCGCAGGTTTTCCGTGCGCTTGCGCGCGGTGACGACAATGGGCTCAAGCTCCAGTTCGCCGGCCAGGGCGCTGCCCGCGCTGTCAACTCCGGCGGGCGCCTCCTGGGCCTGGACAGGGGCGATGGCGATGGCCGTCCCCAATAGCAGGCAATGGCGGAACCTCTTCATGCTCATATCCTCCCCTAGATCTTCATGTGTTATTGCTTGGAAGCCGGTTACCCGGAATTGAGACTTATACGTCCTATCAGCGCGCACTTTTGAGGTGAGTCCTGGCATCTAGCGCATCAGTGTATCCATATTACCGGAACCGACCAGACAAGACCTCATTTCGTTCTCGCGATTCAAAGACCATAGGCATACAGCCGCACTCAACCCAGCAAAGTCATAGTGTATCCAGTTTTGCAGGTCAAGTCCAAGCTGGAACGCTGGTCAGGCGACCTGCGCCGGTGCGGCCGCCAGTTGCTTCAGCGGGATGCCGGGATCGGCGAGAAGGGCTGGCGACGCCAGGGACTGCCCGACGACCAGGGCCTTGCCCTGGACATAGTCCCTTGTGGCGTTGACGCAATCCAGAGCGATGACCCTGCCCTGCCGCAGGTAAATCAGCGTGAAACCACCCGTGGCCGGATCACCGCGCAAGACGGTGGCGTCATGCCCGGCAGACAGGCCGACGGTCTGTAATTTCAGATCGTACTGGTTGGACCAGAACCAGGGCACGGACCGGTAGCAGGCGTCGCCACCCGTCAGCACCCTGGCCACCACGGCCGCCTGGTCGTTGGCATTCTGCACAGATTCCACACGGATCCAGGCGCCATCAGCGAAGGGGTTCGCATGCAGCGCGCAATCGCCGATGGCAAAGATGTCGGGCAGGCTGGTGCGACATTGAGCGTCGACCTCCACCCCATTGCCCCCGCGCGCGCCGGCCGCGATCAGCGGGGCCACTGCCGGCACGATGCCGATGCCGGCCACCACCATGTCGCAGGCAATGCGTGAACCATCGGCCAGACGCACGCCGGTCACCCGCCCTTCCCCGCCTTCCAGTTCTGACAGGACGGCGTTCAGGCGGAGATCGACGCCGTGGGCCCGATGCTGGGCCTCGAAGAACCGGGACAGCGCCTCTCCCGCGACGCGGGCCAGGACGCGGTCCTGCGCCTCCAGCACTGTGACGCGCTTGCCCCGCTTCACCAGCACGGCGGCGGCCTCCAGCCCGATATAACCGCCACCTACGATGACAACCCGGTCCACGCCGGGCAGTTCGGCTTGCAGGCGGTCGATATCGGCGCGCGTACGGATGGTATGGATACCGCCCAGCTCATGCCCCGGACAGGAAAGCCGGCGGGGAGCGCCACCGGCCGCCCAGACCAGGCGGCCATAGCCGACCGCCTCGCCATCATCCAGGGTCAGCGCGCGGCCGACCGGATCGACGGCGGCCACCCGCCGGCCCAGCAGCATGTCGACCGAGCGTTCCCGCCAGAATCCGGCGGGGCGGATCAAGATGCGCTCGAACCCCTTCTCGCCGGAAAGATACTCCTTCGACAACGGTGGTCTTTCATAAGGGAGTTCGCGTTCATCCCCGATGATCGCAACGCTCTCCCCGAACCCGTTCTGGCGCAACAGGGCTGCGGTCTGCGCCCCGCCATGCCCGGCGCCCACGATTACGACATCAAAACTCTTCATCGATATGCCCCTCCGGGCCTGCGGTTTGAGAGCCAGCGGCACACCATCCGGATGTCATTTCCGGCCGCGCCCGCAGCTCCAATAATGTATCCACATCTGGTGTGACGCAATATCATTATCCAGAACACATCAGCTTCCCTAAAGGCAGAATGAGCATACATCTATCTGATAAAAAACAAAATTTCTCAAAATTCCGGCAGGTTTCATGGCCGGATCATAACTCAACCCCTGGAACCAGATTGACGTTCACGTATCAACCATGACATAAGTGCATCCAATATAGGGCTCATGCCGTTGTGACGGCGCCCCCTGCCCCCATGGAGATGCCAATGCGACCAGTGACGGGCCGGCTAGCCGGGAAAACCTGTATCATCACGGGCTCCGGCGGCAGCATCGGACGCGCCTCCTGCCTGCGCTTCGCGGCGGAAGGCGCCAACGTGGTGGGGTGTGACATCGACCCGCAAGGCGCGGAGGAGACCCTGCGGCAGGTGCAGGCGCAAGGCGGCAGCATGATTTCCGTCAGCCCGGCCGATCTGATGCGCGCAGAGGATTGCGAGCGCGTCGTCACCGCCGCAATCGGGCATCACGGCGGCATCGACGTCCTGTTCAACAATGGCGCCATGGCCTATTTCGCCTGGATCGAGGAGATGGACGACGCCACATGGGCGCGAACCATCAACCAGGAACTGGACCTTGTGTTCCGCATGACACGCGCCGCCTGGCCGGCTCTGAAGAAGCGCGGTGGCGCCATCGTCAACAACGCTTCTATGTCGGCCTGGGTAGGGATTGAGCGGCTGCCGGGGCTGGCGCACTGCGCGGCCAAGGGCGGAGTGCTGGCCATGACCCGGCAACTGGCGATGGAAGGCCGCCACCATGGCATCCGCGTCAACAGCCTGTCGCCAGGCACCATCGAGACGACGCAGACGCGCATGATCAAGGAAGATCCCGACTGGTCGCGCGTGCAGTTGGGTCGCGCCATGCTGAACCGGATGGGCCAGCCGGAGGAGGTGGCCAGCGTGGCCGCCTTCCTGGCCAGCGAGGATGCCAGTTACGTGACCGGGGCCGACATCGCCGTGGATGGCGGCGTGCGGGCCTGGTGACCGAATTTCAAAAAGCAACGACAAGGAGGAACGATATGACCAGGGATGAGATGGTCGTGAACCTGTGGGAACGCGAAGCGGTTAAGAAGGTGATGCTGCGGTTCGGCCGCGCCTTGGACACGGGCGACTGGGCTGCCTACCGGTCCTGCTTTACCGACCCCATCACCGTCGATTTCCAGCGCCTCACCGGTCAGCCCATCGTGCAAGTCGACCCGGACCTGTTTACGCTGTTCGCCAGCCAAATCCTGGCCCCCGTCCGGCGCCACCACAGCTACTCCAACTGGGACATCAATGTGGAGGGCGACCATGCAGACGCGCTGGTCTACATGACCTCTCGCCACTGGAGGCAGACCGATTTCGGTGCCTCCGAAAATGCGCAATATGGCTGGTACGAGGTCCGGTTCATCAAACAGGGAAACGACTGGCTGATCACCCGCCTGAAACATGATTTCCAGTGGATCGGCGGCAACGCATCCCTGTTCGACCTGAATGATCCCTCGTTGATTGATACAATGGGGAAGCTCTTCAATGAGGATACTATACTCGCAGGGGCTACCACCTGAGACCAGACCCTGGTGATTGGACCTCACCGGGGTCTGGTTCGGCGTGGCTGTAACCTCGCATCTCGTGGCGCGTAGCCCAGTCGGACTCGGCTGCTGGTCGATGCAATTTGGGCGCGATGACAGGAAGAATTGCAGTCACACTTTATACGCCCAGGGACTATCACCTTCCGCATTTCGAACGCCTCGATGCAGTTGCACGCCAGCAGGTCGCGGGCGTGGGCAGGTCGCTTAACATCACCCCGCAACGAGCCAGAACCTCCGTTCGCAAAATCAACCCGATGTCCCATTTGTTTCAACGACGGACAGAATCACGCCAGCGTCACCGCCTGCAACCCATTTCCTATCTCATTGAACCAGTTCAATACCCTCCCGGACAGACACTTAGATAGGAAGATAATGATCGACCTCCGCCATCTGCGTGCAGCTGTCGCTGCCATGGAGCAACGAGGTCTTCGTCGCGCAGCAGAGACTTTGAGTGTCCAGCAATCCACTCTGAGCCGGTCGATCCAGGAATTGGAGAGCCACCTGGGCATCACCTTGTTCGAACGTTCGAACAAGGGTGTCAGGCCGACGCCGATGGGGCTGACCTTTCTGCGCGCCGCCGCGCAGGTGTTGCGGAACATAACGGAAATCATTGATGCAGCCCGCAAGGTCGGCAAGGGCCAAGCTGGCCGTCTGACCGCCGGGCTCTGCACCTCCTTCGCGAGCAGCCCACTGCGGCCGATACTGCAAGAATTCCTTCTGCGCTTTCCAGACGTGGAGCTGGGCATCAAGGAGGGCAGCCGCCGTCAATTGCTGGAAGGACTGGCGATCTACGAAATCGATATCGCATTTCTGCTTGGGCAGGCGCCAGTGGACGATTGCAGCCTGCTACCCCTGTGGACCGAGCAGATTGTAGCGGCACTGCCCGAACAGCACCTGCTTGCCGGACGTTCACAGCTTTCCTGGCCGGACCTGAAAGGCGAAACTATTCAGATCAGCCGCCGCGATCCCGGCCCCGAATTGCTGGACCTCCTGAAAAGCAAGGTTGTCTCTCCCGGCGATGCTTTGGGTATCTGTCAGCAAGATGTCAGCCTTGAAAGCCTGCTGACGCTCGTCGGCATGGGGAGAGGCGTCACGCTGCTGACGGAAGCCTATGCCGGCTTGCAGGTGCCTGGCGTGGTCTACCGGGAGCTCCATGATGGTACCAGTCCGACACTTGTTCGCAGCAGCGCCTATTGGAACGAGGCCAATGACAACCCGGTCCGCAAGCGCTTCCTGACGCTGCTCAAGGAACGGTATCCGCCCTGGAAGCCGAATGGCGGTTGATCCCATTCGCGATCAGGGGCTCCAGCACAAGGTCACGGGTCACCATCACCTTGACCGGAAAGCCCGGCCGGATGGTCAGTGTGGGCTGGATGGAGAGCTGGCGGCGGACAATTTCCTGGCCGGTCTGGCTGACGGTGTCCTGGCCGCCCCTGCGCAAGGCGTGGATGAGCGCGCTTTCCTCATCATCCACGCCGGCATCGGCGCCGATGCCCAGCAGGGTGGACAGCAGCGCCGCCTTGAACAGTCCGCCCCAATGATAATCGGTGTCATCCTCCAATCCGGCCTGCCCCTGCGGATCGGTGCCGGGAAGCCCTTCCAGCAGAAGCGACCGGCCATCCGGCAGGATCAGGCGCGTCCAGGCCAGCAGCAGCCGGCTCTGGCCGAAGGCAACCTGGCTGTCATAGCGCCCGACCAGCCGTGCCCCCTGGGGAATGAGGAGATGGCGGCCTGTCAGACTATCATGGACGTTTTCGGTCACCTGGGCGGTGACCTGTCCCGGCAGGTCGGACCGGATGCCAGTGACAAGGGCCGCCGGAATGATGGCGCCAGCCTGGAGCAGGTATGGCGATGGGGGATCGGCCAGACGTTCGCGGCTGACAACCTGCTGGTCGACCGGCGCGTCGAGGAAGGCCTGCTGCCGATCCGGTGCCAGCGTCGGCGCTGCGCTGCCGCCATCGGAAATGGCTGATGCAGTCTGCTCCGGCCTCGTGGTCTCTTGGGACCGACTGTTGCCGCCGACAAACAGGCGGCTCATCCGGGCCGCCTCCTGTTCCTGGATCAGCGGCTGCTGTCGCGGATCGGGCAGAGGCATCGCCGATGCTGCGTCCGCCGACGCGCCCTGTTGCAAGGCGAGCAGCGGCCGGCCCAGGTCGCCCGGCAGCGGCGGACCCAGCTTGGGGACGTCACCATAATCACGCGGCAGACCCGCGATGCCGTCCGCCGTCGCGTGACTGTCGATATTGTGCCGGTTCGGCAGGATCTCCTGACGCCGCTCGCGCAGCGTCATGACCAGGATGGCGCCCAGTGTGAGCCCTGCCACCAGGGCCGCCAGCAACACCACCCGGCGCGACAGGCGGACAACGCGCGGCGGATCCGGCCGCAGCCGTAGGTCCACGGGCTCCATCGGTGCCGCCCCGCTCATGACGGCCGCTTCCCGTCTCTGCGGGCGATGCGGACCACCTGCTGCGGTTCCGTCCCCAGCCGCAGTTCCGCCGCCGCAAACAGCCGGTCGATGATCATGTGCCGGCCCCGCACCCGGTAGTTCACCAGTTCGCCCTGTCCCTCCGGTCCGATGACCAGCAGCGGCGGCATCTCGCCCTGGGCGATGCCGGCGGGGAATTCGATGAAGACCTGCCGGCCATCATCATAGGCGCGCAGCGGCCGCCAGGGCGGTTCGTCGCCATCAATGACGTAACGGAAATTCAACGCCGTCACGTCGATGCCGCTGGCGACGGGATCAGCCGCCTCGGCAACCTCGTTGCGGCGGCGGAGCACGATAAGCTGGTCCTGCGGATAGAGCCAGGAGACCGAGGCCATGTAGGTCTCCTCCGTCGAGCGCAGTTCGAGATGGTAGGTGCGGCGGTCGGTGTTGATGACAAGGTTGGTGACCAGGCCGGGTCGGGTCGGCTTGACCAGGACATGGATACGCCTGGCCGCGCCGCTGCCGCTCTCGGTGTCGCCGATGATCCAGCGCACGGTGTCGCCGGCCGCCACCGGACCGCTGCCGACCAGGCGCTCGCCTTCCTGGAGAGCGATGTCCGTCACCTGCCCCGGGGCGGCGTAGAGCTGGTAGAGGGCGCCCTCGCTATAGGGATAGACCTGCATGGCGTTGATGTAGCCGTCCCGCACCGGCTCTATCCTGGCCGCGGCATTGGCCAGCGCCACCCGGCTGGCGGGATCGGGCAGCTCGGCGGTCACCGGCGCCGGCTTCAACTGCCCGGGCAGCGGCAAGGGCGTCGGCACCTCGACCAGTTCGACGGGCCGGGACGGTTCTGCCATTGGCGCGGCCGGAACGGCATCGTCATAGGCGATGACGGGGGGCCGGCGCGGCGGCGCGGTGCAACCTGCCAGGGCCGTTGCCAGCAGCAGGCAGCCCGCCAGGGGAAGTGTCGGCGGCATCATGGTGCAAGCTCCTTCGACCAGCTGAAGGCGGTGACATAGATGCCCAGCGGGTTCCGGCGCAGCCGGTCGGCATCGCGGGAGGGCTGGATCGTGATGGTGAGGATGGCGGTCCAGCGCTCCGTGGCCGCCAGGGCACCGTCGCGGTAATGGCGCTCGGTCCAGGCGACGCGGAAACTTTCGTCCGACGCGCGCAGCACGCTGGCGATGTCCACGGCGGCCTGCTGAGTGCCGACACGGCCGAACGGGTCGTCGGCGCGGGCATGGTCGTTGAGGGCGGCGGCCCCCCGGTCACTGGTGAACTCATAGGCGCGCAGCCAGTTCTGCCGCAGCACCACGGGATCGGCCGGCAGCGATCGCACCTGCTCGATGAAGCGGGCCAAGTGCCAGGCGACCTGGGCGTCGGTGGGACTATAGTCGGCGACGGCCGGTCCCACGGCCTGGGCGGCACCCTGGCCATCCACCTGCACCACCCAGGGGATGATGGTGCCGCGCGAGACCTGCCAGACAAGCGCGCCAGCCAGCCCCATGGCGAGGCCCAGGCAGCCGAAGGCCATCAGCCGCCAGTTGCGGGCCTGCACGCGGGCGGCGCCGATGCGCTCGTCCCAGGCCTGGGCCGCCCGTTGATAGGGCGTCTCGGGCTGTGGGGTACGGCCGTAATGCGCACTGGCACGGCGGAACGGGTTCATCATTTGTCATCCTGCTGGAGGGGAACCGAGGCCGAGCCGCCGCCGCCATCACCGGAAGCGACGCTGTGCGCAGCCAGGGCCGCTCCATGCGCCATGGTCTGCCGGCGCTTCATGGCCTGTGCCCAGGCCGGTGGGCCGGGTTCGGTAGTTGCAAACGCTGGGGATGGCGCCGGAGCAGTGCCACTGCCGGCCCGATAGCTGTCCCGCATGGCCGCACCGGCCCTGGTCGCCGCCTGGCGCAACGGTGATGTGGAAGCGGCGGCACCGGCCTTGCCACCCTGCCGGTAGGCAGTCTGGGCGCCCCCGGCGAGACGGGCGCCGCCCTGGGCCATGGCACCGACGGCGCGGCCGGCACCCGCCATGGCCGCCAGCCCGGCGCCCATGACAGCGGCAGCCCCCAGGCCACCGGCGGCCAGACCGGTGCCGACGGCAGCCCCGGCCCCGAGCTGCGGCGCCCCGGATACCAGGCCGGTGGCGATACCGGGCCCGAAGATGCCCAGCCCGAACAGAGACAGGGCGGCCAGCACCATGGACATGGCCTCGCCGATGGTCGGCTGCCGGCCGGCGAAATCGACGGCGAATTCCCCGAACAGGCCGGAGCCGATGCCGACGATGACGGCCAGGACCAGCACTTTGACGCCACAGGCGACGATGTTGCCCAGCACCTTCTCCGCCAGGAAGGCGGTACGACCGAACAGCGCGAAGGGGATCAGCACGAATCCTGCCAGCGTCGTCAGCTTGAACTCGATCAGCGTCACGAAGAGCTGGATGGCCAGCAGGAAGAACGCCGCCACCACCAGCAGCCAGGCCAGCATCAGCACGATGATCAGCACGAAATTCTCGAAGAAGCTGCCGAAGCCCATCAGCGCCTCGGCCCCGTCCAGCAGCGGCTGCGCCGCCGTCAGCCCGGCATCGGCCAGCCTTCCCGGTTGCAGGAAGCCGGCCGCGTCCAGGGTCGAGCCGCCGGCCTTCAGGCCCAGGCCCGTGAAGCTGTCGAACAGAATGCGGGCCAGCTGGTTGAAATTGCCGATGAGAAAGGCGAAGAAGCCGATGGAAAGCGTCTTGCGCACCAGCCGGTGCAGGATGTCCTCGTCTGCCCCCCAGGCCCAGAACAGCCCTGCCAGGGTCAGATCGAGGACGATCAGCGCCGAGCTGAGATAGGCGACCTCCCCGCCCAGCAGGCCGAAGCCGCTGTCGATATAGCGGGTGAAGACGGCCAGGAAATGGTCGATGATGCCGGTATTGTTCATGGCGCATCCCCCCGGCCCATGAACTGCCGCCGCATCTCCGCCCAGGTGCCCCGGCAACCCTCATCCTCTGCCGCCGCCAGCCCCAATTCACGGCAGCGCCGCAACTCGGCATGCAGGGCCGCGACCTCCGGTGCCACGAGCGTTGCTGTCGGTGGCGGCGGTTCCGGCCGCCGGGCCAGCAGGCCTGCCCCGACCGCGCCCAGCATCAGCAGGGCCGTGTACAGGCAGAGCAAGGCGACGATCCTGGTCCCGCGCATCCTGGCCTCCCTCATTCGGTGAACATGCGGACGGGCTGGGGCTGATAGGGTTCGATCTGCCGGAAGCGCCGATACTGTTCCCGTGCCTGGAGCGCGTCGCTCGCCAGCCGGGCCTGCGCCAGGGCGTCGGCCCGCGCATTGGCCGCCAGCAGGGCCGTGAGGTCGGCCAGCTGCTGCGACTGCACGGCCAGCAGCTGGTTACCAGCCTGCGCCGCCTGCAGGCCGCCGACGGCCGACTGGCTGGCATCGACCAAGGTGCTGGTGCGGGCCTGCACGGTCGCCAGGTTCTCCACGGCACCGGCCCCGACAGTCAGGGACTGGCGGTATCCGGTCAGCGACAGGTCCCAGCGGTGGCGGGCATCGGCCAGCAGCCGCGCATCCGGCAGGGCCGGATCAATGCGGTCGGGATAGGCCTCATTGAATTGCCGCTCCAGCGTCTCGACATTGTAGGTGATGCCGTTGGCCCGGTGCAGCAGCCCCTGGATGCGGGCGAAGGTGCCGTCGATGTCGGTTTGCAGCGACAGCGGCAGGCCGGCCAGATGCCGGGACTGGTTCAGCAGCATCTGCGCCTGGTTGCGAAGGGAAGCCACCTGGTTATGGATCTGTTCCAGGGCGCGGGCCGCCTGCAACAGGTTCTGGGCATGGTTGCTGGGGTCGTAGACGGTGAGGCCGGATGCCTCCGCGCCCAGCGCCAGCGAGACGGCAGCGGCGGCCAGCCAGCGGTGACAAGCTCTCATGATGCATCCTCCCCATCGGCCAGCAGGTCGGCGGCCCAGTCGAGGCCGCGCCGGCGTAGCCAGGCCGCGGCGAAACCGGCCTTGTCCTGGCGGGCCAGCGTCTCGGTGATGGCCGCATGGTCGGTCCTGGAGGAGACGGCCGTGAAGGCCAGGGCCACCTCGCCCAGCGCCAGCTCGAACAGCCGGTTGCCCTGGGGCGACTGGCAGTAATAGTCGCGCTTGGGCGTGGCCGCGGCGATGATGCCGACCTGCCGGGTGTTCAGCCCGAAACGGCGATAGATGCCGGCGATCTGTGGCTCCAGTGCCCGCTCGTTGGGCAGGAACAGCCGCGTCGGGCAGCTCTCGATCAGCACCGGCGCGATGGGGCTGCGCTCGATATCGGCCAGGGACTGCGTGGCGAAGATCACGGCGGCGTTCTTCTTGCGCAGGGTCTTCAGCCATTCGCGCAGCTGGCGGGCGAAGCCCTCCTCCTCCAGCACCAGCCAGCCCTCGTCGATGATCAGCAAGGTCGGACGCCCGTCCAGCCGGGCCTCGATGCGGTGGAACAGATAGGTCAGCACCGGCAGGGCGGCGGCCGTGCCGATCAACCCCTCGGTCTCGAAGGCCTGGACATCCGAAGCACCCAGACGCTCGGCCTCGGCATCCAGCAGCCGGCCATGAGCACCGCCCAGACAATAGGGCCGCAGCGCCTGCTTCAGCGGTGCCGCTTGCAGCAGCGCCGCCAGCCCGGTCAGGGTCCGCTGTGCCGGCGGCGCCGAGGCCAGCGAAGCCAGGGCCGACCAGACGTGCTCGCGCGCGGCCGGATCGACTTTGATGCCCTCCTGACGCAGGATCTGCTCGATCCAGCCGGCGGCCCAGGCCCGCTCCACTGCC
>NZ_JBLTXA010000042.1:0-31135 GCF_048066175.1 Niveispirillum fermenti | reverse complement strand
CATCGGCATTTCCATCGGCATGTTCGCGTCGGGCCGGCTGATCGACCGGTTCGCCGCCCGGTACAGACAGGCCTATGCCATCATTCCCGCTGTGGGCCTGGCCTTGTCCGTGCCCTTCTTCGTCGGCTTCGTCTGGGCGCCGGGCTGGGAACTGGCGCTGCTGTTCCTGGCCGGCCCCACCGTTCTCAACTATTTCTTCCTCTCGCCTGCTGTGACGCTGGTTCAGGAAGAGGTGCGGCCCAATCAGCGGGTATTGTCCGGCGCGCTGCTGCTGCTGGTCATGAACCTGATCGGGCTGGGGCTGGGGCCGACATATCTGGGGGCCGCCAGCGACTATTTCCGGGCCACCAACCCCGACAATTCCCTGCAACTCGCCTTCTACACGCTCATCCCCTTCTATTTCCTGGCCATTGCCCTCTATCTGGTGCTGGCGCGGGTGTTGAAGCGGGAGGCCAGCCGCAACGGAGCCTTCTGATGCGTCTTTCCCGTCATCTTGGCGCCTGTGCCGCCGCCGGCCTGCTGGCCTTTGGCGCCGCGGCCCAGGACCATCCCAGGGTGCAGGCCCCGGCCGGCATCCTGGAAGGCCGCGTCAGCGGCGACACACATGTCTTCAACGGCATCCCCTATGCGCAGCCGCCGGTCGGGCCCCGACGCTGGAAGGCGCCGGAACCCCTGCCCCCCTGGCAGGGTGTCCGTGACGCCGGATCACCCGGCCTGGCCTGCGTCCAGCCCAGGGCGACCACCACCAGCGTCTATACCAATCCGCCCCCGGCGACGGGAGAGGATTGCCTGACCCTGAACATCACGGTACCCACGGGGGCCGGGCAGAACGGGGCGAAGGCTGCGCCGGTGCTGATCTGGATCCATGGCGGCACCCTGATCAATGGCCGCGGCTACAATGCCATGTATGACGGGACCGCCATGGCTGGGCGCGGGGTGATCGTCGTCTCCATCAATTACCGGCTGGGTGTGCTGGGCTACATGGCGCATCCGGGCCTGAGTGCCGAGAACCCGGACGGGATTTCCGGCAATTACGGTCTGCTGGACCAAATCGAGGCCTTGCGCTGGGTACGCGACAATATCGCGGCCTTCGGCGGCGACCCGGGCAATGTCACCATTTCGGGTGAGTCCGCCGGTGCGCTGTCGGTCATGTACCTGATGGCATCGCCCCTGGCCAAGGGGCTGTTCGCCAAGGCCATCGTGCAGAGCGGCTACATGATTTCCGGCCCCGAACTGAAACAGCCGAACCATGGCGAGTTTGCGGCCGAGGCGATCGGCGCCTATATCGTCGCGCAGGCCGGTGCGACGGACGTGGCGTCCATGCGGGCCATGGATGCACAGGCCCTGGCGGATGTCGGCGCCCGGCTCAACTATTTCCCGCTGGGCACCGTGGATGGCAAGGTGCTGACCGGACAGTTGGTGGACGTGTTCGACCGGGGCGAACAGGCGCCCGTTCCCATCCTGACCGGCTTCAATGGCGGGGAAATCCGGTCCCTGCGCCACCTGCTGCCCCCCAAGCCCGCCGATGCCAAGGCCTATGAGACGGTGATCGCGGAGAAATACGGCGATCTGGCGGGCTCGTTCCTGCGGCTCTACCCCTCCGACGATCTGGAGGAGAGCATGCTGGCCGTGACGCGCGACGCGCTTTACGCCTGGACGTCGGAACGGCTGGTCCGCGACCAGACGGCGCTGGGCCGTGACGCCTATTATTATTTCTTCGACCATGCCTATCCGGCTGCGGCGGAGAAGGGGTTGAACGCCTTCCATGCCGCGGAAATCCCCTATGTCTTCGGCACGATGAAGCACACGCCGGCCTATTGGCCCAAGGCGCCGGACAGCCCGGCCGAGCGTGCCCTGTCATCGGCCATGACCGATTACTGGGCCAGCTTCGCCCGTGACGGCAGACCCGTGGCGACGGGACAGCCGGACTGGCCCGCTTACGGACAGGACCGCGGCTTTATGGCGTTCGCCGACACCCCCCGGCCGGGTCACCGGCTGATGGAAGGGATGTTCGACCTGCACGAGACGGCCATGTGCCGCCGCCGGGCAGCGGGCACCCTGCAATGGAACTGGAACACGGGCGTCATATCCCCGGTATTGCCGCAGAATGGCGGAGAGTGCTGATGCTGGACGGAACCATGCAGGATTTTCCCCTGACGCTGGATCAGTTCCTGCGCCACGCCGCGAAATGGCATCCCGATGCCGAAATCGTGACGGCGCGTGAAGGGGCCGAGCCTTCCCGCATCGGCTATGCGGCCCTGATGGACCGCTGCCTGGCCGTATCCTCCATCCTGGCGGGATATGGCATGCGGCAGGGCGACCGGGTTGCCACGCTGGCCTGGAACAGTCAGGCGCATGTGGAGGTATGGTATGCCGTCATGGGGATGGGTGCCGTCTGCCACACGCTGAACCCCCGCCTGACGGCCGAGCAACTGGCAGCGATGCTGGGCCAGTCCGAAGCCCGCATCCTGGTGGCCAGCGCCGATCAGGTGGGTCTGGCGCGGCGGGTCGCGGCGCTGGCACCGGGCATCGCCCATGTCCTTGTCATCGACGGGTCGGCACCCGACGACTGGGCCATGGCCACATCCCTGGAGCCGCTGATCGAAACGGCACCGCGTGATGCGCAATGGGGCGGCTTTCCCGAAACGGCGCCGGCCGGCCTGTGCTTCACCTCCGGCACCACGGGATCACCCAAGGGCGTCACCTATACCCACCGTTCCAACTTCCTGCATGCGGCCAAGCTCTTGCAGACCGATGTCATGGCCCTGTCGGGACGCGATCGTGTGCTGGTGGCAGTTCCCATGTTCCATGCCAGCGCCTGGGGCATGCCGTTCGCCATGCCGGCCGTGGGCGGCGGGCTGATCCTGCCCGGCCGGCACACGGACGGCGCCAGCCTGGCCCGCTTGATCGCATCCGAAGGGGTGACCATAGGGGCGGGGGTGCCCACGGTCTGGCTGGGGCTGGTGGACCATATGGAAGCGGTGGGCGGGGAACTGCCCAGTCTGAAAAGGGTCATCGTCGGTGGCAGCCCCCTGCCGCCGGCCCTGATGGAACGGATCGAGCGCCGGCTGGGCGTCATCGTGCAGACCACCTGGGGCATGACGGAACTGTCCCCGGCCGGCACCGTGGCCCCCATCGGCGACCCGGTCCGCAACGCCGCCCTGTCCGGCCGGCCGGCGGTGGGCGTCGACCTGCTGCTGACCGATGGGGATGGGGTGCCACTGCCCGAACAGCGGGGGGTGGAAGGCCATCTGCGCGTGCGCGGGGTTGCCGTGATCGACCGTTATTTCGGGCAGGACCGGCCGGCGACAGACGCGGCCGGCTGGTTCCCGACAGGTGATCTGGCCCGTATCGACACGGCCGGCAACCTGATGATCACGGGCCGTGCCAAGGACCTGATCAAGTCGGGCGGGGAATGGATCAATCCCGTGGAGATCGAGGCCCTGGTCGGGAGCCTGCCGGAAGTGTCGCTGGTTGCCGTCATCGGGCGCACCCATCCGAAATGGGGTGAGCGGCCCGTGCTGCTGGTGGAAACGCGCACACCGGTCAGTGACGAGGCGCTGCTGGCGCCGTTGAAGGGCAAGGTGGCGTCCTGGTGGCTGCCGGATGAGATCATCCGGCTGGACAACATGCCGCTGGCCGGGACGGGCAAGATCGACAAGACCCGTCTGCGGGCCCTGCACGGCGCCGGTTGACCGGTGGGGGAGCCGGGGGCGGGCTGAGCATCCCTCCCGGCTCCCTCCCGGATCAGCCATGCTTGCCGATTTCCCAGCCATGCGGCGTCAGGTGTTTTTCGGCGAACAGGCGGGGGGAGGTCTCCAGCGTGGTGCCGACCGTGTCGTTCCAGCGGTTGAAGAAGCCGTAGAGCGCAATGACGGATACGATTTCGACTTGCTGTTCCCGGCTGAAATGCCGGGCCAGTTCGGCAAAATCATCATCGCTGACGGCGTTCGGCACCTGGCCTGCGCCAATGGCGACGCGCAGAACCGCCCGTTCGGCATCGCTGAACAGCGGGCTGCGCTCGAAATCCCAGATGGCCGCCAGCTTTTCGGCCGGAACGCCATTGCCTGCCGTCGCGGTGCCGGTATGGGCGGAGCAATAGCGGCAGCCGGCGGCCATGCTGGCCATGTATCCCGCCATCCATTTCAGGCCGGGATCGACCGTGCCCGACAGCATGATGGCGGCCCACAGGGCGCCGCTGGCCTTCAGGATGTCGGGCCGCCAGGCCAGCGTGGGCACAGAGTTGGGCAGTTCGTGGAAATCGTCGCCGATGAAGGACAGGTCGATGCCGCGTGCCGCCATGTCATCGGCGGTCAGCGGGGGGATGCGGGCCATGGCCGGTTCCTTTCTGATGACACGTCCCGGTGATCGAAACCGATCACCGGCCTCAATTGCCGGTGCCGCCATCCGGCGGCCTGGCGACGCGCCACGGGGCGTCATTCCCATTCGACATTGCCGTCGACGGCGATCAGCTGCCCCGTGACATGCTTGGCCGCGTCAGATGACAGGAAGACGGCCATGTCGCCGATCTCTTCCGGCTGGATCTTGGCGCGCAGCGAGATATAGCGCAGGAACTCCGCCTCCACCGTCGCGGCATCGGTGCCGCGCCCGGCGGCGATGCCGGCCATGATGCCGCGCATGCGTTCGCTGTCCACGAAGCCGGGCCGGATGGCGTTGACCCGGATATTGTCGGGTCCCAACTCCCGTGCTGCCGCCCGCGTCAGCCCCTCCAGCGCCCATTTCGACGCGATATAGGGGGAGCGGTTGACGGGCAGCGTCGTGACGGAACCGGTGGAGATATTGACGATGGACCCGCCGCCTTGCGCCTTCATCAGCGGGGTGACGGCCCGCATCATGAAAAAGGCGCCATGCACATTCACCTCGAAGCAGGTGCGCCAGCCCTGGTCGCAGATATCGGTCAGGGGACCGATCTGCCCGGCGATGCCGGCATTGTTGACCAGGGTATCGACCCCGCCCCATCGCTCGCCGACCAGGCGGACGAACCGGTCCACCGCATCGGCATCCGACACGTCCAATGCCATGGCGATCAGGCCGGGATGGGCCTGGACCGCCTTGTCCAGCCGGCCCTGATCGGCGTCGCAGATGGCGACGTCGGCGCCGGCGGCCAGGAACCGTTCGACAATGGCCAGGCCGATGCCGGCGGCACCGGCCGTAACGATGACACGCTGCTTCATGATGCGGCCCTCAATGCCTGCGTGGCGGAAAGATCGGGATGGCCGGTCGTATCCAGGGCCACGCGATAGATGTCGCGGGCACGTTCCGGCGACAGATAGCCTTCGCGCACGGCGTCGGCCACGCTCTCCGGTATCCGCGACCGGGGATCGCCGTAACCGCCTCCACCGGCGGACACGGCCGTGATCATGTCACCCGCCCGGACATTGACCAGGGCGCAGGCGGGCAGCGCCTCGCGCTCGCCATCGGCCCGGTCCAGCCACTGATCGGCCCGGCCACCCGTCCCGCCGCCGCGCACGCCCAGCGGCGCATTCACATGCCCGTCGGAGCCATAGCCAATGTCGAAGGCACCGACCAGCGGCCCGAATTCCACGATGGTGGAGGGCGCACCCGTGAAGCGGCCCGGCCCCTCGCTGTCGGGCAGGAACCCGCGCCGCTTCACCAGCAGCGGCTGGTAAAGCTCGTCCAGTTCCACCCCGTCGATGCAGCACATGCCGGCATTGCCGACATGGGCCGTGGTCCACCAGGCGTCGGCCTGCGGGCTGGCCGCCCCGCCGGAGAAGGCCAGGAAGATCTGATTGACGAAGGCTTTGCCGGTGCGGGCATCGATGCCGGAAATCACCCCGGCGGACGGTGCGATCACGGCCCCCACCTCCGCCATGCCGAACCCGTCGCCCAGGTCGGCAACGGCTACCTGCACCGCATTGGCCACGCGGTCGGCGATGTTGGTGGTGGCGGTGGAACAGCTATAGGGATGTTCGGTGATGCCGGCGATGCAGCCCCGCCGCAGTACGACGTCGATGCGGCGGAAGGCGCCGGCATTCTTGGGCACGCGGTGGTCCAGGGAATTGAACACGCCGATCATGGCCGCGGTCCGGGCGCAGGCCTCGCTGAGATTCATGCCGCAGGGCAGGCTGTCGGGATTATCTGTCAGGTCGACCCGGATACGCCGGGCGGCACTGTCCACCGCCACCTTGGCGGTAATGGTGACGCCGGTTTCCGGCATGCCGGGGAAGGCGTCATGGGTGCTGCTGGCCTGGGCCTGTCCGTCCGGCAGGTTGGCCAGCGCCTCCACCATGGCGGCCTCTGAATAGTCGAACCACTGGCCGGAGAAGGTTTCCAGCCGGTCCCAGCCGACCTCCCGCCCCATGGCGAGCAGTTCCTTCTCCCCGATGCGGACGGCGCCGACCATGGCCAGATAATCACCGCGCCATTGCTCGGGCACGCGGATACGCATCTCGCACATGCGGATGATGTCGGCGATATCCTGATAGTCCCGCTGAACCTGCACCGCCGGGAAGATCAGCGCGCCCTCATGATACAGGTCGCGGGCATTGCCCATATAGGTGGTGGGTTCGGAATTGCCGATATCGGCCTGATGCGCCTTGGCCAGCACCGTGAACCGGTGGGTGCCGTCATCATCGATGACGGGGACCAGCAGGGTCAGGTCGGCCGGATGCGAGCAGCCGTGATAGGGCGAATTATGCAGGAAGGCGTCGCCGCGTTTCAGCACCGGGTGGAACTGCTTCATGGTGCGGGCCATCATGTCCGGCCCGGCCAGCACATGGATGGGCAGGCTTTCCGCCGCGGCCAGCAGGTCGCCCGCATCGGTGACGATGCAGCAGGAAAAATCCCGTGCGCGGTTCAGCACGCCCGACCGTCCGGTGCGCAGCAGCGTGTTGGCCATCTTGCGCACCACGCCCTCGAACCGGCTGTTCAGGATGGCAAGATCGGCGCCGTTCAGTTTCATGTCGCTCATGCTTGTTCCCCCTTCACGCCCGCCCGGCCGGCCGGATGGATCAGGATGCTGCCCGCCGCCGACCGCTGCGCCGTGGCACCGGGATCGACGACGATGGTGGTGAAGGCGCTTTCGATGATGCAGGGACCCGCCATCACCCGGTCCGCTTCCATCGCTTCCAGCCGGTGGATGGCGGTATCGACCCAGCCGGTTTCCTTGAACCAGGCCGACCGGCTGCGCTCCTGTCCCGCCGCTGCCGCAGCGGCGCCCAGCCGGAATTCGGTAAAGGGCCGGACCTGACAGCGGATGGTGGCCCGCAACCCCACGATCTCCACGGCCGAGGTGGGATCGTCGATGGTGAAGATCTGCTGGTGGGCCGCATCGAAGGTGCGGCGGAAATGCTCCACATCCTCAGCGCCGGCGAACTGATGCAGGGGCAGGGTGACATCGATGTCCCAGACCTGGTTCTCATACCGGGCTTCCGCCACGATGACGGGCTCGGCAGGGCGCGAAGGGTCGCCGGACCGGGCGGCAAAGGCGGCACATTGGGCCGTCAGGTCGGCCAGCGCCGCGTTCACCCTGGCGAAATCGAACCGTGCCGTGCTGGTGAACAGGCTGGTGGCAAATTCGCCCGTCACTTCCGACATCATGGCGCCGGCCGCACTCAGCGCCGCCCCCGTTTCCGGGATGATCAGCCGTTCGCAGCCCAGACGGCGCGCGATGAAGGTGGAATTCAGCCCCGCCGCCCCGCCGCCGCCGATCAGCACGGACCGGGCCGGGTCGATGCCCTGTGCCACCGTGATGTCGGCGATGGCCTGCACCATGTTTTCCGTCGACAGGTGGATGATGCTCCAGGCCGCTTCCTCCACACTGATGCCCAGCGGGGTGGCGACGTGATGGCCGATGGCGTCGCGTGCGCCGGCCAGGTCCAGCTTCATGGAACCGCCCAGGAAGAAGTCGGGGTCCAGGAAGCCAAGGGCCAGGGAGGCGTCGGTGACCGTGGGGCGGGTGCCGCCCCGGCCATAGCAGACGGGACCCGGCACGGCACCGGCACTTTCCGGCCCGACATGCAGCAAGCCGCCGGCATCGACCCGCGCGATGGAGCCGCCGCCGGCACCGACACTTTTCACCTCCACCGACGGATAGCCCACCAGATGGCCGCGCGTCGGCTGCCCGATCCACAATTCCCGCGTCATCGGCACCCGACCGCCGCGCACCAGGGAGATGTCGTAGGTGGTGCCGCCCGTATCGGCCACGATGACGCTGTCGCCGTTGCCTTCCAGGTCGGCATAATGCTGACCGGCGATGGGGGCCATGGAGGGGCCGGAATTGATGATGCGGATGGGGTTTGCCGCCACCTCTGCCGCCGGCATCATGCCGCCGGAACTGGTCAGCACCATCACCTTGCCCTTGAATCCCGCCTCGCGCATCCGCGCTTCCAGTCCGCCCAGATAGCGGCCCATCAGGGGTTTCAGGGCGGCGTCGATGGCGGTGGACGACGCCCGGCGGAATTCGCGCAGGCTTGGGTTCACCTGATGCGACAGGCTGACCGGCACACCCGGCAGTGCCGCCGCCAGCGCCTCGCCCACCCGCACCTCATGCGCGGGATTGATGGTGGACCAGAGAAGGCAGACGGCCACCGCCTCCACCTTCTCCGCCCGCAGCCGGTCGATGATGGCGGCCAGCGCCACCTCATCCAGCGACTGGTGGACCGACCCGTCATGGATCAGCCGCTCCGGCACCTCGAAGGTCAGCGCACGGGGCACGAAGGGCTTGGGGTAGGGGACAGAGTGGTTGAACGGCTCGATCCGCCCGCCCTCGCGCAGGGTCAGGATATCGCGGTGCCCCTCCGTCACCAGCAGGGCGGTGCGCGCCGTGCGGCCGGTGATGATGGCGTTGATGGCGTGGGTCGTGCCATGGATGAAGGTATCGCCACGGTCCAGCAAGGTCGGCAGGTCCAGCCCGCGATCCGTCGCCGCCAGGGTCAGGGCTGCCAGAACCCCCTGTACCGGATCGCCCGGCACGGTGGAGGCCTTGTACATGCTGATCCGGCCATCATCCTCTTCCACCACAAGATCAGTGAAGGTGCCGCCGGTATCGGTTGCAAAGCGCATGATCTGTTCCCACCCTTAAAATGCAACGCGATCCGGACCCTTCAGCGCCAGCATGGCGCGGGCCTCGTCCGGGGTGGCGATGTCCATGCCCAGTTCCGTCAGGATGGTCCTGATCTTGCGCACCTGTTCGGCGTTGCTCCTGGCCAGTTGGCCGCGTCCGATCATCAGGCTGTCTTCCAGGCCGACGCGGACATTGCCGCCCAGCATGGCCGACATGGTCAGGAACCGCATCTGCATGCGGCCGATGCCGAAGGCCGACAGGTAATAATCATTGCCGAACAGGCGGTCGGCCGTCTGCTTCATCGCCGTGAGGTTTTCCAGATCGGCCCCGATGCCGCCCAGCACGCCGAAGATGCCCTGGATCAGGAAGGGCGGCTTGATCAGGCCGCGTTCGGCGAAATGCGCTACATTGTAGAGATGGCCCAGGTCATAGCATTCATATTCGAACTTGGTGCCATGGCCTTCACCCAGTTCGCGGATGATGCGTTCGATCAGCGCGAAATTATGGTTGGCGGCGAAACGCTTGCTGGCCTCCAGGAACGGCTTCTCCCAGGTATGCTTCCATTCCGGGTATTTGTCGGCCAGGCCGAACACGCCGAAATTCATCGACCCCATGTTCAGCGAGGTCATTTCCGGCAGGGCGCGCAAGGGGGCGGCCAGCCGGTCATCTTCGCTGAAACCCGGCGCGCCGCCCGTGGTGATGTTGATGATGGCGTCGGTCTGCTGCTTGATCTGCGGCAGGAACTGCATGAACAGGTCGGGATCCGGGGACGGGCGTCCATCGATCGGGTCGCGGGCATGCAGGTGCAGGATGGCCGCACCAGCCTCTGCCGCTTCCACCGACTGCTCGATGATCTGCTGCGGGGTGATGGGCAGATAGGGTGACATGGTCGGCGTATGCAGCGACCCTGTGATGGCACAGGTGATGATGACCTTGTCGGATTTGCGCATGGGTCTTCTCCGGATCTCGGGGCAAATCTCGCCCCTTCGGCGCCTTCAGGGCCGCCGTTTGTCGTGGCTTCGATGGATGATGGGGATCAGGTTTCGGCCAGCGTGGCGGCCCGTGCCGGCGCCCGGCTGAACCAGGCGAACAGGGCGCCCAGGATGCCGAAGATGAAGGTTGCCAGCAGCAGCGAGGACCCCAGCGCCTTTTCATCCTGAAAGACCTGATCGGTGAAGATGCCGATGCTGGCCGGTCCCAGGCCGATGGCGGTGAAGGTGATGGCCGCCATGAAGCAGGCGCTGGTGATGCCGCGCAGCCGTTCCGGGGTCAGCAACTGGATGCCCGACAGGCCCGGCGGGGCCGCAGCCGTGATGGTGACGTTCAACAGGGCGTAGCTGGCCAGGGACAAGGCCTTATTGTCCGTCGTGCAGAAGATGACGGCCAGCGGTATCGACAGGACCAGCATGGTGCCGATGACCAGCCCCGGTGCGCCGCCGACGCCCTTGGCCTGCAGGCGGTCGGTCAGGAAGCCACCGGTCAGGTGGCCGGCCGGCCCCGCCACCAGCACCACCATGCCCACCAGATATCCCGCTTCCGCCGGCGTCATGCCGAAATTGCGGATATAGAAGGTGGGCGACCACGCGGCATAGGATTGCACCAGCAGGATGGCCGATGCCGCCGCCGCCGTATGAAGCAGATAGGCGGCCCGGTGCCGTCCGATATGGGTGAACACATCCCGCAGCCCCGGCTTGGCCGTGTCGGCGCCGGTCACGGGCCGGGGCGGTTCCTTTACCGTCAGCAGCAGCAGGGCCACCACCAGACCGGGCAGGGCCGCGGCCATGAACAATCCCTGCCAGGGCGACAGGTGTCCCAGGCCCGGCAGCATGGCTCCGCCGCGCGCCGTCAGCCAGGCCAGGATCAGGCCGCCGACGATCAGGGCCACCGACTTGCCCAGCGAGGCGCCCATGGTAAAGGTGCTGACGGCGCGCGACAGTTTCGCCCGGGTGAAATAGGCCGCGATCAGCGACATGGCGGCCGGCACCAGCGCCGCTTCCCCGAAGCCCACGGCGACCCGCGCCAGGAACAGACTGTTGAACGAGGTGGCGAGCCCGCAGGCCGCTGTGGCCAGGCTCCACACCAGGATGCCGGCCACGATGATGTTGCGGCGATTGGCGCGGTCGGCCATCCAGCCCAGCGGGATGGCGGCAACGGTATAGAGGATGACGAAGCCCGTGCCGTGCAGCAGCCCCAACTGCGTATCGCTCAGCAGC
The DNA here is from genome assembly GCF_048066175.1 of Niveispirillum fermenti. Taxonomy (GTDB): domain Bacteria; phylum Pseudomonadota; class Alphaproteobacteria; order Azospirillales; family Azospirillaceae; genus Niveispirillum; species Niveispirillum fermenti. Next base: position 19,876 of record NZ_JBLTXA010000042.1, on the reverse strand, counting down.
AGTTCGGTCTTGATCGGCACCAGGACCAGGCTCATCACGAACCGGTCCACGAAGGAGATCAGGTGGGCGACGGACAGCAGCACCGCCACGTACCAGGCATAGGTACTGTCCTTGCGAATAATGTCCGTCATTCCCGATCCCCCTGTTTTACTTTCGTGTTCCCTCAAGCGCCGGGCGCCGATGGTTTCAGCCGATGGCGGCCGAAATGCCTTCATCGATGACCAGCGTCGTGCCGAAGACGGGCCGGGCGGCATCGGACAGCAGGTAGAGGGCGGCCCCTGCGATCTCCTCCGGCTTGGAGAAGGTGATGCCGCTGGGTGTCATGCGGCGCATGCCGTCCAGCACTTCGGCCATTTCCGGCGCGGTGCGCAGGGCCTCGTTCATCGGGGTTTCGGTGTTGCCGGGGGCCACCGCGTTGACATTGATGCCGAACGGCGCCAGTTCGGCCCCCGCCACCCGCGTCATCATGACGATGGCGGCCTTGGACGCGCAATAGACGGCGAACCCCTTGACACCGATGGTTCCGGCCACCGACGCGAAATTCAGGACCTTGCCACGGCCGCGCGCCTTCAGATGCGGCACGGCGGCCTGCAGGCAGTTCCAGGTGCCCTTCAGATTGATGTCGACCATGCGGTTCATCGTGTCGGATGCCGTGTCGCCGATGGGGCTGGGTTCGAACACGCCAGCCGCATTGACCAGGATGTCCAGTCCCCCGAAATCCGCCACCACCTGGTCCAGCAGGGCGGTGACCGCCACCTCGTCCCGGACATCGGCGGCATAGGCGCGGGCGGTGCCGCCGGTTGCGTTCACCGCATCCACCACGGGGGCGGCCTTGGCGACCGAACTGCTGGCCACGATGGCGACATGGGCGCCCCGGGCGCCCAGCGCCTTGGCCACCGTGGCGCCGATGCCGGAACTGCCGCCGGTCACCAGGGCCACTTTTCCTTTGAAATCGGACATTTTTCCCCTCCCTGGGGGTCATTGATCAGATGATGGCTTGCTTGCCGAGGGCGGCCTGCACCAGGGCCTCGCACCGCTCGCCCATGCCGGCGCCCGCGCACATCAGGTTCGGGCTGTAGCTGAAGGAGAGGCCGGCTTCCGGATCGGCGATGCCGACGGCCCCACCGGCACCGGGATGGCCGAAGGCGCGCGGATTGGCACCGAAGCACAACATGGGGGCATAGTTCAGGAACAGGCCGACCCCATAGCGGAAGGGCCGGTCCGTCATGCCGCAGATGCCGCGCCAGCTTTCGGTGCGCATCTCCTCCACCAGGGCGGGGGAGATCAGATGCACCCCGTCCAGCGACCCGCCATTGGCCAGTGCGGCATAGACGCGGGCGATGGCGCGGGCATTGCCGTGACCGTTGGAAGACGGGAACACGGCCCGGCGATAGGCCGGTTCATTGTAGGGGTTGGCCGAACTGGGCCGCACGCGCCAGGCGCGGCCCAGCTTGGTCGTCTTGTCCTTGGCCTGTACGAAGGTGACGCTGCCGGGATTGGGGAGGATGTCGGACACGCGGTGCATGTCCTTTTCCGCCACCCCGAACCCGTAATCGACGTCCAGGGGGCGGGCGACTTCCTCGCGGAAGAAGACATCGATCATGCGGCCATCCACCCGCCGCACCATTTCCCCCAACAGATAGCCGGCGGTCACGGAATGATAGGCGCCCCGGGTGCCCGGTTCCCATTCCGGTTGCTGTGCGGCCAGTGCCCGGCACATCACATCCCAGTCATAGGCCGAGCCATCCGGGGCCGCATCGGCATAAAGAACACCGGTAAGGGCCGACAGCAGCATGCGGACGGTGGTCTTTTCCTTGCCGGCCTGGCCGAATTCCGGCCAGTAGTCGGTGACGAGGGCTTCCAGGTCGACCTTGCCCCTGTCGATCAGCATCAACAGGCACAAGGCCGCCATGGACTTGCCCACGGACATCATGCAGCAGATCGTATCCTGCTGCCAAAGGGCACCGGTGGCGACATCCGCCACCCCGCCCCACAGGTCGACGACCTTTTTCCCGTCGCGATAGACGCAGACGGCGGCACCGATTTCGCCCCGGCTGCGGAAATTCTCGGCGAACACCTCCCGCATATGCGCGAAATCGGGATCGCAGGTGCCGTCGATATGAAGCGGGGATGCAGAAGACATTTCCAGACCCTGTTTGCTGGCGGTCAGTAGGTGTAGGTCAGGCGCAGGCCATAGGTGCGCGGATCGCCCGGCGTGCCGGCCGGCACCGCCGTGAAGCTGCCCGTGGAGACCAGATATTGCGTATCGGACAGGTTGCGGCCGTACAGCACCACCTGCCAGTTGCCGCCATCCGGGGCGAAGCCGATGCTGGCATTCAGCAGGTCATAGCTGCCCATGGTCTGCACCGCGTCATTCACGACCGTGAAATATTGCCGGTCCTTCCAGCCATATTCACCGCGCACGAACGCCGTGCCGCCCCCCAGATCGAAACTGTACTGGCCATAGAGCGTATAGGCCCATTTGGGCGAGGAGTTCAGGTAATTGCCCGACGCATCGATGGTCACGGCCGGGCTGGTTCCCGGGATCGGCGCCTGGGGGTAGTTTTTATAGCGCGCGTTCAGATAGGTCAGCGTGCCGCCGATATCCAGCCCGGTCACGGGTCGCGTGGTCAGTTCCAGCTCAACCCCATCCACCTTCGCGTCGGAGGCGTTGGTGATGTCGGTGACGCCGGGGACCAGGAAGGATTGCACCTGCAAATCCTTGTAATCATAGGTGAAGGCCGAACCGTTCAGCCGGATGCGCCTGTCCGCGAATTCCGTCTTGAAGCCCGCCTCGTAACTCCACAGCGTTTCCGGCGCGAAGCCCTGAGCCGTGTTGCCGGAGGAGAAGTTGAAGCCGCCCGACTTGAACCCGCGCGTCGCCGAGGCGTACAGCATGACATCGGGCGTCACCTTGTATTCCGCGCCGAATTTCGGGGTCCAGGCCGTGTAGTGGCCCTTGTTCAGGTACCGGCGCGGGTATGTCGCCAACGGCGCGCCGGTCGACAGGGTGTAGATGTTCAGATACTGGTCGAAATCCTTCTTTTCATCCGTATAGCGGATGCCGGCGGTCAGGGTGAACTGATCGGTCACGTCGAAGGAACCCTGGCCATAACCGGACCAGGCCTTGGTATCCACGGTGGGGGCCGGGTTGGTGACGCGGTTCAGATTGAAGGCCGTGACCGTGGAATCCGTGTCGATATGCTCGTCGAAATAATAAAGGCCCAGCACATATTTGAACCGATCGATCCGGCCCGACAGGTTCAGTTCCTGGGAGAACTGGTCCTGATATTCCTGCTGCCGCGTTTCCTGGCGGTGCAGGTTGGTGGCGTCGGTGTCGTTGACATAGTCCAGGTCGCTCTTGCGATACGCGGTCAGCGACTTCAGGACGGCCATATCGGAGAAGGTGTAGGTGATATCCGCCGACACGCCCTTGATCTTGCGGTTGGTGTCGCTGGGGCTGTCGAGCGCCACCTTGTGCCAGTCGCCGCGGATGGCTTCGGTCACCGGGTCCACGGGGCCGCCGGCCACGGGGCGGAACGGCTGCAACAGCGCCTGATTGCCGACAAAATGACCGTAATCGGCCAGATAGTCGGCGCGGAACACCATGTCCAGCGCCTCGTTCGGGGTGGCGCGCAGGATGGCGCGCGCGCCCCAGGTATCCTCGCTGGCGCGGTCATTGCCCGACGCGACGACATTCTTGAAATAGCCGTCATGCTTGCTGCCCATCAGCGACACGCTGCCATAGAGCCTGTCCTCGATCAGGGGCGCGCTGATATAGGCTTCGCCGCGGAACAGGTCGTAATTGCCGATGGTAGCCTGGGCCTTGGCCCGGACCTGATTGTCGGGCAGGCGGGAGATGATGTTGATGGTGCCGCCCACCGAATTGCGGCCATAGAGTGTGCCCTGCGGCCCGCGCAGCACCTCGATCCGCTCGACATCCAGGAAATTGTTGAAGACGGCGGCGGGGCGGGCCAGATAGACACCGTCCATATGGACCGTCGTGCTGGGGTCGGACCCGGCGAAGACATTGTTCGACCCGATGCCGCGGATATAAAGCTGTGCGAAGGCGCCGTTCTGGGCGACGACCAGGTTCGGCGTCGATCCGGCCAGGTCGCGGACATCCTTGATGCCCGTGCGTTCCAGCGCGTCCGATGTGAAGGCCGTGATGGCGATGGGCGTTTCCTGCAACCGCGTGTCGCCCATCTTCGTCGCCGTGACGATGATTTCTTCAAGCAGGCCGCTGTCCGCCGCCTGTGCCAGTGCCGGCAAGGGAGCCAGCGCCATTACCGTGGCGCCGCTCAACAACAGGGTGTGAAGCCTCGAACTGGTCATGTCCCCGTCCTCCATTTGTATTCTTATATGAAAGATGCGTAGGCGTAACGGTACATCCGGCAATCATCATGGATTGCCGTTCAGGATAAACCATGCGCCCGTCGGATCAGATGTCGAAGTGAAGCCCCTTCGACTGGAAGTACGCCAGATACTCTTCACCGTGACCGGCGATTTCCCTGGCTGTTCTGGCTGGAAAGGTGATGTCGTCCACGTCGTGCCGGCCGCCGGTGATGATCACCTGCAGCAAGCCTTCGCCCGCGCTGACATTGCGGAAGGCGCGGGCGACGCCCGGCGGTACGGAAATGACGTCGAACGGGTCCAGCACGGCCGTGCCTTCCCCGTCATCGCCCAGGGTGAACTGGAATCGCCCCTTCAGGACCGTGAAGGTCTCAAAGGTTCGGCGATGGGTGTGCAGCGATGGTCCCGTGCCGGCCGGGCAGACGGCATAGGTGATGGACATATCCCCGGCGCCTTTGATCGGCGCTCTGGTCCCGAAGGGGCTTGGTGCCTCGTCCGCCCGCGTCACCACGGGCAGCAGACGGCGTGACCAGATCAGGTCCGCTACATGCTGTGGAAGATCGTGTCCGCGCTGTGGCTCGATCTCCGTCAACTGACCAAGCCGGGCGATGCGACTGCCGAGGCCGGTGCCGACGGGGTCGGTGTCGGTCATATGGTTTTCCATGGCGTCAGTCCCCGATGAACATAAACCGCCTGTGCGCCCGGCCTCCCGTTTCATTTCCCCACCACCTTGGCAAGGTCGCCGTGCGCCCCTTTAATCCGCCATAAAGTGTCGGCACTTTCAAGAAGGAATTGCCAGAATCATTGATTTTTTTGTCTCTCAAGGGGCTCCTGAAATAAATAACAAGCAAAATCAATATGATACAAATTGGCACATCGTTCCATCAGAAACGAAATAGGGTGACGCCAATAATCTGTCGACACTATTGGCCTTTGCGCTATGCTGTGCGCCGGGCTTCTATGCAGGGGGATGGTGGTTGTCGTAGCATCTGCGACGATGGGCCGTCCGTCCCGCCGGCATGAGGGACAGGCCCATGATAAACGGGGGGCTTTGGGGTGATGACAAAGGCAAGGACCGGCATGCGGGCGGGTGAGGAAGCCAGGGTGCGTGCCCATGTTCCGCCCCCGCCCGATGATGGGGATGATGACATGGACGAAATGTCATCGGATGCGGCCACGGCACCATCACCGTTCGGTGCGCCCAAGCTGATGGCCGACGGCAGCACGAAAACGACGCTGGTGCAGCGTGTACACGAGATGCTGATGCAGAGCCTGGATGAGGGCGTTCTGCGGCCCGGGCAGCGCATCAAGGCGGCGGAACTGGCCAAGCGCCTGGGTGTCAGCCGCGCGCCCGTGCGCGAGGCGCTGCATATCCTGGCGGGTCAGGGGCTGGTGGAATTGCTGCCCGACAAGGGCGCCATCATGCGCGAACTGTCCCTGGCCGACCTGATCCAGATCTATGAGGTGACGGGCCCCATCGCCAAGGTTGGTGTTGTCGCCGCCGCGCGGCGTATCGGCGAGGGGGATAACCGCACACGGGTGGAAGCGGCCATCGATCGTATTCGCGCCAGCCGCGACGACCCGCCCTCCTACAGGTTCTATCTGGTCCTGAACGATTTCCACTATCTGCTGAACGAGATCGGGCAGAAGCCCTATGTGGATTATCTGCTGGGACTGCTCAACCTGGAATACTGGAACCGGTTCCTGGCCGGCACCATCGATCTGCCCCGGCACATACCCGGCTACATCGCCAATTACAATCGTCTGGCCGATGCGGTGCTGGCCGGTGACGCTCGCACGGCGGCGGCCGTCATGGACAGCCATGTCGAATGGTCGATCGGGCTGCTGGAACGGGCGGTGGCCGGGGCCTGATATTTCAGGCCGGGATGGCGGCCGGGGCCATGGCGCGGAAATCGTCCAGGCTCCGGCGCACGGCCTGTTGCGGCACCTCCACCCAGCCGCCGATCAGGTCGCCGGACAGGAAGCTGATCTGTGCCTCCTCGCACAGGGCCTCCATGGCGAAATCCTCCACCCCCTCCACGGAAGTGTGCAGCCGGTGCTTCTGTGCGGCCAGGCCGAACCGCAGCAATTCGGCCCGGTGCCGCTGCACGCTGGCGCCGGGTGGCAGCAGCAGGCAGGCCACCTTGGCGCCCGCCGCGGCGACAACGGAAAGGTCGGCGGAGACGGGGTCGACGACGACCATCGTGGTCCGGCCATAAGGGCGCAGCGTGCTGATCATCTCCGCCAGCCGGCTGACCGGCACGCCCGCCGGCGCCCCACGGAGATGATAGGTCATCAGGCTGCGCATATGCGGCGGGATCGCCTGCAGGCAGCCGATCAGGGCGCGCCGCCGGCTCTGCACGGCCAGGCTTTCGAAATGGATGGGCACGGACAGGAAGAAGCGGAACCGGTTGTCGAACAGTTCCAGCGCCACGGACACGGCCTCGCGCAGGACGAACAGGTCAAGCTCCAGGATCTGGGCCGGGTCCTCCGGATCGTCCAGGCAGTCCAGGCCCCAGAGCAGGCTGCCGCCGCGTCGCTGGCGGCAGGGGCGGACCGTGAAGACGGACAGGACCTGTTGCTTGACGTCCCAGATCGGCCGGTACCGGACCTCCAGCGGCCCGGCAGCCTCGCCCTGGGACCCCGTGAACCCGTCCGTCGCCGTTCCCGTGCCTGCTGCGCCGGTGCGGGCGGCGTCCAGGGTGCGGCGCAGCTTGGCCGGATCGAACATGGTCTCCGACCCGATGGCATGCACGACGGCGCGGGCCTTGATGCTGCCGGTTTCCGCCGTGCCCCATAGCAGGGCCTGCAATTCCTCCACCAGATGGGAGCAGATTTCCCCCGCCTGCGCCGGTCCCAACTGGGCGAAGACCACGACATAGGTTTCCCCGTCCGGGCGGAACCAGGTATCCAGCGGTGACAGATACTGGTTCAGCAGCCGGATGGTCAGCAGATGGACACGATCGGCCACGGCAGGCCAGCGGTCACCCATCCGCGCCCGCAGGCTCTCCAGCCCCATCAGTTGGATGCTGCCCGCCTGTGACGGGTCGCGCCGGCCCAGGATGCGCCGCAGGGCATCCACGACATTGTCGTCCGCCCGGGGGATCGCCGAGTTGGCCGGGTTCATGGCGCGAGCCGGGCCGTTCCCCGACGCCGGAACGTCCTGGGCCGGGCCGTCAGTGCCCAGCAGGTTCGCGATCAGCGATTCCATCATCTTCAGCATGGCGTGGTGCCTTTCGGGAAACATCTGGCCCGATCCTATGCCTGTTATCCGCAGGCGGCGGCGCGCGAAAGGCTATATGACCCAATGCGCAAAGACAGTCTGTGCATGGCTTGCCGCCATCGCTGCTGCCGCCATGCCAATGCGTTGATCGGCCTGTTTCTTTTGGAAATCATGGCCATCCGCGCCAGCAAGGGCCGCTGCCTCATGCGCGGGCGGACCGTTCCATTGTCCGATTTTGGGGAAGCAGCATGTCCGAAAACGGACACTGTTCGAAAACGTACAAACGGGATGGCCTGAAAATCCGAGCATTTCCGCCAGATTCCGCTTGGCACGACCCTTGCCTATGAAAGGGGGGAACATCACGGCTGAACACCGGTGGGGCCGGCAGACAAGGTGGACATCATGCGCAAGACGACGGAACAGACGACCGATGCCCTGGACCAGAACGGCCTTCTCGACCGGATCGAGGATGCCGTGCTGCGCGTCCATCCGGACATCTGGCTGGGTGGGCTGGTGCTGGTGGCGCTGGCCCATTTCCTGGGCCGTCTGGTCTGACGCGAAAGATAGTGACGGGGTAGGGGGCTAATCATGGCGATGGACCGCCGGATCGAGAAGACGGGCATCAAGAAGCACAAGAAGGCCATCATGGCCGCCGGCGTGGCCTTGCTGGTGGGGGCGGGTGGACTTTACCTCGCCCTGGGCAGCACGGGCGGACAGACGGTGCGCGTGGCGGAGGAACGGCTGGTGGTCTCCACTGTCAGCCAGGGCCCGTTTGAGGATTTCATCCCTGTTCGTGGCTCCGTGGAACCCTTGACCAGCATCTTCCTGGACAGCATGGAAGGCGGCCGGGTGGAGCGGCGCTTTGCGGAGGCCGGCCAGTTCGTGACGGCGGGCCAGCCGCTGCTGGAACTGACCAATACCGACCTGCAGCTTGAAGTCATCAGCCGTGAGGCGCAGGTGATCGAACAGTTGAACCAGCTTCGCACCGTGGAACTGAACCTGGAGGTCTCGCGGCTCACCAACCGGCAGAACCTGGTGGAGGTCGAATACCGGCTGGTGCAGTTGAAGCGCACGCTGGACCGCCGGGCAGAACTGATCAAGAGCAAGGCCATCAGTCAGGCGCAGTATGACGAGGCGCGGGACGAATACGAATATCTGCTGCGCCGCCGCGAGGTCCTGCGCGAGACGCAGCAGGTGACCGACCGGCTGCGGTCCGAACAGTTTGGCCAGTTGCGCGAAAGCACCGCGAAATTGCAGGAGAATCTGGAATTCGCCCGCCGCAACCTGGACAATCTGATCGTCAAGGCGCCCGTCGACGGCCAGCTCACCTCGCTGGAGGCGGAGGTCGGCCAGAACAAGACGCGCGGCGAGCGGCTGGGCCGCATCGACCGGATGGACGGCTTCAAGGTCGTGGCGCAGGTCGATGAATTCTATCTGCCGCGCCTGACCACGGGCCAGACGGCGGAGGTGGCCATCGGCGCGGGTACCCATGTGCTGCGCGTCGCCAAGATTTTCCCGCAGGTGCGGGACGGACAGTTCCGCGTGGAGCTTGAGTTCGCCGATGCCGCACCCAGGGATATCCGGCCGGGCCAGACCCTGCAGCTTCGCCTGAAGCTTGGGGATACGTCGACGGCGCTGCTGATCCCCAATGGCGCCTTTTACCAGGACACCGGCGGCGCCTGGCTGTTTGTGGTCGGACCGGACGGCAAGTATGCCACGAAGCGCGGGGTACAGCTCGGCCGCCGCAACGCGCAGGTGATCGAGGTGAAGAGCGGTCTGGAACCGGGTGAGCGTGTGGTCACGTCTGCCTATGGCGACATGACCCGCATGGACCGCATCCAGTTGAACTGAGAAGACGACCCATCACGAAGCACATAGCAGGAAGGAACAAGGGAATGTTGAAGCTGGTCGATCTGGTCAAGGCCTACCGCACCGAGGAAGTGGAAACCACGGCACTGAATTCCGTGAACATCCATGTCCGCGACGGCGAATTCGTCGCCATCATGGGCCCGTCGGGCTGCGGCAAGTCCTCGCTGCTGAACATCATCGGCATGCTGGATACGCCCAGCGGCGGGCAGTACTGGTTCAACGGCGAGGAAGTGTCGAAATACGGGGAGCGCAAGCTGGCCGATATCCGCAAGAAGAATATCGGCTTCATCTTCCAGAGCTTCAACCTGATCGACGAACTGACCGTGTTCGAGAATGTCGAGCTGGCCCTGCTCTATCACGATATCCCGGCGCGCGAACGCAAGGAACGGGTGAAGGCCGCGCTGGAAAAGGTGAATATCGGGCATCGTGAAAGCCACCTGCCGCAGCAGCTCTCGGGCGGTCAGCAGCAGCGTGTCGCCATCGCCCGCGCCGTGGTCGCCAAGCCCAAGATGCTGCTGGCGGACGAACCGACCGGCAACCTGGACAGCGCCAATGGTGACGAGGTCATGCGCATGCTGACCGACCTGAATGCCGAGGGCACGACCATCGTCATGGTCACCCACTCCATGCCGCATGCCCAGTACGCCACGCGGATCATCAACCTGTTCGATGGACAGGTCGTGGCGGAGAACCTGCGCGCCGCATAACGGCGCAAGGGGGAGGGCCAAGGGAAGGGGGGAAACGGGCGATGTGGAAGAACTATCTGATGGTTGCGATACGCAACCTGCTGAAACATAAGCTTTATTCTGCGATCAACATCTGCGGCCTGGCCATCGGCCTGGCCACTTGCGTGCTGATCCTGCTGTTCGTGCGCAACGAGACCACCTATGACCGTTTCTTCTCCGACAGCGACCGCCTCTATCAGGTAGCCATCCGGGCGCAGTTGCCGGGCCGGCAGGCGGACAATGTCGCCGTCGCGATGCTGCCGCTGGCTGCGGCCCTGAAGGAAGGCTTCCCGGAGGTTGAAATGACGGCCCGGGTGGTGCAGGACACCACCATCTTCCGGCGCGGGGACGAATTGTTCACGGAGACCACGCGCGCGGTCGATCCCGACTTCTTCCGCATGTTCGACTTTCCCTTCCTGCAGGGCGACCGCATGACGGCGCTGGACGAACCCAATGGCATCGTCCTGACCGAAAGCGCGGCGCGGAAATTCTTCAAGGATGCGGACGTGCTGGGCCGGACGCTGGAGGTAGAGGACGGGGACCCCGTCAAGGTGACCGGCATCATCCCGGACATGCCGTCCAACACCCATTTCAACCTGGAGATCATCCGGCCCTATGCCTCGCTGAGCCAGACGACCCGCAACCAGGAGCGGAACTGGGGCAGCATCTGCTGCGAGACCTACCTGCTGTTGAAGCCGGGTTCCGATGTCGATGCCATCAATACCCGTCTGGCGACCTGGATCAAGACGGCCGCGCCGACCATCCATTCCGTCACGGGCAGCTTCAATCTGGGTGAGATATTCACGCCCCGCATCCGCAATGTGAAGGATATCCACACCGAGCCTTTGCAGACCTCCATGCGGCCTGCCACCTCCTATACGGAAATCGTCACCTTCGCGGCCGTGGCGGTCCTGGTGCTGGCTATCGCATCGATCAATTTCATGAACCTGGCCACGGCGCGCGCCACCCAGCGGGCGCGGGAGGTCAGCGTGCGCAAGGTGGTCGGCGCCAGCCGCGGTCAGATCATCATCCAGTTCATCGGTGAATCGCTGCTGCTGACCCTGATCGGCCTGCTGCTGTCGGTGGCCCTGGTCGAACTGGCCCTGCCGGCCTATTCCGCCTTCCTGGACAAGGAACTGAGCTTCAACCTGTTCACCGACCCGTTGCTGGCGCCGGTGCTGCTGGGGCTGGCCCTGGTCGTCGGCGTGGCAGGGGGGGCCTACCCGGCCTTCTTCCTGTCCGGCTTCAACCCGGCCCGCGTGCTGAAAGGGTCGTCCAGCGGGGTGGGCGGCGGTTCCGGCCGGTTGCGCATGGCCCTGGTCGTCGTGCAGTTCGCCATTTCCATCGCGCTGATGGTGGCCACGGCCGTCGTCTATGGGCAGCTTCTCTACGCCCAGAACAAGAATCTGGGCTTCGACAAGGAAAATACGATCGTCCTGAACGGCTTTCCCGGCGGCAGCGACCGGGAGCGCCAGCAGACGCTGACCAACGTCCTGGCCGCCCTGGAAGGCGTGGTCAGCGTGGCCGGCACCGATGCCACCCCCAGCAGCGGCAGCGAAAACAATACCAATGTCCGCGTGCCCGGTGCCGACCCCAACCAGTTGCTGGTACTGCGCCAGGGTGCGGTCGATTGGGACTATGTCAGGACCCTGGGATTGCGCATGGTGGCCGGCCGTGATTTCGACCGCAACCGGCCGTCTGACCAGGTGATCTTTCCGCCCCCGGCCGGCAGCGCCGCCGCCACCACTCCCGCCGCTGAAGAGGAGAAGAAGGTCTTCACCGGCGCCGTCATCCTGAACGAAGCCGCCGTCAAGCGTCTGGGCTTTGCCGGCAACCAGGAAGCATTGGGCCAGGAGTTCGAGGCGGGTGCCGGCCAGGGCGGCACCCTGCGGCTGACCGTCATCGGCATCGTGGATGATTTCCACTTCCGCTCGGTCCATGATCCGATCGCGCCGGCCATGTTCATGGTGGATAACGGCACCTATTCCGACCTGATCATCCGGATCCGGGGCGGGAATGTGGAAGGCACCCTGGCGGCCATCGACCGCGCCTGGCGCGACCTTTACCCCAACCGGCCCGTGCAGCGCGAATTCCTGGATACCCGCATCCAGAACCTTTATGTCCGCGAGGCCAAGACCTCGCAGATGTTCGCCGCTTTCTCCGGTCTGGCCATCATGATCGCCTGCCTGGGCCTGTTCGGCCTGGCCAGTTTCACGGCGGAGCGCCGGACCAAGGAGATCGGGCTGCGCAAGGTGCTGGGCGCCAGCGTCATGGACATCGTCCGCCTGCTGGTCTGGCAGTTCAGCAAGCCCGTGCTGATCGCCAACCTGATCGCCTGGCCCGCCGCCTGGTATTTCATGGACCGGTGGCTCAGCGCCTTTTCCTTCCGTATCGACCTGAACCCGTTGCTGTTCGTGGCGGCCGGCGCCCTGGCGCTGGCCATCGCCTGGCTCACGGTCGGTCTGCACGCCGCCCGGGTGGCTCAGGCCAAGCCGGTGACGGCCCTGCGCTACGAATGACGCCAAGCCAAAGGACAGGGAGGCCATAGGGATGCTGAGGAACTGGGTCACGGTTGCCCTGCGCAACCTGCTGCGGCACAAGCTTTATACGGCCATCAATATTCTGGGCCTGGCGGTGGGGCTGGCCAGTTGCCTGCTCATCCTGCTGCATGTGCGTGACGAGCTGTCTTATGACGCCTGGGTGCCCGACGCCGACCGCATCGTGCGGGTCCATACCAGCTACGAGATGCCGGGCCGCGGTCCCCTGAACACCGTGCGTTCCGCGGGCCGCATGATGGATGCCTTCACCCAGGCCTATCCGGCCGAGGTGGAGACGGCGGGCCGGCTGCTGCCCTTCCGGCAGTCGGTGCTGCGGGACGGGACGGCCATTGAGCAGGTCGTCACCTATGCCGACCCGTCCATTCTGTCCCTGTTCGGCTTCACCTTCATCGCCGGCGACCCGGCCACCGCCCTGTCCGACCCGTCGTCGCTGGTGCTGACGGAAAGTGCGGCCCGCAAATATTTCGGCGATGCCGATCCCATGGGCCGCACCCTGACCCTGTGCTGCATCGGCGCGGACCGGTACGACCACAAGGTGACAGGCGTCATCCGCGACCTGCCGCGCGCCACGCATCTGGAAGTGGAGATGCTGGCCCCGCCGGTGCCGCAGCGGCTGGCCCCGTTTCCCAACCTGCTGGACACCTGGAGCTCGGTCAACGTCTACACCTATCTGAAGCTGCGCAAGGTGGGGGATGTGGCCCGGCTTGCGGCGGACAATAAGGGGTTTCTGGACCGGGTCGTGCCCCATAATGGCGAGGGCATGCTCGCGTCGGACTTTGCCAGCCAGTTCTTCATGCCCATCCGGGATATCCGGCTGCAAGCCCGTGCCCAGGCCGGCGACATGGGGGACATGAAGCCGATCGGTGATGCGGGGCTGGTGGCGGCCCTGTCGCTGGTGGCGGTGCTGATCCTGGCCCTGGGCTGCGTCAATTTCACCAACATGGCGGTGGCCCGTTCTTCCCTGCGCGGCCGGGAAGTGGCAGTCCGCAAGGTGCTGGGGGCCCGCCGCCGGTCCCTGGTCGCCCAGTTCCTGATCGAGGGGGCGTTGCTGGTGGCCGGGGCCGTGCTGGCGTCGCTTGTCCTGATGGAAGTGGGGTTGCCGGCCTTCAATGGCGTCACGGGCAAGGATCTTTCGCTGCCGCTGCTGGACCCGCTGTTCCTGGGCGCGCTGGGCGGGCTGGCGCTGGTGGTGACGCTGCTGGGCGGGGCCTATCCGGCGTTCTACCTGTCGCGCTTCCAGCCGGCCCGCATCCTGAAGGGGGAGAATGCCGCCGATGGCGGCGGGGCGCGGCTGCGCGGCCTGCTGGTCGTGCTTCAGTTCGCCGTCGCCATCGGACTGTCCATCGTGACGCTGGTCGTTTACCGTCAGACCTTGTTCGTCACCAGCGCCGACCTGGGCTTTGCCCGGGAACATGTGCTGGCCGTGCGCAATCTGGGGGGCCAGAGCTTCGAGGGCACCCGTCAGGCGCTGCTGGAAGAGGTGCGCCGCCTGCCAGGCGTGCGGGCGGTGGCCTTGTCCTCCGACGTGCCGACCGACAATTCGGAGAACAATAACGGCTTCACCCTGGCCGGGTCGGGCGAGCAGTCCAAGGCCATGAGCTATCAGAGCCTGGGCGACGGGTTCCTGGAACTCTACCATGTGAAGCCGCTGGCCGGGCGCCTGTTCGATCCGGCCTTCGGCGCCGACATGATCCGCCGGCCGGCAGACGGTGAAACGGGGCGGGCTGCTGCCATCATCAACGAGACGGCGGCCCGCCTGCTGGGCCTGTCCGATCCGTCGGCTGCCGTCGGCCGTGTTCTGCGCACGGGCTTCTACAACCATGTGCCGTTCGATCTGACCATCATCGGGGTCATTCCCGACGTTCGTTTCCGGTCGCTGAAATATGGCGTGCAGCCCACCGTGATGTACCAGCAGGAGGCACAGTACCGCGTGCTGTCGGTCCGCTTCGACGGAAAGGACCCGGCCGCCCTGCTGTCGCAGGTGGAGGATATCTGGGGCCGGATGGTCACGGACCGGCCGTTCAAGGCCGCCTTCGTGGAGGACCTGATCACCGCCCAGTACAATGACGAGCGGGTGCAGGCCACCGTCTTCGCCGCCTTTTCGGGGCTGGCCATCCTGGTCGCCTGCCTGGGGCTTTACGGTCTGACCGGTTTTGCCGCGCGGCGGCGCACCAAGGAGATCGGGCTGCGCAAGGTCTTCGGTGCGACGGTCGCCCAGATTGTCGCGCTGCTGGTCTGGCAGTTCTCGCGTCCCGTCATGATCGCCAACCTGATCGCCTGGCCCGTTGCCTGGTGGCTGCTGCGCGACTGGCTGGACGGGTTCGATCAGCGGGTGGCGCTGTCGCCGGCCTATTTCCTGGCGGCGGGTGTGGCAGCCCTGCTGATCGCCTGGGCAACCGTGGCCGGACATGCGGCCGTGACAGCCATGGCCCCGCCCGTCCGGGCGCTGCGGCACGAATGAACAATGGCGGGCGGCCCCGCCTGTCCCCTCGTGGGAACCGGAAGGCCCGCCCGTCGATTTGAAGTGATTATTTTGGGGGAGAGGGTGGATGCTGCGGAACTGGATCATGGTGGCGGTGCGCAACCTGCTGCGCCACAAGCTCTATACGGCCATCAACGTGTTCGGCCTGGCGGCCGGCCTGGCGGCCGCCCTGCTGATCACTGTGTTCGTCCGGCATGAACTGTCCTTCAACGGGCTGTTCAGTCAGGCGCCAGAGATATGGCGCGTGGTGCGCACCGAATATATGCCGGGCCGGGAGCCGGAGGCGACCGCCTCCCAATCAATGCCCGTCGCTGCCGCGCTGAAGCAGGAATTTGCGGAGATCGTCACCATTGCCCGGTCGGGCCGGGTCAGGGAAATCGTGCGGCAGGGGGATGAAAGCCTGTACGTCACCTTCCATGCCGCGGATGTGGATTATTTCCGGATCTTCGACTGGCCGTTCCTGTCGGGGGACCGGGAAACAGCCCTGTCACAGCCCAACAGCACGGTGCTGACCCTTTCGATGGCGACCAAGCTGTTCGGCGACCAGCCGGCGCTGGGGCGCACGTTGACGCTGGCGAGCGGACAGGTGCTGACCGTGACCGGGGTCATGATCGACCCCCCGGCCAACGCCACGGAGCAGGTGGAAGCGCTACTGTCCATCGCCACGCCGCTGCCCTTCATCGAACGCCAGCGGGAGAGTTGGAACAACAATTGGATACCCACATATCTGATCCTGGCGCCCGGCACGGACGCCGCACGCCTGCAATCCGATATGAAGGGGTTCGTCCAGCGCAACCGTCCGGGTGCCGAGGAAGACAGTGCGACCGGCTATCGGGCCGAACTGACCTTGCAGCGCGTACTGGACATCCGGACCCATCCGCTGCCGGGTGAGCGCGGGACCAGCATGGGGGTGATTTCGGGGCTGGTCGCGCTGGCGGCGCTGATCATGGGCATCGCGGCCATCAATTTCGTCAATCTGGCCACGGCGCGGGCCACGCTGCGTGCGCGGGAGGTGGCCCTGCGCAAGGTGCTGGGTGCGCGTCGCCGGCTGATCGTGGTGCAGTTCCTGGCGGAATCCCTGATCCTGACCCTGCTGGCCGGGCTTTTGGCCCTTGCGGTGGTGGAACTGGCCCTGGCACCGTTCCAGCAGGCGCTGGACATCAGGCTGGACCCGTCCTTCCACACATCCACCCTGCTGGGCGGCACGGTGCTTTGCCTGTCGCTGCTGCTGGGTCTGCTGGGTGGGCTTTATCCCGCTTTCGTGCTGTCGGGCTTCCGTCCCGCACAGGTGCTGCGCGCCAACAAGTCCGCGGGTGTCGGCGGGGGACGGCTGCGTGCCGCCCTGGTGGTGGCACAGTTTGCCGTGGCCATCGGTCTGTCCGTGGGGACCCTGGTCGTGCTGGAGCAGACGCGCTATGCCAGCAGCCAGGAACTGGGTTTCGACAAGGAGAATGTCGTGCTGCTGCGCGGGCTTGAGACGCCGTCGGTGCGCGACAAGGCGGAAACCCTGAAACAGCGTCTCCTGGCCGATCCGGGAGTGGTCGCGGTGGCGGCCGCCCCCTGGGCGCCGTCCGACCCGTCGGAGCGCACCTCCACCTACCAGCTCACCGATGACGGGCAGGGGGCACTGATGACCGTGCGGACCGAACCGGTGGATTACGGGTATTTCGAGGTGCTGGGCGCCCATCTGCTGGCTGGCCGCACCTTCGACAAGGCGTTCGGCACGGACGAGCTCAAGCCGCCGCCGGAGGGCACGACGGGTCCGGTGGAAGGCCGCACGGGTGCCGTCCTGGTTTCCGCGACCGCCGTGCGCCAGTTCGGCTGGGGCACGCCTGAGGCCGCCATCGGCCGCACGCTCGGCTATCCCCATGATGAAGGGGACGCGCTGATGCATGTCGTGGGCGTCGTGTCCGATCTTCAGTACAAATCGGCGCGGACCAGCACGGTCGCCACCGTCTATCATGCCGAACCGCAGGAAGCGCGCGTCATGATGGTGCGCATCCGCCCGGGCTCCATCCCCGGCGTGCTGAACCGTATCGACGCGCTGTGGAAGGAGATGGCGCCCGGGGTGCCGTTGCGCCGGCAGTTCCTGGATGAACGGGTCGATACGCTTTATGCCGATGACGTGCGCCAGGCCAAGCTGTTCGCGGCGTTTGCGGGTCTGGCGGTGGTGATCGCCTGTCTTGGCCTGTTCGGGCTGGCCAGCTTCACGGCTGAGCGCCGGACCAAGGAGATCGGCATCCGCAAGGTGCTGGGCGCCAGCGTACCGGAACTGGTCCGCCTGCTGGTCTGGCAATTCTCCCGGCCCGTGCTGCTGGCCAATCTGATCGCCTGGCCCTTGGCCTGGCTGCTGTTGTCGCGCTGGCTGGAAGGGTTCGCCTACCGGATCAGCCTGGACCCGTTGCTGTTCCTGATGGCCGGCGGTGGTGCCCTGCTGATCGCCTGGGTGACCGTGGCCGGACACGCGGCCCGCGTCGCGGTGGCCAAGCCGGTCAAGGCCCTGCGTTACGAGTGAGCTTCTCCCGCAGGGGTGCTTGCAGACCCGACAGCCCCGGTCAGATCGCCGGGGCTGTTGACGTTCAGGAACGGGTCACGCCCGCCGGGACCGGGGGGAAACCGCACCAGGGTTACGCCATGGCGGGCGGCGAAGGCCCCGACCTTGCGCAGGCCCTCCACGACCAGTGCGTTCCGCAGGGCCCGGCGCAGGGCGACGGGCCAGAGGCCGACCGTCGGATGCCGTTGCCAGCCCCCCGCGCCGTCGGGGCCCGCGGCCAGGGCGATGGCCGCCCCCGCCGCCTGCCGCCCGGCCGCCAGCCGGGGCAAAAGGTCGGCCGGCAGGAAGGGTGTGTCACACGGCACGCACAGGATGTCGGCATGGTCCGGCGCATGGGCGGCGGCCCATTCCATGGCAGCCAGGATACCAGCCAGCGGGCCGGGCCTGTCCGGAACCGTGTCGGGCAGGACCGGCGCATCCCCCATCCACTCCAAGCCCGCGAACCGTGCAGCCGGTCCATTGGCACTTATCAGGATGCGGTCGGCCCAGGGGTGCAAGGCCGCCATGGCGTGCTGCATCAGGGGCCGCCCGTCCAGCATGACAAGCCCCTTGTCCCCGCCACCCATGCGTGTGGCCAGGCCGCCGGCAAGGATCACGCCCAAGGGCGGGCGGCCCCGTTCATCCTCCATGCCGCCGGCCTTTCATTGCTGTCCACGCGATAGGGCCGGACGTCATGCAAGCATGCCGGTCCGGTCCATGGGTGGACAAACCAGGGATGTAATGCAAAATCACTCTCTCTAATTATACGACATGCATTCATGCCTCGAATGCGTTAGGGTCATGCCGCCGAAGGCTTAGTCCTTTCGCGCCATATTCTACCGTCAGCGCACTCAAGGGGGAAACAGGACGATGCCTAATTCCATTGATGTGTCAAAGCCCATTGTCGCCGGGCAGACCCACGGCAGCTTGACCGTGGTCGGCACCGGCATCCGGTCCATATCACATTTCACGCAGGAAGCTGTCGGCCACATCCGTGACGCCGATACCGTGTTTTTCGCCGTCCCCGATGGCGTGACCGCCAATTTCATCCGTGAACTCAATCCCAACGCCTATAATCTCGCCCTGCATTATGGCGAGGACAAGCGTCGGCTCGTCACCTATGTGCAGATGGCCGAATTGATCCTGCGGGCCGTGCGCGAGGGCAAGCGCGTGACGGCCGTTTTCTACGGGCATCCGGGTTTCTTTGTTTCCCCTGCGCGCCGCGCGCTGAACATCGCGCGCAAGGAAGGGCATCGTACCGAACTGCTGCCGGGCATTTCCTCCACCGACTATCTGTTCGCCGACCTGCGCATCGATCCCTCCATCCATGGCTGTCAGATCGTGGATGCCAGCGACATGTTGCTGCGCAACAGGCCGCTGCTGACTTCCAGCCATGTCGTGCTTTTGCAGGTGGGCTCGGTCGGCGACAGTTATTTTTCCGCCAGGGGTTTCAAGAACAACAAGCGCGCCATCCTGTTCGAACGCCTGATCGAAATCTATGGCGAGAACCATCCGTCATACCATTATGTCGGCGCCACTTTCCCCGGGCTGGACAGTCAGATCATCCGCCGGCCGCTGAAGGCGTACCGCGACCCGGCTGTCCGGGCCTCCGTTCATCAGGCCTGTTCCTTCTATCTGCCGCCCAAGGATGTCCTGCCGCTGGACCCGGACATGATGGAGAAGTTCGGGATGCGCTCGCCGGGGGGCGCGGCGGCCGCGGCCGGTGATACGGTGGTTGCATCTCCGGCGGGCGATTACGGCCCGTTCGAGATGGATGCCGTGGCGCGGCTGGAGAAGGAGCCGCTGGGCGGAAGGGAACGTCGCACGTCCAAGACTTTGTGCCGCATCCTGGCGCAGTTGGCTGCCAATCCCGTTTCCGCAGAGGCATTCCGCCGTGATCCCGACACTTATGTCGGTCTGTTCTCCGGCCTGACGGCTCAGGAGAAATCGGCCTTGATCGGGCGCAGCGCAACCGCTCTGCATTCCGTCTCCCTGCAGATCGTGCGGCCGATCCCGACCGCCGTGAAGGCGGATGCCACGGAGCAAAGCGACGGCGGCGAGCTTCACGACGGGAAGGAACTGCACGACGGCGGCGAGCTTCACGACGGGAAGGAGCTGCACGACGGCGGCGAG
>NZ_JBLTXA010000041.1:0-31785 GCF_048066175.1 Niveispirillum fermenti | reverse complement strand
CCGTAAGGTGTCTTCCATCACCTTCACCCCATATGCCGGCGACGTCCGCATCCATAATACTTGGCTGAACCGCATGCAGGCCGACGGCACGGTGAGCACGGCCGAGTACAACGCCATCGCCCATGTCGTCCTGCACGAGATTGGGCATGCGCTCGGCCTCTCCCACCCGTTCGGCAACGACATCTCGTTGGCCGCCGACTACCAGGTCAAGGCGCTGACCGTCATGGCCTATGACGACGTGGGCAAGAATACCTACGGCTTCACCGCCGCCGGCACCGCATTGCAGATCGACGACAGCAACCTGAAGATCCTCGACGTGCTGGCCATCCAGCACCTCTACGGCGCCAACGCCGAGACCAACGCCGGCAACAACACCTACGCCTGGGCGCAGGACACGGCCTTCCGCACGACGGTCTACGACGCGGGCGGCACCGACACGATCGACCTGTCCGCCTCGACCATGCGCTCGTCCATCGACCTGACCCCCAACAGCCTGTCGAGCATCAACCTGCGGGTCACCAATGCCGAAAAGCTGATCAATACCACGGCGGCCATCTACCAGAACGCCCAGAACGCCGCGAACCTCTATACCGGGGAGAACAACCTCGGCATCGTCGGCACCATCGAGAACGTCAAGTCCGGGTCGGGCAGCGACCGGATCAACGGCAATTCGGTGGCCAACGAGATCAGCGGCGGAGCCGGAAACGACAGCATCTGGGGCGGGGCCGGCGACGACCACCTGTTCCTGGGTACCGGGAGCGACCGGGTAGTCGCCGGCACCGGCAACGACTACGTCGACGGCGGCCGGGACATCGACGTGGCTGGACTGTTCGGCCCGCGTTCCGGCTATGCCATCACCCGTCAATTCGACGGCAGCCTGAAGGTCGTGGGCCCGGAGGGCGCCGAAACCTACCTGAACATGGAATTCCTAGCCTTCAACGACGGCGGCAAGGCCGGCCTGTGGCTGAACGCCGCCGTGAAGCTGGGCGGCGGGTTCGACGAAACCTTCTACCTGGCGAAAAATCCCGACGTGGCGGCGGTCGTCCAGTCCGGCGGCCTGGCCAGTGGCTTCGCCCATTGGCAGCAGTGGGGGCAGGCCGAAGGCCGCGTGGCGGTCGATGCCCGGGCCAACCCGCTCTACGACGAGGTCGGCTACTTGGCTATGAACCCCGACGTGGCCGCGGCCGTTGAAAGCGGCACCCTGCGTAGTGGTTATGACCATTACCTGGCCTACGGCAAGGCCGAGGGCCGTTCCCTGACGCCGCTGTTCGACAGCGCCTACTACCTGGCCAAGAACGCCGACGTGAAGGCTGCCGGCCTGGATGCCTGGACCCATTTCATGAACTATGGCTGGCGCGAGGGTCGCGACCCGTCCGCCTACCTGGACGTCAGCGGCTACCTGGACGCCAATGCCGACCTGAAGGCCGCCGGTGTCAACCCGCTGACCCATTACTTGCAGCACGGCCAGGGCGAAGGCCGCCTGCTGGTCGCCACCAGCGACCTGGGCCTGGACTGGACCTACCTGGGCTGAGCCAAGCCACCATCCCTTCACTGCAACCAAATCGCCGGTGCGGGACGAGGCGTCTCGTCGGCAAATCAAATAGGAGAGCACCATGAAAGAATCGGCCGCATCGGCAGTCGCCCTCGGTAGCCCCGAGGCTATCCGGGCCGCCCTCACCCTGGAGGCAGGCAGTGACCCGGCCCGTGTCGAAGCCCTGCGCGTGCAGATGGTCGGCGGCGCCGCCATGCTGAAGCGGATCGGCTATTGGGTCTTGGGGCTCGGCATCCTGGCCAGCCTGACGGTAATCGGCGCCATTATCGGCCTGCCGATGATCGTGACGGGTGCTGGCATGGCCTGGTATTTCGGGAAGCGGGTGAAGAACATCAACGCCGGATGCGATCTGTACCTTACTTCGATCAAGGTGAGGGGATAAACAACATGTTGAAGATGAAAGATCTTTCCGTCCTGCTGTTCTGCTCCATGGTCTCCCTCCCAGGTTGTTCCAAGCCCGAGGAAGCAACAGCACCGAAGGCGGCGAATTCCGAACCGGCAGTGGATGGTGCCGCCGCGTCCGTCGTGGCACCGACGGAGGCCATCCCGGAAAAGGCCGTGGCCCCCGTCGTGCCGGTTGCGGACCGGTCCAAGCCGCTGGCGACATACGAGAAACTCGATAGCGGCCGAAAGCTGTTGTTCGCATATTTGGCCGTGGGCACGCAGCCCGTTGAATACGAAAAGGTGGCTGGCTTGATCTCGCCTGGGCTGTCCTACGCCGACGAGTTCAAGAAGCGCGACCTCATCCAGTCCCTACGGCCGGGAATCGACGCAGAGATCGAGCAGGCCAAGGGGATTAGGTATTATTACATGGACATGAGCGGAATACTGGACAAATATGACTTCGACAGCAAGTCGTTCCGCTTCATGGCATTCGCCAACGACACCCCTAGCGTCTACTTCCCAACGACCGGAAACTACAGCATGGTCTTCACGAATGCCGTGCAGTACCGGCGGTTCACGGTGACAGATGAGGCCAAGGCAAGGCAGATCGAGACCTTGAGGGCTGAGGCATCGAACATGAAGTCGAAGGTGTATTTCTTTACGACCGGCGAACAGCTGGGTGAAAAGATCGTGAACGCGGAGATCGTGAAGGTCCAACTCCTGGACCCAAAAGGCAACCTCCTGGTGGAAATGTAATCCAAGCGCCCGCTGGCGATGTCGCGGGGGCAGTTGCGGCAGCATGAAGGTCACCCCGGCATTCGGGCCTTCATGCGGCTGCCCTATGAATGGCCTGTGAGGCTACCCGGTGAATCTCGAGCATACCGCGAACCGGAATCTTGGTTCCCCAAAATTGCCGGGGGGCACTTGGAAATGTTCAATAGGAAGGCCGTAGGACGGGTCTGTGCCCAGCTCCGGGCCTCTTCCTGATCTTCGCCGCTGTAAAGGCCCTTCAAACGCATCCCCGTTCTGGTGCCATGCATCGATAGGAACGCGTATGGACGGCGAACCGACTAATCGGTGACGTCATCCGCATCAGAGGGGCTGTACGCGCATACTATAGCGCGGTTTTGTCTCGTTTCCACCGCCAACCGTTGGCATGCCTCTGCGCCGGGTTCGCGGGATACCTCACCTCGCGCTGACCGTCGTCAGAAGCCAATGACCGCCGACCTCATGGACCAGGACCGTCAGCACCGGCGAAGGCATCGTGCCATCTCGCCTGTACCGTGGTCGGCAGGCAAGGCATCAGCGGCAATCGTGGTAGTGGCTTGGCTACCACTTTGACCGGCAATTCTGCCTCAGCTCTTATGTGCCGCACCGAGCGACCACTCCGCCACCGGCCATATCGGGTCTGACAAACCGTCGTGCTGTGCCCGAGGACCATTGCCACCACCCTCACATCACTTCGGCTCTTCTTCAAGTCGCTGCTGATGGCATGGCGGAACGAATAAGCAGAGATGCATTCTCGTCGCTTCGGCCAAAGCCGGCGGCCGGCCGCGCGGATGGTATCAGAGAGCTTCGTTTTGCGGCTGGGGTGATCGCCACCCAACCCTACAAATGCCCGCCGTATGGCGAGAGCGAAGATATCCGCATGCCACTGATCGTCTGGATAAATGTAAAGCGTGCGAAATTTCCTGCCGGCGTCGGCTTTCGCGGTCGGCACATGGATTGCGATCACTTTCTTCGGCTGTATCCGGAGTTGGATTTTTGCCAGCAGTTCCGCGGGCCGGCAGCCGATCGCGGCTGCCAGCAAGACGGCGTCCGCCATCTTCGAGCCCGACTTCCGCACCTGTTCCACCACAGCTCGCTGCCACCCAGCCGGCAACCCGAAAATACTCGGAAGCTTAGGCCCAGCCATCGAAGGGCGACGGCTGGACCGGGATCAGCACAAGGTCGGCGGCGAGCAGCGCCGAGCGCATAAGGCCCGCGACGCGGGGCGGCCCGTCGATGACAACGACATCAGCATCACGCGCCAGTTCAGGCGCTTCGCGGTGCAGCGTATCGCGGGCCAGGCCGATGGTGCTGAACAGCCTCGGCAGCCCTTCATGGCTGCGCCGCTCGGACCAGTCGAGCGCGGAGCCTTGCGGATCAGCGTCGATCAGGATGACGCGCCGTCCTTCCGAAGCCCAGGCTCCGCCAAGATGCAGCGCCAGCGTGGTCTTGCCGACCCCGCCCTTCTGGTTCAGGAGCGCGACGATCATCTGCGCCCTCCCGGCTTGCCAAGAGGAAGTTCAGGGGTGTTTGTTGCCCCGAGTGTCCCACGGTCTGTAGGGGTCGCCTTGCCATGGCGTGCGCCCGATCTCAGGGCAGTTCCGGCCCTCGTGATGAGCTTTTCCACATCGCGCCGACGCTCTTCAAAGTTAGATTCTGTGTTAGACTCTAAGTTAAGAGCGCGATTTTCGCTTTTATTACCGGAGGATAAGAGCGGTTTGGGTTCCTGATAGCACGAGCCGGCGGTTCCTGATGGCACGATAGTGCGGGTTCCCGATAGCACGAGACTATCCACAGGTTTTCCACAGGCTGGAACGGGCTCGAACGCAAGCAGCATCCGGCCGCCGGCTTCGACCTCGGCGAACAGGGTGTAACCGGGCAATGGCTGTCGGCGGATAATGTCGCGCAGCTCGAAGGCGAAGCGCTTGAACGGCGAAAGACTTCCCGATTTCTGATGCAAGTGGCGAAAATCGAACCGCCAGCCGTTTTTCTGCCGCCCGCCATGCTTGCGCACCAGGCGATAGAGCCAGCGGTCCAGCCCGCCCGTCAGGTCGAAATACGTCCGGTCGATGGTGAGGATCAACGCCTCGTCCAGCACCGCGCTGTAGAACCAGTCGGGAACGATCAGCTCGATGCCGTCCGGGCGGCCATCGGCCCCGGTCCGCTCGCACCACTCGTTGATCCAGGAAAAGCGATGGCGCCGCCCATTGGCGGGCTGACGGATCGAGGTTGCAACCGTGGTCGATTGCAGGCGGTCGAGCGCCGCCTTCAGGCGCTGATAGTCCCGCCGGGATGTTCCGCGCCCCGTGAATGTAAGAATCTCATAGGGCGTTGCCGCCATCAGGCGTGAGGTGCGCAGACCTGCGTCCCGCGCTTCAACGATCTGGCTGGCGGCCCAGATCAGAATATCGGCGTCCCAGATCGTCGCCATGCCGTGATCGGGAACAGCTTCGACACGGATCGAGACGCTGCCCAGGGCAAAATCAATCGGGCGAATGCGGTGCGATTTGGAAAGGGAGAAGAAGGGATAAGCCATGAGATCCTGTGCGTCTCGTGGTGCGAATTCACCGGGAAGCGCCCGAAAGAGATCGAGTTGTCCGCGTTCCGAGGCGGATCGGTGCTGGGCTGCCATCGCGGGACCGCAGCTGCGTTCAGCGCGTAACGCGCTTGGGCGAGGTGAATGACGTCGCCGGCAGAGGTTTCGCCGGGAGAACCTGCCCACGCGGATCGGAGGTGGAGGTAACCGCTCCCCGCGCGACCCAGGCCGCCAGGTCCTCCACCGAATAGACGACGCGGCCGCCGAGCTTGTGATAGGCTGGCCCTGTCCCGTAGGTCCTGTGCTTTTCCAGCGTGCGTGCGGAGAGACTGAGGAAGGCGGCGGCTTCCTTCGTGCGCAGGTAGCGTGGCGGCAAGGCGGCGAGATCAGGTCGCATGGGGCGGGCCTCCGTGATTGTGCAGGATGCCGCTGACGATCAGCGGCGTGTCATGCGCACGGTGGCGAAGGAACGTCGGCATAGGGGATGAGGAAGATCGTAGGGGTAAAATCCTCCCCCCGATCTGGCGGCAGCGTCAGGGTTTGCGACGATGGCGCAAGAGGTCGTGATAACCGCCATCAATGAGCGCGGCGGCGGATCGGACAAGGGCGATGACAGAAGCGCGCAAGGTCGATGTCTTCCAGGGCTCGGCCCGGACGCGATCCTCGCCATAGATCGCGATGGCAATCTCGCGATAGGTCGCGTGTTCGGCATTTCCGTCTGCTGCCTGCATCATCAGGCGGAAGCGCCGGCGTTGATACGGCGTCATCCTGGTGTCGCGGCGCGCCGGTTTCGCGGCCAGCATGTGCCAAAGCCGGAGAATAGCCTCGAGCCGGTCCGGCAGATCGTCATCAAGTGGCAGGATGATCGCGGGTCTGGCATCAGCACCGGTATCGGCGAGGATCAGATATTGAATACCGTCCCCGGCATGGCATGTACCATATGCCCCCTCCGGCGCGCGGATCGCATCATGAGGTTCGACGGATAACGCCTGCGGCGAGCGGGTCAGAAAATCTGGGGTGGCCCCGAGCATCAGCACGGCCGGATTGGCAAGGGGTGACCAGACGACTGGCTGCTCGAGCGCGGAAAGGCCGGGGTCTGCGGGGAAATCGCAACCCCCAGTGATGCTGGGCATCATCTGAAAGGGGATGCTCCCCAGCTTCTTGCGCTACAATGTCATCGAAGTTGGCCTGATAGGCAGCGTTACGGCGTAAGCATTCCCATGCGACGCCCTCGACGGGCAGTGCGTCGTAGAAGTCATATTGGCTCTGGTCGCGCCAGCGGGAAGTG
This sequence comes from Niveispirillum fermenti, assembly GCF_048066175.1. Classification (GTDB taxonomy): domain Bacteria; phylum Pseudomonadota; class Alphaproteobacteria; order Azospirillales; family Azospirillaceae; genus Niveispirillum; species Niveispirillum fermenti. The sequence continues at coordinate 25,257 of NZ_JBLTXA010000041.1, read as the reverse complement.
TCCGGCTTCATTACTCCGCTCCCGGTTGAATTTTCATAGGTGGAGCGTGAAAAATTCCGTCACATTGACGCAGATGGAAGCCGGAATGCAGACATGGAGCGATGCCCTGAGAGCATCACTTCATGGGACGGCAGCCTCATCAGCCGTGATCTGCCGGACGGCCAAGCAGATGGCGATAGCCGCTCTGCGTCATCCATCGTGCCCTGGCCAGATGACTGTCATGGACCCGTCTGGCGCGTTCAGGCTCCTGGGCAGGGTCAATACCAAAGAGCACATTAACGGCTTCGGTCCATTCCGCGCCGTCGTCGGCGGCATCGAGCAGTCGCATATAGAGCTTGATATGCGTGCGATCATACTCGGTGAGCACGTCCCCGACCGGTGCCATGTCTTTGAAAGGGGGAGCCGCGGATGTCATATCGAGGATCGCCGCAGGATACGGGCCGCTGGCGCAGTTCGATGAATGCACATGCGCCGATCAGGCGCCGTAGATTTGTCGGTGACTCTTCTCATCCTGGCCATGAACCAGCAACACTCCTTGCCCGCGATCTGTGGACAGAAGGACGATGCCTGCTGCTTCAAGCGCCCGCCGAACCTGATCCCGCGTTGTCTCATACACCTCGAGCCGGTTCTCGGACTCGAGGCGCTTCAGGGCAGTCAGTGATATTCGGGCCTTGTCAGCGAGCGTCTCCTGCGTCCAACCCAGCAACGCGCGTGCGGCCCGCGACTGTCGAGCGGTGATCATGCATGATCACCTCCCATCGCGACCGGCGCGCATTCCAGAACTACGGCTATTTTAGTCGCTCTTGCCCGATCCGCCACATGAATTCGGCGAATCCGGCCAGAAGGTTATTTGCATAAGGTAGCAGGCAGGGCTGCCTGATTCGTCTTCATGCCCGCATGCACGGCACTTTATACTGTCCGCAGTGCCGATCAGCCGATACGCGATCCCCAAACGATTCACGAATAGAAGCCATGATACGAATACATATCACCGCCTTGGCATTCCCCACTGTTTGTGATACGTACTCAGATCACAAGTATAGAATTGACCCGTAAAGGCATCATATGAAGGCGGAAGACGAAGCACTGCGATCGATCGGCGACCATTTTCGCCGCGCGCGTCTGGCGACCGGTCTGACCCAGGAGCAAGTCGCTGATCTCGCCGGTATATCGCGGCCGCGCTACCGCGACATCGAGACAGGCGCTGCTGCCGCGCGCGCCACGACATTGATCAACATTGCCCGGGCACTCGGGCTGGAAATGATGCTGGTCCCCCAGACGATGGTGCCCGCCATTGAGGCGCTTCTGCGTCCCGAGGCCGAAGATGATCGTCCGGCCTTCCTGCCGCAACCGGAGAGCGACGATGACAGCCGCCCGCACCGCTGAAGCCATCACCTCGCTGGACGTCTCACTGAACGACGTAAAGGTCGGGACGATTGTCAGGACGCCGGGCGATTACAATGCCTTCAGCCTTGATCCCGGGTATCGCGCCGCCGGAGGCCTGCCGGTTCTGAGCCTGTCCTTGCGCGCAGCGACAGGTGGCCTGCGCAAGGATCCGCGTCCGGTTGCTGGCGCCCTACCGCCATTTTTCGCAAACCTTCTGCCCGAAGACAGGCTGCGCGAGGCCATGGAAAAGCACCATGCCGGCAATGTCCGGCCGAGCAATGATTTTGACCTGCTGGCGGCGCTTGGCGCCGATCTGCCAGGTGCCGTGCGGGTTCTGCCCAGCGACGGTCAACCGGGCATCCGGGCGGCCGCTCCCTCGGGGCAACCGAAAGCCCGCTTCTCGCTTGCGGGCGTGCAGATGAAACTCTCGGTGATGAAGAACACCGGCAAGGGCGGCGGGTTGACGCTGCCGCTTGGGGATGGTGAAGGCCAGTATATCGCCAAGTTCCCCTCCACGGCCTTTCCGGGGGTGTCGGAGAATGAGTTCGCGAACCTTGCACTTGCCGAGGCCATCGGCATGGAAGTGCCCGAGCGGGAACTGGTCGGCCGCGACCAGTTCGAAGGCATTCCCGAGGAGTTCGAGACGCTTGCCGAAGGGCTCGTCCTGCTGGTCCGGCGTTTCGATCGCGGAAGTGATGGCACGCGAATCCATATCGAGGATTTTGCGCAGGTTTTCGGCCTCTACCCGGCACGCAAGTATGACGGCGCTGCCTCTCATGACATCGCATCCGTGCTGAATGTGGCGATCTCACCCTTCGCCGCCTTGGAGGTTGTCCGGCGGCTGACCTTCTCGGTGGTCATGGGCAATGGCGACATGCACCTCAAGAACTGGTCGCTGATCTATCCGGGCGACGGCAACACGCCCGCTCTTGCGCCGGTATACGACCTGCTTTCCACCGTTCCCTATATTCCGGCCGACGGATTAGCGCTGTCACTCGGTGGCGAGCGATCCTTCAAGGGGCTGACGCCAGACAGATGGAAAGCCTTTGCCAATCGGGCACGGCTTCCCGAGCCCGCCGTCCTCAAGGCGGTCGCCGAGACGGTGAAGCGCATCGATGCGCGGTGGTGGACCCTGCCGGAACGCGAGACCGTTCCCCAGCCCGTGCTGGAGCGGATCGACGCCCATGTGAAAATCATGATCCCGATCCTGACCGGCTGAGCAGTTCCAGTCCGGTCAGGATCATCGACGCGGCGGCTTTCCCGCGGGCACAAAGGCCCCGACCTTTTGGTCGGGGCCTTTGTGCTGAGCCTCAGTCGCCGCGGCGACCGTTGGGGCGGGACCAGATGAGCGAGAAGGTCTCGCCGTCTTCCTCGTCGAAGAGGTTGGCGTAGATCGGGGCGTTGAAGCTCGGATCGTCCAGCTTGAGCCCCAGATAATCGCGGCCCTCGTTCGAGCGCTTAGACCAGGCGGCGCCGATCTCGGCGCGGCCGACCAGAACCCGGTGGCTGGGGGCGTTGTCGCCGGTGGCGCGCAGGTCGGGGATGATGCGCACGCCCTTGGCCTGGACGCTGAGGGTGACGATGTCGCCGGTGAATTCGTTCGAGCCGGTCTTCTTGAATGTGCCGATGGTTGCCATTTTAAGTCTCCGTTTTCCGTTTCCGAGCCCGCACCATTGCGGCCTCGATGGCGATCGACAGGACGAAGACGAACGCTGGCGCACCCCCAAAGGGGGCTGGACGGCACAGGAGAAACTTTCTTGGCGCGCGAGGAATGACGGCTCTGCCGGCAGGGGAAGAAAGTTGTGACGACGCTGTTGCGCCGAAGCGGTCGAAGCGCCCCGCGCTGTTCTTCGGCCAGATCAGGCCATTGAAGAGGCCGTTTGGAGCGGTTGAGACACCGGGGGCTGAACGGAGATGGTGGCGACCTTGAGGTCCATCGGGGTAACCAGACCGGCAATCACCGGCAACTCTATCACCCTGTGTTCCGGGCCGGACGCATCCATCTTCCCGGCCATGTCCATCCGTATCACCCCCACCGGGTTTCGAGCCTGACCGCGACTTTAGCGCTGACGTTTTGCGCTCCGCCCGTGGCCGTGTCAGGGGATCAAGCCGATCAGACGATGTACGCCGCGAGCCTGTCGGCATTTTGATGACGTCGGCAGATGCCCCGCATACACATTGGCCATCATCAACAGGCCACTGTCGCACAGCTGCCCAAAAGGACTGGTCCGCAGGTAGGTGCGCGGCATCTGCAACGCGCAGAGCACCCGTCTCGCCCAACAATGGTTCAATGGTTTATGCAGACCATTGCTGCCATTGACCATCCCGGATACCCGACCTAATCTCTACCGGTCTGAAACAGGTTAGGCTCGGGACGGTTGGCCCAGCCCCCGCGCCCTGCGGGTCCTTCCGGTGCAAGGCAGCGGCCCAAGACTATCAAGACATCTGTGCGGTACAGGTGCCGATAGAAAGGGCATGATATGAAACCCAGGATTTCCGTTCTGACACTCGGTGTAACCGATCTCGAACGGTCGCTTTCCTTCTATCGAGACGGGCTCGGTCTGCCGACGAAAGGTATCATCGGACAAGAGTTCGAACATGGTGCAGTGGCGTTTTTTGACCTATCCGGCGGGTTGAAACTCGCCCTCTGGGCACAAGTTGACATTGCCCACGATACCGGGCTGGCTATGCAGCCGGTAAGTCCGACCGCCCTTACCATCGGGCACAATGTTGCGCGACAGGAAGAAGTCGATCAGTGCATGGAGGCTGCTGTGCGGGCAGGTGCCGAGATGATCAAACCTGCCCAGGACACATTCTACGGCGGCTATGCGGGCTACTTTCGCGATCCTGACGGGCACCTTTGGGAAATCGTCTGGAACCCAGACCTGATTCCGCCGGAGGATTGAGCCGTCTTCCGGAAGTCACTGGTCTTCACCGGGCCAGTGGCCGCTTTATGGCTTCACGGCTACGCTCAGCATTTCATGCGCGAGCGAGGCTGGAGTCAGCAGGGCCGGCGGTCGCCATGCCAGCAACACGCAAAAACGCCGTCACGCCCACAGCGACCGCGCCAATCACCGAAAAGATGATCTGCCAGGTTTCTGACGGCATCATGTGTTTGACGATGCCGAGCGTCGCATGAAATCCGGCCACACCCGCCGGCGCAACAAAGGCAAGCGCGATCAGAATCCGAGCCCAGATCGGCCGGACCAGCATGAGCAGGCCCTGACCAACCGCCAGCGTCAGTCCGGCGGCAACCAGGCCGATGAGTATGGCCCCCAGCCATCCCGCGCCCGTGCCATAGGCCCAGGTGCCGGCATTGAGGCCGATGAACAAAGGCAGCGCGAAAACCGCAAGGTTGAACAGCAGCCAGCACATGGTGCCGATGGCTGCGATGGACACAAGAATCCCGAGAACGATCATGGTGGTGTCTCCGTGCAATGGGTTGAACGGTTGCGCCTTCCACCACCACCATGGCGCAAAGCGGAATATAGCATGAACATGGCGCCTTGCGCGAGCCGGAATGATCGGTGGTTTCGGCCATCCGGCTCATGGCAAGGAAAAGGCAGCGCTCACGCGCTGCCGGTTCCGAAGCGATAGACGGGGATGCCCAGCTTGCGGGCCTTGTCGCCAAGGTTGTCCTGAATGCCGGTGCCCGGGAAGATGATGACCCCGATCGGCATGGTGCCGAGCATCTGGTCGTTACGCTTGAAGGGCGCGGCTTTGGCGTGTTTCGCCCAGTCGGGCTTGAAAGCGACCTGTGCGACCTTGCGGTTATTGGCCCAGGTGGCCGCGATGCGTTCGGCGCCTTTGGGCGATCCACCGTGCAGCAGCACCATGTCCGGGTGCTTGGTGTGGACCTGATCGAGTTTGGCCCAGATCGTCCGGTGATCGGTGGTGTCGCCGCCCGAAAAGGCGATCTTCGGACCGGCGGGCAGCAGCACCTCATTGTCAGCCCGACGTTTTGCGGCGAGAAAATCGCGGCTGTCGATCATGGCAGAGGTCATCTGGCGATGGTTTACCCGTGAGCCGGAACGCTGTGACCAGGGCGTGCCGGTGGTGCGCAGATAGATGTCGGCGGCAGTTTCACGGAAGGTCTCCATGCTGTCGCGGCGCTCGATCAGGCTTTGCCCGGCGCCGATCAGCGTCTCCAGCTGGACGGACTTGACCTCGCTGCCGTCCTGTTCGCGCTGAAGGCGCTTTTGTGCCTGCTCGTTATCGTCGAGTTTGCGTTCGATCCGCTCGACAGCGCGGTGGAAGGTGTTGACGGTGGACCAGAGGATTTCGTCGAGGTCGAAATCGAGGCTGGTGTCGGCCATGGTGGAAATCAGGGCGTCGAAGATGTCGGAGACTGCGCCCTGGATGACGTGATCTTCGGGTGTGATCCGGGGGTCGGCTTCGTCTTCGGAGGGGCGATAGCCGTAGAGTTCGAGTTCTTCGATGGCATGGCCGGTCGGGGACGTGCTGTGATCGGGTTCGAAATCGTCGTGCGCGTACATGGGATGCTTCCGTCAGTTGGACCGCGACCGTCGCGGCCTTCATGGCGACGAAAGCGCACGGGCGCTCCGGTCTGGCAGCGCGAGCCTCTGGCGAGTGCCTTGATGGCAAAGCCCGGCTGATTTGTTTCGCGCTGTAAAGGCGGCTCCGCCGCCGACGGAAATCAGTCGGGCGCCGCCATTGCCTGACCGGAGCGTTTGTGGGCCGATCGCCCTCTGAGGAGGCCAAGGCGCGGTCCTCTGCTGATGACAGGATGCAGCCTATGCGCACGACAGGATCGGAACGCCCCGATCACGGCCCCGCACCGGCTATGCCATTTAAGCTATGAAGCGGCTGACGTCCTCGGGAGCGATTTGCACTCGGATCTCTGTCCGAACGGCATCCAGCCCGCGAGTTGTAAGATCTTCGTTGAAGTCCCCCATCATGGGCGAGAGCGTGATGGCCTCGATCCCGGCCTCGTGCGCCCGGTCCATCAGGCTATCGCGGGCGCTGTCACCTGCCGGATCGTTGTCGCGGACGATATAGAGCCTGCGCAGTTGCGGCGGGAACAGGATGGCAGCGAGGTGTCCGGCCGAGAGTGCGGAAACCATCGGCATGGTGGGCAGAGCCTGACGCAGCGACAGGATGGTTTCGATACCTTCCCCCGCTGCCATGACATCCCTCACGCACCCGAAACGAACCGCATATCCGAGCAGGTCGCCCATCGCCTTCCTCGGCGGATCGACAGGCGCCTTGCCGGAACCGTCCTGGGCCAGCCATGTGCGGTGTGCGCCAGTAATCCTGCCATCAAGGTCGGTGACGGCAGAGATCATCGCGGGCCATGTTTGCGTCGGGCCATCGTCCTCAGGCCGCCAGTAGCAGTTGGAGTGAAAGCGCAGATTTGCGGTCTGGCGTAAATCCGTAATGCCGCGTCCGCGTAAATACGCTTCTGCGGTACTGCCGATCAGCGGCTGCGTCATGCGCCAGAGGCGGCGTGCGGCCTCGGATGATCCCGATGGTGCTGGCGCTCGGGACGGACGAGATATTGGCTGCGGTTCAGGATGCGGCAGGCTGAGGAAGCGCCGGGCTTCTTCGGCAACGTCTGCGAAGTCGATCAGACCAAGTGAGTCCCGGATCACGTCCAGCAGATCGCCATATTCCCCCGTGGCCGAGTCCTGCCATTTACCGGCAATGCCTTTCACACTGTCGTGCAGCCGGACGAACATCGAGCGGCCAGCCGTGTTTCGGACATCGCCAACCTGCCAGTAGTTGCCCTGTTTGCGCCCATTCGACAGATAGTGGCGGCACACCGCCTCGGCCTGTCGGCCGAGACGCTGCGCCAGTTCGGAAGCGTTGAGACGCGCCATTATGCGGCCTCCCTCTCGCCGATGCGCAGGGCCGGAAAGCGGTCAAGCAGTTTGCCGATGATCTCCGGCCCCGTTACATCGACGGGTACGAAGAAGCGCAGTTTCCACGAGATGATCTCGCTGAAGAGACCCCAGGCCCGCAGCCGGTCGCGCATTGCGTCAGTAAAGCCGGTCAGTTCAATCCGGTTGGCGCCCATGACCCGAACGCGGCGCAGTTGCAGGCCCTCGGCGAGATCAAGGATCGTGCGACCTTCGATCAGCGCGGCATAGGCGGCATCCGATGTCAGGCTGCTGGTGACACCACTGGTCGAGGCACTGGCAGCCCAGGCCGGCGATACGCGGCGACCGATGATGCGCTCGCCCTCGTCGGTCTGGAGCCGATAGACGCGGGAGGAGTCCTGCGGCAAGCGTTTCCAGATCGGCAGAAGTAGCCCCGTCACCATATGCAGGATGCTGTCGGTGAACTCCGGCACCTCTGCCAGTTCCGCCTTCCAGGCCGCAGTGAAGGCGGAATGGTCGGCCTCAAGCCAATGAGTCTCGCCCATCGCCCGCACAGGCATGTTCATTGCCTCCATGGGACGGATGAGCCGTACTCGCCGTTCGATCTCACCATCATCCAGCATGACGCTGGTGGTCGGGATCTGCACAGCAGCACGACCGGATCGCTCGTTGATGAGCAGCCTTGCGCGAGGGTCATCCAGTTCCGCCAGGGCTGCATCGAGCGTGACCGGCTGATTGCGTTTGCGCTCGGTGAGCGTCAGGAGCCGGGTTTCCGCGCCGGTACCCGGATGGATGTGGATGACCTGCCGATCTGTGACGATGAAGCTTTCGGCCTTCAGCGTTTCCAACCCCATGTCATAGGTACCGCACGCAATCGCCCCATCGATCCGCGCCTGCAGAAGCTGCTCGAAGGCCGAGAACAGGATGCCCTGCAACTCGATGGTCAGCGCCAGCAGGCGGTTGAGGAAGGTGGTGATCGGCGGCAGGTCGTCCTTCACCCCGTTGCTGTCCATCAGCTTCAGGCCGGTGGCGGATTCAAACCGTTCGAGCGAGCACCCCTCGACCTTGCCGCGCACGATCAACAGATAGAGCTGGCGCAGCGCATCGCGGGCATAGGCGGATTCCAGATTATCCTCGGGACGGAACAGCCCCTGACCGCCGGTCTGGCGCTGGCCGCGCGTGATCGCGCCCAGCGTGTCGAGGCGGCGGGCGATGGTCGAAAGGAACCGTTTCTCGGCTTTGACATCCGTGGCGATAGGCCGGAACAGCGGCGGCTGCGCCTGATTGGTACGGTTGGTGCGGCCAAGGCCCTGAATGGCGGCATCGGCCTTCCAGCCCGGCTCCAGCAGATAATGCACGCGCAGCCGCTGGTTTTTCGCCGAGAGCTCGGCGTGATAGCTTCGCCCGGTGCCACCGGCATCAGAGAAGACCAGAATGCGCTTCTGGCCATCCATGAATGCGGATGTCTCGGCAAGGTTGGCAGAAGGCGCCCGGTTCTCGACCGCAAGGCGCGCCGATGCCCCTTCGCCCTTGCGCACGATCCGCCGTGAACGGCCTGTGACCTCCGCCACCATATCCGTGCCGAAACGCTGGACGATCTGGTCGAGCGCACCGGGGACAGGTGGAAGCGAACCCAGCTGCTCCAGCATCTCGTTGCGCCGCGCCACGGCTTCGCGGCATTCCACCGGCTGACCATCCCGGAAAACGGGACGGGATGACAGATTGCCTTCGCCATCGCTGAATGGCTCATAGAGCTGCACCGGGAAGGAATGCTGCAAATACGAGCCGACATACTCCCTCGGAGTAACATCGACGGAAATGTCATTCCATTCCTCGGTCGGGATCTCGGACAGCCGCCGTTCCATCAGGGCTTCGCCGGTCGAGACGATCTGGATGACGGCGGCATGGCCCGCCTCCAGATCGGCCTCGATAGAGCGGATCAGAGTCGGAGTTTTCATGGAGGTCAGCAGATGGCCGAAGAAGCGCTGCTTGGTGCTCTCAAAGGCCGAACGCGCCGCCGACTTCGCCTGCCGGTTCAGCGTCGCTCCCCCAGAGTCTGGGCTGCCGGTGATATTGGCGGCTTCCATCGCCGCGTCCAGATTGTTGTGAATGACGGCAAACGCCCTGGCATAAGCATCATAGATGCGGCGCTGTTCGTCCGTGAGCTGGTGTTCGACCAGTTCATATTCGACGCCATCATAGGAGAGCGAACGGGCGGTATAGAGGCCGAGGGATCGCAGGTCGCGGGCCAGCACTTCCATGGCCGCAACGCCACCGGCTTCGATCGCCTCGACAAATTCGGCGCGCGTCTGGAACGGAAAGTCCTCACCGCCCCAGAGGCCGAGGCGCTGCGCATAGGCGAGATTGTGGACAGTGGTGGCGCCGGTCGCCGAGACATAAACCACGCGGGCATCGGGCAGCGCGTGCTGGAGCCGAAGGCCCGCACGTCCCTGCTGCGAGGCGGCGACATCTCCGCGCTCACCTTTTCCGCCACCGGCATTCTGCATGGAATGGCTTTCGTCGAAGATAATGGCTCCATCGAAATCGGACCCCAACCATTCGACGATCTGCTTGACGCGGGAAACCTTCTCGCCCCGGTCGTCGGAGCGCAGCGTGGCATAGGTGGTAAAAAGGATGCCTTCCGACAGCATGATCGGCTTGCCTTGAGGGAAGCGTGACAGAGGCGTGACCAGCAGCCGTTCCATGCCGAGCGCCGACCAGTCGCGCTGCGCGTCCTCGATCAGCTTGTCGGATTTGGAGATCCAGATCGCTTTGCGCCGACCGCGAAGCCAGTTGTCGAGAATGATGGCGGCGGACTGGCGACCCTTGCCAGCGCCGGTTCCATCACCGAGCATGAAGCCCCGGCGAAAGCGGATCGATCCGGCAGCATCCTCGGGCGCGGCGCTCACAGTGTCGAAATGCTCGTCCACGGTCCAGCTGCCGGCGAGATGATCGGCATGGGCTTCACCGGCATAGATCACGGTTTCAAGCTGGGCGTCCGACAGACGCGCGCAGATGTCGGGCGGCAGCATGGGCCGGTAGGAAGGCTTGGGCGGTGCGACCGAGGCCATGGCGGCGGATTGCACCAGCTTGGTCGGATGCGGCTGTGCACCAGCGATACGCAGCGATTGCATCGCATATTCCTCGTAGATCGCGTCAGACAGGCGAGCGCCTTCGGGTGGCGTCCAGTCCACGGTCTCATAGGTGAGTTCGACGCCTTCGGGATCGTTAGCCGGGGCAGCGGCAGGCCGTGTGGCTGTCGCGCGGGCCAGATAGCCTCGCACGGTTTTCGGCGCGGTCGCCGAAGCGGGCACCACGATCTTCGGCAATGATACCGGGAGACGCTGCGGAACATGCTCCTCAATCCATTCGGTCAGCGTGGCAACATCAGGCGCGATCCCCGGCGAGGCCGGGAAACTGGCCGGATCGTCGGCGGGCCGTTTGTCGATCACGGTCAGCCGCGTGTCGAACGTGGTGCCGTGCTTTGCATAGACCGCACCATCGACGGCGGCGCTGAACACCACACGACCACGGGCCTGCAAGCGGATGAAAGCATCCCGCCATGCCGGAGCTTCGGGACCAAAGCCTGCGCCGGTGATCGTCACAAGGCGGCCCCCGGGGGCAAGACGGGCCAGCGCCGAGACAATATGGCGGTAGGCCGCATCGGACACACGACCGCTGACATTGGCCATGACCGAGAATGGCGGGTTCATCAGCACCACGGACGGGACGGCATCCGGGGCCAGATGATCGTCGATCTGGGCGGCGTCGGACCGGGTGACAGCGAAGGCCGGAAAGAGTTGGGCAAGAAGATCGGCGCGGGTATCGGCCAACTCGTTGAGGATCAGCGACCCGCCGGCGGTCTGCGCCAGGATCGCGAGAAGGCCGGTGCCGGCCGATGGTTCCAGCACCCTGTCATCAGGCGTGATCGCGGCCGCTGTCAGGGCAGCGAGACCCAGCGGGACAGGCGTCGAGAACTGCTGGAGGCTCTGACTTTCCTCGGAGCGCCGGGTTTGCGTCGGCAGGAGCCCGGCAATCTTCGTCAGATGGGAGAGACGCGCATCCGCAGAGGCGGATTTGCGGAAAAGCGCCTTTCCGTATTTGCGCAGGAACAGAACGGTCGCGACCTCGCAGGCCTCATATGCCGTCTTCCAGTCCCAGGCGCCGGAAGCATCGGAAACACCGAAGGCGGTTTCCATGGCCGTCCGCAGTGCGACGGCATCAATGCGCTGGCCGCGTTCCAGATGGGGAAGCAGCAGCTCGGCCGCAGCCAGAATTGCGGGCGCAGCCGCCTTCGGCGTGACCGGATCGGTCACGGGAAACACCATGTTCATGTCAGAAAACCTCGGGAGAGCATAAGCGGGCAAGCCCGGCCAGCGCTCTCTCGACCACCCGGACTCAACCCCTTCCGGCAAGCCTCTTCCTCTGAACCTGGCCGCATAAGAAAAGCGCCCCGACCGGATGGTGGGGCGCCAGAGGATCAGCCGAAGCGGCGGCCGGTTTCGGTGAACATGTATTCGTTCGCGAGGATGGTTTCATCCACGACCGCGTCGGAGGAGAGATAATCGTATTCGCGCTCCAGCTGGCGGTAGAGCCAGCGAGCAAAATCGCGCAGCGCTTCGATCACAGTCTCCTCGGCATCCGCCGTCATGTCCTGCCAGTTCGGGCTGTCGCGCTCGACCGAGATCGCCATGCGGTATTCGTGATAGTAATGGCCGCGATGGCTGGCCTCGGCGCGCAGCTGGTAGAAATTGCGTTTCTGGATCGCCTGCAGGACATCGGCGATGCGGTGCAGTTCTGTGTCCTGCGGCGCATATTCCCGGATCAGACGTGGGGCGCCTTTATGGTAGGAAAGCCGCGCCTCGAAGCACGCGCCATCCCCTTGCGACCAGAAGCCCCGGAACCAGATGCAGGGTTCCTGCCGGGTGCCGCCGCCCATGAGCCGGACCGGCCGGGTCTTGAGGTCAAGACCGAGGATTTCGGCGATGCGCTGGAAATCCTCATAGACGGTCTCATACCAGTCATAGTCGAAGCCGCCTTCACGACACCAGGCCCGGGCCTTGTCCTTCGCCGCATCCGACAACTCGTCGAGGCGATAGACGGTGGTTTCGATGACCTTACTCATAGGGATCGCCTCCCTCCAGCACGGTGGAAAGCCAGCCATCGGTATAGATCCAGTCGACCGTCTCGCCGGTGGCGAGGTCAAGAACATGCGCGCCGCCGCCGAAACCGTCGACGCGGGGTTTCGAGCAGGTATTGGCATATTGCAGGCCCCACCGGCCGCTCAGACCGAATTCGGAGGCGCAGCGTTTGACGAACTGGATGACGTGCTCCGGATCGCCGGTAACGTCATCGCGCATCCAGAGCTGCGTGCCGCCATGTTCGGGCTGGATCGAAAGCAGGAATCCATCCGAGGGCGGATCTTCCGCGTCATTTTCATCGGCCAGCGCATTGTAGAGTTCGAGCGCGCGGGCGGCGTTTTCCGGCGTGCCCACATCGAGCAGGCAGGAAAAATGCGTGTAATAGTCAGCCATGGCGGCCTCCGGACATGACAAGGCCCGGCGCTGAACCGGGCCGAATGGATGGAAGATCAGGCGGCTTGCGGCAGGCGAAGCAGGTCGGACGCCGTCTCGCGCCAGAAGGGGTCGACCAGTCGCGCCTCACAAAGGCTGGCGCGCAAGCGCAGGTCACGGGCCAGTTCGCGATTGGCGCGCCCCGACGCAGCAAAGGCCATACCGCGCAGTCGACTGGCCTCGGTGACGATACGGCGAGCCTCGGCATTGGACGTGACAGGCTGCTGCCAGAGGATGATGCCGGCGCGGATTTCGCCGGCAAGGACCAGACCGTATTCGCGGTCCTGGATGAGCATGATGCGCGGGCAGAAATGCGGAAAGCTGTCCGAGCCGCTGCAAATGTCGCCCCGCGACAGGCGCAGGGCGGCGAACTGCATGGCCTCTTCTGGCGACGGGCATTCCCCTAGCGGGATCATGCGCTCGAAACTGTCGGCATTATCGCCACCGTCAGCGCTGGCCAGACCGAGACAGGAGATGCGCAGCGGCAGCTTTTGCGCCCGATAAAGCGCGGGAAGCACATCAGCGGCCAGAATCTCGCCGATGGGACGGAAGGTTTCAAAACGGGCGATGGTCATCGGGATCACTCCACGACGGGCGCCGGTGAGCCTCTCTCTCCGACCTTCAACCCGTCACGGCCGAACGGCCCCCACTCTTCCTCTCTGACCGGGGCGCGTCCCCGGTTCCGCTGCCGGCGATGGGCGCCATCGCAGGGCTGAAGGCCCGGGCGCGGGATCCGCGCACCGGGCCGTTGGCATGAGGCGCGTGTCGCGCCTTATGCCCACGGGTCCAGTTCCAGCCGCACCATATCGTCATCGCCGTCGAACTCGGCGGCGGGGCAAGCGGCGTGGGTGCCGTCTCCGGCCTGGAACACGACGATCGAAACCATCAGTGTGGCGGCGAGGCTGGCGGCGAAGGCGGTGGCATCTGCATAGGACATGGGTTCCGGCTCCTGTCTTAGGGAGGCGGGGGACCATCCCCCGCGCGACAGGCGCCCGAAGTGTCTGACCGTATCTGCAATCACCCGAGGGCGTTCGGCCCTTTGGCCCGAATCCCCGAGGGCGGCACGCTTGCGTCAAGCCGACCCCTCCGGGGTTGAATGCCAAGAAGCGGATCAGACCAAGGTTAGCGAATGGAAGCGGGGGTGGTTCTTCGCATCTGCCAGGATGCCGGATACCCGCCCGCAGATGCCTTGCCGCGCCAGCCTTGCCGCCATGCTGGCATCAGAACCCGTGTTCTCTCCAGGCCGGGGATGGCACCCGCTGCCCAGACAGGATGAACGGCGCCATGGTGCAGCTGGAACTGGAAACCCCAAGTGCGAAAAGTGCGAAGCTCATCTTCCGCAGGCCCCAGGTTGCCCTCAACTGGCCTTCAGCCCCAAAGCCCATCGGCGATTTCTCGAGCAATCATTGCGCGCGCCTGCATCATCAGATCATCGCCAGATGTGTCGATATGGCCGTAAAACCGGGCGCGGCCACCATAGGCTGTCCATTCGGCGTAGCGGCAATATTCGCGGGCATCGAGCCGGAACACCCGCATATCCTCGGCCCAATGGGGCTTGGGCTCGACGACGACAGTGATGCCGTCGCGAGTCTCTTCCCACGGAAGTGTGCGCTCCGATGGGGGATTCGCGCGAGCTTCGTGGAAGATCTGATCGATGTCGATGATCGTGGGCATGGAAGTTCTCCAAAGAAAAAGCCCGGCCACAAGGACCGGGCGAGCTCAGGGAAACGGAATGGAGTGGTCGGGGCGACCGAAGGCCACCCCGACGGAAGGTTATTCGGCAGCGACCATGTGCTGTTCTTCCTCGTCGTCGACGGGACCGTCTTCCTCGCCATCGCCAGCGAGAAAATCGGGCAGATCGTCGGCTTCGCCCTCGGGAGCATGGACCAGATCGACCTCGGCCCCCTCATCGACCATGCGCAGCGGCTCGGGCAACCAGCCGGTATCAGCCAGCAGACGCTCGGCCTCTTTCGCCATGTCGCCCTTCTTGAGGTGCCCGATCAGTTCAGCGGCACGGTCACCGGCGCCTTCGCGCACGGCCTCAATGATGCGCGGCTTGGTCACGCGGCCGAGATAATTGCCAGCCGTCGGCCGCCAGCCCACCGCCACCATGTCGAGACCGGTCGAACGCGCCAGCCGGTCCGCCTGCGACAAGCGGATTTCCAGCCCGTGCTGGCTGACGCCCATGCCGCTATAGGGGTTTGGCTTCTCGTAGAGCGCATTGACACCAAAGCTCACGCAATGGGCGAGCAGGTCCATGCGGGAGCCATCATCCAGATCGGCCAGCCAGTCCCAGAGCGCGGCATCATCGGCCGGGATATGGTCGCTCCAGCGTTCATGCCGTTCCTGGATCGCCCTGGCCGAGGTGCTGTCACGCAGATCCTCGGCCTGCGCGGGCAGATGGACCTCGCGGACCTGCGCTTCCAGGCAGCCCCGCGTCGAATGCGGCAGAAAGCAATCGGTGACCAGCCGGTGCAGCAGCGCCGTCATGGCGACTTGCGGGTTGGATGCGACCGCGTCGCGCAGCGCCAGCGTACGATGCGCCGTCAATTCGCTGATCAGCCGGTCAGGTAGCGGCCTGATCGTTTCGGCCTCATCCTCCTCATCCGGTTCGGCCGGTTGACCGCCCAGCGTGATGACCGCGCGCTGATGCCTGCCATCAGCTTCAGGCCCCTGGAGCACCTCGCCAGTTTCCGGATCGACGACATCGGTCGCCGGTTCTGCAGGCGCCTCAACCTCGGGACGGACATAGCCACGCTCGACCAGCAGGGTGCCATCGGCATCGATACTGACGAAGACGCCCGCCCTGGCCATCTGATCCGGATCGAAAATCATGGGACGGCGCTCAAAGGCATCCAGCGCCTGCTCGATTTCGCCGAGGCGTGCATCGATCTCGTCGGGCAATTCGTCAGCCTCGGCATAGTCCGCTTCCAGCCGGTCATATTCCTCGCGCAGCGCCTCACGGGCTGCGCGCTCCTCCTCGGTCATATCGACCGTGGTGCCGACCAGTTGGCGAAGTCCATGATCGTGGCCGTAAGGAAAGGTCAGGGCGACCTCGATCCATTTCCAGCCCTCGGCGGCAATGCTCTCCGCCTCGGTCTTCAGCTTCTCGCCCACCAGCCGGTCGAGCAGAACCGGGTCCTGCAGCCATCCGCCATCGTCCTGCTGGAAGAGATCGCGCAAAACGCAACCGCCGGCCTCCTCATAGGCGTCGATGCCGACGAAGAGCACCCGCTTGTCGGCGGCGCGCACCGTGGTCTCGGTCAGCAGGCGGCGGATATGGTAGGGTTCCTTCTGCCAGCCATCCTTGATCGCCTCCCAGACCTGTTCCTGCCGGGCATGGTCGGAACTGACAGTGAAGGCCATGAGCTGCTCCAGCGTCATGCCGTCTGCGGCATAGATGTCGAGCAGCGCGGGCGAGACCGAGGCAAGGCGCAGGCGCTGTTTCACCACCTTCGCGTCGACGAAGAAGGCAGCAGCAATCGCCTCTTCGGTCATGCCCTTCTCGCGCATGGACTGGAAGGCACGGAACTGGTCGAGCGGATGCAGCGGCGCGCGCTCGATGTTTTCGGCGAGCGAGACCTCGTCAATCAGCACATCAGCCCCGGCTTCCGACACCACGCAAGGCACGGGCGCGATCTTGGCAAGGCGCTTCTGCTTCACCAGCAGTTCCAGCGCTCGGAAGCGGCGGCCACCGGCAGGCACCTCGAACATGCCGGTCTCGGCGCCATCCTCGCCCAGGACCGGGCGTACATGCAGGGACTGGATCAGTCCGCGGCGGGCGATGGACTCGGCGAGTTCCTCGACCGAGATGCCGGCCTTGACGCGCCGGACATTGGACTGGGAAAGCATCAGCTTGTTGAAGGGAATATCGCGCGAGGACGACAGGGTGATCTTCTGAACGGCAGTGGCCATGTCAGTTGCTCCATGACGGACGCCGGGGAGCCTCTCTCTCCGGCAACCAGCCCGTCACGAAACTCCCATCCCTCCTGTTCCTCTCCTGGCTGCCGCTCGGCCCAGCCGGCCCGGCACCGGAACTTTCACCACGTCACGACGAGAGGCGCCGCCCTCTACCTCCAAGAGAGCGGCGCAAAAGCGCAAATCCGGACAGCCGGGTCTCAGGCTTTCCGGATTTCTGTATCGGCGGGTTTCAGGGTCTGTGCAGCACCGCCACGGAAGCGGGCGGACAGGAGTTGCTCGGCGGCCCGTATGCCGCCCGCCATGCGCGCTGTTTCAGCCCAGACCGAGATCGGGAACAGGCCGGTAAAAAGCACGTCCCGCTCGATCGTCATACCCAAGTGCAGCCGGATTGCCTCCAGTTCAGCGAAGCTCCAGCTACCGAGTTCGGGATAGCCGATGTCGGCGAGACCAAACATGATGTCGTCGTCCTCATCCAGTTCGGTCGCGAGCCAGACGCCTGCGCCAAGGGGATTGTAGAATTTGACGACGGGGTGGTGATCAGTGTCGCGCCGCCGGCCATTGGCGAGAAGCTGCGCGCGCTGCGTGCGGGTCAGGAGGATCATGCCGCAGCCCTCCGCTCAACCAAGGCTGCGACAGGTTCGGCGACCTCCTCGTCGGGCAGATGCGCGAGCAGCCAGTCGGCCGCCTTGCTCGCCTGCGAGGCGGCGCGGACGATGGCGCGATTGTCCTCCCGAAGACATTCCAGCCAGGACCCAATATAGTCGGCATGACGAACGGTCGGTACGATACCAAGAGAAGCGCAGCAGAAGGCCGCGTTCATCTCTGCGACCAATTCCTCGAAGGCGTATTTCTTCGTGCCAAAGCTGCCCGAGAAATCCCGTCCCAGGCGTGAGGCATGACCAGTGGCGTGACCCATTTCGTGCAGGGCGGTCCTGTGCCAGTTGATCGGCTCGAAATAGGCCTGCGGAGGCGGCACCTGCACATAGTCGTGCGCCGGCACATAAAAGGCGCGATCGCCGCCAATGCGAAAATCGATACCGGTCGCGCGGATCAGTGCCTCGACCCTTGGCTCGATCATGCCGGGCGGCGGTGGCGGCGCCTCCACGGCGATATTCTCGGGCAGCCCCTCGCATTGGGCCGCGTTGAACACGGTGAAGCGTTTCAGGAATGGAATGCTTCCCGCTTCTTCACCGGCGTCCCGGGCGCGACGCTTTTCGTCCTCAGGAGTGAAGCGGTCGGCATAGACGACGGTCGTGCCATGCTCGCCCTTGCGGACATTGCCGCCGAGCGAAAGCGCCTGACGAAAAGTGAGCCAATGCTGGGTCGGATAGCCGTGCTGGATCACGGCGCCCCAAAGGATCAGGACATTGATCCCGGAATATTGCCGTGCAGTTGCCGCATTCCTCGGCATGGCGAGTGGCGCTTTTGCCGTTGATGTGCCCCATGGCTGGACCCAGGGCAGCCGACCTTCCTCCAGCTCCGCGATGATCTTGCCGGTAATGTCGTCGTAAAGATTGGTGCGATTGCCGCCGCCTCGCGTGGCTCTGTCAGTTCTGGCCATCGGGATGATCTCCGCGACGGGCGCCGGAGACCTCTTCTCCAGCCCTCAACCCGTCACGGAAAAACCCGTCCGCACTCTCACTCTCAGGGGGCGTTGCGGGGTCTCCCCGCAGAAGGGGGTGCGTCGGTAACGGAAGTGCCGGCCAGGGGGAAGGCTTTCCCTCACAAAATCAGATCGATTCTCTGCACGCGCCCAAGTACCAGGAAACCCACACCCTCACTCTGATGGCACTGTACGCTCCCCGATGACCGTTGTGAAAAACATCCGGAGAAAGCACACGATCTGCCGAATCGCCCCGACAGGGGCACGTGATTGCCGAGAGGAGGGAGTTGTCAATTGGGGATTCCGTAAACCTCGACGGACTGCTAAGGTGTCAAAGCTACTGAATCGCTTCAGCCTGGGTTGCCGCTGCTGAACGCGGTAATCGGCAGAAAACTGTGTAGCCACTTTTGGTTAGCATGAACAAACTTCATGGCTTGAGGTTGGGGGTTAATAGAGGCCACTATGGCGCGTAGCGATCTTCTTGTGTCATTAATTCGCGCCGGTGCCACCGGCGATCAGGAGATGCTGCGCTCAACTACCGAAGCCATGGTTGCCGAGGAACGTGCCAAGAAGCATTTCATTGTTGCAGACCGAATGCAACGAGCTTTGTCGACCGTTCCGATCACGCCACCAGCTCTTACCGCGAGTTCGCCTCATCTTGCCGCCGCCAACGGGCGCGAAGCCATTCTGGAGATCACTCCCCGGCTGCAAATGGACGATCTGCTTCTCCCACTGCCGGCGCGCGAAAGCGGTCGCCAACTCATTGAGGAGCATCAACGGGCGGACGTTCTGCGGGCAAGTGGCTATGAACCTCGTCACCGCGTACTGCTTTCCGGTCCACCGGGCAACGGCAAGACTTCGTTTGCCGAAGCGGTCGCCGAGGGTCTGGGCCTGCCGTTCTACGTCGTCCGGTACGACGCCCTTATCGGCAGCTATCTCGGCGAGACCAACGCGCGGCTTCGCAAGCTCTTCGACTATGTAAGAACGACACCGAGCGTGCTGTTTTTTGACGAGTTCGATGCCATTGGCAAAGAGCGCGGCGATACGCACGAGACGGGTGAGATCAAGCGTGTGGTCTCATTCCTTCTGATGCAGCTTGATCAGCTCCCGAGCTATGTGATCGTCGTGGCTGCGACCAATCATGGCGAACTGCTCGACCGGGCCGTCTGGCGGCGGTTCCAGATGCGGCTCGCAATTCCGGCGCCGAAGAAGAGCGAGATCACCGTTCTCCTGGACCGGATCGTGTCTGGCTGGCCGGATGCGCCGAAAATGACGCTCGGCAGGATTGCCGGTCGCCTAGGGAATGTCAGTTACGCCGAAGCTCTCGATTTTTGCCAGAATGTGAGGCGGCGCCAGATTTTGGGTTTGGGGGAGGTATCGATTGATGACGCACTGCGCGTGGAGCTTGATCTATGGACCTCGCGCGTTACGCCAGAGATCATAAATGCCGAGCGATCCAACGAAACCGCTCCTGAGACTGACACCAAGAGCTGATCAACCTCGCCCTATAGGTCGTCCACGGCCTGTTCCGTCTCCGGATGCCTTTCCAAGAGAACGTCAAACTGCGGCAATCGGGCCAAAGTTTGCGCGTCTGGCGGAAGTTCTCGCTCGCGGAAATGCCGCGCTTGAACTGCGTGCCGATCCGGCGGGTCTCGCCCCTGAACGGCTACTGGTCTTTGAAGTTCGCGGCTCCATAAGTTCGTTTGCCGCAGCCATCCAGCAGGTTGCCGGTCTGGAACTCGTGGATGAGGAAGAGCTTGAAGGTGACGAAGGGGATGAGCATCCCTTCGCCTATCTGCTCGTTCCCGACATGGCGGCTTTGCAGAATCTCGAGTCCCTTTGGCGCCGTTGGCAGGCAGGAGAGCTTGTCCGCGGCGAAACGACCTGGGCAAATGTGTTCGAGCACCTTCGGGACTTGCGCCCGTGGGGGCCGAATGACCGGGTTCATCCAACAGATCGGACGTTTCTCGCCACCATCGTCGACGATCATGAGGACGACCAACTCATCCGCGTCGAAATCGAGCTCGTCTTTAGATCGAACGACGCGGCAGCAGGAGCGAGCGAAGCTGAGGCGTCGCGCGCGATAACCGCCCGCGGGGGCGCAATCGTGTCGCGGGCACGCCTGCCGGATATTTCGTACCACGCGCTGCTCGCCGACATTCCGGCCTGGGCGGTCCGCGAAATCATCGAACAGCGGATCGAAGGCATCGCAGGTCTGGAATCTGTAATGCATATCCGGCCTCAGTCCGAAGCCACAACGGTGGAGATCGCTGATCCGTCCGAAATCCCGCTGGTCGACAGTGCCGGGCAAGCCCTGGGCGAACCGATCTTGGCCCTCCTCGACGGAGTACCGGTAAGCGCCCATCGTCAACTGACAGCTCATATCGATCTCGACGATCCGTTCGAACTCGAGCCACACGCTCTGGTGGAATCCAGAGCACATGGAACGGCGATGGCGTCCCTCATCATCCATGGCGATCTCAATCGAAACGAGGACCGGCTGCCGAGGCAGATCCATGTCATTCCAGTGATGGGGAATGGCGACGCATTCCCTGACGACAGACTCGTCGTGGACCTCATCTACCTTGCGGTCATGCGGCTACGTGAACAGCGCCCCGGGATCGTGATCGTCAATCTCTCGCTGGGCAACAGGTATCGGCCGTTTCACAATCAGCTCTCACCTTGGGCGCGTCTTCTTGACCGGCTCTCTTACCGTCTCGGCCTGCTGTTTGTGGTGAGCGCCGGCAATCAGACGACTGACTTCGGCATCACTGGCTATGCGACGGCCAGCCAATATGAGGATGCGGACGGACAAAGTCGTGCGAGGTCCATGATCACTGCTCTCCATGGAGTTATGGCTGAGCGACGGTTGCTATCGCCAGCCGAGACTGTGAACGGCATCACCGTGGGCGGCGGAAATATTGACTCTGTAGCTCCGGCTGATCGGGCGCTGGCGCGAGCCTTGATCGATCCGTTTCCCAGCCATCTTATGGCAAACCCCTCGAGCAGTCTTGGGCCAGGCTTTGCCCGTTCGATCAAACCGGACATCCTGATGCCTGGCGCGCGCGAACATATGCGGTTTGTGCGCAACCATGCCCATATCGATGTCGTTCCGGCCGCCGCCTCGCGCGGCGCTGGCCTCAAGGTTGCAGCCCCGCCGAGAGCCGGCCGTGAAAATCTCGATGGCTATACGAATGGCACGAGCGCTGCAGCAGCCCTCGCCTCACGCACCTGTCACAGAATACATGATGCTCTGGAGGCTGCCTACGGCGAAGAGTTTCTGCGGCTCACGCCCACGCAGCGTGCCGTTCTGTTGAAAGCGCTACTGGTGCATCCCGCCCAGTGGCCCCGAGATACCGCCGATCTCATAAAGACTACGCTCGGCCCCACGGGCCGCGGTCAGGCATCAAAGCAGAAGGACAATATCCGGCGCTTCATGGGATATGGCTACGTTGACGCCGACGACGCAGTAGCTTGTGCCGCGGACCGGGCGACTTTCTTTGCAACAGGGCTGCTGGGGGCTGATCGTATCGTTACGATCGACGTCCCGGTCCCCGTCGCGATTGGAGGCAAGGCCAGGCCGCACAGCCTTTCGGCTACAGTTGCTTGGTTCACGCCTGTCTCGCCCGGGCGCAAGAGCTATCGCAGTTGCCGACTCAAGATACTCAAGCCTACGGAACTGAATGCGCTGGCTGTCTCTGGCCACAGTTGGCAACCAGACGAGAACCAGAGCAATCGGGGAACTGTCTTTTCGCGCTGCTGGAGCGGCGAGAACTCGCCCGTCGTGACCCCGAACATGACAATCCCCCTCGTCATTCAGCGCGATCCGGATCAGGGCGCGCCCAACGACGAGATGGTTCCTTTCGGTTTGGCCGTGACGATTTCCATGCCCGGGGAGGTCGCTCTTTATGACGAGGTCCGCGCTCGCACAGCTCCGCATGTTCGTGCGCAAGCAGTTGATTTGTAGAGCGCATTCTCGGCTCCACGGCTCTCATCCACTGGTCTTGGCGAGTGAGGCCGCGAGATCACCGATAGAACGCAGCAGGATCAGAGCATCGTCCCGGGAAGGCTCAAATCCGCGCCGCCTCCAGAATTCGGCAGCTTCTTCATCAACAGCATTGACCATCAAGGCCCGCCCGCCAATGAGCGAGGCCGCCTGAACACAGCGCTGAAGGGCGTGCTTCACAAGGCCGGTGCCGATGCCCAGCCCTGCCCATGCGGTATCGGTGGCCAGTTGCCCCAGAAGTATGCACGGCACCGGATTAGGCGGCTGCCCAGTCCGTATTGAACGCGGCATGACCGATGGGACAACGGCGGTGGGTGCGAGACCGTAGTACCCGACCACACGTCCAGCCTCATGCACGACAAGAACGGCTGTAAAGCCCTTCTGCTGATTAGAGAGCGCTCGGGTTTTCAGCCAGTGGTCGAGCGTCGGCTTGCCACAGGAAAACTCAGAAACATCGTGAGCGGCGGTAAGCGGCTCGGGTCCCGAAAGCTGCAAGGGACTACCGCTTCGCCACGTAGCCCGGCTCCCACGGCGCAGGCCGTTTCAGCACTTCCACCATCTCCGGAACAGGAGCGGCGGGACGCGACAACACATCCATGAACTGAGCAAAGCCTTCCGGGCTCATCCGGACCAGCCCCTGCTCCATGACGACCTCCTCGGCCGCGCGTACAGCGGCCTCGCGCACGAAATCCGTGCGTGAGCGGCCGCGCATGCCCGCGGCGCGATCGATCATGGCAACATCCGCCTCGAGCAGACGCATCGAGATCGGATATTCCTTGCGTTCAGCAGTGTTGGCCATGGCGAGTCTCCTTAGCTCGAAGATAGTACCTTGTATTGCAAAATACAATACGATAAAGTCTAAACTGCAAGCAACAGCTTCCAAAGGACCAGCATCGAGGCGAAAGATGACGGCGACAGCGAGCGATTCCGACAGGTCATTTTACTCTGCCGTGGCACGCCAGACTACGCCGCCACACGCCATGACGCGCATCAGCACACCGATCACCGCCAAATGTTCGCCTGTAAATTCCATTGCTTATGCCGGGCATGAGACGAATGCTGTCAGTTATGACCTTGCGAGCCCCAGGAAACACAGCAAAGATGACAGGAGCAGAACGCGAAGCGCTGCTCGAATCTTTGCTGCTGGACGAGCCGGAGTTGACGTTTACGCCGCGCGGCAGTCCCGATCCACGCCTTCTGCGTCTGGTCGGCATCCTGGCAAAGCAAGCGGCGCGGGAGTGCTTTGCAGAGGAAGTGAAGTTGTCCAGGCGAAGGAGGAAGCGCGCCTCCTGATGCGGATGGGAGCCATGTTTTGAAAGTCGCGATCTACGCCCGCTATTCTTCCGACAATCAACGCGACGCCTCCATCGCCGACCAACTTCGCATGTGCCGCCTTCATGCCGAAAAGCAGGGCTGGCACGTCATCGAGGAATATACCGACCACGCGATTTCAGGCGCTTCGCTGATCCGTCCGGGCATCCAGGCCCTGATGGCCGACGCCATGGCCGGTCGCTTCGACGTGATCCTTTCAGAGGCGATGGATCGCCTCTCACGTGATCAGGAAGACATCGCCGGAATTTTCAAGCGCATGTCCTATGCGGATGTGAAGATGTTCACCCTCTCGGAGGGCGAGGTCAGCCATCTGCATGTCGGCCTCAAGGGCACGATGAATGCGCTGTTCCTCAAGGATCTTGCCGACAAGACACGCCGCGGGCAGCGCGGCCGGGTCGAAGCTGGCAAATCCGGTGGCGGCAACTCCTATGGCTACGATGTGGTCAAGAAGCTGGACGCAAATGGAGAGCCCATTCGCGGTGATCGCACCATCAACGACGCCCAGGCCGACGTGGTTCGTCGCATCTTCCGCGACTATGCTGCAGGCAAGTCCGCCAAGACGATCGCATTAGCGCTCAACAAGGAAGGCATCCCTGCTCCCTCCGGTGGCGACTGGGGCTTCAGCACGATCAACGGCAACCCGAAGCGTGGCAACGGCATCCTCAATAACGAGATGTATGTCGGCAAGATCGTGTGGAACCGGCAGCGCTTCGTGAAGGATCCGAACACGGGCAAGCGGCAGGCCCGCCCCAACCCGGAATCGGAATGGGTCATCCAGGAGACGCCTGAGCTCCGGATCCTCGATGACGAACTCTGGAACGCGGTGAAGGCACGGCAAGAGAAGAACAAGCTCTCGCGGGATGACAACGGCAGCGCGGATGTCCGCACCGTCAATCACCGGCGCCGCCCCAAATACCTCTTCTCGGGCCTGACCAAATGTTCATGCTGCGGTGGCGGGTACTCCGCGATCTCGGCAACGCTGATCGGTTGCTCGACCGCGCGCAACAAGGGCACCTGTGACAACCGCGTCAACATCCGCCGTGATGAGCTGGAATCACGCGTGCTGAATGCCCTGCGCACACGGCTTGTGGACCCTGAACTGTTCGGCCATTTCTGCGAGGTCTTCACGCAGGAGATGAACCGTCTCCGCATGGAAGGCCGAGCCGGCATTGCCTCCGCTGAAGCTGAACTGGCCAAGATCAACCGCGAGTTGGAAAAGATTCTCGATCTGTACCTGAATGACGCACTTTCGGTAGAAATGGTAAAAGAGCGAAGCAGGAAACTCGAAGCTCGAAAAGCTGATCTAGAACAATTCCTAACCGAAGCGGACGAGCCCCCTCCTCTTCTTCACCCTAGTATGGCGCTGCAATACCGCAAGCGCATCCAGCAGCTCTACGAATCGCTTCAGGATGACGACGAGGGCAAGCGGATAGAAGCCGCCGACACCATTCGGTCGCTGGTAGATCAGATTGTGATGACACCGGTCGAGGGCAAGATCGAGATCGACGTTCAGGGCGATCTTGCTGGAATCCTTATGATTTCCGTACAAACGAAAAACCCCGCCGGTGTGGCGGGGTCATCGCAAGTAAAGATGGT
>NZ_JBLTXA010000040.1:0-32864 GCF_048066175.1 Niveispirillum fermenti | reverse complement strand
CTTCACGACGGGAAGGAGCTGCATGACGGCGGCGAGCTTCACGATGCGAAGGAGCTGCATGATGGTGGCGAGCTTCACGACGCGAAGGAGCTGCATGATGGCGGCGAGCTTCACGATGCGAAGGAGCTGCATGACGGCGGCGAGCTTCACGACGCGAAGGAACTGCATGACGGTGGCGAGCTTCACGACGCGAAGGAGCTGCATGATGGCGGCGAGCTTCACGATGCGAAGGAGCTGCATGATGGCGGCGAGCTTCACGACGCGAAGGAGCTGCATGATGGCGGCGAGCTTCACGATGCGAAGGAGCTGCATGACGGTGGCGAGCTTCACGATGCCAACGAGCTGCACGACGCAGAGGAACTCCACGATGCGGCGGAGTTGCACGAGCCGGGGGGTGACAGCAAGTAACGCTCTCTGAACGAAAAGGGGGAGGTAGACACCTCCCCCTACTCAAGTCATTCTTGCAACAGAATATTCTATCGGTATTACTTGTGCGGAATGATCTGATGAGCGGCGGCGTGCGATGCAGGACAGTGTGACCGATTTCTTCGGTTTGCCTGATGACATCGCCAGGCTCCTGTCGGGGCGGGAGCTTGCAGGGGAACATGCCGTCCGCATAAAGGTTCTTCTCGCCTGGTACCTGCGTCAGCGCGATACCGCGAAATCACTCCGCCTGCTGACCGAACTGGCGGGCACGATCCTTGATACCGATGGCCGGCCGGATCTGGTGTTGCATGCGCGCGCCTTGCTGGCCGAGGCGGAGTGCATGCGGCTTGTGGCCGACCTCCCGCGCACTGCACTTCTGCTGGATCAGGCGACACGGCTGTTCGCCGATGCGGACGACCGGCTGGGCCTGGGGGACTGCGCCTTCAGCCGGGGGGAAACCCTGCTCCTGCAAGGCGATCTCGACAATGGCTTCACGGCCCTTCGTGAGGCGGTCGGCCATTACCGGGCAGGCGACGACGCGGTCCGGGTGCTGATCGCGGAGGCATGGCTTGCCAACCAGGAACAATATAACAGCCCCGACGAGGCGCGTGGACGCTGGGATCCGCAGTTCCTGGAACATCAGCATCCCACGCACCCTGCGGCCTGCGCCTTCCTGCTGACCTACAAGGGCAGTGTGGCGTTCCAGGACGGTGATTTCCCCCAGGCCATCCGTCTTTGGGAACAGGGATTCGAGCATTCGATCGTGGCCGGTGCCGTTTCCCTGTCCATCCATCTGGCGATGGTGACGGGCTCGGCCTATGCCAATCTGTTCGATCTGCCCATGGCGCTGGAATGGAAGGAGAAGGCCCATGCTATCGCCAAGCCCACGGGCTGGCCGGAGGCGCTGGGGGCCACCCTGTCTTCCATGGCGGAGACGACGACCAGCCTGGGCCAATATGAAAGGGCCCTGGCCCTGTTCGAGGAATCCCTGCCCTATCTGGGCAGGTTGCCGGGGTCGCGCCGCCATTCCATCGCCTATTGCGCCTATGGGAATTTGTGCATTGCCATGAACGAGCCGCAGGCGGCGCTGGAATGGTATCAGAGGGCCGATGCCATCGCCCAGCGCCTGGGTCACCCGGATGTGGAACTGTACCTGCAATCCGCCCTGACCACCGCCCTGCTGAAACTGGGACGGCTGGAAGAGGCGGAGGCCAGGATCACCCGTCCCCGCGCCATCGCCCGCACCCAGGGTAATCCCTATTACGAGATCGAGGCGCTGCGTGCCCTGGCATCGGTGCGCCGGGCGCAGGACCATGACCCCTCCCGCGCCGTTGCCCTGCTGGAACAGGCAATCGCCGTGGGTGCGGCTTTGCAGGGCATGACGATCAAGAGCGAGATGTACGAGGAGCTTGCCCGCGATTATGAAGCGCTGGGCAATCACCGGCAGGCCCTGTTCTATGAAAGGCGGGCCCGCGACAGCTGGCAGCGCAATTTCGACAGGCAGAATGGCGCGCGCATCCTGGCCATGCAGGTGAGGTTCGATACGGCCCGTGCCCGGTCGGAGGCGGAACATCACCGCAAGCTGGCCGAGGCGGAGGCCACGCGCGCCGCCGAACTGGACCGCGCCAACCAGACACTGGAAAAGCTGGGCTCCATCGGGCAGGAGATCACGGCCCGGCTGGACAGCGAGGCCGTGTTCACGACCCTGTCCGAACATCTCCAGGACCTGATGCATGTGAACACCCTGTTCCTGGGTCTGAAAGACGAGACGAACCAGATCATCGACATCCGCTATCGCATGGAGGACAGCCGGCGGCTGCCGCCGCGTCAGGTGCAACTGGCCTCTGATACGCTGTCGGCACGCTGTGTCCGCGACAATGAAGAAATCCTGATGGTCTGGGACAGGCGTAGCCCGGCCACGCTGGCGGGGACGCGCCATATGCGTACGGTCCTGTACCGGCCGCTGACCATTGGTGACCGCGTGCTGGGTGTGGTGTCGGTGCAAAGCGACCGGGCCAGCGCCTATGGGCCGCGGGAATTGCTGATCTTCCGGACCATCTGCGCCTATGGTGCCATCGCCATGGCGAATGCCGTGGCTTATCAGCAACTGGACCGCGCCGTGGCCGAACTGCGCGAGGCGCTCCAGCGTCTGGTGCAGCAGGAAAAGATGGCGGCCCTGGGCCAGCTGGTGGCCGGGGTGGCGCATGAGGTCAACACGCCGCTGGGTGTCACCCTGTCCGCCGTCTCGCAACTGAACGACACGATCCGCCAGACGCGCGATCACATGGCCCATGGGACCCTGACACGCACGGCGCTGGCGGAGACATTGCAGAACGGGCAGGATCTGGCGGCCCTGGCCCAGCGCAACGTGGTGCGGGCGGCTGATATGGTTCGCACCTTCAAGAGCGTGGCCGTCGACCATGGCAGCGATGAAAGGCGGCGTTTCGACCTGGGGGATTACCTGAAGGAAATCGTCACCCTGATGCGCGCGCGCGTATCGGCCAACGGTAGCAGGGTGGAAATGGACGTGCCGTCCATTCAGATGGACACCTATCCCGGTGCCTTGGCGCAGGCCATGACGAACCTGATCGCCAATGTCGCCGATCATGCCTATGGCGCCGATGCGCCGGGCACGATCCGTATCCAGGCCCGCAGGCTGGATCAGCGTCTGGTGGAAATCGCCGTGGCGGATGATGGCAGGGGGATCGCTCCCGATATTCTGCCCAAGGTCTTCGACCCGTTCTTCACCACGCGCCGCGCGGCGGGCAGCATGGGATTGGGCCTGCATGTCACGTTCAATCAGGTCACGCAGCGATTGAACGGGACGATCCTGATCGACAGTGTGCCCGGTCAGGGCACGGTGGCCACGATACGCATTCCGTGCGAGGTGCCGGGTGGACCGCCGGTCGCCCTCGCCACTCCCGCCCATTGAACGCCCCTTATTGTCCAGGGCGCCGCTTCGGGGGCGGGAATGGATCAGAGCAGGCTGTTCAGCAGGCCGGTCATCAGGGCGGCGGCGGACAGGACGATCGTGGCTTCAATCAGGTCCGACAGGGTCGGCAGGGCGGCGCGAAAGCCGGACAGGATTTCGTTGGCGTCGTTGGCGGCGGCGTTGATGTAGGCGGACATTTCAGTTCTCCGGGATTGAGCGGTTAAGCGGGGTAGGGATCAGAGCAGGCTGTTCAGCAGGCCGGTCATCAGGGCGGCGGCGGACAGGACGATCGTGGCTTCGATCAGGTCCGACAGGGTCGGCAGGGCGGCGCGAAAGCCGGACAGGATTTCGTTGGCGTCGTTGGCGGCGGCGTTGATGTAGGCGGACATTTCAGTTCTCCGGGATTGAGCGGTTAAGCGGGGTAGGGGTCAGAGCAGGCTGTTCAGCAGGCCGGTCATCAGAGCGGCGGCGGACAGGACGATCGTGGCTTCGATCAGGTCCGACAGGGTCGGCAGGGCGGCGCGGAAGCCGGACAGGATTTCGTTGGCGTCGCTGGCGGCGGCATTGATGTAGGCGGACATTTCATTTCTCCTGGTATGCGGTCGGGTTGAAGGCGGGGGTCAGAGCATCAGGTTCAGGCTGACCGTCAGCAGCAGGGCCGTCGCCAGCGCTGCGGCGGCTTCGATCACGTCGCCGGCCGTCGGCAGGGAAGCCAGGAAGCCGCTGATCAGATTGTCGTCGGCGGGCTTGTGGGCGACCGTTTCATTCAGGTTCGTCATCTTCGTCTCCGTTGGTGCGGTGTGCTTCGATGACCCCATATGAGCAAAGGCCGTGCCAAGTGGCTTTTTGCCATATTCTGGAAAATAAGACGGGGGGCAGATAGCGAAGACGGCAAGAAAATGCCGTTCAAGGCAGATTGTGGCAAAAACGGCGACTTCCAGCCCTGTCATTTTGTCCGTTTATGGACAGTTGGGCCGCGGCTCTGTCCGAATTCGAACGATTGGCTGGTGCGGCCGGGCGAATTCCGAATATCATTCTTGCAATGCATGGCAGGGTCGCTTTTGTGGATGGCGCCGCCGCGCCATGATTGGCCAAGTGACCCGCGGACGCGCGCTTCATGGGCCGGCCGGCCTGACCATCCGCCTTTCCACCATGGCTATAATGTCGGCGCCCATGACAAAAAACCCCTGCCGGGCCGTCCGGCAGGGGTGCGGTTGGGGGACGGGGGTTATCGCCAGCCCGTCAATGGCGTTCGCTGATCACCTGCTGGCGCAGCACATCGATGGGGGACAGGCTGCCATCTTGCTGGAAATGCCAGAAGGTCCAGCCATTGCAGGCCGGCAGGCCCTGCATCGCCGCCCCGACCTTGTGGATGGAACCCTTATGTTCGCCCAAATGGTTCTGGGCAACCAGGGTGCCGTCGGCACGCACCTTGGCGATATGCCGGCGGCGCTGGTCGAACAGCATGGTGCCGGGCTTCAGATAACCGCGCTCGATCAGGTTGCCGAAGGGAACGCGCGGCTGGGTACGCTTGGATGTGACCTCCAGCAATTCCGGTTCGGCCACCTCCTCCACCTGCGCGATGCGCTCATTGGCCAGCCGGGCATAGGTGTGCTCCCGCTCGATCCCGATCCAGCGGCGGCGCAGCCGCTTGGCCACGGCCCCCGTCGTGCCGGTGCCGAAAAACGGATCCAGCACCACGTCATCCACCTTCGTGGAGGACATCAGCACGCGGAACAGCAGGCTTTCCGGCTTCTGGGTGGGGTGCGCCTTCTGCCCCGTCTCGTCCCGCAGCCGTTCCCCGCCTGTGCAAAGCGGCAGGGTCCAGTCCGAACGCATCTGCAAATCCTCGTTCAGCGCCTTCATCGCCTCATAGGCGAAGTAATATTTGCTGTCCTTGGATTTGGAGGCCCAGATCAGTGTCTCATGCGCATTGGCGAACCGGCGGCCCTTGAAATTGGGCATGGGGTTGGATTTGCGCCAGATGATGTCGTTCAGCACCCAATAGCCCAGATCCTGCAGGATGGCGCCGACCCGGAAGATGTTGTGATAGCTGCCGATGACCCACAGCGTGCCATCATCCTTCAACGTGTGGCGGGCGGCATCCAGCCAGTCGCGGGTGAACCGGTCATAGGTCTGGAAATCCTGGAAACGGTCCCAATCCTCGTCAACGCCGTCGACGCGGGTATGGTTGGGACGCATCAGGTCGCCGGAAAGCTGCAGGTTGTAGGGCGGGTCGGCAAAGACCACATCGACCGATCCGGCCGGCATGTCCCGCATCAACTGGACGCAATCACCGACGAGAATCCGGTTGGTTGCAAGCTTGTCGCGCATGTTTTCGGCTGCCGAATCGGAGGTGGGTTTTTGCCGACAATGAGTCGGCCCCGAGTCGCCGTCAACAAGAATTTTTAGGAAGAATCAAAAGAGTCAGAGAGTTAGGGAGAGTTGCTCGGAAACTGGTGCAAAAGAGCGGCGGTGATGGGGTGTCACGCCCAGTTTCAGGATGGCGGCGCGATGCGTGGCCGTGCCATAGCCCTGGTTGGTTTCCCAACCATATCCGGGGTGTGTCAGGGCCAATTGCCCCATGATCTTGTCCCGCGTGACCTTGGCCAGGATCGATGCGGCGGCGATGGACAGCGACAGCGCGTCCCCGTCCACCAGGGTTTCCACCCGGCAACGCAGCTTCGGTCCGCGATTGCCGTCGATCAGCGCCAGCGCCGGCATGCGTCCCATCTGTGCCGCCAACTGGTCGACGGCGCGGGTCATGGCCAGGAAGGTGGCCTGCAGGATATTGACCGCATCGATCTCTTCCACGCTGGCGATGCCGATGCCATGGGGGGCGTTGGCGACGATGCGCTCGAACATCGTCTGGCGCAGCGCCTGCCGGACCTGCTTGCTGTCGTTGATGCCCGCGCACCAGTCGGCCACGGGGCCGGCGGGCAGCAGCACGGCAGCGGCCACCACGGGACCGGCCAACGGGCCGCGCCCCGCCTCGTCCACACCGCAGACGGGGAAATCGGGCCCATGGCCCAGGCGGATTTCGTGTGAAAGATCGGGCATGGGGCTGTCCTGCCAAATCCAGGCGATTTGTGCAAGGCCGGCCTGCGGCGGGCGCCCGGCGGCATTGCGCTGGATCAAGGCGCCATCGATGCGGCGGGCGCAATGTTTGGCCTTGTCAGCGATCCATACCATCCGCGGTCCAGAGGACATTCCATGCGTCCCGAGCTTGTCGCCAAATACCGCCACCAGCGCGTGCCCCGTTACACCTCCTATCCGGCATCGCCGCATTTCACCGATGCGGTGACGGAGACGACCTACCGTCACTGGCTGGCGGCGGCCGATCCGTGCTCCAGCCTGTCACTCTATCTTCATCTGCCCTTCTGCCGGTCCATGTGCTGGTACTGTGGATGCCATACGACGGTCGTCCGGCATGAGGAGCCCATCTGGGCCTATCTGGCGGCCTTGTCGCGTGAGCTGCGGACGGTGGCCGGGCTGCTGCCGCAGGGGCCTGTCGTGCGGCATGTGCATTTCGGTGGCGGGACGCCCACGCTGCTGCCGGTGGAGGGCCTGCGCTCCCTGATGGCGGAACTGCGCACGCGGTTCACGATCGCCCAGGATGCGGAAATCGCCGTGGAGATCGATCCCCGCACCCTGACCCCGGCCATGACAGAGGCGCTGGGCGATGTCGGCGTCACCCGCGCCTCGCTGGGGGTGCAAAGCTTCGATCCGCTGGTGCAGGCGGCCATCAACCGCATCCAGCCCTTTGCGATGACGCGGGATGCGGTGAACGGGCTGCGTGCGGCCGGCATCGCGGGTGTCAACCTGGATCTCATCTATGGGCTGCCGCGCCAGACGGTGGCAAGTTGCGTGGAAACCGTGCGCCAGGCCGTCAGCCTGGAGCCGGATCGTCTGTCCATCTTCGGCTATGCCCACATGCCGGGCTTCAAGGCGCACCAGGGCCGTATCGATGCCGCGACCCTGCCCGATGCCGACGAGCGGGTGGCCCAGTTGCGTGCCATGGAGGTGGCTGTGCTGGCCGCCGGCTATGTCCGGATCGGCATGGACCATTTCGCCCGTCCCGACGACCCCATCGCCGTGGCAGCGGCATCCGGCACGCTGCGCCGGAACTTCCAGGGCTATACGACGGACGGTGCCGACATGCTGCTGGGGTTCGGTGCGTCGGCCATCGGGAAGCTGCCGCAGGGCTATGTCGCCAACATCCTGGCCCTGCCGGCCTATCTGAAGGCCGTGGAGCAGACAGGGCTGGCGACGGCACGCGGTTACCGGCTCAGCCTGGACGACCGGTTGCGGGCTGCGGTGATCGAGGCGCTGATGTGCCGTTTCGATGTGGATCTGGCCAAGGTGGCGGCGGCGTTCGACCGCCCGCCCGAGGAGATCATGCCCGACATGCGGGCCATGGCCGACCTTATGGTGGATGGGGTCGCCCATCTGGAAGGCACGCGGCTGACGGTCCCGCCCGCCGCCCGGCCGCTGGTCCGATCCGTGGCCGCCCTGTTCGACCAGCACCTCGACCCCGAAGGGGGACGGCACAGCCGTGCCATCTGATGGCGGCAGGGCTGGACAGGGGGGGGCTTTGGCAGCCATTGTCCGTCCAGGACATGACCTGGAACTGTAACGAACGACCATGCGATCCATCAAAGCCCTGCTGCTGGCCGCCTCCTTCCTGGCACTGACCGGGTGCGCCGTGAATGTCGGCGGTTCCGCCCGCCGCGCCGACGTGCCCCCGCCGCCTGCCGCCGTCCCCGCCCCGCCGGCCGTGGTGCCGGGTCCGGCCGACGACCCCCGCCTGAACGCCACGCTCTACATGCAGCAGGCCGAGGAATTGCGCCGGTTGTCGAGGCAGGCCTTCGCCCTGGCGACCATCCGCCTGCCGGCTGCCCTGCGGCAACCGGGTTCGGCCGCGCTGGAACAGGCTGACGGGGGGGCGGGCAAGCCGCCCGCCGTGATTTTCGACGTGGATGAAACGGTGCTGGACAACAGCCCGCACCAAGCCCGCGCCATCCTGGGCGGGGTGCGCCATTTCGACCTGGGCCTGTGGGATGAATGGCTGTCCGAGCGCGCCGCCACCCCCATGCCGGGTGCCGTCGATTTCGTGAAGGAACTGCGCCGCAACAATGTCCGCGTGGTCTATATCACCAACCGCGAATGCCGGCCCCGCCCGGCCAGTCCCGGCCAGGATTGCCCGCAGCATGCCGATACCATCGCCAACCTGAATGCCGTGGGCCTGGGGCCTGTGGCGCCGGAAGACCTGATGTTGAAGGGGCAGGGCGGCTGGCCCAGCGACAAGGCGCCGCGCCGTATCAAGGTGGCCGAAACCCACCGGATCATCATGTCCCTGGGTGATCAGTTCAGCGACATGATGAGCGTGACACGCCGGGACGACAGCACGGCGCGTGCCCGCATCGCGGCTGATCATGAGGCCCTTTGGGACACGCGCTGGGTGGTGATCCCCAACCCGACCTATGGCCAGTGGCTGGATGTGCTGCCGGCCCCGACCACGGACATGCTGCGGCCGGAGATCAGGCAGCCCTGAGGCATGTGGCAGGGGGCCAGGGCGGTCAGCCCTGGCCGACCTGCAGGGACCGCACGAAGTCCGACAGGCCGACCTGCCGGCGGCGTTTCAGCCGTTCGGCCTTCAGGATGGCCTGCACGGCCGCCACGGACTGCTCGACGTCATGGTTGACGATCACGTAATCATATTCTGACCAGTGGCTCATCTCGTCATTCGCCTTGGACATGCGCATGGCGATGACCTCCGCGCTGTCCTGCGCGCGCATGGTCAGGCGGCGTTCCAGTTCCGCTGCGCTGGGCGGCAGGATGAATACCCGGACCAGATCGTCGGCCGCGGACTCGGTCAGTTGCTGCGTGCCCTGCCAGTCGATGTCGAACAGCACGTCGCGCCCGGCCCGCAGCGCATCCTCCACGGGGCCGCGCGGTGTGCCGTAGCGGTTGCCGAAGACATGCGCATGTTCCAGCAATTCCCGCTGGCCCACCCGCGCCTCGAACGCCGCATGGTCCACGAAATAATAATGGACACCTTCCACCTCGCCGGGCCGCATGGGGCGGGTGGTCAGCGATACGGACATGGACAGGTTGCCGTCGCGTTCCAGCAGGGCGCGGGAAATGGTGGATTTGCCGGCGCCCGATGGGGAGGACAGGACCAGCATCAGGCCGCGGCGATGGATCAGGGACATGGGATATCAACTACCGGATAGGGTGGGTTTCGGGTCGGGAAGGGGCGGCCGTAGCCGTCCTATTCGATATTCTGAACCTGTTCGCGGAACTGTTCGATTACGGCCTTCAGATCCATGCCGATGCGGGTCAATTCGACATCGGCCGACTTGCTGCACAGGGTATTGGCTTCGCGGTTGAACTCCTGGCACAGGAAGTCCAGCCGGCGGCCGACGGAACCGCCGTCGCGCAGCATGGTGCGGGCCTGGGATATGTGGGCGCGCAGCCGGTCCAGTTCTTCCCGCACATCCGCCTTGGTGATCAGCAGGGCCGCCTCCTGCGCCAGCCTGTCCTCCCCCACCGGGGGCACGGCATCCAGCAGCGCCTGGATCTGGGCGCGCAGCTTGGCGCGCAGCGCCTCGGGCTGCAGGGAGGATGTGGCGGCGGCTGCATCGGTCAGCCGCCCGATCTCGCCCAGATGGTCCAGCAGCACGGCAGACAGATGCGAGCCCTCGCCGATGCGCGCTTCCACCAGCCGGTCGATGGCCAAGGCGATCGTGACGGCCATGGCCTGTTCCAGGGCTTGGCGATCCTCCTCCGTCTCGCGCGGTTCGGTGCTGTCGATGATGCCGCGCACCGACAGCAACGTGTCGATCGAAGGCGGCGGCGCGTCTGGTCCCGCGATCTCCCGTGCCAGCCCCAGCACCTGGTCCAGCAATTCACGATTGATGCGCAGGGTGCCGGCGGCATCCGTGCGGGTCAGCGATATGGTGACATTGATGTTGCCGCGCGCCAGCCGCGCCTCCACCGCCGTGCGGACCACGGGTTCCAGCCCGTCCAGGCCGGGCGGCAGGCGACAGCGCATGTCGCGGCCCTTGCCGTTGACGCTGCGCACCTCCACAACCCACTGGGCCTTGTCATTGCCGCCGTCGGCTCGTGCGAAACCGGTCATGGATATGACGACGCCCTTGGCGCCGGCGGGCTTGCGGACGGATGGATTTTGGGTCACATCAGGCTCGATGGTTGGGGCCGGGAAACGCGGTTTATATCGCTACCGGCCCCCGCCAACAAGATTTGCCCGGATAAGGACTGACCGATGCGTGATCCCCGCTGCATATTCATCACGGGTGCATCCAGCGGCATCGGGGAGGCACTGGCGCTTTCCTATGCGGCGCCCGGCGTCCGCCTGCTGCTGACCGGGCGGGATGGGGGGCGGCTGGATGGTGTGGCGGTCCGCTGCCGCGAACGCGGTGCCGATGTCGCAACCACCCTGATCGATGTGACGGACCGCACGGCGCTGGCCGCCTGGATATCGGCACGTGACGGGGAAATTCCCATCGACCTCGTCATCGCCAACGCCGGCATCTCGGCGGGCACAGGCGGCGGGGTGGAGACGGAGGCGCAGGCCCGCGCCATCTTCGCCACCAATCTGGATGGTGTGCTGAACAGCATCCATCCGCTGATCCCGGCCATGGTGGCCCGCCGGCGGGGGCAGGTCGCGCTCATGTCGTCGCTGGCGTCGTTCCGCGGCCTGCCGGGTGCTGCGGCCTATAGTGGGTCCAAGGCGGCCGTTCGCGTTTATGGCGAGGCACTGCGCGGCGATCTGGCGCCGCACAAGGTGACGGTCAGCGTCATCTGTCCCGGCTTCGTCGTCAGCCGGATGACGGCGGTGAACAGGTTTCCCATGCCCTTCCTCATGGATGCGGAGAAGGCAGCAGCGATCATTCGGACCGGTCTGGCGGCGGGAAAGGGCAGGGTGGCCTTTCCCTTTCCCACCTATGCCGTATCCTGGCTGCTGGGGATGCTGCCCACGGCCCTGGTCGACGCCCTGTTGGCCAGGGCGCCGCGCAAGGGCGGGTGATCAGCGGATGCGCAGCAGCGCGAACTGCGCCTTGGCCGCCTGTCCCGACAATTCGCCAAGCTCGACGGGCAGCTTCCCGGGCCGCAGGGCCGTGGGATAGGCCTTCAGCAGCAGATCGATGGCCGCCTTCACCTCGGCCGGCAACTTCACCCCGGCCTTCTCCAGACCCTTGGCGCGTTCCTGCGCGGTGATGGCAAAGCCATAGCCGTCCAGATAGGGCTCGAACGCCGAGTTCTCGGTGGCGGACCGGTATTGCAGCGCGCCGCGCTCGATCATGCCGGACAGCAGGCGGGCCTGGACGGCGCGCGGCGTGTCGGCGGATTTCGGCGCCTTGGCGGCGGTGGCCTCCAGGGCGGCCAGGACAGCCTTTACGGCCTTCTCGACCTCTGCGACGGGCGCCTGATTCAGGGCCAGTTCGGATGCCCTGGCCATCTCGTCCTGGAAGGGCTTGGCCCCCTGCGCCGCGAAGACCGGCTCCAGATCGATATAGATCTCGGAAATCGGGTGGGCGAACATTTCGCCCGCCGCCTGATGCTCCCCGGCGCGGTAGGCGGCCAGGCCCGCATGATAATGCGCTGCCGTCACATCCAGTGCGCTGATGAAGGCGACGGGGTCCTTGGCGGCCTCTTCCGGTGCGACGCCGCCTTCCCCGCCTTCCCCTCCCTCACCGCCTTCTCCACCCTCGCCGCCTTGGGCGACCTGCAGGGGGATCTCGGCGCCATGCCAGGCCGTGGCATTTTCGGTGGCGCCGGCCGTGGTGGCCGTGGTGGCGGCGCCGGCTGTGGAAACCACCATGCCGCCGGCCACGACCGACAGGCCGATGCCAAGCCAGAGGCGGGGACGAAGCTGCATCATGAACCCATGCTCCTGATTGTGGAGATTTGTGGCGTTAACCGGCCGGACCGTGCCATGATGCAAACTCAATTGCAAGTAATTCGCAATCTTAAACAATCTGCCTGATCATGTGGAGTGTGCGATCATGATCCTGCCCGTTGCGAACGTTCTGACCCAAGAAGAAGTGGCTGTTATGGCCGGCCGGCTGGAAGCCGGCCGCTTCCAGCCGGGCACGGCGACGGCCGGCTGGCATGCGCGCCTTGTGAAGGACAATGAACAATTGCGGGCCGACGATCCCGCCCATGCCGACCTGCGGGCGCAGGTGGAAGCGGCTGTATGCCGGCATCCCGTCGCCGCCATGGCGACGCGGCCGAAACGGTTCGGTCCCATCCTGTTCAGCCGGACAACGGGCGGTGGACAATATGGCAGCCATGTCGACGATGCGCTGATGGGGGGGGTGCGGACTGATGTCTCCTTCACCCTGTTCCTGTCCGACCCCGACAGCTATGAAGGAGGGGAACTGGTGATGGAGACGACGGCGGGGGAGGCCGGTTTCAAGCTGCCGGCGGGCGCAGGGCTTTTCTATCCCTCGACGACCCTGCATCGGGTGGCGCCCGTCACGGCGGGTTGCCGGCTGGTGGCGGCCGGCTGGATACGCTCTTTCGTCCGCGATCCGGGCGAACGCGAGCTGCTGTTCGATCTCGATACCGCCCGGCAGGGAATTTTCCGGCGCGACGGGAAAACGGCCGAATTCGACCTTCTGTCCAAGTGCCTGTCCAACCTTGTCCGCCGCTGGGCG
Source organism: Niveispirillum fermenti (assembly GCF_048066175.1). Lineage (GTDB taxonomy): Bacteria > Pseudomonadota > Alphaproteobacteria > Azospirillales > Azospirillaceae > Niveispirillum > Niveispirillum fermenti. Next base: position 19,820 of record NZ_JBLTXA010000040.1, on the reverse strand, counting down.
GAAGATTGACCGCCATGCCGGGCCGGTCCGGCGGGCCGCAGCAGCGGGTGTGACGAAGGCGCTTGTCATCCGCCGTTGTTCGCGGCAATGTCCGCGGCATTTTGCGGGGACGGGCAGGTGCCTGCCTGCTGCCCCCGAGTCCCGATCTCCGGAGCCCATGTCGCTGTGAAAGCCATCATCCTCAGTGCCGGCCAGGGCAAGCGTCTGATGCCCCTGACGGAAGACCGGCCGAAATGCCTGATCGAGCTGTCGGGCCGTTCCCTGCTGGAATGGCAGATCCGTGGGCTGGCCGCCGCCGGTGTCACGGATGCCGTGATCGTGACGGGCTTCCGCGCCGACCGGGTGGAAGCGGCGCTGGCGGCCATGGACGTGCCCGGCATCCGCACCCGCACCCTTTACAACCCCTTCTATGCGCTGGCCGACAATACGGCCAGTTGCTGGGTTGCCAGGGCAGAGATGGACGGACCTTTCCTGATCCTGAACGGGGATACGCTGTTCGAGCCGGAGATCGCCCGCCGCCTGCTGTCGGCCGGCGGGGCTGCCATCACGGTGACCATCGATGCCAAGGATGGCTACGACGCTGACGATATGAAGGTGTGCGTGGGGGCCGATGGCCGGCTTTCGCAGATCGGCAAGACCCTGCCGCTGGAGATCGTCAATGGTGAATCCATCGGTTTCCTGCGCTTTACAGCCGAAGGCGGACAGCGTTTCGCGGCAGAGGTGGAGCGGACGCTGCGCACGCCGGAAGGCTTGCGCCGCTGGTACCTGTCGGTGATCGATGCGATTGCCAAGGCAGATGGCAGCGTCGGCACCTGTTCCATCCAGGGGCTGGAATGGGGAGAAATGGATTTCCCCGACGATGTCGCCCGGAACCGGGAACTGACGGCCGGCTGGCTGGCGCGCGGCTCCGGCTGAGGGGAGGGGACGGGGCCGTTCCGGATGACCGTCGCCTGTCTTACTGATTGGACGGCGCAATCTTTCCTTTATTGATCCGCATCAATGCGGTGGTACGCGGCGACGGTCAGGATGCAGCATCCATTGACCAGAAACCGGACCCTTTGCCATGACCAACAATCCGTTCCGTTTCCGCGCCGAAGACGCCATCGCCCTCAACCTGATGGATCTGTCCAACATCATCGGACACCAGTGCGAGGACATGCTGGCCGAAGCCGGCCTGACAGCGCCGCAATGGACCGTGCTGATGAATGTGGCCGGTGACGCCAATTTCCAGGATGGTGCCCGCAATCATGACGGCATCTTCTCGTCGGAGATCGCGTCCGCACGCGGCCTGTCCCGCCCCCACATCTCGGCCACGGTGACGGAACTGATCCGCAAGGGGCTGATCAGCCAGCAGGATGATCCGCAGGACCGCCGGCGCAAGCTGCTGCGCGTGACGCCGGAAGGGCTGGAGATGCTGCGCCGCCTGCAGCCGCGGCGGCAGGGCATCAACGACATGCTGTTGCGCGACCTGTCACCCGACCAGCGCCAGCGCATGCTGGACCTGCTGGTCACCATCCGCCGCCGGGCCCGCGGCTTTGGCGACGGTGCCGTTTCCCCCTTGCGCATCGCCGGATAATGCCCAGATAGGTGCCATGCAAGCCATTCGGCTGGACCTGGGTTGCAGAAGCGCATGTTGCGATGCAGCACGGCCGACCCCATTTATGTCGCGTCGCCACATGTCGGGTCGGCGTCGCGACGCGCCGGGTCGGTCGGTGACTTCAAGGTCTGGTCGTTCGATCCTTTCATGGAACTTAAATCTGTGGGTGCATCATGACACTGGATATCCGTCCGCTGGTCGATGGTCTGTCGGTTGCCCCCCAGGTGACGGAAGAGGATATCCGTGCCGCCCACGCGGCCGGGTTCCGTTCCATTGTCAACAATCGCCCCGACGGGGAGGAGCCCGGTCAGCTCCCCTCCGCCGAGGCTGCGCGCATCGCCGCCGGGCTGGGCATGGCCTATGTCTATATGCCGGCCATCGGTCCAACTCTGGACGCCGTTTCCGACGATTTCGGGAAGGCGCTGGCGGCTCTTCCGGGCCCCGTCCTTGCTCATTGCCGGAGCGGGACGCGCTGCACGATTCTCTGGGCGCTCGCTGAAGCGAAAGCCGGAACCAGCTCCGGTGAAGAAATATTTCGTACTGCCGCCGCCGCGGGTTACGATCTTTCGTCGTATGCAGCCTTAATCGATCGGTACGCTCAATCGCGCGTATAATCGTATGCCAAACATGCTTAAGGCCATTGTGTTGGCGTCAACGCTGTGAGAGTGTCGCTTCCGGTTCGGCCAGAGGGCCGGTAGACGGAGGCGACAGACGACATGACGCGCGGATGGGCCCATGGGCTCCTCGCACTTCTGTTCATTGTCACGGTGACTCAAGGGGTGTTTCCCGGGGTCGCCTATCTGTCGTCTGTGTTCACTTCCGGTTCCTTTCCGAAATCGTTCATGACGGCGGCCCAGGTGCCGCCGGCCAATCGTCTTCCCGAAAAGGGTGTGGAGCCGGTGACGACGTCCCGGCCCGTCGCCCACGGCAAGCGCGCGCACGAAGAGGCGGGCAATGGCCCGTCGCCCGTGCCGACCCTGCTTGTCGTGGCCATTGCCCTTTTCTATGCGCTGCCCCTGCGTGGCAGCGACGTCGTCCGCGCCCTCCATATTGGCCTGACGCCGGAAGAAGCGCATCGGGAGGCCGGGCGCTGCCCGACCGGGCCGCCGGCCTTCGCCTGATGTGAAATCGGCGGTCTGTCCACGGCGCATATTGCGTGCACGCAGCCGCCCGTCAATAACCCCAACGGGCTATGGCACGGTCGCCTTGCAATCAAGGTCCGTCCAGAGCCTTCGCCTCCGACGCCGGTGCTCCGGCCATGGCGTTCCCGTTGTCGCAAGGCATCGCGGACGCCCTGTCCGGAACGTCGGCACATGACCCACGGCGCGCGGCAAAGCATAAAATCCGGCTTTTAACCAAGACCGGCGGGTGCCTTGCCCTTCGTTGTGTGTTATGGCGGAAGCCCCATCCCCCTGTGGATCGAGTGACCGACCGATGTCCTACCTGTCGCAATCGCCTTACCGGCGGCCACAGCCGCAAAGTTCAGGGCGGTTGGTTGGCATCGTGGTGGTTATCCTTCTGCATGTCGGGGTGATCTACGCGCTGGTTACCGGCTTGGCCCGTGAGGTGGTCCATGTGATCACTGATCCGATCAAGACGGAAATCATCGAGGAAATCACGCCGGAGCAGCCGGAAACACCGCCGCCGCCGCCGCCGCCTAAGTTCGATACGCCGCCCCCGCCGTTCATTCCGCCGCCGGAGATCCAGATCTCCCAGCCGCCTCCGCCGACGACCACGGCGATCCAGGCGACGACGGCAGAACGTCCGCCGGTGGTCCAGCCGCCGACGCGCGTCGTGGCTCCGCCCGCGCCGCCGACGGGTGGCAAGATCGATGTGAGGAGCCTGCAAAGGAACCGCGCGGAATATCCGTCTCAATCCATCCGCCTGGAAGAGGAAGGCACGACCGTGTTGCGTTTGTTCTGCAACGCCGACGGCCGCATCTCCGACGCCACGGTGGAGAGGTCGAGCGGGCATGACCGCCTGGATAATGCCTGGCTGAGGGAAGCCAAACGTGGCCGCTGGCGCTGCGAGCCGCCCACGGCTGATGGCAAGCCCCAGGGCGCCTGGCTCCCGAGCCTGGTTCCGCTCACCTTCCGCCTTGAAGATGCGCGCTGATCCTCGCCGCATTGATCTTTATCGAAACACGTAAGTCTGAAAGCAGAGCTACGATGAACAAGCTGTTCACCCTGTCTGGCGTCAGCCGCATTGCCGCCACCGCCGCCCTGGTTGCCACGCTGTCGGCGCCAGTTTTCGCCCAGACCACTGAACCGGCCGCCCCGCCGGCCGAAGCGCCGGCCACCGAGGCTGTCGATCCGGCGGCCCCCGTCGATCCGCTGGCCCCGCCGGCCGCTGAAGTTCCCGCCGCTGATCCGCTGGCCGCCCCGGCCGCCGAGGAAGCCCCGGCCGAGGCCACCGAGCCCGAGGTCAACCCCTACGGTCTGTCGGCCATCATCAGCCACGGTGATTTCGTTGCGAAGTCCACTCTGGTCCTGATGCTGATCATGTCGGCCGGCACCTGGTACATCCTGGTGGTCAAGCTGATCGAGCAGTCCCGTCTGATGAGCCAGGCCAGCGCCGCAGAGCGTGACTTCTGGACCGCGGCTTCGGTTGCCGAGGGTGCGACCCGCCTGAAGGAGAATTCGGCTTTCCGCGGCGTCGTCGAAGACGGCCTGCGTGCGACCGAGCATCATGACGGCGCCCTGACCGACCATATCGACCTGCACACCTGGGTGACCATGTCGCTGCAGCGTTCGGTCGATGCCATCAATTCCCGTCTGCAGGGCGGCTTGGCCTTCCTGGCTTCCGTGGGCTCCACCGCTCCCTTCATCGGTCTGTTCGGTACGGTGTGGGGCATTCTGAACGCTCTGGTGGCCATCGGTCTGTCCGGTCAGGCTTCGATCGACAAGGTCGCCGGCCCCGTCGGTGAAGCGCTGATCATGACCGCCATCGGTCTGGCCGTCGCCGTGCCCGCCGTGCTGGCCTACAACTGGCTGACCCGCCGTAACAAGCTGGTCATGGATCGTCTGCGCAACTTCTCCTCCGATCTGCATGCCCTGCTGATCGCTGGCCAGAGTGCCAAGCCCGCCCGGAGCGCCTGATCATGGGGATGAGCGTCGGGCCCGCCAATGATGGCGAAGATTCGGTGGTGTCGGAGATCAATACGACGCCGCTCGTGGACGTGATGCTCGTTCTGCTGATCATCTTCCTGCTGACCATTCCGGTTGCTATTCAGACGATCCCCGTTGAGCTTCCCACCGAAGCCAACGTGCCGACTGTGACCAAGCCGGAAAATGTGACGATCGGTGTCGATGAAGACGGCAACATCTACTGGAATGCCACCCAGTTGCCGGACTACAACGCCCTGTTCGAGCGCATGAAGGAAGTGGCGGTGCTGGTGCCGCAGCCTGAGATCCACATCCGTGGTGATAAGGAAGGGCGGTACGAGTTCGTTGGCAAGGTCGTCGTGACTTGCCAGCGGGCTGGCATCCTGAAGATCGGCTTTATCACGGAGCCTCCCGCCGGGTTGATCGCTGGCCGTCGTTGACGGTCAGCCTTCTCCGCGGGACTGAAGGATAGGAGGCCCCCATGGGCATGAGTGTTGGGCCGGGTGCGACCGAGGAAGGCGCCACCGTCCCAGAAATGAACACGACACCACTCATCGACGTGATGTTGGTGTTGCTGGTCATGCTGATCATTACCATTCCGGTGCAGACCCATGCCGTGAAGCTCGACATGCCGGCGGGCCCGCCCCCGCCGCAGCAGAATGTCGTCGAGCCCGAGATCATCACCATCGAGGTGGATTTCGACGGCACGGTGATCTGGAGCGGTCAGGTTCTGCACAGCCGTGACGAGATGGAGCAGTTGATGACGGCGTATGCGGGCAAGGAACCGCAGCCGGAAGTTCATCTGCGTCCAAACAAGCTGGTGAAGTACAAGTACGTCGCGGCTGTTCTGGCATCTGCCCAGCGGCTCGGCCTGAACAAGATCGGCATGGTTGGTAACGAACAGTTCATGGACTGATCGTTATGGACGGGTTTAAGGCGCGTTTCTTTGAAGCCGCCTTAAACCTGCCGTCTTGACATGTTTGGATGATGCCAAGCGGCCAGATGGTTGGCTTTGTTTTCACCTGTCCAATGGGACCCGGCGCGAAGAGACAAGCGCCCCATTGGCCGATACCGAGATAGAGACATGATCCGCACCCGTCTTTTTACCGCCGCCCTGTTGGGGTCGGCCCTGGCATTTGGCTCCTTCGCCGCAGTGATGGCCCCGTCCGAGGCCTTTGCGCAGAAGTCCGGCGGTGAGAAGGGGGACACCGTGCGTCCCGCGGTCGGCACGCCGCTGCAGGCCGCGCAGGAACTGATGAAGGCCAAGAAGTTCAAGGAAGCCGTCACCAAGATCAAGGAAGCCGACGCGGTCACCGACAAGACCCCGTTCGAGAATTTCATGGTCGAGCAGATGCGCGCCATCGCCTCCTATCAGGCCGGCGATCTGGCCACGGCGGAGAAGTCGTTCGAGCAGGTCTTCGCGTCCGGCCGCATGCCGGCCGCACAGCAGCTCACCTTCACGCAGGCCCTGGCGCAGCAGTTCTATCAGCAGAAGAACTATACCAAGGCCATCGCCTGGACCCAGAAGTACTTCGCCGGCGGCGGTAACGATCAGAACATGCGGACCCTTCTGCTTCAGGCCTATTACCTGAACAAGGATTTCCCGAACGCGATCAAGGAAGTGTCCGCCAAGATCACCGCTGCCGAGCGCGCGGGGCAGACCCCGTCGGAACAGGACCTACAGCTCCTGGCGTCCGCCAACAATGAGAGCAAGAACGAAGCCGGCTATGTCCAGGCCCTGGAGAAGCTCGTTCGTTATCATCCCAAGCGTGACTACTGGCTGGATCTGCTGATGCGCACCCAGCGCAAGCAGGGCTTCGCCCGTGACCGTCTGGCGCTGGACAGCTATCGCCTGATGAACACGGTCGGCCTTCTGGACACGACCAACGATTATATGGAAATGGCCCAGCTTTCTTTGCAGGCCGGTAATCCGGGTGAGGCCAAGGGCCTGATCGACAAGGGTTATGCCGCCGGTCTGCTCGGCAAGGGTGCCGAGGCCGAGCGTCATAAGCGCCTGAAGGATCTGGCCGACCGTCAGGTGGCGGAAGACCAGAAGTCGCTGGCGCAGACCGAGAGGGAAGCTGTTGCCGGCGCCAATGGCGGCCCCATCCTGCGCGTGGCGGAAGCCTATGCGGGCTATGGCAACTATGAAAAGGCCGCCACGCTGGCCGAGGCCGCGATTGCCAAGGGCAACCTGCGCAACCCCGATGATGCCCGTCTGCGGCTGGTGACCTACTATCTGGCCCTGGGTCAGAAGGCAAAGGCCGAGACAACGCTGAAGGCCATCAAGTCCACCGATGGGCCGGCCGATCTGGGTCGTCTCTATATGTTGCACGCCGCCAAGACGAAGTAAGAAACAGGGCGGACGGCATCGCCGTCCGCCCTTTTCCCATCCGTTCTTTTTCTGATCAGGCGCGAAAGACACTTGGCTTTCGCGGCGCCCCGGTTTTTGCCTGCCGGGTACCGTCGGATCCACCATGTCGGATTTGGAACCCTTCTTCCGTCCCCGACTTCAGTATCCTGAACGCGCCCTGCGGTTGCGGCGCGAAGGCCGCGTGATTGTCGAATTCTGTATCGGCCAGGACGGTGCGCCCCAGGATGTCCGGGTTGTCGAAGCCGTGCCACCGGGCCTGTTCGAACAATCGGCCCTGCGCTATGCGGCTGGTCTGCGGTATCATCCCGGGGAAGGAAAGCGCCCGCACCCGGTGGAGTCCATGGGGCAGGCCATCGGGCAGGCCATGGGGCAGGGGCGTCAGCGCCTTGAAGTCCGGTTCGAGATGCGCGGTCAGGCCTGATTGATGATGCCGGCGGCTGACCGAACAGTGGCGACGTGGCGGATTGCTTCTTCCCAAAACACCCCTTAATCCCTATCTATATCGCGTTGCCGGGTGATCGCAGCCCGCCTTGAGATTGGAGATTACCCATGGGCGCCATGAGCCTCTGGCATTGGATCATCGTTCTGGTTGTTGTGCTGCTGGTGTTTGGTGCCGGCAAGCTGCCCAATGTCATGGGCGACATGGCCAAGGGCGTGAAGGCCTTCAAGAAGGGCATGCGGGACGAGGATGCAGCACCGGAATCCGACCCTAAGCTGACGGATGCGAAGCCGGGCGACAACAAGGGCGCCTGACGGCGTCGCCATATCCCGCTGATATGTTGATACAGGTTCCGCAGAAAGGGGCCGGGCCCATTGCCCGGCCCCTTTTTCGTGCATCGGCGGCTTCTTGAGCGGCCATTCGCCGGTTTTCCGCCAAGGTCGGGGGAAATCCCTTCTCCCGCCCCCGATCCCGGTTCATCATGGCGTGAAAGACCGTCGGGGAGGGGAACCTTGAGTGGCGAGCAGGGGGAATTGACCCTGGCCGATGTCCAGTATCTGGCAGCCGACCGCACGCCGGAGGCGCGGGCGGCTATGGTGGCCAAGCTCGTCCGCACCGCGGAGGTCGGATTGCTGGCTGGAACCGGCCAGGCATTGCTGGGCGATCTGCTGATGCGTCTGGCGCGTGACACCGCCGTTCAGGTGCGCGAGGCGGTGGCCTGGCAAATCTATAACAGCCCGCTTCTGACCGATGAACTGGCCCATGCGCTGGCCATGGATATCACGACAGTGGCATTTCCGCTGCTGCGCCACGGGCAGGAACTGGCGGACGACCTGTTGCTGGGGGTGATCCGGCAAGGCAGGGCGGACAAGCAGATGGCCATCGCCGCCCGCGACCATCTGTCGGCTGCGGTCAGCGAGGCGCTCGCCGCCCTGGGCAATCTGGCGGTGATTGCCACCCTGGCCGGGAACGAGGGCGCCGATCTGGGTGAGGCGGCGCTGCTGTCCCTGGCCGATCGTTTCGCCCATGTGCCGATGGTGGCCGAGCCGCTGGCCGGCCGTGCCATCCTGCCATCCAGCGTGGTGGAACGGCTGGTGGCGGGGATGTCGGCGCGTGTGCGCGATCTGCTGGTGCAGCGCCACCGCCTGTCCCCGGCGGTCGCCGAGGAGGTGACGGCGCGGGGGCGGGATTCCGTTACATTGGCCCTGTTGCGTCCATTGCCGCGCGACGGGATGGATGCCGAAGCGCTGGCGGTCCATCTTCACCAGCATGGCCGGCTGTCCGTGTCCCTGCTGCTGCGTACATTATGTGCCGGAGATTTCGCCTTCTTTGCCGCTGGCATCGCCGCCAAATCGAGGGTTGCGCCCGACAATGCCCTGGGGCTGATGCGGGAAGGCAAATGGGAGGGCATGCGCGCCCTGCTCGACCACGCCCATGTGCCCCGGCATCTGCACCTGCCCTTCCAGGTGGCACTGCGTGTGGCCCGCCAGCTTGACTATGCCGGCGGCAATGACGGGCGGGAGGCATTCCAGACGGATGTGCTGGGCCGCCTTTATCTGGAATGCGGTCAGTCCGAGGAACGTGCCATGGATGAATTGCTGCTGCAGCTTTTCGATCAGAAAAGCGATGCGATGATCGATGAGGCCATGGAAAAGGCGGGCCTGATGTTCCTGCCGCTGCGCGGGGCAGTTCCCCGTTAACGGGAGTGGTTTGCCGGCAGCAGCCCCCATCCCGGTTCAGAACAGGTTGCCCTGGGGCGGTTCGCCGCGGCGCGGGCGGGCTGGCCGTGCAGGACGGGGTGGCGGCGGGGCAGGGGCGGCCGGTGCATCCCCGATGACGGCGCCGGTGCTGCCATCCTGGAAGCCAATGGTCACCGCCTGTCCTTCGATCAGGCCCGCGGCCCTGGTCACGGGCGCCCCGTCGGTATCGGTGACCAGGGCGAAGCCGCGCGACAGCACCCCTCGATAGGACACGCTTTCCAGAAGGCGGCCCAGTTGGGCCAGCCTTTCCGTCTGTGCCGAGAGGGCGGCGCGGTGCGCCCTTTCCATGCGGGCCGGCAAATCGGCCAGCCGGTCCGTGCCGCCCCCGATGGCCCCGCGGATGGCCCGGTCGGACAGCCGGTCGGCGATGCGGTGATAATGTCCCTGTGACAGGCGGATGGACCCTTCCAGTCCCGTGCGCAGGGCACGGCCGGCCCCGTCAAGCCGCGCACCGGCAACCTGCAGCAATTCTCGCGGGTGGCGCAGCTTCAGCCCCAGCTGACGGACCACGGTGACCCGCCGCTCGATGCCGGCGCGGATGCACAGGGTCAGCCGTTCGCCCCGGTCATCCAGGCGCTGCACCAGCCCCTCCAGCAGGCTGCGCGGATCGCCCAGGCCGCGCGACAATCCCTGGACATAGGTCCGGCGCTGATCCAGCGCGCGGCTGATGGCATTGTGCAGCCGTCTTTCATCGTCCAGCACCTGGCCCAACAGTTCGGACCGGACGGGCACGGCCATTTCGGCTGCGGCCGTCGGGGTCGGTGCGCGGCGGTCGGCGGCGAAATCGATCAGGGTCGTGTCGGTTTCGTGACCCACAGCGGAGATCAGGGGGATGCGGCTGTCGGCCGCCGCGCGCACCACGACCTCTTCATTGAAGGCCATCAGGTCTTCCAGGCTGCCGCCGCCACGGGCCACGATCAGCAGGTCGGGCCGGGGCACCCGCCCGCCGGGGGGCAGGCTGTTGAAGCCCTGGATGGCGCGTGCGACCTGCTGGGCCGCCCCTTCCCCCTGTACGGCGACGGGCCACAACAGGACGTGGCGGGGAAAACGGTCGGCCAGCCGGTGCAGGATATCGCGGATGACGGCACCGGTCGGACTGGTCACCACGCCGATGGTCCCGGGCAGGAAGGGCAAAGGCTGCTTGCGCTCCGCATTGAACAGCCCCTCGGCAGCCAGCCGGCGCTTGCGCTCCTCCAGCATCTTCAGCAGCGCGCCTTCGCCCGCCAGTTCCATATTGTCGATGACAAGCTGATACTGGCTGCGGCCGGCATAGGTGGTCAGCTTGCCTGTGCAGACCACTTCCATCCCGTCTTCCGGCCGGATGGCCAGCCGTGCGGCAGTGCCCTTCCAGCATACCGCCTCGATCACGGCGCCATCATCCTTGAGCCGCAGATAGAGGTGGCCGGATGAATGGCGCTTGGGCTGGCTGATCTCCCCGCGCACCCGGACATAGCCGAAGGCATCCTCCACGGTGCGCTTGACGGCGCGGGCCAGGTCGCTGACCGATTGTTCGGGCAGGTTGCTACCGGGGCGGGCGGGCGGGGTGTCGGTGAGGAAATCGCTCATGATGGCCTGATCATACGGGCTCCCGGCGGGTGATGCCAGTGGCAGAGGCGCCTCTGCCAAGGGGGCCATCCAGCCCCCGGTAGCAGGTCCGGCGGAACATTGCCGTAACAGGTTTGTTTCCGCACTGGCCGAACGGCCTCGCCACCGGTTACTCTGGCCGTCTTCGGTCTCATTCGGAATGGATCATGCGCATCATCCTGCGGGTATTTGCCATCATCGGCTTCCTGTCGGTCGTCCTGGTTGCCGGCCTCATCGCTCTGGGCATCCATTTTGCCAACCGCAAGCCGACATTGCCCGACAATATCGTGCTGGAACTGGATCTGGAGCAGCCATTGGTGGAGGCGGCGGCCACGGACCCGGTGGCCGGCCTGCTGATGGGCCAGAACACGCGGACCGTGCAGGAGGTGGTGCGCGCCCTGGGCCGCGCGGCCGCGGACCCGCGCGTGAAGGGCATCGTCGCCCGCACCGGCGACAGCGTGCATTCCCTTGCCGTCACGCAGGAACTGCGCGAAAGCATCATCGCCCTGCGCAAGGAGGGGCGCTTTGCCATCGTCCATGCCGAAAGTTTCGGCGAAACAGGCAATGGCATGCAACCCTACCTGCTGGCTACGGCCTTCGATCAGGTCTGGATGCAGCCGTTGGGCGACCTGGCCATCACTGGCATCCGGGCCGAACTGGCATTCCTGCGCGGCACGCTGGACAAGCTGAAGGTGGAGCCGCAGTTCCGCAAGCGGGAGGAATACAAGACCTTCGCCGAGCAATACACGGAAACCGGCCCCACCCCGGCCAATCGTGAGGCTACCGAAGCCCTGGTGGGCGATATTTTCGACCAATGGGTGGCCAGCGTGGCCCAGGGCCGTGGCCTGGACGAGGCCGTCGTGCGTGCTGCCGTGGACCGGGCACCGCTGATGGATGGCGAAGCGGTGGATGCCAAGCTGATCGACAAGCTGGGCTATTGGGACGAGGCCGTGGAATGGGCCCTGGGGCGTGCCGCCCTGGCCGGCGGGCCTGCGGAACTGGTCAGCCTGCATGATTATTTCCTGGCTGCGGCCGGCGATGCCACCGACCTGGGCGGCACGCAGGCCCCGCTGATCGCCATCATCGTCGGCGAGGGCGCCATCATGCGGGGCGACAGCCGGTCCGATCCCCTGTCGGGGGAAGAGACGTTCGGTGCCGCCACCATCGCCGCGGCCTTCGACGAGGCCATCGGGAACGATCAGGTGAAGGCCATCCTGTTCCGCGTCGACAGCCCCGGCGGCAGCGCCGTGGCATCGGAGGTGGTGCGGCGTAAGGTGGTGAAGGCCCGGGAAGTCGGCAAGCCGGTGATCATCTCGATGGGCGCCGTGGCCGCCTCGGGTGGCTATTGGGTGTCCATGGGCGCCGATCGCATCGTGGCCCAGCCCGGCACCATCACCGGGTCCATCGGGGTGCTGGCAGGCAAGCTGGTCACCCGGGGGCTGACCGATTGGGCCGGCGTGAATTTCGAACCTGTCAGCCGGGGCGCCAATGCCGGCATGTGGTCGTCCAACGAGCCCTTCACCCCGGCACAGGAGGAACGGCTGGGCGCCTTCCTGGACAATACCTATCAGGCCTTTGTCCGTGGCGTCGCCGAAGGCCGCGGCATGGCACCGGAACGGGTGGCGGAACTGGCAAAGGGCCGCGTCTATACCGGCCGCCAAGCGCTGGAACTGGGGCTGGTCGATGCGCTGGGCGGCTATACGACGGCCCTGGCGGAACTGCGGACAGCCCTGAAGCTGGAGCCGGGCACCCCGCTGAGTGCCATCAGCCTGCCGCACAAGCGTTCGCAGTTCGACCTGCTGATGGACATGCTGTCGGGCAACAGCCGCGTTGCCCTGGGTGATGCGCTGACGGCGCATGTGGCGGGGCGGTCGCTGGGGCCGCTGCGCCCGGTCATGTCCGAACTGGCGCCACACCTGTCGGCTGATCAGGACATGGTTGCCCTGATGCCCGCCATGGTTCGCCAGGGCTTCTGATACCGGGGGCTGCCGGCCCGGCGCCCGTGCGCCGCAAGCCCAAGCCGCCGGATGGCGCCGCCCGGCGCTTGAGGTGCCGAAAACCTTGACCATCGGTCAAGGTTTTCGGCCGATGGTATGATTGCCGCGGCGGTGAGCCCTCCTGGAGCCGTGACAAGGGGGTATCACGCTCCGGGCGGCTGCAGGCAGCGTGCAGGTTTCCGATCGGCCGTTCCGGCGGGACAGGCCCGGGATGCTTCAGGCGGCGACGACCCGGTTGCGACCTTCAATCTTGGCTGTATTCAGAGCACGCTCGGCGCGCAGCAGCCAATGATCGAGCGTATCGGTCTCGGCCAGGGCCGCCACGCCGATACTGACCGTCAGGCGTCGGCGGTCGGTACCGCCATTGCCGCTATGTTCCACGGCGAGCCGTACCTGTTCGGCCATGGCCAGGCCATTGGCGATATCGGTTTCCGGCAACAGCACCGCGAAATGATCCCCGTCCAGCCGGCCCAGCCGGTCCCCGGGGCGCAGCGCGTCCTGGCAGGCGGCGCGGAACACGACCAGGCTGCTGTCGCCGGCGGCTTGGCCGAAGCGCTCGTTGATCGTCCTCAGACCATCGACATCCAGCAGCAGCAGGCTGACGGGCCGGCCCTGGGCACGGGCCTGTTCCAGTCCGGCCAGCACCGTTTCCAGCATGACACGGCGGTGCGGCACGCCGGTCAGCGGGTCCAGGCGCGCCATGTCGCGGTAATGCTCCTCCAGACGCACGCGGTTGGCCCTTTCTTCGTTCAGGCGAAGCCGTTGCCGGCGCAGGCAGCACAGGATGGTGGCCGCAGCCAGCATCAACACCGCAGCGCCCGCCGCGATCAGCCAGTTTTGCGGCGTGCCAGGGCCGGCTGGCAACGCGGGCGCATAAAGGAAGCTTGTCGGATCGAACCGGCGTGGTATCAGCCCGGCCGCCGCGAACCCTTCGGCGATGTGACGCCAACGGCCTGGATGCATATAGCCGATCTCCACCATGTCGGCGATCATCAGCCGGCTGATCTCCTCCGCTTCGAACGCCAGACGCGGCCGGTCCAGGTGCGGGGCATACCGCGCCAGGATCAGGTCGATGGCGGCCGCCGGGTCGGCCAGGGCGTCGCGCCAGCCGCGCAGGCTGGCCTGCCGGAAGGCCTCCACCGTCCGTGGAGACTGGCGCAGCATGGCCTCGCTGGTGAAAAGCGTGTCGCCGTAGAAATCGATGCCGGCTGATCGGGGGGAGAAAACCTGATAGGGTACCCCGGCCACCCGCATGTCATAAGGTTCGCTGGTGGTATAGGCGGTGATCGCCTCCGCCTCGCCCCGGATCAGAGGGGCCACCGACCCCGGATGGGGCAGGATGGTCAGCCTTTCCAGTGGCACGCGCTCCACGGCCAGATAGGCCAGAAGTTCCTCCGCGTGGGTTTCCAGCAAGAGCCGGTGACCGGGCAGGGCGTGGACATGGTCGGGGCCACCGGCCTGCCGGGCCAGCAGCACGAAGGGGGAATGCTGCATCAGCACCGCCAGCGCCACGACGGGGCGCCCCCGGGCCCAATCCACGATCAGGCCGGCGCTGCCCACGCCGAAATCGGCCTCCCCATCCACCACCCGGGCGGCAGCGTCGATGGTGGGTCCCCCTTCGATGATGCGGACATCGAGGCCGGCTTCCCGGTAATAACCGCGTTCCAGCGCCAGATAGAAGCCGGCCCCCTGGAACTGATGCAACCATTTCAATTGCAGCCGGACAGGCACGGGCGGGCCGGCGGGCACCTGCGCCCGGCCCGGCAGCGCCGAGGACAGCAGCAACAGGAGCAGCAGCCCCAGCAGCAGCCCCAGCAGTGGGCGGACGGTCTGGTCTGGTCCGGTCATTGCCGGCTTATGGCGGCCATTTCCCGTGGCGGGCAGCCTGTCATTCTCAACCATGCGGGATATCGGCATCGTGGGGCACCATCTGGGGATGGAAAGGGACCATCCGGCCAGCTTTCATGGGCTTGAAGGCGCAGAGCGCGGGTGATCCCGCATCATTCCGGCTCCTCCTTCACTTCCTCCTCCATCAGGCCCATGGGTTCCGCCTTGTCCTCGTCGGGCTTGCCCATCACGTCGGTTCCCCAGTCGGCGACCAGGACGCTGCGCCGTTCCTCCAGTTCCCGGATGCGGGACTGGGCGCGCAGGGTGACAATGGCGGCCACGATCTGGGGGATGAAGAAATACATCAGCCAGCCGATGGCCGCCGCACCGAACATGACCAGCCAGGTTCCGGGTTCGGCCAGCAGGCGCAGGGTGACACCCATCTCGTGTCCCTGTTGCCAGAGCTGGACGGCGAAGGGTGCGATCCCGCACAGGTTCATCGCCCCGACGGTCAGCGCCGCCGATTTCTCCGGATCGCGGTCGATCATATAGGCGACGATCGTGGGGGCCAGCCCGGCCAGCAGCAGCACGCTGGTCGGCATCATCATCAGGCCCGCCGGCATCAGCAGCAAGAGCAGCAGCAAGGCGCTGCCGCTGCGGCGTGGAGGCTTGCGTCCCGCCCGCGCGCTCATGACAGCCTCAACATGTAGATCACGGTGCTGACCATGGTCAGGCCGGCGATGATGGAGGTGACGACGGCGGCCACCTGCCGGCCCATGCCGTCGGCGGCACCGGTGCGGTCGGCGCCCTGCTGGCGCAGACGCTCGATCTGGCGTGTCAGGCCTTCATACTGGCGCATGGCCGTCAGGAAACCCTTGTCGTCGGCGCGGATGGCATCGATGTTGTCGACGATGCGCACCAGCCCGTCCAGCACGCCATCCCGCGCCACCTGCGTCACTTCCGCCTTGATCTTCTCGCGTGTCTCCCGGTTCTTGAACCGCTTGAACACCGGTTCCATCAGGCTGACCAGCCAGCCGCAGAGGTTGGGCAGGCGGGCTGGCCCGAAACGGTTCTGCACATCGGCCAGGATGGTCAGCATGGCGATCATGCGCCGTGCGGGGTCGTGCGGGTTGGACAGCGGAGCCAGCAGCCGGTCGTTCAGCTTCTTGTGATGCGTCGTGATGAAACCGATGACATGGCGATCCACGGGGTCGCGCCCGCGATTGGGCTTTTGCGCGATCTGGTCCAGGGCCGACAGAAGCTCCGCCGGGGTCAGTACATAATGGTCGCGCAACTGTGGCGACAGGCAGGGGCAGGCGGGGCACAATTCATAGACGATGCGCTCCACCCCGAACCCCAGCCCGATATGTTCCAGCAGGGCGCGGTAGCCGTCGAAGGCCTGCACCATGGGCACATATTCCGGTTTGAAATCGGGCTGGCAATTGACCCAGAAATGCGGGAATTGCGCGATCACGAATTCCGCGAACGGCTGCACACTGGCATTCTGCCAGATGGCCTCCGCCAGTGCCGGCCCCAGCCCGTCGGGCAGGACGGAAATCCCGCGGTAGCGGATGGGGGCCGGCGGGTCCAGCGCGATGGAGACACGGGTGACCAGCTTGTCTTCCTGGCTGGCGCCACGGCCGCCGGCGCTCGCCGACGATATGGCGCTCTGCATGGCTTCCGCGCGTGTTTCGTCGCCAACGGAACGGCGAACCCATTTTTCCACATCCCCGCGTTCGATCAGCGCGGCGGCGGCCGCGCTGTGCCGGGCCAGGCCCCGCGCCAGGGCCCGGCAATGCATCAGTTCCTCGCCCTGGAACTCGAACGGCCGGGCGCCGCGCCGCGGGATCTGCGGCTGTTTGGGCGACAGGCGCCGGCCCTGCAGCCACAGGTCCAGGTCCGACAGCGACCAGCGCTGGCGCGGATCATCGGTCATCAGGCCGCGCAGCGGTTCCACCAGGCTTTGCGGCAGACGGACCTGGCTGGTCAGGGCCGGATAGGTGCCCCGGTCCATCTTCAGCTTCAGCACCGCCTCGTCATCCAGATCCGCCAGCGGATTGCGGCCCAGATACAGGGTCAGCAGCGTGACGCCCAGCGCATAGAGATCGTCGCCGATCGTGCCCGGCCCGCGGCCGGAGGGCTGGGCCATGCCCCGTTCGATGGTTTCCACCAGGACGGGCTGGCCATAGCCGACGGGGGTGGACAGGCAGTCGCCGATGGTCAGCGCGGACGAGGCGGGGTCCTTCAGGAACAGGTTGGTCGGCCGGATGGCGCCACAGGTGAAGCCGCGGGCATTCATCTCCCGCAAGGCAAACAGCAGCGAGGGCATGATCGTCCGGATGATCTGGTCGTCCGGCAGGGGTTCGCGCGTTTCGCTCAGGTCCTGCATGGCGCGGCGGCCGCCCGGCCGCTCGAAGACCAGCACGAATCGGCGCCGGCCGTCGGGCGTCCAATCCACCGTTCCCCAGTCCATCAGGCGCATGATGTTGGGGTTCTCCACCGTGCGGAAAACGCTCATCACCTCGATGCGGGCCGGCACGGGCCGGTCGGTGACGATGGCGAAGGTTTCCGTCTTGCGGTCGCGGCTCAGCCGGGCGGCATAGGCAGCCCCCCCGGCCGAATCCAGCGCGGGCAGGGGGGTTCCGGGCATGATCTCGCAACGCCCGCCCAGATCGACGGGGCCGGCCGGAACAAGCTCCGCCTTGCCGCGCCGGTCAGGGCCGACGGGCGGTTCATCGGGAGCGGCGCTGCGGGCCATGACGGGCATCGGTCTCCGGCTGGATGATCTCGGCAGGCCGGGACGCCGGCCGGTGCGATCATCGCAAACCCCATGCGAATGCACAATGCCAGCCAAAAGAGACAGATGGTGTTGCCGGCCGGGCCTCATACGTATCTGCATTGATCAGAACCTATGGCCCTGATCAATGCATCCCTCATACGTCGGGCGCCGCCATCCGGCGGCTTTTGGCTCACGCGCGCATGGGCGCGCGAACGCTCAACGCGCCAACCGAGGTGCGATGAGTTCGACTAACCGCACCTCGGTATCAGTTCTGATGGCGCAGGTCCAGAATCTGCGCACCGCTGAGCGGCCGGTAGTAGAAATAGCCCTGCCCATAGTCGCAACCGGCATCGGCCAGCATGACGAGTTGCTGAAGATGTTCGATCCCCTCCACCACGGTCTGCATGCCCAGCCGCCGGGCCAGGGCGACGATGAACTGCACGATTGCCAGTTGGCGTTCATTCTCCACGACATTGTCGACGAAGCTCTTGTCGATCTTCAGGGTGTGCGCTGGACAGTCGGCCAGGAGCGACAGGGTCGAATGCTCACGCCCGAAATCGTCGATGGCAACGCGGAAGCCGGCCCGGATGATCCGCAGCATTTCCTGCATGATGACAGGGTCGGTCAAGACACCTTCGGTCAGTTCCAGCTCGATCTTGCCGCGTTCCAGGCCCAGGCGGTCGCATTCCTCGATCAGCACCTCCAGCACGCTGGGCGCGCAATTGTTGGGCTGTAGCTGCAAGGGCGAGACGTTCAGCGACAGGCAGATATCCTGGCCTGCTTGCCGCCATGCGCATTTCTGTCGCAAGGCTTCACGCAATGTCCATTCGCCAATGGGCACGATGGTCCGCGTGCTTTCGGCCAGCGGGATGAATTCTGCGGGGGAGAGGGCCCCCAGCTCGGGATGCTGCCAGCGCAACAGCGCCTCCACCCCGAACACACGGCCGGCCCGGATGTCGATCTTGGGCTGATAGAGCAGCGACATGCCACTGCCGCCGCGGCAGAACCACAACCCGTCCTCGATGGCGCGCTGACGGGCCAGACGCTGCCGCAACGCCTGTGCGAAATGGCCGACCCGTTGACCGGCACGCAGCGCCTCACGCCGGGCCGTGCGGGCCGCCATCACCAGCATGTCCATGTTGTCCGCGGCTTCGGGATAACTGGCCACACCGCAGGTCAACGACAGATGCACCGTGCCGGCGTGCAGATTCAACGGCACCTCCAGCACATGCAGCAAGGCCTCCACATCCTTGCAGGCATCAGGCAGCAGAGCCGCGAACCGCTCGCTGTCGAAGCGGGCCAGAAGCACGTCCGACCCGAAAGCCATTTCCAGCCGCCGGCGAACCACCTGCAGAAGGTCTATGGATTCTTCGAAGCCCAGGCGGGAGATCAGGCCCTCGTAATCGTTGAGTTCGATATAGATTACCGTGGGATGAAGACCACCGGCCGCCATCAGGGGCAATCGTCGGCTGCCCAGCGCGATGAACCCGTGCTTATTATAAAGGCCCGTTAGGGGATCATGCAACAACTCCACATTATTGTAGAGATTGTCGGGCGGATAGGATGGAGGTGCTAACCTGATATCGTCGATGCTCAGCATATGGCACCTGTGATGCGGATGCCTTGAATGTTAATGAATTCAAATAAAATCCATAGGTATGCAGACGGTTAGGTTTCCAATATTCCAAAGAGACTTTGAGGTAAATTGTCGAGGCATATGATTTTGTGAAGGTCCCAGGGGAAGGGGCATAGCCGCACCCTTCCCCTGGGACCGCGCCGGGATCAGGCCGGCTCCACATGCAAGGTGGCGCCGTCCACGCGGGTGACGCGCACCCGCGTGCCGACGGGCAATTCCTCATTGCCGGCCACCCGCCAGACGCTGTCACCGATGCGGGCGCGGCCATACCCGTTGCTCAGTGCTTCCTCCAGCACCAGCACGCGGCCGACATACTGGTCGGCGCGGCGGTTCAGGGTCGTGGCGGTATTGTCCAACGGTTCCCGACCGGCATAGCGGCGGGACAGCAGCCAGGCGGCCACGGCCAGGGCGCCGAACAGCGCCACCTGGACGGGTTCCGGCAGGTCGACAGCCAGGACGACCAGCCCTGTCAGGCCAGCGGCACCGGCCACCCACAGAAACGCCGCCCCTGGAATGAACATTTCCAGCGCTGCCAGCGCCAACGCTAGGCACCACCAGTACCAGAACAGGATGCGCAATCCGTCCATGCTCTTTCCCTCCCCCTTGCCGATGCCGTCAGGTGGTCGGGTTGTCGCCCCAGGGCGACGGCGGGCGGGACGCGGGGGGCGGGGTGGTGGCGGGCGGGCGGGAGATCGGAAGAGCACACGTCTGAACTCCAGTCAC
>NZ_JBLTXA010000039.1:0-34562 GCF_048066175.1 Niveispirillum fermenti | reverse complement strand
ATAAAAGTATTGGGCTGTCCGAGCGGATTGCAAAGGTAATGCAGGGTGTTTCCGATACGCTAAACGATGCGGCCGACCGGGCCAGTGAGAATGCCACCCAGCGGCTGACCCGCCTGATGGAGGCGCGGGCCGCTATCATCGATAAGATGGACGAAAGGGGCCGTGTCTGGCCGGAATTCTCCGACCTATGGGTCTTCCTAGAGCGTGGTGACCGGACCACCGACATCAAGTGGTTGGACGCGGAAATCAAGCGGCTGTCGGAGTTGGCGGGTCAGGAGTACCTGATCACGAAAGAGCGCAGGGCGCAGGATGAGTTGCGCGCCAAGGAGGCGCGTGACAATGCCCCGAAAACCCCCGAGCAGCAGAAGCTGGAGGCGCTCCAGGCGCAATATGATGCGCTGCGCAATAGCGGCGTGGATGCCTATGACGCCATCGTCTTCGCCCAGAAGATGGCGGAGGGCGGCGCCGTCGCCGCGCAGGCGCAAATCGACAAGCTGCGCAAGGAATTGCAGGACGCCGCCCGGGAAGGCGATGCGGCGTCGAAGGCGTTCGTGGACATGATGGATGATGCCGCCCGCATGCTGGACGATCAGGCGGCCGGCGCATCGGCTGCCGAAAAGGCCTATCGCCCGTTTGAAGAGATGATCGGGCGGATCACCAAGGCGCTGGACGCCAAGGGGTTGAGCGAGGAAAGGCAGGTGGAGCTGGCCGAGCGGCTGCGGCAGGTGGAACTGGCCGGCGCGCTGGTCCGCGACGCCGCGGCCGAGCAGGCCGAACGGGAGCGCACGGCCCGGCTGGGCGGGCTGCGGCTGGAGGTGGAACAGGCGGAGGAGCGCAACCAGATCCTGCGCCTGGAACAGGCCGGGACCCGGGAGGCGCGGCGCCAGATCATCGACCTGGGGGTGGCCCGATCCCTGGTCCAGAACGAGCTGGAGCGTCAGGCGGCCGTGGCCGCGGCCATCCGCCGTGGCGAGATCGAGGATCTGGCGACCCTCAACACGCTGTATGCCCGCAAGGCGGACGCCATCCGCGACGGGGCCGGCTTGCAGGCCGGCGACCCGTTCCGGGACGAAGCGCGGCAGTTCAGCAGTCTGGCGCAGCAGGCCATCGTCGATGGCGGCCTCGATGCCGCCGCCATCCTGCGGTCGGCCATCGGCGCTGGCATGGGCAAGGCGCTGGAGGATTTCTATGCCGATTTCCGGGCGGAGATGGAGGGGCTGGCCCCCGGGCTGGCCGATGCGCTGGGCGGGGCGCTGGCCAGCTTCGGCATCGCGCAGGGTATCGGCGGGATGCTGGGGCTGGGGAAGGACCGGTCGCGCAATGCCGGCATCGGTGCGGCCGCCGGCTATATGGTCGCCGGGCCCTGGGGGGCGCTGGCCGGCGGCCTGGGTGGGGCGCTGTTCGGCGGCAACAGTGCGGAGGACCTGCGTCAGCAGCGTCTGGCGCAGGAGCGTGACGCGCTGGCCAAGGCCGTCGAACAGTTCCTTCAGGCGGGCACGGAAATGTCGGCCACGGCCAAGCGGGTGTCCGACCTTCAGGCGCAATTCGGGTCGCTGCGCGCGGAGGCCGAGCGGCTGGGCCGGCCGCTGGACGAGATCACGCGGTCCTATGAGCGGCAGATGCGGGCCATTGCCCGCGACCTGGAGGCGACGTTCCGCGATGTGTGGGACCGGGCCGAGGGCCGCGAAGCCCTGGCCGATTTCCGCGCGATGCAGAAGGAACAGGAACAGCGTATCCAGGATGCGCTGATCGCGGAGGTGGAGCTGTCGCAGGTCCGGCGGGCGAACGCGGCCGAACTGCGGTCCTTCTTCAAGGGGCTGGCGGCCGACCAGGTCGCCCTGTTCGAGGGGGTGGCCCGGCAGGTCGACCTGGTGTCGGCCAAGGTGTCTTCGCTGTCTTCCGGCATCGCCAGCCAGCTGGACGAGAGCGTCACGCTTTACCGCGAGCTGGCGTCGCAGGTGCGGGCGGAGGCCACGACCCTGCGTGGGCTGGTGCGGCAGCTGCGGGAGACGATCCAGGGCTGGGATATCGGGCCTGACAGCGTGCTGGGGCTGGATGAGCAATTATCCATCGCCGCCAGCCGCTTCGCCGAGCAGGTGGCGCTGGCGCAGTCCGGGGACAAGGATGCCATTTCCGGCCTGTCCGATCTGGCCGGCACCTATCGCGACCTCGCACGGCAGTTCTATGGCAGCAGCGAGCAGTTCTTCGCCGTGGAGGACATGATCCGTGGCGCGCTGGCGCAGGTGGCCATGGTGACCGATGCCCGGGCCACGGGGCTGGAGCAGCTGGCCAGCCTGTCGCTGGTGCAGGTGGAACTGCTGGGGGACCTGAAGGACCTGCTGGCCGCCAACCTGGGCCAGGGCACGGCCGATGCCATCGCGGCGGCGCTGTCGGACGGGGTGCTGACCATCGGGGAGGCGGCGTCCATCACATCCGCCCTGGACGTGCTGGGCGGACGGCTGGAAGGGGTGACGGGGCCGGCGGCGCAAGCGGCGCGGCTGGCCGTGGACACGCTGAAGGAAGCGGTGACCAGCGGCAATATCGCCGCCATCGCCCCCGCCCTGACCGGCATGGAAGATGCGCTGGAGGCATTCCGGGCCGGGCAGATCGATGAATATGTGCAGGCGCTTGGGGCCACGGCCGCCGTCATGACGGCCGTGGAAAACTGGGTGCTGGACCCGCACGGGGCCATCCCGGCGGCGGTGGCGGCGGCCTTCGCCGGCGGCTGGTTCGACCAGACGCTTCACACACGCATCGAGAACAGTTTCCGCGAGGCGGTCGGGGTCACCCCCTTGCCGCTGCCCCTGACGGGGACCATCACCGATCTGATGGGCAGGGCGATCGGCACCGTGGACCTGCCAGATCCGTTGACGGGGCAGGTGCGCCTGATCCTGGACAGTGCCGTCGGGCAGGCCGTTCTGCCCCGGGCGCTGACCGCGCAGGTGGGGGATGTCCTGTCGGCCGCCATCGGCGATGGCCGGACCGGGCCATCGGCCACGGCCCAGATGGAAGCGCTGATCGCTGCGGCGATCAGTGCGCCGGGTGGGGGCTGGTCGCCGGCCCAGACCCTGGCCCGGCAGATACAGGGGCAGTTCGGTCAGGCCCTGTCGGTCTGGGGCGACCGCCCCCTGACGCAGCGCATCAACGAGGCGTTTGCCCTGGCCCTGGGCGCGGATGGCGGCGGCGACTGGCGGGGCACATTGCGGTCGGTGCTGGATGCGGGCAGCCCGCTGCTGGGGGCGTTGGGCACGCTGCGCACGGCGCTGGACGAGCTGCGCGCAGCGCTGACGGTGCAGCGCGAGCAGGATGGCAAGCAGCAGGTCTATGACCAGGCGCTGCAAGCGTTCCTGTCGCCGATCAACAGCGCCGCCGGGCAGGCGTGGTCGCTGCTGGCCGGCGCGCAGGATGTGGAGGCCGGCAAGGCCATGCGGTCCACCTGGTACAGCGTGGATGCCAGTACGGGCGCCATCCTGGGCCAGGGCGGCAAGGACAGCGACAGCACCAGCGCGTCGCGCGCCAATGCGCTGGCATCGGGCCTGTCGGGGCTGGCGCAGGTGATCGAGCGGCTGACCGGCGGTGATATCGGCAGTTTCGGTGTCAATGCCGGCAACAAGTACGGGTCGGGGTACAACTTCCTGGATTTCGGCATCTCCAAGGAACAATCCTTCGGGATCAACGATTTCGAGGGTATCGCCCGGTCCTTCGTGCTGGATGCGCTGTCCGTGCTGCAAGGCGGCGATCAGCGGATCGTGGACATCCTGCGCAATGCCGACCTGTCCAATCTCCAGGCGGGCCTGTCCAGGGCCGCGCAGGAGATTTTCGCACTGCTGAACCCGCCCGGCTTCGCCGATGGCGGGCTGTTCGGCGGCGGGTTGCGTCTGGTGGGCGAGCGGGGGCCGGAACTGGAGGTCACGGGACCGGCCCGGTACTTCAGCGCGCCGCAGACCACGGCGCTGTTGCGGGCCGCGGCCGGCGGTGGCGATGCCGGAACGCTGGACCAGTTGCGGCAGGTCAACGCGAACCTGGTTCGCAGCCAGCGCATCCAGGCCATCGGGCTGGAGCAACTGTCGGGCGATGTCCGGCGGCTGGAAGGGGTGACGGCGCGGCTGGCCGCCCGCATAGACCCCGACATGCGGGTTGCCTGACCCTTTATGGGGTCACGACACGAAAGTGCGCACGGTGTCCGCTTCGATAGAACATTAGACGAACGGTGGCGGATCGGCTCAAAGGGCCTGTCCGCATAACGAAGGTTAGCCGGACTTGTTCAAGCTGTCCGTCTACCGGGCTGAATGGCGGGAAAGCGGACAAATTGATTTCCGGACGGGATTGCGGACAATCGTTCTGTTTACGTTCGCGCGAGCCGGACAATATGCGCACTTTCGTGTCCGGACCCCTTTATAGGACACGTGACATGAGCCTGATTGTTCCCGGCCTGCACTTGCTGGCGCTGGATTGCCACGTCGGCGCGGTGTCGGAGACGCCCGTCACGGTGGGCGCTGGCACCAGGGCATTCACCCTGACCCAGGACAGTCCCCGGCTGGTGCGGGGGATGGACGTGACCGTCCAGCGCCTGGGGGATGCGGATACGTGGATGCGCGGCACCGTCGCGTCCCGGCCGTGGGAGCCCGTGCGCCTGATCGTGACGGCCAGCGCCGGGACCGGCACGCATGACGACTGGCTGTTCGCTGACGGTGTGTTGCGCTGGTCCACCGGCGAGCGCGGATATTGGAGCCACCCCGCTGATGACCCGCCGCAGGCCTTCTGGGATGGCCGGTTGTTGCAGCCCGCGCTGATCCGGTACGACCTGTTCGGCCGGGGCACGACCTATGGTCAATCCCGGCTGGAGTTCGGCGACGTGGTGCTTGCCGATGCGGATCGGGCGATCACGGCCCTGATGGATTACAACCTGTCCGGCCGCACGCTGCGGCTGTGGCGGATCGGGTCCGATGACCTGCCCTTCAGCGCGGCCGTGCCGCTACTGGTGGGGCAGGCGGCATCACCGACGGTATCACAGGACAGCGTCACGCTGCGCCTGCGCGGGCGGGGCGCTTCCTTCGATGTGCCGTGCCAGCCCGTCCTTTATGCCGGCGACAATGACCCGCCGGCCGGGCTGGAGGGCACGGCGCAGGATCTGGCCGGCCAGCGCAAGCCGCTGGTCTTCGGCGGCACGGTGCGCGAAGCCCCGCTGCCGCTGGTCAATGCCTGGCGGCTGATCGTCCAGGCCGACAGCGGCCCGTCCGACCTGCTGGACCTGTCCGACCTGGGCCAGCCGCTGACCCGTGGCGCCGATTATGCCAGTGCCGCGGAGATGGATGCGGTCTGGCCGGAGCGGGGCTTCTGGCGCGTATGGAAGGGTGATGCCGGCACCTATGCCCGGCTGGGGGCGACGCCGGCCGGCGCCATCACGGGCGATGTCCGGCGCCAGCCGGACATCGCGGACCAGTATCCCGGCGCGGTCATGCGGGCCGTGGTCACGGGCCCGGGTGGCCTGACGTCGGGGGAGGTGGACGGTGCCGCCCTGGACGCCCTGGACGCGGCCTGTCCCTGGCCGGTGGCGATCTGGGTCGAGCCGGAGGAGACGATTGCCGCCGTGCTGGACCGGATATGTCTGGCCTGTGGCGGGTGGTGGGCGTTCACCCCGCTGGGCGTCTTCACGGCCGGGCCGCTGGCGATCGGGACGCCCGTCATGACCCTGCGACGGCTGACCCCCGATGTGCTGGCCGACGCGGATACGTTCGACATCCTGGACAGCGAGGTCCAGCAGGTGGGGGACGAGGATGGGGGCGCGCCCATCCATGCCGTGCGGATCGGTCATACCCGCGCCCTGTTCGTGCAGCCCGACCCGGCCGGGTCCGTCACGGCGGAGCGCCGGGCCTTCCTGGTTTCCGGCTGGCGCTACACGCCGGAAGCGGCGGACCCGCTGGTCCTGGCCCGCAACCCGGGGGCCCGGCTGCTGACGCTGGAGACGGACCAGACCAGCGCGGAGGGGGCCGCCGCGCTGCGTGACCAGCAACTGGCCCTGCGCCGGGGGCGCAAGCGACGGCTGGCGGTCAGCACCATTCTGCCGCCGGCGCGGCTGGCGGCCCTGTGCGTGGGACAGACCGTCCATATCATCGATCCCGCATCCGGCCTGTGGGCCGGCCGCGACATGATCATCATCAGCCTGGCCATCGACGCGCGGCGGGGTGCCGTGACGCTTGGCCTTTGGGGATAGCCATGCCGACTATTCTGCCGCTTGGCCCGCAGGTCCAGTTCATCGATGCCGGGCCGCCGCCGGGCAGCTACGACCCGTCCGACTATGTGGTGCGGCTGGGCGCGCTGTGGCTGGATATTTCGGTCGCCAACCGGCCGTTTTTGTACCTGTGTACCGCCTCCTCCCCGTCGGAACTGCGCTGGCTGCGCATCTCCGACCTGGGGGGTGATTTCAAGGACAATATCTTTGTGGGCCGGGATGCGGGGCAGACGATCAGTGCCGGGGCCAATGGCGATCGAAACGTCGCCATCGGCGTCGGCGCCATGCCGTCGGCAACGACGGCTTATCAGGCGGTGGCCGTTGGTCATGGCGCGATGCGCGGCCGCCTGACCGGGAATTACAACACGGCTGTGGGTTTCGACGCGCTGGCCGCCGGCACGACGGGGTCGAACAATACCGTCGTCGGGGCCGCCGCTGCTGCGGCGGTCACGACGGGGCAGACCAATACCGTCATGGGCGTCTCTGCCTTGGGGAGTGCCACGACGGCCAGCAACAACACGGTGCTGGGGGCCGTGGCGGGGGCGTCCGTGAGCAGCGAAGCCGGCAATACGCTGGTGGGGGCATCCGCCGATATCGCCCCGGGCGTGACCAATGCCGCGGCCTTGGGGGCCGGCGCATTGGCCGTGGAGAGTGGGGCCTTTGCCCTGGGTAGCATGACCCTGGTCGGGTCGGCCGGCCACGTCGTCGCTTATCTGAAAATCAACGTCAACGGCAATGCGCTGCGCCTTGCCCTGCTGGACGCATAGGAGGCCGCATGCCGCCCTCTCCCCCCCTGATCGGGTTTCCCAATCTGGTGCCGCTGGCCGCCGCCCTGACGGGCGGTGCCTGGACGGCCCTGCAACCGCTGGACATGCTGCGCGACCCGCGCCTGGCCCGCAAGGCGCTGTCGGTGGATGGAGACCCGGCCAGCACGCAATTCACCGTGGACCTTGGCGCGGCGCGGTCCATCCATCTGGCGCGGCTGGTCAATCATAATGGTGCCCTGGTGGGCCGGTGGCGGCTGACCGGGTCCGATAGTCCGGACCTGTCCGTGCCGGCGTATGACAGCGGCTGGGTCGGGCTGTTTCCCGACCCGGCCTATGATGACGCGGTGCTTGAATGGGAGGACCCGGCCTGGTGGACGGCGCTTTACGCCGATGCCGAAATTCCGCCACCCATGCGTGACAGCGTCATGGTGCTGCCGGCCCCGGCCGTGGCCCGCTATTGGCGGGTGGAGGTGGAGACCGACCAGCCCTTCTGGCTGTCGACGCTGTTCCTGTCGGGTGCCTGGGTCCTGCCGTCCGGCTTTGCCTACGGGCTGGAGATCGGGCCGGAGAGCCGGACGGAAGTGCAACAGGCCCCCGGCGGGGCCGAGTATTTCTCGTATCTGGCGGCGCGTGACACGATCCGGTGCGCCATCCCCCACATGCCGCAGAACCACGCGCTCCAGCGGATGCTGGAACTGATGCAGCGGGCGGATGTCTTTACGCCGCTGCATTTCGTGCCGCGGCCCTACGACACAATGAACCTTTTGCGCACCAGCATGGTCTGCCGCTTGCGCAGCCTGTCGCCCATCGTGGCTGCCACCTATCAGCGGTACGGCGTGACTTTCGACCTTGTGAGGATCCTGGCATGACAAAGGTATCCCCGAACGGGACCGACTATAGCGACGACGGCACCGCTGAGCGCGACATGCGCGGGGGTGGGCACCGCCTCTGGCTGCTGCCGATGATCGGCGACACGCTGGTAGAGGTGGGGGCGGCCGTGGGCGCCTCGTCCGACGCCAGCCTTTCCGCCGCAGCGGCGGCCGAAAGTGCCGCTGCTGCTGCGGGCAGTGCGGCGGCGGCAGCGGCGGACAGGGTACAGACGGGGGCGGACCGGGCCGGCACCGCCACGGCGCTGGCCGCGGCACAGGCCCTGGTCGGGTCGGCGGGCACCGGGACGGCCACCGGTCTGGTCTATACCGCCGCGGCTAAGAACCTAGTGACGGCTCCGGATGTGGTGGCGGCGCACGTTTACGAAACAGCTCTCGACAGCGATGGCGGGACCTGGACCGCCCGCCCCGCTGGATCCTGGTACTGGGAGGCATTGCACAGCGCCACACGCGGGGCGACGCGGCGGTTCCCGCGCGTGGCGCTGATCGTCGTCCGAGCGGTGCTGGGCGGCAGTGTCAGCATCACCATTTATGACGCACACGACCTGGATGTAGCAGGCGTTCCCCGCCTGTGGTGGGCGGCGACGGCCACCACAGGCTCGAGGCTCGGGGACGCAAATGCCGTGTTCGCCCTGAACGGGCGGGTCTATGTGACCAAGGCGGCAGCGGTTCCCAACACCTCACGAGGCCTACTCATCATTGATTTCGCAAACGATTTTTCCGAAAATCTCACCAACACTTCGGAAAGCATAAATCACGGACGCTTCACTGGTGGGGTCCGGGGTTTCGTACAGGGCACCGTATCATCCAAGCCTACGGGGCCGCTTGTTTCCAACCAGTGTTATGGCGTGCACGTTCGTGTGCTGCCTGGAGGCCTGCTAGACGGTGCTGGCCTACTGGTCCCGACCGTGGCCGTAGCGACGGCGGCTGGGGCATCGGTGATCCACCCACCAGGCATGGTCCACGATGTGACCGAGACCGACGGTTTCAACGCGGTGCAGATCGGTGCGGATGGCAGCCTGTGGCTGTCCAGGGCCACGACGCGCCAGCTGTCCGTCGGACCCATGCCCTATGCAGATACCAGCCGGGCGGCGTGGGTGCGCGAGACCTATTCGTCGGCCACTGGTGTTGACCTGGTGCTGTCAGGCACGACATCTGCGCGTCACCGTCCGGTCGAAATCGACAGCAGCACCTGGGCCGTGATGTCAGATGCAGGCCTGTCCCTGATTGCCCGCGATGCCGGACGACCGTCGGCCGGCATGGTGGCGCGGGTTGCCATTGACCACGCCACGGGCTGGCAGCCGGGCGACATTCGGGGGGCGTGGTTGTGCGACAGTGCGACGGGGAGCATCGCCGGTTCCGGTGAGTTGGTGACCAACGGTGACTTTTCCGATGGCACCACGGGATGGAGTGCTTCCAACGGCACAATTTCAGTCTCTGGCGGCGAAATGACCGTGACGACGACCGGTGTTGGAAATTCCAACGCCGCACAGGTAATTACCACCGTGCCTGGCCAGACATACATGTTGATGGTGACGGGGCGTCTTGGCACAAACAGTAATTGGCAGGTGTCAGTAGATAACGCTGTTTCACCATTTCAGAATCTTGCGTCTACTGGCAATCGGGTTGAGACGACGGCAACGCCGATTTTTCTCAGCTTTGTCGCCGTCTCCGCCTCCACAAGGATATTCCTGCGTACCTATCGGCTGACCGCCGGCTATACAGCAATTTTTGATGATGTGTCTGTCCGGGTCGGGCTGCCCGACCGCAGCCACAAAAACAAAGGACTGCAAGTCAATGGCACCCTGACACGCACGGCGCTTCCCTGTGGCTTGGCGGCGATCAGCGAATTCAGCGCCAACGCCCGCCCGTGGCAGCCGTACAACCCAGACCTGGACTACACTTCGGATTTTTGTGTGATCGCTTGGATCAGGACGACTGACGTTAACTCAATTAATAGGCATGTGATTGATCGATGCGACACGTCTACTGCTGGGGCACGTTGGCGCTTGGTTCTGAATTCGTCTGGGCATCCTTCGTTTTGGTGTCGGGACGCGACGACGAATTATTTTGTCGGCATCCCTACTTATATCCCGGACACTGGCTGGCGAATGCTCGCAGGCGTAAGGCGGGGCGCAGTATTGGAGTTGTGGTTAGACGGCGTTCTCGGATCATCAGTCCCCATAACTGGCTCCGGAGATTTCTCGAACGCCGCAGCCATCACGGTATTTGGCGGGCGGGTCGATGGGTGGGAGGGTTTCGGACCGAACGGCCAGCTTCTGGCTGTGCGGACTGCAGCCTACGCCCCCACACCCACCCAAATCCGCCAGATGTACAATGATGAGCGGGCTCTGCTTATCGGTGGCACCCCAGCCTTACTGGGTGGCACGTCCAACAACATCACGGCGCTGGCCTCCAATGTGGCGGCGGGGACGCTGGCCGCAGGCACCGGAGACGGGGTCAGCGTCTTTGCTCGGCTGGGCCGAGTGCAGTATCTGGACGGGGCGAGCGGCGGGGCCGCCATCGGCAATGACGCCATCACAGCCCTATCGGCCAGCGGCCCGCATCTGTTGGTCGGCACAGCGGCCGGCGCGGGCGTGATCGGCGATGGTGTGATCGCGCGGGACCGGATGGTCCCCGCTGGACGGCCCCGTGCATCGCCGACGGACGGTCCGGGGGTGGTGACCTGTCGCGGGGTCACCACCGACGCCACGCCGACTGACCTGACGCCGAGGATCGCCATCGGGGAGCGGGAGGCCGTGACGCTGGATGTCACGGTGCAGGCCCGCACCTATGGCGCCGCGTCCACCCAGGGCGGCATCTATCGCCGGCTGGCCCGGTATGTCCGCGATGCCGGCGGGAGCGTCACCCTGGCCGGGTCGGTGCAGACCATCGGCACGGATCAGGAGACGACGGCCGGCATGGACGCAGCTCTTTCCATCGACACCACGGCCCAGACCGTGGCGGTGCGCGTCACGGGCGTGGCGGCCACGCGCATGGTTTGGGCCGCGCGTGTCGTTGTGACCCGCATCTCGGAGGATTTGACCTATGCGCAGTGAGGGTATCGGGCTGGGTGTCTATGGTGGCGGGCGGTATCTGTCCGTGTGGTCGATCGTGGGTGGCTACCCACGCTGTCCATCGCCGGCCCTGGTGCTGGGCACGGCCCAGGCAGCTCAGGTGGCGGCCACCATTGCCGTCAACCGGGCGGTGGCGGCGATCTGCGCCCGCGCGGAAGTGGTGGAGGCGGCGGCACGGCTGGCCGCCACCGATGCACCACCCGAGACCATCATCACCGGGCCGGACGGGGAGCCGGAAGAGGCGGCCAACCCCGCTTATGCCGCCTGGGTTGCGGCGGGGCAGCTGCTGGACGATGCGGCGGGGGATGATGACCTGCAACATCTGCTGCGCACGCGGGCGGGCATTCCGCCCGATGGCGACGGGGAGGGGGTAGTGGAGCAGCCCTGGTCCCTGTCCCTGCCGCCCGCTCCTGACATGGACCCACTGGCTCAGACGGCAGATTGGGACGGGAGTGCTTGGGCTGTGCGGGACCTGACGCCGGAGGAGCAGGCCATCTGGCCCCTACGCCCGCCGCCCGTGCCAGCAACGGTGACGCGGGTGCAGCTACGCCTGGCGCTGGCCGCGCGCAACCTGTTGGACATCGTGGACAGCGCCGTGACGCTGACTGGCGATATGGAGCTGGTCGAGCGATGGGGCGCCGCGTCCATGGAGCGGGACAGTCCGCACCTGGCGTCCATGGCGGCGGGGCTGGGCCTGACCGCCGGGGATGTCGATGACATCTTCCGCCAGGCGGCGGGACTGTAGGGAGGCACACATGTTCTGGAGGGAGGTACGGCGCCGCCTGCTGGAGGTGGCGTCGCTGGCAAGCTGCGCGCTGAATATCGTCATCGGCACGGGCGACCGGGAGGTGACCCTGTCGGCCGGGGCCTGGGAGCTTCGCCGCCGCGGGGTGCGCCGCGGGCGGTGGCTGGTGGTGCTGATCGACCGGCTGAACCGGCCATGGACCGGTCCTTGCCACTGCAAGCGGGCGTGGACCGATCATTGCGCCGTGTGGTCCAAGGTACGGGCAGAGCAAAGGGGTGTGGCCGATGCCTGACATCAGTGGAGACATGGTGCAGGGGGCCGCCCTGGCGCTGGCGGCAGCGGGTGTGATGGGTGGCATCCGCTGGTTGGCCGGTGGCAAGGCACGGCAGTTGGACGGGCTGCCGCAGCAGATACACGCTATTGAAATCCGGATCGTAGAAATCCTTGGCCGGCTGGCCAAGGCAGAGGCTGACATTGCCAATGACAAGGCCGGCCGTGCTGCCATCGCAGCCATGAGGGAGGACCTGGCCGCGATCAGGGCCGTAGTGCCACAGTTGCAGCACGGCCTGGGGGATGTCTGGACGCAGCTTAACAAGCTGCACCCGCGCAAGCCGCCCTGACGGCCTGTCGCATTCCCATCACCTAACCGGCCCGCCTCATGGCGGGCTTTTTCATGCCTGCAAGGAGGGCAACCATGTTCATCCTGGGTCGAACCAGCCTGTCGCGGCTGGACGGCGTGCATCCCGATCTGGTGCGCGTCGTGAAGCGCGCCATCACTGTCAGCGATGTCGATTTCAGTGTCGTGGAAGGGCTGCGCACGGTGTTGCGCCAGCGGGAGCTGGTGGCGGCCGGGGCCAGCCAGACCATGGCCAGCCGCCATATCACGGGCCATGCCGTGGACCTGGCGCCCTTGGTAGGTGGCGCCTTGCGCTGGGACTGGCCGTTGGTCCACCGCGTGGCGGCGGCCATGCGCACGGCCGGGCGTCTGGAACAGGTGCCGCTGCGCTGGGGCGGGGCGTGGGACGTGCCGCTGACCGACACGGGCGATGCCGGCCCGGAAGAGGTGTCGCAGGGCTATGCCGCCCGCCGCCGTGCCGCGGGCGCGCGGCCCTTCCTGGACGGGCCGCATTTCGAGCTGCCGGCGCACCTCTATCCGGCGGCCAGGGGGGCGTGATGATGGATACCTTGCCCGACACCCCACCCTGGCCGGCCCGGCGCATCGCGGCGGCGGCCTCCCTGTTCCTGGCCGGTGCCGCCACACTGGCGGCCGGTGCCGGACTCGCCCGGGGGGAAGCGCTGGCCCTGCGGCTGGTCGATACCGGGGCGGAGATGATGGTGCTGGCCGTGGGCCTGTACGTCACCGGCGCCACGGCCGAGCGGGTCGGCGGCTGGCTGTCGCTGCGCCGCGGTCTGGCGGGCGGCCAGCTGCAGGGGGGTGCGCCATGATCGCCACCCTGACAGGGCTGCTGCGCGGCCGCTGGCTGCTGCTGGCCGGTATGCTGGCGCTGGCCGGGCTGGGCTGGTCCTGGCATGGCCGGGGGCAGGCGCTTGACGCCGCGCGGCTGGCGGAAGCGCTGGCGCGGGAGACAGCCGCCCGCAATGCCGCTGCCGTCACCGCCGTGACGGCAGCGGCGGAACGAAACCTCGCCGCCGTCACGGCGGCGGCCATGGCGGAGCGGGAGCGGCTGCGTGCTTCCGCTGCCATCGAGCGGAGGATAGAGCATGCACCGGACACGAGCGCATGCGCCGATAGTGGCGCTATTGGTGCTGTGCTTGACGGGCTGCGGGCCCGTCAAGCCGGCGCTGACGGAAGTGCAGGTGGTACGGGTGCCGGTGCCGGCCGCCCTGCTGACCTGCACGGCGGAGCCCGCCCCGCCCCCGCCCCCGGCGGATGATCGGGCCGTGGCCCGCTACATCCTGGCGCTGGCCGATGCTGGGGCCGATTGCCGGGACCGGCTGGGCGGGGTGCGGGCGGTGGTGGATGGGGCGCCTTGAGGGTGGGTCGTCGAAAAACATTCCCATGCGGACCGCGTTCGCATGGAATTACCCAGACAGCCGGGCTGCCTGGATTGCTGCAATAGCCGATTGATAGGGGCGCCAGTATCGTAATGGCAGTGTATGTTTCTCTGCCCACTGGTCTGCTGTATCAACCCATGTGGATGTGGCAAAGCCGCTTGTAATTATCTCTTGCCGCCACTTTACCAGGCCGCAAATCGAGGCAGATACATCCGCCGGCACGGGTGCGGCTCCCGTCTCCCACTGCCGCCATGCGCGTTCTGAAACACCATTAGGTCTTTCTGGCGTAGACGCCACCCACATCCCTGCTTCCTGACGACTGTAGAACAATAATCTGCGCAGGGCTTCGAGCCGCCACCCCTCCATCATACTTCGCCTTTCTCATAGCGTGCCGCATCGGCGCTGTTGGCGGCCCAGGCCTGGCTGAAATCATCCCTCTTGAACAGGCTGGCGATGCCGCTGATCTGCTTGAGGCGCAACAGTTCATCCATATCCATGCCCAAATGCTTCATGATCCAGCCATCGGACATGATCTGTGAAAGTTCACCCACCATCTGCACCATCAGGTCGATGCCGTGGGTGCCCCGTGCTCGATTATGGCGGATGGTGGAGGCCATGCGGCTGTGCCGCTCCGCCCGGTTGGTTTTGATCAATGCGACGGGAAGCCGTCCATGCAGGCGAGCGCGTAGCATTGGCAAGCGTTTCGGCAGCATGTGGCGGTGGAAACCGTCTACAACCTCATGTTCCGCTTCGCCGCTTTCCCAGGCAACGATGGGTTGGGTATAGCCATCTTCCATCACGGACTGTTCCAGCAGGGCCATTTCCGGTGGGGCCACGCTGTTGGGGTTGTAATCATTGCCACGGACGGTTTCCTCCGGCAGCCAGAGGACACAATCAACGGGCTCCCCGGCATGGGGAGAATGCTGGTGCAGGGCGCTGCGGATGCGGTTGATGGCGTCGATACGCTCTTGTACCGGCAAGTCATCCAGCCCCGCGAACAGGGCGGTGCAAGCGGTGACGATCTGGTCGGCGTCGCTCATAATAAGTCCTTTTCAAAGCGGCGGAAAACACCGCGTCGTTTGTTCGGTGGCGCCATGCGATAGCCCAGTGTCGGCCAGAAATCGCTGGTGGCGCGGTCGTTGGTGTAGATCTGCTTCAGGGGGGTGGCCCTGGCATATTCTTCAATTGCCTGCACCAGCCGGACGGGTCTTTCAGCATCATCGTCAACGGCAATCAGCAGGCGGATATGCAGCTTCGGCAACTTAAACCTGCGAGCGTTGGCGAAGCCGATCACCTGGCCGTCGTCATCATAGTCGATCCACCAGATATCCCCCCGCGCTGCTGTCGGTGCAATGCCCAGCCGGGCATGGATATCCTTGTCAACTAACCATGCCCCGATAGAGCCGAAAAGTTCGCTGTCGCCATCGGTGCCCTGCAGATAGGTTTTGATCATTATAGCCCCCGGTACTTTTCTATGATCTCTGCACGTCGGGCCATTTCCGCCTTGGTGGGCGCAAATCCCATGTACTTTCCAGCGTGGTCATTCTTCAGGATGGTGATGGCCAGCCGCTTCCATGTCGGTATTAACCGAAACTCGTTGCTCTCCACGTCATCGGCATATTCCATGCGCACGGGGAGTTTGTCGGTCTTATAGTTGGTGGGGCCACCAACCTCAAAATGGATGCCAGCGCGACGCAAGTCATCCATGGTTTCATTAGTCAGCACGCCACCCTTTTCGCGCCAAAACTTGATGCTGGTGGCCAGCTTCTGCCGGAAACCTTCCGCCGTCTCCGGAGGGAGCGTGTCCAGCAGGAACATGGCGTAATCCTTCCATGTCATGTGCGCCGGCTTCTCCACCTCCCGCCATCCCACCGCCTTGGTGTCCCCATAGATGGCCATGAAATTCACGCCATTCACGCGGCTGACCAAGCGCCCCCATATCTGAGGGTCAATGGCGCGATAAAGGCTGAGGCTGGCCTTGGCGGCGCTGATAAAGGGGCTGGCCACACGCATGGCATGGAGTGGCACACCGGCTTGATGAAAAAGGTCATACAAGCTGTTGTATCGCCAGCCAAAGCGCCCATTGGCCCGCCAGATGTCTTCAACAGCCCAGTCATAGATGGGATAGGCGTTATAGACATTCTCATAGACCTTGGTGGTCCAGGGGCGGCCTTGGAATTTGTGTATGTTCCTGTCGCTGACGATGGTGCGCCACCGGTCAAGACTTTCTTCTGCCCGCAAACCGATCAGGATGCAGGTGCGCCCCGCCCCGGTCTTCTGGTGGTGCCAGAGGGAAAAACGTTCCTGAAACTCGTAGTCGCTCATTTCCGGGGTGATAAAGGGGAAGTCGGCGGCCGAGAGGTGATAAGGCGGCAGATCCCGGACCCACA
This sequence comes from Niveispirillum fermenti, assembly GCF_048066175.1. GTDB lineage: Bacteria > Pseudomonadota > Alphaproteobacteria > Azospirillales > Azospirillaceae > Niveispirillum > Niveispirillum fermenti. The sequence goes on along the minus strand of NZ_JBLTXA010000039.1, from coordinate 18,448 downwards.
GATTGCGCTTCTCTTCCTCCCAGGGCCGCCAAAAGGTCTGGTACATGCTGGTACAGGTGGGCACCTTCACCGGCACACAGCAGCGCAGGTTTTCCACCCGGCCGGCCAGATCCTGATATGTGGCATCCACATAATCGGTCGTGGCGCTGTACTGTGCCTCATAGTCCAAGTGAAACACGCCAATGCGGCGGGCTGGCTCGTGCCTTTCCACATGCTCAATGGCCAGATTGAGCAAGACGCCGCTATCTTTGCCGCCGCTGAAGGCCACAACCACATTGTCGAAATGAGCAAAGACATAGGCAATGCGGCGGCGCGCGGCCTCCAGAACGTCAATCGACAGGGTTTCGCTTACGTGCATCTCACAGCCCTTTCACCAGGGCGATAGCGCTGCTGCGCATCCCCTGAGTGCGGTAAAGGTTAACCATTCGCTGAAAAGCCGCAAGACTATCGCCCTTCGTCTCGATAGCGGCGGTGATGCGGTCATCGATTGTGCCGGTGCATGACAGCGACACATAGACCGGGGGGCGCCATTGGCCGATGCGATGATTGCGATCCTCTGCCTGTGCGCGCTTGTCATATTTGAAGCTGTCCGCATAGAAGATGGCATAGGCAGCTTCGTTGAAGGTGTGGACCTGTCCGCCAGTGTCCTGGGTAGCGATCAGGAAGCGTGCCCCGGCCCGCCATCGCGCAATGTTCTCCGCTCTCTGGTTTTCTGTCAGATGGCCATGAAACTCAGCGATCTGTGCGGGGTCATGGGTAACGGCCAGTGCTTCACGGATATGATGGATGGCCCTGCGATATTTCGCCCAGATCAGAACCGGTTCGCCGGGCGGGATATCGGCGATAGTGTGGGTAAGCAGGGATAGCCGATGGTGCGGCACCTCGATCAGATGGCGGCGGCCCGTGTCTGGGTCTGTTCGGTGCCACCATCCGCAGGTGATGGTTTGCAGGGCCGTGAACAGGCGGAAAATCTTTACCGGCGACCAGTCGTCATAATCATGACGCAACAGGATTTCATGCTTGGCGCGCTCGTATAGCTCCCGCTGTTCACCCGTCATGGTGCAGGCGCGCGTTTCATACAGCTTTTCGGGCAAGGTCAGGCATTCATCCTTGCGGACCTGATAGACATAGGGTGCCACGCGGGCGGCCAGATATTCCTCATTATGGCTACGGATGATGCGTCCGGTGCGGCGCTTGCGCCCCCACGCATCTTTTCTCATTTCATATTCGAGGTGGTTGGCAGCGAATGACCAGAATGACCGGTAGCCCAGGATCTTCGGCGACAGGAAATTCATCTGGCTGTAAAGATCAACAGCTCCCTGACTGTAGGGCGTGCCGGTCAAACAGGTGCGATACCGTGTCTCTGCTGATAGCCGGGTGATGCGCTGGCTGCGCTTGGCGCGGTGCCCTTTGATGTACTGGCTTTCATCCACGGTGACGGCGCTGTCGGGGGCGACCAGGGCGCGGTAAGCCATGGCCACCCTGTCCGATCCGCCCATGCTTTCGCTGCCGATGATGTAGATGCGGGCGCTACGGGGGGCGGTTTCCGCCCTGGTCGCATCGTTGAACGTATAGACTTGGCTGGGTGTCAGGTCAGTGTGTTTGGCAATCTCTGACCGGATGGTTTCCCGGCCGGCGCAGGGGCAGAACCAGAAAAGGCGATGCCATTTGGCTTGGCGGATTTGGGCAAGGCGCAGGGCTGTCCGCGTCTTGCCGGTCCCCATATCCATGAACAAAGCCCCCACCCGACTGGGCAGCAGCTTGGCGACGGCCGCCGTCTGGTGCTGCATATCGTCAGTCGTGATCGAGAAGGTCGGGCGCTGCATCGAATTCCTCAACCAAGGGCGTGGTGTGTTTGGGCTGTGGCGGCTTATGGATGGCGCGGCAGCGGATGTATCGGCCTTCGTCGCTGAACTCCCCGATAACAACGCACCGCTTGTCGCTATAGCCCCTTTTGGTGTGTTTGAAGGCGCTGGCCAGAAATTCGTATTGTGCGGCAGTCAGCCAGCATGTGCGCTTTGGCTGATTGGCCAGCTCCAGCTCTACGCGCCATTTTCCGTATTTCGTCCAAGTGGCGGCGGCGACGGTGTGAATTACGATGTCCATGGCCCGCCCTCAATCCACCAGATCGGGGTCAATGTCGGTGACGACAGGCGTCAGCGCTGGCGGCTTTTCCGGCAAATTGACAATCACCGGTTCGGCATTACCCAGTGGCACATCAATCACGCCCCCGGCGGCCAGTTGGGCGCGTATCTTGTCGATCAGGATCAGCGCCGACTTGTGGACCCTGAAGCCATGTGTTTCGGCAAAGTCCAGCACCTCCTCAAAGCGGGCTGCGGGGACGCTGACGCGCTTGTCCCTATATCGGGAGCCGGGGAGGCTGCGGGCGGCGTCATAGAAATCATCATGGCGGGGCCAAGTGACAACCAGCCGGCCGGCATGGGTGGTGGTGCCGCCGGTAATCCAACGCAGTCCTTCCCGCTCAAACGCGCCACTCAATGCCTTTGCTCTGGCGGCGGGATCATGCAGCCGGACGGCAAAGCCGCTGGCCAGCAGATGATGGGCGCTTTCGGCCAGCAGATCGGCCGGTTCCCCTGCGAACGGGGTTCGCTGCCATAGAGGTGCGGACCAGCTATACCCAAGAATGCGCATTGCCTGGATAAAGCCTTCGTTTTTCTCTTCCAGCTTGGCCACCAGCACGCCATTGCGCCAACTTAAATCAGCAATCAGGACGGTCGGCTGGGGTGGTTGAAGGATAGTTGCTGTTTCGACTTCCGGCGGGGGTACAGGGCGCAGGGCTTCGCGGACATGCTGCTTGAGGGATGAGGCCAGATCGCCAATGTCGCCCCCGCGCATGTCGATCCACCAGGAAGCAGACAGTTGCTTTTTCGCGATGGCAAGCAGGGCTCTGCTAGCTTCCGCATCCGGCCCCAGCGCCCTGACCAGACGATTTGCATTCTGTGCAAGCCGCTGTGTCTCTGCGTCATGGATTTCCTCTGGATAGTCGGTTTCGCCGGCCACAATGGCGACGGCAGCGACCAAATCCTTCAGGGCGTGATGGCGCAGCCATTCCGCCCATAAAATCTGGGCATCTGATCCAGACTGGATCGGGGCAAGGCCCGCTTCCCTGTTGGCGGCCGCCGCGGCGCGGTAATCCGTTTGCCGCTGCTTGCGTTCACAATCTGCGCAGACGCGGCCAGTCTTTTCATACCGATCGGCGCGACGATCCGCGTCTTTGCGGTTTTGACCGATAACGAGGATGGATTGCCCGCATTCGGGGCAGGCATAATGGGCCTTGGCCATTTTCTCACTCTCAATAGTGGTCAGGCTGCGCTCAATCGCTGCCTGATAGGGGGAATCTAAATCGCGGCTGCGCACCATGCAAGTGCTTTTAGCTTTCCAGTCTCTCCCATGCGCGTCCAGGGCCGGCCGCCAGCCCCGAAAGCGCCGTAAGGGGCGATATGGAAAATCCGAAATAATATTTGGCAAAGTCCTTGAAGCCGATTGTCGCGGGACCAAAGTCGTGGCGTCTGCCGGGACTTTATTCATGCGTCCTTTTCGCGGGCGCAGCATGGCATGACCATTTGGTGCTATGGCGGTGCAGCAAGGGCGCCGGGGTGCGAACCGCGTTCGTACTCTGGTGACGCCCCGCCGCTGTGCCCTATCGGATGGCTGCCATCCTGGCATAGGGCACGGCGGGATCGGACGGGTACAGGATCACGCCGGCGTCATCAATGCTGACCCGCGCCTCGGGGTATGCGGCCAGCGCCAGGGTCAGCGGTTCCCGGAACTTGGCGCGAAACTGTCGGATCTGCGCAAAACCGCCCCCGAACTGCGCATAGAGTGCCGCCCAACTGATCGGTGTCGGGCGGTCCAGCACATGCAGGCGATAGGCCAACCAGATATAGATGTCGATGGCCATAGACCGGCTGCCGATTTCGCGGATGGCGGCTTCCCGGACCGGCATCGGATGCTGCATGAGGCTGTCGTAAAATCCCTCGTCAAGGCGGACGGATTCTCGCCAGAGTGTCAGTTGATCGTCATCGGCCCGGCTGGATGGCAGGATGGCGTCGCGCACGAAACTGCCGTTGCTCACCATGGTCCCGGCAGCGCCCGCCCGAAAAAAGGTCAGGCGGCAGAGCGACAGGCGCTTGCTCTGTTCACGGGCCAGTTGATATTGCCGCCCGCCACTATCTACGCCCAAATTGGCAAGCCATTGGTTCATGCTGCGGCCCAGCGGGATGTCGCGTGATCTGGTTTTGACCGCCTCTGTCTGTAAATAGAGCAGGATCATGCGGGCGATAGACCCGTAGGGTATGCCGACGGGTGCCTGATCGGCGTCGCGGCCGCTTTCAACAACCAGCTTCACGTCACCTGTCTGCCGTACCCAGGTCAGATCGGGGATCTGACGGTGCGGCAATGCTGTCATCGCAAAGCCTGCATGCATGATCCCGATACGCTGATCAGCGTCCGACAGGACAGCAAAGGCGGTATCGACGGCCTGGCGCTCCGCCTTGTCCTGTGTCACCTGCCGGGCAAAATCGATGCCCTGTGCGGTGATCAGGTGATGGATCTGGGCCATGGCGTTTTCCCTTCTGCCTGTTGAAATCTTGGCCGCCTGCCCTGCCCGGTCAATATCGTACTTTGGTGACGCAGGCTATTTGAGGGCTATTAGGATTTAGTTATTAGTATCGTCACCAAAGTACGGTGCATAAGTCCGATTCCCGTCACCAAAGTACGAATCCAGCGTCACCAAAGTACGGTGGATAAGAGGGGAAAACCGCCCCGTCACCAAAGTACGAACCCCCGGCCCTGCCCTTCATCCGGGCGAATCGCGGCGTGGTGGCTGGCGCTCCCCTACCCTGACCTTCCTATCGATGGCGTGACAGGGGCGTCACCAAAGTACGAACCGAAATACGCAAAAGCATAAATACGCAAACGCAGAATAACCAATTTATGTTTTTCTGCGCTTGTCCGCGACAAGGTCCGCATCGTCGATCTGGTATCCCGCCTGATGCAATGCCGCCATCACCAGGGCGGTGATGGATTTGCGCTGGCGGTGCGATTGCTCGCGCAACTGATCGTCCAGATAGCCTGGGATGATCAGGCCCAGGCGCGCGGTGCGGGTGGGTGGGGGTGCTGCTGGCGCCGGGGCGGGGATTTGTTGCGAGGCGCCCCAGGCGGCGCCGGTACGCAGGGAATGGGTTTCGATTTCTTCGTCCGTCAGCCCGGCGCGGCTGGGCAGCGTGCCAAGGGCCGGGCGGCGCGTGGTGAGGTCGATCGGCGGTAGCGTCGTCTTGGGCGGCATCATGCATTCTCCTTCGGGGTCAGCCGGGCCAGAAGTTCTTCGGCGATGGCGGCGACATTGGCGGCCGCCGCGCCCATCGGGTCGGTCTGGGCCGGCGTTTTGCCCGTCACATGCATTTCGCGATAGGCCGCGCGCTCCATCAGCGCCGTGCGGAACAGGGGCAGGTCCATCGCTTCCACATGCTGGCGCACATGGCGTGCCGAGACGCTTTCAAAACCCGCCGGCACGCGGGTCCATAGCAGGGCGCGCTGGATGGGGATGCGGGCCATTTCCTGGGCATCATCCACCTGCTGCGTCGTCTTCACCGCGTCTTTGACGTCGGGCAGGCTGGTCTGGGTCGGGATCAGGACCAGATGCGCGCAGTGCATGGCCTTGAGCGACAGCACGGAGGTGCCGCCCGGCAGGTCGATGATCACGACATCGGCGCCGTCAGCCTCTGCCGTGCGGATGGCCCGCAGGACATTGGCTTCGGTGATGTCGGGCACGACCCTGAAATTATCCAGGTCGGACAGGAGGCCAAAGGCGGCCGCATGCTGGTTGATATCGCCGTCCAGGACGGTGACGCGATATCCGGCCTGTGCCAGATAGGTTGCCAGCAAAATGACGGTCGTGGTTTTGCCGCACCCGCCCTTGGCGGATGCGACGGCAATGGTGGCGGCCATGGAACCTCCCGCAGGAACACAGAAGAACGCAAACACTAAAACACACATATTCGCGAACGCGCAAAAGCGCAAACACAAAAATGTGCATTATTGTTTTTACGTAAATATGTGTTTCTGCGGTTCCGTTAAGCGCGGCCCGCTGCGCCGACGTTGGCGCCTAACGACGCGGCAACCTGTTCCCGGGCCAGGAACATCTGCTGTGGGCAGACCTTCACCGGTCGCCACGGCCACCCGCCATGATCGGCCCAAAACATCTGGTCAAGGCTGTGCAGCAGGGCCAGCAGGAACCCCAGCCTCCGGTTCGCTTCTTCCGTCGCGAAAGCCCGGCGCATGAGGGCGACGGTGAACCATCCGCAGACCATGGCGCGGGTGATGGGAAGGATCAGCGGGGCGATGCCTTTAGCTGGGATTGTTTCGGATTTTACCATTGCGCGGCGGCAATCGGCCTGATTGCCCCGGTTGCGGCTGGTGTTGTCGATTAGCTGCGCCATGTCCCCGGCCCAACCCGCCGTCACCTTTTGCGCCGTCGGGCCTTCGCCTTCCGGCCAAGGCTGCGGTTCGGCGTCTATCAGCGTTTCCATCATCATTGTCAGCGGGCCGGGGTATGGCAGTTTTTCGGCCTGCGTCATGGCAATGCTGATCAGGCTGCCGGCGCCGGCCGCGAGCTGCCGGGCGTAAGGGCCGGGCAGCAGCCAACCGGCGTCCATGTCCGGCAAGAGATCGCAGGCCTTTTCCGCCGCCACCGCCGCCGGCAGGTCACGCAGCCAGTCGGGCAGCCAGTCGGGCAGCGGGCGCGAACGCGGTTTGCGGGTCATCGGCCATCCTCCCTATTGAACAGGATGTCCAATACCAGGGCTTGTGCGGCCCGGTTCGGCCATGTCCGCATCCATGGCAGGGGAGGGGGGAGCATGCCGCCGGCATGCCATTCGAAATAGCCCAGCTTCCCCGCCGCCGGGATCGGGGTGACGGCGCGGGCATTGGCCAGGACAAGGCCGCGCGGTCCGAAGAACCAGGGGCTGGGGTGCCGGTCAACGATGGCGGTGACGGTGGCCGCGCCGACAATGGCCCCCCGGATCAGATCGTCGGGCCGGGGGCAGGTGACGCCGATCCGCGCCATGGTGTCGGCGGCGTCCTCATATTCCGCCCTGGTCATGCCCAGGGCGGCATGAATGGCGATGGGGCGGGGGCGCATATCCCCCTTGCTGACGGCGGCGCGGCTGCGGTTCTCGATATCCTTGAAGCCCGTGACGATGGCCCATGCCCAGGGCTGGCGCACCGACAGGGCGATGGCTGGAAGGTCGGTCATGCCGGGTCCCCCTTGAATGTAAAGCCGGCGGCCTGGCCCAGGTCGCGGATGATGGCGGCGGCAAGGTTGGTGTAGCTGGCACGGTTCAATTCCCAATCCAGGGCCTGGTCCTGTTCCAGCGTGTAGCCATCGCCCAGATCGGTGCTGATCGTACCGTCCGGGTCGGCGCCGGCGGGTACGCCCGACAGCCAGAGCAGGCGGCCCCATGCCTGCGCCCAAACCAACGGGCGGCCGCCATAGGCGTTCAGCAGCCACAAGAAAGCCTGGGCCTTCATGGTGGTTTGTTCCGTGGGCGGCGGCAGGGGAGGGGAGGGTGGACCGGATGCCGATGCATCGGCGGCCTGTTCCGGATGATCCAGCGCCGCCTCATCCGCCGGGGTGAGCGGGCGCCATTCAGTGGGCGCGTAGGGCAGCGGCTCCTCATGTTGCGGGTCCCACCAATGGGGTTCCCCGCCATGGTCGAAACCTTCCTGTTGCGCCCAGAAGGCGAAGTTCTCGCAGTCAAGGCCATTGCACGTGCCGCGAACCTTGATGGCATCGCCATTGCGGATGGTGACCTTGTGGCCGCCCAGCACAAAGCTGGGCTCCCGGATCCAGGCGGTGGGTGCTGTGGCGATGGGGTGCCAATCCGTCATGATGTCTCTCCGCCCCGTGCGCCGGGGCATGCGGCTATATCAGCGGTTAATCAAAGGGCTGGCTGAGGTGCCGGCAGGTCCCGCACATGCGGTTGTGCGGGCCGTCGGATTGGAAGGGCTTTTGGCAGGTCATGCAGCGCCGTTCCGTGGGCGCGGGCTTGGGGCTGCGCGCTGCCAGTGGCGGGGCGGGCGTTGAATGCCAGTATGATGGCGGTGGTGGGGCGGCCGCCGGTGCCGGCGGCCATTGCAGCGGCGGCGCCTGCATCTTCCATGGGCGGGTCAGGCATAGCGCGCTGGCCTTGACCCGGATGGCGGCTTCGCTGCGGCCCAGTCGGGCCGCGATTTCCGCATTGGATGCGCCGCTGGCAAAGAGATCGCGCAGCAAGCGGCCTTCAGTGTCTGTCCAGGGGGTGCCATTGCGCGCGGTCATGCAAGCCCCCCGGCGGATGCGGTCGTTCATGATGCCGCCCGCACGCAGATGATGGGGCGGTACCAGTTCACGGCGATACGCTTACCGTCTGGGCTGGGCGCCCCATATTCGCCAATAATCCAGCGCGGCCGCGTGCATCGGTGGTCGAAAACGCCGTCAAGCCGGCGCCACCGCTTGCCTGGTGTGGTTCCCGTTGGCAGCGAGCTGCTATATTCCAGCAGGTCCATGAACGCGCGCGGGGCAAGTCGCAGCACGGGCAGGGTGGCGATCCAATTGTCATGGGATGAAGCGGCGGGCATCAGGCGCCTCCATGGGCCGGCAAGGTCAGGGCCGTGGCCAGGGGGCGGACCCAGACGGGGGTTTTGGCGATGGGGGTCCGGCGCTCCATGCTGGCCAGCAGCAGGGTCCGGCCGATTTCCACGGCGATGGCTTCGGCGCTGTCGGGCGGAATGGCATTGCCGATGCGCTCGCGCTTGGCGCTGTCGCTGTTGCCGTCCAGGTCGAAGGCCTCGGGCGGGGCGGGCAGGGGCTGGCCCTGGCGCGCGGCATGGGCGCAGGCGCGGCGCCAGATGGTCAGGGCGGCGGCGTAAGCCTCTACATCGACGATGGATTGCAGGGCGGCCAGATCCAGCGTCGTGAAAGGCCGGTGCCATGTGCCGTCGGCGGCGATGATCACCGCCACCATCCGGTCATTGGCCCTGGGCAGGGTGATGGGGTCGGTATCGCCGGCGAACGCGGTTCGCGGGTCCGCCACCGAATTGAAGCCGTTATTGTTTTTCGGATGGGCGCTGACGGCCCTGGCCGGTTCGTCATAGTTCAGCACGCCGTAATGGCCGCCGGTCTGGTAATGGTCCCGCTGCTGCGTGTCGCGCAGGAATTCGGGGCGGGGATCGGCCACCGACATGGCGCCGCTGCCCACCCGGTCACTGCCCGTAACGGTCCCGGCGGGGTGGTGCCAGTCGCGGACGGCCATTTTAGAGGTGTGGGCGTTGGGTCCCCAGGGGTAGCGGATATCGGCCACGGCGGATGCGCCCTGTCCCGTGGTGCTGCCCGCGATGACGGTCCGGGTGGGGCCATCCATGGGGGTGACGGCCCATTTGCTGTGGGTGCCGGCGGGCGGGCATGGATCGGCGACACAGCCACCGCCGGAGCTGGGGCCGTGACCGCCCGTGACGGTGGGGGCGGGGGCCGCGTAGGGAACGACGCGAAAGACATTGTTGTGATGGGTGCCGCCGGTCGGCCGTGGATCCGCAACGGAGATGCGGCCCTGTCCCGGTGATTGCTGGCCCGTCACGGCGCCCGTGGTCTGTGCCCAGTCATTGACGCCCAACTGGCTGTAGCTGTGGCCCAGATGGGGGCGGGGATCGGCGACGGAATGGCCGCCCGTGGTGGGGCTGGCGCGGCCCGTGACGGTGCCGGTGGGGGCGGCCCAGTCGCGCACGCCCATCACGTCGGCGTGCCATGTGCGGGCCGGCGCGATGGCCCAGTCGCGCAGATGGCCGTCCACCACGGCCAGGTCATTCAGCGCGCGCCAATCCTTGCCTGCCGGCACGAAGGCCAGACGGACCCAGGTGGCCCAGGTCAGCGCCGGCACCCGGTGCATGGGGCCGGCGATGGGGTCGCCGGGCAGGGGCAGCTTGCCGATGACCTCCCCCACGCCGCGCAGGGGATGCTGCGGCGGTTCATACAGGAAATCGGGGACCAGGGTGGTGTTGCGGGCCACCACAAGGGCGCGCTTGCGCCCCTGGGCCAGATTGCCCAGACGGCCGCAGCAATGCACCGTCTCCCGCGCGGCAAAGCCCCATTCGGCAAAGATGGCCAGGATCTGGTCCGTCAGGTGGCGGCCGCGTGCCGACAGGATGCGGGGGACGTTTTCGAACAGCACGATGCGCGGGGCGTTGGCCGGGTCCGGCCATGCCTCCCGCATCAGCATGACACAGCGGACGGTCAGGCGGTTCAGCGCCTGATATTTCAGGGTCGCGGCCACCTTTTCCGACAGAAGGCCGGAAATGCCCTTGCAGGGGGCGGAGATGGTGACGCAGTCCGGCACCTCGTACCCTGCCGCGCGGCGCAGGTCTTCGGCCGTTGCCTCCCGCCAGCCGGGCGGGGGCGGGCGTCCGTGGAAGGCCTGGTACTGGTCCCGGTCGAACAGGTCCAGCAATGTGCCCCTGGCCCCCGTCAGCCGTTCGAAATCGCGCAGGCCCGCCGGGTCGCTGTCGATGCCGCCGATGCATTCCCATCTGGCATCGATGGGGCCGATGCGGATGCGCGCCTTCTGGAAGCCCCTGGTCTGCCCGCCAAGGCCGCAGCACAGCGAAAAGACGGTCAGGCGCTGTTGCCCGTAGGGGTGGGGGAGGGTGGTGTCAATCACCGGAATTCTCCATCTGGTCGGCCGCCGCGTCCAGGTTGTCGGCCAGTAAAGACTGGGTCACCTGAATGGCCGCGATGATCAGGGCGCTGTGATGAGGGCTGTTGATGACCGCGCCATCCCTTGATTTCCGGCGCAGGACGCGGGCCAGTTGGCGCAGGGTCCTGGCGGCGATCTGCGCTTCTGTTGACGGCTGACGCGCTGGCGCCGCGAGTTGGATGCAGATGCCGAGAGTGGGCAGGAGCATGATGTGGACGCGACGCCGGTCGAAATCCCAATTCACGCCGACCCAGAAGGCCCCGCGCATAAACACCGGACGGATCTTCATTGCCCGGCCCCCTGCATGCGGAAATGGTCGGGCAGGGGGATGGCGCGCAGGGTGGCGTATTCGCGCCAGACGGGGTGCAGGGTGCCGCTGTCGAGAAAGATCGTGTCGGCCATCAGGCCGGCCCAGGTTTCGGCAATCGATCCCGGGTCGCCTTCCGCGATCAGTTCCAGCAGGGCGCCGCCCATGGCGTCGCGGCTGCTGAATACGCAGGTGTTGTCCGATGGGGGGATTTCTTCGTCATCAACCTGCACCTGGGCGATGGCGGGGAATAGGGGGCCGGGATCGCCATCATCATCATGGAACAGGGAGGCGGGCAGCACGCAATCGCTGCTGTGGACCCGTTCGAACAGGCTGTCGGTGTGCGGCCGGCCCCTGTCGAGGATCATCAGGATCATCATGTCGGTGGGGTTTTCGATCAGGGCCGTCATCAGGCGGCCCCGGAAAAACTCCATGTCCGAGCGGTGCGCGTGCTGCTGTGCATGGCTCAATAACGGGTCGGGTTTTGCCGGCGGGGCGGCCGGTGCCGCCGCAGCGGGTGGCGGCGGGGGCGACAGGGGCAGGGAGAAGGCGGCGGCCGGCGGGCTGACCATCGCGGTGTCGGGCAGGGTGACGGGCAGGGTCACCCGCGTGCCGCCGCCGGCCGGGGCCTTGGCCGGCACGGGCAGCAGGCCCCGATGTTCGGTCACCGAACCATCAGTTGGGGACAAGACCAGAACGCAGCCGGCGCCTTTCTGCTTCACGTCGGTGTGGGTGTATTTCCAGTGGGCGAGCGTGGGTTCGACATGGGCCCAGTCCCATCCTTCTTGCATCAGGGCGCGGCAGCGTTCCTGGCACCACCATTCCTGCAAGCCCATGAACGTGTCGCGGTGGGGCATGTAGCGAGCCCCGTTTTCGAATTCGACGATTTCGTCGCCGTCATGTCCCTCCGTCGCGTCCATGTACATCTGGATGGGGAATTTCGCGCGGGACACGGGGATCATGCCGCGCGTCACGTAATCCTTGATGCCGTTCACGCTTTGCAGGCGGGCATCGCCGGCGCGGATGGCGGCGATGATGGTCCGCTGCATCGCCGTGGATGGCGACTGGTACAGCGCGCGGGCCATGGAGACGCTGATCGTGCCATCCTCCAACGCGGCCAAAGCCTCCGGCGCCAGGGCCGTCAGCAACTTCAAACGCTGCTGCACCATGCGGGGGGTGACGCCGATGGTCTGGGCGATATGGTCGGTGGTGTAGAGATCGGGGTCCATTTCCTGCAACTCGGCAAAGCCCCTGGCTTCCTCCAGCGGGGTCGGGTCCTTGCGCGACAGGTTTTCCACGATCATGGCCGCGCGATGTTCGGTGTCCGTCATATCGCGCAGCAGGGTGGGGATGTTGGCGGCGTCCGCGTCCCATTGGCCCCGGTCGATCAGCAGGCCGATGGCCCGCCAGCGCCGTTCACCGGCCACGATTTCCCCCCGCCCATCGGGGCGGCGGCGGGCGACAAGGTTCTGCAACAGGCCCTGGGTCGCGATGGTGCCGGCCAGCAGCTCCAGTTCGTCCGCGTCGAAGTTTTTGCGGCTGTTGAAGGGGCTGGGGTAGAGATCGGCGTGACGCAGCAGGGCGATGCCGGCGGGGGCGGGCGGGGCGATGGTGGCCGGTGCCGTCACGGTGGCGGCGGGGGTGGGTGCCAGGGCCTTGCGCAGTTCGGCCAGCGCCGCTGCCGGCTGTGCCGGGACGATGACTACCGGCAGGGAGGCGGGCACCGACAGGAAAATGTCTTCAGGCAGGGACAGGGCGTCGGCCGCCAGCTGCCAGAACCCGTCCGAATGGGGTGACGGAAACTGTTCGGGGTATTTTTCCGCCATGCCGAGCGTATGGGCCGATTGGTCCGTCGCGTCGGCCAATTCTTCCAGGGTCATGCCCCGTTCCTGGCGCATGCGCTTCAGGAAGGCACCGCGCGTTTCGTCGGGCCGGGGCGCAAGGGACATTTCCATCGCGGCATGCATGATCTGCGAGAGCGGGCCGACGATGGCGGGATCGTCGGTGATGAGGCGCGAACCGTCCGGGGTGTTGGCGGATGATGCTTGTGCCACAACCGCCAGCGGTGCGCGCAACAACCGCCCTTCCGGCAGGTCCAGCGCGAGGGCCAAGGTCTGCCACAGCTCAATGTCGGTTTCGAACGCCTCCGGGTTCTGTTCGGCCCTCTGAACCTGCGCCTGGCTGATGATGCGTCCGGTGAAAACCTGATGGGTCGCTTTGGCCAAAGCGCCATGCGACAGCCCTTTTTCTTGTCGCATCCGCTTTAGAAAGTCGCCCCGTGTTTCCCCCAAACGAGGGATTGTCAAGGTCGGCGCATTGGCCGCGATGACGTCCGGATTGCCGCCGACAGTGGCGGCCAGGGCTGCCAGGGCGGCACCGGTCTTTGCGCGAGGCATGGTCAGGCTCCCTTGAAGCTGGGCAGGGGGAATTCGGTATGGTCGATCTTGATCAGATCGATCGCGGCCTCGATCGCGTTAAAAAGCCGATCATCAGCATCGACATCCATGTCGCCGCCGAAATCATCGAGATCGATGAAGTCGCGGCCATGAAGTGTGATCTCGCGGTCAATGGCGGCAACGCCGATGGCGCGCCGCTGTTCGTCGGTCAGACCGTTCCATAATGCGGCCGTGTCAAAGATTGGGCGTTTTGACATGCGAGTCTCCATGCGCCCGGACCGCATGGCCGGACGTTCGCTTACGTCTTGGGGGGAGGGATTGCTTTAGATAATTCCGGTGATGCTGATGCCCCTGGCGCCAGCGTCGACGGCATTGCGGATGGCGCGATCAAACGCGCGGTCCAGCAGATTGGTGCCGTCCTCGCGCTCCGCTGTCAGTTCACAAAGCACTTCGCCCGCCCAGACCTTGTGATCCGTCACTTTGATTTCGCGTGGCTTGCCATAGTCATCGAAGGCCAGATCGTCCAAGGCCGGGCAGAGTTCCGTTGCGGTGGCGAGCGCATCCAGCGGCACCCGGACAATCAGCGCATCGCCTTCAATCTTGATATTCATAGGCCGCATCTCCTTCTCCTACGCCACGGCCGAGATGGCGGGCGGGTGGGGCGGCAGGGTGCCGTCGGTGCTGACCAGGGCGCGGACCAGCTGGGCCGGGATCAGGATGGTATCCAGGGTGCCGCCATCGCGGACGCGGACCTGACCGTGACCGGCGCCCAGCAGCAGGGACAGGATGGTCTGGGCCGCCTGCGCCGTGACATTGTCCGGCAGCATGCGGTGACGGGCCAGCAGCAGGGGGCAGAGCGACAGGGCCATGGGGTCCGGCCCATGCTGTGAGGCCATGCCATGCAGGGCCCAGTCCAGCGGCAGGGGCTGTCCCGTCATGCCGGCCCGCCAGAGCATGGCGGCGGGCGTGATCTCCGCGCCATCGGCCATGCCGGCGGGGCGCAGATCGGCCGGGGCCGGGCGATAGAGGATGGCGGCCAGCAAAGGCAGCGGATCCAGCGGCGGGGCGATGGTGCGGCGGGGGGCCGCGTCCGCGAACGACACCACGGCGCGGGCGCGGCCGTCGGGCAGATGCGCGGTGTCCGCCACATTGACACCCATGGCATCCGCCATGCGGGCCAGCCGGTCCAGCAGTCGGGCGGCCATGCCCTTGCCCTGTCCGTTGGCGGGCGTGATGGTCAGGGTCAGGCCGTGCGCGGCCAGCGGCGGGGCGGTCATGCGGGGGTCCTTTCCGTCAGGCGGGCGGACACCAGATCATGCAGATCGCGGATGGATTTATCGCCGGTATCATCCCAGACCTCATCGGGGATGGCGATGCTGAATTCCTCCTCCAGGCGCATGGCCAGATCGATCAGGTCCAGGCTGTCAAAACCCAGATCCTTGATCAGGCGGGCTTCCTCGCTCTGCGGTGCCTCCCCGACCATGTCGGTGAGAATGGTTTTGATGCGCGCGGCGATATCCTGCCGCTGCTCGTCGGGGTGCATAAGTGCCTCCGGGGTGGTGGCGAACCGTGTTCGCACACCCAAAATACAAAATGATTTGTATTTCGCAAGCGGATTGACGCCACCCCATACAAAATTCTTTGTGTGCCATGCGCCGCCGTCCGGTGAAGGACTATGGTCCGTGTATGCCCGATAGGGGGTATACCGCCCGCAGCGGTAGAAGCTGTCGCGGATTGCGATAGGGCGAGCGGTGCATGATCGGGGCCGCAGCAATGGAGCGGTCAATGCGGGTAGGCGAGCGGTTGCAGGCGCTGCGTAAGCGGACGGGATTAAGTCGGCAAGCCTTTGCCCGCCAGTTGGGGTACCGGTCGGCATCCGGTTATTACCGGTATGAGGATCCGGACCTTCACCCGCATGACAGCTTGCCCGCCCCGCTGGTCGAGCGGTTGCGCGCCATCGTGGGGCAGGGCATGCCGCCCATCACCCCGGAAGATATCGAGGGGCTGCGCCGCCGGTCGGTGGGTAACGATGTGGCCGATCCCAAGGCGAATGCCCGTGCCGCCTATGCCCGGCTGGGCAAGGCACTGGCCGATGGGCGGATAGAAGCGGCGGCGGCATATTGTCAGGTTCTGGCCGGTGAGATCGCGCTGCTGCGCTTGCGGGGCGGTGATTGACGCTGCATACATCCGCATGCAATCGCCCCGATTAACATAATCTATTAATGCATTTTTGGGTTGCGCGCACCCTGACCCTCTGGATAGGGTATCTATGCCGCCCAGCGGGTGGCCCGGCGCTGCGAACGCCGGACCTATGCGGGCATGTACCCGCACCGACCAAGGGCCGTCCGCCTTATGTCGTCCCGCCGGGACGGCATACGATGCTATGCCTTTTCGTCCGCGACAGTCACGGGCGATCATGCTGTGCGATAGGATAGTGCGCACGCGCCCGGCGTTGCTATTACGTTCCTATTGTAATAGGATGGCAAACCTAACATTGGGCAGTGTGGCGGCTGTGTCAGACGAAAAAGAAGCGTTGATAAACGAAATCATGGGTCTGCCGCCCGATCGGGCGGCACAGGTGCTGGCCGGTATCCGGCGGATCAGGGCTGCTTATAGCGCTGGATCAGCGCCCAAATCTGGGCGATCGCTTCGGGCGGAAGATCGTCATCCAGTTCCGCCCGCACCCGGGCGGTCGTGATGGATGGCGCGGGATCATCGGTCAGCATCTTGAGATAGCGGGCAGACACACCCAACGCGTCGGCGATTTCCAGTATCTTCTGCGGGTTTGTGATCTTGTCGCCTTCCAGCTGCACGATGGATTGCTGTGTGCATCCGGCAGCGGCCGCCAGATCGCCCTGGGTCATGCGCAGATGTTTGCGCCTGGCGCGCACGCGCTTGCCGATCGTGTCCAGGCTGGTTTCGGGGTTTTTGGTCATGCCGCCATCTTACAAAATCGATTGTTTCGCCGCGCCCAAAAGTTCCTGTTGAAAAAATACAAATCATTTTGTATTTCGGGAGCATGGAACGGAACGAACCCACCCCCATTGTCCGGGCAATACGGAAGGCAGGCGGACAGGCCTTGCTGGGGGCTGAGATTGGTTGCACGCAGCAGGCCATTTCCGCCGCGAAGCGGGCGGGCAAGCCCAGCCCGGCAATGGCGGTCAGGATTGCCCTGTATCTGGGCGAGCGGCCCGAACTGCTGTGGCCCGACCTTTTCGCCATTCATCCGGGGAGGTATGCCGCATGACCCGCCCCGGATATCCGAGCCTCCCCACCGCCGCCGTTGGACCGCTTGGCGGTGGTGACTTGACGGGGCGGGCCGTGCGACCGGTCCGCCCCGTTCTTTCCCTGTCAGCATGCCCGGTCTGGTCCGTCGCGCAGCCGTTCGGCCAGCGCACGCAGATGGTGTGGGTCATGAAGCCTTCCGCCATCGGGAAGTCGGAGGCCTTCGCCGGCATCCTGCGCCATCCCGTCCAGATGGGCGGCCATCCGGTCGCGCAAGGCGCGGCGCAGGGCCAGCACATGGGTTTCATACCCTTCCTCCGTCCAGGCCATTGCCTTCCCCCTTCTATCCATGTTTCCAGCATGCCGGGAGATGTCCATGGGTGACACACCAAAGACGGGCAATGCAGGTGCGTCCGGCACCAAAATGCCGGCCAGCGCCATTACGGCGGAGCTGGTGCAGCAATGGTTCACCGATGCGCTGCGCGGGTCGGTCGGCCGGGGCAAGGCGTTTTCGCGCGAGGATGTGTGCGACGCGGCGCAGGTCAATCCCAACACGCTGGGTAGCTGGATGGGGGAGCGCAACACGCCCGTGATGTGGCAGTTCATGCGGCTGGCCGCCGTGCTGGGTCCCGATCTGGTCAATGGGCTGCTGCGGCCCATCGGCATGGGCGGGGCGGACTGGCTGGCGCCGGCGGATACCGGCCTGTGGTCGGTCAATGCCGATGTGGCGGGTTTCAGCCAGGAGATTGCCGAGGCCCTGGCCGATGATGGGCGGGTGGATCCCGTGGAACAGGCGCGCATTGATGCGCGGCTGAACCGGGTGGTGGAAAGCGCACAGCGTTATCTGGCGGGCCGTGCCTTGATTAACCGGGGGCGGTTGCGCGTGGTCGGGGGTGGGTCATGAGCGAGGACCGGACCGACATGCCGCCGGACGGGCCGGCCCGTCCCCGCCGCATCGCGTGGGGCGTCATCGTCTTTCAGGGGGCGCTGTATGCCTGGCTGATCGGGGCGGTGGCGGTTTCCGTGTGCCTGGAATTCCGGGGGGTGCCATGACGCGGCCTGTGGACCGGGACCTGTCGCCGGAGATGGCGGCCGTCATGGCGGCGTGCCGCCTGTCGCTGTCGCCCGATGATGCGGCGGCGCTGGCCGATCTGCGCCGCGCGGCGGGGCAGATGGCGGCGGTGGACGGGGAGAGCGCGGCACGGATGCGGTTCCGCCTGGTGGCGCAGGAATGCGCCCTGATGCCCGGCCCCGATGCCCTGGCCCGCCTGTCGGCCGCCATGGTGGATTTCAACCGCGCCGATCTGTTGCCCCTTGCGCCGCCGCCGGAGGATGTGCGGCCGGGGCGGGGGCGGGCCAATTGGCAGCGGCGGGCCGGAGGTAACGGGGTGGCGGCGGCGATGCCGCGCGATCCCGCCGATCTTTACACCGATCTGTGAGGGTGTCATGGACAGCATCGATCTGACCATCATGATGGAAGCCGGGGAGGGATGGCCCTGTGTGGCCGTGCTGGTCCGCTTCACCCTGGACGGGGTGGAGGGTGTGCGGCCGCTGGACCGGGAGAATGCGCCCGCCTGGATGCTGGCCGGCATCGACAGTGCCGACGGCCTGTTGCGCGCGGGCCTGCCGCTGGACCGGCTGGATGCACTGTCGCGCGTCTGGTCGGGCACGGCGGTTCTGCCCGTGCTGCGCGCGCTGGCCGTGGCGCAAGCGGAGCAGGGAGAGGCGGCGCGCGATGCGATCCTGTTGCGGCGGTATCCGCGCGCGGAATT
>NZ_JBLTXA010000038.1:0-35375 GCF_048066175.1 Niveispirillum fermenti | reverse complement strand
AGTGAGGCCGGTGATCGGTTGCGATCGCCGGGACTTATTAACCGGTGACAAGGGGCGGTGGATGCAGGGAACCGGCGGCCGATGCGGGCTGATCGATGGGGCCGATCGGCCGGCAGACGGGGTTTCAGACCCGTTCGGCCTGGCGCAGATGCTGTTTCAGCCGGCCCAGCGCCGCGGCCAGCGCCTCGCGCTCTGCCGGGGGATCGCCGCAATGGCGCAGGACATATTCGGCCGTGCGCACCACGTCGCGCCAGCGGGGATTGCGCGGCAGGGTTTCCACCAGCAGATACTTGTCCAGTGTGCGTGTCTGAAGCGAAGACCGGTCCATATAGACGCGCCAGAGCCCGCTTTCCTCCGCCAGTTCGATCTTCCCCTTGCGCTTGGCCTTCTGCCAGTAATCCAGCGCCAGCGTCATGACATCGACCAGACACCGCCGGTAATCCTCATCGGTGTCCAGGGCGGCGGCGGGTTCCGCTTCATCTCCATGCTCGTGGCTGCCATGGTCGTGGGGGTCGCCATCCTCCGCCGTGCCGGCATCGGACATGGGGTCCGGTTCCGGCGCCGGGACTGGCATGGAAAGGGGCGGCGCCACGTCCAGTGGGGCCGATGGCCCGATGGGCAGCGTGACCGCCGGCCCGGCAGCGCCGCCGGGCCGGCGGGCCGGCGAGGGGTCGGCCCGCAAGGCGCGCAGGAACAGCAGGACAGCCCCGGCCCCGGCCAGCAGCAACAGCCATTTCACATAGTTCAGCCCGCCGGCCAGCGTCGCGGTATCCGTCAACAGCACATAGCGCCAGCCGCTGTCGGGCAGTCCCGCCGGTTCCTGCCGCGTCCAGCCCTTCATCTCTGTGGCGGCGGGGGCGGTGGTCACCATGTTGCCGGCGGGGTCCAGCAGCGCGAAGCCGATGCCGGGCTGTGCCAGCAGGGCCAGCCGTTCCTGCACCCGTGCGACGGGCATGCGGAAGATGACGACGCCTTCCACCGTGCCGTGGCGCACCACGGGCCGGCCCAGCAGCATCCCGTGCGACGGGTCGAGCGGTAGCGGCTGGGTCAGCACCATCACCTGTTCGGCCACCGGCGCCTGCTGGATGCGGGCCATCACCTCACGGAACAGCGTGCCCAGCGCGCCGTCGCGCTGCCGCGGGGCCGACAGGTCGACACCGAAGGACGCATCCTTGCGCAGGCTGTAGACGACGCGGCCGAACCGGTCGATCAGGTAGAGATCATCGAAGACGGTGGAGGATAGCAGGTCGCGGAAGCTGGCGTGAAAACGGTCATGCACGGCGGCATAGGGCGTCATCGCCGCCGGCATGTCGGCGGGGGACGCATCGCCCGGCGGATAGGTGGAGCGCAGCAGGGCCGCGGCGCGTTCCGGATCGGGGGAGATCTGCTGAAACGCCGAGGCGAAGCCGTAATAACGCCCCACCGAATAGCCGATGAAACTGGTTGACGCGAAGGCGGAGCTTTGGTCGCGTACATTGCGGACCAGCGTGTCCAACTCGCGTTCAACGGCGCGGCCGGCATTGTCGACCTGAATATCGACCGTGTCATCCACGGCCACGGACAGGAAGAACAGCGACAGGACCAGCACCAGGACAAGGGGGCCGCCACGTTTCAGGGCTGCGATTACATCCGGTCTGGACAATCCCACCTTCCCTTGCCCCCATGCCGTCTTTTCATGCGCCTTTCCGCACTGCGCCTGTGGTGCTGTCATGGGCGCGTGCGGTGCTGTTATGGTTTCAATCGGCGCAACCGGAACTATCCATGATAATCCCCGCAGACGGGTGCCACCATACCGTCAATATCGTTGATCCGGCAAGGAGCGCTTGAACCGTTCCGCGGCCCGGATCAAGGCTTTCGCCCCGGCAAGGCATTCGCGCAACAGTCGCGGCTCAATACCCCCTGCCATCCGGAGTTCCCACTTCCAAGGCGAAGGCATCATGGCACATTCCGCCCCGTCGCGGCCGCTGGCCGTCATTTTCGGCACACCCGATCCCGTCCTGTCGGCCGATCAGCGGGCGTTCTTCCGCGATGCCGACCCGCTGGGCCTGATCCTGTTCAAGCGGAATTGCGAAAGCCCCGATCAGGTGCGCCGTCTGTGCGGGGATTTCCGCGATGCCGTGGGCCGCACCGACGCCCCCGTCCTGATCGATTTCGAAGGCGGGGAGCATCAGCGCATGGAACCGCCGGTCTGGCCGGCCTTTCCGGCACCGGCCGCCTTTGGCCGGCTTTACGCCGGGGATGCGCTGGCGGGGCTGCGCGCGGCGCGCCTGAACGGCGCGGCCATCGGCACGCTGCTGCGCCGGCATGGGGTGACGGTCGATTGTGCGCCGCTGGCCGACGTGCCCGTGGCCGGGGCCGACCCGGTGATCGGTGAGCGGGCCTTCGGGACAGACCCGGAGGTGGTGACCGTCCTG
Source organism: Niveispirillum fermenti (assembly GCF_048066175.1). GTDB lineage: Bacteria > Pseudomonadota > Alphaproteobacteria > Azospirillales > Azospirillaceae > Niveispirillum > Niveispirillum fermenti. The sequence continues at coordinate 32,961 of NZ_JBLTXA010000038.1, read as the reverse complement.
GCCCGGGCCTTCATGGACGGCATGGCGTCGGTCGGTGTCACGCCCATCATTAAGCATATTCCCGGCCATGGCCGTGCCCTGGTGGACAGCCACAAGGACAGGCCCGTCGTGGATACCGGCCTGGACATGCTGGACTGCACCGACTTCCTGCCGTTCGCGCGCCTGAACCGCACGGCCCCCTGGGCCATGGTGGCCCACGTGGTCTACAGCGCGGTGGATGCGGCCAACCCGGCCAGCATTTCCCGCGATGTGGTGCAGACGATCATCCGCGAGCGCATCGGATTTGACGGCGTCCTGATCTCCGACTGCATCTATATGGAAAGCCTGGGCGGAACGCTGGCTGAACGCGCCGCCGCGGTGCAGGGGGCAGGCGTGGACATCGTGCTGTCCAGTCATGGGGATGTGGATGAATGGATCCCCATCGCGGCGGCGGTGAAGCCCCTGGGCCACGCGGCGGCGGCGCGCCTGGCCCGCCCGCTGCCACCGGCCGGCGCCATGGTGGATGTGGAGGCGACGTTGCTTGAAATCCGGATGCTGCTGGAGGCGGCCTGACCGGGCGGACCACCCCGGGAGCTGTTCCCCGCATGGACGGGATTGTTCAGGCGCAGTGGCGACGGGGTAATTATCCGTCCTTCTACAGTCAAAAACCTGCCGATAATGGCGGTGAACGACGAAATCAACGAAGTTGGGTGTAGCACTGCCGGGTATGTCTGCCCGACAGTCGGGGCCACGGATCAGGCCAGACAAGCCAGCAAGGCGCCGGCCGGCATGACAGGGAAGTACGGGATGAAGATTGTGCGCAACCTTGCCGCGCTTGCGGCCCTGCTGCCGGCCATGGCGGCACCGGTGCCGGTGCTGGCCCAGGCGGCACCGCTGGAAAATCCGTCCACCATCACGGTGGTGGCCAATTTCTCCACGGGCTGGGTGCGCAACTTCAACCCCTACAACGAGACGACCCGGCTCTACAGTGCGCGTGAATTCGCCTATGAGCCGCTGATCATCTTCAACACCCTGCATAATGGCCGCCCGCATTACCGTCTGGCGACGGGCTATGATTTCTCCAAGGACCTGCTGCGGCTGACCTTCACCCTGCGCGATGGCGTGCAATGGTCCGACGGCCAGCCCTTCACGGCCGCCGACATCGTCTTCACCTATGAGATGCTGAGGCGGCACAAGGCGCTGGACACGCTGGACATCTGGGAACGGCTGGCGGCCGTGGAGGCGCCGGACGACCATACCGTGGTCTTCACGCTGAAGCGCGTGAACGCCAACAGCCTTTACGAGCTGGCCCGCATCCCCGTCGTGCCGCGCCATGTCTGGTCCAAGGTGGCGGACCCCGTCACCTTCACCAATCCGGACCCGGTGGGCACCGGTCCCATGACGCAGGTCCGGCGCTTCACCAACCAGCTTTATGTCCAGTGCCGCAACCCGCATTACTGGGATGCGGCCAGCCTGCGGATCGACTGCATGTCCTTTCCGCAGATCGGGAACAACGAACAGCTTCTGGCCGCTGCGCGCAATGGCAAGCTGGACTGGTTCGGCGCCTTCATGCCCGATATCGAGCGGACCTATGTCGCGGCCGACCCGGTGCATCACCGCTACTGGTTCCCGCCCGGCGGCACGGTGGCCGTGAACATCAATTTCGATGCGGGTGCGGCCGGCAACCGGGCCGCCTTCCGCAACGTGAATTTCCGCCGCGCCGTCAGCATGGCCGTGGACCGCCGCGCCATCGTGGACATCGCGGGCTACGGCTATCCCATCGTCAACGAATATGCCTCGGGGCTGGGCCGGCTCTATCAGGACTGGGTGAACCAGGATGCTGAACGGCAGTTCGGCCGATATGCCAAATATGACAAGGACGGCGCCCGCGCCCTGCTGGCCGAAAGCGGCTTTCGCGACGTGAATGGCGATGGCTATATCGAAACGCCGGACGGCAAGCCGATCCGCTTCGACATCCTGGCACCCAACGGCTGGACCGACTGGGTGAACAGCTCGCAACTCGTGGCGGAGGGGCTGAACGCCATCGGCATCGACGCCCGCGTGTCCACGCCTGAGCCGGCAAGCTGGGCGCAGAAACTGATCACCGGCGACTATGACATGGCCATCAACGGCTATTTCACGGGCGAGACGCCGCACCGCTCCTTCGACACCGGCTTCCATTCCCGCTTCGCCGGCAAGACGCGCAGCGCGCCGACCCGCTTCATTGATCCGGAACTGAACGCGGCACTGGACGCCTTCGTCGCCACCATCGACCCGGCCGAACAGCGCCGGGCCATGGACAAGGTGCAGATGATCCTGGCGGCCAACACCCCCTATGTGCCGCTGTTCAGCAACCCGATCTGGTACGAATACAATACGAAGCGTTTCAGGGGCTGGTTCAACGCCGACAATCCGGTGGCCCGGCCCGACGTGTTCGACGGCACGCCGGAAAGGCTGCTGCACCTGCTGGCACTGGAGCCCGTGGACCGCAGCGACTGATCCGGCCGGGCCGTCCGCCCGCCGCCGAACCCCTGACATCCGCCCTCATCGCCTATCTTCGGTTTCGGGAGAGGACCAACCATGGCCTTCCTTCTCCGCCGGATCGGATTCTATGTCGCCGCCTTCATCGTCGCCGCGACGTTCAATTTCCTGATCCCGCGCCTGATGCCCGGCAATCCGGTCGACATCATGTTCGCCCAGGCGGGCGGCACCCTGCCGCCGGAAGCCCTGACCGCGCTGAAGGAGACCTTCGGCTTCATCGACCAGCCCTGGCCGGCACAGTTCCTGGCCTATCTGAAAAGCGTCTTCACCTGGGACCTGGGCCTCTCGGTGAAGTTCCACCCGCTGACGGTGAACGAGGTGCTGTGGCGCGCCCTGCCCTGGACGCTGATGCTGGTGCTGACCTCGTCGCTGATCGCCTTCACCATCGGGTCGCTGGCCGGCATCCTGGCCGCCTGGCGGCGCGGCGGGCGGTTCGACAGCGTCGGCGCGCCGCTGGCGCTGATGATGCAGGCCATGCCGCCGCTGGTCACCTCGCTGCTGGCCCTGTTCCTGTTCGCCATCCACTGGCCGGTGTTCCCCACGGGCTATGCCTACGCGCCGGAGATCGATCCGGGCTTCAGCCTGGCCTTCATCGGGTCGGTCGCCCAGCATGCCTTCCTGCCCATCGTGACCATGGCGCTGGCCCAGGTCGGCGGCTACCTGATCACGATGCGCAACAGCATGATCAATCTGCTGGGCGAGGATTACATCGTGCTGGGCACGGCCAAGGGCCTGTCCGACCGGCGGCTGCGCATGGCCTATGCCGCCCGCAACGCGCTTCTGCCCACGGTGACCAGCTTTGCCATGACGCTGGGGGCGGCCTTCGGCGGGGCGCTGGTGACAGAGGTGGTCTTCAACTATCCGGGCCTGGGCTACACCCTGTTCCAGGGGATCATGGCCCGCGATTATCCGCTGATCCAGGGCCAGTTGCTGATCATGACGCTGGCCATGCTGACGGCCAATTTCATCGCCGACGTGCTTTACGTCGCGCTCGACCCGCGTCTCAGGAAGGGGTGAGCCCATGCGCGGCCTGCTGCAAACCCTGCTTGCCAACCGCAAGGCGGCCATCGGTGCCGCCATCGTGCTGGCCTTCGTCGTGCTGGCGCTGGCGGCCCCGCTGATCGCCCCGTTCGACATCAACCAGCGCGTGGCCACCCCGCACGAGCCGCCCGGCGCGGACCATGTGATGGGCGCCACCCGCATGGGCCGCGACGTGCTGTCCCAGACCATCCACGGCACGCAGACCAGCCTGCTGGTGGGGTTCGCCGCCGGGCTGCTGGTGACCGTCATCGGCACGGCGGTGGGTGTCACCGCCGGCTATTTCGGCGGCAAGGTGGACGAGGTGCTGAACCTGTTCACCAACATCTCGCTGGTGATCCCCAACCTGCCGCTGATGCTGGTGCTGGCCGCCTTCATCGGCCAGACGGGCCCCTTCGTCATCGCCACCATCATCGGGCTGACAAGCTGGGGCTGGGGCGCGCGCGTCACGCGCGCCCAGACCCTGTCGCTGCGCCAGCGCGACTATATCCTGGCGGCGGAGATGCTGGGCGAGCCGGCCTGGCGCATCATCATGGCCGAACTGCTGCCCAACCTCGTCTCCATCATCGGCTTCAACTTCATCGGTTCCGTCCTCTATGCCGTCATCACGGAGGCGACGCTGGAATTCCTGGGGCTGGGGGACCCGATGGTCGTGTCCTGGGGCACCATGCTTTATCATGCTCAATCCACCTCTGCCCTGCAGGTCGGGGCCTGGTGGGAAATGGCCGCCCCCTGTCTGGCGCTGGTGATCTTCGGGTCGGGCCTGTCGCTGGTGAATTTCGCCGTGGACGAGATCGCCAACCCCCGCCTGCGCACCCTGCGCGTGCCGGCGGGGGTGCTGGCCGGGCTGAAACGCAGCCATGCCCTTCAGGGCACCGGCGAAGGGGGGCGGACATGAATGATGCCATCCATCCCATGGCCCCCGTCGATCCCGGCACCGCCGTTCCCCCCGTTCTGCGGGTGCGCGATCTGTGTGTCGATTACGCCACGCCGAACGGGCTGGTCCGCGCCGTCAAAAACGTCAATTTCGACGTTATGCCCGGCGAAGTGCTTGGTCTGGCTGGAGAATCCGGTTCCGGCAAAAGCACGGTGGCCTTCGCCATCGCGCGCCTGCACCGGCCGCCGGCCTTCATCACCGGCGGGTCCATCCATCTTGCCGGCACCGATGTGCTGGCGCTGGACGACAGGGCCTTGCGGGCGTGGCGCTGGCGCGACCTGTCCGTCGTGCTGCAAAGCGCCATGAACGCGCTGAACCCCGTGCTGCGGGTGTCGGCCCAGTTCGCCGACATGTTCAGGGCGCACGGGTGCCGGGACAGGGCGGAGATCAGGGACCGCACGGCCGACCTGCTGGGCATGGTCGGCATCGGCGCGGACCGTATGGATGATTATCCGCACCAGTTCTCCGGCGGCATGCGCCAGCGCATCGTCATCGCCATGGCGCTGGCGCTGCGGCCCCGGCTGGTGGTGATGGACGAGCCGACCACGGCGCTGGACGTGGTGGTGCAGCGGGAACTGCTGGAGGAGGTGGCGGCCCTTCGCCACCGGCTGGGCTTCGCCGTCCTGTTCATCACCCACGACCTGGCATTGATGAGCCAGTTCTGCGACCGGGTCGGGGTCATGCTGCGGGGCGAGCTGATCGAACTGTCGACGCCGCAGGCCATGATCCAGGCGCCGCGGCAGGAATATACGGCCCGGCTCTGGGCCTCCATCCCGCCGCTGCACCCCCGGCCCGGCACATCCCCGGCCGGTATGCCCCCGGCCGGCACCAAGGAGACGATGCCATGAACGGCCTGCCCGAACCGGGGACCGCGCCCGTGCTGGAAACGCGCGGCCTGACCATGCGCTTTGGCTCCTTCACGGCCCTGGACGGGGCGGACCTGGCACTTTATCCCGGCCGTGCCCTGGCGCTGGTGGGGGAAAGCGGATCGGGGAAAAGCACCTGCGCCAAGCTTCTGACCCATGTGCTGACGGCAACGGGCGGCCATATCTTCCATGCCGGGCGGGAGGTCACCCGCCTGTCGGGGCGCAAGGCGCTGCTGGCCTACCGCTCGGCCGTGCAGATGGTGTTCCAGGACCCGTTCGCGGCGCTGAACCCCGCCCATGACGTCGGCCATCACCTGTCCAGGCCGCTGGCCCTGCACCGGCCGGACCTGGACGCGGCCGGCAGGCGGGCGGCGGTGGCCGGCCTGCTGCGCGCCGTGGACCTGGACCCGGCCGCCACCCTGCGTAAATTCCCGCATGAGATGAGCGGCGGCCAGCGCCAGCGCGTCAACCTGGCCCGGGCGCTGGCCGTGAACCCGTCGGTGATCATCGCCGACGAGCCGACATCCATGCTGGACGTGTCCATCCGCCTGTCGGTGCTGGACACGTTCCGCGACCTGAAGCGGGAACGCGGCATCGCCATGCTCTTCATCACCCACGACATCGCCACGGCCCGCTATGTGGCGGAGGAAACGGCTGTGATCTTCCGCGGCCGCATCGTGGAACGCGGCCCCACGGCCCAGGTGATCGACAATCCCCGCCACCCTTATACCCGCCTGCTGCTGGCGGCCGTGCCGGAGGTGGACTGCCCGTTCGGGGCCGGCCATAGCCTGGCCCCCCTGGCGGCACAGGTCCGTGAAAGCATCCAGGCACCCGGTACGCTGTGGGAGGTGTCGCCCGGCCATTGGGTGCGGCAGGCGGCGTGATGGCCCATTCCTGGCGCTTGTCCCGTGCGGGCGTCCGTCATTGGCGCCTGTCACTGAAGCCGGTCACTGGCGCCCGATGAACTGGCTGAGAAGCTGCATCGTCAGCAGCGGCTCGACGGCGGCGCGCACCCCTTCATCGGCGAACAGCACGGGCACGCGCGCGTCGCCCACCGTATGGCACCAGTCCTCCTTGTAATCATAGATGCCGCCGCCGAAGCAGAACAGCGCGCGTTCCGCGAAGGCGCGCCGGATCAGGTGCGCCATCAGCACCTTGGATGGGGAGAAACGGGCATAGGCAGGGTCGAAGGCCGCCATATGGTAGCTGTGCCGCCCCTTGTGCCGGAAATTCACGCAAAGCGCGATGGCTCGCCCATCCAGGCGCAGGCTGCACGCCTCCATCATGCCGGCCGGCTGCAGGCGCGTCATCAGGTGGGGCAGCAATTCACGCCATTCGGGCCGGGTCGCATAGAGATGGTTACCGCTGAACCGCCCCTCGCTGAGGGCGCATAGCCGGCGGGCCAGGCCGGCCGGGTCCTCTGTCATGTCCGGCGCGTGATAATCCAGCCGGCCCGCCTCGCGCAGGCGCCGCTCGCACCGTTCGGCATCCCGGATGGTGGATGTCTTCCGGCCGCGGCAATAATCCTGGAAGCTTTGCGCCCGGCCATCGATATGGCTGTAGGAGGTGATGCTCAACACCTTCATCTGCGCCGCCGGCATGGTCTCCAGCAGGGCGACATAGGTGGGGGATGTGGATTGCAGCGGACCCAGGAAAACGATTTCCACCCCCAGGGCCCGGAACAAAACCTCCTGCACCAGCGAGCGGGTGACCGCCGCGCCAGCGGTCATGCGCAGGGGAAATTCCATGAAGGGAAGATAGGCGACGCCGATGGGGCGGCAGGCACGGAAGGTCCGGCCCTCGACCGTGACCTGATACAGGGTCAGCGGATGGATCGCCACGATCGCCCCGCTTTCCGCCTCCCGGAAAACCACGATCAGCCAGCCGGGCTGGTTCTGAAAGGACAGATAGGCGTGGATATAGTCCCAGCTTGCATAGACCAGCGCATTATCGGCCAGTCCGCCGACGAAATGCTGCCAGTCCGTCCGGATCGCTTCCAGACCGGCCTGGGTGTTGATGACCTGTGCTTGCAGCTTCATTTCAGACGAACATGCCCTTGTGTCCTGTACCTGACCGGCCCCTTCCATGCCTGCGGCGGCACTCGGCGGGTCGCACGCAAGGGGGGCGGGGGCGGTCGCAACCCGGTATTACGCCTTTGTCCGGTCCGATCCAACCCCGCAAGGATGCCCGTTTCCCTGCCCGGCCGTCGCCCGCATGACTTTCGTCATGCACCGACTGTTCGGCTTGACCCGTGGAGTACCGGCGCGCCATGGTGGCCGAAATTTTGGCCTTCAGGATTTCCATGCCGACAGAACCAGCATCCCGGCGCTACATGCGGCACCAGTCGATATGGCTGGCGGATGATGGTTGGAGCGTGGAGGTGGTCGATCAGGCCCGGCTGCCGGCGGAATGGGTGACGCGGCGGCTCTGCTCGCCGGGGGATGTGCTGTCGGCCATGTCGGGGGGAAGCCTGCAGGGACCGGGGCTGATCGCCGTGGCCGCCGCCTATGCATTGGCCCTGGCGGCGCGGCGTGACCCGGACATGGTGCCCGTGATGACGGCCTGGCATGCCCTGGCTGCCCTGGACCCGCGCTGCCCCCGCCTGCGCGGCGTGCTGGACCGGATGCGGGAGGTGCTGGACGTGACGCCGCCTGCCGACCGGTCGGTGCGCGCCTATGACGAAGCCAATGCCATCGCCATGGAAGATCTGGCCGCCAACCTGGCCATCGGGCGCCATGCCATGGGCCTGCTGCGCCGCATCGGGGCGGGCGGGGGCGGCGGACTGCCCCAGACGGTGCTGCTGCTGTCGGAACCGGGCTGGCTGTCGGGCGTGGGCTGGGGAACCGCGTCGGCGGGCCTGTTCCTGGCGCAGGAACAGGTGGATCTGCGCCAGGCCACGGGCGGCGTGCTGGGCGAGGATGTGGCCCCGCCGCATGTCGTCACCATCGGCCCGCTTGCCGCCTGGGAGATGGTGGAGGCCGGCATCCCGCACAGTCCCTGCGACATGGAAGGGGCGGCCGACCTGATCCGGCGGCAGGTGGTGGAACGGGTCCTGGTGGCGGCCCTGCGCGCCGTTCCGCGTGGTGACAGCCTGGTGCCGGCCGGCATGGGCGGCCTTGTCCGGCTGGCGCGGGCCGGCGGCATTCCCGTCCATGTCTGCCTGCCGGCCGCCGCCATCAACTGGCAGGGGCTGACCATGGCGCCGGTGCCGGGCCTGGACATCCTGCCCCTGTCGCTGATCGACGGTTTCGTGACGGACCGGGGCACCTGCCCGCCTGCCGTCGGTGCCCTGTCGGAACGGTTTCCCGACCATGAACCGGTCCATGGCACGGACACATCCGCCGCCAACGACGCCTGACCCCGACCCTGAAACACGCTTCATGCCAGGATCGACCGGTCGATCTCCGCCAGGCTGCGTGTGCCGGTCAGCGCCATGGCGACCTTCATTTCCCGGGCCATCAGGTCGAGCAGCAGCGAGACGCCGGCCCCGCCGCGCGCCGCCAGGGCATAGACCCAGGCGCGGCCCAGCAGCACGCCCCTGGCCCCCAGCGCCAGCATGCGCACCACATCCAGGCCGGAGCGCACGCCGCCATCGGCCAGGATGGTCAGCCGGTCGCCTACGGCGTCGGCAATGGAAGGCAGGGCGCGGGCCGAGGACAGCACGCCGTCGAGCTGGCGGCCGCCATGGTTGGACACGACGATGCCGTCGGCCCCGATCCCGGCCGCGGCCCTCGCATCCTCGGGGTCCAGGATGCCCTTGATGATCAGCGGGCCGTCCCAGCCCTGGCGGATCCATTCCAGATCGGACCAGCAGATGGACGGATCGAAGTTCGATGCCAGCCAGCCCATGTAATCGTTCATGCCGCTCTTGCGGCCCAGCACGGGTTCCAGGTTGCCCAGCCGGTGGGGGCGGCCGGCCAGGCCGACATCCCAGGCCCAGGCGGGCTTGAACATGGCCTGCGCGACGCGGCGCAGCGGGGCATAGGGGCCGGACATGCCGGAATGGGCATCGCGGTAGCGGGCCCCCGGCACGGGCATGTCGACCGTGAAGACCAGCGCCCTGGCCCCCTGGGCCTTGGCCGTGGCCAGCAGATCGCGCATGAAGCCGCGATCCCGGATGACATAGAGCTGGAACCATAACGGCCCGCCGGTGGCCCCCGCCACCTCGGCCAGCGAACAGATGGACACGGTGGACAGGCAGAAGGGGAGGCCCGCGGCATTGGCCGCGCGGGCAGCCTGCACTTCGCCCCGCCGGCGGTACATGCCGGAAATGCCAACCGGCCCCAGCGCCACGGGCATGGCCATGTCCTGACCGAACAATGTCGTTTTCAGCGAGATGTCGGACACGTCGCGCAACACGCGCTGGCGCAGGGCGATGCCGGCCAGATCGGACACGTTGCGGCGCATCGTCTCTTCCGCATAGGCGCCGCCATCGGCGTAATCGAAAAGGAAACGGGGAAGGCGGCGCCGCGCTGCCTCCCGGAAATCCAGCGTGGACGATATGATCATTCAGGCGGCTCCTGCTTCCCTTCAGGTGTTCGACCAGCGGCCATCAATGATATCGATCGGGCCCGCCGTAAAGCGGGAAAGGTTGCAGGCCGGACGAAGCGCCGGCCCGCGCGCCCATCCGCCGCCAGCTTTGCGTTCATATTGCCAGGGTGGCAACGCATGCGACGATGACGGACCGGCCCGGTTCCGGTATTGAAGCATCTCCATCCTTGGCCCTTCGCCCTTCCCACCCCCCGGCCCTGCCACCCCAACCGCCGCGCGCGGGACGGATGGCGCCAGGGTTTTCGCCCGGTCACCCAAACGGAGCCTTCATGCCGCCCAGGATCCTGCTCACCCGCCGCTGGCCCGAAGCCGTGGAGACGTATCTGCGCGAGCGGTACGACGTCACTGTCGATCCCGACGACCGGCCGCTGACAGAAGCGGAACTGGTCCGGGCCATGGGTGACTATGACGCCATCTGCCCCACCGTCACCGACCGGATCGGGGCCGCCATCCTGTCCGTGCCCGCCCCGCGCCTGCGGATGCTGGGCAATTACGGGGCGGGGTTCGAGCATATCGATCTTGCGGCGGCGAAGGCGGCGGGCATCATCGTCACCAACACGCCCGATGTGCTGACCGATGCCACGGCCGATCTGGCCATCCTGCTGATGCTGATGGCCAGCCGCCGGGCGGGGGAGGGGGAGCGCGAACTGCGCGCCGGGCGATGGACGGGCTGGCGGCCCACCCACCTGATGGGCCAGGGGCTGGCGGGCAAGCGGCTGGGGCTGGTCGGATTCGGCCGGATCGCCCAGGCCACGGCCGCGCGGGCCCGTGCCTTCGGCCTGTCCATCGCCTATCACAGCCGCCGCCGCGCCGATCCGGCCGTGGAGGCGACGCTGGACGCCGTGCATGTCGGCAGCCTGGAGGAATTGGCGGCCACATCGGACGTGCTGTCGCTGCACTGCCCCGGCGGGCCGGCGACGCGGCATCTGGTCGATGCCGGCCTGCTGGCCCGCATGAAGCCCACATCCATTCTGGTCAACACGGCGCGCGGATCGGTGGTGAAGGAGGATGATCTGGCAGCCGCCCTGAAGGATGGCACCATCGCGGCGGCCGGCCTGGACGTGTTCGAGGGGGAGCCGGCCGTGAACCCGGCCCTGGTCGATCTGCCCAACGCCGTACTGCTGCCGCATCTGGGCAGCGCCACGCGGGAAACCCGCATCGCCATGGGCATGCGCGTGGCGGCCAATCTGGAACGGTTCTTCGCCGGGGAGGTTCCGCATGACCGCGTCGCTTGACCGGGTAGAAGCCCTGCTGCGCACGGCGATGGCGGCCACGGCCCGGCGGCCCTTCGTGCTGGGCATTTGCGGTGCGCAGGGCAGCGGCAAGTCCACGCTGGCCGACGGGCTGGCGGCCCGGCTGATGGCGGCAGGCCTGCGCGTGGCCGTGCTGTCGCTGGACGACCTTTACCTGACCCGGGCGGAGCGGCAGGAACGGGCCCGGGAGGTTCATCCGCTGCTGGCCACGCGCGGTGTGCCCGGCACGCATGATGTGGCCCTGGGGCTGGCGGTGCTGGACGGGCTGGCGCGGCCGGGGCCCGTGCCGCTGCCGCGCTTCGACAAGGCGGCCGATACTAGGGCGGCCGAACCGGTCCTGGTCGACGGCCCGGTCGATGTGGTCCTGTTCGAGGGCTGGTGCGTGGGGGCCTTGCCGCAGGACGCGACGGCCCTGGCCGAACCGGTCAACGACCTGGAACGGACCCACGACGCGGACGGGGGCTGGCGGCGCCATGTGAACGCGGCCCTGGCCGGGGATTACCAGCGCCTGTTCGGTCGGATCGATGCGCTGGTCATGCTGGCCGCCCCTGGCTTCGCCATCGTCCGCGACTGGCGGATCGAGCAGGAGGAAGGCCTGCGCCGCACAATGCGGGCCGAGGGCAGGCCCACCGACACGACGATGAGCGATGAACAGATTGCCGGCTTCATCCAGTTCTATGAACGGCTGACCCGGCATATCCTGGCCGAAATGCCCGGCCGGGCGGATCTGACCCTGCATCTGGATGAAAGGCGGCGGGTTGTCTGACGGGTGCCGGGTGGGCGCGCTCAGTGCGCGCCCCCCTCCAGATAGGCGGCGCGCACCTCCGGATTGGCCAGCAGTTCGGCACCGCCGCCTTCCAGCACCACCAGCCCCTGGGCCAGCACATAGGCGCGGTGGGCCAGCTTCAGCGCATGGTAGGCGTTCTGCTCCACCAGCAGGATGGTCATGCCGCGTGTCCGGTTCAGGTCGGCGATGACATCGAAGATGCGCCGGATGACCAGCGGGGCCAGCCCCAGCGACGGCTCGTCCAGCAGCAGCAGGCGCGGCCGGCTCATCAGCGCGCGTGAGATGGCCAGCATCTGCTGTTCCCCGCCCGACAGGGTGCCCGCCCGCTGGTCCCGCCGTTTGGCCAGGATGGGGAACAGATCCAGGCAATAGGCCACATCCTCGTCGAAATGCGCCGGCTGGCCCAGCGTGGCCCCCAGCTGCAGGTTCTCGAACACGGTCATGCGCGGGAAGATGCGCCGCCCTTCCGGCACCTGGGCGATGCCCAGCTTGGCCGTTTCGTGTGGGGGCAGGTCGTTGATGGTCCGCCCATCGAAGGCGATGGTGCCGGCGGCCGGCCTGGGCTGGCCGCAGATGGTCATCAGCAATGTCGACTTGCCGGCCCCGTTGGCGCCGATCAGGGTGACGATCTCCCCCTGCTCCACACGCACATCGACGCCGCGCAGCGCCTCGATGGGGCCGTAGTTCGTGCGGACCCCCGTCAGTTGCAGCAGGCTCATGCCCGGTCCCCCCCGCTTTCGGTGCCGGCCAGATCGTGGGCGATGGCGGGGGGCAGTTCCTCCTCGTCCGGCTCGCCCAGATAGGCCTTGATCACGCGCTCATCCGTGCGGATCTCGTCGGGCGTGCCCTCGGCGATCTTGCGGCCATACTCGACCACATGGATACGGTCGGAAATGCCCATCACCAGGCTCATGTCATGTTCGATCAGCAGCACGCCGATCCCGAACTCGGCCCGGATGCCCTGCAACAGCTCGCCCAGTGCCGCCGTCTCCCGCGGGTTCAGGCCGGCCGCCGGCTCGTCCAGGCAAAGCAGCTGCGGGTTCGTGTTCATGGCGCGGGCGATCTCCACACGGCGCTGCACGCCGTAGGAAAGATTGCCCGCCTCCTCGTCCGCGACCGGTGACAGGTCCAGCCGGTCGATCCAGAACCGGGCCCGCTCCACGGCAGCCCGTTCCGCCCGGCGCCAGCCCGACAGGCCCAGCAGGCCCGCGATGCCCATGGCCGATTTGCCCATCAGCCCGACATGCTGGGCCACCAGCAGGTTTTCCAGCACCGTCATGCGCGGAAACAGGCGGATATTCTGGAAGGTGCGTACCACACCATGCCGCGCCACCCGGTAACCGGGCAGGGTCTGCAGCGACACGGGCGCCCGGCCGGGCCGGTTCAGGGTCAATTGTCCGGCGGTCGGCCTGTAGAAGCCCGTCAGGCAGTTGAAGATCGTGGTCTTGCCGGCGCCGTTGGGGCCGATCAGGGCCGTGATGCGGTTGGTCTCGGCCGTCAGGTCGACCCCGTCCACGGCCACCAGGCCGCCGAAGCGCATGGTCAGCCCGCTGACCGTCAGCAGGGGGGGAGGCGGAGGCGAAATGCTGGTCATGCTCCGGCTCCCTTCCGGCTGGACAGGCGGATGGTGGGGGCGCGCTGCGACAGCAGCCCACCCGGCCGCCAGACCATGATGGCGATCATGGCCATGCCGAAGACGATCATGCGGAAGTCTGCGAACTCGCGCCCCACCTCGGGCAGCAGCACGATGAACAATGCCGCGATGACCACGCCGATCTGGCTGCCCATGCCGCCCAGCACGACGATGGCCAGGATCAGCGCGCTTTCGATGAAGCCGAAGCTTTCCGGCGACACGAATCCCTGGCGCGCCGCGAAGAAGCAGCCCGCGAAGCCGCCCAGCATGCCGCCGATGGCATAGGCCGACACCTTCGATGCCGTGGGATTGATGCCCAGCGACCGGCAGGCGATCTCATCCTCCCGCAGCGCCTCCCACGCCCGGCCCACGGGCAGCGCCCGCAGCCGGTTGATGGTCCAGGCGGCCACCAGCACCAGGGCCAGTGCGATCAGGTAGAGGAAGATCAGCCGGTGCTCGCTGGAAAAACCGATCCCCGTCACCTCGTGGAAGGAGGCCAGGCCGTCCGGCGGCCGGCGGTCGAACGACATGCCGAACAGGGTGGGCCGCGGGATGCCGGAAACACCGGCGGGCCCACCCGTGAAACCCTGCCAGTTCAGGATCACGATGCGGGTGATCTCTCCGAAGCCCAGCGTCACGATGGCCAGATAATCACCGCGCAGCCGCAGGATGGGCAGCGACAGCAGCACGCCGAACAGGGCCGCGATCAGCCCGGACAGCGGCAGGCAGGTCCAGAAACCCAGCCCCAGCCCTGTGGACAACAGGGCGAAGGAATAGGCGCCGATGGCATAGAAGGCCACGAAGCCCAGATCCAGCAGCCCGGCCAGCCCCACCGTGACGTTCAACCCCATGCCCAGCAGCACATAGATCAGCACCGTGGTGCCCAGATCCATGATGTAGCGGTCGGAAAAGGGCATGAAGGGCAGGGTGACGGCGAAAAGCGCAATGCCGAAGCCGAAGCCCCGCGCCAGCTTGGCGACCAGCGCATCCCGCGCCTTGGTGCCGGCGCCGGCGCCCGTGGCCGGGCCTGGCCGGCTTTTGCGGCGGGCGGCCAGTGCGTCGCGGGCCAGGCCCAGCAGGAAGCGGCCGGCCAGCACGGCCAGCCCGGCCCAGCCGACCCATGCCCAGCGGGTCTGCACCACCAGCCCCTGATCGGTGGAAACCGTGTACAGCCCGATGAAGGGCACGGCCAGGACCATGGCCAGCAGGGCGGCAACGATGCTGTCCCTTGCGTGCGTGTCAATCCGGAAGAGTGTGGTCATGGTCTCACACCTTCTCGATATCGGGGCGGCCCAGCAGGCCCGTGGGCCGGAAGACCAGCACCAGGATCAGCACGGAGAAGGAGGCGACATCCTTGTAGGCACCGGAGATGTAACCGGTGAACAGCGCCTCGATCAGGCCGATCAGCAAGCCGCCCAGCATGGCGCCGGGCAGGCTGCCGATGCCGCCCAGCACGGCAGCCGTGAAGGCCTTCATCCCGGCCAGGAAGCCGATATAGAAATCGATCACCCCGTAATACATGGTGACCAGCACGCCGGCCACGGCGGCCAGTGCTGCCCCCATGACGAAGGTCAGGCTGATGGTCCGGTCGACATTGATGCCCAGCAGGCCGGCCATGGTGCGGTCCTGCTCGCATGCCCGCTGGGCACGGCCCAGGGCGGTGCGGCCGATCAACTGGGTGAAGCCCACCATCAGGGTGACGGTCAGCAGAATGATGAAAAGCTGGATATAGGAGATATTGACGGCGAACCCGTCCCCCTGCCACAGGGTGACGCCGCCATTCATGACGGGGGCCAGCGGCTTGGGCCGTGCGCCCTGCGTCTGCATCACATAGTTTTGCAAAAGGATCGACATGCCGATGGCGCTGATCAGCGGCGCCAGCTTGGGCGCCCCGCGCAGGGGCCGGTAGGCGACCCGCTCCACCGTCCAGCCATAGGCGGCGGTGAAGGCGATGGCGATCAGCAGCACCAGCAGCAGCGCCAGGGGCACCGATGTCACCCCGGCACCCGCCAGGATGGAGAAGGTGGTGACCGCCACGAAGGCGCCGATCATATAAATCTCGCCATGGGCGAAATTGATCATGCGGATGATGCCGTAGACCATCGTGTAGCCGATGGCGATCAACCCATAAATGGACCCCAAGGCCAGCCCATTGATGAGGAATTGGAGAAACGTCCCCAGTGCCGATGCGTCCATATGTCCCCGTCCGATCACGCCCGCCGCCCCTTTCTTGTCCCCGTGGGGGCTTGGCTGGCGAAGGTTGCGCAACGGTAACGGACCCCAAGCCCCGCATCAAGCCCGCGGAGGCCTTGTTTTGGTTGGGTTTAGGTGTGTTTTTTGCCGCCGGGGACCTATGCAGGTAGTACGTGATCTACAGTAATGCACATAGTAGTTAAAAAGTTGCTTATGTTTCCGCCTCACCAGTGCTATTCTGGCGGTCCAGCCAGCCGCGATATCGGGGGGGGCGGGAAAGCCCTTCGTCCGTGGTTCCACGGCCTTCTACGAGGAAACTGCCAGATGACAACGATCACCCTGACCGAGGATACAATCCTCTCGGCCGGCACATACACGGATACGGATTTCGTGTTGAATGGTCACAAGCTGACCATCGGGCCGGGGGTAACCCTGGAAGGCGGCAGCATCGCCCAGGGTGACGTCCGCATTGCCGGCACGGCGGAAGACCCGGTTCGCCTGGTCGATGTCGAGATCACCAGTTGGGCCTATGCTGCCTCGCCGCTGGATGTGTCACACGCGATCTTCGAAGGCGGAACCATCAGCAGGGCTATCGGTGGCGGTGCCGCGTCGATCACCGATTCGGTGTTCATCGACACCATCTTCTACAGCCGGACGGGCGGTGTTCTCTCCATCGACGCGACGGAAAATGACGTCGTCCTGCACAACAACGCCTTCATCCGCAGCTATCCGATACAAATCCTGGGTGGCACCGCGTCCAGTTCCGTCAGCATCACCGACAACCTGTTCCTGGAACCCTTCAATGGCCGGATGCTGTCCATCGGGTCCAATGGAGAGGTCGATATCGCCGGAAACAATTTCTATGCCGATGTCGCGATCAACTTCCAGACATTGGCGCACATCGCCAATGCACGGAACAATTACTACGGCACGGATGATCCGGCCGCGATCAGGGGGCAATACCAGTTCCAATATCAGCCCTTGCCGGGCGATGTTGATGTTTCCGGCTTCCTGACGGAACCCAATCCCGATGCCGATGCCTTCGCGCTGCCGACCGTCGCCCTTTCGGTTGCCGATGTGGTCGAAGGGGATGCGGGTCAGGTCTTCACGCCGGTCATTGTCAGCCTGTCGTCGGCCGTTCCCTATGCCGTGACGCTGACTTACCATATGGCGGGCATCACGGCGACGGACGGGGTCGATTACCAGCCACAGGGCGGTGTCATGACCATTCCCGCCGGTCAGACCTCTGTCACCTTGTCCGTGGCCGTCCATGGCGACCTTGTTCCGGAAGGGCCGGAGACATTCAAGGTCGAGCTGTCGGGCCTGAAGGGCGCCCTGTTTGAAAACGGGGAGGACCAGCTCAGCGGCACGGTCACCATCATCGATGACGACGCCGACAACCTGATCCAGGGCACCGGCGGCGACGATCTGCTGACGGGCACCGACGGGCCCGAATTCATCCGCGGCGGTGCGGGCAATGACACGATCCAGGGCAATGGCGGGGATGACATCATCACCGGCGGGGCCGGGAATGACCGGATCGATGGCGGCCGGGGCGTGGATGCCGCCATCTATAGCGGCCAGCGCGACCAGTATACGCTGACCCATCAGGGGCATGGCGTGCTGGAAGTACGTGACGACCGCGCCGGTTCACCGGACGGCACCGATCTGGTCAGCAATGTGGAGGTGCTGGTCTTCGACCGCACGGCCCATTTCACGGTTCTGATGCAGGCGGTGGAGCGGTATGACGAACAGGCCTATCTTGCCTTCAACCCCGATGTGGCCGCCGCCGTGGAGGCGGGGATCTTCGTCAATGGCTATGACCATTGGACCCGGTTCGGGATCAATGAAGGCCGGATGGAAATCAACCTGGTGGACGAGACCTTCTATCGCAACCAGAATCCCGACGTCGCGGAGGCGATTTCCAACGGCTATATCAGCAGCGGGCGGGAGCATTGGGAGGCATTCGGCCGGTATGAAGGGCGGGCGCCCAACATCCTGTTCAATGCGGATTATTACCTGGCGACCCATGCCGACCTGACGGCGGCCTTCGGCACCGACGCGCGGGCGGCACTGTCCCACTGGCTGCATTTCGGCATCGATGAAGGGCGGGATGCCAGCGCCTGGTTCGACAGTCAGGCCTATCGCGCGGCCAACCCGGATCTGGCGGCCACCGACCTCAGCATGGTCGAGCATTTCCTGATCTTCGGCTACCGCGAGGGGCGTGCCGCCACCGTGGATGCCGATTGGCTGGGCCTGGCCTGACGGGGGCTGGCCGGATTGGCCGCCGTGGCAGGCGGGGGAAGTCCCCACACCACGGCGGTCGCGGCTTATTGCAGGCTGAGCGGTTCCATATCGTGCTGGCGCACCGTGGCGAAGGCCACGTCCTGCCGGTCCACGAAGGTCAGCATGGTGCCGTCGGCCGCATGGATGGCAAAGCCGGTACGGCCTTCCTGCTCTGCCGGTTTCACATAGGCCAGATCGTTCACGCCGAAGGCCGCGAAATCCTTGGGGCTCAACCGCCGCAGGTACTGGATGGTCGGGTTCATGTCGGCCACTGCTCCGGATACGCTTGGTATTCCCCCCTGGCGGGACGGGAACGGCTGTTCCTTCCATTAAGGCGACCAAGCGTTGAAATATGGTTTACGGCGCAAAAATCCCGGGCCGTCATTCGCCCCGCTTCTGGGCCGCCACGGGGTCGGGCGACACATCGATGGTGCGGGGGCGCTGGCCTTCGCCATTCTCGCCGCCGGCGGTGCCGATCTTGATGGTCCGCACCTTGGGTTCCGGGATGGGCCGGCGCAGGTCGACATGCAGCAGGCCGTTATCCATGTTGCAGCCCACCACCTCGATCCCGTCGGCCAGCACGAAGCTGCGCTGGAACTGGCGGGCGGCGATGCCGCGATGCAGGTACAGCCGGTTCTTGTCGTCCGTCTGCTTGCCACGGATGACAAGCTGGTTGTCCTCCATCTGCACCTGCAGGTCGTCGGCCGTGAAACCGGCCACGGCCAGCGTGATGCGCAGCCCGTCTTCCGCCGTCTGTTCGATATTGTAGGGCGGATAGCCCTCGTTGGCGTTCTTGGCGATACGGTCAAGCGTGCGTTCGAACTGGTCGAAGCCCAGCAGGAACGGGCTGTTGAACAGCGACAGGCGGGTCGTCACGTTGCAGGTCCCCTCTTGATCGAGCTGGTCCGGGGTCATCCCCGTCGGTGCAGCCGGCCCGTAAAAGGCACCGTCCGCAACCTTCATCGACCTTAGATGGGTATTGCGCGCCGTCGATCAAGGCAAGGGACTTTCATCGGCGCCTGCCGGACCGGTTCGGAACCCCGGCCGGGTGCCATCCCCAGAATCTGTGGATAAGTCTGTGGGTGCGGGTGATTCGCGCCTTGGCATCGGGTGGAGTCCCGGAAATGACTAAAAATTAGGCAGAAATTCGACAAGGCCGTTTTTGACGGCCACCCCCCTGCCAGGGTTGCGGCAACGGGTCTTGCCAGCGGTGGCCGGGGCCTGCCGGGCGCGCTGCACGTCGCCCTCCATGGGCGGCAGCGGCAGGGTGACCCATGCGCGGCCTTGACCCGGCAGGGTAAAAGCGGGTCCCCTGTTTCCTTCGGACACGCATAATAAACGGGTAGCCGTTCCATGATCTCTCGCCGACATCTTCTGGCCCTTGGCGGTGGCACCGCCGCGCTGGCCCTCCTGCCCCTGCCCGCCCTGGCCGGGGAGGGTGAGGGCACCGCCGACGCGGCGCTTTATGCCTTCTTCGCCGAATGTTTCGAACGCGATGTGGCGGCCCGTCCGCTGCGCGCCATGCAGCTTGGGCGCAAAACCGGCTATGACCAGCTCGATGATATCAGCGAGGCGCGGGCCAGTGCCGACAGGGAGCAGGTGCGAGCCGACCTGGCGCGGCTGGCCCGCGATTTTCCCGACGCACAATTGTCGCCGACCGCCCGCCTCTATGCCCGGCTGTTCCGGGAACGGGGACAGGACGCCATCGATGATTTCCGCTGGCGCCACCATCAATATCCGCTGACCCTGGTCGGCGGGCCGCATACGAACCTGCCCGTGCAGCTCATCAACCAGCACAAGGTGGAAAGCCGGTCGGATGCGCAGGCCTATATCGCGCGCCTGCGGCAATTCCCGCGCTATTTCGGGCAGTTGCTGGAACGGCTGCGCCTGGCGGAGCAGGCGGGCATCCTGCCGCCGCGCTATTTCTTCCCCGACCTGATCGCCACCTGCCGCAACCAGATCACGGGCCGGCCGTTCCAGGCCGATGCCGCGGCGGAAGCCCCGCTTTACGCCGATATCCGCACCAAGATCGAAAAGCTGGCCCTGCCCGCGGAAGAGGGGGCCGACCTGACGGCCGCGGCACAGGATGCCATGCTGACCGGCGTGGCGCCGGCCTATCGGGCGCTGATCACCTGGCTGCAGGAAGCGGCCCCGCGGTCCAACCCGGATCATGGCGCCTGGCGCCTGCCCGAAGGCCAGGCCTTCTATGCTTCCTGCCTGAAGCGCTGGACCTCCCTGCCGCTGACGGCGGCGGAGGTGCATCAAACCGGCCTGGCGGAGGTGAAGCGTATCCATGGGGAAATCCACGCCATCATGCGCCAGGTGAATTTCACGGGCAGCCTGCAGGATTTCTTCGACCATACGCGCAAGGAGGACCGGTTCTATTTCCCGGATACGCCGGAGGGGCGGGAAGCCTATCTGCGCCAGGCCTTGGAATATACCGATGCCATCCGGGCAAGGCTGGACGATGTCTTCAACCTGAAGCCGAAGGCCCCCATGGAGGTGCGGGCCGTGGAGGCGTTCCGCGAGAAATCCACCCCCGGCGCCTTCTACAACGCACCCTCGCCCGACGGGTCGCGGCCCGGCATCTTCTATGCCAACCTGTCCAATATCCGCGCCCGGCCGCGCTATGGGCTGGAAACCCTGACCTATCACGAGGGCATTCCCGGCCATCACATGCAGGTGGCCATCGCCCAGGAACTGCCCGGCGTGCCCGATTTCCAGAAATTCGGCGGCGGCTATTCCGCCTATGGCGAGGGCTGGGCGCTTTATGCGGAACTGCTGGGCAAGGAGATGGGCTTCTTCCAGGACCCCTACAGCGATTTCGGCCGCCTGAGCGCCGAATTGTGGCGGGCTGTGCGGCTGGTGGTCGATACCGGCCTGCATGCCAAGCGCTGGGACCGGCAGCAGGCCATCGATTATTTCGTCGCGAACACGCCGATGGAGACGGGCGGGGCCGCGCGGGAGGTCGACCGCTATATCGGCTGGCCGGGCCAGGCCACCAGCTACAAGATCGGCATGATCAAGATCCTGGAGCTGCGGGAAGCCGCCCGCAGGCGCATGGGCGACCGGTTCGACATACGCGGCTTCCATGACGCGGTGCTGCGCAATGGCCGCCTGCCCCTGCCGCTTCTGGCGGAGCAGGTTGAGGCTTGGTCCAAGTCCTGAAAGGGGTATAATGGGATAATCGGCCTGGATGGCGGGGATTGTTTGATGGTTTCATCAAATCCCTTTCGCCTCCAGGTCCGATAACCGCCAGAGGAACGGGCGGGTTGGGTCTATGGTCGGGGCTGTTTCCTTGCCCCTTTGGCCTTTTGCCCCCCCCGTCCGGAGGCTTTGCGATGCGACTGACCCTTTCCACCCTTTCCACCCCCATCGGCACGGCCCTGATCGTCACCGATGGGGAAGGCACCCTGCGCGCCCTGGATTTCGAGGATTACCGACCCCGCATGGACCGGCTGCTGCGCCGGCATTACGGGATGGTCGACCTGGGCGACGGCCCCGTGCCCTCGCCCGTGCGCCAGGCGCTGGAGGCCTATTTCGGCGGGAACCTGACGGCCGTCGATGCCCTGCCCACGGCCACCAATGGCACGGATTTCCAGCGGCGCGTCTGGTCGGAACTGCGCCATGTGCCGGCGGGACAGGCGGTCAGCTATGGCGCGATGTCGGTCCGCGTCGGCCGGCCCCGGGCGGTACGGGCCATGGGTCTGGCCAACGGGGCCAATCCCATCGCCATCGTCGTGCCCTGCCACCGCGTCATCGGGGCCGACGGGTCGCTGACCGGCTATGGCGGCGGCCTGCACCGCAAGGAATGGCTGCTGCGTCACGAGGGTGCGCGATAGCCGCCCCGGTCGGGGCCGTGCGAACGGACGCGGCGGCCGGGGCCCTGAGGGGACACGCCATCAGGGTGCGCGCCATCAGGGTGCGCGCCATGAGGGTGCGCCATGGCAGCATCCGGGCCGGGCGGCCTTGACAGACGGGGCCGGTCTGGCGCCCATAGGCGCCATCATGCCCCGCGACACCGCCCCCCGTCCCAAGACCCTTCGCCATGTCCGCGATCTGGCCGATCGCGGGCTGGCCGATGCCGCCGGCCTGCCGGTGCTGGAACAGGTCGCCGCGCAGTTCGCCGTGGCCGTCACGCCGGCCATGACCGACCTGATCGACCCGGCCGACCCGAACGACCCCGTGGCGCGGCAGTTCCTGCCCGATCCGCGCGAACTGGACATCCAGGAAACGGAACTGGCCGATCCGATCGGCGATGATCCCTTCACGCCCGTGAAGGGCATCGTGCATCGCTACAGGGACCGGGTGCTGCTGAAGCCGGTCCATGCCTGCCCCGTCTATTGCCGCTTCTGTTTCCGGCGCGAAATGGTGGGGCCGGGGGCCGACGCGCTGACCGCAGACGAACTGGACCGGGCCATCGCCTATATCGCGGGGAATGCGGAGATATGGGAGGTGATCCTGACGGGCGGCGATCCCATGATCCTGTCCCCCCGCCGCATGGGGGCGATCATCGCCCGGCTGAACGCCATCCCGCATCTGGGCAGCATCCGCATCCATACCCGCGTGCCCCTGGTCGATCCGGTGCGGGTGGATGCGGACATGGTGGCGGCGCTGAAGGGCGGGCGCATCCCCACCTGGGTCGTGCTGCATTCCAATCATTGGAAGGAATTTGCCGAGGATGGGCGGGCCGCCGTGGCGCGGCTGGTCGATGCCGGCATCCCCATGCTGGGTCAGACGGTGCTGATGCGCGACATCAATGACGATGCGGACACGCTGGCCCGCACCTTCCGCACCATGGTGACCAACCGCATCAAGCCCTATCATCTGAACCATGGCGACCTGGCCAAGGGCACCTCGCATTTCCGCACCAGCGTGGCGGCAGGCCGGACGCTGGTCAAGGCGCTGCGCGGCGACCTGTCGGGCATCTGCCAGCCGACCTACATCCTGGATATTCCCGGCGGGCACGGAAAGGTGCCGCTGGGCGCCGCCTATCTGATGCCGGCCGCCGGCGCGCGCGCCGGGGGTGCGGACGGGACGGCGGATGGGAAGGCGGATGGGGCTGGGGAGGAAGACGGGGCCGCAGCGGGGCCGGAAGACTGGCTGGTGGAAGACCCGCACGGCCACCGGCACCATTACCGGGGATAGGCGGGCGCGCCGGCAGTGCGGTGCAGGCCCGCATCCCCCCATCTGCACTTGCCATCGGCCCTAAAACGCGGCACCAAACGGTCCCTGCCGCCTGTCGCCCGTGGGAGCATCGATCCATGACCGCCACCAATGTCCATTCCACCGATGTCGTCATCATCGGCGCCGGCCCCGTGGGCCTGTTCGCCATCTTCGAATGCGGCATGCTGAAGCTGCGCACCCATGTCGTGGATGCGCTGGACATGGTGGGCGGGCAGTGTGCGGCGCTGTACCCGGAAAAGCCCATCTACGACATTCCGGCCCATCCGGCCATCGACGGGGCCGATCTGGTCGACCGGCTGGCCGAGCAGGCGGCCCCCTTCAACCCCACCTACCATCTGGGCCAGCAGGTGACGACCGTCGAGAAGACTGCCGGCGGCTGGCGGGTGGGCACGGACAAGGGCACGGTGATCGACGCGCGCGCCGTGATCATCGCGGCCGGCGTCGGCGCCTTCGGCCCCAACAAGCCGCCGCTGGACGGGCTGGAAACCTATGAGGGCACGGGTGTGTTCTATATGGTGAAGCGGCGCCAGGATTTCGCGGGCCGGCGCGTTGTCATCGCTGGCGGCGGCGACAGCGCCGTCGACTGGGCCAACAGCCTGGCGGAGGTGGCGGCCCATGTCATGGTCGTGCATCGCCGGCCGAAATTCCGCGCCGCCCCGGAAAGCGTGTCCCGCCTGGATGCGCTGGTGAAGCAGGGGCGGGTGGAAATGGTCGTGCCCTATCAGCTTTCGGGCCTGGAAGGGACGGAAGGCCGCCTGACCGGCGTGCGCGTGGCTGACCTGGACAATCATGAAAAGGTGCTGGACGCCGATGTGCTGCTGCCCTTCTTCGGGCTGGCCATGAATCTCGGCCCCATCGCCGATTGGGGCCTGGACATGGAAAAGGGTCATATCCTGGTGGACCAGCGCACCCAGGCCACCAGTGCCGCCGGCATCTTCGCCATTGGTGACATCGCCCATTATCCGGGCAAGCTGAAGCTGATCCTCTGCGGCTTCGCCGAAGCGGCCATGGCGGCCCACGCCATCCATCCGCTGGTCCATCCCGACCAGGCGCTGCATTTCGAATATTCCACCAGCAAGGGCGTGCCGGGCGCCTGACGGAACGCCGCCTGGGGCTTGCCGCAAGGGGGCCATGGCCCTGCGCTGCCGGTTTGCCGATGATGGGGCCGGTGGTGCCGGGCCATCCGTTGCCCTCCCTCCCCACCGGGGGCACGCGGGGACCCGCCGCCGCCGGGCCTGCCCGCCGATGCCCCGGCCCCTGACCCCCGCCCGCCAGGGGGACGGGGTTTAAGGAAAGGCGGGGGGAAGAAACCGGCAAGGGTCGGATGCGGCGCCCTTGGTCGCCGTTGGTCATTATGGTACTGAATATCCTGATATCCAAATCAGGCGGTACCGGCGCCATGCCGGGCGGTTTGCCGCCTCTTCTGCGAGCGGCTCGATACCCCGGCAAATCCCGGGACCCGCTCGCAGAAGGCCAAGTGCTTGGAATCGCCTGATTTCTTGGACATGGTGAATCCATTGAAACCGGTCTGGCCGCCTTCTGCCGCCCCTTTCACGGACCCGCTCGCAAAAGCGGCAACTTTCCTTTATCCTCCAAAGGCCTCCCCAGGGGGGCCTTTCCCCGGCTGAAAAGCCGGGGCCTCATTGAAGCCAGCACGGCCAGCGTGCCGGTGGCGGCAAAGTTGATCTGCTTTCCCCGGCTGAAAAGCCGGGGCCTCATTGAAGCTTTGGGAGTAATGTTCATGAATAATCTTCCGAAACTGACCTTTCCCCGGCTGAAAAGCCGGGGCCTCATTGAAGCCTCTGATTGGCAAATCACCAGACTAAACGACGACATAGACTTTCCCCGGCTGAAAAGCCGGGGCCTCATTGAAGCACTGGCCGGGTGCGCAATGCACTATGCGCGTAAAGGAGCTTTCCCCGGCTGAAAAGCCGGGGCCTCATTGAAGCAACGTAGTTTGAGTGTCGCGGAACGGCGGTCTTGGCAAGCTTTCCCCGGCTGAAAAGCCGGGGCCTCATTGAAGCGAGGGAGGCGCAGAAACAGAGGTTAGAGTTCAACGACTTTCCCCGGCTGAAAAGCCGGGGCCTCATTGAAGCCCGGCCGGCCCTGTCCCGGCGCCTCAATGGCAGCTACAGCAACTTTCCCCGGCTGAAAAGCCGGGGCCTCATTGAAGCAGCCATGCTGTGCGCGTTGGGCGTCAAGCGCTGGAACCTTTCCCCGGCTGAAAAGCCGGGGCCTCATTGAAGCATGTTGGCCGACAGATAGTCGTCAGAGACGTTGGTGCCCTTTCCCCGGCTGAAAAGCCGGGGCCTCATTGAAGCAGGTTCGGGATGCCGAGGGTCAACTGGACCGCGACGGCATCTTTCCCCGGCTGAAAAGCCGGGGCCTCATTGAAGCTACGGAACGAGAGAGCCTTGGCGGCCCTGACCGCAGAACTTTCCCCGGCTGAAAAGCCGGGGCCTCATTGAAGCTTCTTGGCCTTGATGGTGTCCTGACGATCCCTTTGACGACTTTCCCCGGCTGAAAAGCCGGGGCCTCATTGAAGCAGCCGGGCCTCCCCGATATCGTGTCCGATGGACGCGAACAGCTTTCCCCGGCTGAAAAGCCGGGGCCTCATTGAAGCCTGCGGTGTCTAGTGCAGTATCCAATTTGTTGATTGCAGCCTTTCCCCGGCTGAAAAGCCGGGGCCTCATTGAAGCACCATTTCGGACACAATGGGTTCGACCGATTTAAGATCCTTTCCCCGGCTGAAAAGCCGGGGCCTCATTGAAGCGCCCCGTACATCGCTGAAGATATTCTTGATTGGTCCTTCTTTCCCCGGCTGAAAAGCCGGGGCCTCATTGAAGCCGGTGATTGGTCGCATGTTCATGGCGACACGTCGCTTACACTTTCCCCGGCTGAAAAGCCGGGGCCTCATTGAAGCGCAAATTATTTTGCTCTGCCATGGTCGTCGCTAGCTCCTTTCCCCGGCTGAAAAGCCGGGGCCTCATTGAAGCATCGTCGGTCAGACGATTCTGCCCAGCCAGGATGTCGATCTTTCCCCGGCTGAAAAGCCGGGGCCTCATTGAAGCGCAGATGACCACTTAGGCGCCGTTTGCGAAGGATGCCCTTTCCCCGGCTGAAAAGCCGGGGCCTCATTGAAGCAGGATTGCACCCGTCAGAAAGGTCATTGCCGCATCGACTTTCCCCGGCTGAAAAGCCGGGGCCTCATTGAAGCTCTTGGAACCGGTCTTGGCGTCACTGGGAAAACTGACCCTTTCCCCGGCTGAAAAGCCGGGGCCTCATTGAAGCATGGCCGCCGCCGCCGCGCTGATGTGGGCGCCTTCGCGCACTTTCCCCGGCTGAAAAGCCGGGGCCTCATTGAAGCCTTTTGTAGCCCGCTTGGCGGAACGGTAGACGCCACAGACTTTCCCCGGCTGAAAAGCCGGGGCCTCATTGAAGCGGGGAACGCGCGGCCCTACGGTGCGCAACTCCCCTCTTTCCCCGGCTGAAAAGCCGGGGCCTCATTGAAGCAGGCCAAGACCATCAACGAGGACCCGGACCCCGAGATCCTTTCCCCGGCTGAAAAGCCGGGGCCTCATTGAAGCGTCACATAGACCCGCCCGTTCAGGGCGAACACAGCATTCTTTCCCCGGCTGAAAAGCCGGGGCCTCATTGAAGCCGGAGCCGGGGCAAACAACGCCGATCGACGCCCAGGCCCTGCTTTCCCCGGCTGAAAAGCCGGGGCCTCATTGAAGCCTGCCGCCCGGCGGCCTGTCGCAGTCGCCCTATGGCCTTTCCCCGGCTGAAAAGCCGGGGCCTCATTGAAGCTGCACGTCCGTCCGTGACCTTGCTGTCGCGTGGCAGTCTTTCCCCGGCTGAAAAGCCGGGGCCTCATTGAAGCAACTCCTTCCCGAACACGGGCAGACCGCGCTGGCTGTAGCTTTCCCCGGCTGAAAAGCCGGGGCCTCATTGAAGCATGCGGCAATCATCGCGCTCACTCGCTAGGGCTTGCGCTCTTTCCCCGGCTGAAAAGCCGGGGCCTCATTGAAGCAAGGGGGCGGATTTCAATTCCGCCTCGATGGTCCGCCACTTTCCCCGGCTGAAAAGCCGGGGCCTCATTGAAGCCCGGTATTCAGCAGGTCAGCGATGGCCTGATCCGCCTTCCCCCGCCTTACAAAGCCGGGGGAGGGCGGGTGTGTGGCGGTCGGGTGTGGCCCCGTGCTGCTTATCGGGTGGTGGCGGCGACGGGTTGTTGCCAGCCGGCGCTGGCCAGTTCGCGTTCGGCCTGGACGAAGCCATAGGCGGGGACGATCTCGCCCGTCCGGTCGGTGATGGCGGGCAGGCTGGTGGCCACCTGTTCGCCCGCCCCGGCCCCGGCGCCGACATGCAGGCCCGTGGTCAGGGTGATGTTGGCGGCGGCGAAATGGCCGGCGCCGGCGCACAGGATCATGCGGGTGGGCGCGTCGTCGCCGGTCAGCGCCAGCAGGCCGGGGCTGACCAGGGCGGGGTCCAGCCTTTGCAGGCTGTCATCCGACAGCACGCCGTGCGTCATCTGCGTGGCGGCCGTGGGGGCCAGGCAGTTGACACGGATACCGTGCTTTTCCCCCTCGATCGCCAGGGTCTGCATCAGGCCGACCAGCGCCATCTTGGCAGCACCGTAATTGGCCTGCCCGAAATTGCCGTACAGGCCGGAAGAGGATGTGGTCATCACGATGCGGCCATGGCGCTGCGCCCGCATGATCTCCCACACCGCCTTGGTGCAGATCACCGCCCCCATCAGATGGACATCGACCACCAGACGGAAATCGTCCAGTTCCATCTTGGTGAAGCTCTTGTCGCGCAGGATGCCG
Source organism: Niveispirillum fermenti (assembly GCF_048066175.1). Taxonomy (GTDB): domain Bacteria; phylum Pseudomonadota; class Alphaproteobacteria; order Azospirillales; family Azospirillaceae; genus Niveispirillum; species Niveispirillum fermenti. The sequence continues at coordinate 4,878 of NZ_JBLTXA010000038.1, read as the reverse complement.
GCATTGTTCACCAGGATGTCGATACGGCCCCATTGCGCCATCACTTGCCGCACCAGCGCCGCGACGGCCTGTTCGTCGGTCACCGACGCCGCGATGGCCAGCGCCTCGCCACCCGCCGCGCGGATTTCCGCGGCCACGGCATCGGCCGCCGCCTGCTGCACATCATTGACGACAAGCCTGGCGCCCTGACGCGCCAGGAACAGCGCATGCTGGCGGCCCAGCCCGCCGCCGGCCCCCGTGACGATGGCAATACGGTCTTGCAGTGACATTGCTGATCCTTCCTCCCGGTTCCGATGACCGCCTGTATAAGGCAGTCTTGATTTACTCACAAGTTAGTGAATGTTTTGCCGGGTGCATGCCGGCCGTGGCGCCGGACCGCGCGCATTGGCCGGCGGCGTGGGCATGTGCCCGGGCAAGGAGGGGGCCGGTCAGCCCGGTGCCCCGCCCCGCGGCTTGCAGATTTCCAGGAAGCCGGCGGCCATGAAGGCGGCCATGCGTGCCTTTATGGCGGCGAAATCGTCAGACTTGCACAGCCCGCCCGACAGTTTGTCGATGCGCCCGGTCCGCGCCAGCGTCAGCAGCAGCGCGCCCGTCACGAAATGGTAGCTCCAGAAGATGTCCTCTTCCGCGCAGTCGGGCAGGGCCTTCTTCAGCAGGCCGATCAGGCGCAGCACGACGGGATCGAAATGATTATCCATCAGTTCGGCGCCCCATTCCGGGGTGTTGGCCACCTGTGCGCTCAGCGCCGCATAATTCTTCCAGCCTTCGCCGCCTTCGATGTACAGGTCCAGGTCGGTGTCCAGGAAGGCGTGCAGGGCGCCCTGCACCGTGGGCTTGCCGCCCGTCGCCGCCTCGTACTCGTCCAGCACCCGCATGCGCCGCTCGCTGGTCACGGCGGCGCGGCGGGCGAAGACGGCGTCGAACAGCTTCTTCTTGTCCTCGAAATAATAGTTCAGCAGCGTGTGGTGAACGCCCACGCGCTGCGCCACATCCTTCAGCGTGACGCCATAGAGGCCATGCTTGGAGAAGAGATACTCCGCCTCGTCGAGGATCTGCTCCATCTTCTCGGCCCGCTGTTCGGCCTTGGTCGAGCGACGGCGGGACTTCACCTGTTCAGACACCACGCGATCTTTCCATCTCCAGCCCGGCTTGTGCCGCGCGGCGGCCGTCGCCGCCCCGCCGGGTATCAATCCTCACCATATTGAACCCGCAGGCTAATTTTGTCGATCTTGCCCGTCGGTGCCAGGGGCATGGCGGGCAGGCGGATCACGGCGTCGGGCACCCACCAGGGGGCGACCCGCCCCTTCAGGGGGGCGAGCAGGGCGGCATCGTCCAGCGTGGCGCCGGCCCGCATCTCCACCAGCAGCAGCGGGCGTTCCCCCCATTTGGGGTGGGTGCGGCCGATGACGGCGGCCAGCGACACCTCCGGCAGGGCGCCGATCAGGGCCTCGATCTCCGCCGGGTTGATCCATTCGCCGCCCGACTTGATCAGGTCCTTGGCCCGGCCCGTGATCAGCAGGTTGCCATCCGCGTCGATGCGGGCCAGATCGCCGGTGGGAAACCAGCCCCGGGCATCCGTCGCCTTCTGTTCCTGTCCGAAATAACGGTCGATGACGGCGGCACCGCGGACGCGAAGATGGCCTTCGGCCCCGCGCTGGTCGGGCAGGGGGCGGCCGTCCGCGTCGGTCAGCAGCAGATCGGCGCCGATGGCCGGCCGGCCGGAAACGGCGGCCCGGCGGTCGGGATCGTCGGGCGGCGCCATGGTGCCGCAGGGCGACAGTTCCGTCATGCCCCAGCTTGTCTGCACGGTGACGCCCAGCCGCTCCTCGATCCGTTCCATCAGGGCGGGCGGCAGCGGCGATCCGCCGACGATGATGCGCCGCAGGCTGGGCAGGCGCTCGCCCGTGGCTTCCAGATGTTCCACCAGCCCCAGCCAGACGGTGGGCACCCCGACACCGATCGTCACCCCCTCCGCCGCGATCAGCCGGGCCAGGCTGGCCCCGTCGGCCTGGCGGCCGGGCAGCACCAGCCGGGCGCCGACGGCGGGCACGGCGAAGGGCAGGCCCCAGGCATTGGCATGGAACATGGGCACCATGGTCAGCACGGCATCCCGGCCCGAAATGGCCATGACATCGGCCTGCAGAAGCCGCAGCGTGTGCAGGAAGCCGGACCGGTGGGTGTAGGTGACGCCCTTGGGCGCCCCCGTCGTGCCGGAGGTGAAGCACAGGCCCGAGGGTGCTGTCTCCGCGAACCCGCCCCAGGCATCGGCCGGCACGGCCATGGCGGGATCGGGCGACAGCACGGACAGGCGCGGATCGCCCGGCCCGCCGATATCACCGTCGATCACCAGCACGCGGCCGATGCGGGGGGACCGGTCCAGCACCTGCCGGACCAGCCTCAGCAGATCGGCGCTGGCGATCAGGATGCGGGCCTGCGACTGGTCCAGCATGGCGGCCAGTTGCGCTGCCGTCAGGCGGGGGTTCAGCGTGTGGCACACGGCCCCCATGCCCATGATGGCGTACCAGGCTTCCACATGGGCCTGACTGTTCCAGGCCAGCGTGGCCACCCGGTCGCCACGCCCCACCCCCATGCCGGCCAGCAGGCCGGTAACGGCCAGACTGCGCTGCATCAGCGCGGCATAGGTGGTGCGGGTCGTGCCGCCATCGGCCTGCGCCGTCACCAGTTCAGCCCGCGGATGCCACTTGGCGGCATGGCGCAGGAACCGGTCCAGCGTCAGCGCATAATCCTGCATCGATCCGTCCAGCATCAGCAGCCCGTCCCCCCGGCGGGAAGCACGGGGGAGGCGACGCCCGTGTTCCAGTGCCACGGCATGGTGCCGGTCAGGCGCCGGCGACACACCGTTTCCTCGTGCAGGGCGAACATGCCGGGCATCAGGTCCGTCCCCGGCTGCGGCGTGCCGCGGAACGCCATGTAGGCGCCTTCCGCGCCGAAGGGCGCCCAGGCCGGTTCCCCCGCCGCGGCCGGCCGGCCCGTGGCGGCGAAGGATGCCCAATATCCACTCATGGCGGCCGACAGGCGCTGTTCGGCCGGGGTGTCCGGCACGCGCGGCCAATAGGGCGGGGTGCGGTCGGTGGTGCGGAAGACATAGGGGATTTCCGCGGCGTGGAACGCATGCAGCCCCTTGGCATCGGCCTCCGGATAGCCATGGTCGAAATAATAAAGATAGGCGGGCTGGCCCTGCGCCGTCTGGGCCCTGGCCAGCCGTTCGGCCGTCCAGCCGTAAAGCGCGTCGCGCGGGGCGGCCAGGATGCTCTCCTCCAGGTCGCCGGACGGGTAGAGCCGCAGGAAGGCCTCTGCCAGATCGCCATACCGGTTCCGGATTTCCGCCTCATAGGCGGCGGGGCTGGCCGGCACGGGCGGGGCCAGGAAGCGCAGGGACCGGATCTCCCCGCTGTTGAACCCGGCCAGAAGGGGAACGGGCGCCTGCTCCCCCCGGTCGAAACTATCGACCGGTTGCCGGGGCAGGACCTTGCCATCCACGGTGCCCAGCGGGAAATAGCCGGCCTTGGCCGCCCCCTCCACCAGCTTTTCGGCATCCATGTTGCGCAGGGCGGCGGGCGTCGGGGCGCCCAGCGTGCCGGCAACATAGGTGCCGATCATCTCCGCCGACGGGGTGCCGAAGCGCTCATCCTTCAATTCCGGGGTGGAGATCATGTAGGCGCTTTGCGCGATGGCCTTGGCGAACAGGCCGCGCGCGTCCGGGGCCGCCATCAGATACATCACGGACAGCGCACCGGCAGACTCGCCCGCCAGCGTGACATTGCCGGCATCGCCGCCAAAGGCGCCGATATTGCGCCGGACCCAGCGCAGGGCGGCGATCTGGTCCAGCAGGCCGTAATTGCCCGACACCTTGTCGGGCGATTCCGCGCTCAAGGCCGGATGCGCCAGATAGCCCAGCACGCCCAGCCGGTAATTGACGGAAACGACGATCAGCCCCTGTTCGGCCGCCAGCCGCGCACCATCATAGGCCTGTTCATGCCCGTACCCGCCGGTCAGCGATCCGCCATGGACCCAGACCAGGACAGGCGCATCCTTGGCCCCCCGCGGGGCCCAGATGTTCAGGAACAGGCAGTCCTCGTCCATCCGTGCGGGCGGGTTGGCATAGATGCTGGCCTGCCGCGGGCGCGGCTGCATGCAGGCCGCACCGGGTTCCACCGCGGACCGAACGCCGGCCCAGGCCGGCAGGTCAGCGGGCGGCTTCCAGCGCAACAGGCCCACGGGCGGCCTGGCATAGGGAATGCCCATGAAGACATCCACAGCACCGGCCGCCCGGCCCTCCAGCGTGCCGGCCGGGGCCTGCACCGTCGGCGCCTCGGCGGCCAGGGCGCCGCCGGTCAGGAACGCGGCGGCCGCGCAGGCCGCCAGTCGGGGAAGGAAACGCATCAGCGGCCTCCGGTCCTGCCCGCCTCTTTCCGCAGCACGCGCGCCAGCACCAGGAACAGGGCCACCGCGAGCACGTAGAAGGGCACGAGCGTGTAGAAAGCGAGTTGCAGGGAATTGTCGGGGTTGGTGGCCCGGAAATAATCGCTGGCCAGCCCCAGATATGTGGGCCCCAACCCCAGCCCGATCAGGTTCATGACCAGCAGCAGCAGCGCGCCGGCCATCACCCGCTGGTTGGGCCGCACCTCCTCCTGCACCAGGGCGACCGCCGGGGACAGATAGAAATAATTGAGGAAGGTGGGCACGGCCAGGAACAGCAGCGCCAATCCCCAGCCCGGCGCCCAGACAAAGCCGACGAAGAAGGGCACGGCGATGGCCAGCCCCACGGCCGGCACCAGGGCATAGGCCTGTTTGGACCGCAGCGCATAACGGTCGATCAGCCGGCCCGACACATACATGCCGGCGCTGACGCCGATC
>NZ_JBLTXA010000037.1:0-38428 GCF_048066175.1 Niveispirillum fermenti | reverse complement strand
TGAGATCGAGATCATCACGGATGGCGGTCGCCGTCGCCGTTGGACGGCATCGGAGAAGCTGCGGATCGTTGAGGAGACGCTGGACGGCCGGTCGAGCATCTCCGTTGTCGCCCGACGGCATGGCGTCGCGCCGAACCTGTTGTATCGTTGGCGGCGTCTGATGCTGGAAGGCGGGAGCGTAGCCGTGGCCGATGATGACGATGTGACCAGCAACAAGGTTGTCCGGCAGCTTGAGGAGCGAGTGCGGGAACTGGAGCGCCAGCTTGGCCGCAAGGTGCTGGAGGCGGAAATCCTGCGCGATGCGCTGGAAAAGTCGCACTCAAAAAAACCGATCTTGCTCGCGCGGTCGCCGCTGAAGGGCGGTTCGCGGTGAAGGCGGTGGCTGAAACCCTGGGCGTGGCCCGGTCGAACCTGATCGACCGGCTGGCCGGCGGGACGCGGCCGCGCGGTCGCTACCACAAGGCCGGGGACGTGGTGATCGTGCCCATGATCACCGCCCTGGTGACGGCCCGGCCGACCTATGGCTATCGCCGGATCACGGCGCTGCTGAACCGGCAATTGCGGGAAACGGGGGTAGCGCCGGTGAACCACAAGCGGGTCTATCGCATCATGCAGGCCAACAATCTGCTGCTGGCCCGCAAATATGAGGAGCGGCCCGACCTGACGCATGACGGCAAGGTGATCGTCATGCGCTCGAACCTGCGCTGGTGCTCGGACGGGTTCGAGTTCGCCTGCTGGAACGGCGACATCATCCGCGGTGCGTTCATCATTGATGCCCATGACCGGGAGATCATCGCCTGGCGGGCCGTCGTCAATGCCGGCATCAGCGGTTCCGACATCCGCGACATGATGCTGGAGGCGGTCGAGGCCCGGTTCGCCACCATGCGCGCTCCCCAGCCTATCGAGATGCTGTCGGACAACGGCTCACCCGACATCGCCAGGAACACAAGGATCTTTGCCCGCCAGCTCGGCCTGAAGCCCTGCTTTACCCCGGTGAAAAGCCCGCAGAGCAACGGCATCGCCGAGGCATTCGTCAAAACCCTGAAGCGCGACTATGTGCATGTCACGCCACTGCCGGATGCCGAAGCCGTCCTTGGACGGATCGGTGAATGGATCGATGATTACAACAATAACCACCCGCATTCCGGCCTCAAAATGCGCTCGCCCCGCGAGTTCATAAGGGCCTATCCTGAAACAGCCTGACTGTCCGGCCAAACGGGGGCCAGTTCAATTGCCATGTTCGGACACGCCGTGGACATGGATACTCATAGTGCTCATGATGGTTAGCATGCGCGACCGAGGACCGGCGCGCGGCGCCTCAGCGACGCAAGCGCGCCGGGACCGGTCGTCGCCGCACGGTGTTGTAAACCGCGACCGGACCCAGCCGTTAGGCTGGGCCTGTAGACTTGGGCGGGTGATCCAACGGAGATGGAAATGCGCGCGACCGTTATCAAACTTGGGGATAGCTATGCCATTCAGATTCCTGCGGCCATTGTGCAGGAAATGAAGTTGAAGGAAGGAACACCGGTGGAAATAGCCGCATCCCCGACAGGGTTGAGAATTACGCCTGTGCAACAGCGTTTCAGCCTGGAGGAGCTCGTGGCACAGATGCGGCCTGAAAATCAGCATGACGAGTATTTCTTGGACAAGCCAGTTGGTGCGGAGATCGTTGAATGGAGAGACTAGCCTTCGGATGCTTTGCTTTCCCTTTCTGAAATCCTGCATCCCACCGGACTCAAATCTTGGCCACCGGTTAAGATTTAAGGCCATGATATCAGTACACATCCCGGCAATAGCGCCGGTCGGCGGCCATCTGTTCCAGCATGTCGGCACCCAGGATGTCCAGCAGGGTATGGTGGACATCCCGGGCCATGCCTTCCAGGCTGCCGCAGACATAGATGGCCGCCCCCTCCCCCGCCCAGGCAGCCACCTGATCCATGGAGGCGGCCAGCAGGTGCTGCACATGGACCCGCGGCACCTGATCGCGGGAAAAGGCCAGGTCCAGGCGGGTCAGCAGGCCGCTGTCCCGCCAGGCCGCCAGTTCATCGGCGAACAGGCTGTCATGGGCGGCCGTGCGTTCACCGAACAGCAGCCAGTTGCGCCCGTGCCCCGCGCGCTCCCGCGCCTTCAGATGGGCGCGCAGGCCGGCGATGCCCGTGCCGTTGCCCACCAGGATCAGCGGCCTGTCATCGGCCGGCGGGTGGAATCCCGGATTGCGGCGCAGGCGCAGGCGCACCGGCCCGCCCGGCGGCGCGTGCAGCCCCAGCCAGCCCGACCCCAGGCCCGGCCGGCCATCGGGCCCCGTCACCTGCCGCACCACAAGATCCAGCGTGCCGTCGCCCGGCAAGGACGCGATGGAATATTCCCGGTGGGGCAGCGGTTCCAGCCCATCGGGCAGCACGGCTTCGGCCAGCCAGTGCGACAGGGGGCGGGTGACGCCGCCGCGCGTCTCCGCCCGGTCCCCGCCGCGCGCGGCCAGCGCCCCGGCCACCGCATCCGGCGGGTTGCAGGGACCGATCTCCGCGATGTCGCCGGCCTGCCAGATGGCATCGACCCCGGCCGGCGGGCGCAGGCGCAGGTGATGGACGGGGCCGCCGGGGCTGCCGGGATTCAGGTGGCGGCGGTCCACCAGGGTCCAGGGGGCATAGTCGGGGGTCGACCAGTCGGGCAGATGGACATGCCCGGCCATCCGGCCCAGATGCTGCTGCCAGTGGCGCAGGGCGCCGGCATCGCCGTCATCCACCTCCACCGGGTCGAACAGGGGGCGCGCCCCCTGATGCCGCAGCCAGCCATCGACCGCATGGCCGAAGGCGCAGAACCGGGCATAGGACCGGTCGCCAAGCGCCAGCAGCCCGTATTCCAGGCCCGACAGCGCCACCGTACCGTCCGCCGCCAGCCCGTCGCGCATGCGGCGCACGAAGCCGGCGGCATGGTCGGGTGCATCCCCCTCCCCCGTCGTGGACACGATGAACAGCGCGCGCGACAGGCCCGACAGTCGGGCCGGATCGATCCGGTCGATGGCCTCCATCCAGGCCTTCTGCCCGGCGGACAGCAGCCCGTCCACGGTGCGTTCGGCCAGATCGCGGGCAAATCCGGTCTGGCTGGCATAGGCGACCAGGACGGCACCGTCCCCGGCCTGTCCCTTCGGCCGCCGGCGGGCGGCATGGCGGCGCCAGACAAGGGCGCAGAACAGGGCATAGGCGGCCAGCACGGCCAGCGCCCACAGCCAGCGTTGCGTCACGGGGTCCATCAATGGGTCTCCGCCAGGGCGGCCAGCGCCGGGGTCGCCCGCTCGGCCAGACCGCGCCCCTCGCGCAGGACGAACAGCGCCATGATGCCGCGCGCGGCCGCCCAGTCCGGTCCGGCCCGGGGGCCCAGCACGGTCAGCGCGGTGGCCAGCACGTCGGCCATCATGCAATCCCGGTGCAGCACGGTGACGGCGGCCAGATCATCGGGCACGGGCCGGCCCGTGCGCGGGTCCAGGCTGTGGGACAGGCGGGCACCGTCCGGCCCCATCAGGAAGCGGCGGCTGTCGCCGCTGGTCGCCACCGACCAGCCATGCAGGGCGATGCGCGTCAGGATGCCGCCGGGCCGGCCATCGCGGCCCACCGGCTGTTCCAGGGTCACCCACCAGGGATTGGCGTCATGCTTGATGCCCCAGCCGCGCAGTTCCCCGCCGATATCGACCAGATGGCTGGTCACGCCCCGGTCCGACAGATAGCGCGACACGGCATCCACGGCATGGCCCTTGGCGATGGCCGACAGGTCCAGCCGCACGCCGCCCGGCTGCCAGAGGCGCGCCGGCTCCACCCGGATCTCGTTCCAGCGCGGGGCGGCCAGGGCGGCGGCGATAGCGGCGGCGGATGGCGGGGCCGCCACGGGACCGGGCGGGCCGAAGCCCCACAGGTCCACCAGCCCGCCGATGGCGGGATCATAGGCCCCGCCGCTGTCGGCCGCGACGGCCAGCGCCGTTTCCAGCACCTGCGCCAGCCCGCCATCCACGGCCACCCAGCCGCGCGGCGCGGCGTTGTAGCGGCACAGGTCGGACGCGGGGTCCCAATGGCTCATGGACGCCACGATATCGTCCAGGATGGCAATGATCCCCCGGCGCAGCAGCAGGGGCGGCGGCCCGCCGGGCGCCACAAGCGCCACGGACCAGTAGGTGCCCATGGTCTGCCCCGACAGGCGCGTGACGGGCACGCCGACGGGCGGCAGCGCCGCCTCCGGCGCATCGGCGGGCAGAATCAGGCGCAGGGGTGCCGGCCGGTGGCGGATGGCGGGATCGGGAGACAAACTAAGCATTCCTTCCGACAAGGGCCCCGGCACGGCGGACGGGAGCCCCTCCCCCTCGTACCAAATTGCGCTGATTGGAATTTGTCGCCATTCGGTAAGGCGGCGACGGCCGCCGTACCGCTGCGGCGGCATAGCCAAGCCGTTGGCATGTGGGCGCCGGCGATTGACGGTGATCAGAACCAGGGGGTTCCGATCACCGTAGAACGGTATTACTGCGGCAGCACCTCGAAGGTGGCGACATAACTGGCATTGCGCTTGGCCGCCTGCGGGATGCTGGTCTTCCTGTCCTCCGCGCTGGCGCTCATCCAGTAGAGGCCCGGCGTCGGCCAGGTCACGGTGAAGGCGCCGTCCTTGTCGGTCTTTACCTTGAAATCGTTCAGGCTGTCGCGATAGCGGTTGCCGCCCGGCACGATCTCCACCTCCACATCAGCCGCCGGCTGGCCGTCCAGCAGCAGCCGGAAGCGGGCCGGCTCGCCTGCGAACAGGTCGTTGGGATGGGTCACGGGCGCCAGTTCCAGCCCCTTGCCGGTGGGCTTCAGCACCGTCTCGCTGGGCTTGCCGGCCGTGGCGAAGAATTCCAGGCGGCGGGCATTTTCCGTGACCATCAGCTTTTCCGCCCCGGCCGGCACCTCCTTGGCGAAGGTGTCCGCGGTGCCGCGCCAGCGCTTGCGCTGCCCGTTCTCCTCCCAGCTTGCGAACAGGCCGGCGCTGGCCAGGGCCACCTTGTAGGTGCCCGGCTGGGTCAGATGCACGTCGAAGGTGGACCGGTACTTGCCCGTGGCCTGGTTTTCCGCCTTGCCCTCGGTCCCGTCGGGCAGGGTGACGGTCAGCCCGTCCAGACGCAGGGGCACATGCTCGAAATAGAACAGGTCGTTGGATACGGCGGCATCCACCGTGATCCACGGGTCCTGGCCCGACAGGACCGTGGCCGACGGCAGCATCCATTGCCGGTGGGCCGCGGCGGGCAGGGCCACGGATGCCGCCAGGGAGGCGGCCAGGGTAACGGCCAGGGTGGCACGGGCAAGCAGGGATTTCATGGGGCGGGGCTCCTCAAATTCCAGATCATGGGCTTTGCAGCAGGGCGGGCGGGCGGGCCTCGGACTCATACTATTTTGCGGTGACCAGAACCTGTTGGTTCTGGTCACCGCCCTCAATCGCCGGCGCCCACATCCGTGGGCGTGCGCCGGCGCCAACATCCGTGGGCTTGGCTAGGCCGCACGAGCGGTGCTGTGGCCGTCGCCGCCGGACCAGCTTGCGATGAGTGGAACTCATCGCAAGCTGGTATCAGCCCTTCACTTCCAGGGCGACACGGCCCAGTTCATTCTCTCCCCTGGCCTCCACGGCCAGCGGCTGGCCGGACCAGTCGAAGGGCAGGCGGATCAGTTCACGCCCGCCGACCTCGCGCGCGGCCTCCACCACCAGGGCATAGGCGCCGGGCTTCAGCGCGTTCAGCGGCGCCTTGGCCGTGTCGAAGGCCAGCCGGTGTTCACCCACGGGCAGGGTCGGGGCCGACACGCCGTCAACCGGCATGGTCAGGTCGCGTCCCGACCGCCGCCACCATTGGCGCATGTCCTTCAGCCACTTGGTCCCCTCATTGTCGCGCATCTTCACGTCGTAGCGCACGGTCAGGTTGGCCACGAACTGCTGGTCGGCCGTCTCGATCCAGGCGGCGACATAGGGGCGGTGATATTCCGCGACCTGCAATTTGGGGATTTCCACCGTCACGGCCAGTTCCCCGGCCAGCGCCGGGGTCACGGCCAGGCCGGTCAGGGAAAGCGACAGAAGGGTGCGCATGGAACCATCCTCAATCATTCAATGGATCAGCAGGATCAGAAGCAGCAGGGGCGCCACCAGCCCCAGCCCGACCAGCGGCCAGGTGGCGGGCCGGTTGCCGGCATGCAGATGCAGCAGGAACAGCCCGGTGACGCAGAAGACCAGGCAGGCGACCGCGAACAGGTCCAGGAACCAGGACCAGACGGCGCCGGTGCCCCGCCCCTTGTGCAGGTCGTTCAGATAGGAGACGAGGCCGCGATCGGTCACCTCGTACAGCACGGCGCCGTCGCGGCGGCCGATGGTGGCCCAGCCATCGCCGCCGGGACGCGGCAGGGCGATGTAAAGCTCGTCATCGGACCATTCGACCGCCCGCCCCGTCACATCCAGCGACAGGTCGCGGCGCAGCCAGGCCGCGATGCCGGCCGGCACCTCCCCCCCGTCCGCGGCATCGCCATCCGCCGCCAGTTGCGCCAGCAGGGCGTCGGGCAGCGTGGCCTCCACCGTCGTGACCTGGGGCCGCGCCTCGATGATGCGGGCATTGTTCAGCGTGATGCCGGTGATGGCGAACAGCAGCATGCCGATCAGGCACAGGGCCGAACTGACCCAGTGCCATTGATGCAGATGCTTCAACCAGAAGGACCGCCGCCCCTGATCGATCCCCGATGCCATCGCCCGTCCCGTCCCCCGATAAGTCTGGCGGGAAAGTAGACACGATTGCGAGTTATTCGCAATAGCGAAACATGCGCGGATGCATGCAGGAATGACATGCAGGGTTTCGCCGGCCGGCGCGTAAAGGCGGGCCGGGCACAGCAGCGCCGGCCTTCATGGCAACAGGCAGGGGGCGGCGTTCAGCCGCCCTGGTTCCGCGCCTCTTCCCGTCACCCAGGCGAAGGCTGGGACGATGGTGGTGCTGACGGACACGGATGGGGGGAAATCCCGAGGGCGGGGAGACAGCGGCGATGGACCGGAGGCCGCACGGCCCCGGCCCCTCGCCGCCACCTGTCACCGGGCGCGATCAAGGGACCGGCGGTCGACCCAGTGGGCATGCGTGCCGCTGCTGATCTTGTGCGGCAGGGCGATGCGGCAGACCGGACCGTCGGCAAAGCGCTTGCAATCGATCAGGATGCATTCCGACGTGCCCTTGTTCTCATCGATGATGAAGCTGACCAGATAGCCGTCATCCTCGTCCCTGGCATCGATGCGCGGGGCAAACGGCGCCTCGCTGGCATAGCGGCCCTCGGGCAGGGTCACCGACCAGCTTTCGCCCGTATGCAGGTCATGCTTCACGAAACCGTTGAACAGGAACCAGCCGGGCGGGGTCGTGGTGCTGTAGGCATAGCGATAGGGCTGGCCCAGATAGGTCTGGTTGATCATCCCGAATTCCAGGATGCGGTCGTCCAGCCGTTCTTCGCGCGTCTGCCCCGTGGCCAGGTTGAACCGCCAGCGGTGCAGCTTGGGCCGGAAGCTGTGCTCGTCGATGAAGGCCATGAAATGGCCGTGGCCATCGTCGCGGGCCAGCGGCTCGGGCGAGGGGTTTTCCTGGAAATAGCCGTCCAGCACCACCTCGTCCCCCTCCTCATAGGCGTTCAGCCAGTGAAGGACATAGGTGGGTTCCGCCTCGAACCAGCGGATATCGGCCGTGGTGCCGTGACGCGGGATCAGGGCGAAGCGGGACTTCATCTCCGGATGGAAGCGGCTGACATGCAGCCCGCGCTTCAACAGTTCCTCGTCCCAGTAGAAGGGGAAATCGTTCAGGATCGACCAGTTCTCGCTGAACGCCATGTCATGCGGCAGGCGCGGGCCCGGCAGCGGCACGGGCACATAGGTCACCAGCCTGCCATCGGCATCCAGCACGCCGTAATGCATGTAGGGCGCATGGGTGGAATAGTTGAAGAACAGCAGTTCGCCCGTGCGCTCGTCCACCTTGGGGTGCGCGGAAATGCCGTCCAGCGGCACCCACGGCGCCACGCCCTGCTGTTCCAGCGTTTCCGGGTCCAGCACATAGGCTTCCCCGCACTGGTAGAAGGTGGAAAGCGCCTTGCCCGCATGCACGATGATATCCGTGCTGGAACTGTCCTTCAGCCCGCCATGCGCGCCGAAGCCGGGGCGGGTGGACACGCCCGGCCTGTCCATGATGCCGCCCCACAGCGACCGGCCGGCAAGCTGTTCGGCCTGGAAGCAGCGGGTGCGCACGAAACGGTTGCGATAGGTGGCCTTGCCGCCGCGCAGGTCGATCTGGTGGATCATCCCGTCGCCGTCGAACGGATGGTGCCGGCCCAGCGGCTGATGCACCTGGTTTTCCGTGTTGCGCAGATAAACGCCGTCGATGTCGTCGGGAATGCGGCCCTCGATCACGTCAAGGTCCCAGGCGTTCACCTCCTCCAGCAACGGGGTCCAGGGCCCGTTCAGATAGGGGTGGTTGTTGGGGCGCATGCTGGACACGACCGGCGCCAGGCGCACGACATTCATTTCCGACCTCTTCTCAGAATAAGGATTTTCCCGCAGGTCGACCGACAGGGTAGACCCCTCCCGAATAGCATTGTTGGTATGTTTATGCAAGTTGAAAAATTTTGTTCTCATCCGTTGATTTTTGCGATTTTGTCCCGCATAGATTTGCCTTGCATACTAATACCGAATGGAGGAAACAAGCCGTGACCCGATCCGTCATCGCCTGTGTGGCCGCTGCGTTCCTGGCTGTCGCCGGCAGCGCCTTTCCCGTTCACGCCGCACAGAGCAAGGAGAATGCCGTGGCCGAGAAGAACCAGAAGATCGCCGTCGTGGAGCGCATGATCGCCGCCTGGAACAACCAGGACTGGAAGCTGGTGGGCGAGCTTTTCACCGAGAACGGCGTGCTGCATTCCATGATGCTGGAACCCGTGGTGGGCCGTCAGCAGATTGCCGACCGCATCATCGCGCTGGGCGCCGGCGTGTCGCAGATCGAGCTTGAGGTGCGCAACATGGGCGTGGTGGGCGATGTCGTCATCGTCGAACGTGTCGACCGCTTCGTCTATAAGGGGCATTCCGGTGCCGTGCCGGTGGTCGGCGTCATCGAGGTGGAAGGTGACAAGATCAGCGAATGGCGCGAATATTACGATCGGGCACAACTGGTGTCCGAAATGGGGTTGAAGCAGGACTTCCATGGCGCGCATTGAGGTCCGGCCGCACACCTGCCGTCGCGGTCCTGTCTAGGTGAGCATGAGCAGTCAGACACTTATCCGTACCTGTTCGATCTGGCGTGCGCTGGAGATCGTGGGCGACACGCCGACCCTGCTGGCCCTGGAGGCGAGCTGGATCGGCGTGCGCCGCTTCGATGAGTTCCACCAGCGCACGGGCCTGTTGAAGGCCCTGCTCAGCGACCGGCTGAAACGGCTGGTGGAATCCGGCATCTTCGAGAAGAAGCCTTATTCCACCAGTCCGCCGCGCCATGAATATGTGCTGACCCGCAAGGGGCGCGACCTTTACTGGGTCACGCTGATGCTGCTGCGCTGGGAACAGCGCTGGGCCGAGCAGGATGGCGAGATCCGTGTGACCCTGACGCACCGGACCTGCGGCCACCCATTCACCCCGGAACCGGCCTGTGCCCATTGCCGCGGCGATTTCAACGCCACGGACGTGACCTGGCGCGAGGGGCCGGGCGTGGGCTGGATGGCCCCGCTCTACAGCCGCCGCCGCCAGCAGCGCGACAATGTCGTCGGCACCTCGCTGTTCAAGACCGGGGCGCAGTTGATGGGCGACCGGTGGGCCAGCCTGATCATGCGGTCCATCTTCACAGGCATCAACCGGTTCGACGATATCTGCCGCGACACGGCGATTGCCACCAATGTCCTGTCCGAACGGCTGGCCTGGCTGGTATCCATCGGGGTGATCCGCCAGCATCAGTATGCCAGCAGCCCGCCCCGCCACGAATACCGCGTCAGCCGCAAGGGGCTGGATTATTTCCCCGCCCTGCTGATGCTGATGCAGTGGGGCGACAAATATTATGTCTCGCCCGAAGGGCCGCCCCTGCTGCTGACGCACAAGGCCTGCAACCACGGCCTGGATGCCATCGTCGTCTGTTCCCATTGCCGGGAAACCATACAGCCCAACGACGTGACGTTCGAGATCATGGAGCCGGGCGCCATCGTCACGGCCGGCTGACGGGATCCGGGAGCGGCCACCGGCAGCTTTACCGGCCGCTTCGCCGGGTTGACGCAATGGGCAAGGACGGGGGGCCGGGTGGGCCCGGCCCGGCACCCGGTGCCGTGCCCTGTACCCGCATGCCCCCTTTTCCCCCTATTCCCCCCTTTCAACCGATCATGGGAGGATCAATCATGGGTTCCCCGACCAGCCTGGCGGAACTGCTCGACCGCCAGGCCATCGCCGATATCCTGGTCGCCTATGCCCGCGGCGCGGACCGCGGCGATGTCGACCTGATCGCCGCCGCCTATCATGACGACGCCGTGGAGGATCATGGCGGCACCTTCAACGGCCCGGCGCGCGACTATGTGGCCGGCATGCGCCGGATGCTGCCGCGGGCGCCCCGCATGAGCCATTCGGTCACCAACATCCTGATCGACCTGGATGGCGACACGGCCCTGTCGGAATGCCATTACCTGACTTTCGCCCGCCTGCCCGTGGAGGATGGAACGGTCGACAGCCTGACCATGGCGCGCGCCATCGACCGGTTCGAACGGCGCGACGGCCGCTGGGCCATCGCGCACCGCCGCGTGGTCTGGGACTGGAACCACGAGATGCCGACGGCGGAGACCTGGGGCCGCGGCCTGATCGCGCGCGACCCCTCGGTGCTGGTGCGCGGCACGGCCAGGCCAGACGATGTGCTGTACGCCATGCAGGCCACCGGCACGAAGGAGGCTTCGTGATGCGGATCGAGGGATGCGTGGCGCTGGTCACCGGTGCCAATCGCGGCATCGGCCAGGGCTTCGTGGAGGAACTGCTGGCCCAGGGGGCGGCGCGCGTCTATGCCGCCGCCCGGTCGGCCGCCGATGCCGCTGCCATGGAAGCGGCGGCCCCTGACGGCCGCGTGACCGGCATCGTGCTGGACGTGACGGACAAGGTGCAGGTGGCGCATGCCGCGGCACGCTGCACCGATGTCGGGCTGCTGATCAACAATGCCGGCGCCTTCAACCGCCAGACCCTGATGCAGGCGCCCGACATGGCGGCGCTGCGCCAGGAAATGGAGGTGAATTATTTCGGCCTGGTGGCCATGTGCCGGGCCTTCGCGCCCGTGCTGGCCGCCAATGGCGGCGGTGCCATCGTCAATGTCCTGTCGGCGGGCGGTATCGTGGCCGTGCCGGAAATGGGCGGCTACAGCCCGTCCAAATTCGCGGCCCGCGCCGCGGGCGACTGCATCCGCGCCGAACTGGCCGGCCAGGGCACGCATGTCGCCTCGCTGATCGTGGGGTCGGTCGATACGCGCATGGCCGAGCATGTGAAGGGGGTGGAAAAATCCACCCCCCGCGACATCGCCCGGTCGGGCCTGCTGGCCGTGCGCCACCGCATCGATGAACATGACACGGACCGCCACGCCGTGGAGGTCCGCGCCTTCCTGGCCCGCGATCCCCACCGGCTGCGCCAGTCCATGATCCAGCGGATGGCGAAAACGAAGGGATAGGCGGGCCGGGGAAGCCCCCTTCCCCCGCCCTCCCCCGCCCTCCCCCTCCCCGACCCGCGCGTCAGGCCGCGCGGGTCGGGCGGACCACCAGTTCGTTCACATCCACATCGTCGGGCTGTTCGATGGCGAAGCGAACGGCGCGGCCGATGGCATCGGGCTGCAGCGCGATGGCGCGATAGCTGCGCATCGCCTCGGCCGCCACGGGGTCGGTGATGCTGTCGGCCAGTTCACTTTCCACGACGCCGGGATGGATGCAGGTGACACGAAGATCACGATGTTCCTGACGCAGCCCGTCGGAAAGGGCCCGCACCGCGAACTTCGTGGCGCAATAGACGGCCGCGGTCGGAGAAACGGCCAGGGCCCCGATGGACGCGATATTGATGATCTGCCCCGATCCGCGCGCCGTCATTTCCGGCAGCACCGCGGCGATGCCGTAAAGCACGCCCTTGATGTTGACATCGACCATGCGCTCCCATTCATCCACCCGCAGGGATGACAGGGGCGACAGCGGCATGACGCCGGCATTGTTGACCATCACGTCCACGCGGCCCCAGGCATCGCGCGCGGCGGCCGCGAAGGCTTCCATGTCGGTCCGGTCGGTCACATCCAGGCGGCGGGTGCGCACATCGCTGCCGGCCGCCGCCAGTTCGTCCGCCAGGGCCGCCAGCCGGTCCGTGCGGCGCGCGCCCAGCATCAGCCGGGCACCCGTCCCGGCCAGCGCGCGGGCAATGCCGGCCCCGATGCCGCTGGAAGCACCCGTGATCAGAATGACCTTGTCGGTCTGCATTTCCATCTCCGTCGTCTGATGAGGAAGGGCCCCGCCGCCCCCACCGCGCCTGACCGGCGGGGAGGAGAGCAAGCGGGTTGCCGGGAAGATAGGGCCATGCCATTGTCGCGATAAGCCGCCCTTCCCTTCACTCAATGGAAAGCGTTTCTAACCAATGCAGATGGATCTGAACGCGCTGTCCGTGTTCGTCCTGGTCGCGGAGGAACGGAATTTCCGGGCCGCGGCCGACCGGCTGGGCGTCACCCGCTCGGCCGTCAGCCAGACCATCCGACGGCTGGAGGAAGGGCTGGGCATCCCGCTTGTCCGGCGCACGACGCGCAGCGTCGGCCTGACGGAGGCGGGGGAAAGGCTGCTGGCCGATCTGGCCCCGGCCATGGCGGACCTGCGGGCGGCGGTGGCGGCGGCGGGCGAATGGCAGGGCCGGCCGCGCGGCCGGCTGCGGCTGGCCGTCTCCTCCATCGCGGAGGATTTCCTGGCCGGTCCCCTGCTGGCCGGCTTTTCGGCCGCCTTCCCGGAGGTCGGGCTCGACATCACGGTCACCGACGAGGAATTCGACATCGTGGCCGAAGGCTATGATGCCGGCGTCCGGCTGGGAGAGGTGATCGCACAGGACATGGTGGCCGTGCCCGTGTCGGGCGACCAGCAGCAGATCGTGGTCTGCGCCCCCGCCTATCTGGCCCGCCATGGCGCCCCGGCCCACCCGGCGGCCCTGGCCGGCCATCGCTGCATCGGCTGGCGCCCGGCCCCGCACAAGGCGCCGTACCGCTGGGAATTCCATGGCGACGGGCGCGATTTCGCCGTCGCCGTGGAACCAGAGATCACCACCAACGACATGGGCCTGATGATCCGGCTGGCCGTGGCCGGCGCCGGCATCACCTGCGGGATGGAGGAAAGCTTCCGCCCCTGGCTTGCGCGGGGGGAACTGGTGCGCGTGCTGGAGGCCTTCTGCCCGCGCTTCCCCGGCTTCTTCCTTTATTATCCCAGCCGCCGCGCCCCGCCGAAACTGCGCGCCCTGGTCGCGCATGTCCGGCGGGGGTGAGACGGGGGCCGGCCTGGAGGAACCTGCTGACACCATTGGTTTTGCGGGTTTTCCGGGCCCGCCCCTCTGCGGGCGGCGTCCGGAAAACCGGCTCAGGAGGACCAGTCCTGGTCGTAGGGGATACCCAGCCGGATGGCCAGGGCCTGACGGGACACCCTCAACGTCCGGGCCAGTTCATGCAGGTCGGTGATGCCACGACCCTGAAGCTGGTCGATCAGGTGCCAGGGCATGAGGATTTCGGCCGCCAGTTCATTGGCCTCCCGCTCCAGCGGGCCGGAAAGGGCGCGATAGAACTGGTCGTCGCGAATCTCGTGCAGCGGACCGCCGCCATTCCCATGCAGCGGACCGCCGCAATGCAGCATGAAATGCGCGATCTCATGCGCCACGGTGAAGCGCTTGCGGTTGAAGGGATGGTCCTGGTTGACCAGGATCAGGTAACCGGACGGCCCCGCCTCGTCACTCTGGTCACGGCGGATCAGGCCCGATACCTCCGGCCCCAGCCTGTCGGTATAGACGGCCACGCCCATGTCGCGGGCAATGGCCAGGATATCAACGGGGGCCGTCTGCTGATGCCGGCGGATGATCGCTTCGGCATCGGCGCGGGGAATGGCGCCGCTATGGCTGTCGCGGCTCAAACCCCCCCTCTCCTCCACCATCGTCATCCGTCCCTCCTTCCATCGAGCCGGTGCCGCCATCGTCACGGCCGGTCAGGCCCCGAAAACCGCGTTCGGCCGCGATGTCCTTGACCGCCTGCTTGGCCAGCGATTTGAACACGTCACTCTTCAGATAGGATTCTAACCGGTCGGCCGCAATCTCTCCAGCCTTTGCTTCGGCGGAACTTCGGGCATGCTCCACGATCTGCTTGTATCCCCAAATGGCGATAAGCCCGACGCCGATCGCCAACGCGGCCAGGATGACGGCGACAGCCGTCAGGATGATGGAGACGAGATCCGTGTAATCCACGGCGCGTCCGCCCTTACCGGCCGGCGCCATCAGGGAAATACCGACGATATTGATCGCAATCAGGGCGAGCGCCGTGATCCAAAGAAGAAAGGTCCTCACATCCATAAGGCGAAATCCGGACAGGCTTCCCACGACCGACAGTCGTAGCAGACCGGCCCGCCGCTGCAAAGCCCCGACCCGGCCTTCCGGGCACCCTTGCCGATTTCACCCGATCCCCGCCACCATCATTGACAAAGCCGCCGCCACGTCGCAATGATAGCGCTACCATTGCCCCTGAAGAGGGCGAAAGCATGTGTTCACGGGAGGAAGCTTTGCACCATGTCCGGATGCCCCGTCGCGGCACCGTATCGCGCTGCCTGCTCCCCTCCCCCCCCTGGCGGCGGATATCCACCGGCAATGGCGGAATTCCGTCTCATACCGCCACAGCGCCGCTCATGCAGCGTAGCCAAGCCGTTGGCATGCTGGCGCCGGCCATTGAGGGCGGTGATCAGACCAACAGGCCCTGATCACCGCAAAACGGTATAAGTAACCGGTGGCAATGGATTGCGCTCCGCGTCCGATTTTGTTACCGCTATCAGAATTGGTTCGGGAGAGGTATCGATGTCATCCCCTGTTGGCGCGCCGGTTCCGTTGACCGCCTTCCTGCCCGGCGACTGGCGCCGGGCACAATTCCTGGGCCGCATGGATTTCGGCGCGGGGCCGACGCCCGTGCTGTTGCGCGGCGGGCACCTGTTCGACCTGTCGGGCCTGGCCCCGACGGTGGCCGACCTGCTGAACGGGCTGGATGACGGCACCGTGCCGCAGGGCGGGCACGATCTGGGCCCGGCCGACGCCATCCATGTTGCCCGGCAGTGGGAAGCGGCCCTGCCCGGCGCGCCGCTGCTGCTGGCCCCCATCGACCTGCAATGCATCAAGGCGGCGGGCGTCACCTTTGCCGTATCGGCCCTTGAACGGGTGATCGAGGAGCGGGCGCGCGGCGATGCCGCGCGGGCCAACGAGATCCGCGCGAACCTGAACGCGCGCATCGGCACCGACCTGCGCGCCGTGAAGCCGGGTTCGGCAGACGCGGCCCGGCTGAAACAGGCGCTGATCGCCGATCAGCTCTGGTCGCAATATCTGGAAGTGGCCATCGGCCCGGATGCGGAGATCTTCACCAAGGGCCCGACCCTGTCGGCCGTGGGCTGGGGCGCGCATATCGGCGTGCGGGCCGACAGCGACTGGAACAACCCCGAGCCCGAACTGGTGCTGGCCGTGGATGGCCGGGGCCGCGTGCATGGCGCCACGCTGGGCAACGACGTGAACCTGCGCGATTTCGAGGGACGGTCGGCGCTGCTGCTGTCCAAGGCCAAGGACAATAATGCGTCCTGCGCGCTGGGACCCTTCATCCGCCTGTTCGACCGCGATTTCACGCTGGACGATGTGCGCGTCGCGGCCGTGACCGTGCAGGTGACGGGAGAGGACGGGTTCACCCTTGACGGGCACAGCACCATGTCGCTGATCAGCCGCGATCCGCTGGATCTGGTGGGCCAGACCATCGGCCGCCACCATCAATATCCCGACGGGTTCGTGCTGTTCATGGGCACCCTGTTCGCCCCCATCGATGACCGCGACGCGCCCGGCCAGGGCTTCACGCACAAGCGCGGCGACATCGTGACCATCGCCAGCCCGCGCCTGGGCAGCCTGACCAACCGGGTCGTGCCCTGCGACGAGGCGCCGCCCTGGCAGTTCGGCATCGGCGACCTGATGCGCAATCTGGCCCGGCGCGGCCTGCTGCCCGCCGCCTGAGCCCCATTCCCCTGCCCCCTGCCCCCCCTTGCCCGCACAGCCCCCCCCGACTGGACCCGACAATCATGACCCATGCGATTTATCCCAGCCTGCGCTCCAAGCGTGTCCTGATCACCGGCGGCGGTTCCGGGATCGGGGCCGGCCTGGTGGAAGGCTTCGTGCGCCAGGGGGCGCGCGTGCATTTCCTGGACCTGGCCGCGGCGGACAGTGCCGCCCTGGCCGACAGTCTGGCCGCGGGCGGCGCCGACCCGGCCCCGCGCTTCACCCGCTGCGACCTGACCGACCTGGACGCGCTGAAGGCCGCCATCGACGGCGTCATCGCGGCAGAGGGCGGGATCGACGTGCTGGTCAACAATGCCGCCAACGACGACCGGCACAAGGTGGAAGAGGTGACCCCCGCCTATTGGGATGACCGCATGGCCGTGAACCTGCGCCACCTGTTCTTCGCCACCCAGGCCGTGATCGGGCCGATGAAGGCGGGCGGTGGCGGGTCGGTCATCAATCTGGGGTCCATCTCCTGGCATCTGGCCCTGCCCGACATCGCGCTGTACCAGACGGCCAAGGCGGGGATCGAGGGGATGACCCGCGCGCTGGCCCGCGATCTGGGCGGCGACAATATCCGCGTCAACTGCGTCGTGCCCGGCGGGGTGAAGACCCCCCGCCAGATGCGCCTGTGGCACAATCCGGAGGAAGAGGCGCGGATGCTGGGCCAGCAATGCCTGAAGCAGCGCGTGGAACCGCGCGACATCGCCGCGATGGTGTTATTCCTGGCTTCGGACGATGCACGCCTGTGTACCGGCCATGAATATTTCGTCGATGCGGGGTGGCGATGACCGATCTTTCCTTCATCCGTCCGGATTGCGCCTGGGACCTGGGCGCCACGCTGGGCGAGGGTCCCTGCTGGGACGCCGATGCGGCCTGCCTGTGGTTCACCGATATCAAGCAGCGGCGCATCCACCGCCTGCACCCGGCCACGGGCGCGCGGCAAAGCTGGGAGGCACCCGATCAGCCGGGCTTCGCGCTGCCGCGCGCCGGCGGCGGGCTGGTGGTGGGCATGCCCCACGGGCTTTATCATTTCGATCCCGGAACAGGGTCATTCACCCGGCTGGCGGGGGTCGAGGAAGATCGTTCCGGCAACAGATTGAATGACGGTTTCTGCGACGCACAGGGCCGGTTGTGGTTCGGCAGCATGGATGACGCCGAGGAGGCGGCGACGGGCGCCTTCTACCATTGGTCGGGCGGCGCGCCGGCGCGCGTGCTGGACGGCATCTGCATCACCAACGGCCCGGCCACCAGCCCGGACGGCCGTATCCTCTATCATACCGACACGGTGGCGCAGACCATCCACGCCGCCGACATCCAGCCCGATGGCAGCCTTTCCAACCGCCGCCCCTTCGCGCGGATCGAGGCGGGGGCGGGATATCCCGACGGCCTGGCCGTGGATGCGGAAGGCTGTGTATGGACGGGACTGTTCTGCGGCTGGTCCATCCGCCGCTACGCCCCCGATGGCACGCTTCTGGGCAGCGTGCCGTTCCCGGTGGCCAACATCACGAAGCTGGCCTTCGGCGGGCCGGACCTGCGCACCGTTTACGCCACCACGGCGGCCAAGGGCCTGTCGGTGCAGGAGCGCGCCGAACAGAAGCTGGCCGGCGGCCTGTTCACCTTCCAAAGCCCCGTGCCGGGCCTGCCCCCCGCAAAGGTGCGCGCATGACCGACGGCAAGCCCGCCCCCCGCCGCTTCCGTTCCCGCGACTGGTTCGATGCGCCGGGCCGGGCGGACATGACGGCGCTCTATCTGGAACGCTTCATGAATTACGGGCTGACGCCGCAGGAATTGCGGTCGGGCAAGCCTATCATCGGCATCGCGCAGACCGGGTCCGACCTGTCGCCCTGCAACCGCATCCATGTCGATCTGGCCCGGCGGGTGCGCGACGGCATCCGCGATGCCGGCGGCATCCCGTTCGAATTTCCCGTGCATCCCATTTTCGAGAATTGCCGCCGGCCCACGGCGGCGCTGGACCGCAACCTGGCCTATCTGGGGCTGGTGGAAATCCTGCACGGCTATCCCATCGACGCCGTGGTGCTGACCACGGGCTGCGACAAGACCACGCCGTCGGGCGTCATGGCGGCATCCACGGTGGATATCCCCGCCATCGTCCTGTCGGGCGGCCCCATGCTGGATGGCTGGTTCGAGGGGGAGCTGGTCGGGTCCGGCACCGTCATCTGGAAGGGGCGGCGGCGCCTGGGTGCCGGGGAGATCACCGAGGAACAGTTCCTGGACCTGGCCGCCGCGTCGGCGCCATCGGCCGGCCATTGCAACACGATGGGCACGGCCAGCACCATGAACGCCATCGCCGAGGTGCTGGGCCTGTCCCTGCCCGGCTGCGCCGCCATCCCCGCCCCCTACCGCGAGCGCGGGCAGATGGCCTATGAGACGGGGCGCCGCATCGTGGAGATGGCGCACGAGGATCTGCGCCCGTCGAGGATCCTGACGCGGCAATCCTTCCTGAACGCCATCGTGGCCACGGCCGCCATCGGCGGGTCGACCAACGCCCAGCCGCATATCGTGGCCATGGCCCGGCATGCCGGGGTGGAGATCACGCATGATGACTGGCGCCATCACGGCTATGACGTGCCGCTGCTGGTCAACATGCAGCCGGCCGGCAAGTATCTGGGGGAACGGTTCCACCGGGCCGGCGGCGTGCCGGCCGTGCTGTGCGAGCTGGCGGCCGCGGGCCGCATCGACACGGGCTGCCTGACCGTCACGGGCCGCAGCGTGGCGGCCAACATCCAGGGCCGGGAGGCGACCGACCGGGAGGTCATCCTGCCCCATGACCGGCCGCTGCTGCACCGGGCCGGCTTCCTGGTGCTGAAGGGCAACCTGTTCGATTTCGCCATCATGAAGACATCCGTCATCTCCGACGAGTTCCGCCGCCGCTATCTGTCGCGGCCGGGACATGAAGGGATCTATGAGGGGCGGGCCGTGGTGTTCGACGGGCCGGACGATTACCATGCACGCATCAACGATCCCGCCCTTGGCATCGATGCCGACACCATCCTGGTGGTGCGCGGGGCCGGCCCGCTGGGCTTTCCCGGCTCCGCGGAGGTGGTGAACATGCAGCCGCCCGACGCGCTGCTGAAACAGGGCATCCGCTCGCTGCCCACCATCGGTGACGGGCGGCAGTCGGGCACGTCGGACAGCCCGTCCATCCTGAATGCCAGCCCGGAATCGGCGGCCGGCGGCGGGCTGGCGCTGCTGCGCACGGGCGATGTGATCCGGCTCGACCTGAATGCCGGCACCTGCGACATGCTGGTCCCGCCGGCGGAGCAGGCCCGCCGCCGGGCCACGGAACCGGCCCCGCCCATCCCGGCATCGAAAACGCCGTGGCAGGAGCTTTACCGCGACCATGTCGGCCAGCTCGACAGCGGCGGCTGCCTGGAAATGGCCGTGAAATATCGCGCCGTGGCGGAGGAGACGCCCCGCCACAACCATTGAGGACACCCAACGAACAAGCGATGGCGCAGCGGCCGGCACGAACAGGAAAGAAGCCGCACGCCACCCTTTTCCCAACCGGCAATCCCCAAGAACCCCAAAGCCGGGGACAGCGTCGTCAGGGAGGCGACACCCATGTCACAAAAAGCCACGCCATTGACCATCGGCCTGACACTGATCGCCACCCTGGGCGGCCTGCTGTTCGGGTACGACACGGCGGTCATCTCCGGCGCCATCGGCGCCATCGACGCCAATTTCATCCATCCGCTGAACCTGTCGCCCACGGCCGCCTCGTCGCTGTCGGGATTCACCATCGCCTCGGCCCTGTGGGGCTGCATCATCGGCGGCATGGTCGCGGGCTGGGTGGCGGACCGGTTCGGGCGCAAGCGCGGGCTGCTGCTGGCCGCGTCCTTGTTCCTGCTGTCGTCGCTGGGGTCGGCCTGGCCGGAATTCGGCCTGGGGCCGATCGGCGCCATGGGGGCGGACGCGCTGGTACCGTTCAACATCTACCGTGTCATCGGCGGCATCGGCGTGGGCATCGCCTCCATGCTCTCCCCGCTCTATATCGCGGAAATCGCGCCGCCGGCCCAGCGCGGCAAGCTGGTTTCCTTCAACCAGATGGCCATCGTGGGCGGCATGGTGTTCGTCTATTTCGTGAACTGGTCCATCGCGGGCCAGGGCGATCAGGAATGGCTGTTCGCCACGGGCTGGCGCTACATGTTCGCATCGGAGGCGGTGCCCGCCACCCTGTTCCTGCTGCTGCTGCTGGGCGCCCCGGACACGCCGCGCTGGCTGGTCATGCAGCGGCGCGACGACGAGGCGCTGGCCGTGCTGAACCGGCTGGGCAATGTCGATGATACCCGCGCCACCCTGCGCGAGATCGAAGCCAGCCTGATCGTGCGCCACGGTCCGCTGTTCAGCTTCGGCGGGCTGGTCGTGCTGGTCGGCATCCTTCTGTCGGTGTTCCAGCAATTCGTGGGCATCAACGCCGTCCTCTATTATGCCCCGCTGATGTTCCAGAACATGGGGGCCAGCACCGACAGCGCGCTGTTGCAGACCATCATCGTGGGTGCCGCCAATGTCGCCTTCACGCTGGTGGCCATCTTCACGGTGGACCGCTGGGGCCGCCGGCCGCTGATGATGTGGGGGGCCTGGATCATGGCCGGGTCCATGCTGGTGCTGGGCACGCTGTTCGCCACGCACACGGTGGGCCTGCTGCCGCTGCTGATGATGATCATCTATATCGGCGGCTTCGCCCTGTCCTGGGGACCGGTCACCTGGGTGCTGCTGTCGGAGATATTCCCCAACGCCATCAAGGGCAAGGCCATGGCCATCGCCGTGACGGCGCAATGGATCGCCAACCTGGCCGTTTCCTGGTCCTTCAAGGTGGTGGACGAGAACGCGACCCTGAACGCCCTGTTCAATCACGGCTTCGCCTACTGGGTCTATGGCGCCATGTCGATCCTGGCCGGCCTGTTCGTCTGGCGTTTCGTGCCGGAAACCAAGGGAAAGTCACTGGAGGCCATCCAGACCCTGTGGACCCGCCCCGCATCGGCCACCACCACGGCACCCCGGCCGGCGGAATAGGAACAGCCAGGGAGGGGGCATGGCAGGCGGGGAAACGCTTTCCCGCCTGCCATGCGGCGGATCAGGCCGGCACCGTTTCCGGCGGGCAATAGATGTCGTACAGGGTGCGGATGACCTGTTCGGCCTCCGCACTGGCCAGGGAATAGAAGATGGTCTGCCCGTCGCGCCGGGCGCGGACCAGACCATCCTTGCGCAGCAGGGCCAGTTGCTGCGACACGGCCGTGTCACGCATGCCGATGCTCTGCGCCAGGTCGCCGACCGACCTTTCGCCGGCCAGAAGCTGGCAAAGGATCATCAGCCGGTTGCGGTTGCCAAGCGCCTTCAGCAGGTCCACCGCGCGATCGGCACTGGCTTGCATATCCACGAGGTTCATCCCTCTCACATAGAAGGGATCGCACAACCCGTCAATGGCATCGGCCGCCTTCATGTCACACAACCCTGTCCCCGTCGCGCAGCACGATATAGATGGCAGGGATCACCAGCACCGTCAGCAGCGTCGATGATGCCAGCCCGAACAGCAGGGAAACGGCCAGCCCCTGGAAGATGGGGTCGGTCAGGATGGTCGCCGCACCGATCATGGCGGCCAGCGCCGTCAGCAGGATGGGCTTGAACCGCACGGCCCCGGCTTCCAGCAGCACCTGGCGCATTCTGTGCCCCTGCCCCGCCCCGTGGCGGATGAAATCCACCAGCAGGATGGAATTGCGCACGATGATGCCGGCCAGCGCGATGAACCCGATCATGGAGGTGGCCGTGAAGGCGGCCCCCAGCAGCCAATGCCCGGCCATGATGCCGATCAGCGTCAGCGGGATCGGCGTCAGGATGACCAGCGGCAGGCGGAAACTGCCGAACTGGGCCACCACCAGCACATAGATGGCCAGGATGGCCACACCGAAGGCGGCCCCCATGTCGCGGAAGGTGACATAGGTGACCTCCCATTCCCCATCCCACAGCAGGGTGGGCACGCTTTCATCGGCCGGCTGTCCGGCCAGCCGGATCACGGGCCGGGGAAGCTCTCCCCAATCATGGGCCGCGATGGCATCGGCCACCGCACCCATGCCATAGATCGGCGCCTCGAACCGGCCCGCCAGTTCGGCCGTGACCATGTCGGTGAAATAGCCGTCGCGGCGGAACAGCACGGGCGACCCTTCTTCCCGCGTGACACGGACCAGCTCGCCCAGTTCCACGACGCGGGCGGAACCGGGAATGGCGTTGGCCGGCACGGGCGTGGCGGCCAGCCGCGCCGTCCAGGCCCGCGCATCCAGCGGCAGCGCCACGCTGATATCCAGCGGCAGCCGCCCCCCGCCGCGGTGGGAATAGCCGACGGGCGTCGTGCCCAGCACGGACCGGATGGCGTCATGCACGGCCGATTGCTCCACGCCCAGAAATTCCAGCCGGTCCTGGTCGATGGACAGGCGCAGGCGCGGCTGGGGGGTGCCGAAACTGTCGTCGATATCGGTGATGAAGGGGATGGTGGCGAACAGCCGGCGCACCTCCTGCGCCACGGCGCGGCGGGTGGCGGCGTCGGGGCCATAGATCTCCGCCAGCAGGGTGGCCAGCACGGGCGGGCCGGGCGGCACCTCCACCACCTTCAGCACCGCACCCGGCGGCAGCACCAGCCCGGCCAGCAGCCGCCGCCGCAGGTCCAGCGCCACGGCGTGGGAGGCGCGATCCCGGTCGCCCTTGGGCGCCAGGTTCACCTGTACATCGCCACGGTCGGGGCTGGCCCGCAGAAAGCTGTGCCGCACCAGGCCGTTGAAATTGAACGGCGCCGCGGTGCCGGCATAGATCTGGGCCGATCGCACCTCCGGCAGGGTGCCGGCGATTTCCGCCGCCTGGAACAGCAGCCGCTCGGTATCGGCCAGGCTGGCGCCGCGCGGCAGGTTCAGTTCGATGGACAGTTCCGACTTGTTGTCGAACGGCAGCAGCTTGACCGTCACGCCTTTCGTGGCGAACAGGCCCAGGGCCGCCAGCGTGGCGACGCCCACCAGGGCCAGGAAAAGCCCGGCATTGCGGCGGGAGGACAGAAGCGGCGTCGCAACGCGGCGGTAAAGCCGCCCCAGCGCACCGCCATCATGCCCACCCGCATGGTCTGGGCCTTCACTCTCCCCCCGGGCCGCCGGCGTCAGCTTCAGCATCAGCCAGGGCGCCAGCACCATGGCCGCGAAGAAGCTGAACAGCATGGCAGCCGACGCATTGACGGGGATGGGCGCCATGTAGGGCCCCATCATGCCCGACACGAACAGCATGGGCAGCAGGGCGGCGATGACGGTCAGCGTGGCCACGATGGTGGGGTTGCCCACCTCCGCCACAGCCTGCACCGCGGCGGTCAGCCGGTCGCGCCCGTCGCGCATGGCCCAGTGGCGGGCAATGTTCTCCACCACCACGATGGCATCATCGACCAGGATGCCGATGGCGAAGATCAGGGCGAACAGGCTGACCCTGTTCACCGTGTAGCCCATGAGATGGGCCGAAAACAGCGTCATCAGGATGGTGACGGGAATGACCACCAGCACCACCAGCGCCTCTCGCCGGCCGATGGCCCACCAGATCAGCGCCACGATGGACAGGGTGGCCAGACCCAGATGGAACAGCAGCTCGTCGGCCTTTTCCGCGGCGGTGGCGCCGTAATCGCGCGTCACCTCCACCTGCACCCCGTCGGGGATCAGGCGGCCGCGCAGCCCGTCCACCCGGTTCAGGATGGCGTCGGCCACGGTGACGGCATTGGCGCCGGCACGCTTGGCCAGCGCCACCGTGACGGCCGGCACGCGCACCCAATCCCCCTGCCCGCCATCCGCCGCCGCCCGCACTCCTTCCCCGGGTGCCCGCACCCCTTCCCCGGGTGCCCGCACCATGGCCCAGGCCGATTGCTCCACCGGCGTGCCGTCCAGCACGATGTCGGCCACATCGCGGACATAGACCGGGCGGCCGTCCCGGCTGCCGATCAGCAGAAGGCCGATATCGGGCAGACCCGTCAGGGTCTGGCCTGCCGCCACCGTGACACTGCGCCCGCCATCCAGCAGCCGCCCGGCCAGGAAGGACCGGTTGGCCCCGGCCAGCTTGGCCGTCAATTGTTCCAGCGTGATGCCGTAAAGGGCCAGCCGTTCGGGGTCCGGCTCCACCCGCAACTGCGCCCGCACCCGTCCTGACAGATAGGTGGGACCGATATCGGGCACCTTCACCAGTTCGCCGCGCAGCTTTTCGGCCAGGTTGCCCAGGTCGCTGGCGGTCCAGCGGTCGGCCAGGTCGGGCCGTGGTGACAGGGTCAGGGTGACGATGGCCACGTCATTGATGCCGCGGCCCACGATCAGCGGCTCGGGAATGCCCGTGGGGATCTCGTCCAGATGGGCGCGCACCTTGGCATGGATGCGCAGGATGGCGTCATCCTCCGACGTGCCCACCCGGAACCGCGCCGTCACCATGACGCGGTCATCCTCCGTCTGGCTATAGACATGATCGACGCCGTTGACACCCTTGACCAGGGCCTCCAGCGGACGGGTGACCAGCTCGGCCGCGTCGGCGGCGCGCAGCCCGTCGGCCGCGACCAGGATGTCGACCATGGGCACGCTGATCTGCGGCTCCTCCTCCCGCGGGATCAGGGCCAGCGCGATCAGCCCCGCGACAAACGCCGCCAGCAGGAACAGCGGCGTCAGCGGCGACCGGATGGTCGCCCGTGTCAGATGCCCTGAAAGGCCGGGTCTCATGGCTGCACCAGGATGTCACCGTCGGAAAGGCCGGACAGGATCTCCACCCCGTCCGGCAGGCCGGGCAGCGGCCGGGGCTGGCCGCGCTGGACCGGCACCGCCACCACCTGGCCGCCCTGCCGGCGCAGATGGGCATAATCCAGCCCAAAGCGCGTGGTCAGCCGGGCGGCCGGCACGACCAGGGTCGGCCGTTCCCCGGCCGGAACCCAGACGCGCACCCGCTGGCCCACATTGTAGTCACCCAGCCCCGCCACGCTTGCATCGGCCTGCACCCGGCCATCGGTGATCTGCGGATAGACCAGGGTGATGGCCCCCTGCCCGGTCGCGCCGGCATGGGCACCGGTGGCAGCAGCCGGGGCGGGCAGCAGGTCCTCCCCGTCCAGGCGCACGGGGTCGCCCGGCTTCAGATGGGCGGCATGGCGCTCGGGCACCGACAGGCGCAGGACATAGTCACGCTGCGCGATCAGGGCCACCACCTCCCCCGGCATCATCACCGTGCCGGGCGTGACGGGCACGCTCAGCACCCGGCCGGCCGCGGGGGACAGGACCTGGCCTTCGTTCATCTGCTGGCCCAGCACGGCGCGCTCGGCCAGCCGGGCCTTCAGGGCATTGGCCGCGACATTGGCAGCCGTGCGCAGCTCGTCCAACCGCTGGCGCGTGACATAGCCGTTGCGGGCCAGTTCCTCCGCCCGGTCCAGATCGGTGCGGGCCTGTTCCACCTGGGCACGGGCGGCGGCAATCTGGGCCTCCTGCGCGCCCTGCTGCAAGGCCAGCTTCTGGTCACCGATGGTGGCGATCACCTGGCCCGCCGTGACGGCATCGCCCTCACGCACCGAGAGGCCCGTGATCGTGCCGCCCGTGCGCACGCGGGCCGGCACCCGGTTCACGCTTTCCACCGTGGCGAAGACCGCCTTCTCGTCGGGCAGTGGCCGCACGACGACCGTGAAATCATCCCGTCCCGCTGGCGGCGCCGGCGCCTGTGCCGGCGTCACCCTCTGGCCCGCTGGCGGGACGGCCTCGGGCTGTACGGCCCGGCCCGGCGGTGCCGTTCCCGCCATCAGCGCCAGGGCCAGCAGCAGGGGCGCCACTGGCCTTGACAGGGCGGGAATGGGCAGCGGGACCGGCGGTGCGGCCGAAGGCCGGTACAGGCGGATACGCATCGTGCCCCCTCCCCGCTCAACGCCGGTCGATCACGCCGCCGCTGGCCGGGTCCAGCGTCACCGTGGGCAGGCCCGCGGCGATCCAGGCCTGGATCCCGCCGGCCATATGTTCGCCATGGTCCAGCCCGGCCTGTCGGCAGCGCGCCACGGCCATGGCCGACCGCTTGCCCGACCCGCAATGGAACATGACGCGCACCCGATCCGCCGGCGGCAGGGCCAGCGGATCGAAGCTGGACAATGGCAGCAACAGCGCGCCATGGATGCGCACGGCCGCATATTCCTGCGGCTCACGCACATCCACCAGCAGGATGGCCCGGTCGGCCAGCAGGCCGTCAACGGTGGCGGGGGACAGGTCGACGGGCATGGCTTCTTCCTTGCCTTATTATATTCGCATATTTGAAGGTAACGCTGCGGCACCCTGCTCGTCAATCCAGGGACATATGACCTGCGCACATGCCGGGGCGGCAAATATTCAATATCTTCATAGATACGAATATACATATCCTGCACCATCCAACCGACCAGTCGGACGTTCTCCATCTGACACCGCCTGGCCACCCGTCTGGCAACAGGCCCCGGCAAAAGGGGGCGGCGTCAGGGAGGAGGAAGCATGATGGTCCATGATTTGCCGGCCCGAGCGCAACCGCAGGACCGGCTGACCCTTGCCGGTCAGCGCACCCGGACGTGGCTTCCGCCAAACAACCTTATTGGTGTTTTCCGTTAAAATGAACAATCTGGAATAGAGTCCATCCCTCTTCCCCTTATCGCGCGCCGGGATGTCCGCCTGATCGATGCCGGGGCCGGGGTGACGCAATGAACACAAACCATGCTGAGAACGCAGAGAACTTATACCCACTTGCGATGAGTAGAACTCATCGCAAGTGGGTCCGGCGGCGACCGCCGCTGCGGCGCTTCCCATAACAACACAAGGAACATCATCATGAATGTCGACAAGGCCGTCCTGTCCTTCGCCGGGGTCATGGTCCTGGTCAGCGTGGCACTGGCCTGGTTCATCGGTCCCGCCTGGCTGCTGCTGACCCTGTTCATCGGGCTGAACCTGTTGCAGGCCGGGTTCACGGGCTTCTGTCCCGCGGCCATCCTCTTCCGCCGGCTGGGCCTGCCGGCCGGTTGCGCCTTCCGCTGATCCAGCCCCCGCCCCCCGCCTGCACCCTGCTCCGCCCCTCCTGTCTGACGTCAGACAGGGGGGGCGGAAGGGTCAATGTTGATGCTTTTCCATCAACCTTGGCTTGACAGGGCCCCCGCCCTGCGGCACCTGATAGGAAGATGCCGGGGCCAAGGAGAAGGGCGCATGCAAGGGGATTTGCTGAAGGCCTACCGCCGCAAGCGTGGATTGTCGCAGGAGGATTTCGCCGCCCTGCTGAATGGCCGGCTGGGCCGTTCCTATGACAAGGCGAAGGTCAGCCGCTGGGAAAACGGCAGGGAAGCCGTGCCCGACCCGGTGGCCGATTTCATGCGGCGCGGCACACGCACGCGGGCCCGCATCATCGCCATCGCCAACCAGAAGGGCGGCCAGACCAAATCCTCCACAGCGCTGAACCTGGCCCATGCCTTCGCCATGATGGGCAAGCGCGTGCTGCTGGTCGATGCCGACCCGCAGGCCAGCGTGACCCTGGCCGCCGGCGTCGATCTGGAACGCTGCATGGCCGACGGCGCCGTGCTGGGTGCCGTGCTGGACGAACGGCGGCCGCTTGCCTCCATCATCGTGGCCGTGGCCGGCATCGACATCGCGCCCAGTGACATTTCCCTGGCGGAATTCGAAGTGTCGGTCCTGTCGAAACCGGGGCCGGAAAAGCGGCTGGCCCGTGCCCTGTCTGACGTCAGACAGGGCTATGACGAGATCATCATCGACACGCCGCCGCATCTGGGCGTACTGACGCGCAATGCGCTGGTGGCGGCCACCGACATCCTGATCCCCGTGGTTCCGGCCCCGCTGGACGTGCCCGGGGTGCCGCTGCTGCTGCGCACCATCGATCAGATCCGGATCTATGAGAACCCGGAACTGAACGTGCTGGGCATCCTGCCCAACCGGTTCGAGGCCAACACGTCGGTGCAGCAGGCCACGTTGCAGCAATTGCTGGCCACCTACAGCGACAGCGTGCGGGTGTTCGAGCCGATCCGCAAGACGACCCAGATGGACCAGGCCGTCTATAATGGCGTGGTCGCCGTGCGCGCCCTGCCCCGCGACAATCCCGTCGTGCAGGGTTACCTGAACCTGGCGGAGGAGATCGGCCATGAAGCTTAAGGCCAACCCCAAAAGCCCGCTGAACCAGACCGTGAAGGTTTCCGCCGGCACCGCGGCGGCCCCGCAGGGGACCAGCGCGCATTTCCAGCGCAGCGCCGATTTCCGGCAGATGTTCGAGGTGGACCTGGACCGGCTGCATCCCCGCGCCGACCAGCCGCGCCGGCATTTCGACGAAGGGGAGCTGCAGGCCCTGGCGGCGTCCATCGCGGCGCGCGGCGTGCTGCAACCCATCCTGGTACGCCGCCGCGAAGGCGAAGGCGAAGGGGACGGGGAGGGGGCCAGCTATGACATCGTGGCCGGGGAGCGCCGCTGGCGGGCCAGCCGGCTGGCCGGGCGCGACCGCATCCGCGCCATCGTGGTGGATGGCGACCCGGCCGAAATCGCGCTGATCGAGAATATCCAGCGCGTCGATCTGACCCCGCTGGAAGAGGCGCGCGGCATCCAGGCGTTGATGCAGACCCATGGCTACAGCCAGGGGCAGGCCGCCGATCTGCTGGGTCGCAGCCGGGTGCGCGTGAACGAGACGCTGCGCATCCTGACCCTGCCGGCCGACCTGCTGGCCGATATGGAGAAGGGGGGCGACGTACCGCCCCGCACCATCCTGCTGCAGATCGCGCGGGAGGAGGACCCGGCCCAACAGCGCCGCCTGTGGGAACAGGTCCGGGCGGGGGCGGGGGAGCGGGCCATCCGCGCCGCACGCCCCCCGGCCCGCGCGGCCGGCCGGCCGGAGGATGCGCGCAGCCCGGCCGGTGCCCGGGCCGATGCCATGGGCGAGCGCGCTGCCGCCCTGGATTATCTGGGCCGCCTGATCCGCACCAGCCTGACCCTTCCCCCCGTCGCCCCTGTGCGCGCCGTCCTGTCCGATCCCCAGCGTATCCGCCTGCGGGAACTGCGCGACCATCTGAATGACGTGCTGGGGGAATAGCCAAGCCATCGCGGGCTGAACAGGCCCGCAGGATCGGGAGCGCAGGGCGGGGCGAAACCACCCCACAGAGGGAAGCCGGGGAGAGGCACGGCAGGCTGTGCAAGGAAGGGGGAGGGGAACGGGGAGGAAGGGAAGGGGAAGGGGAGGAAGGGGAGGGGGCAGCAGGGGCATGCCATCCGCCCGGCGGTCGTCACCGCCCCTGCGTCCCCGCAGGGTTCCGGCCGGCGGTGTCCACACGCTGCCCCGTGCCCAAACCCTGCCCAATGCGCGCATCTCGCCGTTGATCCGCCGGTGTCAGGAAGCCATGCGTGAAGAAGATTGCCATTCGACTTCGCCTAGTATAGGATGAAAATCCTTTTATAGTGCGGAGTCATGAGGATGATCCCACAAACCGTCAATCACCAGCCAGAATTCCTGTATTGCGACCGGCATCGCGGGTTGATGTGGACTGGCCAAAACTCCGAATGGATGTGCCCTGGCCATTTCTCCGAATGCACAGACCCCCCTGTCGACAACTCCGAATCGACCGGTCTGGAAGGCGCGGATTCGCTGGGGTTTTTCGGGGGCTGGCCAAAACTCCGAATGGGGGAAATGTCCATGGGGGATTCCGCATGCATCGCGAATGGCCAAGAAGGCCCGTTCCGCCGCGCCCCTGGCGCAATCTCCGAATGCCGGGCGCTCGGTCCGGCCCGATTCGGGGTCCTTCGACGCCGGATGGAACCTGCCCGGTGCTGCCGACGGGGGGAAACCCGGCTGAATGCTGGCCAAAACTCCGAATGGGGGCTGCGATGTTCGGGAAAAACGCAGCAATCGAACCCTGGCTATTTCTCCGAATCCCCCTTCCTTGCGCCCTTTCCTTTGACTCCTTTGATTCCTAACAAGATTCCTAAGGGCGAAATCCGCCAGCAATTCCATATACTTGCTGACAGTTGCCGGGAGGTTTTGCCAGCCCTTCCCGGAGGTTTTGCCAGGGGTGAACGGGAGGTTTGGCCAGAGACGAACGGGAGGTCTGGCCAGGGGCCGGGCCGGCAATTCGGAGTTGCTGGCCCCCCGGCTCCGACCTACAATTCCGCCATGGCAGCGAAACCACCCAGCCCCGGCCCGGCGGCCCGCAAGACCCCGCTCACGCTCGTGAAGGCCACGGGCGCGGTGGAGATCAAGGCCGATGCCGACCTGACGCTGGCCGACCGGCGGCTGTTCAACCACCTGCTGGCCCATGCGTACGAGAATCTGGGCCGTGTGGAAAGCCATTCGATCGAGCTGGCTTCCATCCGCCGGTTCGCGGCGGAGGTGCGGGACGGCACGGCCGATGTCAACAATACCCGCCTGAAGGCCAGCATCGAAACCCTGCAGAAGGTCCTGTGCCAGTTCAACTATCTGCGCTCCGACGGCACGGCCGGGTGGGAGAGCGCGCAATTGCTGGGGCCCTGCCGGATCGAGGGTGGGACCCTGACCTACACCTTCCATAGCTGGGTGTCCGAGCGGCTGCGCGAGCCCGCGCTTTATTCCTACCTGTCCCTGCGCATCATCTACGAGTTCGACAGCAAATATGCCCTGACCCTGTACGAGGTGCTGAAACGCTATGCCGACCGCAACGCGGCTGAACCCTATTGGCAGGCCAAGGTGGAGGAGCTGCGCGGCGTCCTGGGCTGCCTGGACAAGCTGAAGGACTGGAAGGACCTGCGCAAATACGCGCTCGACCCCGCGCTGGAGGAGATCAGCCGGCTGGGCGAGTTCACGGCCACCCTGCACGAGATCCGGCAGGGCGGCGGCCGTGGTGGCGGGCGCGTGGTCGGTTGTGTTTTCCGCATCTGGCGCAAGAATGCCGACGATGCCGAACGCGCCGTGAAGGAGATCGCCAAGCCCAAGGCACAGCGCCGGGGCGAACGCCGCGCCGCCAAGGAGGATGGGGCCTTCGCACTGAAGGCAGAGGCCGCACTGCGCTTCCTGGAGGGGGCCGACGTGTCCAAGCGCATGGACTGGGCCCGCCGGGCCGAGCAACTGGGCATGACCCTGCCGGCCGCCGCCACGGCCAAGGAAAACCTGAAGAAATGGGTGCCGGCCCTGGCCGAGGTCATCGTGGAGGAGGAGCGGCTGCGCGTGCGGCTGCCCCGGACCGCGGCCGAGGGGGAAGGGTAGGGCAGCAGCCTGCCGGCCGTTTCCGCTTGACAGAAGGGATAATATTCCTATATTCCTGATCCATCATCAACCGCATCCGATCGGCAGACGCCCCGGTTCCCCATGAAGGGACCGGGGCGTCTTGGCGTGTGCGTGCATCCGGGTGCCTGCAAATCCTGACATGTCAGGATTTTTTGCAGACATCGGCGGCATGGGCGGCATCCGCGCCCGTCGGCGCGGATGCCGGGGTCAGGATTTTCCGACCCCGGCATCACACCAGGGAGAGACGCGCATGGGCTGGCCTGTTTTCCACCCGCACCGCATGCCGGGGCGGCACCTGTGGGCATGATCGGGGTGCTGGGTTCGCTGCTGTCCGGCCGGTGGCTGGCCCTGGTGGCGCTGTCCGGCCTGCTGCTGGCGGGCTGGTCCTGGCATGGCCGCGGACGGGCACTGGAGGGTGCGCGGCTGGAGGCGGCCCTGGCGCGGGAAACGGCGGCGCGCAATGCCCAGGCGGTGGAGGCCATGGCCCGGCGGGCCGGGCGCGACCTGGCGGCCGTCACGGCCGCCGCCGCCGCGGAACGGGAACGGATGCACGCATCCATGGCCATAGAGCGGAGGGTGGAGAATGCGCCTGCGACACATGCCTGTGCGGACAGCGCCGCTGTGGCTGCTGTGCTTGACGGCCTGCGCCGGCGGGCCGGCCCCGCCGGTGACGGCAATCCGGCTGGAACCGGTGACGGTGCCGCCGGCCCTGCTGGCTTGCCGGCCGGAACCCGCGCCGCCGCCGGCCGCGGCGGATGACCGGGCGGTGGCCCGCTACATCCTGGCGCTGGCCGATGCGGGGGCCGATTGCCGGGACCGGCTGGACCGCGTGGCGGGCCTGATGCGGGATGCCCTGTCCGACCCCGCCAACCCCGAACCCCTGAAGGAGAAATGACCATGTTCATCCTGGGCCGGACCAGCCTGTCGCGCCTGGAAGGCGTGCATCCCGATCTGGTGCGTGTCGTAAAACGCGCCATCACCGTCAGCGCCGTGGATTTCAGCGTCGTGGAAGGGCGGCGCACGGTGGCGCGGCAACGCGAATTGCTGGCCGCCGGGGCCAGCCGGACGATGGCCAGCCGCCATATCACGGGCCATGCCGTGGATCTGGCGCCCTGGGTGGGCGGCGCCCTGCGCTGGGACTGGCCGCTGGTCCATCGCGTGGCGGCGGCCATGCGTCAGGCCGGGCGGCTGGAACAGGTGCCGCTGCGCTGGGGCGGGGCGTGGGATGTGGCGCTGACCGACACGGGCGATGCCGATCCCGAGGCCGTGTCGCAGGCCTATGCCGACCGCCGCCGTGCCGCGGGGGGCCGCCCCTTTCTGGACGGGCCGCATTTCGAACTGCCGGTGCCCGCCGCGGCCGGCCGTGCGGCGGCCTGATGCGCCGGCCGCCCCTGCAGCCCGTACCGCCCCTGCTGCCCGACACGCCCCCCTGGCCGGCCCGCCGCTTCGGGACCACCGCGGCCCTGTTCCTGGCCGGTGCCGCCACACTGGCCGCCGGCATCGCCCTGCCGCTGGGCGAGGCGATGGGGCTGCGGCTGGTGGAGACGGGGGCCGACATGATGGTGCTGGCCGTCGGGCTCTACCTGACCGGGGCATCGGCGGAACGGGTCGGCGGCTGGCTGGCCCTGCGCCGGGGCGCACCCCATGCCGGCCACCCGCCTGCGCCCGATCATCCGTGACGGGCCGTCCCCCTGTCCGCCCGGTCCCGCCTCTCGGCCGGGGCCGGCAAGGCGGACAGGGTGTCGCCGCGCAGGGCGGCCGACAGTGACACATGCGCATCGGGGCGGTAATCGGCCACGCGGCCCATCCGCCGTTCAAACCCCATGATGATGTCCAGGTCGCCATCCAGCGATGCCAGTGTCAGGCTGGCATGCAGCAGCAGGCCGCGCATCCCGCCGGCCGGGCGGATCAACCCGGCCGTGCCGGCCAGTTTGCGACCGTCATGCACCAGATTGCAATGGCCGTCGCAATGGGCGCCCGCCACGCGCGACAGATCCGCCGCCACGCCCATATCGGCCAGGGTGGCCAGGATCGGGCCGGTCAGGCGGGCATAGCCCTGCTGGATGCCCACCCCATCGGCCGCCATGGCCAGCCAGCACAGGCTGATATTCAGGATGTGCGGCCCATGGGTGACGGCACTGCCGCCCGATGCACGCAGCGCCACGGGCAGGGGGCAGTCCAGCACGGCATCGCGGAAGCCCGGCAGGCGCGACCAGTTGCGCGGCACGACCAGGCAATGCCGGTTCTGCCAGCAGCGCCAGCGCAGGCCGGGCTGCCCGGTCCCCATCAGACGGGCCAGCAGCGACAGGTCGCCATCCACCAGCATCTGCACATCGGCCGCCGGCCGTTCCAGATGCTGCCGGCCCACATGCCGTTCCAGTCCCGCCACGACCAGGAAGGCCAGGTCAGACAGCCGCCTCGAACCGCTCAACAGCATGGCAAAGCCCTTCCAGGAACTGACCGCAGGGATAACCGTCCAGCAGCCGGTGGTCGGCCGTCAGCGACAGGCCCAGGCGCTGGACGGTGCGCCCGCCGCCGGCCCCGTCGGGCACCAGCACGGGATCGACCCGGCCCAGCCCCAGCAGCGCCACCTGCGGCCGGTTCAGGATGGGGGTGAAGAAGCGCACCCGCGTGGTGCCCAGATTGGACAGGGTGAAGCTGCCGCCCCTCATCTGCGACACGGCCAGCTTTCCGGCCTGGGCCCGCGCCACCAGATCGGCCCGCGCCGCCGCGATCCCCGCCAGCGACAGGGTGGAGGCGCCGCGCAGCACGGGCGTCATCAGGCCGCCCGGCGTGGTGATGGCGACGGACAGATCCAGCCCGGCCGATGGCGTGAATAATCCATCCTCCAGCACGCCGTTGAAGGCGGGGAAGGCCGCCAGCACGCGGGCCAGCGCATGGATGACGCAATCCTCCACGCTGATCTTCAGCCCTGCCTGCTTCCATTCCCGGCGCTGGTCCAGCAGGGCCGAAATGTCGGCTTCGGCATGGTAGGTCAGTTGGGCCGAATGGTGCAGGCTGTCCATCATGCGCGCCGCGATCACGCCGCGCACGCCCTTCAGTGCGATGGAGGACAGGGAAGGGGAGGGGGAGGGGGAAAGGGAGGCGGAGGCGGAGGGGACAGGAAGGGTCGAGGCGGCGGGCGTCATTCCACGGCCCCGATGCGCTGGCCCTGCACCACTTCCGCCTCGGCCGGCATCTCGATCGACAATGTGCCGCCGGCCGGGGCGGTGATCTCGAAACCGACCTTCTCGTTCATCAGTTCGGCGACAACGGCCCCTTCGGCCACCTTGTCGCCATGGTCGAACAGCCAGGTGGAGATGACGCCGGGACTGTCATCATCCCACAGGCCAGTTGGGATCAGGATGGGGGTCGGGCTCATGACAGGACCTCGCGTGCGGCGGCCAGGGTCTTCTGCCCGTCGGGCAGGACGTGATGTTCCAGCGACGGGGAAAAGGGGATGGGGATGTCGGGATGGGCCAGCCGGCGCGGCGGCGCCTTCAGGGGCACGCCGGTCTCCGCGACGCTGGCGATCACCTCGCCCGCCACGCCACAGCTCCGGTAATCATCATCGATGACCAGCAGGCGGCCCGTCTTCGCCACCGACCGGCGGATCGTGTCGCGGTCCAGCGGGGCGATGGTGCGCAGGTCCACCACCTCTGCCGACACCCCGTCCCCTTCCAGGGCGCGGGCGGCGTCCAGTGCGTGATGCACCGTGACGCCCAGCCCGACCAGGGTGATGTCGGTCCCCTCGCGCAGCACCGCCGCCCGGCCGATGGGAACCTCGTAATCCGCTTCCGGCACGCGGGTGATGGAACCGGGCACGGTGCCCAGCCAGCCCATCCCCTGCAGCGCCTTGTGATACATGAAGATCACGGGGTTGGGATCGCGGATGGCGGCCAGCATCAGGCCCT
This sequence comes from Niveispirillum fermenti, assembly GCF_048066175.1. Taxonomy (GTDB): domain Bacteria; phylum Pseudomonadota; class Alphaproteobacteria; order Azospirillales; family Azospirillaceae; genus Niveispirillum; species Niveispirillum fermenti. Next base: position 2,975 of record NZ_JBLTXA010000037.1, on the reverse strand, counting down.
TGGCGTCATAGGCGTTGGACGGTACCACCACCTTCAGCCCCGGCAGGTGGCCGAAGGTGGCGTAAAGGCATTGCGAATGCTGTCCGGCATCGCCATAGCCGCCCCCGACGGAGGTCATCAGCACCATCGGACAGGCCACCCGCCCGCCGCTGAAATAGCTCTGCTTGGCGGCCAGATTGTAGATGGCATCCATGCAGACGCCGAAGAAATCCACGAACATCAGTTCCACCACGGGCTTCAGGCCCGCCGCCGCCATGCCCACGGCGGCCCCGATGAAGCCCGTTTCCGATATCGGCGTGTCGCGCACGCGGTCGGCGCCGAACCGGTCCAGCAGGCCGGCGGTATTGCCGAACACGCCGCCCAGGCGGCCGATATCCTCCCCCATGACCAGCACATCGGGGTCGCGCGCCATTTCCTGGCCGATCGCCTCGGCCATGGCCTTGGCGATGGTCAGCTTGCGCATCGTCTGGGTTGCCTGCATCACACGGCCCTTTCCACAAAAACCTGAAGGAAGGCCTGCTCCGGTCCCGGCAGAGACGCGGCGCGGGCATGGGCGAAGGCCCGTTCCACGGCCAGCCGCGCTGCCGTTTCCAGCGCGTCCAGTTCGCCCGCCTCGAACCCGTCGGCCAGCAGCCGGCGGCGATAGGCGGGGATCGGGTCCTGTTCGCGCAGCAGCGCCACCTCGCCGGGCGGGCGGTATCCCTCGGCATCACCCATGAAATGGCCCTCCAGCCTTGTCGTCTCGATCTCGATCAGGCTGGGCCCCTCGCCGGCCCGCGCCCGCGCGATGGCCTGCCCGGCCGCCTGATGCACAAGGTCGGGGTCGTTGCCGGGCACATGGATGCCGGGCATGCCATAGGCGGCGGCGCGGTCGGCATTGCGCGCCACGGCGGTGCAGTCGGCCTTGGGGACCGAGATGCCGTACCGGTTATCCTCGATCACGAAGACCACCGGCGCCTTCCAGACGGCCGCCAGGTTCAGCGCCTCGTGGAAGGCGCCCTGGTTGGCGGCGCCGTCGCCCAGGAAGGCGATGGCCACATCGTCGCGCCCGCGCAGCTTCGCCGCCATGGCCGCCCCCACCGCCGGGCCCAGCCCCTGGCCGATGATGCCCGAACAGCAGAAATTGACATCCTTGTCGAACAGATGCATATGCCCGCCGCGCCCGCCGGACAGGCCCGTTTCCCGGCCGAAAATCTCCGCCGCCATGGCGTCCAGGTCCACGCCCTTGGATATCGCCACATGATGGGGCCGGTGGGTGGCGGTGACCGTGTCGGTCGGGCGCAGATGGGCGCAGACACCCACGGCACAGGGCTCCTGCCCGTCGGACAGGTGCATCTCGCCGGGAATGGGCCCCTTGGCCATGTTGAACAGGGGCTTCTTGCCCTCCAGATAGGCCGGCTTGATCAGATCCTCGAAATGCCGGCTTTTCACCATCTGCTCATACATCCAGAGCCGGTGGTGGTTGTTGCTGCCCGTGTCGTTCATCGTGCCACCCATCCGCCATCGATCACCAGTTCGATCCCCGTGACGAACCCCGCCTCGTCGGACGCCAGATAGACGGCGCCCATGGCGATGTCGGCCGGGCCGCCCACCTTGTTCATGGGGCACATGGCGCCGACATCCTTCCAGGGATCGTCGCGGTTCAGCAGGCCCTGCCTTGTCCAGCCCTCGACCGCCTCCTCCAGCATGGGCGTGCGGATGCAGCCGGGATGGATGGAATTGACGCGGATGGGCTGGCCATGGGCCGCGAACTCGATGGCCAGGCTCTTGGTCAGGTGCCGCACGGCCCCCTTGGAGGTGTTGTAGGCGGCCTGATCGGGATAGCCGACGATGCCGGCGATGGAGGAAATGTTGATGATGGCGGCCGTCGATGCCGCCGATCCCGATGCCGCCAGCAGGGGCTGCATGATGCGGCAGCCCAGGAACACCCCTTCGACATTGACCGCCATGACATGGCGCCAGTCCGCCAGCGATATTTCCGGCAGCGGCCGCACCAGTTCCACCCCGGCATTGTTGACCAGGATGTCCAGCCTGCCCTCCCGTTCGCGGATCAGCCGCTCCGCCGCCTGCCAGTCCGCCTCCCGCCGCACGTCCAGGCACAGGTACCGTTCATCGCCCGCCGCCGTTCCGTTCAGGTCGGCGCCGTAGGTGACGGCGCCTTCCTGCCGGAACGCCGCCATGATGCCGGCCCCGATGCCGCGCGCGGCCCCGGTGACCAGCGCCACCTTGCCGTCCAGTCGCCTCGCCATGGGTTCTGGTTCCTCCCCCGCTGTTCGTTGCGGGGATCATGGACAAGAAGGGCGGGGGGCGGCTTGTCGGGCAGGGGCGGATAGTTTGTCGGTCAGGGAACAGGGGCGGTTCCCCGGGGGGGAGACCGAAACAGGGATTTGACAGGCGCATGGCCGCAGCCACCCGGCTGAACGACGAATTGTAAGCGTCTGTCCAGTGTAAAAGCATGGATTTGATCTGTACGCTTCTGGTGAGCCGTGCGATTACCCACAACTCGCCCCGACGTTCAGGTCGGCGCCGATCTGGATGTCGGCGAGGCGGCGTAGTCCGCGCCAGACGACGGTGTTGCCTGGCAGAGGGTCGGAAGCTCTGGCGAGATATCCACCCAGGCGCGCGAGCTTTGTGAGGTAGAGCTGGAGGGTTCCCGGTTTTGCGCCGCGATTGCCCGTGTCGCTGACGAGCCTGTCGAGGATGGCGATTTCGGTTCTGGTGAGGGCGGTGGTCGGATCGTCGTCGGGGTATGTGCGCGCGACCATGGTCGTCCAGAGCACTCGCCAGCTGACGATGCAGAACAGGGCGACAAGATTGGCGAGGCGGTCCGCGGTGCGCAGTTTCGGACTATCGGGACTATCAGGAATTCCGTGCTCGGGTGGGCGGTTTGAAAATCAGGCGTTCATCGCCTTTGTGAACCTGTCGCCGAACAGGACGGCCATCTGTGCTTTGGCTGCCGTCCATTCACGTGCGGG
>NZ_JBLTXA010000036.1:0-39315 GCF_048066175.1 Niveispirillum fermenti | reverse complement strand
CAGTCCTGAGGGGCCGCGGCCCAGATTTCCGCGGCCAGCAACGCCAGTTCCTCCACACCTTTCGAGCGCGGGTCGGTTTCCGCCAGGGTCAGCCCGTCCATCAGCGATCCGGCGAAGCCGATGCGGTTGCCCAGATGGGCCGTCGCCACCGGCACACCCAATTCCGCCGCCTTTTCCGCCACGGCATCCACCAGCCGGCCGCGCGCCGGCACACGGTTCAACACCAGAAGCGCCGGTCGCTTTTCGGCCAGCGCCAGATCCAGCGTGGGCCGCGTGGCCCACAGGTCCATGGGGCTGGGCTGCACGGGCACCACAACCAGCGATGCCGTGCGCACGGCGATGCGGGCATCGGTTTCGGCATGGGGCGGGCTGTCGATGACCACGATGTCGTGGGTCCTGGCCAGCCGCTCCACCTCCCGCTGGGTACGCCAGCCGGAAATCTGCAGGTGGGTCAGGCCGGTCTGTTCCGGCCCCATCAGCGACTGGCGCTGCCCGTACCATGCCGACAGGCTGCCCTGAGGGTCGATATCGACCAGGGCCACCGACCGTCCGGCCAGCACCCAGGTGACGGCCAGATGGATGGCCAGCGTGGTCTTGCCAGCCCCGCCCTTTTGTTGTGCGATGGTGATGACGCGCCCCGCCATGCCCGATCCTTCGGTTCGACCAGTGATCGCCGGCAGTGTGCCCGCAAGGGGCGGGCGCGGCAAGTATCGCACCGCAACAACCGGATATGCGCATCATGATCGATCCCACCCCCTGGCCCGGGCACCTGCCCGTCACCCGTCTGCGCGTGGCACGGCCCACCGACCGGCTGGCCGCGGTGACCGCCTTCTATCGCGACGTGATCGGCCTGCCCGTCATCGGCGGCTGGACCGACGACGGTACCCATGCGGGCTATGACGGGGTGATGATCGGGCTTCCCGGCTGGGATGTGCATCTTGAATTCACCCAGCACCGGGACGGCAGCCCCTGCCCCGCACCCACCCGCGACAATCTGCTGGTCCTTTATGTCGACAGCCGGGCCGGGCTGGACGCGGTGGCCACCGCCATCCAGGCGCGCGGCGGCGTGCCCGTGACCGCAGAAAACCCCTACTGGCACCCGCGTGCCATCTGTTTCGAGGATCCGGACGGCTGGGGCGTGGTCTTCTCGCTGAAGCCGGGCCTTGCCTGACGCGGCCGGGCTTTGCATGGAAAGCCCGTGATCGGGGAACGGCCAGGGTCTATCCTTGCGCCCGATACCGTCAGGAACCCGAACCCGTGCCCCACGATCATTGCTGCGACGATCCCACCCATGACCATGCGCCGCCGGTCCCGCCGCCGCATACCGACCGTCCGCGCGTGATGCCGCCCGGCCCGGCCGCCTATGCCGAGGCGGCCGGTATCCTGGCGGCGGGCGGTCTTGTGGCCCTGCCGACCGAAACCGTCTATGGCCTGGGCGGGGATGCGGGCAATGACGCCGCCGTCGCGTCGATCTTCGCCGCCAAGGGCCGCCCCAGCTTCAACCCGCTGATCGTGCATGTGGTCGATGCCGCCGCGGCCGATGCCTATGCCAGGGTCGATGAGCGTGCGCGCCGTGCCATGGAATTGTGGTGGCCCGGCCCGTTGACTTTGGTGCTGCCGCGCCGGCCGGCGGCACGCCTGTCGCTGCTGGTGTCAGCGGGGCTGGATACCGTGGCCCTGCGCAGCCCCGCCCATCCCGTGGCACAGGCGTTGCTGCGGACCTGCGGCCGCCCCGTCGCCGCCCCTTCCGCCAACCGTTCCGGGCATGTCAGCCCCACCACGCCCATGCATGTGGCGGACGAGTTTCCCGATGGCGGCGGCGCCCGGCTGAAGCTGATCCTCGCCGGCGGGCGCTGCACCATCGGCGTGGAATCGACGGTGCTGGACCTGACGGGGGAACGCCCCCTGCTGCTGCGCCCCGGTTCGGTGACGAAGGAGGAACTCGAAGCCGTGCTGGGCCCGGTCGATCTGGCCACGGCGGCCGATGGGGTGAAGGCGCCGGGCATGATGACCAGCCATTACGCGCCCGGCCTGCCCGTGCGGCTGGATGCGACCGATGTGGCAGCCGACGAGGCGCTGCTGGCCTTCGGCCCCGATCAGTTCCTGCGCGGCGGCGCGGTGCGGCTGAACCTGTCCGCGACCGGCGACCTGACGGAGGCGGCGGCCAACCTCTTCGCGATGCTGCGGGCGCTGGACCGGCCCGGCCTGTCGGGCATCGCCGTCATGCCCGTCCCCGACAGGGGGCTGGGCGCCGCGATAAACGACCGGCTGCGCCGCGCCGCGGCGCCGCGGGGCTGAACCGATGATGCGGGACGACCTGCCCGGCCGGCTCGCCGCCCTGATCGGCCCCGATCATGTGCTGACGGGCGACGCCATGGCGCCCTATGCCTTCGACTGGCGCCGGCGGCAGGAAAGCCGGCCGCTGGCCGTCCTGCGCCCCGGCAGCACGGCGGAGGTTGCGGCCATCACCCGCCTCTGCGCGCAAGATCGCGTGCCGCTGGTGCCGCAGGGTGGCAATACGGGCCTGGTGGGCGGCACCGTGGCGATACCGGGGATGGGGTCGCTCATTCTCAATCTGGGCCGGCTGAACCGTGTCCGCGCGCTGGATCCGGCGGACCACACGCTGACGGCGGAGGCAGGCTGCGTCCTGGCCGACCTGCAGGCCGCCGCCGCCGCCGCAGACCGATACCTGCCCCTGTCGCTGGGGTCGGAGGGAACCTGCATGCTGGGGGGCGCCCTGTCCAGCAATGCCGGTGGCATCCTCACCCTGCGCTATGGCAATGCACGCGACCTTGTCCTGGGGCTGGAGGTGGTCCTGCCCGACGGCCGCGTCTGGAACGGGCTGCGCACCCTGCGCAAGGACAATAGCGGTTATGATCTGAAGCATCTGTTCCTGGGGGCCGAAGGCACCCTTGGCATCATCACCGCCGCGTCGCTGAAGCTGTACCCAAGGCCAAGACAGGTGGAAACGGCGCTGGTCGCCGTGCCCGACCCCGCCGCCGCCCTTGCCCTGCTGGGCCTGGCCCGCACCGGCACGGGCGACAGCCTGTCGGCCTTCGAACTGATGCCTCGTTTCACCTTCGACGGGTCGCGGGACATACTGGGGCGGGAACAGGACCCGCTGGCAGAACCGTCACCCTGGTACGTGCTGATGGAGGCCGGCAGCGGCATGGCGGGACCGCTGCTGCGGCGGCAGGTGGAAGCCGTGCTGGAGACGGCGCTGGAGCAAGGTTTCGTTACCGACGCCATCTTCGCCGACAGCCTGGAACAGACCCGCAAGCTGTGGCTGATCCGTGAAAGCCTGCCCGAGATCGGGCGCAAGATCGGCGGCGCCGTGCATACCGACATATCGGTCCCCGTCAGCCGCATCCCCGATTTCGTGGCGACCACGCTGGCCGCCGTCGCCGCGTACATGCCGGGCATCCGGCCCTACCCGTTCGGCCATGTCGGGGACGGCAACATTCATTTCAATGTCGGCCGCCCCGCCGGGATGGACACCGCCGCCTATCTGGCGCACGCGCCGGCCATCGCCGGCCTGATCCATGCCAGCGCCCTGGCACATGGCGGCAGCATCAGTGCCGAACATGGCATCGGCAACCTGAAGGCGGGAGAGATGGTCCGCATCAAGGATCCCGTGGAACTGGACCTGATGCGATCCCTGAAGGAACTGCTCGACCCGACGGGGATCATGAATCCGGGGAAGATGCTGCCGCCGTCCTGACGGCGACCACTTCCTCCTTCCCCGTCGCCGGCCGTGGTTCCAGCCAAGCCGCCGCCTGCGCCCGCCCATGCGCCTTCAAGGCCAGCAGGTAATCCATGTCGATACGCAGGCCTGTCAGATCATCCAGACCCGGCGCCTGCGGATCGATGGACAGGATATCAAGCTGTTCCGGCCCCTCACCATGGCTCAGCACCTCGCGCACCAGGGCGATCTCGGCTTCCAGGGGACGGGAAAAGGTAATCTGGTTCAACCGCTCGCGAATCGCCGACGCGGTGCGCGGCGTGGCATCGGTGCAGTTCGCCATGGCCTGCACCACAAGCACCTGACCGACGGAAGGGCCGTCCAGCAACGCTCGGATGGGCGGGTTCAGCGTGTAGCCCCCGTCCCAATAGGCCTCGCCCTCGATTTCCACGGCCTGATGCAGCGTGGGCAATGTGGTGGAGGCCAGCAGCGAATCGATGTCCACGTTTTCATTGCCAAAAAGCTGGGGCTGACCGTCGCTGACCCGCGTGGCGGAGATGATGAGGGGCGGGGCCGAAGGCAGCCGCAACGCCTGAAAGTCCACCTCCTCCAGCAGGATCGACCGCAACGGGTTGAAGCCCAGCGGGTTGAGGGCATAGGGCGAGAAGAACCGTGTCGCCATGGCAAAGGCCGCATTGTTCACGGCATGGGTCAAACCGCTCTGCGCCCAGGTAGGGCAGAAGCCCAGCGAGCCGACCCCGCATTCCCCGACCCGGCGCCAGACCCGATCCAGCCCGTTCCGCGCCCCTTCGGGGCCGTCCGTAGCCCAGCCGGCAGCAAAGGCCGCGGCATTGACGGCCCCGGCCGATGCCCCACTCAACCTGGAGGGGCGGAAATCAGGTTCATCCAACAGACGATCCAGAACGCCCCAGGTGAAGGCGCCCAGTGAGCCGCCACCCTGCAAGGCCAGCGCAATACCGCCAGGGCGATTGGAACCGGCCGTCCGAAGGCCTTCCAGACGCCGTATGATCCGTTTGAATACCATGGTCGGCTCCGATGTTGCGGTGCAGCATAATACCACAGGTCACAGGCCCCGTCGCCCCGGCGGCTTGAACCATCCATTCCGGATGCCCACCTGCTTTATCGGGTCAGTGCCGGATGCCCGATCGGGGTCCGGTACTGACCCTGTCCCGCAACCGGTATCGCTCACAGGAGGATATCGCCATGACGCACCCGGTGCCGCAACTGATCCGTTCCGCCATCCAGCATGCCAGCCACCGCGCCCAGGGCCCGGAACTGGCCGCCGCGATCCTGTCGGCCCTGCGCCGGCTTCATCATATCCTGGACGAGGCGGGCGGAACCAACCTTGCCCAGCAGTTCGTCGATGGACCCGTCAGCAACGAGATCCTGGAACGTAATCTGCGCCATATCGAACGCCACGGGGCCGAGCCCGCTCCCGTGCCGCTGCCCGCGGCACTTTCCGCCGGACCCGCCACGACCATCATGCTGGATGCAGTGGATAGCGGGCTGCTGCTCAACAACCTGATACCCGGCAATAGCGGCCTTCCGCTGCTCGCACCGGAACTGGCGACGGCCTTACTGAACAGCCTGGGCGGCACGCCGGACGCCGCCAGCCTGCTGTCATTGCTGCGCGACGGCCTGTCGGAGGGGGAGTTTGACTTCGTATCGAGCAGCCGCACGGTTCACCGGCTGCATTGACTGCCGGATAGCACATTCCAACAAAGCCAAAGGCTAATACCAACATGCGATGAGTAGAACTCATCGCATGTTGGTATAATAAAGCCTCATACCGTTTTGCGATAAGGAATGGTGAAAGCGGGGCACCGGGGTAAGCCCCGGTGGCCCGCTTTGCGCATGATCAGGCCGCGGCCCGGGCGGCTTCGGCCTTCTTGCGCATGCGGGAATAGGCGAAGCGGGCGGCTGCGCTGTGCAACCAGGTATGCGGCTTCAGGCCCGATGCCTTGAATACCATGCCGACCATGCGGTCCAGATGCTGCGGCTTGTAATAGGCATAGGCCAGCGCCGTGTATTCCGCATTGTTCTCCGCCCTGGCATAAGGACGGGTCCAGTAGTTCGCGGCATAGAAGGCATAGGATAATTCATCATCCTCCGTCTCGTTGATCCGCGACAGGCTGATCATCAGCCTTTGCAGGCGATTGAGCTTTTCAGCGTTGAGATAGCGCTTCAGGTGATCATAGAACAGCTTGTAATGCCGCAGCTCGTCCGCGGCGATATGCTTGCAGATTTGCTTGAAGACCGGCTCATCGGTGGCTTCGGCCAAGGCGGTGTAATAGCTCGACGTGCCCGTTTCCACGATGCAGCGGCTCACCAGTTCACCGGCGCGGCTGCCGCGCTTGCTGTCCATCGCATGGATATCGATCTGGTACCCGTCGCGGAAGCGCTGCACGGCGGCCTGGAAGTCCCAGGAGGGATCGATGCGCGCGGCCCAGGTCCCAAGTGCCTCCCCGTGCTGCACCTCCTCCACGGCCCAGTCGCGGGCCACCTGGCAGAAGACCGGATCATCGCGGAAGATATTGCACAGGTAATCGGCATAGATATGGCCGTTATACTCAACCAGGGCGGCAGCCTTGGCCAGCTTCAGCATCTCCGGTGTGGCCTTGGCGGGGTCCAGCTTGTCCCAAGGCAGGCCCTCGATCGTCCAATGCGCATTCGCCATGATGCCGATACTCTTCCAGAAGCAACGGAAAGGGTGGCGCGTGACGGCGCCCGTGTTTGATGACAGATTGGGGATATCAGCCCAAAAAGCAACGGGGGCGCAAGGCGCCCCCGTGATAATCGCTCGCATCCAGACGAAAACGTGACAGATATGTGACGTCTCCGGCCGTCCGCTCCGCACCCCGCATCAATGCAGGGTGGCGGTCTGCACGTCCAGCTTCGCCTGCAGAACAGCCAGCTTGCCTTCGATGGCGGCGCGTTCGACGTCGGACTTGGCCAGGGCCAGATCCTCCGACAGGTCACCCATCTGCTTTTCCAGGGTTGCGCGATCCAGGCCGCGCACGGTGTCCAGTTCGGCCGCTTCCTCGGCCAGGATGGTCACCCGCGTGGCGGTCACCTCGCAGAAGCCACCGGCCACGAAGATGCGCTGGGTGATGGTCGCCATGTCGTTGGCATAGATGTCGATGATCCCCGGCTTCACCGTGACGATCATCGGGGCATGACCCGGCAGCACGCCCAGGAAGCCCTCGGCTCCGGGGACCACCACCATATGCACCGGCTGCGACACCAGCAGCTTCTCCGGCGACACCAGTTCGAATTCAACCTTGTCGGCCATGGTCTGAACCCTGCGCAATCTCATAGGAAACCCGTCCGGCCCCGGCCTGCACAGACCAGGATCCGGACGGGCACTAGGCTACAAACCTCAGGCGGCCTCGGCCATCTTGCGGGCCTTCTCGACAGCCTGCTCGATGGTGCCGACCATGTAGAAGGCGGCTTCCGGCAGATGGTCGTAGTCGCCGTTCACGATGCCCTTGAAGCCCTTGATGGTGTCTTCCAGGGAAACCAGAACGCCCGGGGTACCAGTGAACACTTCAGCCACATGGAACGGCTGGGACAGGAAACGCTGGATCTTGCGGGCACGGGCCACGACCAGCTTATCCTCTTCCGACAGTTCGTCCATGCCCAGGATCGCGATGATGTCCTGCAGAGCCTTGTACTGCTGCAACACCTGCTGAACCTTGCGGGCGGTGTTGTAATGGTCCTCACCGACGATGCGGGGGTCCAGGGCGCGCGACGTGCTGTCCAGCGGATCCACGGCCGGGAAAATGGCCATTTCGGCGATGGAACGGCTCAACACCGTCGTGGCGTCCAGGTGGGCGAATGACGTGGCCGGGGCCGGGTCGGTCAGATCGTCGGCGGGCACGTAAATGGCCTGCACGGACGTGATCGAGCCCTTCTTGGTCGAGGTGATACGCTCCTGCAGGCCGCCCATGTCGGTGGACAGCGTGGGCTGGTAGCCCACGGCCGACGGGATACGGCCCAGCAGCGCCGACATCTCGGCACCCGCCTGGGTGAAGCGGAAGATATTATCCACGAAGAACAGCACGTCCTGGCCTTCTTCATCGCGGAAATATTCAGCGATGGTCAGGCCGGACAGGGCGACGCGGGCACGCGCACCCGGCGGCTCGTTCATCTGACCATACACCAGGGCCACCTTGGAGCCCGGGCCGTCGGTCTTGATGACGCCGGCGTCGATCATTTCGTGGTACAGGTCGTTGCCTTCGCGGGTGCGCTCACCCACGCCGGCGAAAACCGACATACCACCGTGCGCCTTCGCGACGTTGTTGATCAGTTCCTGAATGGTCACGGTCTTGCCCACGCCCGCGCCACCGAACAGGCCGATCTTGCCGCCCTTCAGGTACGGGGCCAGCAGGTCGATGACCTTGATGCCGGTGATCAGCAGGGCGGCGTCGGTCGCCTGCTCGACGAAGTCCGGCGCGTCGCGGTGGATCGACAGGACCTTGTCGTTACCGACCGGGCCACGCTCGTCGATCGGCTCGCCGATGACGTTCAGGATGCGACCCAGGGTGGCCGGGCCGACGGGCATCTGGATCGGGGCGCCGGTGTCGCTGACCTCGTTGCCGCGAACCAGGCCGTCCGTCGTGTCCATGGCGATGGTGCGGACGGTGTTCTCACCCAGGTGCTGCGCCACTTCCAGCACCAGGGTCTTGCCCTCGTTCTGGGTATGGAGCGCGTTCAGGATCGGCGGCAGTTCGCCGCTGAACTGCACGTCCACGACGGCGCCCAGAACCTGCGTGATGCGGCCGACCGCGTTGCTGTTGTTAGCCATGGGGTAAGCTCCCTCGGAACCTTGACTTCGTCGTGAATGCGGGTGGGTTTACAACGCTTCCGCGCCGGAGATGATTTCGATCAGTTCCTTGGTGATCGAAGCCTGGCGGGTGCGGTTGTAGACCAGCGTGTACTTCTTGATCATCTCGCCGGCGTTGCGCGTGGCATTGTCCATCGCGGTCATCTGCGCGCCGAAGAACGACGCAGCGCTCTCCAGCAATGCTGAATAAACCTGGATGGCCAGATTACGCGGCAGCAGGTCGGCCAGAATGGCCTCCTCGCTCGGCTCGAACTCGTAAACGGCGCCGGCTTCCGTGGCCGTGTCGCCTGCCACTTCGGGCGCCGCGAAGGGCACCACCTGCTGCAGGGTCACGATCTGGGTCATCGCCGACTTGAACTTGTTGTAGACGATGGTCGCCACATCGAACTGGCCGGCATCGAACAGCTCCAGGATCTTCGCCGTGACGCGGTCGGCGTCGGCGAAGGAGAGCTTCTTCTTGCCCACCTCTTCGAACCCGGCGACGATCAGCGACGGGAACTCGCGCCGCAGCAGATCGCGGCCCTTGCGGCCCACGGTCAGCAGCTTGACACTCTTGCCCTCGGCCTGCAGGCGCAGGATGGTGCGACGTGTCTCGCGGACGACGGAGCTGTTGAAACCGCCGCACAGACCACGGTCACCAGTCATCACCACCAGCAGGTGGGTCTGATCGCTGCCCGTTCCGGTCATCAGGCGGGGGCCACCGGGGCCGCCCGCCACATTGGCGGAAAGGGACGTCAGCATACGCCCCATGCGATCGGCATAGGGCCGGCCGGCTTCCGCCTGCTCCTGGGCGCGGCGCAGCTTGCTGGCCGCGACCATCTTCATGGCCGACGTGATCTTCTGCGTCGACTTGACGCTGGCGATCCGGTTTCGGATGTCCTTCAAGCTCGGCATGACAGCCCTACGCTCTCAATTCGCCCCGTTGCCGGGTGCTTGGATCAGGCGAAAACCTTGGTGAAGCCGTCGAGGAAAGCCTTCAGCTTCTCTTCGGTTTCCTTGGAGATCGCCTTCTCGTTGCGGATCGTGGCCAGGATGTCGGCACCCTTGGCCCGGATTTCGTCCAGGAAGCGGGCTTCGAACCGGTTCACGTCGTTCGCCGGGATCTTGTCCAGGTAGCCCTTCACGCCGGCGAAGATCGACACGACCTGCTCTTCCACGGGCATCGGCTTGAACTGGGGCTGCTTCAGCAGCTCCGTCAGGCGCGCACCGCGGCTCAGCAGACGCTGGGTCGTGGCGTCCAGATCGGAAGCGAACTGCGCGAAGGCAGCCATTTCACGATACTGGGCCAGTTCCAGCTTGATGGTGCCGGCAACCTGCTTCATCGCCTTGATCTGGGCGGCCGAACCCACGCGGGAAACCGACAGACCGACGTTGATGGCAGGGCGGATGCCGCGATAGAACAGGCCCGTTTCCAGGAAGATCTGGCCGTCGGTGATCGAGATCACGTTCGTCGGGATGTAGGCGGACACGTCACCGGCCTGGGTCTCGATGACCGGCAGGGCCGTCAGCGAGCCGGCGCCATTGGCGTCGTTCAGCTTGGCGGCGCGTTCCAGCAGGCGGCTGTGCAGATAGAACACGTCGCCGGGATAGGCTTCGCGGCCCGGCGGACGGCGCAGCAGCAGCGACATCTGACGGTAGGCGACGGCCTGCTTGGACAGATCGTCATAAACGATCAGGGCGTGCATGCCGTTGTCGCGGAAGAACTCGCCCATGGCCGCACCCGTGTAGGGGGCCAGGAACTGCAAGGGCGCCGGCTCGGAAGCGGTGGCGGCCACGACGATGGAATATTCCAGCGCGCCGTTTTCTTCCAGGGTCTTCACGATCTGCGCGACCGTGGAGCGCTTCTGGCCCACGGCGACATAGATGCAGTAGAGCTTCTTGCTCTCGTCGTCGCCCTTGTTGATGCCCTTCTGGTTGATGAAGGTATCCAGAGCGATGGCGGTCTTGCCGGTCTGGCGGTCACCGATGATCAGCTCGCGCTGGCCACGGCCGACGGGCACCAGGGCGTCAATCGCCTTCAGGCCGGTCTGCATCGGCTCATGCACCGACTTGCGCGGGATGATGCCCGGAGCCTTCACTTCCACGCGCTGGCGGGTCACGTCGGTCAGCGGACCCTTGCCATCAATCGGGTTGCCCAGACCGTCGACAACGCGGCCCAGCAGGCCACGGCCCACGGGAACCTCCACGATGGCGCCGGTGCGCTTGACGGTGTCGCCTTCCTTGATGGCCCGGTCGGAGCCGAAGATCACCACGCCGACATTGTCGGTTTCGAGGTTCAGGGCCATGCCCTTGACCCCGCCGGGGAATTCAACCATCTCGCCGGCCTGGACCTTGTCCAGGCCATGGATACGGGCCACGCCGTCACCGATGGACAGCACCTGGCCCACTTCGGCGACATCGGCTTCGGTGCCGAAGTTCGCGATCTGCTGCTTCAGGATCGCGGAAATCTCAGCGGCGCGGATTTCCATTATCCAACCCCTTTCATGGCGAGTTTCAGCTTATTGAGCTTGGTACGCACGGAGCTATCCACCATGCGGGAACCGATTTTGACGATCATCCCGCCGATCAGCGACGGGTCGACCCAGACATCGAGCTTGACGTTGCCGCCCTCGCTCTTGTTCAGCAATTCGGCCAGCTCGGCCCATTGGGCATCGGTCAGCGGGCGCGCGACGGTCACGCGAGCCGTGACCTCGCCACGACGACGGGCCAGTTCGGCCAGAAAGCCGTCGATCATGCCCGGCAGCGCGGCCAGTCGGCGATTCTTCGCCACCAGCCCCACAAACCTGCGCACAAGCTCGCCCACACCGGCCGCGACCAGGACGGCGTCCATCGCACGCTCCTGTTCGTCACGGGCGAGTAGCGGGCTGCCGATCAAGCGGCGGAGTTCCGCGCTTTCAGCAAGCAGAGCCTTGACGGACGTCAGATCCTGGGCCGTCTGGTCCAGGGCCTGCTGCCCATCCGCGAGATCGAACAGGGCGCTCGCATAGCGCGAGGCGAGTTCGGAGACGCCAGTCCCTTCGGCTGCCACTGGGTACCTCGGTTAAAGTCCGTGGACCTGAATAATTTCAGGACGTTAGCAATGATCGGCCATACCGGGGGAGGACCCTCCGGTGTCGAGCGAGCGAGCATGTAACACAGCCCCGGCCCCTACGCAACAGCGTGCCTGTGGATTGGGGGTATGCGGTTTTGCACCGCTTCCGGCCCGAACAGCCAGGAAACGGGCCGGTTTACGACCTTGGTCGCCCCTGCGCAGTGAGCAGGTGCAAAAATGCATGGCCGGCCGAAATGCGCATTGGAAGCCCTATTCTTTTGCACCGGCGGCGATTAAGGACGCCTTAAGCAAGGGGACCCGACGATGGCCCTGTTGCGCAGGCATCGTGCCATGCGCTGTTCCAGGGTTCGCATCATGTGCGTCATTCTGCCCTTCGCCCGCCAGCGTTTCACCCCCACAGACCTTCTGGCCTGGGGCAACATCGCCGTCGATCGCCAACGCCGCGGCCTGTGGCAAAACGTGAGCCGCGTGACCGCGCCGGAACATGACCGGCTGCTGGTCTGGCTGCCCGGCAAGCAGAACCCCACCCTGCTGCTGGAACGTGATGTGCTGGGCCTTTACCGGCTGAGCTATCACGATGGCAATGGCTGGTACCAGTTCCGGCAGGGCCCCTCCATCATCGACTGTCTGGCCCATATGGACCCGGACGAGGCGCCGCAGCGCAAAGGTGCCGGCAGCCGCAGCGGAAAGTGACCCGCGGACCCTTGCCGTATCCCGCTGACGGGGTCGTCAGGCCGGGCCGAACACCCGCAGGCGCCCCTCCCACAGGGAAATATCGACAGGCAGCCGGGCAATGATGTCCCCGTCGCCCTGCACCCCCTCCCCCACCGCCCCGACCACCCTGGCAGCGATGGCCGGCAGCACCACCACATCGCGCCGGCCGGTCAGCCGGCCCAGGGACATGCACGCCGCATATGTCAGGGCCGGCAGGCGCCCTGGCCGCGTAAACATGACGGCATGCAGCACCGGCTCCTCCAGTCTGGCGAGGGGCGCCAGGACAAAGGTGCCGGCATAGAAATGACCTTTGCATAGAATGCAACTGGCCACCCTGTGCCGGCTCATCGTGCCGTCGGGCGCCTCCAGTTCGACATCATAATCCAGGCCGGGACCGGCCATGATGTGCCGCAGGCCCCCCAGGGCATAGGCGCCCTTCCCGATGGCCCGCTTCAACCGCGGGTCCATGCCGGCCACGACGCGCGCGTCCACCCCGACCCCGGCCATCATGGTGAACAGGCGCCCGTTGGCCTGGCCGGCATGGATATCGCGCACCAACCCCCGCGCCAGACCAGCACCGATTCGCAAGGCGGACCCCATCAGTCCCAACTCGTGCGCCAGGACATTGGCCGTGCCCAGTGGCACGAGGCCCAGGGGCGGAAGGCCGTTCAGCCCGGCCATAGCCATGCCGTTCACGACCTCGTTGATCGTGCCGTCCCCGCCGGCCGCCACCAGCCCGTCGATGCCACCGGCCAGGACCAGGTCGCGGGCCAGCCCTGTCGCGTCGCCCGCGGCCTGCGTCCTGTGCAAGGTCAGGCTGGCCCCCGCATCCGTGGCGGCGGCCATCACCTTTTCCACCAGCCCCGGCCGGCGGCGGCCCGCCACGGGGTTGAAGATGACAGCCAATCGCCGGCCGGGTCGTTGTGACAGTTCCACGACATCCTCATGATATATTCGTGAAATAAATGATCGACCTATATGAACAAAATAAGAAGTTTCCGTTCATAATACCGGCCACACGCCAGATACCACTGACATTACACAATATAAGGCGGTATAGGATAGCGCGATCCGCTATGGCTAGTCTTTGTGGGAAAGGCTGAAAACAGGCGGCTGGGGTTGACCGGCAATGGGGGAACATATGCTGGGCGACGGGGACGTGCGGCGCTTTCGCGCCATCTGGCTCTCGGACATCCATCTAGGAACACGGGGATGCCAGGCCGACATGCTTCTGGATTTCCTGAAACATACGGAATCTGACGTTCTTTATCTGGTCGGCGATATCGTGGACGGTTGGCGCCTGAAGAAAAGCTGGTACTGGCCGCAAAGTCACAACGACGTCGTTCAGAAGATTCTGCGCCGTGCCCGCAAGGGCGCCCAGGTCTTCCTGATCCCCGGCAATCATGACGAGGCGTTCCGCGACTATATCGGGCTGCAGTTCGGCGGCGTGACCATCCTGGAGGACACGATCCATACGGCGGCCGACGGCAAGCGGTATCTGGTCATTCATGGGGACCAGTTCGATGCCGTGGTCCGCTATGCCCGCTGGCTGGCCTTCGTGGGGGACACGGCTTACACCTTCCTGCTCTGGCTGAACACGGCACTCAACAAGGTACGGCGGAAGCTGGGCTTCTCCTACTGGTCCCTGTCCGCCTACCTGAAACACAAGACGAAGAAGGCCGTCGAATTCATCGGCGACTATGAGACCGCCCTGACCGACGAGGCGCGGCGGCGGCAGGTGGACGGCGTCATCTGCGGCCATATCCACCATGCCGAGATACGCGATATGGATGGCGTTCTCTATGTCAACGATGGGGATTGGGTCGAATCATGCACCGCACTGGTCGAACATCCCGACGGACGGCTGGAGATACTGCGCTGGGCGGATATTGTCGCCGCCCGCCAGATGGTGAAGATCGCGGCGTGAAGCTGCTGATCGTCACGGATGCCTGGCATCCGCAGGTCAACGGCGTGGTGCGGACCCTGGCCACGACACGGACCGAACTGGAACGGCTGGGCCATGTGGTGGAGGTGATCGCGCCCGACCGGTTCCGCACCATCCCCATGCCGACATACCCGGAAATCCGTCTGGCCCTGGCGCCGGGCCGGCGGGTTCGGCAGATGATCGACGCGGCCGAACCTGATGCGATCCATATCGCCACCGAAGGCCCGCTGGGATTGGCGGCACGGCGTTACTGCCTGAAACGCAAGCTGCCCTTCACCACCGCCTATCACACCCGGTTCCCGGAATATGTCCGTGACCGGGCGCCGGTGCCGCTGTCCCTGTCATACGCCTTCGTCCGGCGCTTCCATGCGCCCGCCCATTCAGTGATGGTGGCAACCGCCAGCATCGAGGCGGACCTGCAACGGCGCGGCTTCACCAATATCCGGCGCTGGTCGCGGGGAGTGGATACCGACCTGTTCCGGCCACGCGACAAGGGCCTTTTCGCCCATCTGCCCCGCCCCGTTTTCCTTTCCGTCGGCCGGGTCGCCGTGGAGAAGAATATCGAGGCGTTCCTGTCGCTGGACCTGCCCGGCAGCAAGGTCGTGGTGGGCGATGGGCCGCAACTGGCGGAACTGAAGGCCAAATACCCGACGGTCACCTTTGTCGGCGCCAAGCATGGCGAAGACCTGGCCCGGCATTATGCGGCCGCCGACGTCTTCGTCTTCCCATCCCGCACCGACACGTTCGGGCTGGTGCTGCTGGAAGCGCTGGCATCCGGCCTGCCCGTTGCCGCCTTCCCCGTACCGGGGCCGCTGGACGTGATCGGGAACAGCCCGGCAGGGGCGTTGAGCGAGGATTTACGCACGGCCTGCCTCAAGGCCGTGGATATCGACCCGGCGATCTGCCGCAACCATGCGCTTGGTTTTTCCTGGCGGGCCTGCGCACAGCAGTTCCTGGAAAACTTGCGGCCGTTCAAAGGTGTGGCTTAAGCGTCGTGCTCAACGCGCCCCTTTGGCGCGGGGGAGGGCTTCGTACAACAATGGTGTTGAAATGATCGCAACACCATTGAAACCGTATTCACCGATATACTCGAAGATATGGCCTATTGAAGCGCACGTTCGGGCAAGCCTGGAAGCCGGCACTGAACGAAGGAAGGGGTATCAATCCTCTTCCTTCACCCGCTCCATATCCGCCCCACAGGCGGCCAGCTTGGCCTCCACCCGCTCATAGCCGCGATCCAGGTGATAGATGCGGCTGACGGTCGTTTCGCCCTGGGCGGCCAGACCGGCCAGCACCAGCGACACCGACGCGCGCAGGTCGGTGGCCATGACAGGCGCACCCGTCAGCCTGGGCACCCCGCGTACCAGGGCGGACGAGCCATGGACGGTGATGTTGGCCCCCATGCGCGACAGTTCCGGCACATGCATGAAGCGGTTCTCGAAGATCGTCTCGGTGATCATCGAGGCGCCGCGCGCCACGCACATCAGCGCCATCATCTGGGCCTGAAGGTCGGTGGGGAAGCCCGGGAACGGTTCCGTCATGACATCGACGCCGATCAACTCGCCGGCCGTGGCCGACACCATGATGCCGCCGGGCGTCTCCGTCATCTTCACATTGGCGCCGGCCAGGGTCTTTGCGACGGCCTTCAGGTCGCCCATGCGGGCACCCAGCAGTTCCAGCTCGCCCCCCGTGATGGCGGCGGCCATGGCGAAGGTGCCGGCCTCGATCCGGTCGGGCAACACGGCATAGGTGGCCCCATGCAGCCTTTCCTTGCCCTTGATCACCAGACGGTCGGAACCGATGCCCTCGATCTCCGCCCCCATGGCGATCAGGCAGCGGGCCAGATCACCGATCTCCGGCTCCCGCGCGGCATTGACCAGCACCGTCTCGCCCTTGGCCAGCGTGGCGGCCATCATCAGGTTCTCCGTGGCGCCCACCGACACCTGCGGGAAGACGAACTCCGCCCCAACCAGCCCGCCTTCGGGCGCCCTGGCCAGGATATAGCCGCCTTCGATCTCGATCACCGCACCCATGGCCTGCAGCCCCTTGATATGCAGGTCAACGGGGCGGGTGCCGATGGCGCAGCCGCCGGGCAGGCTGACCTTGGCCTGGCCGAAACGCGCCACCAGCGGCCCCAGCACCAGCACGCTGGCCCGCATCTTGCGTACCAGGTCGTAAGGGGCCGTGGTGTTGAAGATGTCGTTGGCATAAAGCTCCACCGACCGGCCGCTGGACCCGAAGGCATCGCGGCCGTTGATATGCACCTCCACCCCGTGCTGGGCCAGCAGGCGGTTCATGGTGGTGATGTCGGCCAGCAGCGGCAGGTTGGTCAGCGTCAGCTTCTCATCCGTCAGAAGGCAGGCCGCCTGCAACGGCAGGGCCGCATTCTTGGCACCGGAAACAGTGATCTGGCCCTTCAGCGGGTTGCCGCCGCGGATACGGAGCTTGTCCATGGGGAGAATCGTTTCGTTCAGAAGGATAAAGGCAGCCCGCACCCTGGGCCGTGATGATGGCGGATCGGAGGCGGGACGATCAGAGACGCGCCAGCGTGACGCCGCGTTGTTTCATATATTTGCCGGCCCGGTCGGCATAGGACACCTCGCACGGGCTGGCCCCCTGGAAGAACAGGAACTGGCACAGCCCCTCATGGGCATAGACCTTGGCCGGCAGCGGGGTGGTATTGGAAATTTCCAGGGTCACATGCCCTTCCCATTCCGGTTCCAGCGGCGTGACATTCACGATCAGGCCGCAGCGGGCGTAGGTGGACTTGCCCAGGCAGACGACCAGCACATCGCGCGGGATGCGGAAATATTCCACGGTCCGGGCCAGCACGAAGCTGTTGGGGGGGATGACGCAGACATCCGTCTCCCGATCGACAAAGCTGGTCTGGTCGAACTGCTTGGGATCGACGACGGCATTGTCGACATTGGTGAAGATCTTGAATTCCGGCGCGACGCGGGCGTCGTAGCCGTAGGAGGACAGGCCGTAGGAGATCACCCCCTCACGCTTCTGCGCCTCCACGAACGGCTCGATCATGCCGTGCCTGGTCGCCTGCTCCCGTATCCAGCTATCGGGCATGATCGGCATGTCGGTTCCCCACAATCCACGTCCCGGGTGTTCTTCCCGTGGCGGCGCCACCCCGGCGGCACGCCCCAAGACCTTGTAGCCCAGCGTCAAAGCCGGCTCAAGCGGTGGTGTCGGGCATCTGCCGTTCGGCCGGGTCGCCGTCAAGGGCTGCCATGGCCTCCTGCGCTTCGCGCGCCCGGTCCTGATCCTTGCGGCGGCGCAGATTGTCCCGCAGCGCCTGGGCCAGCCGGTCCTTGCGGTCGTCCTTCTTGGGCGGCGGAGAGGTCATGTCTTCGGTTCCCCTGCATGGAAGTGGCGGAATTCCTGACCTTTCCGGCCGCGCACGTCAAGCATGCGGAAAAAATCCACGCGCTCATCCTTTTTTTGCTTGCGACCTGGGGGCTGAAGTGGCACATAGCCGCCCACCGCGGCGGTGACGCCCCGGTGCCAGAAAATGGCGCTGCTGCCGTAGCTCAGTCGGTAGAGCGCGTCCTTGGTAAGGACGAGGTCGTTGGTTCGATTCCAATCGGCAGCACCATTTCCGGATAAAACAAAACCCGCCCACCGGCAATGGTGAGGCGGGTTTTGTTTTATCCGGCCTGCACTGACGCGCCGGGTGGAAGGCACGGATACGTGGCGGGTCCCCGTCAGGCCTGCCCCCTGGCCCCACCCCTGCCGCCCATCAGCACGGACAGAAGCTGTGTGCGGCTGTTGACGCCCAGCTTGCCATAGATCGACCGCAGGTGATTCTCAACGGTGCGCGGGCTGATGGACAGGCGCCCGGCGATGGAGGCGTTGCACAGGCCCGCGCCCAGCATTTCCACCACCTGGGTTTCCCGCTCCGTCAGGCCGGCAGCGGCGCAGGCGTCGGCCAGCGACAGGCTGACCGGCTGGTGGCGCAGGGCAATGACGATCCTGTCCCCGTCGCGGCTGCTGCGATGGCGGCGGGCCGTCACAGCCATTTCCCGGCGCCCTGTGCCGCCCGTGCCGGCCGTCACGGCGGAAAAGCTGATCTCCTCCGGCAGCACACCCGTGCGGCGCCAGGCAAAGTCCATGCGCGACCGCACCTCCTCCAGCAGAGAGGACAGGGTGTCCCCCATCTGCCCGTCGCCGATGACGCGCGGCGTCGCCTGACGCAGAATGAAATTCTCGTCAAAGACGGCGACGTCGACATCCCCGTCGGCCTGCACCAGAGCCTGTACCAGCCCGTCAGTATCGGCCAGTGCCGCGCGCAGGCCCAGATTCTGCAACGCCGCATTCATGGCCGGCACCAGCGACCAGAAGGCGGAGATATCCCCTTCGGTGAACAGGTCCTGGCCATCGGTGCGGTGAAAGCCAAGGCACATGACATGCCGCCCCGCCGCCTGCACGGGCACGCACAGCGCCAGAACGTCGGCTATGCCCGCGGGCTTCAGGAATTCGTTGTAATAGAGCGTGTGGGAGAATTCCCCGAGATCGACGGTGGACCCCAGATGCGCCACGCGCGGCCCGTCTTCGCCCACCGGACGCTCCAGCCAGCCGATGCCGTTGCGGATCACAGGGTCCTGGCGGAAATAGGCACGGTCGGCATAAGTGGAGGCCGACCGTGGCGTGGGCCCGACATAGGCGGCGCGCATCACGCGGCTGTCGGCCGCCGGAAATTTGCTGAACTGCATGAACACGCTGCTTTCGGCGCGCAGAAGGGCCGACACAGGCTCCAGGATGGACGGCCGGATACGGTCGATCCCCCCGCAGGACAGTATGGAACTGCTGACGCAGGCCCCGCCGGACGGGACCAGACCCTGGGCAAACATGGTTACCCTCCCTTGTCGCCGGCCGCTTGAGGCATTGTGCCATGCAGCCGGTCGATATCATGCCTGCGGCAAGCCATTTATCGCAGGCGGGCCCAATCGGGACTCCCGGCAATGGCTTGCAAATTGCCGGGAGTCCCAGCAATGGCTTGCAGATCGCATGGTCTTGATTTGTAATTATTGGCAAAGCTTACCGGCCCCCTTTCGCAACGTCAACGGCTGAAGGGCCGGGCGATGGGCCGTAACGACGCATTTTCCTGTATGTCCGGAAAATTCCGTCCATGTCATTCTGGGACAAGACGGCATCCACGACACCCCGCATGCTTCCCCCGTCCGGTTGGAACTGTGGGAGGGATGCCTGATGGCACGCATGCAAGGAAAGGTGGCGCTGGTGACGGGTGCCGCGTCCGGGATCGGCCGGGCCACCTGCGAGATACTGGCCCGTGAGGGGGCAAATGTCGTAGCGGCCGACATCAATCAGGCCGGGGCGGAAGAAACGGTGGCCCGCATCGGTGCCGACCGCGCCTTCTTTCAGTATCTGGACGTGGCTGACGAACAGAGCTGGGTCGACGCGCTAGCCGCCACACAGGCGCGCTGGGGCAAGCTGAACGTGCTGGCCAATGTCGCGGGCATCGGCAGCAGCGGGGATTTCGAGGCCACGCCGCTGGCGGACTGGAACCGGATGATCGCCGTCAACCTGACGGGCGTTTTCCTGGGCTGCAAGCATGCGGTCGGCACCATCGCGAAATCGGGTGAAACCGGCGCCATCGTGAATGTCGCGTCGGTGGGCGCCCATATCGCCGGCCCCGACATCGTGGCCTATTGCGCCAGCAAGGGCGGGGTACGGATGCTGAGCAAGGGGGTCGCCATGCATTGCGCGGCCAGGGGCCTGCCCATCCGCTGCAATTCCATCAACCCGACCTTCGTGGACAGCGAGATGCTGGATCCCATCGCCAGCCTGTTCGGCGACCGCGACACGATGCGTTCCGCCATGGCGCGGCAGATCCCGGTCGGCCGCCTGGCCCGGCCCGTGGATATCGCCAATGGCGTGCTGTTCCTGGCCAGCGATGAAGCGGCGATGGTCAGCGGCACGGAGCTTTTCATCGACGGCGCCCAGACGGCCGGGTTCCCGTCGCAGCATTCCGGCTGACCCGTGCCTGGGTCGGCCGCACGATTTCATCAAGGGGAGAAGACATGGGCAAGGGTAGGGTTTCCGGCAAGGTCGCCATTGTCACGGGCGCCGCATCCGGTCTGGGTTATGCCATCGCCGCCATGCTGGCCCGCGAAGGGGCGGTGGTGACGCTGACCGACGTGAACGAGGCGGCCGGCACGGAGGCGGCGGCCCGGATCGGGGCCGCCGCCCGCTTCGTCCGCCAGGACGTTGTGGAGGAGGAGGGCTGGAAGGCGCTGGTCGCCGGCACGGTCGCCCGCGACGGCGGGCTGCATATCCTGGTGAACAATGCCGGTATCGGCCTGTCACCGGGCAAGCGCGACCCCGAACATGCGCCGCTGG
Organism: Niveispirillum fermenti; assembly: GCF_048066175.1. Classification (GTDB taxonomy): domain Bacteria; phylum Pseudomonadota; class Alphaproteobacteria; order Azospirillales; family Azospirillaceae; genus Niveispirillum; species Niveispirillum fermenti. The sequence continues at coordinate 18,686 of NZ_JBLTXA010000036.1, read as the reverse complement.
AGCAATGGCAGCGCATCAACAAGGTGAATGGCGAGGGCGTGTTCCTGGGCTGCAAGCATGCCATTCCCGCCATGCGCGACAGCGGCGGCGGGTCGATCATCAACCTGTCTTCCATCGCCGCCCTGGTGGCCACGCCCTTCCTGACGGCCTATGGCTTCTCCAAGGCGGGGGTGGCGCAACTGAGCAAGTCGGTGGCGCTCTATTGCGCGCAGGGCCGCACGCGCATCCGCTGCAATTCCGTTCATCCGGGACAGATCTACACCCCCATGCTGGACAGCCTGTTCGATGAATTGTCGGCCGGGCATGGCATCACCCGCGAGCAGGCCCGCGAAGCCTTCCTGAGCAAGATCCCCATGGGTGAGTTCGGAGAGCCGGACGACATCGCCTACGCCGTGCTGTACCTGGCCTCCGACGAGGCCAAGCATGTCACGGGCACGCAGGTGGTGGTCGATGGCGGCATGAACCTGAACCCCTGACATGCGGATGGGTAGAGGGGCGGTCCGGCCGTGGGGCCGCCCCTCTACCCATCCGCCATCCCACCGCAGCGCCGGCCGCCCCCTCTTCAGGCCGCCAGGGCCCCGCCAGCCACCCGCGATGCCCGCCAGGCGCGGGGGCTGGTGCCATAGGCGGCGCGGAAGCAGCGGCTGAAATGCGCGGCATCGTTGAAGCCCCAGGAAAAGGCGATGTCGGTGACGCTGCGCGCGCCCTGCACAGGATCGCCCAGCGCGGCCCGGCAGCGTTCCAGCCGGCAGGCGCGGACATGGTCGGCGAACCGCAGCCCCATGGCCGCGAACAGCCTGTGCAGGTGGCGCACGGAAATGCCCGCCGCCACGGCGATGGCGGCGGGCGACAGGTCCGGCTCATCCAGCCGCGTTTCCACCAGCCGGAGCAGCAGGCGCGGGGAAATGCCGCCGGTCATGGTCCCCCCTCCCCGCCTCAGCCGAAGGTCCGCACCGGGTCCTCGCCCTGCCAGCCGACATTGGCGAGTTGGATGGTGGTGAACAGCTTCTCCACCATGGGCGTCATCTCGATCAGTTCGATCATGCCGCCCAGCGTGCGCGTGGTGTCCATATAGGCGGCACGCGCGCCCACCCCGGCCACGCCGTACAGCGCCTGCTCATAGCCCAGGCCCTTGTAGAATTCGACCGAGGCGTCGAAATCCGGGCAGGACAGGGCGAAATGGTGGAAGCCATGGCCCTGGCGGTCCGCGACTTCCTTGTAGACACTGGGCGCGTCGTTGTTCTGCTGGATCAGTTCGAAGATCATGTGGCCGGACGCACCAAGGGCGATGGTCAGGTCGGCATCGCAGGGCTGCCCGCGATAGGTGAAGTCGGCCAGCGGGAAATGCTCGAACAGGAACCAGGGACCGATATTCAGCCGCTTGGTATAATCGTGCATGGCCCGGTGGATATCGTCGCAAGTGAAGGCGACCTGGATGATGCCGTCGGTCGGCTGACCGAAATTCAGCAGGGGCATGGGTTCTGTCCTCGTTGGGGGGATGATCCCCACCCCCGCCCGGATGGCCGGACGGGGGTGGGGTTTCACATCAGAAGCGATACTTGACGCTCAGCATCCATTCGCGCGGACGGCCGTAATAGGCTTCGTCGATACCGAAGGTGGCGGCGGCCAGCAGGTTGGTGACATAGGTCTTGTCGAACAGGTTGGTGACGGCGGCCGCCACTTCCCAATCCTCATCCGGGTTGCGCCAGGCAAGGCGCAGGTTGGCCAGCCAATAGGCGTCCTGCGCCAGTTCCGGCATGGTGACCCTGTACCCCTCGGCCACCTGTGCCGCCGTCAGCGCCTTGCGCACGTCGGGCTGCCCCTGCCAGTTGCTGCCGCCACCCAGGTTGTAGGGGTCCTTCCAGGTCTTGGACCGGTAGGAGGCGTCGCCGCGCAGCGACAGGGAACCGATGCCGTCCATCCACCATGTCTGCTGCGCCCCGACGGTGAAGGTCCATTCCGGCGCATCGACCAGCTTGTCGTCCAGCGACAGGTCGGTGTCGCAGAACCGGCCGCTGGTCGCGTCATAGATGGCCGCCACGCAGGCAGAGCGGTTGAACTTGTCCCATTTGGAATTGAGATAGCCGCCGGCCAGGTTCAGGTCGAAGCCGCGGAACAGCCGCGCCGTCACCTCGCCCTCGAAGCCCCACAGGATGCTGTCGCCGATGTTGCGGGTCAGCAGCAGAAGGGCGCCCCCACCGCTGGAACCAACGGTCGTGACCTGCATGTCGTTGTAATTGCTGTAGAAGGCGGCAAGGTTCACGATGACGCTGCCGTTCATCAGCGTATTCTTCGACCCCAGTTCGTAGGTGTAGAGCACCTCCGGATCATAGGCGAGATCGGTATTGTTCTGCTGCGTGGGGCGCGGCGACCAGCCGCCGCCCTTGAAGCCCTTGGACCAGGATGCATAAACCATGTGATCGGCCGTCAGCGTCCAGGCCAGCCCCACCTTCGGCGTGAAGGAACCCCAACTGTCCTTCAGTTCGCGCGGCCCGACATACCGGGCAAGGCCGTTTTCCTCGAATGGCGGGATGGTGCCCGTATAGCCCGGCGTGCCCGGCCCGAATTTCGGGTCCTGGACAAGCTGGAGCATATTGTCCTGGGTATAGACCTTCTTGTCCTCGCTATAACGGCCGCCCAGCGTCAGGTTCAGGTCGGGCGTCAGGTCATAGTTGATCTGGCTGAACAATGCCCAGGTATCGACCTTGATCCTGTTCTTGGGGAAATAATCGAAGCTGAAGGCATTGGTCGTGCAGTCCGGCTGCGGGCCGGTGGTACAGGGGCCGACAGCGTACATGTCCGGCAGCACGGGGCTCAGCACCTCGTAAAGCCCGCTGTAAAGCCGGACGGCATTGTCGTCGAAGGCATTTTCACGCAGGTAATAACCACCCGTGACCCAGCGCAGCCGGCCGTTCAACGCATCGCCGGACAGTTGCAGTTCCTGGCTGAACTGGTCCTGCGTCACCCGGTTGGCCGTGGCCGCCACGGGATAGGGCGACTTGTCGGCATCGCGCGGGAAATAGGCGTCGATCTCGCGATAGGCCGTGATGGATTTCAAGGACAGGCCGTCTCCCAGGTCCCAATCGACAGAAGCCGACAGGCCCCAAACCTCGTTATTGTCCTTGGACGGGTCCAGGCTGCTGGAAACGCCTGGCTTGTCCGATATCCAGCGGCTGTCGAACTTGGTGCCGGCCGGCAGCCCCAGCTTCTGGTTCCAGTAGGGAACGATGACGCTGTTGTAGAGATCGTCGAAACGGAACAGCCCGTCGGACGGCGTGGGGTCCACGGCCAGCGGCGGCAGCCCGCCCGGCAGGCCGGGAATGGTGGGCGCACCGGCCAGGGCCGCGAAATACTGGAAGGCGGTCGGCTCGAAACCGAGTGCCGCCACCACCTCCGGCGGCAGTCCCAGCGAGGGCGCCGTGTCGGACGGATAGCGGTTGACCAGCGAACCGGCAGGCCCGTTCTGCCGCTGGCGCTGGTAGTCGCCCTGGATGGTGATGTCCAGATTTTCCGAGGGCAGCCAGCGGATGGCCCCGCGCACGAGTTGCTTGCCCTCATCCGACAGGTCCTCTCCCGTCGTGACGTTGCGGCCCCAGCCATTGCGGTGGATCGATGCGCCCGACAGCTTGAAGCCCAGCACACCCGGCACGATCGGCCCGCTGACATAGGCCTTCACGTCGGACCGGTGATAGGAACCGGTGGTGCCCTCGATCGAGCCTTCAAAGGCACCATCCACGATGACGGGCTTGGTCACGATCTTGATGGCGCCGCCGACCGTGTTCTTGCCATAGAGCGTGCCCTGCGGGCCGCGCAGCACCTCCAGCCGTTCCACATCCGACAGGTCCAGCGCGCCGCCGATGGTCCGCGCCAGGTACACGTCGTCGACATAAAGACCGACACCGGGATCGGTCGGGAACAGGAAATCCTGCTGGCCGACGCCGCGGATATAGGCGTTCAGCGAACTGCCGCCGCCATCGGCGCGACCGCTGCTGATTTCCACATTGGGCGTGAAGCGCGCGATACCGACAAGGTTGGAGACGGCTTGGTCGGTCAGGGTGGAAGCGGTGAAGGCGGTGACCGACACGGGCGCTTCCTGCAGGCGTTCGGCCCTGCGCTGCGCGGTGACGACAATCTCGTCCAGCCGCAGGCTGTCATCCAGGGCGGCCGGCGCATTTTGCGCCAGCGAAGGCGAGGTGCCGACCACGGCCAGCGCCGTTCCCGCCAAGGCAAGGCAGCGCGTCAACCTCAATGGACGCCGCAAATATTGCGGTGCAAAATAAAACGGGGCAGCCATGGGCTCATCCTCCCTTGCGGACCATTATTGTTGATGTTGGGAAAATGATGCGGCAGCCTGGATCGCCACTATATAGCGGGAATTACCCATGCTCGACTGCGCAGGTTCGCCCCATATGGGTAATTCCCGCTATGCCGGCTTCCATCTCGGCTTTCTATCCTTGGGTCATGCATTGCACATGACGGAGGATTTGCCAGATGAGTGCCCCTTTGCTGACCCGGACCGGTACCGGCACCGTTGCCGCCACCAAGCAGCACCGCCCGGCCTTCTTCAATCCCGACACCCTGCCCTGGCTGCCCTGGGTGATGCCCGGCACCTTCTTCAAACTGTTGAACATCAACCCGATCAATGGCGGCTTCAGCATGATGCTGAAGGTGGAGCCGGACAATTGGGCACCGGTCCATGGGCATCTGGGCCAGGTGGAGGGCTGGCTGCTGGAAGGCGGCTTCGGCTATGGCGAGGATCGCGGCCGCACCGGCTATTACGTGCTGGAAAGCGGTGGTATCCGGCATGAACCCGATACGGACAAGGACGGGATGGTGATGTTCGCCATCGCCCATGGCCCCCTGTGCGGATACAACGATGACGGGTCGATCGCCGGCATCGTGGATGCGCGTGCGATGTATGACCTGGCCGTCGCCGGCGGGGCGGCGGACCACCTGACAAAGCCCCTGGATTGGTGAGGAAACGCCCATGACTGCGCCCGTGCCCAGCCACGTTGCCGGCCCGACCGACATTCCGTTGCTGTCCCTGACCATCGGCCAGGCCCTGGAACGGGCGGCCGGGGCCTGGGGCGGACGGGACGCGCTGGTGGTCCCGGGTCAGTCCGTGCGCTGGACCTGGGCGGAACTGGCCGACCGCGCGGACCGGCTGGCGGCCGGCCTGCTGTCGCTGGGGCTGTGCCCCGGCGACCGTGTCGGCATCTGGTCGCCCAACCGGGCGGAATGGGCCCTGACACAGTTCGCCACGGCGCGGGCGGGCCTGGTGCTTGTCACCATCAATCCGTCCTACCAGGCGGCCGAACTGGAATATGCCCTGAACAAGGTCGGATGCCGGGCGCTGATCCTGGCGCCCGGCTTCAAGGGGGCCGATTATGGGGGGCTGCTGCGTGGCCTGGCACCCGAACTGGGCCGCGGGCCGGCCGGAATGCTGGTATCGGCCCGGCTGCCGGACCTGCGCCACGTCATCGCGCTGGGCGATGCGGCCATGGACGGTACCATCCCCTTCGACCAGGTGGCGGCGGGCGCGGACACGGGCCGGTTGGCCGCCATCGCCGGGCGCCTGTTACCCGATGATGCCATCAATATCCAGTTCACCAGCGGCACCACGGGCCAGCCCAAGGGGGCGACGCTGACCCACCGCAACATCCTGAACAACGGGTATTTCGTGGGACGGGGTATGGCGCTGTCGGAAACCGACCGCATCTGCGTACCGGTCCCGCTCTATCATTGTTTCGGGATGGTCATGGGCAATCTGGCCGCCGTGACCCATGGAGCCTGTCTGGTCTATCCCGGGGAGGGGTTCGACCCGCTGGCCACGCTGACGGCCGCGTCGGCGGAGCGCTGCACGGCGCTTTACGGCGTGCCCACCATGTTCATCGCGATGCTGGACCATCCGGACTTCGCACGGTTCGACCTGTCGGCGCTGCGGACCGGGATCATGGCCGGGGCCCCCTGCCCCGTCACCGTCATGCGTCGCGTGCTGGACCAGATGCATATGCGCGATGTCACCATCTGCTATGGCATGACGGAAACCAGTCCCGTCAGTTTCCAGACCGGTATCGACGCGCCGCTGGACAAGCGTGTGGGCAGCGTGGGGCGCGTGCATCCGCATCTGGAGGTGCGCATCACCGATGCCACAGGAGCGACCGTCCCGCGCGGCGTGTCGGGCGAACTGCTGACCCGCGGCTATTCCGTCATGAAGGGTTACTGGGCCGACCCGGCGCGCACGGCGGAAGCCGTGGACGGTGATGGCTGGATGCATACCGGCGACCTGGCCGTGATCGACGATGAGGGCTGGTGCAACATCGTCGGCCGCGTGAAGGACATGGTGATCCGCGGCGGAGAGAATATCTATCCGCGGGAGGTCGAGGAATTCCTTTACCGCCACCCGGCCGTGCAGGATGTCCAGGTCTTCGGCGTGCCCGACGCCCGCTATGGCGAGGCCCTGTGCGCCTGGATACGCCCGCGTTCCGGCACGGCCCCGACGGACGAGGATATCCGCGCCTTCTGCCAGGGCCAGATCGCCCATTTCAAGATCCCAAAGCATATCCGCTTCGTCACGGACTTTCCCATGACGGTCACCGGCAAGGTCCAGAAATTCGCCATGCGCGACGCGATGGCGGCGGAACTGGGCCTGGCGGAGGAGCGGACGGCCTGAAAGGGCGTCCCCCCGGCTGTCGCCCGTGACGAGGCAAGGCACAATGAATGTCCCGAAGGGACGCCGCCCCTGTGAAGGAGGGAGACCCCATGGCCTTGCATGCCATCGAAACCGCCAGCCGGGACGAGATCACGGCGCTGCAGATGGAGCGCCTGCGCTGGAGCCTGCGGCACGCCTATGACAATGTGGCCCCCTTCCGGGCCAGATGCCAGGCGGCCGGCGTCCATCCCGGCGACCTGCGCTGCCTGTCGGACCTGTCGCTGTTTCCCATGACGACGAAGGCCGACCTGCGCGATCATTACCCGTTCGGCCTGTTCGCCGTGCCCATGGACCAGGTGGCACGGCTGCACGCCTCCAGCGGAACGACGGGCCGGCCCACCGTGGTTGGCTATACGGCCCGCGACCTGGAAAACTGGGCCGGGCTGGTCGCCCGCTCCATCCATGCCGCGGGCGGACGTCGGGGCGACAAGGTGCATGTCGCCTATGGCTACGGCCTGTTCACGGGCGGGCTGGGTGCCCATTACGGGGCGGAGAAGCTGGGCTGCACCGTCATTCCCATGTCGGGCGGCCAGACCGAAAAGCAGGTGCAGATGATCCGGGACTTCAAGCCCGACATCATCATGGTCACCCCGTCCTACATGCTGGCCATCGCGGACGAGTTCGACCGCCAGGGGCTGGATGCGCGCGAAAGCTCGCTGCGCATCGGCATCCATGGGGCCGAGCCCTGGACCGACAGCATCCGGCGGGAGATCGAGTCCCGCATGGGGCTGGACGCCGTTGACATCTATGGCCTGTCGGAGGTGATGGGGCCGGGCGTGGCCAACGAATGCGTGGAGACCAAGGACGGCCCCCACGTCTGGGAGGACCATTTCTATCCCGAAATCATCGACCCCGTGACGGGCGAAAGCCTGCCCGACGGGGAGGTCGGTGAACTGGTCTTCACGACGCTGACCAAGGAGGCGCTGCCCGTCATCCGCTATCGCACGCGCGACCTGACGCGGCTGCTGCCCGGCACGGCGCGGTCCATGCGCCGTATCGACCGCATCCTGGGGCGCAGCGACGACATGCTGATCATCCGCGGCGTCAACCTGTTCCCGTCTCAGGTGGAGGAACTGCTGCTGGCCGAGCCGGCGCTCGCCCCCCACTACCTGCTGGAGGTCGACCGGCCCCGGCATATGGATGAGTTGACGGTGCGGGTCGAACTGCGCACCGGCGGCGGTGACGGCGATCAGGCCGCCCGGTCGCTGGGCCACCGCATCAAGGAAATGATCGGTGTCACGGCGCGGATCGATGTCGGTCCGCCCGGCTGCATCGAGCGGTCGGGCGGCAAGGCGCGCCGCGTCATCGACCGCCGCCCCGTCGCCCTGTCACAAAGCGGAGGATGATGTGATGTCCAACCAGGCCGCCCGTTCCTTCATCGCCGCCCGCGACCGGCTGCTGGACCTGCGACAGGACCAGCCCACGGCCCGCGCGGCATTCCAATGGCCGGAGGCAGCCCCCTTCAACTGGGCGCTGGACTATTTCGACGATGTGGCGGCCCGCGTGCCGGATCGGCCCGCTCTGGTCATCGCGCAGGAGGATGGCACGGTGCATCGCGCCAGCTATGCCGACCTGTCGCGACGGTCGGCACAGGTGGCCAACTGGCTGCACAGCCAGGGGCTGCGGCGGGGCGACCGACTGCTGCTGATGCTGCCCAACATCGTGCCGCTGTGGGAGATCACGCTGGCCGCCATGAAGATGGGCGCCGTGATCATCCCGGCCACGACGCTGCTGGACGGGGCTGACCTGGCGGACCGGCTGGAACGCGGGCAGGTGCGCGGCATCATCGCCACCGCCGGCCTGACGGCCCGGTTCGATGCACAGCCCGGCGACTTCATCCGCATCGCGGTGGGCAGCCCCTGCCCCGCCGGCTGGGCCGGTTATGCCGATGCCGCCCAGGCGCCGGACAGCTTCACGCCGGATGCGCCGACGCAGGCCGACGACACGCTGCTGCTCTATTTCACGTCGGGCACGACAGCGAAACCGAAGCTGGTGCGCCACACCCACCGTTCCTATCCCGTGGGACATCTTTCCACCATGTACTGGCTGGGCCTGCGTCCCGGCGATGTGCATTGGAACATCTCCAGCCCCGGCTGGGCCAAGCACGCCTGGTCGAACATCTTCGCCCCCTGGAACGCGGAGGCGACCGTCTTCGTCTATGCGTTCGAGCGGTTCCAGGCCGGCCCCGTGCTGGACGCGCTGGTGGCCCACCGGGTGACCAGCCTGTGCGCCCCGCCCACCGTCTGGCGCCTGCTGATGCAGGAGGATCTGCGGCAATGGCCCGTCGCCCTGCGCGAACTGTGCGGCGCCGGCGAGCCGCTGAACCCGGAAGTGATCGCCCGCGTGCAGGCCGCCTGGGGCCTGACCATCCGCGACGGCTTCGGCCAGACGGAAACGACGGCCCAGGTCGGCAACGCGCCGGGCCAGCCCGTGCGCCCCGGTTCCATGGGCCGGCCCCTTCCGGGCTATGACCTGGTACTGCTGGACCCGGACGGGAATGAGGCGGATGAGGGTGAGATGGCGCTGCGCCTGTCACCCCGTCCGGCCGGGCTGATGGCGGGCTATGAGGACGCACCCGCGCCGGAGGCCACCGGCGCCTATTACCGCACGGGCGACGTGGCCAGCCGCGACGCCGACGGCTATCTGACCTATGTCGGCCGGGCAGATGATGTGTTCAAGGCAAGCGACTACCGCATCAGCCCGTTCGAACTGGAAAGCGCCCTGATCGAGCATCCGGCCGTGGCGGAGGCCGCAATCGTGCCGAGCCCCGACCCGCTGCGCCTGGCCGTCCCCAAGGCCTTCATCATCCTGGCACCGGGGCACGAGGCCGGACCGGAGGTGGCACAAGCCATCTTCCGTCATATCCGCGCGGCGCTGCCACCCTACAAGCGCGTGCGGCGGCTGGAGATTGCCGACCTGCCCAAGACCATTTCCGGCAAGATCCGCCGTGTCGAATTGCGCCGCCAGGAACAGGCGCGCGACCTGTCGCAGCGCCACCCGCTGGAATATTGGGAGGAGGATTTCCCCGATCTGGCGAGCAAGGGGCGCTAGTTCTTCAGGCGCCGGTACCGCAGGCGTGGTGCGGCGGCCTGGGCCGCCGGCACCGGTTCCCCGTCCAGGCGGCGGGCGGCGACCAGACCACAGGCCAGGACGGGCGCCAGGCCCGACCGCTTCGCCAGCCCCTGCACCGTCTCGTCATCGACACCGGCGAAGGCCAGCATATCCTCATACGTGATCATGGCGTCTCCCCATGGGCGATCGTTCCGCCCTTGGCCGGGCGGTTGCGCCGATCATTACGCTCATGAATTGGTACATTCAATCAAAAAATATTGACGACCCGGCAACGGCCCCGTAATCCGATGACCGGGGGCCGGCATGGGGCGGCCTTCCGATCTCCGCACGCGCATCTGAAGGAGCGGTTGCCGCCATGTCCCAGGTCATCCATCGCCGGTCCATCGATTTCCTGCTGCACGAGGTCCTGGGCTACGGCGATCTGGCCGGCACGCCGCGGTTTTCCGCGTTCGACCGCGCCGCCGTGACGGAGATCCTGGATACCGCACAGGCCATCGCGGAGAACGAGTTCCTGCCCCTGGCGGCCGAGATGGACGCGCAGGAGCCGCGTTTCATCGAGGGGCGGGCCCATGCGCATCCGGGTGCGAAACGCGCGCTGGATGCCTGTGCGCAGGCCGGGCTGTTCGCCGCCGGCTTCGACCCCGACCTGGGCGGCCTTGGCATGCCCGTGACGGTCACGACCCTGATCAACGGCACCCTGGCCGCCGCCAATATCGCGCTGGCCAACTACCAGTTCCTGACCGTGGCCAATGCCAACATGCTGGCGGCCTTCGGTACCGACGAGCAGAAGGCCCTGTTCCTGCCTCCCATGCTGGAAGGCCGCTGGTTCGGCACCATGTGCCTGTCAGAACCACAGGCGGGATCCTCGCTGTCGGACATCCGGACCCGCGCTGAACCCGTGGAAGGCCGGCTGCACCGTATCACGGGGTCCAAGATGTGGATTTCGGGCGGGGAACATGAACTGGCCGAGAACATCATCCATATGGTGCTGGCCAAGCGCCCCGACGGCCCGCCGGGGGTGAAGGGCATCTCGCTGTTCATCGTGCCCAAATACCGCGTCGGCCAGGACGGCACGCCGGGTGCGCGCAACAATATTGCGCTGGCCGGCCTGAACCACAAGATGGGGCAGCGGGGCACCACCAACTGCCTGCTGAATTTCGGGGAGGATGGCGACTGCCTGGGCTATCTGGTGGGGGAGCCGCACCAGGGCCTTGCCTACATGTTCCACATGATGAACGAGGCGCGGATCATCGTCGGCGCCAATTCCACCATGACGGGGATGGCCGGCTATCTCTATTCCCTGGACTATGCCCGGACGCGGCAGCAGGGGCGCCGGCCGCAGAACAAGGATGCCACATCCCCCCAGGTGCCCATCATCCAGCACGCCGACGTGCGGCGCATGCTGCTGGCCCAGAAGGCCGCGGTGGAAGGGGCGCTGGCGCTGACCTGCTATTGCACGCTTCTGGTGGACCGCATGGCCGCCACCCCGGACGCGGCGGAACGCGGGGATATGCATCTGCTGCTGGAACTGCTGACGCCCATGGCCAAGTCATGGCCGTCCGAGCATTGCCTGGAAGCGAACAAGCATGCCATCCAGATCCTGGGTGGGTATGGCTATACCCGTGATTACCCGGTGGAGCGGCATTACCGCGACAACCGGCTGAATGCCATCCATGAAGGCGCCTATGGCATCCATGGACTGGACCTGCTGGGCCGGAAGGTCCGCCAGCAGGATGGCCGGGCGCTGGACCTGCTGGTGCTGGAGATCGGGCGCACGCTGGATGCGGCCGAAACCCAGGGCGGCTTCGGGACGGAGGTGGCCGACCTGCATGCGGCGCTGACGGCGATGGGCCGGGCCACGCGCGCCGCCCTGGCCGCACCCGACCTGGACCGGGGGCTAGCCAATGCCACGGCCTATCTGGACGCCTGCGGCCATACGGTCATCGCCTGGCTGTGGCTGCGCCAGGCCGTGACGGCCAGCCGCGCCCTGGCGGCCGGCCTGGGTCGGGGGGAAGCGGCGTTCTACAGCGGCAAGATCGCCGCCTGCCGCTATTTCTTCCGCTATGAGCTGCCGCGTGCGCTGCATCAGTTCGCGCTGGTCGAACGGCTGGACGATACCTGCCTTTCCATCACCCCGGCGGAGTTCCTGGGAAACTGACCCGCCGCGACACGTCTTGCCCGCAACCCGCGCGGGGGCGTAGCTTCGGGGCCGCCACCGAAGCCCCATGGATGCCATGAACGAACAGCCCGCCCCCGCATCGCCCCCGCGCCGACGGGGAGAGAAGCAGGAACGGTCCCTGGCCCGACGGGCACGTCTGGCCGATGCCATCGTGCAGGTTCTGGCCAGCCACGGCGTCGCCGGCCTGACCCATCGGCTGGTGGCGCAGGCCGCCGGCGTGTCCCTGGCCGCCACGACCTATTATTTCGACAGCAAGTTCGACATGGTGGCGGTCGCGTCCAACCTGACGCTGGCGGGCTATGCGGAGACCTTCCGCCGTGTTGCCCGCTCCAGGCAGCTATCCATGGGCGATTACGTCACCCGGCTGGTGGGCAACGCGGCGGAACGCGACCGGGCGCGGGCCACCTGCTGGGCGGAGGTGATGCTGGATGCGCCGCGCCATCAGGAGAGTCTGGAACTGTCGCGGCGCTGGTTTGCCGAACTGGGCGACATCTGGCTGGACATTGCGCGGGCCTGCGATGCCCCGCCCCCGGCGGCACGGTCGGCCATCGACACCAGCATCGGCCTGCTGCTGGTCATGCTGGCCCTGGGCCTGACAGAGGCGCAGATCGGTGCGGTGCTGCTGGAGGGCAAGGATGCGCTGGACGCCTGGGCCCCGACGCTCCCAGCCGCGGGCGGTCAACCCGTGGCCGCCCCCGCCAAGCCGACCCGCAAATCGGCCGGAACCCGCGAACGGATCATTGCTGCCGCCATCCAGATCCTGATCGCCGAGGGTCCCGCCGCCGTCACCTATCGCACCATCGCACAGCAGGCGGGGCTGACGCTGGCCGGCCCCGCCTATCATTTCCCTACGGTTGAAGGATTGCTGGGCGCCGCGCAGGAACGCCTGTTCGAGGAGTCCAAGCAGCGGTACCGTACCGTGGTCGCCAGCATGGATGACGGGCCGTTCGACCTGGAACGGCTGATCGACCGGACCGCCGCCGTCTTCCTGCGCGAGGCGACCGAGCATGCGGGCCGCAATCTCGCCTCCTACGCCGTCTGGCTGCAGGCCGCCCGCCGGCCCGAATTGCGGCCCATGGTCTGGAGCGCCATCGCCGACCAGATACGCGCCTGGCACCGCGTCTTCGTCCGGCTGGGCGGCAGCCCCACGCCGCTGGAGGCGCTGCTGCCGCAATGCATGTTCATCGGCAAGATGATCCGCCTGCTGGCCACCGGCTCCGCCCTGGCGGACCTGGAAAACGCCCGGCGTGACTTCGCCTTCGATCTGTCCTCACTGGCGGGCCAGCGTTTCTGGCTGCGCCCTAAAACTGGTACGCATAACTAAAAATCTTTGACCTGCGCGATCTTCCCGCTATCAATTGGCACGATCGTTCAAAAATCGGGCCGGGAGCGGGATTGTGGATATTGCGGGACTTTTTACGCTGAAGGGACGCACCGCGCTGGTCACAGGCGGATCGCGCGGCATCGGCCGGATGATCGCCGCCGGATTCCTGGCAGCGGGCGCCCGCGTCTATGTCACCGGACGCAAGGCGCGCGCCTGCGAAGCAGCCGCCGCCGAGCTGGGGCCAGGCTGCCTGCCCCTGCCGGCCGATATCGCCACCGTTGAAGGATGCGAATATCTGGCGCGGACCCTGGCCGGATCGGAAAGCGGGCTGGACATCCTGGTCAACAATGCCGGTGCGGCCTGGGGCGCGGAATTCGATGATTTTCCGGAACATGGCTGGGACAAGGTGATGGACATCAACGTGAAGTCCCCCTTCTTCCTGACCCAGCAATTGCTGCCCCTGTTGCTGTCGGCCGCCCGCCGCGATGGCGGACCGGCCAAGGTCATCAACATCGCCTCGGTCGACGGGCAGCGCGTCAGCCCGTGGGAAACCTATTCCTATCAGGCGTCCAAGGCCGCGCTGATCCACCTGACGCGCCGCATGGCGGCCCGACTGGCACCGGAAGGCATCCATGTCACGGCACTGGCCCCCGGCGCCTTCGGCACTGACATGAACCAGGCGGCCCGTGACCACGCGGACAAGGTGTCGGCGGCCATCCCCGCGGGCCGCATCGGCCGGCCGGAAGACATCGCCGCGGCCGCCGTCTATCTGGCGTCGCGGGCCGGGGACTACGTCGTGGGTTCCACCCTGACAGTCGATGGCGGGCTGGTGCATGCCAGCTTCGGGCCGGGCATCGACGGGGAGGGGTGACGCCGCCCCGTCAGGCGGGCCGGCGCAGCAGGAATTCGCGACCGACCTTGACACGGGCCACGCCGCCATAATCCACGATATCGGCCGTGGCATAGGTTTCCGCCCATTTGTCGGGCAGATAGCTGCCCGTCCCCACCACATCGATCGGGGCCCTGGCATCGGCCATGACGCGGCATTTCTCGGGCGAGAAGCCGCTGCTGGCGACGATGCGCACCTTGTCGAAACCCGCCGCGTCCAGGCTCTCGCGCAGATGATGGATGGCCGCGGCGGAAACACCGGCCCCGATCAGGTGCCGCAGTTCCGTCTCGTCGCGATAGCCGCGGATGCTGGCCGGCGCGTGCCGTTCCAGCACGGCATAGCTTTTCGGCGGGTCCAGCCCTTCCAGGAAACGCCCGCCCGGCGTGTCGATCCGCAGGGAAAGCGTGCCCGCGGCCGCCAAGCCGGGGAAGCGGCGGCAGACGGCCAGCGCGTCCGTCACCTCCTGCCCGAAATAATCGACCAGCACGGTCATGGGCTGGCCGGGAAAGGTCTCGTGATACATCTCCGCCGCGCGCACGGTGGAGCCGGCATAGCCGATCAGGGCATGCGGCATGGTGCCAAGCCCCTTGTCCTGGCCGAAATAATGGGCCGTGGCATCGGTGGCATTGCCCACGAACCCCACAGCCCCGTCGCGCCGCCGGGCCCGGGCCGAACCGACAGAGGCGGCATAGGCCATGATCTCCGCCATCTCCGTGCCGGCGCAATGGCGGGCATCCATGGCCAGAAAGGCGACCTTGGGCAGGCCAGCGCACATCATGTAGGCATTGTAGGCGGCGACGCAGGCGGGGCCCAGTTTCATCAGGAACAGGGTCTCCAGTTCCGCCATCCGGCTGAAGGGGCCGGTGATCCACATCATGGGTTCACCCGCGCCGACCCATTTGGTCTCCTCGTAATTCAACTGGATATCAGGGGTGAAGCCCCGTTCCGCCGCCACGGCGCGCAGCCAGTCCAGCGCCAGCCTGGGCGCGAAGACCACGGGCCGGCGCATGAACACGGCATAGGTGACGGGCAGGTCGCCGAACTTCTCGACGATGGCGCTGGTGCGCTGGAAATAGACGTCGGTCCAGTCCCGGACGGCATCGGCGGAAGGCGGGGTATGGGTCATTTCTCATGCGATCCTGCAATGGCCGCCGATCATAAGCCGATCCGGCCCCGCATTGGCAAGAGACGCGACCCGTGGCATGGGCTCAGCGGGGACCGTCCGGCGCCCCGCCCTTCGGCTTGTCGCGGCCCCGTTCCGGCGGGGGCGGCAGATTGCCATCCGCCTGGGCCGCCGCCATGCGCTCCACAATGGTGCGGTGGAACTTCTCCTGCCCGTGGGTCGTCTCTGCCCGCAGCAGGGCCAGCGCCTCATCGGCGCGGACGGGGTCGAAGGGGCGCTGGCGCAACGCTTCGGCCACCCCGCGCCGCGCCTGGCGCAACGCCTCCACCTGCGCGCGCAGTTCAGGATTGTGCTGGCGCAGCGACTGATGGATGGGATCGCGCAGGTCGTCGGGCACCAGCCCCAGCAGCCGGTCGCCGCCCGGCGTACCCCCCGGCGGACCGCCGCCGCCACGCAACCAATGGCCGGCCATCACCCCGGCAACGGCCAGATTGGCCGAAACCGACAGGACCAGCAGGATGGACAGGATCAGGGTGGATCGTTTCATTCCGCATTCTCCAGATCGGCCGCATCGATCTCCGTCGTCAGGCTCAGCAGCGCGACCAGATCGTCGGATGCGCCCTGCTGGGCACCGTCGTCGCCGGGCAGCGGCACCATCTGCCCATAGCCCAGCACGAAACCCATCAGCCCGGCTGCCGTCGCCGTGGCCATGCCGGCCGTCCAGCGTTTCCAGGCCAAACGCATTTCCGTCAGAAGCGAGGCGCGGCCCAGCGTGCGCGGATGATCAAGGGGAATATCCAGCACGCTACGTCGCAAATCCGCGGACGCCCTGGCCATCGGCAGGTCGGCCAGCGCATCGGCCACGGCCTGTTCGGCCGCCAGCAGGGCGCGCAGGTCCGCATCCACGGCCAGCGCGCGATCGGCCCGCAGCCGCAGACCGGCCGGCCAGCGCACAGGGTCGGCACCGTGGCGGTCCAGAAGGTCAAGGAATTCGCTTCGCGTCATGGCCGCCTTCCCTGGGGCAATCCCCCGTATCGCGTTACGTCTACCATTATCATCATTGCCATCATTCCACCGCCTTTCCGGCGGTGGACCAGCCCGCCAGCCTTTCCCGCAAGGAACGGCGGGCCCGGACCAGCAGGCTTTCCAGGGCCTTGACGCTGACATCCAGCGCCTTGGCTGCCTCCGCATTCGACAGACCGGCATCATAGGTCAGCGTCACGGCTGCGCGCAGCCGGTCAGGCAGATCGGCAACCGCGGCGGACACTGCCGCCCGCGTCCGCTGGTCGGCAAGGGCGGCTTCCTGGTCCATGGAGGGGTCGGCCGGGTCGCCGGCCGCATCCAATGGTGCCATCGGCATCCGTCGCGTGCGGTCCAGGCAAAGGTTCGTCGTGATACGATAGAACCAGGTCGAGAAGCGCGCCGCCGCCGGTTCGAACCGGTCGGCATGGCGCCAGAGCCGCAGGAAGGCCTCCTGCGCCACATCCTCCGCATCCGCCTGGGAAGGCAGGATGCGGCGGGCGATGGTGACGGTGCGGTCCAGATGGCGTTCGACCAGCAGGCCATAGGCCCGCCTGTCACCCGCCGCCACACGCGCCACCAACGCCTCATCCGTTTCGGCTTCCGCCATGCCGTCCTGCCTGTCGTCGTCCACCCATGCGCGGACCCTGCCAGAGGGCCCCGCATCCGTCCCCACTCTATGTCGCGACAGGCCGGCCGTCATGGTCATTGCCGCCGCCGGTTACTTGCCGTCGGCCTTGCCGCGTTCACGGCGCGGATGGTCACCGTCACGCGCGGGCTTGAAGGCGGCAAACTCCTCCGCCGTGACGATGCCATCCTTGTTGGCATCCATCTTCTCGAACAGGGCCTTCTGCCGCTCCTGCTGGTGGCGGGCACGCTGCGCCTCCAGGGCGGTCGAGAACTCGGCCAGCGTCATTTGGCCCTTGCCGGCGCTGTCCAGCTTGCGGAACTGGTCGGCCCGGATGGCGGCGCGTTCCTGCTCGTCCAGCTTGCCGTCCTTGTTGGTGTCGTACTTGGCCAGCAGTTCCTGGCGCTTCATGCCGTGCGGGCCGCCTTCCGGGCCCGGACGGGCCATCGCGGGCACGCTTGCCGCCATCAGGGCGGCCAGCGACAGGGTGGCAAGGGTGCGGGTGGTGAAAGTCATGGTCGATACTCCGTTGGGGCGTGGCACCGCCGGCCGAAACCGGGGCGGGGAGCGGGCGATATATCGGGTGATGTTTTCGCCGCGTTCAATCCTGATACGGGCCAGCCGGAAAAACCCTGCACCGCCTTTCGCACGGGGGCTGAACGACCACCGAAATGGATGTATTCCCGCGGGAAGAATGATAATAACCATGTGTTAACCGCCGCTTTTTCAATAGGCAGCCGGTTGGCGACAGGCAAACACATGTCGGAAGCCGCAAAAGGCGATGGCACCGTTGGGGGAAAGCAAGTTGAGGGGTGTCGTCTACGGGCGCAGCCTGGATTTCAGGCCGCTGCCGCCCGGTCCCGACGTGCTGTCATCACCGCTGAAACTGTCCGATGTGGATTATGTGCAGCTTCCGCAGAAGGGCTGGCGTGATCATCTGCGACTGTTCCTCCAGGCCAGCGGGCTGACCTCCATCCCCATCAGCGTCCGTTTGCGCTGGCAGGCGCATGAGGTGATCGACTGGCTGCAATCATCCCTGCTGGCACGCGGCCGCGGCAAGCGCGGGTCGATCACCCACCCCGTGCAGCTCATGTCCGCGATCGAGTTCCTGATGTCCCTGCCGGCGGACCTGGAGATCGAGCGGCGGCTTCTGCATACGCTGATCGGCCGGGGGCTGATCGAATATCGCAAGCGGATCAGCACCGGCCGCGAACGGCCCATGCTGTTCGCCAAGGAGGCGACGAGCCATTTCATGGCCGGGTTCAAGGAACAGCAGCTCCTGTCCAAGTCCGGCAGCCCCGCCGAGCAGTTCCAGACCATCCAGCGCATCTATACCAGCTACTATTTCTTCCGGGCCTATTACATCTTCGCCATCATCTCGCGTGAGCCGCCGGAAAGTGGCGGCAAGCTTTTCTCCAAATTCATGCGTGCCTGCTTCTTCATGTCCACCATACAGGATGACGGCACCATCGCGCCCAAGCCGGCCTACCGGCAATTGCCGCCCAAGGAACAGGTCGTGTTCCTGGCCAAGCGCGATGTCGCCCTGCAGGCCCGCCTGCGGGAGGATGACGCCCTGCGCACGGAATTACAGAACCTGTTGCGCTTCTTCCGGTCCGTGCGCGGTTGATACCGGTGTCCATGCCCGGCGGGCGCCCCTGGCGCAATATCATATCCCGGTGAGAGCAACTCACCGGGATCCGGTACGGCGGCGACCGCCGGCGCACCGCACCTGCGGCGTA
>NZ_JBLTXA010000035.1:0-40233 GCF_048066175.1 Niveispirillum fermenti | reverse complement strand
CGCGAATTCCATGCTGTGGCGCAGCAGATGGACGATGCAGGTCTGCACGCTCGTCTCCGGGAAGGCGGCGGCGATGGCCTCCGGAAAGCCCTTCAGCCCGTCAACCACGGCCAGCAGGATGTCCTCCACGCCCCGGTTCTTCAGTTCGTTCAGAACCCGCAGCCAGAATTTCGCCCCCTCGTTCTGTTCGATCCACAGGCCAAGCACCTCCTTGGTGCCATCCGCCCGTACCCCGATGGCGATGTGGATCGCCTTGTTGCGCACCAGACTTTCGTCCCGGATCTTGACCCGCAGCGCGTCCAGGAAAACCAGCGGGTAAACGGCTTCCAGCGGCCGGATCTGCCAAGCCGCCACCTCATCCAGCACCGCGTCCGTCACCGCCGAGATCAGGTCCGCAGACACCTCGATCCCATACAGTTCCCGCAGATGGCCGGTGATTTCCCGTGTCGACATACCCCGCGCATACATCGAGATGGCTCATCGGGAAAACGATCCACTGGATCGTTTTCTGATACTCTTCGCTCTCGTCGAACCCGGGAAACCGGCGCTGATACTTGCCGATCAACTGCGGATCAAATGTCGAGGCCCGGTCACGCGGGACCGACAGTTCCACTGCCCCCGTATCCGTCAACACCGTCTTGCGGCCATAGCCGTTGCGGTGGTTGCCGCTCTCGTCGCCGGCAAGATGGTGATCCATCTCCGCCTTCAGCACACGCTCCGCCAGCGCCTTCTTCAACTGATCAAGCAGGCCGTTCTGGTCAAAAGCTGCCTTCGCGTCGCCGCCAGCCAGCAACTGGTCCAGAAGCGCGTCGGGGATAACAGGGTCCTTGCGTCGTGCCATCGTGAAGCTCCTTTCGCATCACTATGGCCCAGCCGAGCACGAAATTCCCGATAGTCCCCGTCTCCACCATGGAGTTGTCATAGCAATTTCCTTTGCCGCTCATGGAAATCTGCATGCCATGGGCTTTCAGGATTTTCTGATACTCATCAGAACAATATTGGCTTCCCCTGTCCGAATGGTGGATCAGGCCGGGCTTTGGTCTGCGCGTGGCGATGGCGTGCTGTAAAGCTGTTATGGCCAGATCTTTCTTCATTCGATCGCTGACCGCCCAGCCGACTACCCGGCGGGAGTAGAGGTCGATGACCACGGCCAGGTACAGCCAGCCTTCCGCCGTCCAAATGTACGAAATATCGACGCCCCATTTCTGGTTCGGACCCTCGGCGCTGAAATCCTGATCCAGCAAGTTGGGAGCCACAGGCCCGCCATGGGTGCTGTCGGTTGTCTTCTTATAGCGCCGTTTCATCAACGCTTTCAGTCCATTATCCCGCATCAGCCGGGCAATCCGGTGTCGTCCGCAGGACAGACCGGCAGCCTTCAACTCTGCATGCATACGCGGGCTACCATATGTCTCATGCGACAGCGCAAAGTGCTGACGGATATGCGCCAGCAGTATCATATCCGCATATTGCCGAAGACTGGGCTTCCGCCGCTTCCAGGCATAATAGCCAGAACTGCTCACGCCCAATAAACGACAGCTCCGACCAACCGGTATTGTCGCCTTCTTCGCATCGATGAGCCGGTAGATCATCGACTTGTCTCCCGGGCGAAGAAGGCCGCCGCGTTTTTTAATAAATCCCGCTCTTGACGCAGAATCTTGTTCTCAAGCCGAAGCCGTGCCAGTTCCTTCTCCACGTCCGGATGGGGTCCAGACAAAAGTTCCATCTCCGTCGCGTCCGACTTCCATCGCTGCAGTGTCGATTTCCCAATCCCAAGATCGGCGGCCACTTCGGCCACCGTCCGACCGCTTGTCGACAAAATACGAAGCGCATCCTGCCTAAAGGCCGCCGTGATCTTGTCCTGTTTTACCCGAACCATCAAATCCTCCATCAATCCCGAATTTTAGGGTGATGGCTCTCCACTTTTCCAGGGCAAGTCCATATGCGACCTCTATGACCCAGACGAATGCTGGAATTACCTCAAGGCCGCCGGGTATGCGTCCGATTAAAGGCGCGATGCTCTATATGTGCGCCCTGTCCGCCAGACGCCACAACCCCGTCCTGAAGGCCTTCGCCGACAGGCTCAAGGAAAATGGCAAGGCCCCCAAAGCCATACTGGTCGCCGTCGCCAGAAAGCTACTCGTCATTGCCTATGGCGTCCTGAAAACCCGAAAACCCTTCCAACCCGCTTGACACCCAACACGGTATCTCAAGCGCCGGCGCCCACATCCGTGCGCGCGGGCGGGGGAGGGGTCACCGCGGCGCCCAGATCCAGTCGATCCGGTCGTCGGGATACTGGCGGGGGGAGACGGGTTTCCAGTTGGCGGCGTCATTCACGTCGCCGCGGCCCGTATAGGTCGCGACGGCGGGATAGGGGAATAGCGGGCGGGTGCGCACGATGCGGTCGCCGTCGCGCTGGGTGGCCAGGATACGGTCGGGCGCCTTGCCCTGTTCCACCCAGGCCACCAGATCGGGCAGCATGTCGAAGCTGTTGGGCGCGTCGCCGCCGCGGCAATGGAACATGCCGGGCACCATGAAGACGCGCATCCAGTCGCGGGCCTTCTCCGGACCGCCGGCGCGGGCCACGACATGGGCGTGATAGTCCAGCAGCGCCATGGGCGACACGCCGGCATCGGCCCAGCCATGATAGATCATCAGCTTGCCGCCCGCCGCCGCGAAGCCCGACAGATCGGGGGCCTGACCGGGGGCGACGGGATCATAGAGGGCGGCCTGCGCCGCCACCGCCGCGATGTCGCGGTCGAAATCGAAGCTGCGGTAATTGTAATCGGCCGGCGGGTTCTCCGCGAAGGCCAGATAGCGCAGATAGCCTTCCGCCAGGGCGCGGCGGCCAGCGCCCGACCATGACAGCTCGCTGCCGAACGGCGTGGCGCCCGGCATCAGCGAGCGGCCCTGTGCATTGCGCGGCCCCTGGTACAGCATCTGTGCCGCATGCACCTGCTCGCCCGTCAGGCAGTCGGCCCCGTCCTGTGCCGCCGGACAGGCCAGGCTGGCCGGGTCGAACCGGCAGACGCGCGGGTCCATGATGATGCCGTCCTGCAACCCGTCCTTGTCGTCACAGGCGGCCAGCACGGCGTCGGACAGCCGTTTCAGCTTGTCGCGGGTGAAGACCTCCGACCCGTCGTCGCGCAGCAGGTAACGCGCATCCCAATTGTTGGCGATGGCACCCAGCCGGCCGGCAAAGGCCGGATCGCCGGCGATGATGCCGTCGAAATCCCCCGGATAGCGCTGCGCCAGGGTCAACCCCTCGCGCCCGCCCGTGGAACAGCCGCGGAAATAGGCAAATGCCGGGGCCGCATCATAGAAGCGCGTGGCGATGGCCTTGCCCACCACGGCCATGGCATGGGTGGACCGGCCCGCGAAATCCTCCCGCAGGGCCTGGTTCGCGCCCCAGACCGGGTCCTTCGTCACCATGCCGACATGGCCCATATTGTGGGCGGCGACGACATAGTTCGCGGCCTGCGCGTCGGCACAGTTCTGGATGTTGATCACGCCGCAGAAGCCGCCGCAGCCCACCTGGAAATAGCGGCCGTTCCAGGCCTGCGTCGGCAGCCTGATCTCGAACTGGATCTGTGGCTGGATGGTGCCGGTGACGGCGCAATGTTCCGCCATGGCCCCGTCGGCCGCGACCAGCCGGGCCGACAGGATGGCCGTGGGAAATTCCGGCAGCTTCGTGAAATCCGCCCGGCCCAGGTCCGCGCAGGCCATGGCCGCCGCATGCGTGCCGCCGGCCGTGGCCACGGCCGGCACCGCGCCGTTCTGTCCTGCCCCCGTCTGTGCCGCCAGCACCGCCGGCGGGGCCGACAACAGCGCCAGCACCCCTGCCGCGCGGATCAGCCCGATCGTAAAGCCTTTCATGCCCTTTTCCCCCTGTTCCGAGGTCGGTTTGGACGGCACTTGCGAATTTTTCGGCCGCCCGATGATGCCGCGACGCAACAATGCTTGCGGCAAGTCAGTTTGTCATACATCATACAGATTGACGAGGCGAGGAAATGCTGCATACTGCACACGGTATGCAGAACGAATAAATAAAATTCGCGATAAAACAGAGGCTTGGAGTCAAGGAGACACGGGTATGAATACCACATTGGCCCCCCGCGCCAATTGCCGGGCGCCGCTGCGCGCCCAACTTCTCCGCTGCGGCGGCCTGCTCGCGATCGCGGCATTGGCGGCCCCGCTGCCGGCCCTGGCGCAGGATGGCGGCTCGGGGCTCGTTCTTGAGGAAATCATCGTCACCGCCACGAAGCGGGCCACGACCAACAAGGACACCCCCATCGCCATCGCCGCCGTCACCGGCGACAGCATCGAAAAAAGCCAGGCCTTCAGCCTGGAAAGCTTCTCCCGCCTGAACCCCTCCATCCAGATCAACAACCGTGGCGCCGGTGACAACCAGATCATCGTGCGTGGCATTTCGTCGGCCGGCAAACCTACTGTCGGCCTATATTATGACGAAACCGTTATCACGGGCCTTGGATTGGATGGCGGCTCGGATAATCAGCCGAACATTCAAATGCATGATGTGGAGCGCGTCGAGGTGCTGAAGGGGCCGCAGGGCACCCTGTTCGGCGCCAGTTCGATGAGCGGCACGGTGCGCATCATCACCAACAAGCCGCAGATGGACGAGGTTTCCGGCAAGATCACCGTGTCGGGCGCCGGGGTGAAGGGCGGCAACGGCTTCTACCAGGGCGAGGCCGTGCTGAACGCGCCGCTGGTGGAAGACAAGCTGGCGGCCCGCGCCGTGGTCTGGGGCGATACGGGCGGCGGCTATATCGATCAGGTCAGCACCACGCGCAACCTGCGCAACACCAACGATCAGGAAGTGTGGGGCGGCCGCTTCACCCTGCGGGCCGAACCGACGGACCGGCTGTCCATCCTGCTGACGGCCCTGCACCAGCAGATCAAGGTCGACGGCACGCAATATTACGATTACTCGGCCGGCCCCTATATTGCCGAGGCTGACACGCTGCAGCCCTTCAACGACAATACCGACCTGTACAGCGCCGTCATCGACTATGAACTCGATTTCGGCACGATCACGGCCACCACCTCCTATCTGGACCGCAATTTCTTCCTGGCGCGCGACAGTTCGCCGACGGCGCGGCGCTTTGGCATTCCGGCGCTGCTGGATTACCATCAGGCACAGGACCTGACCAACTGGTCGTCGGAACTGCGCTTTGCCTCTTCCTTCGACGGGCCGTTCCAGGTCGTGGCCGGCGGTTTCTATGCCGAACAGCGGGCCGACAGCATCAGCGCCGCCCTGGTGGCCGATCCGGTCACGGGCATGGCCCGCTGCCGCTTCCATCTGGATTGCGTGGCCGCCGGCCGGGCGACGGATGACATCAACTCCGCCACCTCCGCCACGTCCATCGATCAGTACGCCCTGTTCACGGAGGCGAATTACGACCTGACGGAGGGGCTGACGGCCACGGCCGGCATCCGCTACTACAATGCCGACATCGCCGAGCGCAAGGTGACGACGCAGGGCCTGCGCTTCCCCACCTCGCCCGTGCAGTCGACCCCCGCCGTGGCGCTGGATGAAAGCACCTCGGAAGACAAGATCAGCTATAATTTCGCGCTGAACTACACCGCCAACGAGGATGTCAGCTTCTATGCCCGCGTGGCGTCCGGCTTCCGGCCGGGCGGCGCCAATGATGCCGATGGCGCGGCGCAGTATGGTGTCACGGTGCCCGGCCGCTACACGTCCGACACGCTGTGGAACTACGAAGCCGGCGTGAAATCCTATCTGTTCGACCGCTCGGTCTTCGCCGAACTGTCGGTCTATCGCATCGACTGGTCGGGACAGCAGATTTCCGTGACCGATCCCGGCGGCACCTTCGCCTATATCGCCAATGCCGGCAAAAGCTATGTCAACGGCGTGGAATTCCAGGTGAATGCCCGCGCCACGTCGGAATTGTCGTTCAATTTCGGCATCACCTATACCGACAGCCAGTTGTCGGAGGATCTGCCGGCCACGTCGGCGGCGGCCGGTTTCGACGGTGACCGCATCCCCTATACGCCGCGCTGGTCCTTCGGCGGTCAGGTCACCTACGAAACCGATCTGTCCGACACGGTCGAAGGCTATCTGACCGGCAATTTCAGCTATCGCGGCGCCTCCTTCACGGAGTTCAACAGCACCAACGCCAATTATCAGCGGCTGGATGATTACCTGCTGCTGGGCCTGCGGGCCGGTGCGCGCTTCGGCACCTGGGATGCCAGCCTCTATGTCGACAACCTGACCGACAAGGCGGCGGAAATTGGCCTGCGCGTGACGGGTGACGGCTATCGCGTCTATACGACGCGGCCGCGCACCATCGGCGCCACCGTCTCCACCACCTTCTGACCGCCTGGCCCCGGTGCGCCGAAACGCATCGGGGCCCTCAATTGCCGGCGCCAACATTCGTTGGCTTGGCTCCGCCGCAGATGCGAAACAGCCCTGGCCCCTGCGGGCCGGGCGTTGCACCATTGGCCGTCCGACGCATGAAGGGGCAGGCTTTCCATGGGTGAACAGAACAGCGCCGCGGCGGCCACCGGCCCGCGGCGACCCTTCTTCGGCTGGCTGATCGTGCTGGTCAGCCTTTTTGGCATTTCCACGGGGCCGGCGGCCTTCGGCCTGGCCTCGCTGGGGCTGATGATCGGCCCGCTGGAACAGGAATTCGGCTGGGACCGCACCCAGACCAGCGGTGCCGTCTCCATCATGATGATCTGCACGGCCCTGTCCCTGCCGCTGATCGGGCGGCTGGTGGACAAGGTCGGGGTCCGCCGCGTGCTGATCCCGTCGGTGGCCATCATGGGCCTGTGCCTTCTGGCGCTGACCATGGTCACGGCGCTGTGGCAGTTCATCGCCATCTATGTGGCCATGGGCACGCTGGCCGTGGGATCGAACAGCGTGCCCTATATGCGTGTGCTGGCGGCCTGGTTCGACCGGTCGCGCGGGCTGGCCATCGGCATCGCCGGCAGCGGCACGGGCCTGGGCTTCGCCTATGTGCCCGTGCTGACCGAATGGCTGGTGACGGGGTATGGCTGGCGCATGGGCTATGCCGGGCTGGGCCTGATCATGCTGTGCGGCACGCTGCCGCTGATCTTCCTGGTGCTGCGGGAAAGCCCGGCCGCCATGGGCCTGCTGCCCGACGGCGCGCCGGCGGGCACGGCGGCGGGGGCCGGGGCGGCGGACGGAACCCCGTCGGCCGCGGCGGGCGACAGCCTGCGCCAGGCGCTCGCCCGGCGCGATTTCTGGAGCCTGGCCGTCATCTTCGTGTCGCTGGCCTTCGTGCTGTACGGGCTGATCCCGCATCTGGTGCCCATGTTGACCGACCGGGGCCTGTCCACGCGCGATGCGGCACAGATCGCCTCGCTGTTCGGGCTGGCCACCTTTGGCGGGCGGCTGCTGATCGGCTTCCTGATCGACCGGCACGATGCGCGGCTGATCGCCTTCATCTTCTTTTCGCTGTCGGCCGTGGGGCTGGGCGTGCTGGCCATGGACCTGCCGACCTGGGCCTTCATGCTGTCGGCCGTGCTGCTGGGGGGCAGCCTGGGGGCGGAAGTGGACATGCTGGCCTATCTGACCAGCCGCTATTTCGGCCTGCGCAGCTTTGCGGAGATTTTCGGCGTGCTGTTCGGGGCCGTGATGATGGGCATGGGCATCGGGCCGGCGCTGTTCGGCTTCGTCTTCGACCGCACGGGATCGTACAATTCCATGCTGGCGCTCGGCGTGCCCATCTGCCTGATGGCCATCATCCTGGTCGCCCTGCTGCGCCCCTATGCCGAAAAGCGCCGCGGTGCCGCCCTTTCGGTGACGTAGCGGCATAGGGCCCTGATCAGAACCAACAGGTCATGATCAGGGCCCAACGCCGGCGCCATCACCCCACGTTCAGGTTCATGTACTTGATTTCCATATATTCATCGATGCCATAGCGGCTGCCCTCGCGGCCCATGCCGCTTTCCTTGACGCCGCCGAAGGGTGCCACCTCGGTGGAGATCAGGCCCTCGTTGATGCCGACCATGCCATATTCCAGCCCCTCCGCGACGCGCCAGATGCGGCCGACATCGCGGCTGTAGAAATAGGCGGCCAGGCCGAAGGGCGTGTCGTTGGCGCGGGCGATCACCTCCGCCTCGTCGGTGAAGCGCTGCACGGCGGCGACGGGGCCGAAGATTTCCTCCTGCGCGATATCCATGGCGGGCGTGATGCCCGTCAGCACCGTCGGCTCGTAGAAGCAGCCGCCAAGCGCATGCGGCTTGCCGCCGGTCACGGCGTCGGCCCCCTTGTCCAGCGCGTCGCGGACCAGTTCATCCACCTTCACCACGGCGGCATCATTGATCAGGGGGCCCTGGTTCACGCCGGCCTCGCGCCCGTCGCCGACCTTCAGGTCCCGCACGGCCGCCGTCAGCTTTTCCACGAAGGCATCATGGATGCCGTCCTGCACGAAGAACCGGTTGGCACAGACGCAGGTCTGGCCGGAATTGCGGTATTTGGAGGCCATGGCCCCGGCCACGGCGGCGTCCAGGTCGGCATCGTCGAACACGATGAAGGGCGCGTTGCCGCCCAGTTCCAGCGACAGGCGCTTCACCGTGCCGGCGCATTGTTCCATCAGCAGCTTGCCGATGCGGGTGGACCCGGTGAAGGACAGCTTGCGCACGATGGGCGAGGCCGTCATGGCCCCGCCGATGGCCGATGCCTTGCCCGTCACGATATTGATGACGCCCGCCGGGATGCCGGCCCGCTCGGCCAGCACGCCCAGGGCCAGGGCCGACAGGGGCGTCGCCTCCGCCGGTTTCACCACCACGGTACAGCCGGCGGCCAGTGCGGGGCCCAGCTTGCGCGTGATCATGGCGTTGGGGAAATTCCAGGGCGTGATGGCCGCCACCACGCCCACGGGCTGCTTGATGGCGAACAGGCGGGCCTGCGCCTTGTAGGTCGGGATCACGTCGCCATAGGCGCGGCGGCCCTCCTCGGCAAACCAGCTGATGAAGCTGGCGCCATAGGTGATCTCGCCCTTGGCCTCGGCCAGGGACTTGCCCTGTTCCAGGGTCAGGATCAGGGCAAGGTCGTCGGCCGCCTCCAGCATCAGGTCGTGCCAGCGCCACAGCTTCTGCGCCCGTTCCTTGGCCGTCAGCGCGCGCCAGCCCGGCAGGGCGGCGGCGGCGGCATCGATGGCGCGCCCCGTCTCGTCCGCGCCCATCACGGGCACGCGGGCCAGTTCCCCGCCGGTGGCCGGGTTGGTGACGGGCAGGGTGGCGCCGCTGTCCGATCCCAGCCATTGCCCGCCGATCAGCGCCTTGTCACGCAGCAGGCCGGCATCCTTCAGGCCGGGCAATCCCGATGACGGGCGTATCGTCTGATCCATCATGCATCCCTTTCCATGCCATACCGGCCGCCGCATCCTATCCCAATGCGGGCGGATGGAAAGTCCCGGCGGGCCGTTTATCCGATCCTGGAACAGGTGGGCCGGAGGGGGCCGGAAAACCAGGGCCGGCACGGGCCGGAAGGTCTGATGTGCAGGGAACGGGGATCAGTCGCCCTGGCCCTCCCCCAGGCCTTCCCGCCGGTATTTCGCGGCCAGCCAGGTGCAGATGATCAACTGGATCTGATGGAAGATCATCAGGGGCAGGATGATCAGCCCGACCTGCGCCACGGGGAACAGCACGCTGGCCATGGGCACGCCCGACACCAGGCTTTTCTTCGACCCGCAGAAGACCAGCACGATCCGGTCCTCCCGGCTGAAGCCGAACAGGCGCCCGGCCAGGCCCGACAGGTACAGCACGATCCCCAGGATCACACTGCTGATCACCACGATCATGGCGATGTCGCCGATATCGACCTTGTGCCACAGCCCTTCCACCACGGCGGCGGAAAAGGCCGAATAGATCACCAGCAGGATCGACCCCCGGTCGGTATAGGAGATCACCTGCTTGTGCTTCTGCACGAACCCGCCGATCAGCGGCCGCAGCAGATGGCCCGCCACGAACGGCACCAGCAATTGCACGATGATCGACCGCAGCGCATCCAGCGACACGCCGGCCTGTCCCGTCGTGTGCATCAGCAGCCCGACCAGCACCGGCGTCAGGAAGATGCCCAGCAGGTTGGAGGCCGAGGCCGAGCAGATGGCCGCCGGCACATTGCCCCCCGCGATCGACACGAAGGCGATGGAGCTTTGCACCGTGGAGGGCAGCAGGCACAGGTAAAGGACACCCGCCGCGATGACGGGGGAGATCAGGGCCGGGGCCAGGAACCCCGCCCCCAGCCCCAGGACGGGGAAGATGGCGAAGGTGAAGCCCAGCACCGTCAGATGCAGCCGCCAATGGCCCAGCCCCGCCAGGATCGCTTCCCGCGACAGCTTGGCCCCGTGGAAGAAGAACAGCAGGGCGATGGCGATGCCGGCCACCACGTCCAGAATATCCGCCGCCTGCCCTTGCGCCGGCAGAAGGGCCGCAAGCCCGACCGTGGCCAGCAGGACCAGCAGGAACGGATCGATCACACTGGTGAGAAAACGCTTCATCATCGGCTTTCCTGTGCGGGACCGGCGACCCGGCCCTTCCTGTGCGGGACCGGGGGCCCGCCGATCGTCTTTTCCTTGGCTAAATGGTATTATTGTCATACAAAGTTGCCGTCAACACCATTCACCCGGCATCCATAATGCCCGGCCAGGGGACCTTATCCCATGTTCACCACCCGCCCGGAAATACGCGGCACCTTCGGCGTCGTCGCCTCCACCCACTGGATCGCGTCGCAGGTGGGTATGGCGATGCTGGAGCGTGGTGGCAATGCCTTCGATGCCGCGGTGGCCGCCGGCTTCGCCCTGCAGGTGGTGGAACCGCACCTGTGCGGCCCGGCGGGGGAGGTGCCGATCCTGTTCCATGCGGCGGGAACGGGGGAGGTGGGGGTGCTGTGCGGTCAGGGCACGGCCCCGGCGGCGGCCAGCATCTCCCGATTCCGCGACCTGGGGCTGGACATGGTGCCGGGGTCGGGCCTGATCGCCGCGGTGGTGCCGGGGGCGTTCGGGGCCTGGATGCGGCTTTTGCTGGATCATGGCAGCCTGCGGCTGGCCGATGTGCTGGAACCGGCCATCCATTATCTGGAGGCGGGGCACCCGCTGCTGCCGGGCGTGTCGCGGGCGCTGGCCGATCTGGAACAGGCCTTCCACACCGAATGGCCGACCGCCGTCCCCGTCTGGCTGCCCGGCGGCCGGGCGCCGAAGCCCGACAGCCTGTTCCGCAATCCCGTGCTGGCGGCCACCTGGCGCCGCATCCTGAAGGAGGCGGGCGACGGCAGCCGCGAACAGCAGATCATCCGCGCCCATGACGCCTGGTACAAGGGCTTCGTGGCCGAGGCGATCGGCGATTTCGCGGCCCGGGACGCGCTGATGGATGCCAGCGGCCGGCGGCACAAGGGGTTGCTGACCGCCGACGACATGGCCGGCTGGCAGCCAACCTATGAAAAGCCGGTGACGCTGGATTACCATGGCTGGACCCTGTGCAAGACGGGGCCATGGGGGCAGGGGCCCGTCCTGCTGCAGGCACTGGACATCCTGCGCGGGTTCGACCTGGGGGCCATGGGGCCGAACGATCCGGATTTCATCCATCTGGTGCTGGAGGCGGTGAAGCTGGCCTTTGCCGACCGGGAAGCCTATTACGGCGATCCGGATTTTGCCGACGTGCCCATGGGCCTGCTGCTGGACCCGTCCTATGGCGCGGCGCGGCGCGGGCTGATCGGGGACATGGCGTCGCATGAATTGCGGCCCGGCCGGCTGCCGGGATTTGGGGCGCAGGTGGACCGCATGCTGGCCGGCGTGCGCATGGCCGGCAGCACGGCCGGCGGGCTGGGCATCGGCGAGCCGACCATGGCGCATCTGGGCGCCCATCTGAAACCCACGGTGAAGCCGGGCGACACCGTGCATCTGGATGTCATCGACCGGTTCGGCAACATGGTGTCGGCCACGCCGTCGGGTGGCTGGCCGCAATCATCGCCGACCATTCCCGGCCTGGGCTTCGCGTTGAACACGCGGGCACAGATGTTCTGGCTGGAAGAAGGGCTGCCCGGCAGCCTGACGCCGGGCAAGCGCCCGCGCACCACCCTGACCCCCACCCTGGCCCTGAAGGATGGAAGGCCGTCGCTGATCTGCGGCACGCCGGGCGGGGACCAGCAGGACCAGTGGCAGCTTATCCTGCTGCTGCGCCGCATCCATCATGGGCTGGGCCTGCAGCAGGGCATCGACATGCCCCTGTTCCACAGTGTGCATTTCCCGGCCAGCTTCTACCCGCGGGAGGCCATGCTGGGCGTGGCCGTGCTGGAACGCAGTTTCGGGGAAGACACGATCGCCGACCTGCGCCGCCGGGGCCATCAGGTGGAAATCGCCCCGGAATGGTCGGCCGGCCGGCTGACCGCCGCCGAACGCGACCCCGACGGCACCCTGCGCGCCGCCGCCACGCCCCGCCTGATGCAGGCCTATGCCGTGGGGCGGTGACGCGGGGGCGGTGACATGGGGCTGGGGGCGGGGGCTCGGGCGCAGCAAGGCCGGCCGCCTGCCCGCCCGCCGGGGGGCGACCGGCGCAAACAGGGCCGGCCGGGCAGGGGTCAGGCGCGCTTCTTCTTCGCCAGCAACCAGACGCCGTCGCCATCGACCGCCACGGCCCAGGTGCGCAGCGCCTGCTTGCAGGGCAGGGACCGGGCCTTGCCCGTGCAGATATCGAAGCTGCCGCCATGCAGGGGACAGAACACGGTGGTGCCTTCCAGCCGGCCTTCCGACAGCGAGGCGATGGCGTGGGTGCATTCATCATCGACGGCGTGGAACCCGTCGGCGGTGCGGCACAGCAGGACCGGGTCCATGCCCGGCGGCTCCACCCGCAGCATCCCGCCCTGATCCACCTCATCCGTACCGCACAACCGGATACGCCCATCCGCAACAGTCAGCATCATCAGTTCCCTGTCAAAAAAATTCTGTCATACAATCATACAAAATGACCGCCGCCGTCAACGGAAAATGCCAACGGGTCCCAGCCATTTACCCTCTTACACCAAGTCCCGGTGATCGCAACCGATCGCCGGCCTCAATCGCCGGCGCCCCCATCCGTGGGCTTGGGCACGCCGCATGAGCGGCGCGGCGGCGGTCGCCGCCGTACCCGATCCCGGTGAATGCAACTCACCGGGATCGGGTATTATCCGTTTGCCTGATTTTGTGTTTGTCATACAAACATACAAAAGTTATCCTGCGCGCCTCTGGAACGGGCCTTGTGGAACGGAAGGACGCGGAACCCATGCAATCGACGGATCGGGTCATCATCGTGGGCGCGGGCCCCATCGGGGCGGTGCTGGCCTATGCCTTGCGGCGACGTCACATCCCCGTCTGCCTGATCGAGGCGCTGGCCGAACCGGAAATCGATTGCCGGGCCGCCTCCTGCCACCCGCCCACGGTGGCCATGCTGGATGAGCTGGGCCTGCTGCCCGACGGGCTGGAACAGGGGCTGGTTTCGCCGGTGTTCCATTACCTGGACCGGGTGTCGGGCGAACTGGTGGGCCGGTTCGACATCCGCGAGATGCGCGATGTCCCGGCCCATCCCTATGTGCTGCAATGGGAACAGTACAAGATCGTGCAGACGGTGCTGAAGCGTCTGGCGGGGGATGACGGGGCCGATATCCGCATGTCCACCCGCGTCACGGCCATCGAGCAGCGGTCCGACCGGGTGCGGGCCGTGGTGTCCGGGCCGGAGGGGATGGAGATCATCGAGGGCCGGTATCTGGTCGGCTGCGACGGCGGGCGCAGCACCATCCGCAAGCTGGCCGAGATCGGGTTTGAGGGTTTCACCTGGCCCGAACGGTTCCTGAAGGTCGATACGCGGTTCGATTTCTTCGGCCTGCGCGGCGACCTGTCGAACCGCAACTATTTCTCCGACCCCGATGAATGGATGAACCTGTTCAAGGCGCGGGGACCGGAAGGCGACGGCATGTGGCGCGCCGTCAGCCCGACCCTGCCCGAACAGACCGACGAGGAATTGCTGTCACCCGACGCCATCGAGGCGCGGCTGCAGAAATTCTGCCCCCAGCCGGGCCGGTACGAAATCGTGACCGTCGCGCTCTACAAGGTGCATCAGCGTGTGGCCGCCACCTTCAACCAGGGCCGTGTGCTGCTGGCCGGCGATGCGGCCCATGTCAACAACCCCGTGGGCGGCATGGGCATGAATGGCGGCATCCATGATGCCGTCAACCTGGCCGACAAGCTGGAAGAGGTCTGGTTCCGGGGCGGCGACGCGCCGGCCCTGTTCGACCGTTACACCCGTCAGCGCCGCAAGGCCCAGACCGACTATGTCCAGGCGCAGAGCATCCAGAACAAGCAGACGCTTGGCGAGAAGGACCCGGAAAAGCGCCGGGCCAAGCTGGCCGAGATCCGCGCCGCCTCGCTGGACCCCGAGCGGCACGACGCCTTCATCCGCCGCGCCTGCCTGATCGACAGCCTGGCCGACGCCAACGCCACGGCCTGACCCCGGACCGCCTTCCCCAGGCCCCCAACCCCGTACCGGCCGCCGGCCCCCGCCGGCCGGCGTCATGAAGACACAGGAGAGACCCCATGGGCACCGCCCGCCATCCGCGCCCGCCCGAGCTGGAAAACGCCTCGCTGGAAGAGATCATGGACAGGTTCGTGGCCCGCTTCGGCGACCGCGTGCCCGACTGGAACGCCTTTTCCGACGCCCATATCGAGGGCTATCACCGCGCCCAGCACCGGTTCATCGGGGCCGGCGCCTCGGGCAAGCACAATGATGCCGGCATCGTGCCGGCCTATAATTTCACGCTGTCCATCATGCTGGTGCCGCCCGGCCAGGGCAACGCCCCCCACACGCACGAGGTGGAGGAGGTGTTCTTCATCCTGCAGGGCCGCTGCACGGTCTTTGTCGAGGATGAGGCCGGCACCCGCGTGTCGCGTGAACTGGGCCCGTGGGAGATGATCTCCTGCCCCGCCGGGGTCATCCACGGCTATCAGAACGATACCGACGAACCCTGCTACCTGCAGGTCGTGCTGGGGCGGGGCCGGCCCGATGTCGCCGGCTTCGCCGACCAGTCGCTGTTCGACCGGCGCGAGGCGCATCTGGGCTGATGCAGTCGGCCGGGGTGGACGGGTTCCCCGGCCCGTGGCCGGGGGGAACGGCCCGCGTCAACCCGGCCGGTCGCGGCATTCCACCAGCCGCAGGCCGATGCCCAGGCAGGCCGACAGCAGGCGCTGGTCGCGCGGATGGATGGCCACGATGCGGTCGGCGCCGAAATCCTGCATCCAGCCGGGCAGGGGCGGGGCATTGCCGTCCGCGTCCAGCGTCAGGCCGCCGATATCCAGTTTCAGATAATCCACCGCGGCCAGCGGCAGATAGCCGGCATCGGCATGGCGCAGGGACAGATGGTCGATGGCGACGCGGCAATCCCACAGGCGCAGCACGTCCACCGCCTCGCCCAGCCCGTTCTCCGTCAGGTCGGGATCGATGGCGGAGATTTCCACGATCAGGTTGCGCCGGTGGTCATAGGTCAGCTCGCGCACGAATTCCTGAAAGACCCCGTCCACCACGGTCTGCCAGCGCAGGTTCACGCTGTGCGGTGTGTAGAGCCGTGACTGTTCATGCTGGAAATGCCGGATGATGCGCCGGTCCAGGATGGGGGTGATCTGCTGCAACAGCCAGGGGTCGCGGCGCAGCGGCGTGCCCACGGCGCGTTCCAGATGGTCGATGGCCACCGTGACCTCGGAAAATTCCAGCGACCAGGCTGCATCCGTTCCCTGACGCCAGACGGGCGATTCCCGCACCAGCGCCGACACATCGGCCCCCGACAGCACCTGTTCATAGACGGCCAGCTTGTGGACCCCGGCCAGTTGCTGCTGTTCCAGCGGGGTCAGGGCCGGGGGCGGCTGGTCCGCCGCCTGTTCGGGTTCCACGCGCCGCAATTGCGCGGTCAGTTGCGGCACCTCCCGCGGCAGGTGATAGATGGTGAAGCGCGGCGCGCCCATATGCTGGTCGGCGAAATCGGCCGCCACGGCCCGCAGCTTGGCCACGAACGGCGCGGCATCCCCCTGTTCGAACAGGAAGACCTGGGTAAAGCGGCCGACATCGATCACTTCGGGGTGGTACTGCCTGGCGAACCGGTCCAGCAGGTCGACGATGGATTGCCGGAACAGCGGGTTTTCGGCATAGGGCACCTCCCGCAGGTCCACAACGACGGCGGTCCCCCTGGCATCCCCGCTGTTCAGCAGCCGCAGCAGGCCGCCCGTTCCCGTCAACATCGCCACATCTCTCGCCCCGGACTTCCCAACCTATAGCAGAAAGGGATGGCCGGCCGGTATATGCCGAATGTCGCGCCCATGGGCGGCGCGGCGGCGGTCGCCGCCGTACGGGATCCCGGTGAGTTGCTCTCACCGGGATCCGGTATCAGCCCTCCACGTTGACGGTCAGCGTGACGGAATGGCTTTTCACGGCCACGGGGCCGCCGGCCACCTCCACCCGGTGGCGGGCCAGCAATACGAAGCCGCCGGCCTGCGGCAGGGCGATGCCGGCCCGGCCGTCGGCGTCGGTGGTCACGGCCACGGCCTTCTCGTCCTCCTCGTCCGGCAGGCCGGGGCCGTGCAGGCTGATCGTGGCGCCGGCCACCGGCTTGCCGTCCAGCAGCAGGCGCACGGGCAGCGTGCCGCCGGCATCCAGCCGGTTGGGATGGGCCAGCGGCTGGATCTCCAGCCCCGCGCCCGTGGGGGCCAGTGCGGTGTCGCTGGCGGGACCCTTGCTGACATAGACATCGGCGCGGGTGATGCTCTGCGCTTCGGCCACGCGGGCGCCGGCGGGCGCGCCGTCGCGCTCGCGCACGGGCTGCCACTGGCCATTCACCAGCGCCATCGGGCGCTTTGCCCCCTCGCGCACGCCGGTGGAGATGCGGTAGGTGCCGTTCTCCGGCAGGTCCACCTCGAACAGGGCCAGATCCCGCAGATAGGTGACCGATGACAGCTTCACCTTTGTCCCCGCCGGGGTGACGACATGGTAGTCATCGGCCTTCATCACGAAGTCGGGCACGAAGAATTCCTCCGCGAAGGAGGCTTCCACCGTCACATGCCCGCGCTGGGGCGTCGTGAAATAGTTGGGCTTCATGTAAGCCGTATGGGCCAGGGCCGGGCCGGCCAGCCCCACAAGCATCGTCAGCGCCGCCGCGGCGGCCAGGGTTGCGCGCATCATGTCTCTCCCGTTGGCTTGAAAGCGCGCCATCATATGATATTAATAGTGATTATCAATATCAGATCAGGCGCAACGGGGAAAATCATGGCGCCGCCGGGCTGCACAGCTTCGCCGTGCCGCGACAGGAGGGCCTTTTCAGCTCTCTCCCGTCACCCCGGCCGCAGCATGGGTGACGGCGGTGTGACGGACAGGGTCTGGCCGCCGCGCCGCTCGTGCGGCGTCGCCAAGCCACCGGATGTTGGCGCCGGCATTTCGCTGAGGGCGGTGATCAGAGCCAACAGGTTCTGATCACCGCAAAGCAGTATCATGCCAGGGGCATGAATTTATGACTCATGCCCCTGGTATAGGCCGGCGACTGCCGGCCCGGCGCCCATGCGCCGCAAGCCCACGCCGCCGGATGGCGGCGCCCGGCGCTTCGTGGTGCCGAAAACCTTGACCATCGGTCAAGATTTTCGGCCGCTGGCATTACGCGGCCTCGCCCGTGACGGCGGTGTCCTCCACCTGGACGCGGAAGCCGGACCGGACCTGGGGGTAATAGTCCCAGATGGCCAGGTGCTGGGTGCAGCGATTGTCCCAGAAGGCGACCGAATGCGGTTCCCAGCGGAAGCGGACCTGGAAATAATTGTCCTCGCAATGGCGGTACAGGAACTGAAGGATGGCCTCGCTCTCCGGCTTGGACAGCTCGTTGATGTGCGAGGTGAAGCCGCGGTTCACGAAGATCACCTTGCGCCCCGTCACCGGATGGGTGCGGATGACGGGATGCACGGCCACCGGGAACGTCCCCGTCGGGTCGAAGCGGCCGAAGGCCAGCTTGCCGTCATGGGTGGCCGTCAGCCCTTCCAGATAGGTCTTCATCCGGTCCGACAGGGCGTCATAGGCGGCATACATGCTGGCGAACACCGTGTCGCCACCCAGCGGGGGCAGGGTGTGCATGTAAAGGATGCTGCCCATGGGCGGCACCTTGGCGCAGGTCATGTCCGAGTGCCATTCCTCGCCCGCCACATGCTTAGACGTCTCGTCCGCGTGCAGCTTGCGCACCTCCGGATGGTCGGGCAGGCCCTTCAGCGCATGGGCCTGCAACGGCCCGAAATGCTGGCCGACGCGCTTCAGCGAGGCCGGGTCCAGCCGCTGGTCGCGGAAGAAGATCACCTGATGGTCGGCCAGCGCCTGCTTCAGGTCGCGGACCTGGATGTCGCTGAGCGGCCGGGTCAGGTCGATGCCGGAAATCACCGCGCCGATTCGCGGCGTCAAGGGTGCCGCGGTGATCGTTTCATAGGCCAATTCACTTCTCCTTGCCGGGTTCTATTTTGTCATACATTCCGGTTTGCGCGGCACAAACCGCAGGAACACATTGGATTTGTGCGGCTTGTGAACGGATCATACGGCATACTGTATGCAATGAAAAGCATCTTATCGCCCTGATCCCGTGTGACTTTCCGACAAGGCGGTACGCACAATGGGGGCGGCGGTCTATAAGGGTGCCGTTTCGGCGGGATTTGCAGGGGAGTGGGACGAGAATGGTCCGTGGCAGCCGCATCATCGGTCAGGGCACGCGGTTGCGCGATCAGGTCTATGCCCAGATCCGCGACGAGCTTCAGGGTGAACAGCTCAAGCCCGGCCAGCGTCTGGTGGAACTGGACCTGGCGACCCGCTATGGCGTGTCGCGCACGCCCGTGCGCGAGGCGTTGCTGCAATTGTCGCGCGAAGGGCTGCTGGCCCCGCATGACCGCGGCTATATCGTGCCGCTGGATACGCAAAAGGATGTCGTGGACCGGCTGGAGGTGCGGCGGCTGCTGGATTGCCGGCTTGTCCGCCACGCCGCCACCGACGCCACGGCGGACGAGGTGAAGGCCCTGGCCCGCATCTTCAACCGCGCCCGCACGGCCCATGAGACGGGCCGCGCCAAGGTATTCATCGAGGCGCACAACCAGTTCCGTGCCATGGTGCGCGCCATGTGCCGCAACCTGCTGCTGGGCCGCTGCGCCGGCATGGTCGATGATGTGTTCCAGATGATGCGCAACCAGATCCACCAGTCGCCGGAAAACCGCGCCATCACGCTGTCCTGCGATGAACGGCTGCTGGCCGCCATCCAGAACCGCGACCCGGATGCGGCAGAAGCGGCGATGGGTGATTTCCTGGGGTCGCTGGACCGGTATTTCGCGGCTGCCGGTCCCGGCCCGGCCGATGCGGACGGGTCGGGGGAGCGGTAGGGGAGAGGATGAGGGGTGAGGGATGAGGGTGGCCGGGCCCGGCCTGGGCACGGGTGCGCCCCGTTTCAAGGGCCCCTGTGCGCAGGGCTGCATCCCCGCGAATGAATTGCCGGACGGGGAATAGGGCGGGGGCTGGCGCGTAAACGACCTGTATGCGCCACCCCCAGCGGACATCCCCGCCCATGCTGATCGATCTTCTGAACAATCCGGCCCCCCAGGAATACACGGCCGACGTGGCCATTGTCGGCGCGGGTGCCGCCGGCATCGCGCTGGCCCTGCGGCTGGCCCGTGCCGGTACCCATGTCTGCCTGATCGAAAGCGGCGGCACCGCGCTGGAGGCGGAACTGCAGGCCTTCAACGAGGGCGATAATACGGGCCTTCCCTATTATTCCCTGGATGTCACGCGCAATCGCGTGCTGGGCGGGACGACGGCCACCTGGTCGGGGCGCTGCGTGCCGCTGGACCCCATCGATTTCCGCCGCCGCAACTGGGTGCCGCACAGCGGCTGGCCCATCACGCGCGAGGATCTGGCCGCCGGCTACAGGGAAGCGTCGGTGTTCTGCGGCGTGGGCGACGCCGTCTATACCGACCTGTGGCGGGAAGCGGGGCTGGAAGATCCCGGCTTCGACCCGCATCACGTGCAGACCCGTTTCTGGCGCCTGAACGCCCAGCGCTTCGGCGAGGCCTTCCGCCAGGAGCTGGAGGCCAGCGCGCGGGTGCAGGTGCTGCTGCACGGCACCGTGACGGGCATCCGTCTGGCCGGTGACACGCGCAGCGTCACGGGGCTGGCCCTGGCCACCCCGGACGGCACGGGCCACCGCGTGACGGCCCGCCATTACGTGCTGGCCGCCGGCGGAATCGAGAATGCGCGCCTGATGCTGGCATCCGACGATGTGGAAACGGCGGGCGTGGGCAATGGCCATGACCTGGTCGGCCGTTTCTTCATGGAACATCCCAAATGCCGCACGGCGCGCGTCCACAGCCCCGATCCGATCGGGCTGCTGGAACGGCTGCGCACCACCTATCCGCGCGGGCTGCCGCCGCTGTGCCCCAGCCTGGTCCTGTCGGAGGATACACAGGCGAACATGGGCGTGCTGAACAGTTCCATCGCGCTCTATTACCGGTCCTGGCCGGGGGTGACGGAGGCGGCGACCGAATTGAACGCCGCCTGGAAGCGCGGCCAGCTCTGGCCCGAGGGGGCGGGGCGCAACCTGCTGCGCCTCTTGCCCGTGCTGCCGTCGCTGCCGGCCAACCTGGCCCGGCGCTATGTCCGCCGCCGCGCGCCCATCGCCCGGCCCAAGGCCCTTTACCTGCTGGTGCGCGGCGAGCAGGCGCCCAACCCGGAAAGCCGGGTCCGCCTGTCGCCCCGGCGCGATCCGCTGGGCAAGCGCCGGGCCGACCTGGACTGGCGCCTGTCGCCGCTGGACAAGCTGTCGGCCAAGGCCGTGACCGAGGTGGTGGGCCGGGAACTGGCGCGCACGGGCCTGGGCCGGGTGGAGATCGACGAATGGCTGCATGATGGCGGCGACGGCTGGCCCACCGTGGCCGGCGCGGGCGATCATCACGATATCCTGCAGGGCGGCCACCACCATATCGGCACCACCCGCATGTCCGACAGCCCCGGCACCGGCGTCGTGGACGCCGATTGCAAGGTGTGGGGCAAGGAGAATCTTTTCGTGGCCGGCAGTTCGGTGTTCCCCACCTCCGGCTGGGCGAACCCGACACTGACCATCGTGGCGCTCAGCCTGCGGCTGGGTGACCACCTGCAGGGGCGGCTGGCGCACAGCGCCTGACGCGAAGGGAGCCGGGGGCGCGCACGCAGCCGTCAGGGGGCAACAAGGCAGAAAAGCCGGCCCCGGTTGCGGCGCGTGCCCCCCGCGACACCATTTCCCCTTACATACCGGCCCGCGCCACCTTATCTCCAGGGGGCGCCGCAGGCGCGACGGCGGCAGGCAGGCCGCCCCGGCAGATAACAACGGAGTGAAAAGACCATGGATCAGCAGGACCGGCAGGCCATCGAGGGCCTGTTCCACCGCCTGGGATCGTTTGAGCAGCAGGGCAGCCCCCGCGACGCCGAGGCGGAAGCCTTCATCGCGCGGCAATTGGCCAGCCAGCCGGGTGCCGCCTATTACATGGCGCAGACCGTCATCATGCAGGAATACGCCATGCAGGATGCCCAGCGCCGGATCGAGGCGCTGGAGCAGCAGGCGCAGCAGCGCCCGGCCGGCGGTTTCCTGGCCAGCCTGTTCGGCGGCGGTGCCAGCCGTCCCGCCACCCCGCCGCCGGCCCCGCGTGCCGCGGCCCCCGGCGGACGGATGCCGCCGGGCATGCAGCCGGGCATGCAGCAGCAGCCCGGCCGCGGCGGCGGCTTCCTGGCCGGTGCGGCGCAGACCGCCATGGGCGTGGCGGGCGGCGTGCTGCTGGCCAATGCCGTGGGCAGCATGTTCGCGGGCGACGCCCAGGCCGCCGACGCCCCGGCGGACGACGCCCCGGCGGACGATCCCGGCATGGATGATGGCGGCTTCGATTTCGGCAGCGACGAGATGGAATTCTGATCCGGCGGCCCGGCGTCCCCACCGCCGGGCCGTTCGTCCGCCCCCTTGATGCCGGCCGGCAAACGCGGCGGGCATGCCACACTGGAAAACCAATTCCGTCCGGGGCCGGTTCCACACAAGCCAGACAGCGGAATCCGGGCGGCAAAGGTTGTATCATCCCCCCGATCCCCCGCCGTCCCCCGACCACCCCAAACTCAAGCGAGATGATGGCCACCGCAGAAACCGACCACCCGTCCAGGACCGCCACGGGTGGCGCCGCCCCGCAGCAAAGGCTGTCCGACATCCTGCGGGCCATTGCCGGGGATGAAAGCCGCGAGCGGATCGCGATCAAGGACCTTCTGGCCATCATGAAGGACCGCGCCCTGGGCGCGCTGCTGTTCATCTTCGCGCTGCCCAACGTGCTGCCGACGCCGCCCGGCACGTCGGCCGTGCTGGGCGCGCCGCTGATCTTCCTGGCGGCACAACTGGCGCTGGGCCGTTCGCCCTGGCTGCCCCGGGTCATTGCCGACCGGTCCATCGCGCGGGCCGATTTCGCGGCCCTGGTGACGCGCACGGCGCCCTGGCTGGCCAAGGCGGAACGGCTGCTGCGGCCCCGGCTGGGTGTGCTGTCCCGGCCCCCGGCGGAATATCTGGTGGGGCTGTTCTGCTTCCTGCTGGCCGTCATCCTGTTCCTGCCCATCCCGCTGGGCAACATGATGCCGGCGCTGGCCATCTGCCTTTTCTCGCTGGGCATCCTGGAACGCGACGGCGTGTGGATCCTGGCCGGCCTGCTGGCCGCGATCCTGTCGGTCGGGCTGGTCTGGGGCGTGCTTTACGCGCTGATCAAAAGCGCCCTGTTCATCATGGCCCACGCCTTCGACTGATCCCACCGGTCCCCGCCGGCAACTTGCTGCCCGGCCGGCGACTGCCGCCGCGCCGCTCGTGCGGCGCAGCCAAGCCAACGGATGTTGGCGCTGGCGCATGCCCACGGATGTGGGCGCCGGCGCATGCCCACGCATGTGGGCGCCGGCGATTGGGCGGTGATCAGAGCCAACAGGTCCTGATCACCGCAAAATAGTATAAGATATCAGGCGGCACTGCCGCGCCGCGGGGGGGCGTCGGCGGCTGTGGCGGTCCCGTTCTCTGCTTCCAGCTTGGCAACGATGGCCTTGCGGGAATTGATCAGATGGTCGCGCATGGCGGCCACGGCGGCATCGGCATTGCCGGCCTGGATGGCCTCCATCAGCCGGTCCCATTCCTGGATGCCCTGTTCCAGCCGGCCCGGTTCCCCCATCGACCGCAGGCGCAGGTAATTGACCCGCGCCAGCAGCGGGCGGGCCACGTCGTGGATCACCTTGCTGCCGCAGCCCTGCAGGATGGTTTCATAGAAGGTGCCGGCCATGGCGGCCAGTTGCTGGACATTGCCCTTGTTCAGCGCCTTCTGCAGGTCCTTGTGGATGCGGGTCAGGCGCTTCACCGTTTCCGGGTCGTTGCGGTCGACCAGACGGCGCACGGCGTCGGTTTCCAGCATTTCCCGCACGGTGTAGATGTCGTGCGCGTCCTGGGCCGTGACGATGGCCACCGCGATGTTGCGGCGCTTGCCCACCTCGATCAGGCTTTCCGACTGAAGCTGGCGCAGCGCCTCGCGCACCGATGTCCGGCTGATCCCCAGCGCCTCGCACAATTCGCGTTCGACCAGCCGCGTGCCGGGCGGATAAAGCCCCGTGCTGATGGCCGTGCGCAGCCGGTCCAGCGCGTGATCGCGGACCAGCATGGGATTGTCGATGATCTTCAGGTCGCTGTAGTCCACGGGGTACGCCTCTGACATGATTTGTTACACGACTGCCAGGGGTCTTTTACCATAGTTCCGCGGCCGGCGTTGAGAACGAATATCATATGAGATCAGACAACAGCCGTGATATCGGCAGCCCGTTGCCCAGCCGGGCGCATTGCAGCAGGGAATAGGCCGTCAGGGCCGAGGTCTTGGGATTGTCGGCCGAGGCGCGGGCCAGGATGTCGAACCGGAACAGGCCGAATTCGCCTTCCGCCTCGATCACCCCCAGCGGGTCGGTGACATGGCGGGACGATACCAGCCGCACCCGCGTGCGGTCCAGCCCGATCCCGGCCAGCGACACGGCGACGGAGACATTGGCATTCTTGGGATAGGCCAGCGCCGCCTCACGCGCGCTGCCCTGAAAGAAGGTGCGCTCGGGCTCCGCATGGTCCAGGTCCAGCACCTTTTCCGCCGCCGTGCCGCGCCAGGCATGTGGCGGCTTGTAGGAGGTGTAGGTCGCCTGACTGATCCCCATCAGCCGCGCTGCCACCAGCCCGTCCAGCCCGGCAATCGCCCCGGCCGGCAACAGGGCCCGGCCGCCGCCGGCCTGTTCAGCCTCGCGCAGCCGCCCGGCCAGCACCGGATCGGCCAGCGCCCCGACGGAGGAGATGACCAGATCGATGCCGGCGCGCAGCACGGCCGGCCCGTATTCGGCCACGGCCCCATGCCCGGCGCATTCCAGCACGATGCCGGGCCGGGCAGCCAGCAGGGCATCGGCATCCGCCACCGCGGCCGGTGCCTCCCGGCCCGGCCGGACCAGGGTGGCCACTAGGCTGTCCGCCTCCCCGATCCGGTCCAGCGTGGCGGCGATCTCGGCCCCGATGGCCCCGTACCCGATCATGGCGAAAGTCCGGCTGCCCGACATGCGGCATTCTCCGTTTAAAAGTATGATTGTCGGACAATATTATATACTGGGAAAAGGGGAAAGCCTGTTGTTGCCGGCCACACGCCGCCGGCAGAACGCAAAAGCCCCCCTCCCGAGGGGAAGGGGGGCTTCAGGCGCAGGCCCGAAGGCGCCGGATGGCGGCGCCCGGCGCATGAGGGATGCATTGATCAGGACCATAGGGTCTGATCAATGCAAAGCAGTATCAGATGCCGACCGCGTGCCCGTCGGCCTGGGACAGGGCCAGGTGACGGCGGATATGGGCGATCAGGACTTCCGAGCTGGTGGGGATGTCCATTTCGGATGTGTCCAGCACCAGTTCGGGGTTCACCGGCGTTTCAAACGGCGCGGACACGCCGGTGAATTGCTGGATCTTCCCGGCCTGGGCCGCGGCATAGAGGCCCTTGGGGTCGCGGGCCGCACAGGTGGCGACGTCGGCCTTCACCCAGACCTCGTTGAACCCGTCGCCCACGATGGAGCGGGCCAGGTCGCGCAGTTCCACGGTGGGGGAGATCAGGCTGACCAGCACGACGGTGCCGGTTTCCGCCATCAGCTTCGCCACCTCCGCCACGCGGCGGACATTTTCCAGCCGTTCGGCCGGGCTGAAGCCCAGGTCCTTGTTCAGGCCCTTGCGCAGGTTGTCGCCATCCAGCACGGCCACGCGCCACCCATCATCGAACAGCCGGCGCTGCGTGCCCATGGACAAGGTGGACTTGCCGGCACCCGACAGGCCCGTCAGCCAGA
This sequence comes from Niveispirillum fermenti, assembly GCF_048066175.1. Taxonomy (GTDB): domain Bacteria; phylum Pseudomonadota; class Alphaproteobacteria; order Azospirillales; family Azospirillaceae; genus Niveispirillum; species Niveispirillum fermenti. The sequence goes on along the minus strand of NZ_JBLTXA010000035.1, from coordinate 14,829 downwards.
CCACGCCGCCGCGATGGCCGTTGCGCGCCTCGAACGCCGTGCGGTCCACGGAACTGGTGACGGCCGTGACCGGTCCGGTCACACTGGACGGCTGTGCCGTGCCCAGGATCACGCAGCCGCCGACGATGCGCCCACCCCGCGCCAGACCGGCGCGGCCCGTGATGGGCAGGTCGGCATGCGGGTCGAAGGCGATGGGCGACGCGGCGCGCAGCACCAGCTCCGCGATCCCGCCCTGGCCCAGTTCCTCGCCCGCGCCGTCGGTCAGGTTCTGCACATCGACCAGCCGTTCGAACCGGTCGACCACGACGGAATGTTCGGCCGTGCCCAGGCGCAGGGTGATGCGGCTGCCGGCCGTCAGGCTTTCCGGGTCCAGCCAGAAGGCACGCACGCGCACCGACATGGCGATATGCGGCATCTGGCCGGCGGGGGCGATGATCTGGCCACGGGCCAGGGCGGCATCCTCGATGAAGTTGACGGCCACGGACTGGCCGGCGCGCGCCTCCTTCACCTGGCCCTTGCCGGCATCGATGCCGGCCACCGTGGCGGGCTGGCCGGTGGGGGCGATCTCCACCTTGTCGCCCACGCGCAGGCGGCCCGTTTCGATCCGGCCCACGGCCAGGCGCGTGTCGCCGCGGCGGTACACATCCTGGATGGGCAGGCGCAGCAGCGTTTCGGTATGGGCGCCCGGCAGGCTCAGCAGGTCCAGCGCCTCCAGCAGCGTCGGGCCGCGATACCAGCCCATCTTGTCGCTGCGGCCGGCGATATTGTCGCCATGCCGGGCCGACAGCGGGATGACGTAGAGCGGCTCGATCCCCAGCTTTTCCAGATAGTCGCTGACATCGCCGGCCACGCCCTTCCAGGCTTCCTCGGCATGGCCGACCAGGTCCATCTTGTTGACGGCCACGATCACCTTGCGCACGCCCAGCAGCGACAGCAGATAGGCATGCCGGCGCGTCTGTTCGGAAATGCCGCGCTCCGCGTCGGTGACCAGGACGGCGGCATCGGCGGATGCGGCCCCCGTCACCATGTTGCGGAGAAATTCGCGGTGGCCCGGCGCATCGATGATGACATAGGGGCGCTTGGCCGTCTTGAACCAGATGCGCGTCGTGTCCAGCGTGATGCCCTGGTCACGCTCCACCTGCAGGGCGTCCAGCAGGAAGGACCATTCCATATGCAGGCCGCGCTGCTCGGACACTTTCCTCAACTCGTCCAGCCGGCCTTCCGGCAGGCTGTCCGTGTCGTGCAGCAGGCGGCCGATCAGGGTCGACTTGCCATGATCGACATGGCCGACGATGACGATGGGATAGGGCGCCAGCGGGGCCTTCTTCACGGTCAGACCATTGCCATTGGTGTTGGTGACAGCAGGGGAGGGCGTCGGGGCCGACGGTTTGCCGGCCCGCAAAGCGACATTCGCCATGATCTTTATATCCGATCCTTAGAGATAGCCACCGGCACGCAGCCGTTCGAACGCATCTTCGGCCTCATGGTCCATGGACCGGCCGGCGCGCTCGGGCGTCCGGGTGCTCTCCAGCTCGTCGATGATCTCGTCGATGGTGCTGGCATTGCTGTCGACGGGGAAGGTGATGCCGATTTCCCCCAGCGAGCGGAACCGCTTGCCGTCGCGGGCGAAATAAAGCGGCACCAGCGGGATTTCCTCCCGCTTGATATAGCGCCACACATCCACCTCGGTCCAGGCCAGCAGCGGATGCACGCGGGTATGGGTGCCGGGCGCACGCTCGATCGTATACTGGTCCCAGAATTCGGGCGGCTGGTGGGCGGCCTGCCAGGCGCCGTCCAGGCCGCGCGGGCTGAAAACGCGCTCCTTGGCGCGGGTCGCCTGCTCGTCGCGGCGGATGCCGGTGATCAGCCCGTCGAACTGGTATTTCTCCAGCGCGGCGGCCAGGCCCAGCGACTTGCGGGCCGCGATGCGCGTGCCGGGCGGCAGGGTCGGGTCCGTCATCTCGATGGGGGGGCATTCATCCTTGATCAGGTTCAGGCCCCATTCCTGGCTGTACCGGTCACGGAATTCATAGCTTTCGGGGAATTCCAGGCCGGTATCCAGATGCGCCACGGGGAAGGGCAGCTCCCCCATGAACGCCTTGCGGCACAGCCAGATCAGGACGTTGCTGTCCTTGCCCAGCGACCAGAGCAGGCCCAGGCGCTTCAGGCGCACGCGCGCCTCGCGCAGGATGTAGATGCTCTGGGCTTCCAACTGGTCCAGATGGTCGAGATGTTGATCGGTGCTGCTCATCAGGAGGCTCCCACCAGGTTCGTTGATGAAGGAAGCGGCAGGTGGATTCCGCATTCCGTCTTGTCCTGGCCGCGCCAGCGGCCGGCTCTGATATCCTCGCCCGGCGCCACGCGGTCCGTACAGGGCATGCAGCCGATGGAAAGATAGCCATCCTCCTCCAGCGGGTGCCGCGGCAGGTCGTGCCGGTCCAGATAGGCTTCCACGTCGGCCCGGGTGTAATTGGCCAGCGGGTTGATCTTGATGCGCCCGTCGCTGCCCGCCTCGAACAGGGGCAGTTCGATGCGCGTCGTCGCCTGATAGCGCTTGCGCCCCGTGATCCAGGCGCTGAAGGGCGCCAGCCCCGCATCCAGCACGCGGACCTTGCGGAAATCGCAGCAGGCGGTGGCGTCGCGGCGCCACAGGATGCCGTCGGGGTCGTGCGCCGTTTCCGCCTCGGCGGCCGGCGACAATTCGCGCACGCCGGTCAGGCCCAGCCGTTCCACCAGCATGCGGCGATAGCGCAGCGTCTCCCCGAACAGCTTGCGGGTGTTCACGAACAGCACGGGCAGGCCGGGATCGGCCTGGGCCACCATATGCAGCAGCACAGCGCTTTCCGTGCCAAAGGACGAGACCAGCGCCAGCTTGTCCTTGAACTCCGTCCCGGCCAGCGGCCGCAGCAGGTCGGCCCCTTCCAGGTTGCCATAGCGCGCGGTCAGTTCGCGCGCCCGGGTCAGCAGCGCCTTGTTCATGCCGGCACCCGCCCCTTCAGATGGCGGCGCAGCAGGGAGACGGGGGCGTCCGGTTCCAGGGCCGGCTGATAGGCGATCGACATCTCCTTCAGCGCCTGGGCCCAGGCCGGGCCGGCCTTGTCCTCCGGCACCACCACCGTGTCCACGCCCACGCGGGTCAGGAACAGGTACTGGTCGGGGATGATATGGCCGAAGGCGCGGATCTCGCCCTTGTAGCCGAACCGCTCGCGCAGTTCGCGGGCGGCGGAAAAGGCCCGGCCATCACGGAATTTCGGCAGTTCCAGCGCCACCAGCGACAGCGACCCCAGGTCGCCGGCGATTTCCGTGGCAAGCTGGGATGATTTCAGCCGCACGCCCACGGCGGCCCCGCGGGAGGTCAGCGCCTCGCGGTCGGTCCGCCAGCGTTCCAGCGACACGATGACGGCGCCGTCGGCGGGCAGGGGCTGGTCGTCCGCCAGATCGGTCCAGCGGTCGTCGATGGGCAGGCCGCGGTCAAGCACGGGCATAGAGGGCCTCCTTGAACGGCGCATGGCCGGTGCGGGCCAGCGTGTCGATGAAAATCTCGCCGGGCCGGCGCAGGCTGACAAAGGTGTTCACGACCGTTTCCACGGCGTCCACGATCTCGTCATAGCCGAAGCCCGGCCCCACGATCTCGCCCAGGGCGGCGTTGGTGCCGGCATTGCCGCCCAGCAGGATCTGGAAGAACTCCTCGCCCTTCTTGTCCACGCCCAGGATGCCGATATGGCCGACATGGTGGTGGCCGCAGGCATTGATGCAGCCGCTGATCTTGATCTTCAGCGCCCCCAGGTCGTGCTGCCGGTCCAGGTCGGCGAACCGCTCGGAAATCTGCTGGGCGATGGGGATGGACCGCGTGTTGGCCAGCGCGCAATAATCCAGCCCCGGACAGGCGATGATGTCGGAAATCAGGCCGGCATTGGCCGTGCCCAGCCCCGCCTTCTCCAGCCCCTGCCACAGGGCGTACAGGTCATCCTGCCGGACATGGGCCAGCACCAGGTTCTGCTCGTGCGTCACGCGCACCTCGCCGAAACTGTAAAGGTCGGCCAGGTCGGCCACCGTTTCCATCTGGTCCGCCTCGATATCGCCGGGGATGCCGCCGATGGGCTTCAGCGAGATGGTGGCGATGGCATAGCCGGGCTGGCGGTGCGGGTGCAGGTTGTTGCGTACCCAGCGGGCAAAGGCCGGATCGGCCTGCCTCGCGGCCTCGAACCCGTCGGACACCGCCGGCAGGTCGGCGAAGGGCGGTGGCGCGAAATGCGTGCGGATGGCATCCACGATGGCCGGATCGACATGGAATTTCTGCCGCGGCAGCCGGGCATATTCCTCTTCGATCAGGCCGATGAACTTCTCCGGCCCCATCTCGTTCACGGTGATCTTGATGCGGGCCTTGTAGATATTGTCGCGGCGGCCAAGCTGGTTGTAGGTGCGCAGCACGGCTTCCAGATAGCCGATGATCTCTTCCACCGGCACGAAATCGCGCGCCTTGACGCCCAGATAGGGGGTGCGCCCCAGCCCGCCGCCGACATAGACGGTGAAGCCCGTGCGGCCCTGGTCGTCCCGGCGGGCGATCAGGCCGATATCATGCACCTGCACGGCGGCCCGGTCGTCGGGGCTGCCCGTGATGGCGATCTTGAACTTGCGCGGCAGATAGGTGAATTCCGGATGCGCCGTGGACCATTGGCGCAGGATCTCGGCATAGACGCGGGGGTCCACCAGCTCATCCGCCGCCGCACCGCAGAACTGGTCCGTCGTCACGTTGCGGATGCAGTTGCCGCTGGTCTGGATGGCGTGCATGTCCACTTCGGCCAGTTCATGCAGGATGGCGGGCACATCCTCCAGCCGGGGCCAGTTGAACTGGATGTTCTGGCGCGTCGTGAAATGGCCGTAGCCCTTGTCATAGACGCGCGCGATGCGGGCCAGCCGCCGCACCTGGGTGGAAGACAGCATGCCATAGGGCACGGCGACCCGCAGCATGTAGGCGTGAAGCTGGAGATAGAGGCCGTTCATCAGCCGGATGGGCTTGAACTCCTCCTCCGTCAGCTCGCCCTTCAGGCGGCGTTCCACCTGGGTCCGGAACTGCTCCACCCGCTCGAAGATGAAGGTCTTGTCATATTCGTCATAGCGGTAGACGGCGGCGTGCGCGTCGGCGGGCTGGTTGCTGCGCGGGGCGGGGCTGTGCGTGTCAGGCATGGGGGTCGGGCCTGTTCTTCCTGCTGGAACGATCGGTCGGGGGTCTGGCGGGTGCCGGGCTCAGCGCGGGTCCGGGCGGGCCTGTTTGCCAAGGTCGCGGCGCACGGTGGGGCCGATGGCCTTCAGCCGTTCGCGCAGATGCGTGGGGCGGGTCCCGTCGGGCGTGACCTCGACATCCAGCGGATAGACATCGACCACGACCTGCGCCTTCTCTTCCGTCCGGGCGAAGGCCAGCGCCCCGGCGATGGCCTCGCCCTCGAACACGGCGGCATCGGCGACCCGCTCGACCCAGGCATTGCCGGCGCCCAGCCATACGGCCTCGCCGTCACGCAGACGGCTGGCACTGACGGATTGCAGGGTGCCCCTGGCTTTGACCAACATGATACGCTTTCCCTGTCAGACGGCTTCACGCAGGTGTGCGGGCACCAGCGTGGTGATAAGGGCGGGATCGGCCAGACGGACGACCTCGCCGATGATGATGATGGCCGGGCCCTTCAGCCCGTGGGCCCGCGCCAGCGGCCCCAGCGTGTCCAGCGTGCCGGTGACCAGCTTCTGGTCGGGCCGCGTGCCCTTTTCCACCAGGGCGGCCGGCATGTCGGCCGGCATGCCGGCTTCCATCAGGCGGGCGGCGATGCTGTCCACCGCCGTCAGGCCCATATAGACGACCAGCGTATGGCGCAGCCGGGCCAGCGCGGCCCAGTCCAGGTCCGGTTCCCCGTCCTTGCCATGGCCCGTCACGAAGGTGACGCCATTGGCATGGTCGCGGTGCGTGACCGGGATCGTGGTGGAGGCGCCGCAGCCCAGGGCGGCCGTGATGCCGGGCACCACCTCCACCGGGATGCCGGCGGCGCGCAGGGCCTGCACCTCTTCCCCGCCGCGGCCGAACAGGAACGGGTCCCCGCCCTTCAGCCGCACGACACGGTGGCCGGCCGCGGCCTCCGCCACCAGAAGCTGGTTGATGGCCTGCTGGCTCATCGTGTGGTGGGACTTGGACTTGCCGACATAATGGCGGCGGGCATCACGGCGGACATAATCCATGATCCGCTCGTCCACCAGCTTGTCATGCACCACCACATCGGCGTCCTGCAGCACGCGCAGCGCGCGCAGGGTCAGCAGGTCCGGATCGCCCGGACCGGCGCCGACCAGGGCCACCCGGCCCCCCGCCTGCTGGCCATAGGCGGGGTTGTTGACGGCGGCCAGCAGCCCCTCGCGCGCCGCCTTTTCCCGGCCGGCCAGGAAGTCGCGGGCCACGGGGCCGTCGACCACCGCTTCCCAGAAGCGGCGGCGCGCCGTTTCCCCGGCCCGCACGGCCTTCACCGCGCCGCGGAACCCGTCCAGCAGCAGCGCCAGCCGGCCCAGCCCCGGTTCCAGCGCCGCTTCCAGCCGCTCGCGCAGGCGGCGCACCAGCACGGGGCTGGCCCCACCGCTGGAAATGGCGATGGTGATGGGCTCCCGGTCGATGATCGCCGGCATGATGAAATCGGAAAGGGCGGGCCGGTCGGGCACGTTCACCAGCACGCCGGCCGCCCGCGCCGCGGCCGACACCGCTTCGTCGGCCGCCGGGTCGTCACCGGCCGCGAAGACCAGCCGGTGGTTTTCCACGTCGGCCGCCGTGAAATCCCGGTAATGGCATTGCGCGGCCAGGGCGGCCAGATCGGGATGGATCACCGGCGCCACGACGGTCAGGCGACAGCCGGCCCTGGCGACCAGCCGCGCCTTGCGCAGCGCCGGCTCGCCCCCGCCCGTCACCAGAACCTTCTGCCCTTCCAGGGGCAGCGTCACCGGAAATCCACGCAACGCCATCTCGTCGCTCCAAACCCATACCGCACCTGCGGAATAGGGACAGGTTTGGCCCCTGTAGCGGAGGATGTCGAGGTGAAATATTATTTCTCCATTATTCCTAGGTAAAATATAGGAATTTCGCACTTCCAGAAACTTTGATATATATCAATGACATGAGGGCAAGTCTGAATCATCCCTTAATGGGGGATATGGGGGGTGTTCACGGCAGCCATGCACATGAGGCGCACAGGCATGTGAAATAGGTCGTTGAACGGTCCGGCCATGTACATTAGCTGTCGTTGCGTTACGGAGTCATGGCGGGGACTCCGTTCCTGCCAACAGTGACGAAGGGTATCGAACATGAGCGCGTTTATCGAGGGCAAGGTGCTGTCCGTCCATCACTGGACCGACACCCTGTTCAGCTTCACCTGCACGCGCGACCCGTCCTTCCGGTTCGAAAACGGCCATTTCGTGATGATCGGCCTGATGGTGGATGGCAAGCCGCTGACGCGCGCCTATTCCATCGTCAGCCCGAATTATCAGGAACATCTGGAATTCCTGTCCATCAAGGTGCCCAACGGCCCGCTGACCAGCCGCCTGCAGCATGTGCAGGTGGGGGACAGCGTGATCTATGGGCGCAAGTCGGTGGGCACGCTGGTGACCAGCAGCCTGGTGCCGGCCCGCAATCTCTACATGTTCTCCACCGGCACGGGCCTGGCCCCGTTCATGAGCATCATCCGCGATCCCGAGGTCTATGCCAAATATGACCGGCTGATCCTGACCCATACCTGCCGCACGGTGGGCGAGCTGGCCTATCATGATTTCATCACAAACGACCTGCCGGGGGATGAGTTCATCGGCGAGGATGTGCAGGCCAAGCTGACCTATTACCCCACCGTTACGCGCGAACCGTTCCGCAACCAGGGCCGCATCACCGACCTGATCCGGAACCACAAGCTGTTCGAGGATATCAAGGCCGCCCCGCTGGACCCGGCCACCGACGTGGCGATGATCTGCGGCGGCCCCGACGTGCTGGCCGAGACCGTGGCATTGCTGAAGGAACGCGGTTTCACCGAAGGCGCCGGCCACACGCCCGGCAACTATGTCATCGAAAAGGCCTTCGTGGAGAAGTGATGCCGCCCCCGGACGGGGGCATGACAAACGCAGCGGCCCGGCTTTCCCGATGGGAAGGCCGGGCCGTTCGTCTGTGCGGCCGCACGGATCAGGATGAGGGGTTCTGATCAATCCGGACGGGTCTGATACCAACTATGAGTAGAACTCATCGCCAGTTGGTCCGGCGGCGACGGCCACAGCACCGCTCGTGCGGCGCAGCCAAGCCAACGGATGTTGGCGCCGGCGCACGCCCACGCATGTGGGCGCCAGCGATTGAGGACGGTGATCAGAACCAACAGGTTCTGGTCACCGCAAAATAGTATGATCCCCCGTTGCCGTCGCGGGGTCGAGCGCGATGCCGGCCATGCCGCTGGCCCAGGCGGGGATCGCCTCATAGAAGATGGTTTCGCCGCGGGCCCCCGGCACGGCGCCGGCCAGGGCGATCCAGGCATTGACCTCCAGCCCGCCATTGCCGCCATCGCGCAGGATGGCGTCGTTGGTCAGGCCGGCCAGTTCGGCGCCGTGTCCGCTGTTCAGCCTTTCCATGACCCAGAGGTCCCATTCGACATTGACCCGCCCTTCCTCCGGCACGCCCAGCCAGTGGGACAGGCCGCCGCCGGCCAGCAGGGCGACGCGGAAATCGCGGGGCAGCGCGTCTTCCACATAGCGGCGCAGCACGCCCCCCAGGCTCCAGCATTCCGCCGGGGTGGGGGCCGGGTCGCAGACGGTGTTGATATAAAGCGGGAAGGACCGGATCGCATGGGTGGGATCGACGATCCCCAGCGGGATCATCATGCCATGGTCGGGCTTCACGTCCGCCGTTTCCAGCCCGATGCCGGCGGCGCGCGCGGCGCGCAGCAGGCCCTGCGCCACCGTGGCATTGCCCCGGAACGGCACGGTCGGCAGGCCCATGTCGCCATAGGGGGTGAAGCTGTCGGCCGTGCCGATGGCCAGCGGCTTGGGCGCCCGGATCTCGAAATTGTTCAGATGGTCGCTGGTCAGCACGATGATCAGATCGGGGTCCGCGGCGCGCAGGCGCGCCCCGATCTCCCGCATCCCCTGGAACACCCGCTCGGACGGCTCGGCTAGCCCCTCGGGCGTGCCCAGAACGTGCGACATGGCATAGGCGCCGACGATCCTGCCCATGGCCTCACCTCCGGTCGAAATAATGGCTGATGGCGAAGAAGGGCATGGTCGGCCGTCCCGACCAGATCAGCCATTTCACCACCATGTTGGGATGGATGCCGAGTGCGGCCAGCTCGTCCCGCCCGCCGCCGCGCAGCACCGTGCGCACGGGCTCGGCGATGGCGAACCGGTCGAACAGGGGCTCCGGCCCGGCTTTCACCAGCGGCCGGTCGGCGGGGGAGCGGATCAGATGCTCGATCAGCTCATGCACGCCGGGGGGGGCTTCGCGGGCCGGCATCTCACACCCCCAGATCCAGGAAATGGTCCACCGCGGCGCAGAAATCCTCCCGCGCCTCGATCATGGCCCAATGGCCGCAATTGGGCACGATATAGCCCCAGCTATTCTCGAACAGTTCCAGGAACCGATAGGCGCGGGGCAGGGTGGAAACGCCATCCTGCTTGCCATTGACCACCAGCACCGGATGCTTGATGGTGCGCAGATCATCCTCGGCGAAGTTCAGCGTGCCCTTGCGGGTCCAGCCATTGATGGCGGCCAGGGCGGCGCGCGCCGCCGGCGGGTCGACAATGTCGTAGCGGTACTGCACCATTTCGTCCGACGGCACGAAGCCCGGCGCCGTCAGCCCGCCGATGACGCGGCGCATGCCGTCCAGCGTGAAATCATAGTTCAGATTGTGCAGCAGGTGGGCCGACGGCTTTTCCGGGATCGGCAGCCCGGCGCTGCCCATCAGGACCAGCTTCGACACGCGGTCCGGATCGGCCAGGGTGACCGAAATGGCCGTGGCGCCGCCCATGGAATTGCCGACCAGGGCCGCCTTGTCGATGCCCATGGCCTTCAGAAAGGCCAGCAGATGGCGGCCACGGCCCGGCTGGTCATATTGATACTCATCCGGCGACGGCTTGTCGGTCCGGCCGAACCCGACCATGTCCGGCGCGATGACGCGGAAGCGCTTGGCAAAATGCGGGATGCATTCCTTCCAGTTGCCCCAGCTATCCGCCCCGGCCCCGCCGCCATGCACCAGCACCAGCACGGGGCCGGTCCCGGATTCCAGGTAATGGGTGCGGATGCCGTCCGCGTCGATGAAGTGGGAAGTGATGGTCATGGGGGTGATCCTTTGGGGGGGGAGGGGCACACGACGTCGCCCCTTTCAACATTTCATTCCAACCGGCAACGCCCCTCCACAATCATCCCCCGCACCTTCCACCGTCATTCCCGCGAAAGCGGGAAGCCAGCGTGAGGCGCGGTCAGCGCCGATATGACCCCTGTCGCGGCTGACGCCGCTCTGCGCTGGATCCCCGCTTTCGCGGGAATGACGGGAGTGAGAGGGAAGTGAAGGCAAGGGGCCGCACCGCCCCCCACCCTCAGCGCAGATGCGCCGGGGTCTGGATGGCGCGGCCGTGGCGGGATGCCAGGCGGCGCCATTCCAGGATGGTCACGTCCGGCTCGCACAGCATTTCATCCACCCAGCCGAAATCATCGGCATAGAAGGGCTCCGTCACCTCGCGCGCCCAGATGTCGTCACCGTTGAACCCGTCCAGCCCGTGGGGCTTCCAGACGGATTCGAATTCTCCGGCGAAGGTGTTCCGGTCCTCCTCGCTGGCCACGGGGCAACCGATGGTCTGGACATAAAGATGTGTCTTGTCGTCCATCGGCACGTACCATTCGAACTGCGTCAGGCCGGGCCCCGGAAATTCCGCCACCTTCAGCACGCCCGGCAGCCAGATCGACGTGCCGACCGACGCCGACGTGCCGGAAACATTGGGGGTGCGGGGGCCGCGCACCACGACGCGCCCGTCGATCACGCCTTCCCACACCGGATGGTGCTGGGCGAAATCATCGATCACGCCCTTGGGGCCGTCCGCATCCTGCACCAGTTCCACGGCACCCGGCAGGGGTGTGTGGCCGATGGGGAAGTTGAAATGCCGGTAATGGCGCAGGGTCGTATCCTTGTGGATGAAGATGTGCAGGCTGTCGAACCCGTTTTCAGCCCCCAGCCGCCAGTTGGAATTGACGACCCGGTGCTTGCCCAGCACCATCACATCCTCATCCAGGAAGCCGGGCGGCACATCCTGGGCCAGCGGCGGCGGGGGATTGTCCTCGTCCGTGTCGCCCACGAACACGAAGACCAGGCCCTTGGCCTCCTCCACCGGGTAGGAGACGATCTTGCGCCGGCCGATCAGCCGGCTGTCCGGCACGGCCAGGATGTTTACCAGCTCGCCCGTCTGGAACCGGTAGGTATAGCCGTGATACCAGCAGGTGATCGTGTCCTTGGTATAGCAGTCGGGCTTGCGCGACAGCGGCACGCCGCGATGCAGGCAGCGGTCGCGGATCGCATAGACCTTGCCGTCGATCCGCTTCAGCAGAAGCTGCTCGCCCAGCACCTTGACGATCTCGATCTGGCCCTCGTCGATCTCCTTGGAGAAACGGACCGGATACCAGTGGTTCCGGAAGCCCATCTTGGCTTCCACATAGCCGCCCCAATCGCCGACGGCCTTCACCACGTCCGGGTTTACAAGGTTCTGCTCGTCCATGATACCTGCGTCCCTGTGTCAATCTTGTATGATTGTATGACAAAAAATCGGGTTTGCAACATGCAATCGGTTTTCCGTCTTCCATCTTGGCTCATGCTATATGATTGTATGACAATCATGCAAGCGAGCGGTTGGGTGAGCGAATGTTCAAGGCGGAATTTCTTTTCCAGGATGGCGGCACGCTGACGGTGGATGTGGCCCCGGACCAGACGGTGCTGGAAGCGGTGATGCAGGCGGATGCGCCCGTGCGGCATGATTGCTGTGCCGGCACCTGCGGCACCTGCATTGCCGAGCATCTGGATGGCGGGGCCGTGCTGGATGCCGGCACCATGGCGCTGCCGCTGACGGCGGAGGAACGGGCGGCCGGGCTGATGCCCACCTGCCTGGCGCGGCTGACGGGCGATGCGCGGTTCCGCGTGCCCTACCGGCTGGACCCGCCGGCGCCGGAACCGGCCCGGCACGCCGCGCATGTCGTGTCGGTCACGGCGGCCAGCCCCACCGTGCATCGTCTGTTGCTGGAACTGGCATCGCCGGAGGATTTCAGCTTCCAGCCGGGCCAGTATCTGCGCGTGCGCCCGCCGGGGCTGAAGGCGGTGCGCGCCTATTCCATCGCCAGCCGCCCGGCCGACCTGCCGCTGGTGGAACTGCTGATCCGGCATGTGCCGGGGGGGCAGATGTCACAATGGCTGCGCGACGGGGCACAGGCCGGCGACCGGGTGGCGCTGCACGGGCCGCTGGGGTCATTCGCCTTCGACGATCGGGCGGCCGCCCATCTGTTCATTGCCGGCGGCACGGGGCTGGCGCCCGTCCTGTCCATGATCCGCACCATGGGGCCGGGGGTGCCGGCCCTGCTCTGCTTCGGCTGTTCCCGGCCCGAGGATCTGTTCTATCTGGACGAATTGCGCGATCTGGCGGCGGTGCGGCCGGGCCTGTCGGTGCGGGTGGCCCTGTTCGACCCGGCCGGCGGGGCGCTGCCGGACGGGGTGGTGCAGGGCACGGCCCTGTCGGTGCTGTCCGCCGCCGATCTGGTGCCGGGCATGACGGCCTATCTCTGTGGCCCGCCCGGCATGGTGGGGGCGGCCGGCCGTTTCCTGGCGGCGGGCGGGCTGGCGCCGTCGGCCATCCGGGCGGAACGGTTCCTGCCAAGCTGATGCCGGCCCCGGCGGGAAGGGGCTGCGTGACGAAACAGGTTTACGCCGCGGCCATGCGCGGCGTATCGCTTGTCATCCGGACTTCTTCCACGCATGGGGTTTCACGATGGCTGGCATGGCCGCGTTCCAATGGGATGACGCTTTCCTGCTGAACGACCAGTTGACGGAGGAGGAGCGGCTGATCCGCGACAGCGCCCGCGCCTTCGCCCAGGAAAAGCTGCGCCCCCGCGTCCGGCAGGCGTTCGAGACCGAACAGACCGACCCCGCCATCTTCCGCGAGATGGGGGAAATGGGCCTGCTGGGCATGACCGTGTCGCCCGACCATGGCGGGGCCGGGGTCGGCTATGTCGCCTATGGTCTGGTCGCGCGCGAGGTGGAGCGGGTGGATAGCGGCTATCGCTCGATGATGAGCGTGCAATCCTCCCTGGTCATGTACCCGATCGAGGCCTATGGCAGCCCGGCGCAGAAGCAGCGATACCTGCCGCGCCTGGCGTCGGGCGAATGGATCGGCTGCTTCGGCCTGACGGAGCCCGATGCCGGGTCCGATCCCGGCGGCATGCGCACGCGGGCGGAAAAGGTGGCCGACGGTTACCGCCTGACCGGTTCCAAGATGTGGATCACCAACGCCCCCATCGCCGATGTCTTCGTGGTCTGGGCCAAGTCCGACGCGCATGACGGCGCGATCCGGGGCTTCGTGCTGGAAAAGGGCATGCCGGGCCTGTCCGCGCCGAAGATCGACGGCAAGCTCAGCCTGCGCGCCTCCATCACGGGCGAGGTGGTGATGGATGGCGTCGTGGTGCCGGAGGAGGCGCTGCTGCCCGGCGTGTCGGGCCTGAAGGGGCCGTTCGGCTGCCTGAACCGGGCGCGGTACGGCATTTCATGGGGCGCCATGGGCGCCGCGGAGGCCTGTTTCCACGCGGCCCGCACCTACACGCTGGATCGCCAGCAATTCGGCCGTCCCCTGGCCGCCACCCAGCTTGTGCAGAAGAAACTGGCCGACATGCAGACGGAGATTTCGCTGGGCCTGCAGGCCAGCCTGCGGGTGGGCCGCCTGTTCGATGCCGGCCAGGTGGCGCCGGAAATGATCTCCCTGGTCAAGCGCAACAATTGCGGCAAGGCCCTGGACATCGCGCGCACAGCCCGCGACATGCACGGCGGCAACGGCATTTCCGGCGAATTCGATGTGATCCGCCACATGCTGAACCTGGAAACCGTCAACACCTATGAAGGCACCCACGATGTCCACGCCCTGATCCTGGGCCGCGCCATCACGGGCATCCAGGCGTTCTTCTGATGCCAGATCCCGGTGAGTTGCTCTCACCGGGATCTGGTGCTGCGGTCACCGCCGCCGTGCGGGCGTGGCATGGCCCGCCGATAGGGTGGGTGGGAAGGATTGCGCCCCCGAACGCGGCCAGCCATGTACAAGCAGGCCGCCATTTCCCTCAACCAAACGCCCGCCCCTGCATGATGCGCCCTGGTGGTTTCCCCGCGATCTCCGTGGCCGTTGCCGCGCGATGGGCCATGTTTCTTCATCCGGCCAGGGCAGCCACCTTTTGAAACCGCGCCACCCCGCCAGTGTCACCCATGCTGCGGCCGGGGTCCGGTTTGTCGTGCAAGGTGCTTTGCACAAGCATGCATGCGCGCGCGGGCGCTCAACGCGCCAGCCAGGTTGCGATGGGTTCAAATCACCACAACCTTGTATAAAGTATTGAAATAAAATAGAACTTCCCAGACGGGCGTTTAAGGAAATTATGTTCCGGGCAAACTCATGACCGGTAAGGGGTCACGACATAGAAGGGGCGAAAAACCACGCTAATACCAATCTCCCTAATGATTGACCGTTGTCCATTGCCTTGAAGCGATTTGTCGAATTTTCCCTGTTTGTGCGATGATGCTGTTCCATGCGTTGCAGCAGGCATCG
>NZ_JBLTXA010000034.1:0-40819 GCF_048066175.1 Niveispirillum fermenti | reverse complement strand
TAAGGCATTGGCCGAAGCACAGAAGGATCTCGCCGACCTTCAGTTTACGCTCGATCAATTTGTCGAGCAGGCGGTGAATGACTTTAAGAAGAATTTGCCGGAGGCCGTCGCGAATGAGTTGAAGCACATTCAGATTCTGACTTCGACTTCTCTTGGTGCCGACTGGGCGAAGAGTGCCGCCGCCAATATGGCGGCCCAACTCAAGGACACTCCCACTTTGGCGACACTAGTCGTACATGCGGGGGGAGCGCTCGCGGCCCGTGCGGTTGGCCTACCCGATCCAACCTCCTCAGCTTTGCCAAACCTGCATTCCGATCTTGCGGGGTCGCGGGTTGAGAAGGCAGTCCAAATGACGGCCGCTCTTCTGGATGTCGCAATGTGGGCAGCAGACACTGCGGAGCGGCGCTCGGGGGCAGTATCGGTGGCCTACGGCACGGGGTTGGCCGAGGGCGAGGCTGTGCCGGCTGGCAGCCTGCTCGCCGCAATTGATGGCTTGCGCACCCTGTTGCACGATCACGTGCCCGTGGCCGCCGCGCAGGGCCACCTGCGCGAGCTGCGCACACTCCAGACGCGTTGGACGGAAGAGGATACCCGGATCGCCAAGGCCGCGACGGCTGCGGATGCTCTTGAAGGCCTCAAGGCGCTGAAGCAGGTGGTCGATGTTCAGGTGGGCGGCCTGTTGGCCACCCTGAACAAGGAAACCGGTGCGTTTTTGAAGCTGGTCTACCGTGACTCCAACAACGTCGGCCCTGCACTTGTCGCACTCGAACACGATGGTTCCGCTCTCGTTTCGCGGGCCGAGCAGGGCGGTGTGGCGGGCGATGCCGCCCAGATCACCAACAGCTCGCGCCAGAGGGCGCAGCTCTTCTCGTTCGTGCTGGCGCTCACCAAATATGTGTGGGAGCGCGACGGTGGTTTGCAGTTCGTGCTCCTTGACGATCCGCAAAGCCTATTCGATGAGGACAACCAGCGGAATCTGGCAAAGGGCCTTGTGGCGTGCACGCGCCAGGAGTTCAAGCCTTTCGTCCTCACTTTCGACCGTGTCTTTTCCGCCAGGGTGGCGCGCGCCGGAGATCTCCACATCGGCGCGGCGGTGAGCGAGAAGGTTTCCCGATGGGATCTAGTAGCTCGACCGGACGAATACGACATTGTGAGGTTAGACCCCCACCAAGATCAGATTATCCTTCAACGGCAGATGTGGCGAGCCAAGAAATCCACCGATTCCGCCATCCAGAATTTTTGCCGAGAAGCCCGTGTCTTCGTTGAGAGGACATTAGTCGAGTTACTGAACGAAGGGAAAGACCCTGTCCACGACCACCCGACTTTACAGCCCTTGGGCAAGCGGCTGCACGCGTTGACCGGCAACGCAGCGCTGCCGCACTCACGCGAACCGTTCAAGGCAATTCTTTCCCTGCTGCCCGACGGGTCTCCCGACAAGGTCGATCTTGGCGAGGCTCTGAATTGGGCCGTCCATTTCCAGGCCGAGGATCTGCGCCAGAACCATGCGCAGGCGGCGGACGACATGCTCGATGCATTTCTCGAAATTAGAGAGCAATGCCTTTCCATTCTGCATCACTGGCCTGAAGAAGCGCCGGAGAAGAACGCCAACGTCATTCCGTTTCCGAACGCCCGTGCCCCGGCATGTGCCGTCGGGATCATCGGGCACCTTGCCGCCAGCGACGGAGAAGGTGTCGCGGCGGACGAGCCGCCTCCCGACGCCGACCTGCTGAAGATCGATCCTGAGCGGCACACCATGTTTGCGGTGGGTACGGCTGCGGAATGGCTCCCGCCGCCGATCGACCCAGGCACACTGCTGATCGTTGAGCCGCTGATCGGCAAACCGCGTGCCCAAGATCTGGTGTTGGCCTGGGACACGGTGGCGGGCGAAGCCCGGGTCGGCTGGTGCAAGCTGGAAACGGAGGCCGAGCGCATCGTTCTGTCCGGCTACGCCGGTCACTTTCACAAGGTGTATCCGCAGGAAGGTGTGGAACTGCGCCGCGTCGTGTGCGGCCTGTTCGGCGCTTTGCCCCAAGCAAAAAAGCCGTGCGATCCCGTGGATATGGTAGACGTGCTGCCGCTGCTGTCCGGTGCGTTCGAAATCTCCCAGGGCGATAGCGCCGAACCCCTACTGCGTAGAGGTGACAAGGCCCTGGTCGGGCGGAGTGTCCGCCTCGACCAGTTGGACGGCCATCCGGCGACCGCCTTCGCCTTTCGCTTGAGTGATGACACCCAGGTGCTGAAGCGCCTGGATCGCCATTGCTCCATCCCCGACCACCGACAGCTTCTGCCGCTTGGAGACAAGGGCAGCGGCTACGTCGTGGCATCTATGCCAGGAGCGGGAAGTGGTGCTCCGCACATCGTATGCGCCCTTCCGCTGATTGGCTTCTGGCGCAATTGAATATGGTTCATTGTAGTTGCGGGATTCCAGGCCAACGCTTTTTTTTGGGGGGCCGTTGGGGTGCCAAGACGAAAGTGAATATTATGTACCGTTCCGTGGAACATAGAGAGAACTGGTGGGCTGATGCGGCGGAAATCACATCGTTATCCGGCGTGGAAAAGTGACCCGTATAGTAAGCATCCGGCGTATGCCCATTAGGCCTTTGCCCTCCAGTTCCATGGCAGGCTCTCATGGACCCCGAGCCGTCGGGCAACATCTTTGACCACGATACCCGGCCTGAACGGGGTCCCTACATAGAAAGGGCGGAAAACCACGCTAAGCGGACAAATCAGGAACGTTCGTTTGGTCGTGCGGCAGGTGATGACCCGATGGGAGGCATCTCATCGCTTGAACTCCGGAATTGCCTGCGCTCCGGCAATTCATTAGAATTGCGACGATGCTGATCCAACGTCGAGCATATAGGTCCAAGCGCGGACCCCAAGGCAGCGTCCTCCGTTCCCGACGGTTGCTGGCGCTTGTGATGATGTTCGTGCTTGGGCTTTCCGGGTGGAATGCGCCTGTCGCTTCCGCCCAGTTCATGTTGGAAGACAGCATGACCTCCCGGTCGATGATGGCGTCCCATGAGGACGGCTGCGACGATGATTGCTGCGGCCCGATGCCGATGCGGTGTCCGACCCCTTGCGCACTGCTTTGCCTGATACTGCCGGTGCGCACGGTGGCCGTGGTGCTGTCTGAACCTCTCCAGGGGGAATGGGCGAGGACGATGGCGGACCTGCGGACCGGTCGGGAGATTGACGTCGATGATCCCCCTCCCCGTGGGTGAGGCTGCCTGATCATTTGCGACTTCACTGTTTGAAACTGGAGAATGAAGATGAAGCGTTTTGCTCTTCTCGCCGTGGCCACTTTTCTGGTCGGCACGGCCACCGCCTATGCTGCGGCCCCCGACGTCGTTGTGCAGGCAATGGAGACCTGCTGCGATCTGGTCCTGGCCTGCTGCGGTGCCGGTGGCGATTGCTGCTGAACGGTCTTTGATGACCTTTTGAGTAGCCGGGGGGGCGTCCATCTGCAAAGGTGGGCGCCCCTTTCTTCATGGCGTCCCGTGCCACTTCGACATTTCTGAAGTCAGACAGAGGGCTCAGGTGTCCTTGCTATCTCACTCCTGGATATGATAATTTAATCACGTAGTGTCACAGTGTTAGCTGTTGCGAACAGACATGTCCATTCCACGCTACATGGCCGCCGTGCTCATCAGCGCCCTCATGAGTTTGGGGGGCTTGGGTGGCTATGGTGCGCATATGGCAATGGCAGGCCAATCGGATACTTCATCAACGACAGCGATGGCGGTCCATCATGTGGATAGCCAGACGCACGTACAACATGCCCATGAAGACCATACGAGTACGCCAGATGGGCAGGATGCTCAATTCGACGCGTCAGGTTCTGGCGCGTCGAATTGTTGCCTTTTCGCCTGTGGCATGGCGACAGTGCTGCCCGTCCCCGACCTTTGCTTCAGTGGGGTCGGATGGGAAATCCTGCGACTGCGGGCACCTGCTGACAGTATGATGGCTGGACGGTCGGTTTCCCCCTTGCGGCGCCCGCCCCGACTTGGCCTTTGAGCTGTTCCTCGCACCATTGACGGCGCGAAACAGCTTCATCCTGTCCGCATCGGAAAGCGGACATGGCCCAGCCAGACATCCACGATGCTTGCGACCATACGCTGTCCTATCGCGGACGGAGTAACTGTCAGCATCCGTACCGGTATGGCTGGTCTCGCTTATGAAACTCATGGCGACGAATAACGGTGCCGCGTGCGCTTGGCGCGGCGGCACGACCAAAAGGATTGCTGAACATGAACCGCATCTCCGACACGCTGCGCGCGGCGCTGGTCGCCGGCTTCAGCCTGCTGACACTGCCTGGCACGGCTATGGCGCAAATGGACCATGGCGCCCATCAAGGCCATTCTTCGCCCAGCCCCGCTGCCATCGGGCAGCCGGGCAAGGCTACGGTGACGACGCGAACCGTCCCCATCGAACTGGGCGATAACTTCTTCAGCCAAGAGGCGCTCACCGTGAAGGCCGGTGAGACCGTTCGCTTCGTTATCGTCAACAAGGGCGAGTTCCTGCATGAATTCAATATCGGCACGCCCGCCGGTCACGCCGAACATCAGAAGATGATGGCCATGATGGTCGATCACGGCATGCTGACGGCCACCGGCATCAACAAGGACATGGCGCATATGGATCATTCCGCTATGGGAATGAACCATATGGACCATGATGATCCCAATAGCATTCTGGTGGAGCCGGGCAAGACCGGTGAACTGGTCTGGACCTTCGGCGACGCCACCACGTTGGAATTTGCCTGCAACATTCCTGGTCATTACGAAGCCGGCATGGTCGGCAAGATCAGCGTCGCCAAATGACGGAGGCAGGCATGAACAACCAAGCAAGCGGCCTTTCCCGGCGCGATGCGTTGCGTCTGGCCAGTGCCGCAGGATTGGCGGGCGTGGTGAGCATACTCCCAGGTCGCCAGAGCTTCGCAGCCGCTGGTCCGGCATTGGAACTGGCGGTGGAGCGTACCCGGATAACCGTGGATGGGGTTACGACCCGCGCCATCGCCATCGGCGGCTCCATCCCGGCCCCCACTCTGCGCTGGCGCGAGGGGGAGGAGGTGGTGGTGCAAGTAACGAACCGGCTGGACGAACCCACCTCAATCCACTGGCACGGGCTGCTGCTGGAGGGAGTGATGGACGGGTCGCCCGGCTTCAACGGGTTCGAGCCGATCCGCCCAGGCCAGACCTATACCTACCGGTTCCAGCTCCGTCAGGCCGGTACCTACTGGTATCACAGCCATTCAGCGTCCCAGGAACAGGAGGGCATGTATGGCGCCATCATCATTGACCCGGCGGGCAAGGAACCGGTGCGTGCCGACCGCGACTACGTGGTCTTCCTGTCCGACCATACGGCGCAGAAGCCGGAAACGGTGCTGCGCAACCTGAAGGTCAGCGAAGGCTACTACAATAGGGGCAAGCGCACCCTGTCCGACTTCTTCAACGATGCGGAGCGCGACGGACTGAAGGCAACCATCCGCGACCGGCTCGACTGGGGCGACATGCGCATGGATGCCACCGATCTGGCGGACGTGACCGGTTACCAGTTCCTGATCAACGGCAAGGGCCCCCGGGACAATTGGACGGCCCTTTACAAGCCGGGCGAGCGGGTGCGGCTGCGTATCATCAACGGCTCGGCGATGAGCATCTTCGACGTACGCATCCCCGGCCTGTCCATGATTGTCGTGGCCGCCGACGGGCAGAATGTGATGCCCGTGAAGGTGGACGAGTTCCGCTTCGGCGTGGGCGAAACCTATGACGTCATCGTCATGCCGGAGGGGGACAAACCCTTCACCTTCCTGGCGGAGCCGATCGACCGCAGTGGCTATGCCCGCGCGACCATCGCCGTGGCCGAGGGCATGGAGGCGCCAATCCCGGAACTGCGCCCGCGCACCATCCTGACTATGGAGGATATGGGCATGGCCCATGCCGGCATGGGCGAAGGTTCCATGGACCATAGTACCATGAGCCAAGGCTCCGGCGGCATGGACCATGGGGCGATGGGTCACGGGGCCATGCCGGGAATGGATCCTGGCGCGATGAACCATGCCAGCATGGCGGGGATGACCCATGGTGGCATGGCGGCGGCCAGCCAGGGACGACCGCTGGGCTGGGCCGATGCCGCCACGCCCATGGGGATGAAGGCGTTATCTTACGACGATCTGAAATCCCTGACCAAATCCAAGGACCTGCGCCAGCCGACGCATGAAATCGAGGTGCAACTGACCGGCATGATGTCGCGTTACATCTGGACCTTGAACGGGCAGAAGTTCGACCAGGGCGAGCCGATCCGCGTTGCCTATGGTGACCGGATACGTATCCGCTTCGTGAACACGACCATGATGGCGCATCCGATGCATCTGCATGGCATGTTCATGGAGTTGGAGAATGGCCAGACCGACCGCATGCCCAGAAAGCATGTCGTCCTGGTGCCACCGGGCCAATCGACATCCGTGCAACTCACGGCGGACGAGCCCGGCGAATGGCCCTTCCATTGCCACCTGCTCTATCACATGGCGTCCGGCATGATGACACGCTTCATCGTCGCGCCGAAGACCGCAAGTCTTTGAGGGGACGCAGAATGAAAGCGATATACAAGCAGGCGGCGTTGGCCGCCACCCTGGTGCTGGGCGTTGCCGGTGCCGGGGCGGCGGAGGATCATGCGCATGGGACCAACCATGATCATCTGCCCCTGATCGGCACCTTCAAGGTGGATCAGTTGGAGAACCGCTGGCAGGAAGGGCGCAATGTCCTGAAATGGGAGGCACAGGGCTGGTACGGTGGCGATATGGAAAAGATCTGGTTCAATACCGAAGGTGAGAGGCCGACCGGCGAGGGGGTGGAGGAAGCGGAATTCCAGCTTCTCTACAGCCGGATGTGGTCGGAATTCTGGGACCTACAGGCCGGTATCCGGTACGATGTACGCCCTCAGCCGCAGACCCGCTATGGCGTGGTCGGCCTCAACGGCGTGGCGCCCTATTTCTTCGAGGTGAATGCCCAGGCCTTCATCAGCGAGGACGGGGACATCTCCGCCCGGCTGAAGGCCGAATATGAACTGCTGATCACCCAAAAGCTGATCCTGCAGCCCAGCCTGGAGGCCAATGCGTCGGCCCGGCGCGTAAGGGAACTGGACACTGGACGCGGCTTCACCGACATCACGCTGGGCCTGCGCCTGCGCTATGAAATGGTGAAGGAGTTCGCCCCCTATGTCGGCGTCAACTGGGAACGCAAGCTGGGCGGCACTGCCAGCCTGGCCCGTGCCGATGGCGAGGACCCGGGTTCGCTCTCCTTCGTGACGGGTATCCGGTTCTGGTTCTGATACCGGGTTGGCCGGTCCTTTCCCAAAAAGGACCGGCCTGTCACGGAAAAGTCATCCATGCTGTTGACGCTGCATGAGTGGCAGTCTAACATCCTTTTGTACTCATTGGCCTAAGTTCAATCCAGCCTGGGGGCGGGACTTGGCGGACAGAATGGAAATGATGCGGCGCTTGTGCTTGGTCGGGTTTGCCGTCCTGACCATGGCGCTCGTCTTCGTCATTTCCGGTTCGGCCAGCGCCAACGCAGTCCACAACTATCCCACCATCGAAGATCGCCATGATCAGGCGGTGACGTTGCGCGGCCTGGATCATCACCGTCTGGCCATGGCCAGCGACATGCAGGCGGACGGGGAATGCCCCATCGACTGTACCGATGGCGGCGCCTGCTGCGGCGTGATCCATTGCCTGACCGCCCTTGCGGGCCTGCCGTCGGGCGCGGCGATGGTGCTGCCCGCGCCGGAGAACAGCAGCCGCAAGCCGGTGGAAGCAGCCGTAATGGTGGGTATCCGCCATGCGCCCGACCTTCGACCACCGGTCGCCGGCTGAACATTGGACATGTGCGCCTTGTGCGCATCGTCCCGCCCGGATTCCACCCGGGCAATAAACCTCCATCCAAATCCGGCTTTGCTGCGATCATCGCCATGCACAGCCTTTGCATCGGCATGCTGAATAAATCAGCGTGGTGAGCAAAATTGTGCATGAAAACAGCCCGATAAACAGGAAACGTCCCGGATATCTAAAATAAACGGGCCGATATCCGCAGGAATATCCACGTCGCTTCTCCTTTTCGAGTCGCGGCGGGAACCGGATGGATGGGGGATTCACTTTAATTCTCCAAGCGAAGCGACCCGCTCTGCCGTAAGCGTCCGCCGATGCGGATCACGGCATGGGTCCTTCGCTCTCTGGAACAGGGACTTCAGATCATGACAAAAGCAACGGGGAACCTCTTCATTGCCACCGCGCTCGCCACGGGCGTGCTGGCCGCGCCGGCACAGGCGCAGGACAGCCGCGCCTTGGAAGAGATCGTGGTGACGGGCAGCCGCATTGCACGCCAGGACATCACGGGCGTGGGCCCGGCCACCGTCCTGACGGCGGAGGCCATCCGGAACACCGGCGTCACAAGCGTGGAAACGCTGCTCCAGCGCCTGCCGTCCAGCGCCGGCTTCGCGGGCAACCAGACCAACGCCTATTGGGCCAATAACGGCTATGGCACGGCGCAGGTCAATCTGCGTGGCCTGGGCATCAATCGCACCCTGGTGCTGCTGAACGGCCGCCGTGTCGTGGCTGGCGGCACGGGCGCCAATTCCGCGCCCGATCTGAACACCATCCCGGTATCGGTCATTCAGCGCATTGATGTGCTGAAGGATGGCGCATCGGCCATCTATGGCGCCGATGCCGTGGCCGGTGTGGTCAACATCGTTACCCGCACCGATTTCGACGGGGTCGAGGTGTCGGCCAAATATGGCATCACCGACGAGGGGGATGGCGAGGAGAAGAGTGCCGACCTGACCTGGGGCACGTCCGGCGACAAGGGATCGATGGTCGCCACTTTCAGCTATTACAAGTCCGAAGCGGTCAATCTGGCCGACCGCGAGCCCTGCGGTCTGGGCGAAAGCGGCGGGCAACTGGTCTGCGTCGGCAGCTCGTCCACCGTTGGCGGCCGTGCGCTGCTGCCCAACGGCCAGAGCATCAATTTCAACCAGACGCCGGGCGGCAACGGCAATTTCTACGAGCCCTACTCCGGGGCCAAGCATAATTTCAACTCCAACCCGTTCCTGAACGCGGTCAATCCGATCGAGCGTTTTTCCGCTAACATGTTCGGCCACCTGAACCTGTCGGACGAGGTGCGGCTGTTCTCCGAACTGATGTTCACCAACCGGCAATCCGATCAGATCGCCACGCCGGGCACTCTGCGCAATCTGACCGTCGCCGCCAACAACCCGACCAATCCCACGGGCCAGACCCTGACCATCCAGGGCCGCCGCCTGGCCGAACCCGGCCCACGCGAATTCTATCAGGATGTGGATACCTGGCGCACCGTGGTCGGCCTGGACGGGCGTTTCGCCAATGGCTGGCGCTGGGAGGCCGCTTTCAACTGGGGCCGCAACAAGGGCGTGGACGGGTCGACCAATGTCGCCAACCTGGACCGTGTGCGCCAGACCCTCAACACCGCTGTCTGCAGTGCTGCCGCAGGTGCCGCCATTCCCTGTGGCGACTATCTGGGGGCGGGCGACCTGACCCCGCAGGTGCTGGATTACATCCTCTATACCAGCCGCGACAGCGGCGGGAACGAGCAGATCAGCGGCACCTTCGACCTGAGCGGGTCGCTGTTCGAACTGCCGGCCGGCGATGTCGGCTTCGCCACGGGCGTGGCCTGGCGCAAGGACAAGGGCTGGCGCGATCCCGATGCGCTGACCGTGCTGGGCATCGCCAACACCAATCAGCAGGACCCGATCGCCGGCCGGGTGAAGGCCAAGGAGGCCTATCTGGAACTCCAGGTTCCGCTGCTATCCGATCTGCCCTTCGCCCGGCGGCTGGAACTGAACGCGGCGGCGCGCTATTCCGACTATGACCTGTTCGGCAGCGCCGACAATTACAAGGCCGGCCTGGACTGGCAGGTCATCGACGGTGTACGGCTGCGCGCCACCTATGGTACGGCCTTCCGCATTCCCAATGTGCCGGAACTATTCGGCGGCGTGTCGGAAGGCAACCTGACCACCACCGATCCCTGCTCCAACTACGCGGCACTGCCCGCCAGCTCCATCGTAGCGGCCAATTGCCGGGCCAGCGGCGTGCCCGCCGGCTTCCGCCAGTTGGGTAACACCATCCTGACCACGGTGGGCGGCAACAGTGCGCTGAAGCCCGAGACCTCCGACAGCTTTACCGTGGGCACGGTGATCCAGCCGGAATTCGTCGACGGCCTGACCCTGACTGCCGACCTGTTCGATATCCGCATCAAGGATGCCATCCGCTCCATCCCCGGATCGACCAAGCTGTCAGTCTGCTACAATGCGACGGCCCTGAACCATCCGTTCTGCGGGTCGCAGCATTTCACCCGCAACGCGCTGACCGGGGAGATCAATTTCCTGTCAGCCCAGCCGGTGAATACCGGCCGGGAAAAGATGCGCGGCGTCGATTTCGGCCTGCTGTACCAGTTCGAACTGGCCGATCTTGGCGTGGCGCTGGACTGGAACGCCACGTACCTGGACAAGTATACCATCACCCCGTTCCAGGGGGCAGCCCCCATCATCTTCGACGGGCATATCGGCGGTGGCAATGGCGGCTTCCCGCACTGGCGTTCCAACGTGTCCGGCACCGTGTCGGACGAGAAGTGGAACGCCACTTATTCAGTGCAATGGATCGGCAAGGCCACCGACTTTAATGCTGCACCGACTGACATCGGCTATCGCACGCCCAACATCTTCTATCACAACATCCAGGCCAGCTATCAGGTGGTGGACGGGGCCCGTGTTGCCGTGGGTGTCGACAATCTGTTCGACCGCGATGCGCCCTTCATCAAAAGCTGGACGGATGGCAATACCGATACCATGACCTATGACCTGCTGGGGCGTCGGGGCTATGTCCGCCTGACCTACAGTTTCTGATCTTCCACCCGCCGCCCCGTTCCACCCGGGCGGGGCGGCGGGTATCCTTCGCACTGTTCTGGAGGCATGAATGCGCCCCGCTTCCATTGCCCGGAAGACGCATAAATGGCTGGCCCTGCTGATCGGGATTCAGGCCCTGATCTGGGCCCTCAGCGGTCTTTACATGGTCGTCGTTCCCATCGAGATCATCCATGGCGACCATTTCGTCCATCTCCACGGCCCTCAGCAGCCACTGGCTCTGGACAGGGTGCGCGTGGACATCAACCAGGTCCGGCAGGCCTATGGCGATATCCGCTCCGTCCGGCTGAAGTCGCTGCTCAATGACCCGCATTACGTGGTGGAACATGGTGGCGGCGTCACGCTGGTCAATGCCGTAACCGGCACGGAGCGCCCGCCGCTTTCCGGCAGGGAAGCGGAAGATGTGGCCCGCACGCTCTATAAAGGCAAGGCAGCGGTCGGTTCCGTCACCCTGCTGGCGGAGGCGCCATCGGAGATCCGGGGCCGCGCCGCGCCGGTCTGGCAGGTGCGGTTCGAGGGCTGGAACGACCACACGCTTTATCTTTCACCCGTGACTGGCGACCTGCTGGCCCGCCGGCACAATCTCTGGCGCACCTTCGATTTTGTCTGGATGTTCCACATCATGGATTATGCGGAGCGCGAGGATGTGAACAACCCACTGGTCCGGGTGGCCACGATTGCCGCCTCCATTGTCATGATCAGCGGCGTCTGGCTGCTTTTCTACAGTTTCCGCCGCCGCCGCGCGGCCGCCGCGCGTTGAGGGGAGCCGCGATGCTTCAGACATTCCGTTGGTTCCATAAATGGGTCGGGCTGCTGATGGGCGTCCAGTTCGCGCTGTGGGCGTTGAGCGGGGCGACCATGGCCCTGATCGACCACCACGCTGTTAGCGGCGAGCACACGCGGCGCAGCGACATCCCCCCGACATTGCCGGCCGAGGCACCCTCTCTGTCGTTGGCCGAGATTAGGAACAGACTGGCGGGTCCGGTCAACGCCCTGCGTCTTCGACCGCTGGCCGGGAGCTTTGTCTATGAGGTGCATACCGCCCATGGTGTGCGCCTTCTGTCGGCGACCGACGGATCGCGGGTCGAGATCACCGAACAACTGGCACGCGACATCGCCCGGCAGGATTATGCGGGAACCGCTAGCATCGCTGGTGTCGAACGTCTGGCCGGCCCGAACCTGGAAACCCGCAAACATGAGGGGCCGATATGGCGGGTCGCCTTTGCGGACGCCGACAACACAACGCTTTATGTCTCCGCAGAGACGGGGCGGGTCCTGGAGCGGCGCAATGACAGTTGGCGGCTCTGGGATATCGCCTGGATGCTGCATATCATGGATTATACAGAGCGGGAGAGTTTCAACCATCCGCTGATCATCCTGGCGGCGGTGGCGGCCCTGTGGCTGTCGGTCTCCGGTCTGTTCCTGGTCTATGACAGCTTCGGCCGCCATGATTTCAACCTTGCCCGGCATTACCGGCGCCTGCGCGGGCAGGGCGTGGCCGTGACCTTGCGGACGAGTTCAGGCTCCAGCCGCAGACAGGACCTGCCGGAGGGGGCAACCTATTTCGATGCGCTGGCGGGCGTGGGGGTGCTGCTGCCCTCCAATTGCGGGGGTGGGGGCAGTTGCGGTCAGTGCCGGGTGACATTGTCGCGTGAGGTACCGGTTACCGATGCCGACCGTCTGCATATCCCGAAACAGCAATTGGAGCGGGGACATCGCCTGGCCTGCCGCCATGCTGTGACGGCGGATGCTGTTGTCACCGTGCCGGAGGAAGCCCTGCATAGCCGTGGATATGCCGCGAAGGTCGGTAGCGTCCGCTATCTCAGTCCCCTGATCAAGGAGATCCGGCTGCGCCTGCCTGAGGGGACGGCACCCGCCTACCATGCCGGGCAGTTCATCCAGGTGGCTGTGCCGGCCTACGCGACAGGGCCTGACCGGTTCGAGGTGCCCGAAGGATGGCAGGGGGATTGGCAGCGCCTCGGGCTGCCGGATGTTCTGAGCCATCAGGGGGGCATCCGCCGGTCCTATTCCATGGCGACCTTCCCCGGTGAACTGCCGGACGAACTGGTGTTGAATGTCCGCTTCATGCCGTCTCCCGATCCTGCCGCCCTGCCGTGCGGCGCGGGTTCCGCCTTCATGTTCGGCCTGCGTCCTGGCGATGATGTCCAGATATTCGGACCGTTTGGAAGCTTTGCTGCCAGCGACAGCAATCTTGAACTGGTGGTGATCGGCGGCGGCGCCGGAATGGCCCCGCTGCGGGCCATCATCCGCGACGAGCTGTTGCGCAAGAAAACGACGCGCCGCATCTCCTTCTGGTACGGCGCGCGCGCGGCCCGCGATATCCTCTATCGGGAGGAGTTCGAACGGTTGCAGCAGCAACATGGCGGCTTCACCTGGACCGTCGCCCTGTCGGACCCGGACCTGGCCGATGGCTGGAAGGGCCCCAAAGGCATGATCCACGATGTCGTGCGCAACCAGTATCTGTCCCGCCATCGCGATCTCAAATCCTGTGATTTTCTGATCTGCGGGCCACCGGCTATGCTGAAGGCGACCTTGGAAATGCTGCGCAAGGCCGGCGTCTCTCGCGATCAGATTGCCTATGATGATTTCGGGTGCTGAAAGCAGATGGCGATCGCTTGGTAACAGCGGGTTGACAGGAGGGAAGATTGTCATGAAGCGCAGGGATTTTCTTGTGTTCCTTGCCGGCCTGCACCTTACCGGTTTGCCGGCCGCCACCGCCGCACAGCCCCGGATGAAGGTCTGGAAGTCGCCGACCTGCGGCTGCTGCGGTGCCTGGGTGGATCATATGCGGACCGCCGGTTTTGCCGTGGATGTGACGGTGACCGACGCGATGGACGCTGTGAAATCCAGGCTGGGTGTAACACCCTCGCTGGCCTCCTGCCACACCGGCGAGGTGGAGGGATATGTGCTGGAGGGCCATGTCCCCGCCGATGCGATCAAACGGCTGCTGAAGGAACGGCCGCAGGCGATCGGCCTGGCAGTGCCCGGCATGCCGCAGGGTGCGCCCGGCATGGAGACTGGCGCGGTCGAACCCTACGACATTCTGCTTTTCGCGCCGGGAAGGACCATTTTGTTTGAGCGTCGCCAACCTTGATCCGGCTTCAGGAGAACGATCATGACCCAGTCACATGATGCACATCACCACCACCATGGGCCTGCAACAGGTGACGGGCAGCGACAGTCGGCGGGCGCGGTGAAGGACCCCGTCTGCGGCATGACCGTCGATCCGGCGGCTTCCGCCCATCATGCTCAGTATAATGGCCAGGAATATCACTTCTGCAGCGCGGGTTGCCGCACGAAGTTCCTATCGGAGCCCGGTCGGTATGTGGCCGGACATGTGGCGGCGCAGGCAGCGGCACCGGGCACCATCTTCACCTGCCCGATGCATCCGGAAATCCGCCAGGATCATCCCGGTACCTGCCCGATCTGCGGCATGGCGCTGGAACCATTGGTGGCCGGCACCGGCACGGGTCCCAGTCCTGAGCTTCTGGATATGACAAGGCGCTTCTGGATCGGCCTGGGCCTGACTCTGCCGGTTTTCCTTCTGGAGATGGGCGGGCACCTCTTCCCCGGCCTGCATCATCTGCTGCCGCTGCAGGCCTCGATATGGATACAGTTTGCACTGGCGACGCCGGTCGTACTGTGGGCGGGGTGGCCGTTCTTCCAAAGGGGATGGGCCTCTCTGCGCAGGCTCAACCTCAACATGTTCACCCTGATCGCCATGGGAACAGGCGTGGCCTGGGCTTACAGCGTGCTGGCGACGCTCATGCCGTCTGTCTTTCCCGACGCCTTCAGGGATGCAGAGGGGGCGGTCGCCGTCTATTTCGAAGCGGCGTCCGTGATCACCGTGCTGGTGCTTCTGGGACAGGTCCTGGAGCTGCGGGCCCGCGAGCAGACATCTGGCGCCATCAAGGCCCTGCTTGCTCTGGCACCGAAGACGGCAAGGCTGCTGCGGGCCGATGGCGGAGAGGAAGAAGTGCCGCTGGCCGACATCGTGGTGGGCGACCGCCTGCGCGTGCGACCCGGCGAAAAGGTTCCCGTTGACGCCACGGTGCAAGAGGGGCGGTCAGCCGTGGATGAATCTCTGGTGACCGGTGAATCCCTGCCCGTCACCAAGGCCGCGGGCGATGCGGTCATCGGCGGTACGCTGAACCAGAGCGGTGCGCTGATTGTGCGCGCGGACAAGGTGGGGCGCGATACCATGCTGTCGCGGATCGTGCAGATGGTGGCCGACGCGCAGCGTTCCCGCGCCCCGATCCAACGCATAGCCGATCAGATTTCAGGCTGGTTCGTCCCTGTCGTGCTGCTGGTGGCGCTGATTTCCTTTCTGATCTGGGCCGTGTGGGGACCGGAGCCAAGACTTGCCCATGGCCTGATTGCGGCTGTGTCCGTGCTGATCATCGCCTGTCCCTGCGCGCTGGGTCTGGCAACCCCCATGTCGATCATGGTCGGCATCGGACGCGGCGCCGGAATGGGCGTGCTGATCCGCAGCGCCGAGGCGTTGGAGCGAATGGAGAAGATCGATACCTTGATCGTCGACAAGACGGGAACTCTGACGGAAGGCAAGCCGGCCGTCACGGCCATAGTCACGGTTCCCGGACAGACGGAGGACACGTTGCTGCGGTTGGCGGCGGGGGTGGAGCGCGCATCGGAACATCCCCT
Organism: Niveispirillum fermenti; assembly: GCF_048066175.1. Classification (GTDB taxonomy): domain Bacteria; phylum Pseudomonadota; class Alphaproteobacteria; order Azospirillales; family Azospirillaceae; genus Niveispirillum; species Niveispirillum fermenti. Next base: position 25,189 of record NZ_JBLTXA010000034.1, on the reverse strand, counting down.
GGCGCTGGCGATCGTCCAGGCGGCGGAGGCACGTGGCCTGGCGACCCCGGCGGTCATGGATTTCGACAGTCCCACCGGCAAAGGGGCTGTCGGCACGGTGGAGGGGAAACGGATCGCTCTGGGCAATTCCCGTTTCCTCGATGAAATCGGCATCTCCAGTGCCGCGTTGGATGCGGACGCCGATGCCCTGCGCCGCGACGGCGCAACGGCGATCTTCATCGCGGTCGATGGCACCGTGGCCGGCATCTTCGCCATCGCCGACCCTGTCAAGCAGACCACGCCCGAAGCCCTGGCTGCGTTGCGGGCGGCGGGGATCGCCGTCGTCATGCTGACCGGCGACAATCGGACCACCGCCGAGGCTGTGGCGCGCCGGCTGGACATCACGGAGGTGGAGGCCGAAGTGCTGCCCGACGGCAAAAGTGCCGTCGTGGAAAGGCTGAAACGGGCCGGCAAGGTCGTGGCCATGGCGGGTGACGGGGTCAATGATGCGCCAGCCCTGGCGGCAGCCGACGTTGGCATCGCCATGGGGTCGGGGACAGATGTCGCCATTGAAAGCGCCGGTGTCACGCTATTGAAGGGCGACCTGACGGGCATTGTCCGGGCCCGCCGGCTTTCTCAGGCGACCATGGCGAATATCCGGCAAAACCTGTTCCTTGCCTTCATCTACAATATTGCCGGCGTGCCGGTGGCGGCGGGTTTGCTTTATCCATTCTTCGGTGTCCTGTTGTCGCCTGTCATTGCCGCAGCAGCCATGGCTTTGTCATCAGTTAGCGTTGTCGGCAATGCCTTGCGCCTCAATCACAGCACACTGTGAAAACTGAAGGTCGCCGCCAGGATGAGAGGTTGACTGAGAGCGAGGCTTCCCCTCTGGCCAACTGCACCACTTCATGCTGGCTGGACCCACGAGTTGTGCATTGGGGGAAACGTTTGCTTGCCCGATGCTGTTACAATTCGAACCGGTGGGTTCAGTAGCCGGCAGGTCTGTTGGTACAGGATTGATGCTCAACGATGGAAATCGGCCAGTGTGCGACGAACGGCATGTTCGGGTACTTCGATCCAGCCACCGATCAGGTCACCTGCCAGGAAGCTGACGTCCGCCTCTTCGCACAGCGCCTCCATGGCCATGTTGGACTCGCCCTGGAGGCTCCACTCCACGTCCCCCACATCGAAGGGTGGGGCGGCGAACCGCTCGGCGCCCCCGCCGACCTCCTGTACCGAACAGAACAGGAAGACGGCATCCGGATCCACGAAGCGCCGGATCAACCAAGGACAGGCGATGCTATAGACCTTCGGCCGGGATCGGGTCACCCAACGGGTACCTTCCTGACCATGTGTCGCCGAAATGACCGACAGTGGAACCAATAGCCCCCAGGGGTCGCGCCAAGCCTCGAACTCGCCTTCCAGGCTTTCCGCCTGAATGCCAAGACTGCGGCGATAGGCAGCCTTGCCCTGGACGAGCAGGCCATACAATCCCTGATTTGGGGTGTAACGGTATTGGGCATGCCGCCTCACAGGGCTACCGCATTGCCCCTGTGCGGCAGGGGGAGCATGACGGGCACGGCGATGTCAACATTTTGAGCCTAAAACCCGGCTTCGTCAGCTGCGTGGTGTTTTCAGCTGCCTTGGCGGAATCATCGCTTGTATGCGGTTCCGAAACAGCAAGATGCGCCGTTCACGTTTAACTGACTAAGCTGACCGACTGGGAAGACCTGAACCGCAATACTGCTGAACCTCCCAGCGGTCGAGCGGCCATTTGAGCTTCGTCTCAAACAACCAGTTGTGCAGTGCGACTGGGAATGAGCTGGATGCTCAGACTGAAGTCCAGGCTGGAGTACACAAAAAGTTACACAGAGCGGATAGCCCTTAACCGATCTATTCTTTCGTCTCCCTGGCTCGCTTGACAATCTCCGTAACGGTGTTCTTGCTGAGCCCCAGTTCCCGACCGATCAGCCGATAGCTGCGCCCCGCCGCGACCAGAGCTAGCACCTTGGGCGCCAGCCGGTCGGACTTGGGCCGCTGTCCCGGCTTGCGTCCCAACACCTTGCCCCGCGCCCTGGCGGCGGCGAGGCCTGACCGGACCCGTTCGCGTAGCAGGTCGCGCTCGAACTCCGCGATCCCGGCCAGGACGGTCGCCAGCATGCGACCGGTCGCCGTACCCAGATCGAACGCCATACCGCTCATCGCGATCAGCGACACGCGGCGGGCCTCAAGTTCCCGCAGCGTGTGCAGCAGGTCCATGGTGCTGCGGCCCCAGCGCGACAGTTCCGTCACGAGTACGGCATCGATCTGCCGTGCCTGGGCCAGCGCCATCACCTTCTTCCGCTCCGCCCGGTCCAGTTTGGTGCCCGAGCCGGTTTCCTTGTAGACACCGACAACCTCATACCCCGCCCGCAGGGCCAGGGTCAGCAGGTCGCGTTCCTGCCGCTCACAGGACTGATCGGCCGTGGACACGCGGCAGTAAATAGCGACACGCTGTCCCAATTGAACCCTCCCGGCGGCATCGCCCTGTCGGCGGCAGAACGTCTGGGCCTTATCGCGTATCGGACAGACAATACTCCAACTGGGACAGAACCGCCATGCCGCGCCGCAGCGTACTGACCGATGCCCAGGCCGAGGCGCTGCTCGCGCTGCCCACGGCGGAGACCGACCTGATCCGCCATTACACGCTGAGCCCTGCCGACATCGCCGTCGTCGCTCGGCGAAGGCGACCGCACAACCAACTGGGCTTTGCCGTCCAGCTCTGTGCGCTCCGCTATCCAGGCCGGCTGTTGCGACCGGGGGAACTGGTGCCTCCCCAGGTACTGTCTTTCGTTGCCGACCAGCTGGACCTCCCGCCCGACGCGTTGGCGGAATACGCCACAAGGTCTCAGACACGCTACGACCAGCTCGAAGCCCTCTACGCCATCTATGGCTACGCCACCTTCTCGCAACCTATCCGGCGTGAGATCGCCAAATGGCTGCTCCCGGTCGCGCTGGCCACTACCAGCGGCATGGTTCTGGCGGGCCTGCTGATGGAGGAACTGCGACGGCGGACCATCGCAGCCCCTGCCGCCTCCACAATTGAACGTCTGGTGGCCACCGCCCTGTTGCAGGCCGAGCGTCATGTCGAAAGGCAGATCGATGCCGCCCTGACGGTGGAGCAGCGCGAGGGCATCGACGGGTTGCTGGTGGAACGCGCCGATACAGGTATGAGCCTGCTGGCCTGGGCCCGCCAGCCCCCCGGCGCCACGGGACACCGCGCCATGACCCGGCTAACTGAACAATTGTCCGTATTGCGTGCCCTCGGCATCGATCCGGCGATCCGGGAGAGCATCCATGTGGATCGTGTCCATCTTCTAATCCGGGAAGGCGGCCGGCTGTCATCCCAGCATCTGTCAGCCCTGGCACCCCTGCGCCGGCAGTCCATCCTGACGATGACCGTGCTGGAAACCATTACCCGGCTCACCGACGACATCATCGGCATGTTCGACCGTCTCATCGGCGGTCTGTTCCGAAGGGCGGAACGCCGCGCGGCCGAGACGATCCAGGCCAACAGCCGCGCCATGAATGAGAAGGTGCGGTTGCTGGCCAGGGTGGGTGAGGCGTTGATCGATGCGCGCGGCAAGGGCACGGATGCCTTCGCAGCCATCGAGGCGGTCATTCCGTGGGAGAAGTTCAAGGCCGCCGTGGCGGAGGCTGGCGAACTGACCCGCGACGACGGTACCGACTATGCGGCACTGGCCGCCACAAACCACGCCCTGCTGCGGCGGGTGGGGCCGTTGTTCCTGGACAGTTTCAGCTTTCATGGTATCGCCGGCGTCGGTGCTCTGTTGAACGCGTTGGCTCTGATGCGGACCTTCTATGCCGGGTCCCGGCGGAATCTGCCCAAGGGCCTGCCGACCGGCTTCATCCGGCGCACCTGGCGGGCGGCAGTGCTGCGCGGCGACGGGATCAACGCGCCCGCCTATGAACTCTGCCTGTTCGTGGAACTGCGCGACCGGCTGCGCGCCGGGGATGTCTGGGTGGCTGGTAGCCGACAATACAGGGCCGTGGAAGATCAACTCGTGCCCAAGACCCTGTTCTCGACCATGAAGCTGGCCGGGCCGCTGCCTGTCGCCGTGCAGGAGGAGGCCATCGGATATCTGCGCGAGCGGCGGGAGCTACTGGAGGAGCGGTTACGCCATGTGGATGGGCAGGCGGCAAAGCAGTTGCTTCCGGATGTTAAGGTCAACGGGACGGCGTTGAAGATATCGCCATTGCAAGCCGTGACCCCAGAGGCGGCCGACCAACTGGCCGACCGTATTCAGGCCGTGATGCCGCGGGTGCGCATCACCGAACTGCTGACCGAGGTCAACCGCTGGACCGGCATGATCGATTGCTTCACCCATCTACGGACACAGCTTCCAGCGGACGATCCGCGCATCACCCTGACAGCCGTGCTGGCCGACGCCACCAACCTGGGCCTGACGCGCATGGCCGAGGCCTGCGATCTCGCCACCTACCGGCAACTGGCCTGGGCCGCCGGCTGGCATCTCAGCGAGGAGAATTACGGCCGTGCCCTGGCCCGCGTCACCGCCGCACAACACGCGCACCCCCTGTCCGCCTGGTTTGGCGATGCGTCGGTATCCAGCTCAGATGGCCAGCATTTTCCGCTGGGTGGTCAGGGCGAAGTGGCGGGCGCCGTCAATCCGCACAAGGGGACGGGACCGGCCATATCAGAGCTGGTCCCCGGTGAGCGGACAGTTTGCTAAGCTTGGTTCGGCCTTATTGAAGGACGACCGACATGACGGGACAGAGGAAGCGATATTCAGCTGATTTCAAGGCGAAGGTGGCACTGGAGGCGATCCGGGGCGAGTTGACGATGGCGCAGCTTGTGTCGAAGCATGGTGTTCACCAGACGATGATCAACGCTTGGCGTAAGCAGGCGATCGAGGGGATGGCGGCGTCGTTTTCTGGCAAGGCCGAGGCCACGCCGCTGGTTGAGGCGGCCGAGATTGACCGGCTGCATGCCAAGATCGGTCAGTTGGTTGTGGAGCGGGATTTTTTGCGCAAGGCCTCCGGTCGATGAGCGCCGGTCGGAGGCGGGAGATGGTGGATCGGTCACATCCTGGCTTGTCGGTTGTCCGACAATGCGCCCTGCTGTCGATCAGCCGGTCACATTATTACGGGCCGGTACGGGGCGAGAGTGCTGAGAACCTAGCGCTGATGCGGCTGATCGATGCCCAGTTCCTGGAAACGCCCTGGTACGGGAGCCGGCAGATGACCCATCATCTGCGGCGCCAGGGTCATGTCGTCAATCGCAAGCGGGTGCGCCGGCTGATGGGCCGGATGGGGTTGGCAGCCATCTACCAGCGGCCAAAGACCAGCGTTCCCCACCCAGAGCACAAGATCTGGCCCTACTTGCTGCGGGATATGACCATCGACCGGCCGGACCATGTCTGGTGTACGGACATCACCTACATTCCCATGCGACGGGGTTTCCTGTACCTGATCGCCGTGATGGACTGGGCATCGCGCAGGGTGCTGGCCTGGAAGCTATCCAACAGCATGGACATTGATTTCTGCCTGGAGGCCCTGCGGGATGCCATGGCCCGCCACGGCAAGCCGGAAATCTTCAACACCGACCAGGGCGGCCAATTCACCAGCCCGAGGTTCACCGGCATCTTGACCGATGCCGGTATCAAGGTTTCCATGGATGGAAGAGGCCGCTGGATGGACAATGTGTTCATCGAACGGCTCTGGCGGTCACTGAAATACGAATGCGTCTATCTCCACGCTTTCGAGACCGGCAGCGAGGCCAGGGCCGGGATCGGACGCTGGATCGATTACTACAATAACCAACGCCCACATTCCGCGCTCGGGGGACAGACACCCGACGAGGCATACAGGCAAAGGGCGGACAGACTGTGTTTGGCGGCGTGAACTGAACAGGACCAAGCTTAACGCCGAACAAAAACTGTCCGCTCACCGGGGACCAGCTCTAACTTCAATGCCGATTGACAGACTGGCCGATGAGCAGCAAGCCCAAGCTGCTTTACTTGGACAACGCGGCGGAATTCAAGAGCGAAGCGCTGCGGCGTGGCTGCGAGCAGCACGGTATCCGGCTAGACTATCGTCCATTGGGACAACCGACCAGCTATCTATGGCGGTATTGTGGAACGGATCATTGGCACGACGATGCAGATGATTCACGACGAATTGCCGGGAACGACCTTCTCTACCCCTGATCAGCGCAGCGACTACGATTCCGAAGGTAAGAGCCTCTTGTCCGATGCCAGGCAAGGCGGGCGCGGTGTTTGTCGGTGAGCGGGATGGGAGATTGCCAGCGCAGCTCTGCGCGCGCCGTCTCGCTCAGCTTTGGCGAGAATTGCGGATGTCCGTCATCATCGAACGTAACTAGCCCCCGGTCGAAGGCCGCATCCCAGAGGGCCGAAAGCAGCAGACCGTTATGCACGTCCAGCCGATCGGCGTCGCTGGCGCAATCCTTCCAGGCGACGATGTGGCTTGCACGCAAGAGCGCTGGATCGGTGATTCCGGTCAGCGGGCAGCGGCTTTGCCAGTAGGTCATTAGACGGTCACGGAAAATATCTTGGCCAACGCGCTGGATGATCAGCCTCTCCGCCTCGGTGCTCTTGGGCAGGTTCGTAACCGCCTCACGAAATTCCTCGAGAGGGCCATCGGGCAGCGTCACGCCCAACTGGTAGACCCGAGGCATCACGGCATAAAGCGCGGTCAGGTTCGGGAAGGCGTAGCGGACGAGGCCCGGGCCCGGCACGTCGGTCTCGGGCAGGTTCAGATCCTCCACGATACCAAGGTGATCGAGGGCCAGAAACCACGGTCCATCATGCCCGGCCGCCGCCAACCAAACCGTGCCTTTCGCGGTGGTGGACCCGTAGCGCGCCCAGCTGCCCGCTTCGCCTAGGGCGCGGCGATAGCCGTTCTGCCAAGCGACTTTCTGGCATTCCTGCGAGACCACAAAGCTCTGGGGCGACTGGATCATGGTCATGCGTATTTCCCGCTCGCTCTCTTACCCAGCCAGTTGATCAAGCTGCTCGAGAAGACGAGAAAACCTGCGAAGCTGTTCGAAATCACCGTCCTCGATTACGTCGGGGTGGAAATGCATGATTTCGTTTCGAAGCTTCCGAACTTCATCCAGCTCTTTACAGAAGGTTTTCCGGCAGGCGACGAACCCGAGCTTTGCCCAGTTCGCCTCATTCTCGAATATCCTCTGATACTCCCCAAAGGTCAGCTGAGACGCTTTTGTAACTGCGGCCTTGCGATCCGGGTCATTGTCATTACAGGCCGCGCGCAGGGTATCAACATCGAAAACATCCTGAATAAGCCTTCGGATCTGGTTCTCGATTCGACCCAACAAAAGAAAAGGCTCCGACAAACGTTGGAACTGTTCGCTGAGGTCTGTGGCTGTCACGATCCCCGTGATTTTCCGGTCTGCCGCCCGGACAAAAACAAAGTCCCTCTGAATGATGGTTTTCGTGACCTCGAAGAGCGAGTCCGCGTCAGATACCTCTGTCGCCTTTTCCATGGCATCACTGACATTGGTCAACGCATTGCGTTGGCTGAGCCTGCTTCCGATTGATTTCCAGCTAATGGCACCCTTCAGATCGCGCGGGCCGGTCATGACGGCGAGTTGTGAAAAGTCATAAGCCAGCATCAGCGTAACGGCCCGTTCGATCGGATCCTGCGGATTGACCGAAATAACTTCGCGGTTCGCAGCCTCGAGCATGCGCACGAGATGGGTCAGTTCCGCGACATCTGCTGGTTTGGCCGCCTCAACCGCATCGGCTCCCGCCTGGGGAGCAACAACAGGAGCGGCGTCAGCAGCGGGTGCTTGCGCCTCTCGCTTCCTAAAGATCACGGGCGCATCGATCCATGTCGTCGTGAAATGAGGATCGGTTCGCAGCCCGGCGGCCTCCAGTTCTGCTTCAATGCGCTCGACGACACCGCCACGTCTCCGGCGTGCGCCAAACCAGCGAAGCAGCTCTCTTACGCTGCGCGAGGGTTCGCGCCCCGCCGCCACGTCGGCCTTCACCTCTTCAAACTCGGCGGCGACGGCCTCATTTTCGGGATTCGCGGCCTCTTCGATGACCGGCGCTTCTACGACAATCACTTCATCCTGCATCGCTTACATCCCCATCGCCGCAAATTCGCCATTCGCTTCCATCCGGTCCCAGGCGGCGAGGACGAGGCGGCGGGTGCGGTATTCGCCGTGTTGGCGGATTTCCTTTTCCTTGAGGACGCGGAAGGTTTCCGAGGGGTAGTCGGGGCCCTTCACGTCGGCGGGGTCGAGGATGTAGCGCAGCTCGTCGCGGGTCAGGCCGTAGGCGCGGGCGTAGAAGGCGTCGAGATCGGCGCGCAGGTGGGCGCGGCGGTCCTCGTCCCAGGCGAAGGGCGGGCCGTCATGGCCCAGATCGCGGGCAAACGGGGCGAGGCTGTGCGAGGTGTAGGTGAGTTCCAGGACCTTCGGGGTGATGAAGGCGAGCCGGGGTTCGGTGTAGAAGTCCGGCGAATGTACCGGAAGCTGCTCCACAATGAAGAAGTTAAGGTGTGTTCCACCGACTTTATGACGCACGAAATAATCAAACACGACCGAGTGCAAGTTGGCCACAAGACCAACGACCTTCGACATCACCGTTTCGGACGGCATCAATATCGGCAAGTTGTTTCCAACGCCTACAATCGGAAATATTGTTGCGATGAAGGTTCGCTCGTTGGTGGCCGACGTAATGTCGCGGAAGCCAAAAAGCCAGCTTCTTTTCCACGACTTTTGGCGAAGGCGTTCTAAAACTTCACTTTCCAAGACCCAGTAGAACGGTTCGGGTTCAAATTCAGGATCCTGATGTTCTTCTAGGGTCGTTTCGGGCAAGACCCGATAGCCACGATCATCGCCGCGTGATCCGTAGCCCGAGGATCTATGGTCGTAGAACGAAAGCATCTTTGCCTCGTAAAGAGGAACGTAGCGTGTATCGCCCTTGATCCAATCAGGGCCACTACGACTGCATCCAAGGTCAAGCAACTGGGCCGCTGACAGAAATTGGTCACTGTCCGAGGTCATATTGAAGAGGCCTTGGCGAAACTCGACCTGCCAAGGGTTCCCGCGCGGACCTGCAGAATGCTCAAGCAACACAGAAGACACAGCATGAGCTTTGGCCGTAAGCTTGGCGTCAGCTCGTGAACGAAACACGGGCGCAGTTCTTGTATTTGGGTTGAGGCGTCCAATATCTTCGGGCGACAGAGTAAAGTTTCGCTCTGGGTCAGCCATTTGTGTCGGACTAGTCAAGAAGAAGGCGAATCGGGCGACTGGCTCGTTTTTTCCAATAGTGAGGATGCTATACTTCATACGGCTATCAATGGCGGCAAATAGACCGGCCCGGTTCTCGAAATCAACAAGTTGTGCCAAACGCTTTCTTTCTACCAAGGCAGCAAAGAACGGCGCGGTGCTTGAGTCTGTCGCAATCCCAGTTGGCACGATCACTCCAGCATGGTCGCGCGTGAGATTTGAAAACAGTTCGGCAAAGAGGGAGTAGGTGTTTACTTTGCCGTGTGCAGTAAGGTCAAAGCGCCCTGATTCTCGTGCAAATTCGTTTCCTGCGTCAAACATGCGCTTTGCTATGGCAAATTCTCGGAATGCCTCGGGATCGCTCTTCTGTAGTTCATCGATTGCCTTCTTGCGTGCTGCTCCGGCCAAGTCAGCGATCTCGGGCTTGATTGCCGCAAAGTATTCCTTGTCAGAAAGCTGCATCACCTCCCACGGCGGGTTGCCCAATACCACGTCGAACCCGCCGCGCTGCATCACATCGGGGAACTCCAGCGGCCAGTGAAAGGCGCGGGCGCGGCGGGCGGTCTTGGGCGCGTCCATCATCGCCTGCCGGATCTTGCCCTGATTGAGGGCCAGCCACAGCTCCTCGGTCGTCGGCACGGTGCGGGCCGAGGCCCCGGCCGGTGCGCCGCCCACCTTGGGCAGCAGGAAGGCCGCGACATAAAGGTTCGCCGCCGCCGTCGCCCTTACAAAAGCCTGCCCCTTGCGCAGTTCCTTGAACCGCGCGGCCTTGGCTCCGATCTGCTCCACCGTATCCTCGGGCAGGTCGCGGAAGCCCGAGAAATCCAGCGCCAGCGGTTTCATCTCGGGCATGGCAACTTGGCCCGTGCCGAAATCGAACCCGCCCTGACCCGAAGTCGCGGCGCGGTTGGCTTGCAGGTAGTATCTCGCCGTATCCTTGTCGTCGCCCGTCAGCGGCTTGTAGGCGGCATCGGGGATGCCGTCCTGCAGCACCTTCAGGTCGAACACGCCCAGCAACGCATCACCGCAGCGGATTTGCGCGTCGAAGAAGCCAAGGGGAAGGCCTGGGTCCACCGTCTCGATCCAGAGCGCGACCTTGGTCAGCTCCACCGCCATGGGGTTACGGTCCACCCCGTGCAGGCAGGACCGCGCGACATCGCGTAGGGCATGGCGGAAATCGGCGAGCGAGGGCGTGCCATCGGCGCGGATGCGGGCCAGACGCGTGGCGATGCGGCGGGCGGCGGCCAGCAAGAAGTGGCCCGAGCCGCAGGCGGGGTCGATGACCGAGAGTTTCAGCAGCGCTTTGGCGGGATTGTCCGCCTCAGCCTCCGTCTTGTCCAGCACGGGGTCGAGCGCGGTGTCGAGCAGCGCCTGAACCAGGCTGTCGGGCGTGTAGTAGGAGCCGGTGGTCTTGCGCTGATTGCCCTTCTGCTCGGCGGCTTCCGAGGCGAAGAGCAGCGTCTTGCCGTCATCACCCAACTGCGGCTGCAGTTCGAGCAGGGATTCGTAGACAGAGCCAAGTTCCTCGGTCTCCATCGCGCGCCAGTTGACGGGGACCATGCCGGTTTTCTGGTCGAGCCAGGAGAGGCGGTACAGCGCCTCCATGAAGGCACGGTTGCGCAGGCGGGCGGTTTCGAGGTGGGGCAGCTTGTCGCCTTCGAAAAGGCCGCCGAGGGCCGGGAGCGCCAGCGCGTCTTGCCCGTTGGCCAGCGCGTGGAAGACGATCTTGATGCCTTCGTAGCGGTCGTGGTGCTTGTCCCACGAGGCGGCGCGGTAGCATTGGGCGCGCAGCTGGCCAAGGCTGTAGCCTTCGGCATAGAGCTTGCGGGCGTCGGGCTTGGCCTTGTCGGGGTGCAGGAGGTTGCGATCTTCGGCCACCATCAGGAAGATCAGGCGGTAGACGAGGCGGAGGAGTTCGTTGAACCAGTCGGTCAGGTTGACCTCGCCCGATTTCAGCTTATCGCGCAGATCGGGGTTGGCCTCGAGGAAGCCGGAGCCGAGAACCTTGAGCGCGATCTGGACCTGGACGGCCAGCCGGTCGCGGGCGACCTCGCCTTCCTTCGACCCCGCGTCGCGCCAGCGTTCCAGCGCGCAATCGGTGGCCGGGGCACCTGCAACGCCAAAGCGGGTGCGGTGGATCAGCAGCCAAAGGACGGCGAAGGAGGCGGCATCCTCGTTGGTGAAGATCTGGGAGAGGTCGGCCTCGATATAGGCCGGGCGGGTCAGCGAGGCGTTGTCGCGCATCAGGCGGATCAGGGTGCCGTTTGTGACAAGGCCCCAGAGGGTTTCGTCATGTTCGTTCAGGTAGTCCTGAAGCGCGAAGGCGGGCGAGCGTGTGCGATCGGTCGAAAGGGTCGCGCTGCGCCGGTCGAGCTTTTCGTCCGATGAAGGCACGACCACGATCGGTACCCTGCCACCCGCGATGAAGGACAGAGTGCCTTCGGCGGGAGCGAGGTCGTCGAAGCCGAAGGTTTCCTGCAGGAACGCTTTGATGAAGCGTCGCGTGGTATCCGCCGAGGGATTTGCGATCCTGGCGAATGAGTCGAAATGCGACTGGCCGACGCGGAAGGCGGTCGAGATTTCCTCGCGGATCGTCAGGCCCTTGCGAATGCGGTAATCGGCCTCGGTCTGCTCGGACGCCTCGCGGCGGTCGACGCTGGCGACCATGGCGGGTGCAATAAGATTGCCTTCGAGGCTGAGCGACGGCCAGGCGGACATGTCGACGACGGGTTTGCGCGCCATGATCATACCTCGCTCGGCATCAGGACGAAGAGACCGATGACGTCAGGCGGCAGAACAGCCTCCACCGTGACGCGCGAGGCCGATCCCGCGGCAACGCGCAGGCGGGCATGATCCTGCATGAGTTCCTCGGCGCGCGATCTGACGAACTCGGCCAAGGGCCCGTCGAGCAGGCTGGGCAGGTCCTCCTTCGCCTTGGCGATGAAACGGTCGCGTGCCGACGGAGCGAGGTCAGCGTCCGCTGGCGTGTTCAAAAGTTCGCGGGCAGCTTCGCCGGCTGCGACAATCCGACCACTTTGTATCGCGACAAGGGCGGCCTCCTCGGCAAGGAGCAGGCGCTCCTTTCGTGCATGGACGGTCAGCTTGAACCGGATCCGAAGGAGTGCCAGCCGGGTCATCTGCTGGACGGCTGAGGTGGGCCAGGCGCCAACCCGGCCGATCCCGAGACCGGACAGCGCCTCCGGATCCAGCGAAGACTCTACCAGCGCCTCTGCAAGGGTCGCGGTCAAGGGATGTGTCCTGGTGAGCAGCGCAGTCCCCGATGGCGCGGGTTCAGTCATGGCAAGCCGGATCGAGCCGGTCAGGTTGCGTTGGGCCAGACGTGCTTTCAGGCCCGCCTCCAACGCTTGGGCATGAGCGATCAGAAGCGTCTTGCGCTGTTCCAGCGGCACGCCGAAGCGCGACATTGCCCGTTCGATGAAGACCTTGGTATCCTCTGGCGATCCCAGTAGGGTGCGGACCTTTTCCCATTCCGGGGCAACTTCCTGCGGCTTCATCGCATTCTGGGCGAAGCGCGCGCGGGATTTCTTTTCGTTCTCAGAGGCGTCGCGCCACCGCGCCTCCATCGCCCGGGTACCGTCCTCAAGGCGCAGATCGAAGGCCAACTGCTTGGATCTTCCCTGCCGCAGCATGACGGCCGCCATCAGGGCGTCGGTGACCGGCCCACGCTCGTCCGGCAAAGGAACGGTGATACCAGTCGCCTTGCGAATTTCCTCGGCCTTGCGCAGCACGACATCCAGCACGGCGCCGTCGATGGCGCTGTCCGGTGAGAACATCATGATTGATCGGACGAGTTCGGCTGGCTGGCCGAAGCGGTCAACCCGCCCCTCGCGCTGCTGATGCCGAGTGGGGTTCCACGAGAGATCGTAGTGAATGACGGTGTCGAACAACTGCTGGAGGTTGATCCCCTCGGACAAGCAGTCGGTGGCCACCAGGATACGCTGGACGTCCTTCTCGTCGTCAGCCGCGGCCATTTCGGCCACGCGGTCACGGCGCTCGTCGGGCGTCAGAACGCCTGTCACTGCTTCGACGACCAGCTTGGGAAAGGCCCTCCGCAGGCCATCCCGAACATGCTCGGCCGTGGCTAGGAAGCGGCAGAACACAACGGGATTCGCGCCCTTCTTGATCAGTGGCGTCAGTGCATCGATGAGGGCCGCAAGCTTCGGATCCGGCTTGTGGATCAACTCTTCGGCGCGGGCGACCAAAGCCTGCAGGGCCGGATCCGTGTCAAAACCGGTCCCGGGTTCGATATCCACCGCGTCCTCGTCGTCGGAGTCCTCATCGTAGATCTGCGGCTCAAGCCGGTCGCTCTCATTAGACATCCGGTTGCGCAGCGCACTGAGGGCTGCAGCTGGCGATGAACCGACACAGCGCATAAGGGCGAGTGTGCCCCAGAAGGCGAGACGCCTTTCCCGAAGCCCGGATCCTGCGCGCGAGACGATGCCGAAGCAGTAATCGAGCACCGCGTCTTGGAAATCGAGATGCGCCTGCGACAATCGGTAAGGGGACTCGGTTGTTTCATGCTTGGGAAAAGCACGGTTCTCGTCCCAGTCGCCGGAAACGAGATCGATCCTTTGGCGCTGCACGAAATGGCGTACCAGACGTTCACGGTAGCGGGCGTCGTCGAAGTTCATCGTGGCGAAGGACGGGTCGATCAGCGAAAGAAGGCGGCCGAACGCATCTTCGTCGCCCGAGTGGGGCGTTGCCGTGAGAAAGATCATCCGGCGCTCTGGATCGCGGGCAAGGCCAGCGAGAAGTTCAAAGCGCTGTTGCTTGCCCTTGTGCGTTCCGACAGAGGCATGGGCTTCGTCCACGATCACGAAATCGGGGCAGGCACGTGCGAACCCTTCACGGCGCTTTTCCGCCTTGATGTAGTCAAGGCTGACAACGGTATAGGGGTAGGCATCGAACAGCGTCTGGGCCAGCGGAAGACCGCGTTCAAGCCGCGCGGCACTGCCTGATGTCACGGCGACCGCGTCGATCCCAAACCGCTGCTTCAGTTCCCCGACCCACTGCTCGACGAGGTGCGGTGGGCAAAGCACCGAGAAACCATCGACTTCGCCGCGGTCCATCAGTTCGCGAAGGATCAGGCCCGCCTCGATCGTCTTCCCGATTCCGACATCATCGGCGATCAGCAGTCGGGGCACCTGCAGGCGAAGCGCCATCAGCAAGGGGACGAGCTGATAGGTTCTGGGCTCGAAAGCCAGTTGCGCGGCCGAACGGAAAGGGCCCGCTCCCCGTCGAAGGGTCAGCCGCATCGCGTCCGCAAGAAGCGCTGCCTTCGCCTGGACAGTCGGCACTGCATCGGCGGGCAAGTCGAAACGTGCCGCGGCAACAGGCTGGGTCTCGAGCGAGGGGTCAAGGATGACCGTGTCACTCTCGCTGCCGGAAAGAGGGCGTAGCGCCAGAATGCCCTCGCGCGGGGACGGCAATGCCACCCATTCCCGCCCACGGGCGCGCACCAGGTCTCCGGGAGCAAAATTCACGGTCATCAGGTCAATCCTTGAACATCGAAATCAACGCGTCGGGCACGCCGTCAGCGCAAGTCTCAGGCAATTCGAAAAGCGTCCACCCCTTGGCGTCAGCGATCTCTTGCGCGGCCGCGGACAGGGTGCCGATGCAAGCAGCGACGAAATGGGAGCGCCAAGCGAAATTCATTTCCTGATCAGCGAAGCTGACGGAAGCGCCATCCGGCGCCGGGATGCCCGCAGTCTTGAAGGCTACATCCCACCCATCGATACCGCCAGCAGGTCGGGATGATCCGGCAGCCAGCACAATCTCACCCCGAGCCAGATCGATCAGCATCTGCTTCGCCTCGACGCTGGCGCGGTCGATCAGCTCGTGGTCTGGCTGGTTGAAGTAGGACAACAGGCAGCGATAGCAGCCGCGGACGCAGGCCCCACTGTCCCGGTCGACCAGAAGCGACGCATCCCCCGCCGCGATGGCGTCATCGACCTTGTCGAAATGCATGAGGGAAAGAGCTTCCCGTGCGACCTTGCCCAAGGCGTGTGCGTCTTCAACGAGGCGATTCAGGACACCGGCACCGCCCTCGGTCGCTTCATAAGCGAGGATCGAGCGCCGGTTGTCCCGGGCGGGCAATGGTTCGCCAAGGATCTCGCCCTCTTCAAGCTGATAGGTGACCGCGATCCCGCGCAGCAGTGCATGTTGCACGGTCGCGATGGTTTCAGGGGCGTAGGCATCTGGATCGAGGAAGCGGAGCAGCAGCGCGTTCTTGCGATCGCGCACGATCGGCACGATGCGGACCGGCCGCACGACATCGGGCGGCACATCGACATCCGGTTCCTCGTCTTCCGACTTTGCCCAGTAGCCGCTGCGCGGGTCGATGTTGAAGCCGAAGACGGTTTGGTTCTTGCGCCGTTTCAGGCCCTTGTTGATGCGGCTGATCTCGGCACTGTTGGCATACTGGAGGGCGAGAATTGATGTTTCGCTGCAACGGAAAACAGCCTCTGTCACCTGGAGCCGCCCATCCTTTCGGGGCCAGGAGAACACGGTCTGGATATCGAAGCCCTGGCGAACGCGTTCTTCGTCATTCGCGGTGATCCGGTCCGCAGGGGCCGCCTCGACGTTGTCGATCCGGAGCGTCCGCTGCACTGGAACCTCGCCCGCCATCGGAGAGTTGCAGGCATGACAGCGTTCGACCTCACCTTCGTGGCAGGCGCCGCAGTTGGAGCAGATGAAGATGTCCTTGGTGGCCAGTTCCGAGCCGTCCCCGGTGCGGACCTCAGGCGGCAGCTTGGCTTTCATCACCCTGTAAGCCCGGCCCTCGTGGTAGATCAGGCTGCGCGGCCCGAATTCGGAAATCGCCAGGAACCGTGCGCGTTGCAGGAAGGAACCGGCTTTGCCCTCACCCGGGACGAAGGCGTAGAGCGGCAGCCGTGGGAAGTTGTATCCCGGCAGGAAGCCTTCGGTCGCAAGGTATCTGTAGGAATAGAAATCGGATCCGTTGGTGGCCTTCCCCTGTTCGAGAATGGCGATCTGGTCGCTTGCCTGCATCTGGGCGGTCTTGATCTTGCGCCGGTCCGCACCGGAGAGGCCCGTGATCTCGGAACGGCTGTTCGCCTCCATCAACTGGGCCCGCGCCGAATTGTAGAGCTCGCGCCAGCGATCAAACGCGCGGTCGAATTCCTGCGGCGCGCGCATCGCCACCTCGAGGATGAAAACATCCTCGTCGCCCATCCAGGCCGGTTTCTTGCCGTCCACTGAAGCAAGGATCTGGTCCAGCACCCGCTTCATCGGCACGCGCGCTGCTGTCACCAAGTTTGGCCGATTGATGACCTCCGTCACCTCCTGTTTCAGCGGGTATCTCGCCTCCTTCAGGTCAAGGATTTCGGGGATATCCGGCGACAGCGCCAGCTTGGCCTCTGCCAGCCAAACGGCGTGAAGGTGCGAGCGGACCAGTTCTTCATTGGTGATGTCGAGCGCAGGCGGCCGGACAACCCCGGCGACCATGTCGTTGCGACGTTCGAAGAAATACTGATCGTGCGGGGATTGCGCCGCACAATAGGTCACGATGACCGCCGCCTGTCCGGATCGACCAGCCCGACCGGCACGCTGTGCGTAGTTGGCAGGCGTCGGCGGCACGTTGCGCAGATAGACGGCATTCAGCGCCGAAATATCGACACCGAGTTCCATCGTTGGCGAGCAGAAGAGCGCAGGCAGGAACTGATCGGACTCTCCGGAGGCCTTAATATCGGCTTGGTTTTCCCTGAGCTTCGCGCGATCGTCATTCTCGAAGCGGAACCGCCATTCCCGCCACTCGCGTTGTCTCTGCGAAACCTGAGCGGTGTGTTCACGTCCTTCCAGGCCCCAATAGTTACTGCGGCCCCGTTTAAGGTCGCTTGCAATGGCGTTGTAGAGATCGTGAAAATACCGGTTCCCCTGCGCCTGTCCGGTGCGGACAGCTTCTCCGGGGACCAGACGTACTGCTGAAGGAGACAACCGCCACCCGAGGAGATCAGCTTCGATCTCGACAAGCGAGACCAGACCTTCGCGTGCCATCAGTTCCAGAAGCCCTGTCATGACGGCAAGGTACTCGTCCTTGTTAAGCTTCGTTCCGATCATGCTCCTGCGATTGATCGACCGGCCGATCCGGGAGTTGTGGCCGGCACGGATGATAGTCTGCTCTTCTCGCAGCCCAACACGATCCTTTCCGGGCGCCTGCAAGAACAGGGTAGACCGGCTTCGGGGCGTTTCCTTTTGGTCGATGGCCCAAGGCGCCCGCAACAGGTTCCGCGACTTTTGTCCGACCGTGTCGAGAACGGTCAGATCAAGGGCCTCGGTGCTGACAGCGAGACCTTCCAGCAGCGCGCCAAGCATCTCCTTGAGCAGCTTCTTGCACGATTGCGTGTCCAGGTCCCCCAGAGCGGGATGCACCGCCATCAGGGCTTCCCGGTCTTGCGAGATGTCGTCGAGACCGATGAATTCGACGTCAACCAGTTTGAGGACCGAAAGGCTGGGATTGGTGTAGCGCCATCCCCGCCTCAAGTCCGTCCAGACCCGGTGGGCAAGAACGTTGGCAAGGGAGCGTTGGGCATCTTCGCGCACGACGGCACCGGCTTCGGGATCCAGCATCCAATGGATGCGGGCGTCCTTGTTCGAGGCCATGAAGCCGAGGGCTTTCACCACTCGCAGGCCGAACTCATCTTCTGCAATGCCGTCCGAGCCTGCGTCGATGACAGCACGCAGGATGGCTCCGCGCAGCAAGCTTACGAAGAGGTAGTCGTTGAAATGTCCAGCCTGCAGGGCGGCGTCTTGGCGGTTGTCCGTGAAACCGAGCAGCTTTCGCTTCTCAGCGGGAACGCCGCTCGAAACGCCGTTCATCCATTCAAGGGCAGTTGATACGAGGTGCGTGGTTGCCGAGCTTCGGCCTTCACCCGAAAGACCCGCAAGCTTGCTGCGCTCCCGCATGCTCGGGTGGGGTTGATCCAGGCAGCAGGGACAGAACCCGAACTTGCCCGGAATGAACCAGAAACTGACGCCGTCCGTGCTGTAGCGCCCATCGGGTCGGACCGTGACCTGTTCAGGCAGTCGGCCCTTCCTGTTGGCGCGCAGGCGTTCGATGCCGCCCCGCTCTTCGCGCCAATCTTCCGGGTAGGTGTCCACGTCGCCGGTGAAGGTGTAATCTGTGTCAGTTCCACCAACGGGCGTCAGATAGCCAGCGATATCCCCATCCGGGTCTGGGATCGGTGTGTCATCGATGTTTCTGGGCAGGAAATGAAGCCCATCAGCATCCTCGCATTTGGTTACGACATGGACTTCGTGGCCGCACTCCCGGCAGAACCGCGTCGGATAGAGACGATGGCCAGGGGCGTCGGGATCCTCCAACTGGCCCTCGAACAGGACCCGCCTCGGGCGATCGGTCAGCGTCGTGAATATCTCTCCGGCACCGGAAATGAAGCGATGCAGCTTGAATGCGAGGAAGGCACCTGACCCTTCGCCACTGCGCTCAGTTTCTGGCAGGCTCACATGTGTCAGGAATTGCTCGAAACCTCTCCTGCAAGTTTCCTTGTCGAGGCCACTGTCCTGCGCAAGCTGTTCTACAGCATCGTCGAACGGGACGGGCTTCTTGCGCTTCAGTTCCTGCCCGTCATCAAGGCCGATCGCCAGCTCGGCCCAGACAGCTAGCGGATGTCGCCGCAGTTCCTCATCCGTCAGTGTTTCCGGCAGGTCGCGGCCAAGCGCTGTCGCGAGTTGCGGCCGAACATCTTCCAAATTCAGGCGGTCATCCGTGGCGCGCTGAAGGGACTCGTCGATGACGGCATCAGGGCCGATAGACGCCCCGAAGAGGCGCGAGGCGACATCGGCGACTGCTTTCGCGCGACAGGCCTCTGATCCCTCGCTTGCCATGGTGGCCGATGTGCCGATGCAGATCGGTGCCTTCGCCGGTGCACAGCGGTTCCGCAGGCGGCGCACGAGGATCGCTACATCGGCGCCCTGACGACCGCGGTAGGTGTGCAATTCGTCGAGCACGATGAACTCGAGCCCGCTGGCATTGTCGATGACTTTGGTATCGAGGACGTCCTGCCGCGTCAGGAGCAGTTCGGCCATCATGAAGTTCGTGAGCAGGATATCGGGCGGATTGTCAGCGATCCGCTGACGCTCTTCCTGGCTCTCCTGACCCGTGTAGCGCCGGACCACAGGCTTCAGCTCTTCCGGCAACCCAGATTGGGAAATGAACTTCTCGATTTCTTTGATCTGGCTGTTTGCCAAGGCGTTCATCGGGTAGACGATGATGGCGCGCGTCTTGCGCGGTTGTCCTGCCTTGCGCGAACGGACGATGGCATCGACCACAGGGACAAAGAAGCACAGGGATTTCCCTGAGCCAGTGCCCGTCGTCACAACAAAGCTTTGGCCCGCCCGCACCTTGGCGATGGACTGCGCCTGGTGCCGGTGAAACCTGATGGGGCTGGCGCCGATCCGGAAAATCCGGGCCGTTGCCTCGTCCAGGTCCCCCGACACGACAAGGTCATCCACAGTCGGGCCTGACAGGAACCTGGGGTTCAGCGAGAGAAGGGCGTCGGGCCAGAAGCGGCCGCCGTCATATTGGCGCGTGACTTCGGCGGCGATGTCCGGTGCCCGGATGGTGCTGAACGACCGCGAGAAGCGCGCATAGGAGTCGATGAGATGGTGGTCGAATTCAAAAGCTTTCATGGAAAATCCTACTGCTCCTCTGCCTGACCCTGGCGACCGAGGATCACGTCACGGTTCAAAAGCACGATCTGCTGGTCATGAGGCTTCCGGGCGGCGGGATCGGTATCGAGCCCAAGTCGCTGAAGCGCATAGTAGAGCAACGCCCGGCGAACCTTGATCTCAGCCTTGCCGCCGCGCATGCCATAGTCGAGGGCGATCACCTTGGCTTGCGTATCGGACAAGGCAGGGTGAGGGCCGATCTCCAGCGCTGCATAGGTGTGCCAGTCCTGATCGTTCTCGGGCAGAACGTCTGACCCGCGCGAACCGCGGATATCGAGGATCCGCGACAGCATGAAATCCTTGAACACCTCGTCATTTAGGCAGAACGCGCGGGCGTGCCAGCGAAATCCGTCGAACGCGATGGCATGCGGAGTGATCCAGCGCCATCGGGGCTCCGGGTTGGACAGGTGCTGATACCGCACCTCAATTGCGTCGGATCGGCGGATCGCGTCGACCACGGACCGAAGGGTTGCAGGATCAATACCGCGCGCCGGAGTGGGTGCGGAATCGTAGTCGGGCAGACCTGCGATCCAGCAATCGTCCTGATCAAGGATGCCGTCGGTGACCGACCGCAGTTGGGCTAGGTATCGACCAGCATCGAGCTTGTCGAACACTGACTTGAATCCCGGCTGGCGCACATAGGTTCGCAGACTGCGATCGTAGTCCATATTGTGAGGAGCGAGGCCGATGTAGCGGCTCAGGTCAGATGACGCCTGGTTCACCGACAGCCCGAACTGCTCCATCACATCGCTGCGGTTCACATGCCCCTCCCAGAACAGGCGGAACTCGATGAACTCGAGCCTTTGCTCGACCCCCCAACGAAGCTCCGACCTGTCGTTGGTCACAACGCTCTCCAGTCATCGGTCGATGCGCACGGAAATTATGCGCGCCCAATTTCTGGGCTTTCTTTGACCGTAATCTTGCGATGCTTGGGGATCAATCGAAAAGGGAAGGGTTGGCGTGCAATTATCCCAAGGATTGTCGCAGGTTCTGCGCAACGGCTTCGGCCGCCATCCGCACCGGTTCCTATCCGGCGGGGCGCTGAACAACGACCATGGCCGGGGTCTTGGTCGTACGCGGCTGTCCTTTGCGGCCCCGACCGGCAGAGGCTTGTCGGGATCGGACCGGGGAGCGCCACCGAAATACATTTCGTCGATTTCGATGCCACCACCCAGCATATGGTCGCGGGCCACGAGCAGGCGCAGCACATGCCCCATCCGCCATGCCGTCGGCTGGCTCACCCCGATGATTTCGGCCAACCGGATCGAGGACACGCCCTTGTCGGATTGCAGAATAAACCACAGGGCCAGCAGCCAAGTGCGCAGCGGCAGCTTGGTCGCATGCAGCGGGGTCCGCGTCGTCACCGTGAATTGCTGCCGGCAATCCTGGTCAGAGCATTGGTATAGCCCAGGCCGAGCCCGATGACCCGTATCCCGGCCGGCCAGACTGATCGACCGATGGCAGCCGCAAGCCGGGCAAAGCCGTCCCCGCGGCCACACCATCGCCTCCAGCAGCCGGCGGCAGCGATCATCATCCGAAAACGCAGCCACTGCATCGGCAAGCGTTCGGATGCGAGAAAGAACATCAAGCTCAGCGGACATGGAAAACCCCCTGGGTCACCCAACCAGAATCTCACTGAAATCAATCGAAAACAATATCTAAGCTGTATTTTGTTGATAATGGCGGCGTGGTTTCTTGCCCCTTCTATGTCGTTATCCCAAATAATCATTATACTGGCTCTCAACGCCAGAATGCTAAAATCGATAAAGTGGATGATACGCTAGATAGATATTCTGATATAATTCTTGCCCAGAGCCATGCCGGTAATCTGACTCATATCAGGAGGCTTCATCCGTCGCCTTGACGGTACAAACAGAAATATCCGTGGCCACCACACGAATTGCCTACAAGCCCAGCCTGACGGCTGGGTCCGGGGGTCGGTTCATAACTTCGTGCGGCGACGACCGGTCCCGGCGCGCTTGCGTCGCTGAGGCGCCGCGCGCCGGACCTCGGTCGCGCATGCCAACCATCGTGGACACTACGGATATCAATGTTCACGACGTGCCTGGATGTGCCAGAAACCCAACGTCGTTTACGTCCCTTACACAGCCAAAACCGCTCCGTGTATTTCCATAATTTTGCTTATCAATGCTTTTTGTGTAGGCGCAAAGTTAAAATGTCAGTCCTGAGCAAGATAGAAATGTCAGTCTCTGGATCGGTTTTGGCCGGTTTTGGGGGCTTTTATGGGCTGGCTGATGATGAGCGATCGGGATGTGCGGCGTGTTGAGGTATTGGCAGAGATCGAGAGTGGTCAGCTTGGGGTTTCGGACGCCTCTGGGATACTGGGCCTGAGTGAGCGTCAGGTTTGGCGTCTTCTGGATCGCTACCGGTGTGATGGCGGTGGCGGGATTGTCCACCGAGGCCGCGGCCGACCGTCGAACCGCCAGATTTCAAAGGGGGTTCGCGAGCTGGCGCTGGAGCTGGTTTGTCTGCATTACCATGATTTTGGGCCAACATTGGCGGCGGAGAAGCTTGCTGAACGGCATGGTCTTACCGTGTCGCGGGAGACGCTGCGGCACTGGATGGCGGAGGCCGGTCTCTGGCGGACAAGGGCACAGCGGCGTCAATTTCACCGCCCTCGCCTTCGGCGGCAATGCCTGGGTGAGTTGGTACAGATTGATGGGAGCGAGCATCGCTGGTTTGAGGACCGCGGGCCGCCCTGCACCTTGCTGGTGTTTGTGGATGACGCGACGGGCCGGCTGATGGCGCTGCGGTTTGTGGTCTCGGAGAGTACCTTCAGCTATTTCGAGATTCTGGCGGCCTATTTACGCGACCATGGGCGGCCATTGGCTTTTTATTCGGACAAGCACACCGTTTTCCGGGTGGCCCGCAAGGATGCCAAGGGTGGCCAGGGGATGACGCAGTTTGGCCGGGCGCTGGCGGAACTGGGGATTGAGATTCTGTGCGCGAACTCCAGCCAGGCCAAGGGCCGGGTCGAGCGGGCGAACCGGACTTTGCAGGACCGGCTGGTCAAGGAACTGCGCCTGGCGGGGATAGACAGCCTGGAGGCTGGCAATGCGTTTCTGCCGAGCTTCATGGCTCAATTCAACGAACGGTTCGCGGTGGCCCCTGCCAGCGCCGACGACATGCACCGGCCATTGACGATGCCGGAGGGGCGGTTACAGGACATCCTGTGTGTCCGCGAGCGTCGATATGTCGGGCGGCAACTGACATTGTCGTATGAACGCCAGCGGGTGATGCTGGTAGAGAATGAGGTTACGCGGGGCTTGGTAGGGCAATACGTGGACAGCTACGCCTTTGCCGATGGCCGGCTGGAGTTCCGCTGGCAGGGTCGTGCCCTGCCCTACACGATTTTTGACAAGAACCATCGGGTGACGCAGGCCGAGGTCGTGGAGAACAAGCGGTTGTCGGAGGTCCTGGCATATGTGAAGCAGATGCAGGACGCGATGCCGGCGCCGACGGTCAAGAGCATCAGCGAACGCAACCACTACGAAAAGCGCGGAGGCAAGCGGCGCGGTCGGCCGGGAGCGGCGGACAAACATGCTGCGGCCAGGGCAAAACCGGCAAATGTTGGGGTGGGCCGGTCCACTGCGCCTACGGCTCCGTTACCCGGCCCACCCCAACACTGACATTTCTACTTTGCTCAGAACACTGACATTTCAATTCTGTTGAAACATTATATGTAGGCGCGGTGGATTCTATTTTGAAGTGCGACTCTTATTTATAATCAGATGGTTAGCAATGGAGGCTGCCATGGGAGAGCACTATTCGCACCTGAGCTTGGCGGAACGGCGCGTGATTGACGAGATGTTGCAGGCATCGATGCCTGTCTGCGAGATCGCGGCTCGGCTTGGCCGGCATCGCGGGACAATCCATCGTGAGATCAACCGGAATTTTTATCACACAAGTTTCCGGGACCGGTTCGGCAACGATTACCGGGGCTATTACTGCATGACTGCGAACGCGCGGGCCAAGCGGCGGCGACGCTCTGGCCGGGTGAAGTTGCTGCGGCATCCGGCCCTTTTGGCGCATGTGGGGGTGCCGACACGAAAGTGCATTTTATGTACCGCTCGTGAGAACGAATAATGAACTATGCTGCGAGAATGGAGATAGGCCGTCGCAACGGGCGCAATCCGTTTTCCGGTAGCGGATCAGCCCCCCAAACATAGTCACCTGTGAGGCCGATATGCTCCCAGCCCAGGGGAGCAACATGACGGATCAGGTCCGACTTCATGTCGGTACCGTTGGCTGCCAGATGATCAAGGGCTGCCTGCAAATACCGGGTGTTCCAGAGGATGATGGCGGCGACCAACAGGTTCAGGCCCGACGCCCTGTAGGACTGGTTCTCGAAGCTGCGGTCGCGCATCTCGCCCAGCCTGTTGAAGAAGATGGCCCTGGCCAGGGCGTTGCGGGCCTCGCCCTTGTTCAGGCCGGCATTGGCACGCTGACGCAGGGCCGGGTCGCGCAGCCAGTCGAGCGTGAAGATCGTGCGCTCCACGCGCCCCAACTCGCGCAGCGCCAGGGCCAGACCGTTCTGTCTGGGATAGGCTGCCAGGCGGCGCAGCATGGCGGACGCGGTGACGGTGCCCGACCGGATGGAGGCCGCCAGGCGCAGCAGTTCGGACCAATGCACGGCCAGGTGCTCCAGATCGATCTCTCCGCCCACCAGGGGCTTTAGACTGGACGGGGCATCGTCGCCGGGAAACAGGTAGAGTCGCCGGTCCTTCAGGTCGCGGATGCGCGGCGCGAAGCGAAAGCCCAGCAGGTGGCAGAGCCCGAAGACATGGTCGGTGACGCCTCCCGTATCGGTGTAATGCTCCTCGATGGCGAGACCCGTCTGATGGTAGAGCAGACCGTCCAGCACATGCGGGGCCTCGCTGGCGGAGGCGGCGATGACCTTGGTGTGGAAGGGGCCGTACTGGTCGGAGACATGGGTATAGAAGCTGACGCCAGGCTCGTTGCCATGCCGGGCATTGACGTCGCCGGTGCCGGCGCCCCGACCGCCGGCCTTGTAGAACTGCCCGTCGGAGGATGAGGTGGTGCCATCACCCCAGGCGGAGGCCAGCGGCAGGGCGCGATGCGCGTCGATGATCCGGGTCAGGGCCGCCGTGTAGGTTTCCTCCCGCACATGCCAGTCATGGACCCAAGCCAGCTGGCGGATGG
>NZ_JBLTXA010000033.1:0-44497 GCF_048066175.1 Niveispirillum fermenti | reverse complement strand
ATGGAGACGCCGCGACAGGCATCGGCCATGCGCGCCAGACCGAGATTGATGCCATCGGCCAGGATGACGGTCAGCAGGGAGGCGCGGTCATCGGTCGGCCGACCGGAACGCTGATGGGTGAAGCAGTCACTGAAGCCGATCCAGCCATCGACCTCCATCAGTAGGTCAGTGATCTTGACGCGCGGCAGGGCATCATAGGCGGCGCGGGCCAGTTCGTGGGCACCCTCGGGTGTCTGGTCACGCAGGGGCGTGATCCGCAATTCGCCGGTGGACAGGTCGACATCCTGCAACTCCCCTGCCGCTGTCAAGCTGCCGACATCGCGCAGGCGCTGCGCCAGGGCCTGATGGCGGGTGGGCAGATAGATGACGGCATCGCCGGTGACCGGCAAGGGCAAGGCACCGTCGGCGCGCAGGGCCTCGAAGGTCGGCTTGGGCATCAGACAGCTCTCGAAATCGCGGAACTGGCGGCTGCCCTCCACCCAGACATCGCCGGCGCGCAGCCGGTCACGCAGCTCTGACAGGACACATATCTCGAAGGCTTTGCGGTCGATGGCACCGCCCGGCATGACGAAGGGCCGCCAGGATCTGCGGATGAATCCTGTCGGCACCTTGTCGGGCAGGCTGCGCTTGCCGGTGGCGAACAGGTCGCGGACCAGGGCGACGGCACGCAGCAGGGAGGAAACGCCGGGACCGCCTTCGAAGCGGAAGGCGGAGAGGAAGACCGGCAGAAAGGAACGGATGCTGGCATAACGGGACAGCAGTTCGGTGCGGGCATTGCCGGTGCCGGGATCGGCCAAGGATTCGATACCGGCAACGCTGGCCATGAAACGGAACCAGCCGACCTCCTTCTCCAGGGCGACCATGGGGTCGGCACCGGCCTCCCGGGCGTTGATCAGGCTGCGGCAGGCCGTGACCAGGGTGCGCAGATGGGCATGGGTATCGCGGACGGAACGCAGGATCTTTTCGTCCGCCCTGTTCTCCGCCCGGCGGCTAAGCATGACCATCAGCTTGTCGAACATCACCAGGGCGGCGTCGGTGAGGTCCGTCCCCATCCGGATGCCGGCGGCGGCCAACAGCGCGCGGCGCCGTTGGGCCGACAGGTCCCGCAGGTGCTGCACCGTCATCCGGTTGGCCTCTGTGGCCATCCGCTCGAAGGCAATACCGGGAATGCGGGCGGGCAAGGCGGCCGGGATACCCATCGCCCTGACCTTTGCCAGCCGGTCGATGATGGCCAACAGGTTGCGCGGCGCCGGCGACATCGATGCTTGCCGCAGCCAGGCCAGCAGGCTCAACCCGGTGTCCTCGTGCGGATCCAGCAGCGCGTCGAGGCGCGACATGTCAGCCGGCGGCATCCCCTCCAGAAGGATGCGGTGCAGAAGCTGCTCGGCGCGAGCACGGGCCTGATGCAGGATCAGTTCCAGCACGGCGGCCGGCGGCAGAAGCACGCGCCGCCGGCGTAGTTCCTCCACCAGGATGGTAGCCAGGGCTAAAGGGTCACGGTTCACTTGGGCCATGGACAGCAGCCATGCCGTCAGTTCCCTGAACAGCCCTCGGTCGAAGGGCCGGTGTCCTGTCAGTTCCAGCAGGTCCACGATGTCCTGGCGGCGGCTGGGATCACGCGACCGGTAGGTCGCGAAGTCTCTGGGCTGGGCGTCGACCTGGCTGGCGATGAACGCGGTCAGCGGAGCGGGCGGCTCTTCATGGGCGTCGAGGATGCGGCCGGGATGCCGCAGGTAACAGAGCATCATGGCAACGCCCAGCCGACGGTGCGGCGTGCGCTTGCGGGCAATCAGGGTGAGATCATCAAGGTCCAGCGTGTAATGCTGGACGAGAGCCCGTTCATCATCGGGCACGCCCAGCAACCGGTCCCATTCCGCCGGCAACAACAGCCGTCGTCTCGCCATGGCATCCCCCATTATCCCCACCAGGGTGTAGGAGGGACGGGAGGAATGGGCAAGGCCCTGTCGGGAAACACTTGTTTTCCGACAGGGGTGTGGGGCCAATCGAGACCCATCTCGCCACCCATCGAATTCTGTGCGACAAACCATGTCGGAATGATAGGTTATGCGGAAATGACTGATATGGGGTTTTCCGCACATGTTGGTGGGTTACATGCGGGTATCGTCCGATGGAGACCGGCAGACGACCGCGCTCCAGCGTGACGCCCTGGTCGCCGCCGGGGTCGATCCCCGGCACCTTTTCGAGGACAAGGCCTCTGGCGCGCGGGACGACCGGCCCGGCTTGAAACAGTGCCTGTCCTTCCTGACCTCGGGTGACACGCTGGTTGTGTGGAAGCTGGACCGCCTCGGCCGCTCGCTGCCCCACCTGCTCGACATCATCACCGGCCTGCGTGACGGGGGCATCGCGTTCAAGTCTCTGACGGAAGGTATGGACACCAACACCCCGCACGGGGAACTGCTGTTCCATCTATTCGGCGCGCTGGCGCAATATGAACGCGCCCTAACCCGCGAACGTGTTCAGGCCGGACTGGCAGCGGCCCGCAGGCGGGGACGACGCGGCGGCCGACCCGCGACGCTACAGCCCGAAAAACTGGAGGCGGTCATGGCCGCCTTGAATGGAGGAGCCAGCAAGGCCGCCGTGTGCCGAACCTTCGGTATCGCTCGCAGCACCTTGATCGATACGTTAAAGCGCGCTGGGTGGAGCGGTCCAGGCAAGGCTTAATGAGTGCTAAGCACCTGCCAAATCCATTCCAGGAACGCCATTGATCTACCGATCCTGGTTTGTTCTCACGAGCGGTACATAAAACTTACTTTCGTGTCGCGACCCCATGTGGTGGCGAAGCTGCATTCGGGCTGGTCGCCGCAGCAAGTTTCCGGTCGGCTTAAGATCGATCCGCAGCCGGTCGGCCAGATATCGCATGAGAGCATCTACCGGCATATCTACAGCGCCGAGGGCCGGGAAGCGAAGCTGTATGCCCTGCTTGCTGTGGCCCGGCGGCACCGCCGTCGTCAGAAGGGCCGCAAGCCCCGGGCCTCGGCGATCCCGGCAGAGCGGTGGATTGCGGCCCGCCCGGCTGAAGTTACGCCTTTGCCGATGGTCGGCTGGAGTTTCGCTGGCAGGGTCGTGCCCTGCCCTACATGATTTTTGACAAGAACCATCGGGTGACGCAGGCCGAGATCGTGGAGAACAAGCGGTTGTCGGAGGTCCTAGGGTCAGAACCGCAACAGTGTATTGAAATTTCTGTGAGAATGTGATTCCAAGGCGTGTTTAACGTTGGAGGATTGAATGCGGGAGATTTTCTGGCTTTCGGATGAAGCGTGGGCAGCGATTGAGCCACACCTTCCCCGCCATACCGTTGGTGCACCGCGTGTTGATGACCGTCGGATCATCAGCGGGATTATTCATGTACTCAAGAGCGGCTGCCGCTGGAAGGACTGTCCGCCGGAATATGGCCCACCGACCACGGTGTATAATCGCTTCAATCGCTGGTCCGGTCGCAAGCACTGGCACCGGATATTGCAGGCGCTGGCCGCCGGGCAATGGATCACGACCAGCGTGGCCATGGATGGCAGCTACGTGAAGGCACATCGGTGTGCCCACGGCGGAAAAGGGGGGCCAAGGCGCAAGCCATTGGCATTTCCAGAGGCGGTCAGACCACAAAAGTCCATGCCCTGACCGACACGCTCGGCCGACCGGTGGCCCTCCATGTGACCGCCGGGAACGTTTCCGACATCACCATGGCCGAGACCCTGCTGGCTGAGGTCGATGACTGCCGCTACGTCCTGGCCGACAAGGGCTATGACAGCGACAAATTACGGGCCAAGATCAAGGAAAAGGGCGCGAAGCCCGTCATTCCCGGCAGAAAGTCACGCAAGAAGCCGATCCGCTTCGACAAGGTCAGGTACAAATTCCGGTGGATGGTCGAGGCCGTCTTCTGCCGCCTCAAGGACTTCAGGCGCGTCGCCACCCGGTACGACAAGCTCGCCAGAAATTTCCTCTCCACTCTCGCCATTGCAACCATCGTGGCGTACTGGACCTGATTGAGTCTGGACCCTAGCTTATGTGAAGCAGATGCAGGATGCAATGCCGACGCCGACGGTCAAGAGCATCAGCGAACGCAACCACTACAAAAAGCGCGGACGCAAGCCGCCCGGTCGGCCTGGGGCGGCTGACAAACATGCGGCGGCCAAGGCAAAACCGGCCCGCCCCAACACTGACATTTCAATTCTGTTGAAACATTCCTTGTAGACCAACCCCGCTTAAGGCTGCGTGCTACGTCATAGCAGAAATCGGCGGTTTTCGGAGGTGTCCATCTTGATCATTTCGCTTGTCTTAGTTCGTCGGCGGGCCGGCCGTAAAACGACAACAGCGTTGGCACCCGCCGTGTGCTTTTTTCTCACGCGGGACTTGCCCATTCAGCCCTATAGCCAGCCCGTCTGGGCAACTATGCCCTGGACAGTGTGAAGTCGAAGTTTAGCGTGTACCAGTTGCCATCCATCTGCCTTCCGTCCGGTGCCGCGCCTGGCCCGTGCTGGGGGAAGTCGACAACGAGCGAATGCTTGACGCCCAGAACAGCGTCCGAATCCAGATACATTCCGCCAGTTTGGTAAAGCTGGGTCACCAGAGAGGCGTATCCTGGCGCTGAAATCTTGAAATGCACATGCGCGGGGCGCCAGGGCGACCGGCCCGTGGCCTTGAGGAGCCGGCCGACCGGCCCGTCATGCGGGATCGGATACGCCGACGGCATAATGGACCAGTAACGAAGGCGCCCCTGCTCATCGGTGTGGAACTTACCCCGCATCGAGGGCTTCCCCCCGAATTCCGCATGCTGAACGTCGTAAAGACCTTCGGCGTCAGAATGCCAGACATCCACTTCCGCATTTGCAATCGGCTCACCCGCCGAATTGCGGACCGTCAGTTCGGAGAAGAGCGGCGTGCCGGCCCTGCCTTCGGCAAGATTGGCCAATTGCGGGAATTCCACCGCCCCTTCCACATAGAACGGGCCCAGCAGGGTGGAGTCCGTCGACGTCTCTGTATGATCGTGGGCCAGGGCGTCGACCAGCATCGACACGCCCAGCACGTCAGACAGAAGAATGTACTCCTGCCGGATATCATCGCACCATTGACCAACGTCGGTCAGGAACTGAATGGCCGTTGCCCATTCCTTCTCGGTCGGCCGGACCTCACGAATGAAATTATGCAAATGGATTGTCGCCGCCCCGAGAACTTCGCGCAGCCGGGCATCCCTTGTGCCGGCGAAACGGTCAAGCACACCCTGCGTCACTTGCTTTTCATCGAACTGGATCATCAAAGCCCCCCACAGATGTTGTGATTTGTCTTTATCACCCAATCGGGCTGACCAGCTCCGGCTGGACGATGCCCGAGACGAAAGGCGGGTCGCCTGCGGGTTCCAGAGGCAGGCCAGAGCCGGCGTTCATTACGTGGGTGGACCTATCCAGCCAGCGAACCGGGCAGAGGACATGGACCGATGCTGTGGACGGCCTTTCCCGGAATGAATTGGGTCCCCACCGGTCAGGGCACCTGGGAGACGGGGGCACCCAGGCCCCAGTCCCAGCGCTCGATCTCCACCCTTTCGAACAGGCCCGCGGCCATGAAGGGTTCATCTTCCAGGAACCGCAGCAGCGCGGCGCGGTCGGGGGCCTGCAGGATCACCATTGATCCGATGGTCCGGTCGCCATGGTCGGAGACCAGCATTCCCCCGGCGACCGCATGGACACCGAACTTCTCTGTGACCAGATAGGTTCGATGCGCCGGACGCTCGCGCTGGCGAATGGCATCGGACCCAGGCGCATCATAGCCGCGAAAGGCAAAATAGGGCATTAGGGGGCTCCACTTCGATCCGGTCAGAACCCGACGCGGTCGCCGCCTTTGAGCGACAGGATGGCCCGCGCCTCCTGCGGGGTGGCGATCTCGAAGCCCAATTCTTCCAAGATGCGGCGGATCTTGAGCACCTGTTCGGCATTGCTTTTGGCCAGCGCGCCGCGGCCGAGATAAAGGCTGTCTTCAAGACCGACACGCACATTGCCGCCCAGCAGGGCGCAGAGCGTTAAGATCGCGGTCTGGTGCCGTCCGGCACCCAGGGCCGAGAACAGGTGATTATCGCCGAACAGGTCCTGCGCCAGACGCCGCATATAGACGACATGATCAGGCTTGGCCGCCAGCCCACCTAAAATGCCGAAAATACCCTGGATGAAGAAAGGCGGCTTCAGCATGCCCTGGTCAACGAACCAGCGCAGCGTATGCAGATGGCCAATATCATAGCATTCAAACTCGAACCGGGTGCCGTACCCGTCGCCCAGTTCGCGAATCACACGTTCGATCTGACCGAACGTGTTGCTCATGATGTTATCCTTGGTCCGTTCAAGGAACGGCTTCTCCCAGGAATGTTTGAATTCCGGGATTTTTTCGGCCGCCGGGAACAGGCCGAAATTCATCGACCCCATATTGAGCGAGCAAAGCTCCGGCTGCGCCCAATGCGCCGCTTCCAGCCGCTCATCCATGGTCATCCCCAGGCTGCCGCCCGTTGTGATATTGATGACGGCCTCGCAGTTCTGTTTGATCGAGGGTAGGAACTCCTTGAAGACATCCGCCTTGGCCGTCGGCGCTCCCGTCTCCGGATCGCGCGCATGCAGATGCAGCACCGCCGCCCCCGCCTCGGCCGCCGCCACCGACTCTTCGATGATCTGGCGCGGGGTCAGCGGCAGATAGGGGGACATGCTGGGCGTGTGAACGGATCCCGTCACCGCGCAGGAGATGATGATCTTGTTGGACGCGGCCATGATGCTTTTCCTTTGGTTACATCAGCGAGTAGGCGTCATCGACGGGGATGGCAGCACCGGAAATGCAGCGCGCGGCGTCGCCATCGACCAGCATCAGCAGCAGCGCCTCCAAATCAGCCACCGTCGCGGCGCGCCGCCGGGGCAGGCTGGCAATCACCTTCTGCCCGGCCTCGCTGGCCAGAAAATCGGCATTCAGTTCGGTTTCGACATAGCCGGGGCAGATCGCATTGACAGAGATGCCCTGCCGCGCCCATTCCACGGCAAGGCAGCGGGTCATGTGGATCACGGCGGCTTTGGTCATCCCATAGGCCGTCAGCTGCGGCATCACCACCATGCCGGCAACCGATGCCGTATTCACAATGCGGCCCTGCCGTCCCGCGGCTACCATGCGGCGAGCCACCGCCTGGGCCACAAAGAAGGACCCACGCACATTGGTGGCGAACATGGCGTCGAACTCATCGACACTGGTTTCCAGCGCCCGGCGCACCGGTGCGATACCGGCATTGTTCACCAGGACATCCAGCGGGCCGGCTTGGCGCTCGGCCTCGGCCACGGCCGCGTCGATGCCGGCGACGTCCGTGACATCAAGCGCCAGCGACAGAATTCGGCCGGGACCGCTGGCCTCGGCGGCCAGCTCTTCCAGGGCCGACATCCGTCGTGCCGCGGCGATGACCGTCGCCCCGCGCGCGCAAAGCGCCTTGGCAAAATGTTTACCGATGCCTGAGGAGGCACCGGTAACAAGGACATTCTTGCCCGATATCCAGCCCATCATGCACCGCGCTTGCGTTGATGGGCCGCAATCGCCTGCCGGGCCGGGGCATATAGCGGGCGGCCATAGGCCTGGAACAGGGCCGTGCACACGTCGAAATGGTCTTCAAGACCACCGGCTTCGACCGCGTCCATCAACCCCTTGCGATAACCAAGGCCGCTGCGCACGCAGGATTCAAGGCCATCGCGGCTGGCCAGCCCTTCATCCAGGGCGGCAAAGGCAAGATTGAACTGCGGACGGATCAGACGGTTCACGATCCGCCCGATCCGGTCGGCGCAGACGCTGACCTGCAGCCCCAGTTCCTCCAGCGCCTGCCGGGCCAGCGCCAGGGCGGCAGGATCGGCGCCCTCCCCCTTCACCAGTTCCACCAGATCGGTCGGCGGCGCGTCGCCAAGGCGGAACCGCGCAAAACCGAAAACATGACCTGGCGCCTCTGCCACGCGGGCGGCCAGACATTCATTGCCCAGCTCAACCAGTGCCGCCGCAAAGGACGCATGATCGTCTGTAAGCCGGGCCTGCTCCCCCGCCAGGATCAGAACTCGCGCGCCCGCCTCATCCGATTGCTTGGCCATACTGCCATCGGGGAAGGAACGGCTGGGACCGGAAAAGCGGAACTCAACAGTCAGAGCCATGTGCCAGCCCCCTTTTCAAGCGCCGTAAAGGCTGTTGTTGCTGTAATCGTAAAAGCCCTTGCCGGACTTGCGCCCCAGCAGGCCGGCGGCCACCATGCGCCGCAACAGGGGCGGTGCCGCCGCGCGCGGATCGTTCGTCACCCCCTGCATCGCCTCGCTCAATCGTACCTGGGTATCGAGCCCGATCATGTCGAGCAGCTCGCA
Organism: Niveispirillum fermenti; assembly: GCF_048066175.1. Lineage (GTDB taxonomy): Bacteria > Pseudomonadota > Alphaproteobacteria > Azospirillales > Azospirillaceae > Niveispirillum > Niveispirillum fermenti. Next base: position 36,131 of record NZ_JBLTXA010000033.1, on the reverse strand, counting down.
CGGCCCCATGGCAAAGCCCATCGCCGCCTTCATGGCGCGGTCGATCTCGGCCGGTTCGGCCACCTCCGCCTCGATCAGGCGGATCACGTCATTGTGATAGGGGATGCAGAAATAATTGAGAATGAAGCCCGGCCGGTCGCGGGTTTCAACGACGGTTTGCCCCGTTGCCGCCACGAACTCCAGCGCGCGGGCCCAGGTCTCATCCGAAGTCTGGATCGCCCTCGAACATTCGACCAGCTTCATCACCTGTGCGGGAAGGCAATAATGCGCCCCGGCCACCCGGTCCGGCCGGCCCGATCCGGCCGCCAGTTCGGTGATCGACAGGGTCGAGGTGTTACTGAGGAAAATTGCTTCGGGTTTGCAGACCTCGTTCAGCTTCAGCCACAGGCCATGCTTGACGGTGATATCCTCAAACACGGCCTCCACTACGACATCCACGTCGATCAGGTCGGCCAGCGAGCTGGTATATTGCATCAAGGCAAGGGCCTGCGCACCCGCCTCCGGGGAAAGACGCCCCTTCTTGACCGAGCCGGCAATGAAGCCGGAAATCTGCGCCCGGGCGCGCTGAAGTGCGCCGGCGTCCAGATCGAACAAGGTTGTCCTGATCCCGCTCCGGGCAATGGTAATGGCAATGCCAGTTCCCATGGTTCCGGCGCCGGCAACCGCGCAATGATTGAATCCCAAGGCTGCGCTCCCTTTGAAACTTTCCCTGACTGGGCGGGAGGTTTCCTGGATGACGGCCAACCGATCAATTGCCGCACAAGGTATGTCCGCCCTGTGCCCCAAGGCGAAAGGTACACTTGGCAGGCACCCCGCCTGGATCGATTGCGACCTCGGATACGCTTTCGTAAACGCTATCGCTTACATCGAACCAAGGAGTCCTTGATGAAGCTGCCAGTGGACTCACTTCATCCCGCTCCCGCCGGCACCGGCGGGCGCTTGCTGGACGGGGTACGTGTCCTTGACCTGACAACCTCAATCGCTGGCCCCTATGCCACCTTGCTGCTGTCTGACCTTGGCGCTGATGTGATCAAGGTGGAACGTCCGGGCACGGGTGACGACACACGGGCCTGGGGCCCTCCCTTCCTTGATGGACATTCGCTCTGGTATCTCAGCGTCAACCGCAACAAGCAGAGCGTGACGCTCGACTATTCCGCACCCGAAGGCCTTGCCGCCCTTCATGAGCTGGTGCGGCAATGCGATGTCGTAGTCGCCAACCTTGTGCCGCGCGTGCAGCGCAAGCTTAAGGTGAACCACGCCACGCTGTCCGCCCTTCGCCCCGACCTTGTTTTCTGCTCGATCACCGGTTTCGGCCTTGAAGGCGCGCGGGCGGAAAAGCCCAGCTACGATCTCATAGCCGAAGGTTACAGCGGGATCATGGACATTACCGGCGAGGCGGAGTCCCCGCCGCAGAAGGTGGGGGCACCGGCCGCCGACATGCTGTCGGGTATGGACGCTGCGATGGCGATCATTGCCGCCCTGTTTGAGCGCCAACGGAGCGGAAAAGGCCATGTGATCGACATTTCCATGGTCGAAAGCATGACCCGCTTCCTCAACCCCCGCATCATGACCTATCTGGGCAGCGGGGAAGTGCCCCGGCGCACGGGTGCCAAGGACAGCGTCATCGCCGTCTACCAGTCGTTCGACACGGCCGACCTGCCCCTGACGCTGGGGCTGGGCAATGACCGTATCTGGCAGCGTTTCTGGGATGCGGTTGGAGAGCCGGAATATGCGCAGGACCCCCGTTTTTCATCGAACGCCAAACGGCACGCCCTGCGGCCGGAAATTGTCGTCCACATCCAGGAACTGCTGCTGACCAAAAGCAGGAACGAATGGCTTGCGCTGTTCGAAGCCAAGGGCATCCCCTGTGGGCCGATCAACCGCATCGACGAAATCGCCGCCGATCCTGAACTGGCCCGCCGGGGCTTTTTCTACCGGATGGAAATGGACGGAACGCGGGTTCCGCAGGTCGGGCTTGGCATTGCGATTGACGGCCAGCCCCCGTCGCCGCGTTCAGCACCGCCCATGCTTGGTGCCCACACGGACGCTGTCCTGCGCGACCTGGCGGGTCTGGACGAGGCGCGGATCAATTCCCTTCGCAGCAAATCGATAATCTGATGAACAACATCCTGGAACGCATTACCGGTTCGCTGCCCTTCTCGGATGAAGAGCGTATGCTCATCGAGGCCGTGGAGCGCGTTACCACCGAAACCATCGGCCCCAACGCGGCGCGCTATGACCGTGAAGCCAGCTTTCCGGTGGAAAGCATGGCCGCCATCAACGAACTCGGTCTCAACGCCATGTTCGTGCCCGAGGCCTATGGCGGCGCCCCGTTGAGCTTTACCGCCTATCTGGCCTGTCTGCAGATCATCTCCGGTGCCTGTGCGGCAACGGGTATCACCTGGGCCACCAATTTCCACGCCATGAAGCCCCTGATCGACTTCGGGTCGGAGGAGCAGAAGCGCCGGCTGTTGCCACGGATTGCCGAGGGCGGCTTGGCGGCCCTGGCGATCACGGAGCCTGACGCGGGATCGGACGCCACCGGCATGCGCACCCGTTTCACGCCGGACGGTGACGACATCATCGTCGATGGCGGAAAAATCTTCATCTCCAATGGCGACAGGGCCGACCTTTACCTGCTGTTCGGCAAATGGGCGGGCATCGACAATCCGCGCAAGGCCATCTCCGTTCTGATCCTGGAGAAAGGGACGCCGGGTTTCGACGTCTTGGGTGTGGAGCACAAGATGGGCCATCGCGGCTCTTCGACCGCCACACTGTCCTTTTCCGGATGCCGTGTTCCGCGCGCCAACCTGATCGGGGAGCCGGGATCCGGCCTGCCGATCCTGTTCGCCTCGCTGAACAAGTCACGCCCCAGCATCGCGGCCCACTCCCTGGGCATCGCCAAGGCCGCCTTTGCCAAAGCCGTGAAATATGTGAACGAGCGCAAACAGTCCGGCCGCCGCATCATAGACAATCAGGCGATCCAGTTCATGATTGCGGACCTGGCAACAGACATTGCCATGACCGACGCCTTCCTCTGGCGTCTGGCCGCGCTGATCGACGGCGGCGCCACCGATTTTGCCACCGAAAGCTCAATGGCAAAGATGCGCGCGTCAGACGTAGCCATGAAGGTCACGGACGCCGCCGTGCAGCTTCATGGCGGCTATGGCTATTGCCAGGAATATGAAGTCGAGCGGCTGATGCGCGACGCCAAGATCAATCAGATCTGGGAAGGCACCAATCAGATCCACCGCCAGCTCATCGGTCGTGCGTTCGCCCAGAAGGAAACCTGACCATGTTTCACACAGAGACCATTGGGGCCCGGTTCGTCCTGACCCTGGACCGGCCGCCCGTCAACGCGATCAATGATGAATGGCTGAGCCGTTTCAACGCCATCATCGATACGCTGGAAACGCGGCTGGACATCGCGGTTGTGCATATCCGTTCGGCCCACAAGATTTTCTGCGCCGGGATGGACATCGCCCATATCGAGGCGCTGACCAAACGGCCTGCCGCCGCCGCCGCCATGGTCCGCGATGTCGGTGAAATCCAGCGCGCCTATGCCCGGCTGGAGGCCTTGCCGCAGGTCGTTCTGGTCGAACTGGGCGGCCCCGCCCTGGGCGGCGGGCTGGAACTAGCGCTGGCCTGCGACCTGCGCATCGCGGCCGACGAGGCGAAACTGGGCCTTCCCGAAGCAAAGCTCGGCCTGATCCCAGGGGGTGGCGGCAGCCAGCGCCTCACCTGGCTCTGCGGCAAGGGCGTTGCGGCCCGCCTGATCCTTTCCGGCGAAGTCGTGAACGGTCAGGAAGCCCTGAAGCTGGGACTGGTCCAGTGGTCGGTTCCGCGCGAGCGGCTGGCCGCAGAAGCCGCCCAGCTGGCCGAGCGCATCACCGCCCTTTCCACCGGTTCGCTGCACGAGGCCAAACGCCTGATCCAGACCGCCCTCACCCCGTCCCGTGACGGGTTCGCCGAGGAGCTGGAGGCCGACAGGCGGCTTTTCGATCTGCCCGACACGCGCGCGCGCATTGCCCATTTCCTGAGCGGCGGCCGTTAAGCCCGTCAGCCAATTCTAGGACAAGATCATGAGCTATTCAGAAATCCTCTACGAAGAAGATGGTCCGATCGGCAAGATCACGCTCAATCGGCCGCACGATGGCAACATGTTCACCGAGACCATGTGCCACGAGCTTCGCGACTGCATCAACGCCATCCGCCGCGAGACCCGGACGCGGGTGATCATTCTGACCGGTGCGGGGGACAAGTTCTTCTGCATCGGCGGCCGCAAGGAAGGCATGGAAGATACCCAGCTCTATGCCGGCGTACTGCCGACGCTGGAAATGTATGAAAGCATCGACAGGCTGCAAAAGCCGGTGATCGCGATGGTCAATGGCTTTGCCGTTGGCGGCGGCAATGTGCTGCAGATGGTCTGCGACATGACCATCGCCAAGAAAAGCGCCGTTTTCCGGCAGGTCGGCCCGATGATGGGCAGTTTCGACGCCGGTTATGGCACCTGGTATCTGGAGGACCTTGTGGGCAAGAAAAAGGCCAAGGAAATCTGGATGCGCAATCCCAAGATGACAGCCGACGACGCCCTTGAACTGGGCCTCATCAACAAGGTCGTGCCCGACGAGGAACTGGAAAGCGCAACGCGCCAATTCGCGCTGGAGGTGGCCGATCGCGGTTCCTTCGCCCTGGCGGCCATCAAGGGGGCGTTCAACGCCCGCCATAGCGGTGTCAGCGGCCTGTCACGCACGACGCACGACCTGCTGCTCCCGCTCTATCTCAAGACAGCGGAGTCCAAAGAACTGTCCAAATCGTTTGCCGAGCGCCGCAAGCCGAACGCGGACGAATTCGGTCATTGATCACGCGGGTCGCAATGACCCGCAGCACCTGACGATTACGTAACTGTCGTCACGGGAGAACTGTGTCCGCTGTCGGCGTGACACAACTGCGGCCATAGGGCCCGCTCGTCAATGGTACGCCCGGCGGACGGGCATCCAATGGCAATTTACAGCCCCGGTGATTTTCTGGGTACTGACAGGGACAGTTCTGCTCACAAGACTGACTGGGATCTCACCATGAAATACAGAACCAAGTTCGGCTCCCTCGCGGACTACGAGAAGGGCAAGGTCATCCCCATCGACGATAATCCGAAGAACTACGTTTTTTCGAATATCTTCGAGGTTGCCAACAAGTCGGCACCGTATGAGAGGGTCGCCGTCGCCAAGAATCTCGAGTACGTCATTGAGGTCGCACGCGCCGAAGGTGTTTCTCCCTGGTACACGGCCGCGCACGATGAGTTCGTCCTGGACATGGATGGGACCGTCGAGGTCGAGTTGGTAAAGCTGGACAATCCCACGGAGTTCGCGCCGGCTGACAGCCAGGGCGCGCGGAAGCTCCCGGCGGACCCGGCTGGCCGGAAGATGGGCCGCCTTGTCCTGTCGCGCGGCCACCAGGGCCTGCTGCCCCGGGGATCGGCCTATCGCTTCAAGTCCGTCAGCCAAGCCTGCCTGATGATCCAGACGGTCGAAGGGCCCGAAACCGTGCAGAAGTGGGCAGAAATCTGCCAGAACTCCTAACTGAAACCGGAGGCCATAGCTATGTCAGCAGCCGCAACGACCGCTAGCCCTGCGAGCACGCAGCTCGTCACCCACACCGAGATCGGGGCGATCGACAACACCACCGGCTATCGTTCCTTCAAGGCCGGCAGCTTCACCTTCGCGCGCGATGAATATTTCGCCCGGATCACGTGGCCCAAGGGCGCACACACGATGCCGGTCGATGCCTTCCTACGCGCCCTGATGCGTGACGTGGCGTGGGGTTTCTTCTATGGCACCGTCAATTTCGACGACGTTGTCGGCACCGTTAATCACTATGGTGAAGTGACCCTGTTCGCGGGCCGCTACAACGACGCCTATCACGATGCCGGCCGCGATCATGAAGAGCGCTTCCCTAGCGACGTGCTGATGCCGCTGTTCAAGGCCGTTCTGGCCGACTGGACCAACGAAGGCTTCGATCCGTTCGCCTCGCCCATGGAGACCAATGCGCCCTGGGGTTCGAAGAACGGCAACAATGAACCGGCCATCACCCGCACGCGCGTTTCGGCCAAGCGTATGGTCGGCCTGCCGGGCGACACCCCGCTGCGCACGGATGAAAACGGCTTCCCCGCCAACCGGATGTTCCCGGATGTCGACCAGTCCAAGCCGGTTATCGAAGCCGAGCCGGGTTTTGAAGGCCAGGTCTGGGCTTACAATCTGTTCGACTATCTGTCCCGTTCGGACGTGACCTGGAACCCGTCCGTCTGCTCGGTGCTGGGTGAAAGCCTGTTCTGCCCGACCACGGAGGAGTTCTCGCTTCCGGTCGATCATGGCAATGATCGCTGCGAATGGTTCATCACCCTGTCCGATGAGATCGATTGGGAGATCAAGGACAAGGAAAGCGCCAAGCCGCGCGCCACGGTGCTGACCCGTGCCGGTGACGTGTCGTGCATGCCGGCGGATATCCGCCACAAAGGTTTTGCGAAAAAGCGGGCGATGCTGCTGGTCTGGGAGAACGGTTCGCCGAAGATCCCCGAAATGATCGCCCGCGGCGAGGCCCCCACCGTGTCGGTCACGTGGTAAAACAAGGGCTTATACTGTGAACTCTAAAGGGCAGGAGCTTTCAAAAGGCCCCTGCCCTTCCTGTCTTCTGAAGAACCGGGAAATCCAATGCCAACGCTCGCTCCCATCGATCCCGCCGGCCTCAACACCCGCCTCTACATTGATGGCTCATGGGTCGATGCCCTCGCCGGGGGGGAGATTGACGTCATCAACCCGTTCGATGGCTCGGTGATTACGAGGATTGCCGAAGGCCGTGCCGAGGATGTCGACCGCGCGGTGGCGGCGGCCCAGGCGGCGGCCCCCGGCTGGGCGCGCCTGCCGGCGCATGAACGCGGCCGGCTGCTGCTGAAACTGGCCGATGCGATCGAAGCGGATGCCGACTATCTCGCCCGCCTGGAAGCCACCAACACCGGCCATCCGGTGCGCGACTGCCTTGGGCTTGACGTTCCCCGTACGGTTCTCTGCTTCCGCTATTTCGGCGGCATTGCCGACAAGCTGGAAGGGTCCGTGATCCCCGTGGACGCCGGCTTCCTGAACTATGTGAAGCGTGAACCGATCGGCGTGGTCGGACAGATCGTGCCCTGGAACTTCCCCCTGATGTTTGTCAGCTGGAAGCTGGGGCCTGCCCTAGCGGCCGGCAACACCGTCGTCATGAAGCCCAGCGAGATTACGCCGCTGTCGACCTTGCGCGTCGTGGAGCTGATGGAAAAGGTCGGCTTCCCGCGCGGCGTGGTCAACATCGTCACCGGCTACGGCAATACGGCGGGCCAGCGGATTGCCGACCATCCCGGGATCGGCAAGATTTCCTTTACCGGATCGACCAATATCGGTCGGGAAATCGTCAAATCTTCGGCGGGCAATCTCAAGAAGGTGCAGCTCGAACTGGGTGGCAAGGGGCCCAACATCGTGTTTGAGGATGCGGTGATCCCGGCCGCGGTGAATGGCTCGGCCTTCGGCATCTTCCACAATCAGGGCCAGGCCTGCATCGCCGGTTCGCGCCTGATCCTGCATGAAAAGATTGCGGATGAGTTCCTCGACCGTTTCATCGGTCTGGCCCGTTCGATCCGGCTGGGCAACCCGCTGGACACCGAAACCGAGATTGGTCCGCTGACCTCCCGCGTCCATCACCAGCGCGTGCTGTCATATGTCCAGATCGCCAAGGATCAGGGCGGCGAAATTCTGTCGGGCGGCCGTGTCCCGTCGGCACCGGAACTCCAGGCCGGCTATTTCATCGAGCCGACCATTGTCCGCGCAAGGCCCGGCGACCGGGTGCAGCGTGAAGAGGTATTCGGTCCCTTCGTGACCGTGACCACCTTCAAGGACGATGCCGAAGCGCTGGCTATCGCCAATTCGACGGAGTATGGCCTCGGTTCCGGCCTGTGGACCCAGAACCTGACCCGCGCGCATCGATTTGCCGACGGCATTCATGCCGGCATGGTCTGGATTAATTGTTATAAGCGGGTGCACCCGGCTTCGCCCTTCGGCGGGGTCGGCGTTTCGGGCTATGGGCGTGAAATGGGCTTCGAAGCCATGCAGGAATATACTCAGCCGAAATCGGTCTGGGTCAATGTCGATGCCCAGATCCCGCCATTCTATAGGCGCTGATTTATCAATTCAGTCTTTGACAGGGGCTGGAAGTACTGACCGATGGTCCGTATTTTCAGCCCCTTCTTCATTGAATAAAAGCAGGTCAGGTCGATCCGAAGGCGAGCCCGGACCTTGCGGATCACTCCACCGGCGGGGCGCCCAGCCCCCAGTCCCAGCGGTCCAGTTCGAACCGGGCGAACAGTCCCGCACCGTGATAGGGATCACCTTCCAGATAGCGCAGCGCCGCGTCACGGTCGGGTGCGTCCAGGATCAGCAGCGTTCCCATGGCCTCGGCGCCACTCTCATCGACGACCATGCCGCCGGCGACAGCACGCACCCCATGGTGCGTTTCACGGATATAGAGCCGGTGGTCCGGGCGGATCGCCGTCCGGATCTGCGCCGATGTTTCGGGGACATCGTAACCCCGGAAAATGAAATAGGGCATGGCTCAACCTATCACCAGCATACCGGCCTGATCGACCGTCACCGGCACCGTTTCCAGACTGCTGCCCGTACAGGCGCCGTCGATGCACAGACCGTCTTCGATCGTGAACACCGCCAGATGCCGGCGACACATGATCCGCGCGCCGTCGCGTGACAGAAACTCGTCCGCGCGCACATTCAGCGGCAGTGAATAGTGCGGACAGAGATTGAGATAGCCGAAACACCGGCCGTCATGACGGACCACGAACATCCGAAAGGCGTTCAGTCCCTGGCCGAAGACATATTCCCTGCTTCCGCCCTCGGGCACCTCGTCCAGCCTGCCAAGCACCGTACCCATCGCCGGTGCCTGCGCCCGGAGTTGCCAGCCATCTGGCGGCATGATTGCGGCCTGTTCTTCCATCATCTCAACCTTTCAGCGCGCTGCAAACCGGTCAGAATGTACATTGCCGCTATACTACGGCCGTGGGCTCGAACGTCCAGTCCTGGTACGCTCACCCTGCGGACGCCATGAAATTACTCATGGTGGCGTACCCAGTATTCACGATCATGAGATGATCGCTCGGACGCATTCAGCGCCAAGCATTATTGCGAGCGTCTCACTCTGCCGCTCGTGCCATTGTGTAAGGACAAGGCGATGTCTCTCGATCCCCAGAAGTTCCGCTCGATCCTGAGCCATTATCCAACCGGCGTCTGCGTCATCACCGCCACGACCATGCGAGGCGAGGCGATCGGGATGACGGTGGGCACCTTCACATCGGTTTCGCTCGATCCGCTGCTGATCGGCTTCTTCCCCGATCGGAAATCGGTAAGCTGGTCGGAGATCGCGGCGACCGGACGCTTCTGCGTGAATATTCTGGCCGACGACCAGGAATGGCTCTGCCGCAAGTTCGCTTCCCGCGAACGAGACAAGTTCGCCGGGGTCGTCCACCGCGCATCGGAGAACGGCCAGCCCATGCTTGATGGGGCGGTGGCCTGGATCGATTGTTCGATCCATGGCGTCCAGGAGGCCGGCGACCATTATCTGGTGCTGGGCCAGGTCGAGGCGATGGCGCTGGCCAGCGACCGTGTCGCCTCTCCGCTCATCTTCCTTCAGGGGAAATTTGGACAGGTCGCCCGTATCGAAACGCCGGCGGCGTAGTATCCATCCTGGGCGGCGGGATCGTCCCTGCCGCCTTACGGATGGGCTGTTGAGCGCACCAAAATAAGCCGCTTCTGCGATCGATCCAGGCTGATATTCGCCTGAACCAACCGCAGAAGCGGCCTTTCTTTTGTCCTGCCGGATAATCTGCAAACTGGCCGCAGGCGTGCCTGCGGCCGCTACTGCATTACGCCTTAGAACTTGAAACCGGTACGAACACCGTAGGTGCGTGGGGCTCCCAGATTGCCCCAGTAATCCGGCGCCAGACCCGGCGCCTTCACCGCACCCGTCAGATAGGCCTTGTCGGTGACGTTGCGGACAAAGGCCGATACGTACCAGTCAGCCGTTTCCGGCTGAAGCGTCAGGCTCAAATTGCCGGTGAAATAGGCCTCCTGCACGGATTCCGGCAGGAAGTTGATCTCCAGATTGGAGGTCGACTGATAATGGCCTTCACCACGGGCGATCAGCTCATAGGTCCCGATCGGGAACGTGTGCTGGTAGCTGCCATTGATCGTCCAATGCGGGGCAGACGCATATTCATGGCCCTTGGGCTGAACCACGCCACCGATGGAGAAGGCACCGGTATCGGATTCCAGCCAGGAAACCGACAGGTTGAAATTGTCATTGGGCGTCGGCTGCCATTCAAGCTCCATATCCGCACCATATAGATGGCCCGACGGAATATTCTCGATCACGAGCTGGGTACCCACGCCGGGAATATTGTAGATCGCACCTTCCTGATGGTCCTTGTAGCTCCAGTAGAAACCGTTCAGGTGCAGGCGGACATCGTCGAAGCGCGAACGCACACCCGCTTCATAAGCGGTCAGCGTTTCCTGCTTATAGCTCAGACCCCCATTGCCGAAGGCATAGGCGTTGATGCCGCCCGATTTGTAACCGCTGGTCACGTTGGCATAGAGCAGAGTGCGGTCCGTCAGGTCATATTCGACGCCGACCTTGAAATCGACATTGTCGAAATCAGCCTCGCGCGAGATCGAGACGGTTTCGATGAACAGGTTCGCCGGATCCTTGGCCAGAAGCGATTCCAGCGAAAGCGAGCGGCCAGGCGCAATCGCGATGCCCTGAAGTTGCGAGATGGGAATGAAGGAGGCCAGCGGCGGCGGGACGGACGGCAGCGTCGTCTTCAGGACGGAGCTGGTATTGGGCTTGGCCTCGCGGCCGTCATGCGAGTAACGCAGCCCGCCGACCAGACGCACATCATCCTGAACCGACCAGGTCAGCTGACCGAAGACCGCCTGGGAATCCTTGGGCGTCTTCGAGAACACGCTGTTCGCGCTGATCGAGTCACCTTCCATGAAGCTGTTCTGCAGCGGTGCGGGCGGCCCGAACGGGTTCGGCCCATAGCCGGTGCTGTAGAAGAAGCCATCATAGGTGCGCTTGCCCCAGAAGGCATAGCCGCCCAGCAGCCATCGGACAGAACCGGCATCGCCGTCAAGACGCGCTTCGATGCTGGTCTGCGACGACTTGTTGATCAGGTCCGCGCGGAAGGCGTTGATATACTGGATGTCGTCGGTGTTGATGACGCGATAGCCAGGCACGACGGTCAGGTTCGCAAAACCCAGATCCGCGTTCAGCTCCGCCCGCACGCCCCAGTACTCGTCGTCGCGATGGGCATCACCGGCCACCGCTTCGTAATAGTTCACGTCGAACGGATCACCGCCCTTGGTGCCGCGGCCGGTGGAGAGCGGCACGGGCGTCTGGGTATTGCCCACGCCACCTTCATGATAATAGTCGCCGGCCAGCAGCAGCGACCAGCGTTCCTGCTCCATCAGCACTTGGCCACGGAGGCCGCCTTCCTTGGCGTCATTAAAGGTGTCCGCCACATAGCCGTCATGGCGATTCAGGGTGCCGGACAGGCGGGCGGCCACATTGTCGCCCAAGGGCACGTTCATATGGCCGGACAGGTTGTAGCCATTATAATTGCCATATTCACCGTCGACGGCGCCGGACGTCTCGCCAACCTTCGGCTTGGCGCTGACCACGGAAATGACGCCGGCCGTGGCGTTGAGGCCGTAGAGGGTGCCCTGCGGCCCCTTCATCACTTCAACGCGCTCCAGGTCATAGAAACCGCTGGTCAGGCCGATATTACCCTCGATGGCCACGCCGTCCTGGATGAAGCCCACGGCCGAACCGCCAAGGGGGGCGAACTGGCTGGAGCCGACGCCGCGGATGGCCAAGTTGGTGGCCGTACCTTGCGAGGCAACGGTTACGCCCGTGACCGTGGAACCGAGGTCGATCGCATTGGTGACACCGGACTGCGCCAAATCATCGCCCGCGACGGCGGAGATCGCCGCCGCGGCCTTGCTGAGAGCGCGGGGCGCCTTCTGCGCTGTCACAATGATTTCCTCGAGTTCAAAATCGCCGTCGGCCCGCTGCGCATGACCCGGAACTGTCGCAGCCAGGGACATCGCCAGGGCACTGGCGAGCAAAGACGCTTTATAAGCTCGCATCCGGTATTCCTCCCCCTTCATGATTTTCATGTGCTTGGCATGCACTGCCAACACGGGCGGCCGGCCTTTCCTATTATGGAAATTCGTTGTCGACCGATTGGTGCAGCCCGTTAGTCTGACGTCGTGTTGCAGGTTCAGTTTAGGCAGTTTTCCGGCGGTTCGAACTGCACTGGAAGCAGTGTCCGGCTAGTGCACATATTCATGTAAAGGTGCAATGCCCAAACCATCTTAATGGCACGGGTGCTGGCGAAAACTTGAAGGCACGTCACGGTGGCCGGCGGCCCTGCCTCCAGGCTTTCAGTGTGTTTGTGGGTGGCATGATTGAGAGACAGCGGCCCAGACCTGACCGCCCATCCCGTTCGGCGACAGACGCACCAAAAGCGGTGAACGCCTGTTTCAGACCGCACCACCGGAAACGGTTCCCCCCGCAGGCTCGGCATGCGGAAGCAGAACGACTTTTGCTTCTTCGAAGCGCGACGCGACCCGAAGCGCCTGCAGCCCCTCGCTCAGATCGAAACGCGCATCAATGATGGCGCTCAGGTCTATGCGCGCGCTGGCATGAAGGGCGATCAGCGGTTCGAAGCCGCCAATATGCCCCATGGTCCCGGTCAGCCAAGCCCCCGCCCCCTGATAGGCGAAAAGGCTGATCGGCATCGGCTTGCGTTCCACCCCCAGAGAAACGACCTTGGCGCCGATGGCCAGCGCCTTTTCGAACTGGGGAAACAGGCCCCGGGCATCACCGGTGGCCTCCACAAAGAAGTCGATGCCCACGCCGCCGGAGAAGTTCAGCAGCACATCGGAGATGCCATTCTCGTGATCCGCCAGTTCACGGATATCGACCGCCATGTCGGCACCTAGGGCCAAGGCATGGCGCAGCCGTTTCGGCGTGCGGTCAAAGGCGATGATCTTTGCCGCCCCCGCACAGCGGGCCAGGCTGACACAGGACAGACCGATGGGTCCGCATCCGAAAACCGCAACTGTCTCCCCGGGCAGAAATCCGCCGGTCTGACGGAACATGCCGACATAGGCCATCGCGGCGGGCTCACACACCGCCCCCACGTCCATTGCCCTGTCGAAACCTGCCCGTTCTGCAACCGGCACCAGGGAATGGGCGAACCGGGCGGCGGTCACAAAATACTGCGCCATGCCGCCATCGGAGGTGAGGCCGGAAAAACCGGTGTCAAGACACTGATTCGGCCGGCCCAGGAGACACGCACGGCAGGAGCCGCACGGCTGCAGGGCCTGCACGGCCACCGGGTCACCCACCTGCAGATGGCGCACGGCCGGGCCAGTTTCGACAATCTCACCGGCAATTTCATGGCCAGGGATCAGAGGCAGCCGCATCATATACGGCAACAGAACATACCCCTCCGCGTCACTGTCCCCCATCTTACAGTTGGATCGTGCGATGCCGGCCCGATGCACCTTCACGATGACATCGTCTGGCGCGGTGATGCGAGGCATGGGCCGCTGTCCCAACTCGAAATGGGGGTTGCGCCACGCCTGCCGTGCATCGCCCGCAAAACGCCCCGCGAGTTCGTCGCTCGTCAGGAGCGCACCTTCTCTAGGCTCCCAGTCCGCGGACAGGGTGATTGCCAGCATGGATCCGTTCATTCCGGCGCGACACCCAACGAAATGGCCGCGATCACGGCGGGCTGGTCCGTGCGGTTATGCCAGGCGTGCCAGGTGCCGTTCTGGATCACGACATCGCCACGGCGAAGCAGTGTTTCCGGCCCCTCTTCCAGCTGAAGCCAAAGCTCGCCGTCCAGGACGATGACATGATCGATGGACGGCGTCGCATGGAAGCCCGGGCGCTGCGGGTCGAACGTGTCGGCCAAACCCGGCAGGACGCGGGCGGTCTCTTCGTCGGCGGCCGCTGGATCGACGCCCCCCCAGACGGCGTCCGGGGGAAACTGCACGATAAAAAAGGTCGTGCCGGACGGTTCGGCAAGCAATGTCGACAGTTCGACGGTCCGGTCGACGGCGGCGTCTCGCAAGGAGGCGCCAGCCTTTGTGGACCACACGGTGACATTGCTGAAGCCCGGTATGGCTTTGAAATCATGCGATCTCGGCACTGGACCGTCCGCGACCACCTTGCTCCGCCCTTCGGCAGATAATCCCGTAACAACCCGGCGCACTTGCATCGGATGGCCTCCCCGAAAATCCACTGTTTGGTACATGAGCCTTTGGATCAAAGGACGCAGCGCGCCAGCCCGATACCGCCCCTGTTCGCTCTGCGTACGCGGGTCACACTGCGGACAGTTTGAGGTTTGCCCGTCCATTTCGCCCGTCTCGTATTAGAGCTTGGGTGCGAGAAAGGATGCTGAAATGACGGACTTAGCTCACGAATTCCCTGTGATAATTGCTGGCGGTGGCCCGGTCGGGACTGCCCTGGCCATCGATCTCGCGCTTCGCAACATTGCTTGCGTGCTCATCGAAACACGGCGCGATGGAGAGGTTATTCCGGCCAAGGCCAATATGACCAACATCCGCTCGATGGAACACTTCCGGCGGTGGGGTATTGCGGACCGGTTGCGGCAGAATGATTGCGTGGGACCGGAGGTCCAGCGCGACGTGACATTCGTGACTCGGCTTAACGGCCACCTCGTTCATCATTTTCCGAAGACCTATGAAACGACCGATGCCCTGAAAATCGCTTCGGAAACCGGTGAATGGGCGCCCAACCGCACGATTGAGGCCACGCTGTTCCAGCGTGCACGGGAACTGCCCCTGATTACGCGTCTGCATGAAAGCGAAGTCACGAATCTGTTCCAGGACGAGACGGGTGTCACAGCCTATATCCGCGGCCCTGGCGGCGAAAAAACGGTGCGCGGGCAATATCTGGTGATCGCCACCGGTTCCGCCAGCCCGCTGCGCCGGCTGGCATTGAATGTGCGCATGGAAGGCCGCCCCAATCTGGGCCGGGCCTTTTCATGGTTTATCCGGTCGCCCAACCTCAAGAAGGTGTGGAAGGCCGGCCCGATCGCCTCGATGGTCTATTTCTACAATGACGATCGGGCGGATGACCTGCTGATCCCTCAGAACGAAGACGCCACCGAGTTCCTTTATTATTCGTGCCCGATGCCGAAAGGTTTCGATGGCGACAACTGGAACGACGTCAAAAAACTGCTGCTGGGCGCCGTCGGCGAAGAGATCGATGTGGAGCCCATCAGCGGCGGCAGCTTCAGCCTGCATTCGCTGACGGCACCGCGTTTCGATTTCGGCCGCACCTTCCTGATCGGCGATGCCGCGCATATGGTTTCGCCCCAGGGCGGTTTCGGCATGAATCTCGGTATCGGCGATGCGGCCGACCTGGGCTGGAAGCTGCAGGCGGCTATTGAGGGCTGGGGCGGCGATCAGCTTCTGCCCAGCTATACGGTCGAACGGCGCGAGGCCGTGCTTTTCTGTCAGAAGGGCGCGGAGGAAAACCAGGAGATGCAGGCGCACTCCCTGGTTCTGGAAGGCATCGAAAAGCACGGCCCCGAAGGTGATGCGGTGCGCGCCGAGGTGTCTCGGCTGATCGTCGATAAAAAGACGCAGCAGTTCAAGTCGATCGGCGGGCAGCTGGGTTACACCTACTCGGCCTCCACCATCATCGTCCGCGACGGCAAGCCGGCCTTCAAGCCGCTGTTCCGGGAGTTCAAGGAAGCCGCCCGGCCGGGCAACCGCGCCCCGCATCGCTTCCTGGCCGATGGCAGCGCACTTTACGACCATGTCGGATGGGGCCTGACCCTGATGGTGCTGGGTGAGTTCGACACCGCCCCCTGGCAGGAAATCGCCGCCCGCCGCGGCATTCCTCTAAAGGTGTTCGCCCCCACCAACCCGGACGATATCGCCACGCTGCGCGGCGTCTACCCGGAAACGGCAATCCTGATCCGTTCCGATCACCATATCGCGTGGCAAGGCAGCCAGCAGCCGGACGATGTCGAGCGTGTGCTCAAGATCGTTACTGGTAACGCGCTGGCCAAATAGGTCCGGGACAGGGGGAGAAGGGTATATGCCGTTCGCAGTCACACAGAGAGGACGTCTCTACTGGAGACAGGATGGGGCGTCTTCCCGCCCGGCGCTGGTCCTGCTTCATCCGGCCCTGTTCGATCATACGATCTGGGACCGGGTGATACCCTTCTTCCAGGATCATTTCCGCGTGATCCGGGTCGACCTGCCCGGACACGGCGTTTCCGACCCGCCCTTGCCAGGCGGCACCTTGGCCGAACTGGCCGGGGATATTCTGTCGGTGCTGGATCATGCTGGCATCGATCGGGCGCTGGTCTGCGGTCAGGCGTTGGGCGCTCTGGTCGGGCTGGAAATGGCGGGCACCCGGCCGGACAGGATCAGCGGCGTTGTCGCGGCACTTGGGCTGGACGATTTCGACAGCGGCCTGTGGGCCCAACGCAGCCATCTGGCCCCCGGCTCGACGGTGGGTAATCTGGTCGACGGGTTCTTCAGGACCGCCTTCCCCCTTCAGCAGCAGGAACGTCTGGACACCTGGGTTGATCCGCTCCGGCTTTCGATGCAGTCGACGACGCGTGACGGCTATCGCCAGGCTGCCGCTCTGCACGCGGCCACGGATGCCGGGCGGCTGCTTGCCGACTGCTCGGTGCCGGGGGCCATCGTCCTTGCGGGGGATGGTGCGGACCCTGCTCCCTGGGACGGGCGCATCGGCCTGTCGGTGGTAAAATCCACCGCGTGCTGCCTGCCAGCAGTGGAGGCTCCGGGTGAGCTGGCGACCATCATCGGCCGGCTGCATGACCGGATACAGCCGGATGGCACCGGGCTTGATCCTGCCCGTAACGGCGAACGGGTACGGCGCAGCGTGCTTGGCGATACCTGGGTCGACCAATCGCTGGCCGCGCGTGATGCCTGGATCTGCGACTATCAGGATTATGCGACCGAGGTCGCCTGGCACACGATCTGGGGGCGCAAGGGCCTCGACTACCGGACACGCCGCCTGCTTGTCCTGGCCCTGACTTCCGCCCTGGGCCGCTGGGAGGAATTCCGCTTCCACACCAGACTGGGCATCGAGCGCGGCTCCCTCACCGTCCAGGACATCAAGGAAGCGAGCCTGCAGACCGGCCTTTATGCCGGCGTTCCGGTCGCCAACACCGCCTTCAACGAGGCGCGCACCATTTTTGCCGAAATGGGCATCCGGTTCCAGGGACGTTAGCCTCTGCGACTTCCCCTGCCCGTACACCAGTCAGACGCTCGGGAACGGACGAAGGACAAGGCGGGCGCGTGCCGGCAATTGAGTGCGCCAGACAGCGTAAAGTTGACAGGTATCCGATGACATCCAAGATTTATCCTTCGCCGGAAGCGGCCCTCGAAGGCCTCCTGTTCGACGGCATGACGATCATGTCCGGTGGCTTCGGTCTGGTCGGCAATCCGGAAAGCCTGATCCCCGTGATCCGTGCATCGGGGGTGAAGAGCCTGACGGTCATCTCCAACAATGCCGGGGCCGACGGGTTTGGCCTGTGGATGCTGCTGCAGAGCCGCCAGATCCGCAAAATGATCTCCTCCTATGTGGGGGAGAACAAGCTGTTCGAGCAGCAGTTCCTGTCGGGCGAGCTTGAGCTTGAACTGACGCCGCAGGGAACGCTGGCCGAACGCATTCGTGCGGGCGGAGCGGGCATTCCCGCCTTCTATACGCCCACCGGGGTCGGCACTGTTGTTGCCGACGGCAAGCCCGTCGAAGAATTCGAGGGAAAGCTCTATGTCCGGGAACGTTGGCTGCGTGCCGACCTGTCCATCATCAAGGCCTGGAAGGCCGACAGCGAAGGCAATCTGATCTTTCGCAAGACCGCGCGCAATTTTAATGCGCCCATGGCCGCTGCAGGCAAGGTCACGGTCGTGGAGGTGTCAGAGATCGTGCCCGACGGTACGCTGGATCCCGATGCCGTGCATGTTCCCGGCATTTATGTCGACCGCATCGTAAAGAGCACGGTCAGCGAAAACAGGATTGAGAAGCTGACGACGCGCGCCCGAAAGGAGAACAACTGATGTCTTGGTCTCGCGATCAAATGGCCGCCCGCGCGGCCCGGGAACTGCACAACGGCTATTACGTCAATCTCGGGATCGGCATCCCCACTCTGGTGGCTAACCACTTGGCCGAAGGGGTCCGCATCACGCTTCAGTCCGAAAACGGTATGCTGGGCATGGGACCGTTCCCCTATCCCGATGAGGTCGATCCCGAACTGATCAATGCCGGGAAGCAGACCATCACCCAATTGCCGACATCATCCTTTTTCGACAGCGCACAGAGCTTTGCCATGATCCGCGGCGGCCATATCGACGCGGCCGTGCTGGGCGCCATGCAGGTGTCGCGCGGGGGTGATATTGCCAACTGGATGATCCCGGGTGTCATGGTCAAGGGCATGGGCGGGGCGATGGATCTGGTCGCCGGCGTGAAGCGCGTGATTGTGGTCATGGAGCACACCGCCAAGGACGGCGCGCCGAAAATCCTGGAACAGTGCACGCTGCCCCTGACAGGCACGGGGTGCGTGGACATGATCATCACCGATCTTGCGGTGTTCAAGGTCGCTGAAACCCGCGACCGCCTGACCCTTGTCGAGTTGGCCGACGGCGTGACCCTGGCGGAAGTGATCGAAAAGACCGGCTGCTCGTTCGAGAACGTCGTTCAGCAGGCGGCCTGATCAGCCGGTTTGGTGCCAGAGACCAGCACTGGCACCAAATGCGCCGACGGTTCATACCGCCGCCTCAGCGACTATCAAGGGATGAGCTGTAATCCATGTCGGAGGCCAGTTCTTCGAGTATTTGGTCGCGCAGGGACCTCAACGATGCGAGGTACCCATCCACCGGGTTCGCCTCGGGGGCCTCACTCACCTCCCATACCGTAGCCAGGGCGCCGACCAGGGTATCGCCTTTTCCGACCGGAACGGCAACACCGCTGACACGGCCGGTGGCATCATGATCAAGGGCATAGCCCTGCTGGCGTATCGTTTCCAGGCGGCTTTTTACATCCGGAGGGCCCTGTTCAATCAGGAAGGCTTGCAGTTCGGGCGACGCATGGGCGGCAAAGGCCCAACCCGGCGCCACTTCCCAGATCGGGGCCGCAGCACCGACCCAGCCCAGATCCGTCCAGAATACGCTGGAACCGCGCGTGGTTTCCCGGATGACCATCCCCTTTTCGGAATAGGTACACAGGAAAACCGGCCAGGACACGTCCAGCGAGGAATTGCTGAGTACGCTGTGCGCGGCGGTGGCCACAGGATCGGCGCGTTCGATGCCGGTAATCAGCTTCCCAACCGCCTCCGTCAGTCTGTAGACCTTTTGCGCAGACGGACTCCGATACAGGAGGCCGCTTTCGACAAGCGTATCAAGAATACGATAGACGGTCGGACGCGGAAGATCGATTTCCTGAGCGATCTTGCCTGCCGTCGCTTCCCCCATGGTATTGACGTACTGAAGGATTGCGACACCCCGTTCGAGCGATCTAATGCGCTTATACGTCATCGGCAAACAAGCTCACATTCGTGCGAACCGCGTACACCACGTGGACTGGGTACATCACGTGGACTGCGGCGTGAAAACCCGTTCAGCACGGCGCTGACTGAGGTAACGATCAACTATAAACCCGCGCTACCCATCCTGCCAGTCCCCGAGCATTGGGTGGCGGCTTTTTCCTTGTTTATCAAGGCGAAAGCCAGGCCTTCGGGGCACGCCAGTCCTGAGAGATACCCGTGGCAAACGTCATTCACGAACAGGCAGATCGCTCAACCGTTACTCCGAAGGAAATCATCGCCCGCGCCATGGCCATGCGGGAGGAGCTTTCCAGCGAGTGTGAGGCCAACAACGCCAATGGCGGCTGTTCGCGCGAGCGGCATGAAAAGTTCAAGCAAGCCGGGTTTTATCGGATGCTCGCCCCCAAGATCTATGGGGGGTTCGAGATGGACCTCGAGACATTCCTCAGCGTCGTCATCGAGATCGGCCGGGCCGATCCGGGCACGGCGTGGGGCATGGGCCTGTCCGCCGGGCACGCGCTGCATCTCGCCGCCTATTTCCCAGAAGAAGCCCAACGAGAAGGCTTTGCCGATCAGGCGGATTTCATCTGTCCGCAGCGCGCCCTTCCCTCCGGTCGCGCCGAGAAGGTCGACGGTGGCTATATCCTGACGGGGGACTGGGCCTATGCCTCCGGGGTCCCGCATTCGAACTGGTTCATGGGCGCGGCCAACGCGTTTGACGATAATCAGCCGATTGCTCCGATTGGCTTCATCATTCCCCGCGATCAGATCGAAGTCCTGAACGATTGGGGCGGGGATCAGGTCCTGGGCCTGCAGGCGACCGGATCGAATACGGTCCGAATCTCCGGCAAATTCATTCCCGACCGCTGGACTTCCCTGTTCGACTGGCCCCGCCGCGATCTGAGTAAGGACGGGACGATCGGGTATCAGTTGCATGGCAACTCGCTCTATCTCGGCCGTATCATGACCTATTTCGGCTGCGAACTGGCGGCCCCGATGGTCGGCGCGGCGAAGGGTGCGCTTGACGAATATAAGCGGTTGATCGAGAGCCAGAAGACCCATTTCCCGCCGCCGATGCCACGCGCCGAATCCCACTTCTTCCAGCAATGGTACGGCGAAGCGATGGGCATGGTGGACGCAGCGGAATTGCTCCTCCTCGGCACGGCCCGGCGCTATACGGCGGCCTGTGATGCGTGGGCGCGCGACCGCACGCCGTTCACCTGCATCGACGATGCCCGCATGCGTCAAACCGCCCTGATGGCTGGCAAGATAGCCTGCGACGCCATCCAGATGATGTTCACCACCTCCGGCACCACGGCGGCCCGGACTGGGTCGCGTCTGCTGCGTTTCTACAAGGATGCGTCGACCTATCGCACCCATGTCACCAGCCAGTGGCAGGTGATGACGCATTCGGCCGGCAAGGGCGCGCTTGGGTTCGACGTGACGCTTTGATGGCCTCCGCGCCTTCAGCCGGCGCTGGCCAATAGGCCAGGTCGAGCGCAAAGTCCCGAGTCCTTACAGCAAGGGTCAAAGGCCTTTTCTGTAAGGACTCGCCCTTAGCTCGACTGACCAGCACCCGGTCCCCAACTTTCAGTTCCGACCACGATCCAGGGCATCGCCGATGCGTTGCCCTGGATTTCTTTTTACGGCCTTTGCGATGGCCTAATTGAGCATCGTCTCGGCCGCCAGTTGCCGTTCCACGGCGCGGCGTGCCTCATCCAGCGGCGCATGGAATTTCTTCACCGCTTCATCGAAGCTCATCGCGGACGCGATCCAGCTGATATCCATGCAGGCCAGCACCCGTCCCAGGAAGCGGATGGGAACGGCGATGCTGGAGGTTTCGGCATTCACATCCTGCTGCCGGGAACCGAAGCCGTCGGCCCGGGTCTTTGCAATCATCCATTCGATCTGCTGCATCGAATTGAAATACTCATACCCACCCGTGCAGCGTGAGAAGAAGTTCTTGAGGATGGCGTCCCGTTCCCCTTTGGGACAGAAACTGATATAGGCGCGCCCTAAAGAGCCGCAGAGAACGGGGTGTCGACTTCCAACAATACCCGATTCGATGGAGTAGGGACTGATCGGATGGGTCGATTCCTTGACGACCATCACACCATTTTCATGGATGGCCAGATCCGTCGGCCATTGCACCTTTTTCTGCAACTCATAGAGGTAGGGCGTGGCCACGCACAATACCCGGCTACGCTCGGTAAGCCCGCTGGCCAAAGTCTGCGCGGACCAGTCCAAAGCGTATTTGTTGTCCTTCTCGGAGTAACGAACAACGCCGCACGCCGTCAGCGTTTCAAGGATACGATAAGTGGACGGCCGCGACAGCCCTAATTGTGACGCTATGTGTGCACCCGTTGCTTTGCCGGACCGGTTCAAGAACTCGAGCAGGTCAATTCCGCGCGAAATAGTGCGTACATTATCCATAAGATCGTCCTCCCCCAGGAACCACAGGATTCTAGCCTGCTTCTGTTTCAGGATAATCCTGTCATGGCCAGAAAAGCGAGAGCTCCGTGAGCGATTCCGAAGCGCGCTTCCTAATTTCCAGACCGGAAATCCACGATACAGTAAACTCAAGATTGCCATGCGGCGATTGTCCTTCCCGCCGAGGAACCCGTCTGAACGAAGGTATCAGGGTTCACTTCGCCTGAAGGCGGTCCAAACTGTCCGCCATATCGTGCCGCGACGACGCAGGGCGGACACATGATACACCACCCTTGCTCCGTGAGACATGACAATCGCCAATCATCACAGGCTGGCGCCGGCCATCGGCCGGTCAGCAGGTGGCAACAGCATCATGGAGCAGCGCGGTGACGCCCTTCGTCTATACTGCTAACCCCGTCCGGGTTCAATTCGGGTCGGACCTGCTCAAAACCGCCGTGGCGGAGGAAGTGACCAGGATCGGCGCGAAAAGGCCGATGATTCTTACGACGCCGGAGCAGGAAAGCGACGGCCGGAAGCTGGCGGAATATCTGACAGCGTTCGAGTGCAGCATCTTCCACGGTGCGCGCATGCACACCCCGGTGGATACCACGCTCCGCGCGATGGAAGACGTGGCAAGGCGGCAGACCGACTGCCTGATCGCTCTGGGGGGGGGCTCCACCATCGGGCTGGCCAAGGCCATCGCCCTGCGGACCGACCTGCACCAGATTGCCATTCCCACGACCTATGCCGGTTCGGAGGCCACACCGATTCTCGGGGAGACCGAAAATGGCGTGAAGACAACACAGTCTTCACCCCGGATTCAGCCGGAGGTCATCATCTATGATGTCGACCTGACGCTCAGCCTGCCCCCTGCCCTGTCGGCCACCTCCGGCATCAATGCCATCGCCCACGCCGTGGAAGGGCTGTATTCCAAGCAGGCCAATCCCATCATCTCGCTGATCGCCGAGGAAGGCATCCGCGCCCTGGCCAGCGGCCTGCCGCAGCTCATCAACGATCCTGCCAATAAGGAAGCACGGTCGAACGCGCTGTACGGCGCCTGGCTGTGCGGCACGACGTTGGGTGCGGTCGGCATGGCCATTCATCACAAGCTCTGTCATGCGCTGGGCGGTGCATTCGATCTGCCCCATTCCCAGACCCACACGATCATTCTACCCCACGCCCTGGCCTATAACGCCCCGTACGTGAGCGATGCGCTGATGCGGATCGGGCGCGCGATGGGCACGGACAATGCACCGCTGGCCCTGTACGAACTGGCGCGATCACTGGGGGCGCCGACCGCCCTGAAGGACCTGGGCATGCCCCGGCACGGCATTGATCGTATCGTGGAGCTGACCTTCAGGAACCAGTACTGGAATCCGGCCCCGCTGGAAGAAACTCGCCTCCGCGGCCTGCTCCTGCGCGCCTGGGAGGGCCAGCCCCCGGTTATCGACTGACGCGGTGCGGGCCATGGCCCGCTGACGATAGCGTCCCGCGACATGATGGGGAAGCGCCGGCCATCGGAGAGGTAATGGCCTAATCAGGCGGCCGATGCCGGCCGCCTGATGGCGGGATTGTCGGGCCACGCGCGCGGACCTCCTACACCACAGAGTTTACCGCCTAGTCCCGGCTTGGGCGCTCAGCGCCCCACTGGACGCCCATGACGTCGGAGAGGGGGACGAGTTTGGGGGAGATGGCGGCGGTCAGCTGGTCGCCGTCGGTCCAGTGCTCATGCTCGCGGCCATAAGGGTCGAGCCAGTAATCGAAGATCTGACTGCCGAAAATATGGCGGCCGACACCCCAGTGGGGCCTGTAGCCGCATTGCCCCAGATGTTCGCGCCCGGCCATCAGGTCATCGAGCCCGGCAACCTCAAAGGCGACATGGCGCAACCGCGGCGTGGGGGACTCAATCAGCACGACGGTGTGATGGTCCGTGGGCGTTTCGCCACGATTGAGACGCATGAAGGCGCCCAGCGGTTTGCCCGGTGCCGTTTCAAACTCCTCCGATGTCAGAAGACCGAAACGATCCTTGTACCAGCCCTCCGACCGGCGGAAATCGGTAACCGCCATGCCCAGATGGCCAAGGCGCAACACATGGCTAGGGCCTTTTTCCGTCCGGCGGAAACTGTCGACGCGCCGGCGCAACCCGTTCTCGTTCCAATCGACGGGGCATTCCGAGGTCCCGTCACTCCTGAAACTCTGGCCTGCGACAGCGTCGATTTCAAAACCGTCGGGATCGGTCATCCGCACGTAGCTGCCCCCGCCCGGCAGGCCCAACGACTGAACTCGCCGGCCCTCTCTGGCGGCCAGGGCTTCAAGCGCCTCTGTGCTTTCAACCCACAGGCCGAAACCGAGGAATTTTGCTTCCCCCTGTTCCACGATATAGCAAAAGGGCGCCTCGTTGGCTGACGCGAAGAGCTGCACGTCCCCGTGCAACCCCAGATCGACAAGACCAAAATCCGTAAGGAAACGGGCCTGCACGGCCAGATCTGGCGCTGCCAGCCGTACATAGGCGATATCAAGGGGACGCGCGACACTCATGGGTAACCTCCAACAGCCAGACTGTGACCGGTTCAGATGGCTGCATCTGAACCGTCGATCACATGGGCCGACTTAAAGACGCCCGGTAGCTTTCAGGGCGCGTTT
Organism: Niveispirillum fermenti; assembly: GCF_048066175.1. Classification (GTDB taxonomy): domain Bacteria; phylum Pseudomonadota; class Alphaproteobacteria; order Azospirillales; family Azospirillaceae; genus Niveispirillum; species Niveispirillum fermenti. The sequence goes on along the minus strand of NZ_JBLTXA010000033.1, from coordinate 11,347 downwards.
CACGCACCGGCCTGACACGCGATATTGTCCGTCAGGCCCGTTCCAGGACCATGGCAATACCCTGGCCCACGCCGATGCACATGGTTGCCAGGGCGTATTTCCCGCCGGTCAGCACCAGTTCTTCGGTTGAGGTCAGGGCGAGACGCGCGCCCGACATGCCCAGCGGGTGGCCCAGCGCGATGGCCCCGCCATTCGGGTTCACCCGCGGGTCCTCATCCGCGATGCCCAACTGCCGCAGCACGGCCAGCGCCTGGCTGGCGAAAGCCTCGTTCAGTTCGATCACGTCAAGCGCGCCGACCGTCAGACCCGTTCTGGCGAGCAGCTTGCGCGTCGCGTCCACGGGGCCGATCCCCATGACAGCCGGCCGCACACCGGCGCTGGCAGCACCCACCACACGGGCGCGCGGCGTCAATCCATACCGGCGGATGGCCGCCTCTGACGCAACGATCAGGGCGGCGGCCCCGTCATTGACGCCGCTGGCATTGCCGGCGGTGACCGTCCCGTCCGCACAGACGACGGGTTTCACCTTGGCCAGGGCTTCGGCGGAGGTTGCGCGGGGATGCTCGTCTTGATCGACGATGATAGGGTCGCCTTTGCGCTGGGGGATGCTGACCCCGACAATTTCCCGGCCCAGCCGTCCGTTCGCCTGTGCGGCGGCGGCCTTGGTCTGACTGCGCGCGGCAAAGGCATCCTGGTCCTGGCGCGAGACCGCGAATTCTCGCGCCACATTCTCAGCGGTTTCCGGCATGGAATCGACGCCATAGGCGGCCTTCATGGCCGGGTTCACAAAACGCCAGCCGATCGTCGTGTCATAGATGGCGGCGTTGCGGGAGAAGGCGCTCTCGGCCTTTGGCAAAACGAAGGGCGCGCGGCTCATGCTCTCCACCCCGCCCGCAATCATCAGATCGGCCTCACCGGACCGGATGGCGCGCGCGGCGATGGCGACGGCGTCCAGCCCGGAACCGCAAAGGCGGTTTACGGTGGTGCCGCTGATGCCGATCGGCAGGCCGGCCAGCAGGCTGGCCATGCGCGCGACATTGCGGTTGTCCTCGCCGGCCTGATTGGCGCAGCCGAAGATCACATCGTCAACGGCTTCCCAGTCGACACTCCCGTTTCTCCGGGCAAGTGTCTTCAGCACGGTGGCGGCCAGATCATCGGGGCGGATCGAGGCCAGGCTACCGCCAAACCGGCCGATCGGTGTCCTTATTGCGTCACAGATAAAGGCTTCAGCCATCGGATCGTCGCTCTTGTCCAATTGCCCGGAAATATCTTCCTCGGGGACCGGACCCGGAGGCTAATGCCAGCGTGGTTCGATGGCAGAGGCAGAATTCAACCTGTCCGGCATGTGACCTGCCCTGTTCTGGACGGTGTGCCACGGACTGGCCATAGTGGTTTCCGCTTTCCCCGACAAAACGAGCCGATTGTTGAACATGAACCGGTCCAACGAGGTCGAGGCATATATTGCCCGCGCAGAAGCAGATGCCGTCACAATCCCCGGGCTGGAGAAGGTCCAGGCCCGCCCCATTGCTTCCACCGGCGTGATCGGTGGGGGAACCATGGGAAGGGGGATTGCAACCGCCCTGCTGTGCGCTGATTTCCCGGTCACACTGGTCGAGCGTGATCCGGCGGCCCTTAAGCGCGCCGTAGATGAAATCACGAGCATCATCGAAAGAAATGTGGCCACGCAGCGCATGTCCGACGAGGAGGCTGCAAGGGCGCTGAGGCATCTCGTCACCGCCAATGAAATCGACGCTCTCGGACGCGCCGACCTGGTGATCGAGGCTGCCTATGAGACGATGGCGGTCAAGCGGGACATTTTCTCTCGCCTGGACCGGACTACGAAGGAAGGGACCATTCTCGCCAGCAACACCTCTTATCTCGACGTGCTGCAGATCGCATCAAGCACATCGCGGCCACAGGATGTGTTAGGCATGCATTTCTTCTCGCCGGCGCACATCATGAAGTTGCTTGAGGTCGTGCGGACAGGCATCACAGCACCCGACGCGCTGGCAACCGCCATCAACGTGGGTTTGCGGATCGGCAAGAAGCCGGTCGTGGCCGGCAACGCATATGGCTTTATCGGCAACCGCATGCTCGCCATCCGCCGACGCGAAGCCGAGGCGATCATTCTTAAAGGGGTCACGCCGGATCGTGTCGATCGGGTGGTCGAAAACTTCGGATTCCGCATGGGGCCTTTCCGGATGGGAGACCTTGCCGGGTTGGATCTTGGCTGGACACGGGAGACCTCGACGGGGTCAACCGTGCGTGAGCGCCTGTGCGAGGCAGGGCGGCGGGGCCAGAAAACCGGCGCCGGGTTCTACGATTATGATGAGCAGCGCAAACCGGTGGTCTCACAGGAGGCGATAGACATCATCGCCGGCTTTGCCGCTGACAAGGGCATTGCGCCGCGCGAATGGTCTGACGAGGCCATCCTGGACCGGATGTTGCTCCCCATGATCGACGAGGCGGCCAAGATCCTGGCGGAAGGGATCGCAGCGCGGGAGTCCGATATCGATGTGGTCTGGCTTTACGGCTATAACTGGCCACGCCATACGGGCGGACCCATGCATTATGCACGCACATTGGGCCTTGATACGGTCTGCACCCGGCTTCGGGCCATAGACCGCAACCCTTCCGATGCACTGCGGAAGTTAGTGGACGCCGCCTCATGACCGCCGATGACCCATCGGGGCACGCTCATGGACGTCTCGGCATGGGTTCCCGGCATCCGACACCTTCCGAAACGTGATGGATCAATATCCTGGGGGCGTCGCCGCTACGATACACGGCAGGAGCGCAGGCCTCCGGCCTTTGCACAAGGTGCCATCCATGCGCCTGCATGCTTGAGGTTTCTTGATTTCCCCCCTCTTGAACGGAGAGAAATTCAAAATGTTCGTTTCTAAGGCAGAATATCGAGTGAAAGCGGAGTTCGCGCAGAGAAACCTGGAGAACATAAAGGTATTCTTGCCACTGGCGAAGCAACGCCTTCGGCCTGGATCGTCGTACTCGGTATCGGTGAGCGAGGACGGCCGGTCATTCCTGCACCTGTTCATCCATCAAGCCAGGGAGGATGTGGATATACTCGGTGAAATTCCGGCGTTCCTTCATTTCCTGGAGGAAGTGATGGATGGATGCGAAGCTCCGCCCAGCATGGTCTCCTTTAAGGAAATCTGATCTCGGCCGCATAAAGCCGACACGGGCGGCAAGCCGATATCTCCGTTGGCGGGGCTATCGTGCATAACGGTGCGTAGGTCTCGTATTGAAGTCAGTTGCGGCACACTGGTACGACGGTAGCGGAGTGCCGCAACTCTTTACAACTAGAGGGGTGCTGGACAGTCCCTTAGCTCTTGGTTTGTCGTGTGATCGGTTCGAATGACCCCGTTTGAACCGATCACACTCCGAACGTCGCCATCATCGCCGGATGCTCACGGGCTTTACATGCCGATCAGCAGGATATTCCTTCGCCAAGGTAGGGGGGCTTCGCTGCCGTCGGCAACAGGGGACCAAGCCCGATCATTACGGCCTGAAAGTTCAAAGTATTTGCGATTCAAGGGCTTCTTGCGGAAGCCCTTGAATCGCGCAACGAACCCAATGCGAACCTGTTACGCTCTCTTCCCGCCAACCGCTTCAAGCTGAGGAACTGGGAGGCCGAGATACCCCTGTGCAAAGCCGATTGCCGCCGTGTGGTACTGGGCAATCGGATGGGTCCGGTAGGTAGCCATGTCGCGGAAATAACGATTCAACCGCCCCCCTTTCATGGCGCTGGAAGAACCGCCAGCGTAGAACGAAATTTCCACCGCCTTGGTCGCCAGACGCGCGGCATTCGTGCACATGGCGCCGGCGGCAAAATCCGCCTCGGCGGTCAGGGGAATGCCGTTCTCCCAGTCGTTGAGCATCTTCTGATACTGACGAGCATATTCCATGATGCAGGCATCAGCAGCCTTGGCATACATCAGCGCATCGCCGAACGGCTGCTGATAGTCAGCCGAATGCATGCGATAATTGAACGGCGGATTGATAGTCCGCTTGTTGCGAAGGACGTGCTCGAACTCGTCAAGCGCAGCCCAGGCGCACCCGACCATCACGCTCGCGATCGTGGATGTGAAGTAGGACGTCGTCAGGCCAAGGTAGAGGGGATTGCCGTGAAGGCGGGTGCCATAGGTACCCTCCGGCGATTCACCGGCACGCTGGAAAGTGTGGAATGGTGAGCACATGTGGTCGGGCACGAACACATCGTCAACGATGAACGTGTGCGAACCCGAGGCGTTAAGGCCCAAGCTGTTACCCTTGCCCCAGCTGTCCCAGAGCACCGTGATGTCCTCAATCGGAATCAAGGGCACGAGGAAAGTCGGCGGTCCCTCGGCGCTGTCTTCGGCAATGCGTGTGGTGACAAGCCGTGCGGTCGGCATGACGTGGGTGGCATAAGACATGCCGGAACCCCAGTCCCACGCCCCTTTACAGATATATCCGCCGTCCACCTTACGGATCGTGCCGCCGGTCGGCGCACGCAACGGGGCAAGAGCAAGCCCGCCATTGCGGGTGAAAATCTCATCCTGCGCTTCTTGCGAATAGTGGCCGGCAATCATCGGGACATGACCTGTCGCGAAAGTGTAGCACCAGCCTGAGCCGGGGTCGCTACGCGACATTTCAATCGATGCCCGCAGGAACGTAGCCACGTCAAATTCGTGGCCGTTGTAACGCTTGGGATTGAGCGCGAAGTAGCCGCCGAAATCGAGCAGGGCTTCGTGCACTTCCTTGACGTAGCCGCCATTGGCGTCAGCAGCTTCCTGCTGCGCACGGATCATGGGGCGCAAGGCGATGATCTTGTCGATGAACGCTTCCGGCGAAAGGCCTGCGCCGGGATTATGCACCCGCGGCGCTGCGCTTGGTTGCTGGTCTGCTTTTGTTGCCGTCGCCACGAACAAGTCTCCTGTAGATTTTGGATATGTCCAGCGCGAACCAGGAAGATTCCCGCCTTTCGGTAGGGGTATCTAGGTCCGCAATCCCGGCAGATGTCATCGTGACGTCCCTTGATGTTCGCTAAGTGAACGCGAACGAGCCGGTCCGGCTATGCGGATGGCTGTGAATTAGACGGTACCGGGTACGCAATAACGGATGAATCTCGCGGAGTTATTCGAGCTGGGTCACTGCGCGGACACTCCGAACAGCGCCCCCCATAAGCCGCCTAGTTCGGGCTATTAATCACTTATGACATTGCTCTGCGCAGAAGGATGCCGCGCCGGATCGGCTGCTGCTCTCTTGCCGGAGCGTAACAAGGTGTGGAAACAGAATGAAACTGCTGAGCTTCAAGATCGCTGGCGAAGAAACCTACGGTGCCGTCGTCGGTAGCGGGGTGGTAGACCTCAAGCGTGCAACAGGGAACAAATACCCGGATCTCAAGGCGGTTTTGGCAGCCGGTGCGCTGCCCGAAATGGAAAAGGCAATTGCTGGCAAGACGGCGGATTACGGCCTTGGTGAGATCGAGTATCTCCCCGTTATCCCGAACCCCGACAAGATATTCTGCATCGGCATCAATTACGGCACCCATATGATGGAGACAAGCAAGGTCGTGCCGGAGGCCCCAATCGTCTTTGCCCGTTTCGCCAACTCCCAGGTCGGCCATCTCCAGCCCTTCCTGGCTCCGCCGGAATCCACCAGGGTCGATTGGGAGGGCGAGATTGCCGTCATCATCGGCAAGACTGGCCGCCGTATCAGCGAGGACCGGGCCTGGGAGTATATCGCAGGCTACGCCCCCTACAACGATGGCTCCATGCGAGAGCATCAGAAGAAGGACGGCCAGTGGACGCCCGGCAAGAATTTTGTCGGCAGCGGCCCCTTCGGCCCCTGGATGGCCACGCGCGGCGAGATCGCGGACAATGCCAAGCTGAACCTAGTGACGCGCCTGAATGGCATGGAGGTCCAGCGCGCGACCAGCCATGACATGATCTATTCCATCCCCAAGCTGATCGCCTATTGCTCGATGTTCAGCCAGTTGGAGCCGGGTGACGTGATCGTCACAGGCACTCCCGGCGGCGTGGGGTCGAAGCGCAACCCGCCGCTGTTCATGAAGGATGGCGACACGATCGAGGTGGAGATCGAGGAAATCGGGGTGCTCCGGAACCCCGTCAAGGCAGAGGTGGCGTAAGCGCCATGAACGATTCAGCGATCCGGTTTGACGGGCAGGTCATCATTGTCACCGGCGCCGGGAGCAATCCCGGCCTCGGTCGATCCTATGCCCATTGTCTGGCCGCGCGTGGCGCCAGTGTGGTCGTCAACGATCTGGGCGTCGGACCGGACGGCCGCAGCGTCACCGCCTCCCGCGCGGAAGCCGTCGCTGCGGAAATTCGCGCGGCCGGGGGCATCGCCGTGGCCGATACCAACACCGTCGCCACCCGCGAAGGTGCCCTGGCGGTCGTACAGACCGCCCTGGATGCTTTTGGCCGTGTAGACGGGCTGGTCAACAATGCCGGCGTGCTCGAATATACGTTGTTCGAAAAACTGACAACGACAGACATCGAAAAGATGGTTTCCTCCCACGTGATGGGAACCATCTGGATGTGCCGCGCCGTCTGGCCACATATGGCCGCGGCTGGCAAGGGCCGGATCGTCAACACTGTTTCCGGCTCTGTGATCGGTGCCAAATACTCCACGGTGTACGGCGCGTCGAAAGCGGCGATCTTCGGGTTCACCCGCAATCTTGCCATAGAGGCCGACGCGCTTGGGATCAAGGTGAACTCGATACTGCCGAGTGCGGCCACCGTCGCCTGGCTGACCTTCAGCGATGACAAAACGAAGCCGGACCAGCAGGTCCTGCAGGCGCATTCGCCCGACCATGTCGCCCCGGCTCTGGCGTTTCTGGTCCATGAAGCCGTTCCGTTCAACGGCCGATGCCTCGGCATGAACGGCACCAATGTCTACGAAGTCGGGCTCTGGCGAAGCAAGGGCGTGACGGGAGGCGATTGGACACCCGAAAAGATCCGCGAACGTCTGGGGGAGATCTCCAACCGGGCCAATGTGGACATTCTGGGCGATCCCTTCGACGGCCAAGCGGGCTACACGCTGCAGCCACGAGACTATCCAGAGTAACTCACCGTTACTTACACATGATTGCAGAAAGGAAAATCATGTCTCAGCACGATATCGAGGCCAACAAGGCTCTCGTTCGCAAGTTCTTCCAGACCGTGTTCATCGAACACAAGGTCGATGAAGGCCTTGAGCTGCTCTCGGACACTTATATCCAGCACAACCAGATGGTCCCGCCGGGCAAGGAAGCCATGCGCACCGCCTTCAAGAGGGGCCTGGACAACGTCTCCACCGAGATCAAGCAGATGATCGCCGAAGGTGACCGCGTTGTTGTCTTCCATCATTTCAAGTTCGATCCCAAAAGCCTCGGGGCTACGATCATCGATATTTTCCGCATCGAGAACGGCAAACTGGCCGAGCATTGGGACGTGATGTCGCCGATCCCGGAAAATCCGCCGTTCCCGAAGCCCTTGTTCTGATACGCCGGCCACATTTCAGGGAGAACCTTATAAATGGCTAAAACCATCGCCATTATGGGTGCGGGTGGGACCATGGGTCTCGCCATTGCGACCAAGTTTGGCAAGGAAGGCTTCAATGTCGGCCTTGTTGCCCGCAGTCAGGAAAATCTCGATAAGCTGAAGGCCCAGTTGGCCGAAGCCGGCGTGACGTCGGTGGTGACGGCAACGGCCGACATCACCGATGAGGCGCAGTCCAAGTCTGCCCTGGGTGTCATCAAGGCTGCGTTTGGCTCCATCGACGTTGTCGAATACAGCCCCGCCTACGGGCCGCAGAACTATCGCGGTGCGCTGGACGTTACCTATGAGAACACCAAGCCAGCGTTCGAACTGGTCGTGGGCGGCGCCATCAAGACGGCAAATCTGGTCGTGCCCGACATGATCGCCGCTGGTAACGGCGCCCTGCTGTTCATCGCCGGTGGCTCCGCCCTGGCGCCGATCCCGCCCCTGTCGAATGTAGGCATCGCCCATTCCGGCCTGCGCAACTACGTGACCAACCTTCACGGCGCCCTGAAGCCGAAGGGTGTCTATGTCGGCGCCATCTATGTCGCGGGCATGATCAAGCGCGGCACCGAGGTCGATCCCGACCAGATCGCCGAGAAGTTGTTCAACATGTACCAGTCGCGCGACAAGGTCGAGGAGACTGTGCGTCCCTTGATGCCGCCGCCGGGCGCTCCCGGTGGTCCGGGCGGCCCGCCGCCGGGCCGTTGAACTGAGTATTGACATGCTGGGCAGGGGCCTCCGGCCCTTGCCCAGCAATATCGAGGGCCCGGAAGATGGCAGTTCAGTTCAAACACCTCGGCATTCACGTCTATGATCTGGACGGAATGGTGCGTTTCTACAAGGACATGTTTGGACTTGTCGTATCTGACTACTCGGTGGAGGATAATCTTCAGATTGTCTTCATGACCGGCAGCCCGGATGATCACCACCAGATCGTGCTGATCGGCGGCCGCGAACCGGGGGTCGTTTCGAAACACCTTCTGAACCAGATTTCCTATAAGGCCGACAGCCTCGACCAGATCGTCGAGATCTATCGCAAGGCCAAGGCGCTGAGTCTGGAGGATATCGAGACCGTGACTCACGGGAATTCCTGGTCATGTTATTTCCGCGATCCGGAAGGAAACCGCCAGGAAGTCTATTGTGATACGCCCTGGTACATTACCCAGCCGCACCTGACCTTCCTGAATTTCGACAAGCCTGTCGACGAGATTCGCGCCGATACCGAGGCGCTGGTGCGGGCCGACCCGTCGTTCCGCCTGCGGACCGAATGGCAGGCCGAAATAAAGACCAAGCTGACAGCAGCTTTCGCTGCTCAAAAATAAAAACCAAACAACCCAATACTGCACACTGCATACTGAATGCTCGGTCTGCAGACGATGCAGCTTCTGTGGAGTTTAGGGATGCAGGATCGCAATTGGGGCGTTCTTATCGTTTATGGCGTGCTGATGAGCACGGCCATGTCGCTGCCCATCTTCGGCGGCAGTGTTGTCAACACCGCAATGGCAAAAAGCCTGCATTGGAGCTCCGCTGATCTCGGCCTGTTGATTGTCGTCAACATGATCGCGACAGCCTTGCTCATGCCGTTGGCGGCCAAGCTGACCGAGATCATCGGGATCAAGAAGACGATGGTGTTCGGCTTCGCGGCCATGACGGTCGGGTCGGCGAGCCTGCTCCATTTTGTGACCAGCCCTGCGGGGGCCTTGATTGCCTTCAGTGTGATGATGGGGATTACCTGCGCGTTCAGCGGCGTCATCCCTTGCCAGACCTCGGTCGCGGCATGGTTCCCCAATCGACGCACGCTGGCCATTTCCCTTCTCTATGCGATCGTTGGCCTGCTGGCGTTCGGGTATATCGGGCTCATTTCACAGGGAATTGAGCGGACGGGTGATTGGCGTTTCGGCTGGTGGGTCTTCCTGGTCATGGGCGCGCTGGACATCGTCCTGACTGCGATTTTCGTGCGCGACCCGCCCCGCAGGCAGGATGTCGATAAGCCCATGTTCCCCGGCGAAATGGATGTTGAAAGCGGCAGCAAGGTCGTCTATCCGGGCAAGACGCTGAAGCAGGCACTCGCCATGCCCCTGTTCTGGGTTGTCACACTGGTCATGGTCGCAACAACCGCCGGTTCGGTTTTCCTCGCGGCCCATGCGCAGGTGCATCTGCAAAGCAAGGGATTCTCGGTTTTCGAATCCGCCTCCTCCATGTCGCTGATGCAGATCGGCATGGTAGTCGGGAACCTCGGCTTCGGCTTCATCGCGCCCAGGATCACCCTGCGCCGCGCGGTGGCACTGGGGCTCTGTATTTTTGCCCTGGGCTTCGTGGTTCTCGCCAACGTGTCGGGCCACGCCACCCTCGTTGCATTCGCGATTGCGGCGGGCATTGGTTTCGGTGCTGGGCAGGTCGGCGCAATGGCTGTAATCAGCCACTACTGGGATCACGCCGTGTTTCCCATGCTGACCGCCATTGCCCTGCTGGTCCAGACGGTCGGCAGCGCAATCGCGCCGGTCGCGGCCGGTGTCTATTACGACATGAACGGCAGCTACCTGCCTTCCATCTATGTGATGGGAGTACTGAATGTCGTCGCTGCGGTTACTTTCTATCTCGCCGGCTATGAGCGAGGCCAGTCGAGTCCGTCCCCGGCCGTCACGGGAGGATAAATTAGGCGGTAAAGGGGTCACGCCATTGAGAGCTGGTCCCCCGTGACCGGACAGTTTGCTAAGCTTGGTTCGGCCTTATTGAAGGACGACCGACATGGCGGGACAGAGGAAGCGATATTCAGCGAAGGTGGCACTTGAGGCGATCCGGGGCGAGTTGACGATGGCGCAGCTTGTGTCGAAGCACGGTGTTCACCAGACAATGATCAACGCTTGGCGCAAACAAGCTATCGACGGTATGGCCGCGTCGTTTTCCGGCAAAGCCGAGGCCAGTCCAGTCGTTGATGCCGCCGAGATCGACCGGCTGCACGCCAAGATCGGGCAGTTGGTGGTGGAGCGGGATCCCGGATCGGGTCCGGGACAAGCTTTTTGCGCAAGGCCTCCGGTCGATGAGCGCCGGTCGGAGGCGTGAGATGGTGGATCGATCCCATCCCGGCTTGTCGGTTGTCCGGCAATGCGCACTGCTGTCGATCAGCCGGTCGCATTATTATGGGGTCCGGACACGAAAGTGATCATATTGTCCGCTTCGCGCGAACGGATCGGGAACTACGCGACCAGCATTGATGTTGGTCGCCTGAGCGGTCGGAGCCCTTCCTTTGGCAGAGGGTCAACGCCCCACACATAGTCGCCTGTCAGGCCGATATGCTCCCATCCCAGGGGTGCGACATGTCGGATGTGATCTTGCGGGACATCCATGCCGGAAGCGGCTAGTGCACTGATGCTGACAAAGGATTCACAAAGGGTCGTCGATGTGAAAATCTGGGTTTATGTCCCAGACAGTGAGCGTCATCATCAGCCCTGAGGATCGTGCGCGGTTGAGCGCGATCATCGGGGATCGCAACCGGCCCCTGAAGCATGTTCAGCGGGCTCGGATCGTGTTGTTATCGGGCGAGCGGCTTCCGGTTCAGGAGGTTGCCCGGCAGACTGGGCTCAGCCGCCCGTCGGTCTGGCGCTGGCAATGCCGGTTTGCGGAGAAGGGCGTGGATGTCCTGCTGCGCGAACCCAGCCGCAAGCCGGGCCGCGCGCCGGTCTCGGCAGCGGAGGTCCAGCGGATCGTGGCGCTGACCTGTACGGAACCACCGGGGGCGGTCACGCACTGGACGGGCCGGGCCATGGCCAAGGCAGTGGGCCTCAGCCTGCGGACGATCCAGCGGA
>NZ_JBLTXA010000032.1:0-52239 GCF_048066175.1 Niveispirillum fermenti | reverse complement strand
TAGACTTGCACGGTCCCGCAACCGAAACCCTTGTGCCCGACCCTCGCGCCATGGCCGATATTTCCGGCATCCGTACCGGCTTCATGGGGCCGTCGGCCTCTACGCCGGCGGGCAGGACGGCTGCGCCCGCCAGCGCCGCGGCGTCCGGTCAGGAACTGACGACCGACCAGCAATCGCAGGTGCGGGAGCTGCAAAAGACCGACGCCAAGGTCCGCACCCACGAGCAGGCACACAAGACGGCCGGCGGTCCCTATGCCGGCGGTATCCGCTACGAATACACCACGGGTCCCGATGGCCGCCGCTATGTCACGGGCGGGGAGGTGCCCATCGATGTCTCGCCCGTCCGGAACAACCCGGAGGCGACCATCACCAAGATGGAGGTGGTGAAGCGCGCGGCCCTGGCCCCGCAGGAACCATCGCCGCAGGACCGCGCCGTCGCCGCCCAGGCCGATGCCAACAAGGCCGCGGCCCAGACCGAACTTCGCCAGCAGCAGAACGATCCAGAGGGGGAGGGGACAGGGGCGGGGGAAGCGGCCGGAGTGGCGGGGGAAGCGGCCGGAACCGTGGACCGGTCGACGGCCCCATCTGCGGCGGCGGCATCCGATGCCGATCTGGCACTGCGCCTGCGTCAGGCCGGAAAAAGCTATGGCCGGGCGGATGCCACCGCCCGGCCGGCCTTTTCGATCATTGCTTGAAGACCCAGTGCCGGCAGGGGTTCAGCCGAACAGCACGTTGTTGAGCTTGGTCGTGCCGGAGGCGCCGATATCGAAGCTCTGTGCGGCGGTCAGCATGCTGACCAGTTCAACCTGGGCTGCCGATTGTTGCGGCATGCCATCGCCGGCCTTGGGCTGCTGGGCGATCGTATCGTAATCCTTGCGATAGATACCCTGCGAGAATTGCAGCGCATAATTCTTGGAGGTCTTGGTGGCGCCGGTCGCGTCCTTCACCGTCTCTGCGCCATCGTGGGTGACCTTTACATAATAATCACCGGCGGCCAGCTTCATCTCGCCCTTCTGCATGGCCTCATACTCGCGGCTGGCCTTGCCCTGGCCTTCCTTGCTGTCGGCCAGGACGGAGCCATAGCGCGTCATGATCTGAATGCGCAGCCCTTCATCCCCCAGAAAACCGATCTGAGTGTCACCGGCGCTCTGTACCCGCAGCTTGAAGACATCGCCCTTGTCGCCCTTGTTCAGGGCGCTGTAAACGTTCAGGCGGGTGGTGTCCTTGACCAGCGTGCCGATATCGGTCGCGGCGCCATTGGTGGAATAGGGGGATTTGCGGACGGTCTTTTCGAAGGTCTCGACCTGGACCTTGGACTGGGCCTCGTCCTTCTTGCGCTGCTTCGCGGCCTCCGCCGCATAGTTGGCAAGCTGCTTTTCGATATCCGACAATTGGGTGCTGGTGCTGTTCAGCACGCTGTTGGCCGACGCGGACGCCGTTGCGGCGGGCGTGTTCGTATTGTACAGCGACGATGTGCTGCTGCTGCTCAAAATCGAACTGGTGCCAACGGACGTGACCATGATCCGTCTCCCTCTATCTATCACGGCATCCCAGGTGGATGCCCGAAACAGCCCCTATCTCCCAGGATCATAGCCCGGAATTGCATAAAATGCAATCTATCTCCAGGTTGATTTCCATGATCATCGCATGGAAATCAACCTGGAGATAGCGAATATCGGGGTTCCGCAACTTCGTCCCCGATCTTGCCGGCGCGGGACAGTTCCGGCAGATCAGATGGATATGCTGACACGGCCGGCGCTGGGGGGCGCGGCTGCTGGTTTCGGGGCGGCGGATGCGCTGGCCGTGGGGGTGCTGGCCGTAGGGGAGCCGGTGGCCGGCACCGCGGCTGTGGCCAGCATATCGGCACCGGCGGCGGGACGCTGCGACAGCCCGGTGGCGACGGCACGGTTGATATCGATCAGCCGGTCCAGCTTGTTGATGTCGAGATCGACCAGCCGGTCGAAGGTCTGCCGGTCCACGATGATGGACAGGGCCAGGATGTTTTCCCGTACATCCTTGGGCAACTGGCATTCCGGATCGACCATGGAGGTCTGGAAAATGGTCCAGAGGCGCTGGTTGAGCGTCAGCGCCTGACGCAGCATGTCCGGATTGTCCGGCGCCTGCCGGGCATGAATCAGGCGCCGGGCGGCTTCGGTCAGGCCCCAGGCTTCAACATCGCGGGGATCGTCGGAGGTCGGACGATTGCTGTAACCCGTCGCAGGCTTCATAACGGTTGCCGTGCCCTATGAACGGTTAAATCATAGGGGCATTATTCCACATCGGGTTACGCCTAACAAGGACAATGGCCCGAACCGGCCCGTTAGGCCGGGCGGCCATAGGGATAGGGAACGGATGAGCCAGGCAACGAAACGGATGACGCCGGAGCAGGCCGTCAGCCTGCATCAGGCCGGTGATGTGGCGGGTGCCGCGGCGGCCTATCGACTGCTGCTGGCGCGCGATCCGCAGAATGCCCAGCTCCTGAACCTGCTGGGCGTGGCCAGTCTGCAGCTTGGCCAGCCGGCCGCCGCCGTCGACCTGCTGCGACAGGCGGCCCGGCGGCAGCCGGCCAACCCCGATGTGCATGACAATCTGGGCAGCGCGCTGCGGGCCGCCGGGCAGGCGGCGGCGGCCGTCGCCGCCCATCGCCAGGCGCTGAAGCTGAAGCCGGGCCATCCGCCCTTCCATTTCAATCTGGGCAATGCCCTGGCCGCCATGGGGGCCCACCGTCAGGCCGCCGATGAATACCGCCATGCGCTGGCCGGCCGGCCGGGACATGGCGGCACGCGGTTCAACCTGGCCAACAGCCTGCGGGCGCTGGGAGAGCTGGACGCGGCGGCGGCGACCTATCGCGAACTGCTGTCGGTCCAGGCCGATCATGCGCAGGCCTGGAACAATCTGGGGGCCGTGCTGTCCCTGCAAGGTGAGCTCGGCGCGGCGGAGGAGGCGTACAGCCGGGCCCTGGCATTGCGCCCCGACCATGCGGAAACCCTGTCCAACCTGGGTAATGTACTGGTGCAGCGGGGCAAGCTGGGGGCGGCGCTGGCCTGCCACCGCGCGGCCGTGCAGGCGGCCCCCGGCAGCGCGGAGGCGCATATCTTCCTGGGTGTGGCCCTGCAGGAACTGGATGAATTGGCGGCGGCCACGCAGGCCTATCAGGCCGGGCTGCGGATCGAGCCGGAGAATGTCCGCGGCCTGGCCAACCTGGGCAGCGTGCTGGAGCAGGCCGGGGATCTGGCCGGGGCGGAAGCGGTGCTGTCCCGCGCCCTGGCCCTGCAGCCCGGATTCGCCGAAACCTGGGGCAATCTCGGGCTCTGCCATCTGGCAAGGGGGGACAGGGACCGGGCGCGTGCGGCGCTGGACCGGGCGCTGGAACTGGACCCCGATCTGGCGCGCGCGCGCGTCAGCCGGGCGCTGTTGCGCCTGGCCGGGGGCGACCTGGAGGGCGGCTGGCCGGACTATGCCTGGCGTTTCGCGGCGGGGGAGGCGCAACCCGATCGCCGCTTCGATGTGCCCGTCTGGCGGGGAGAGCCGCTGGAGAAGGGGCATCTGCTGATCTGGCGGGAGCAGGGGCTGGGCGATGAACTGATGTTCGCCAGCCTCTATGGTGACGCCATCGCCCGCGCCGGCCGCACCACCATCGACTGCGATCCGCGCCTTGTCGGCCTTTTTACGCGAAGCTTCCCGCGGGCCGTCGTCCGGCCGGCCCCGCCCAGCCGGCCTGATCACGACCATGTGGAGCGGGCGGCGGCCGACCGGCATGTGCCGGCGGGCGATCTGCCCGCCCTTCTGCGAGGCGGCAGCCTGGCCGGGTTCACCGGGGCTCCCTATCTGGTTCCCGACCGCCGCCGTCGCGACGAGATGCAGGCCTGGCTCGACGGGTTGCCGGCGGGGCTGCGCGTCGGCCTGTGCTGGCGTTCCCGTCTGCTGACCCACCGGCGGCAGCACAACTATCTGGATGTCGCGCAATGGGCGCCGCTGGCCGGGCTGGATGGCTTGCAGCCCGTCTGCCTGCAATATGACGCCATGCCGGAGGAATGCGCGGCGCTGGAGCGGCTGGCGGGACGGCCGCTTCACAGGGTGCCGGGGCTGGACCTGACCGATGACCTGGAGGGTGTGGCTGCCCTGGTCGCCGGGCTCGATCTGGTCGTGACGGCCCCGACGGCCGTGGGGGAAATGGCGGGGGCGCTGGGCACGCCCGTCTGGCGCGTGGTGCCCACGGGTGATGACTGGTCCCTGCTGGGGGCCGGTGTGCGCCCCTGGTTTGCCGTCATGCGTCCTTTCATGTCCGGCGGGGCGGGAGGGATCGGGCTGGCGGTAAGCCATCTGCGGCAAATTCTGGATGCGCATGCCTGACCTTGTGCGCTTGACCTGTTTGCATAAGCCTGCGGGGGTGCTATCGTATGTTTGAAGGACTCAGATGACGTCCTTCAAGGGTGTGGGGGACAGCCAGGATCAAATTCTCCTGTTAACGTTTTGTGACTCTGGCGGGCGGGCAGCATGTCGGCAGACAGCGGTTTAGACGGCAAAGTCGCACACAATGGCATGCCGCCCATTGTGAGCGCGGGGGGTGTCGGTCACTTCGACCGGCGTCGCATCACTGTGCTGTTTTGCGACATCGTCAATTCCTCCCAGCTTGTCATCCCCAACGATCCGGAAGATGTCTACGACCAGCTTACCGGGCTGATCGATATCATGAACCGTCATGTCCGCCGGTTCGGCGGCACGGTGTGTCAGACGCTGGGCGACGGCATCTATGCCGTTTTCGGCGCGCCGGTGGCGCAGGAGCGGCATGCCGTGCGCGCCTGTTTCGCCGCAGACGCCATCGTGCGTGAGGTGGCGCGCGGCGAACATGCGGTCCGCATCGGCCTTTGCTCGGGCGAGGTGCTGTGGGACCACGCCCGCGACGTGACCCAGGTGCAGAGCCCGGCGGTCGGCGCCGCCATCCATGTTGCGGCCAAGCTGCAGCAGAAGGCCGAGCCCAACAGCGTGCTGATGGCGGAGGCCACGGCGCGGCTGGCCCATGACTGGGCCGACACGAAACCCGTCGCCACCCTGACCCTGGCCGCGGGCGAGATGGTTGAAACCCATGCGCTGCTGGCCGTGCGCCGCCGCCGTCGGCAGCGGGAAGAAATGCTGCCCATGGTCGGGCGCGATCCGTTGCGCGCCGATCTCGTGCAGGTGCTGGACGCCATCGGCGGCGGGGCCGGGGCCGGCCGCTCGCATCTGCTGCGTGGCGAACCCGGCATGGGCAAGACCCGCCTGGTCGGCGTACTGGCCGATGAGGCGCGCCAGCGCGGGTTGCGTGTCGTCGAATGGCAGATCCCCCTGATCCATCCCGTCGGTGCGCCTGGGGCCCTTCAGGAACTGGTCGTGGAACTGCTGGACCGGCCGTTGCCCGGGACGCAGGATGGCACGCAATCCCTGTTGCAGGCGGCGGGCGCCACGCCGGAGGAAGCCAAGGCGCTGGCCCGCATCCTTCACCCCGCGCCGTCGGAAAAGGCCGGGGCGGAGCAGGCGACCATGGCCATTGTCGGCCTTGCCACCGCGGCGGTGGTCGCCCTGGCCCGTGCCACCGCCATGCGGCGGCCCTTGCTGGTCGTGGTGGAGGATGCGCATTGGGCCGACCCCATGCTGCTTTCCGTCATCGCCGCCCTGCCGTCGCTGGCGCCGCAGGTGCCCATGGCCGTCATCATCACCAGCCGTGACGAGGGGCTGCCGCAGAACCTCATGGACCATCCCTGTGTCACGGACCACCGGCTGACCCCCGTGTCACAACAGGACATGCTGCTGCTTCTGGCGATCTGGATGGGGGATGCCCCCGGGCTGGACGGGCTGAAGCTGGAACTGATGCGCCGGTCGCACGGCAATCCCTTCTTCCTGGTTGAGGGCGTGCGTGTCCTGGTGGCCAATGGCACGCTGACCGGTCCGGACGGGGATATGTGCCTGGGTCCGTCGCCCTGTCTACAGCTTCCCGATTCGGTACAGACGCTGCTGGTGGCCCGGACCGACACGCTGGATGAGCAGGCGCGCAACCTGCTGCGTATGGCGGCGGTCACCGGACCGACCTTCGATGCGGGGCTGCTGACGGCGCTGACCGGCGGCGACGTCGCTGCCCGCCGCCTGCCGGAACTGGTGGAGGCGGGATTCCTGGACGAGACCCGTCTGCTGCCCCGCCTGGAGTACAGCTTCCATCACGCCCTGCTGTATGAAGCCGTCTATGCGGGCGTCCCCCGGCGGGAGCGCAAGGAACTGCACGGCCGGCTGGCGACCTTATTGGACGAACCGGACTTCGTGTCCCTGCCCGGCCGGATGGCTGCACAGGCCCGGCATGCCTCCGGCGGGGGCTTGTGGGCTTTGGCGGTCCGTGCGGGCAGCGATGCCGGGCTGGATGCGCTGAAGCGATCACAGGCCACGGAGGCGCTGGCCCTGTTCGGCATCGCGGTCGACGCCAATGACAATTTGCCGGCCAGCGAGATGACCGCCTCCTCCGCCATCGACCTGCGGCTGGCGCTGGCCCGGGCCGCCATGCCGGCGGGCCAGGGTGACCGCGCCGTCACGGAACTGGACAAGGCCGTGACCCTGGCCCGGCGCGTCGGCGACCAGGAACGCGCCCTGGCCGGACTGGCGCAACAGGTGAATGTCGAATGGGTGTTCGGCCATATGGACCGGGCTGTCGAACTGGCCGACATGGCGTTGGACCATTGCGGCGGTGTCGACCGCGCCCATCCCGACCTGCTGATCATTGCCGCGGGCTGCCGCTTCGATCACGGCAATCTGGACCGCGCCCTGGACCTGCTGGAACTGGCTGAGCGGGGCCGTTTCCAGCAGGTGGACGGCCCGCGTTACCTGACGCTGGACGCACCGACGCTGATCGCCAGCCGTCGTGCCCGCTGCCTGTCGCTTATGGATCGCCACGCAGAGGCGGACGCGCTGGTAGCCCGCGCCTTCCGCCGGGCCGACAGCACGACCCATCCCTTCAACCGTATCTATGCCCGGTCGGATGCCGCGGAAATCCAGATCCGGCAGGGCCGGTTCGGTGAGGCGCTGGCCAATTGCTCGGAAAGCCTGGCGCTTTCCCGGTCGACAGGTTCCACCCTGATGGACACGATGAGCCTTTCCCGCCGGGGCTTCGCCCTTGTCAATATGGGCCGCGGCACCGAAGGCCTGACCGAGATCGAGCGTGGTATCCGCATGGCCATGGGGCGGGGGGCCTGCCTGCACGGTTCATGGGCCCGGCGTTACCGCGTCGTTGCGCTGGCCATGCTGGGAAGGCTGGACGAGGCGCTGGGAGAGTTGCGGGACCTGGGTGCTATTGTCCGTGATCGCGGCTATGGCCTGCTGGATGTCCTGTTGCCGCAACCGTCCGACCTGGCCGCCCTTGACGAAGGCTTCCGCCAGACATCAAGGCTGATCCGGTTGCAATAGAGCCATCAGTGCCTTGTCCCGCCGGTGGTGTCAGCCAGCCCGACCGGTAAAGCGCAACACCCGCCCGATGGACGGGCGGGTGGGCCAGCCTTGCGCGAAGGCGGCAGGCTGGTATCAATGCGGATGACGGGAAGAGAGGGATCAGAGCTTCATATCCGACGGCAGGTCGGAGAGCTCCCGCAACATCAGCGTGGCAATGCCGCGGGAAACAGCACGGTAGTAAGCCACCAGGAAAGCCCGGATCGTTGCCGTCAGCGAAGCGTTCTGGTGCTGCCGGCGGGACACGATGGTGATGACCTGATGGATCGTCAGTTCCTCGCGCTCGGCGATCTCATGCAGGGCCTGCCACATCACGGCTTCCAGGCGGACGCTGGTCCGGTGGCCATCGACCCAGACATTGTGACTGATCAACTGACCGTCCACCTCAAGATCATGAGGCTCGTAAACCGGGATATCGGAACGGGTGTGCGGTGCGTTCATGGCGGCCTCGCCTCTTCTACTATTATTCCGGAGCCCTTCAGCAGCCGCTTCAGCGTGCCTGCCCCAGGCACTTGGCTCCCGTGACAGAAGAATAGCGCCCTGCCTGCATACAATGCTGTGAAGCACTTCACACGGCAAAAGCTTCGCGCCGCATTACCTTTCGTTCGCGAGAAGTGCCCTGTGCTTCTCCGAACTCTACATGTAATCATCAGGAGGTTTGAGATGCTTGTTCGTGGTGCTGACGGCCGTCTTTACCGTGTTTCCACCGAAGGTGCGGTGGTCGTCTCCAATGAGACCCAGAGCGTGACGCAGGCGCGTGTTGCTGCCCGCCGTCCCGACGATGCCGGTGCCGCCGCCGAATATTATGGCGCCAGCGCCGAATATTACACCGCCTCCATCTGATCTGTGCCAGGCGGACGGCATCTTGCCCGTATCCGGGTGCAGGCCGTCCGCCGGTCGGGTTACGCGGTGCATGGTTATCGGACAAGGGGATCAGGGTATGGAACGGGTTCGTTCGGCCGACTGGGACAATATCGAAACGCGCCAGTGGCGCCGCTTGGTCTCGGCGGAGGAAACGCTGGCCCGCGTCAAGCCCCTGTTTCCCCTGTTCGGCATCACGCGCGTCGCCAATGTGACGGGCTTGGATACGATCGGCATACCGGTCGTGATGGTGAACCGGCCCAATTCGCGGGCCCTGGCCGTATCGCAGGGCAAGGGTACGACGCTGGCGGCCGCCAAGGCGTCCGCCGTCATGGAGTCGATCGAAAGCTGGCATGCGGAGCGTGCGACGCACCTGTCGCTGCGGATCGGGTCATACGAGGATCTGCGTTATTCGCTGCCCGTTGTCGACCCCACGCGCCTGCCCTGCCACATGGACAGCGCCTACACGCCCTATCATCAGCTTCTCTGGGCGGAAGGCACCAATCTGCGCGATGGCAACAGCCTGTGGATCCCCTATGAGATGGTCCACACCAACTATACCCTGCCGCTGCCGACGGGCCATGGCTGCTTCCAGGCCACGTCCAACGGCCTGGCTTCGGGCAACCATTGGATCGAGGCCGTGATCCATGGGCTGTGCGAGGTGATCGAGCGTGATGCCCGCACGTTGTGGAACCTGTTGCCGGAAGAGGCGCAGGAGGAAACCCGTATCGACCTGGAAACCATCGCCGATCCGACCTGCCGCGCCCTGATCGCCCGGTTCGCCAAGGCCGGCGTTGCCGTCGGCGTCTGGGACCAGACGGCCGACACGGGCGTGCCCACCTTCATGGCCCGCATCGTCCAGGATTGCGAGGGACCCGGCGTCACCGTGCGCCCGGCGGCCGGCTATGGCACGCATCTTGTCCCCGAGATCGCGCTGTCCCGCGCCCTGACGGAGGCAGCCCAGAGCCGCCTGACCTTCATTTCCGGCGCGCGCGACGACATGCGCCGCGAGGAGTACGACCATTACCTGGCCGAGGAGCAGCAGGCGGAATGGCTGAAGCGCCTGCGCCTGGGCGCCACGATCGGGAATTTCAACGATGTGGGCGGCTGGCAGGGCCAGTCGTTGCGCGGTGATCTGGAGGAGTTGCGCCGGCGTCTGGCCACTGTCGGTATCGAGGATATCGCCGTCGTCGATCTGACGCGGGCCGAGATCGGCCTGCCGGTCGTGCGCGTCGTGGTGCCCGGCCTGGAAGGCATCGACAGCGCCGGCAATTATTGCCTGGGCGCCCGCGCCCGCCATGTGGCCAGCCTCTGACGGTCGCCGCACCATCCGCTTATACCACCTTGCGATGAGTAGAACTCATCGCACGTTGGTCCGGCGGCGACCGCCACAGCACCGCTCGTGCGGCGTCGCCCGCGCCAACGAATGTTGGCGCCGGCGATTGAGGGCGGTGATCAGAGCCAACAGGTTCTGATCACCGCAAAATAGGTTTAAACGCCAGCCGGAGGCTGAACGTCATGAGTAACCATGTCATTGTCTTCCTGGGCCCGTCCCTGCCCGTATCGGCCGCCCGCCGCGTGTTGCAGGCCGATTACCGCCCGCCCGTGGCGCAGGGCGATGTGCTGCGTGCCGTGACGGAGAATCCCGCGGCCATCGCCATCATCGACGGTTTCTTTGAGAATGTGCCGGCCGTCTGGCATAAGGAAATCCTGTTCGCCCTGAGCAAGGGCATCCCCGTCCTGGGCGCGGCCAGCATGGGCGCCCTGCGGGCCGCGGAACTGCATCCGTTCGGGATGGAAGGTGTCGGCGCCGTGTTCGACGCCTATGCCGATGGCCGGTTGGAGGATGATGACGAGGTGGCGGTGACACACGGGCCCGCCGAACTGGGCTATCCCGTTCTCTCGGAAGCCATGGTCAATATCCGCCGCACCCTGTCCGACGCCTATGCCGCCGGCATCCTGTCCGGTGGCACCCGCCGGCTTTTGCAGGATCTGGCCAAGGACCTTTCCTATCGGGACCGCAATTTCGGCCGCATCCTGCGCGACGCGGCCGGCGAGGGGGTGGACGCGGCGGAAATCAATGCCTTCCGCGACTGGCTGCCGACGGGCCGGGCCGATCAGAAGCGGGAGGATGCGCTGGCGCTGCTGACCGTTCTGCGCGACAAGATCGCCGGCGGGACCCTGGCTGTGCGGCCGATCTTC
Organism: Niveispirillum fermenti; assembly: GCF_048066175.1. Classification (GTDB taxonomy): domain Bacteria; phylum Pseudomonadota; class Alphaproteobacteria; order Azospirillales; family Azospirillaceae; genus Niveispirillum; species Niveispirillum fermenti. Next base: position 41,712 of record NZ_JBLTXA010000032.1, on the reverse strand, counting down.
GCCTTCGAGCATACGACCATGTGGGAGCGTGTGGCCCGTCCGGTCCTGCCGCTGCACGTTTGACTTGCATTTTCAGGGTGCGGGATCAATCCTTTACGCTGCGAAGCCGGCGATTGTCGTTCCGGTGAACAGGATGAAGGGGGATTGCCGTGCCGCCGGCCGTCGATCTCGGCACACTGCGCCGCAACGGGCTTTTCGCCGCCCTGAGCGATGCGGAAATGGAAGCCGTCATGGGCTTCGCCCGGCCCCGCCGCCTTGTGGCGGATGAACGGGTATTCGCCAAGGGGGATCCGGGGGACAGTCTCTACATCATCCTGCGCGGCCGCGTGGCGGTTCAGACCGAGTCGCAGGATGCCAAGGTGATGCTGCTGAACATCATGGACAGCGGCTCGGTCTTTGGCGAGATCGCCATGCTGGACGGAGGGGAGCGGACGGCCACCGTTGTGGCGCAGGAGCCGACGGAACTGCTCCGCATCGACCGCCGCGACTTCATGCCCTTCCTGGAACAGCACCCGGATCTGTGCATCCGGTTGATGGTCGTGCTGTGCGAGCGTGTGCGCTGGACCAGCGCCATCATCGAGGACACGGTGTTCCTGAATGTCACGCGGCGTCTGGCCAAGCGCATCATCATGCTGGCGCAGAATTACGGCCGCCCGTCGGATGCCGGTGTCCGCATCGCGACCTTCATCAGCCAGGAGGACCTGGCCAACATGCTGGGCGTGTCACGCGAGATCGTGAACAAGACCTTGAAAAGCTTTCAGAATGCCGGGGCGATCAGCTATCGCAACGGCTATCTGGTGCTGCATGACGAAAGCTTTCTGGAACAGATATCCCGCTGAGCGTAGGCTGGCCGCCATGGACGATCGGCCGGAACAGGGATGCAAGTGGACGTGAAGGGCAATTATCCGGGGCTGGCGCTGCTTCTTGGCCTTTGCCTGCTGCTGCCGGCCTGCGCCAGCCACAAGGGGCAGGTGACGCGCAATTACATGTATGTGCCGTCCCGTCCACCGCCGCCTTCCCCGCCGGCGCCCCAGCCTGCCGCCGTCATGCCGCCCGCCGCAACGCCGGCGGTTACAGCCGCGCCGCTGCCGCCGACCCCGCTGGTTCCATCCTCCGACCCCGCGGCGACCACAGGCCGGGCCACCCCGCCGGTCCCTGCCAAGGCCAATCCATGAATTCCACGGAAATCAACCAGGCCGTCGACCATGCACTGGCCCTGCACCGTGCCGGCCGGCTGGCCGAGGCCGAGGCCGCCTATCGTGCATTGCTGGTCGTTGTGCCGGCCCTGGCCGATATCCATTACCTGCTGGGCATGGCCTGTCTGGGCCAGGACAAGCAGCAACCGGCCCTGCGCGCGCTGCGCCAGGCCGTGCGGATGAAACCGGGGCAGGCGGAATGGTGGTTCAATCTCGGCAAGGCGCTGCGCCAGACGGGGGACAGGGAAGGGGCCCTGGATGCCCTTTCCCGTGCCATCCCCCTTTATGAAGGCCAACCGGCCCGGCAGGCGGAGGCGCTGGGCGAGCGGGGGGCCCTGCTGGCCCAGGCCGGCGATCCTGCCGCGGCAGAAACCGCCTTTCGGCAGGCGCTGGAAAAGGCGCCGGGCCATGCCGACCTGCGGCGTAATCTGGCGGGCCTGCTGCTCAACCGGTTCATCACCCCGGAAAGCCTGACGCAGCCCGCAGCCAGGGCCGCCCTGGCCGAGGCGACGGCGCTGGCCCCGGACATGGAGGCTGCCTGGATCCGGCGGGGAACGGCGTCGCTGCGTATGGAACGCCCGGCGGAGGCGCTGGGCATTTTCGATGAATGGCTGAGCCGTCACCCGGATTGCGTGCCGGCCCTGGTTGGCCGCGCGGAGGCGCTGGCCGTGCTGGGGCATTTCGCCAAGGCCGGCCAGACGGCGCTGGAGGCGGTCCGCCTCGCACCTGCCAGCGCCCCGGCCCTGGTGGCGCTGGCCGCGGCTGATCATGGGCTGGGCAATCTGGCCCAGGCCGAACAGTCCCTGCGCCGGGCCCTGGCGCTGGAGCCGGAAAGCCTGGCGGCCACCATGAACCTGGGCACCGTGCTGCGCGATCTCGGCGATGATGCCGGGGCCGAGGATTGCTATCGCCGCGCGCTGCGGCAGGCCCCCGATCTGCCGGTGGCTCATTGGCAGCGGGCCCAGGCCCGGCTCATGGCCGGCGATCTGGCGACGGGCTGGCAGGAATATGAGTGGCGCTGGCAGGTGCCGGGCTTCCCCCTGTCCGATGCCCTCCAGGCGCTGCCCGTCTGGAACGGTGATGGCCTGGCGCCGGGAACGGGCCTGCTGGTCCATGCCGAACAGGGACATGGGGACAGCCTGCAATTCGTGCGGTATGTGCCCATGCTCGTGGAGCGGGGGCTGGATGTCATCTTGCATGTGCAGCCGGCCCTGGTTCGGCTGTTCCGGGAAAGCCTGCCATCGGCCGTAACGGTGGCGGCGCTGGGCAGCCCCGTGCCGGCCGGGATAGGGCTGCGCTGCCCGTTGCTGGGCCTTCCTTTGCGCCTGGGCACGCGGACGCTGGCGGATGTTCCGGCCCGCGTGCCCTACCTGATGGCCGATCCTGTCCGGCGGGCGCGGTGGCGGGACCGGTTGTCCGGCCAGCCCGGCCCCCGGGTCGGGCTGGTCTGGGCCGGGGATGGCCGGGCCGGCGACCCGCGGGCCGCCGCGATCGACCGCCGCCGCAGCCTTTCCCTGCCGCAATTGACGCTGCTGGGCACCGTGCCGGGGGTCAGCCTGATCAGCCTGCAGAAAGGCGACAGGGCAGCCGATGCGGCGGCGGTGCCCTTCCCCCTGACCGACTGGACCGCGGAATTGTCGGATTTCGCCGATACCGCGGCGCTGGTGGCGGAACTGGACCTGGTGATCGCCGTCGATACGGCGGTGGCCCACCTGACCGGCGGCCTGGGCGTGCCTGTCTGGGTCCTCTCGCGGTTCGACGGTTGCTGGCGCTGGCTGCGGGAACGGCGGGACAGTCCCTGGTATCCCGGCCTGCAGCTGTTCCGGCAGCCGGCCTGGGGTGACTGGCGCCCTGTGATTGCCGATCTGGCCGATGAGCTAACAGATTGGGTCGCGGCAAGAGGAGGGGCAAGTCCCGCCAAGAATAGGGAGCTTTTACTTTTGGACAGGTCGGAGTCGTTCGACCGCAGGCACCTCCCCATGGACTAGCCCGATTGTGCCGGGATTCAACCTTGATTCAGCGGGTTCTGCAGAGAAGTTAAGAATCTGTTTGCAGGTCGATTGAAAGCGCGCTATCGTAGGATTGCTTTGAAATGGGCGAACGATCATGCTTATCGAGGGGATCAGAGGCCTGGGGTCGACCTATCAACCGGCGGTGACGCAGACCAGCGGCGCGTCGGACGGTTCCCGTGTACCTGAAGCCCCGGTGGCCCAGCGCGCCTCTCTGCCCTATCTCAGCCCCGTCCTGCAATATGACAACGACGCTGCCATCGCCATCCTGATGTTCCGGGATGGCAATAATGGTGATGTGGAGCAGCAATACCCGTCCAAGCAGGTCGTTCGGGAATATCAGTTGCGGGGCCGTGAAATGGCCATGCCCGCATCCACGCGCGATGAGGGTGGGCAGGGCGAACCGCAGGGCAACAGCCTGCTGAGTTCCGCCAGGGCTGATGTGGCCGCTATTGCGGGCGCTGCCAGGGGTGTCCCCTTACCCCCCTCGGGTGGGGCGGGTGTCGGCAGCATGCCGGTTGTTGCGGCCTCTCCGACGGTTGCGATTGCCGGTGGCGGTACGGCCGGCAGTGCCGTCAATTTCGTCGCCTGACCCGGCGTCTTTTCGATCCCTTCCCAATTCAATCCCTTGCAAGAATGATCTGATCGGTGCCGCTGCTTTCTGGCAGCGGTATCGTTTTGCCGTCTGCCTTTCAATTTTCAGAAAATTACTTCAGGCTGGCCGCCGTCGGTTCAGCCGGGGTCGGTGTTTGGGCCGGTCATTGTCCGGCTGCCTTTTCCCCTGTCTCTGCTTTTTCCCTGTCTCCATGGATGGACCCGATGGCTTCTTCGACGCAACGCGAAAGCCTGCTGGCGGAACTGGCCCGGCTGACGCAACGGGCGCAGGAAGGGCTGGCGGCGCAGGATGGCGCAGGGGCCCTGGCCGCGGCGGAAGCGGCCTTGCGGCTGGCGCGCAGCGATCCCTATGCACTGATATTGCGGGGGCAGGCGCTGTTGCTGTTGGGTCGGGCCGCGGCGGCGGCTGCCGATTTCACGACAGTCCTGCGCACCCAGCCCGCCATGACGGCTTTGCATATGCTTCTGGGCAATGCCTGTCGGGCCCAGGGGCTGCATGCAGAAGCGGCGGAGGCCTATGGCACGGCGGTCCGGCTGGACCCGGCGATGGCCGGTGCGTGGCATAATCTCGGCCTGACACGCATCGCCCAGGACCGGTATGCGGATGGGGCCCGGTTTCTGCGGCGGGCTTGTGCCCTGGCCCCCGATGCGGCGGCAAGCTGGAACAGCCTGGGGGCCGCCCTGTTCGAGGATGGGGCGGATGTGGCCGCGCTGTGCGCCTTCGGTCAGGCGGCACGGGTGGCGCCTGCCGATGTGGCAGAGGCGGTGCGGGCGGACTGGAACCGGTCGATGCTGCTGCTGGCCCGTGGGGACGTCCGCCGGGGGTGGCCATTGTTCGAGCGTCGGCCGGGCGGCACGCGCGGTCCGACGCCGGCACCGTTCGGTCTGCCCTTCATCACAGGCCGGCCAGAGCCGGGAATGCGGGTCCTGGTCACGGTGGAGCAGGGGCTGGGGGACATCGTCACGGTGCTGCGTTTCATTCCGCTGCTGGCTGCGCAGGGCGTGCGGATCGTGATGCATCGGCCGGCGCCCCTGCGCCGTCTGCTGGACGGGTTCGCCGGCGTGGAAACCTTCCTGGAAGATGGTGACCCCGTGCCCGCCGTGGACGGTGTTCTGCCCTGCCTGTCCCTGCCGGGACTGTTCATCGATGATGCCGGCCATGTGCCGGGTCCCATGCCCTATCTGTCTCCCGATCCGGAACTCGTCGCGCAATGGCGGCCAGCCCTGTCCGGTGCCGTCGGGCTGAAGGTCGGCTTCGTCTGGGCGGGTAATCCTGATTACAAGCGCGACCGGTCACGATCGCCCGGCCTTGGCCCCGTGCTGCCCCTGATGCGGCTGCCCGGTATCACGCCTGTGATCCTGCAGAAAGGGGGTGGGCGCAATGATCTGGACAGCCACGATCTGCCCGGAAACGCCATTGACCTGGCGCCGGGTCTGGGGGATCTGGCCGATACGCTGGCTGTCCTGTCGCAACTGGACCTGCTGGTCAGTGCCTGTACCATGCCTGTCCATCTGGCGGGGGCGGCCGGCGTGCCCGTGGCCATCCTGCTGTCGGCCGTACCGGATTGGCGGTGGGGCCATCTGTCCGGGGATAGTCCGTGGTATCCCTCCGCCCGCCTCTACCGGCAGGCGCGGGCCGGCGACTGGTCGGACCCCGTCGGACGCTTGGGCCGGGATCTCTCGCAGCGCGTTGCAGGCATGGGAGTGACTGTCTGACGGGTTGCGGGCCGTCGCCGATCTGGAAAGGCCGTTCCGCCCGCCTGACCCCGATGCCTGTACGATTGCCCGTCTGTCGTCACGGATCGCGTCTTGCCGAAGAAACCTTTATTCGGCACACTCCGTTTCGTGTCCGGTTGCGATTTGCCGCAGGGCCGGGTGTCGCAGTTCGGGGGGCGGGCATGTCACGGAACCTTGAGGCGCTGCAACTATGGCGACGGGCCCTGGTGGCCAGCGTGCGCAAGGATGGACCCGACCTGTCGGCACGGCAACTGGCCCTGCTGCTCACCGTGTTCCTCACGCCGCCGCCGCATACGGTACGCGGGCTGGCATCCGCCCTTAACGTATCGAAACCGGCCATCACCCGCGCACTGGACCGGCTGGGCCGGCTGGGCTACATCAAGCGCAAGCGCGATCAGGAGGATCGCCGTAACGTACTGGTCCAGCGGACCGTGAAAGGGTCCGTCTATCTGGCCGAGTTCGGGCAGATGGTGATCGATGCGGAAAAGGCGCCCGCGGTCGGCGAGGAAGGCGGGATCATCGATCCCGTCCTGGATATCAATGGCGTCGTACCCCCCGTGCTGGTGGACGGTGCCCGAACCGAAGCCCTGGCCCCATCGGCATGACCGACACTGAAAAGCTTGATCCCCGCGTCCATCCCTACCGGGAGGACCTCGCCGCATCCTATCTGCGTGGCCGCGTCGATGCCGCCCGCTTCATCGATGGTGTTCCCTGCCAGATTCGCAGCGGCTTTGCCGCCGTGAAGGCGGAGCCTTCGTTCGAGGCGGGCCAGACCACCGAATTGCTGTTCGGGGAGACCTTCACGGTCCTGGATGAACGCGACGGCTGGGCCTGGGGCCAGAACGGCACCGACGGCTATGTCGGGTGGGTGCGGGTGGAGGCGCTGGACGCCGATATCACCCTGCCCACGCACAAGGTCTCGGCCTTGCGTACCTTCCTGCTGCCTGAACCCGACCTGAAACAGCCCTTCGTGGATGTATTGTCGCTGGGCGCGCGCGTCGTGGTGACGGCGGAACAGGGGGAATGGCGGCAGGTGGATGGCGGGGGCTGGCTGCATGCCCGCCATCTGGCGCCCGTGGCGATTACGGCGGCGGACTTTGTTGCCGTGGCGGAACAGTTCGCCGGGACGCCTTATCTTTGGGGCGGGCGGACCAGCATCGGCATCGATTGTTCCGGGTTGGTACAGGTGGCGTTGCTGGCGGCCGGCCATCATTGTCCGCGCGACAGTGATCAGCAGGCGGCGATTATCGGCACCCTGGTGTCCGGTGATGGCAAGGGCGTGACATACCAGCGTGGCGATCTTGTCTTCTTCCCCGGCCATGTCGGCATCATGACCGATGCGGCGACCCTGCTGCACGCCAACGCTTTCCATATGCAGGTCGTGGCGGAACCCCTGGCCGATGTGCTGGCCCGTGCCGGGGCGAAGGGCATTACCGCGATCCGCCGTCTGTGACCCCTTCCCATCGGACGATGGGGTGCCGATTGGGCGCTGGTATAAAATAATAGGGCCGGCCGGATTGATCCGGCCGGCCCTTCCAATATCGGGCTGTGGCGTCCCTGCCGTAATACTGGCAGGGACGGGGTCCGCAGCCCGTTGACGCGGGTCAGAACTGGAACTGCATGCGGACGGCGGTGATATCCAGTTCGACATCGGTGCCGTTGGGGCGCTTGGTCTCGCTCATCACATGGTTCAGCATGAAGCGGATGGCCGGGTTGACGTACCAGTTCACGCCGAGCGTCCAGTTGGTCTCCTTGCCCGTGCCGGTGCCGGCGATGCCGCCGGCCCGGTCGATCAGGTCGACCTGGCTGAACCGGGTGGCGACTTCCCAGGCGCCGAAGCCATTCTGGCCGACCGGCCAGGCGGGCTTCACGCCGGCCCATTCGCCCGGCGTATAATTGCGGCGCTCGCCGGTGAGGATGTAGCCGGCCGAGACGTAGTAGCCGCTGAATTCCGGGTCGGCCAGCGTCTGGGCGGCGCCGGTGGCGGTGTAATCGTCATACTTGGCGCCGAAATTGTAATATTCGGCGGCGGCCCAGAAGCTCTTGAAATTGACGCCCAGGTCGGCGCCGTAGGCATAGGCGCCGTCGATCTGGTTGATGGCGCCGGTGCTGGTCAGCGAGGTGCGGTTGCCGCCGACGCGCAGGCCGGGCCGGTCGCCGAAGGAGATGGAGGTCGTGGCCGTTCCGGCGGCGACGGGACGGGCGGTGGCCTGCGGGCTGGTCTGATAGACACCCGAGACACCGATACCGGCCGCCCCTTCATTGCTCTGCCAGAAGGCATAGGCGGCGCGACCCAGGATGTTGACCTGATCGTCAATGGTGCCGCTGGTGTTGGTGGCGTTGCCGGTCACATAGGCGGCCAGGATGTGGCTCTCGCCCTTGTTGATGATGCCGACGCCCGTGCGGCTGTCGGAACCGCCGATGCCGACAACGATGTTGCCGACCGGGGCGCGTTCCATGAAGGCGATGTCGTTGGAGGAGGTGCTGTCATCCAGCGTGAATTTCGGCTGCAGCACGCCGCCGATGATCGTCCAGTCCTTGAAGCCGGTATAGGCGATGTTTGCCGCCTGGATCTGCGAGCCGCCGCCACGGTTGTCGGCGAAGTTGGCCGTGAATTCATAGGCCCAATCGGTATAGACCTTGCCGGCGACGCCCAGGAAGGCGCGGCGCATCTGGAACCCGTCGGTGGCGTCGGTGGTGAAGTTCTTGCCGGCGTTGAAGAAGCCGTAATCCATGTGGATGCGCGCGCGGATCGCGGCGTCGAACTTCTTGTCAGCCGACTGGATGCGGATGCGGCCGCCGTCGGCGGTGACCCTGGGCATCGCCTCCAGCGTCTTCTTCGTCGCGGCGGAATCCTTGGCGACGCTGTCCTTCAACGAGGTGAGCTGGCTCTGCAGCGCCTGGATCTGCTGGGACAGGGTGTCGATCTGCGCCTGGGACGGGGCGGCGGTCTGCGCGGCGGCCGGGCCGGCGACCAGGATGGCGGCGCCGACGGCAGCGCCGGCCAGCAGGTTGGACTTGAGGCTCATTGTTGTTCTCCGATGGGATATCGCGGCGACAAAGCCTGTCAGCGCGGCCGAATTCCCATTTGCGGGTTATCGTCGGCTGCCCCTCAGGCCCCGGGGGAGGGCTACCAAAGGTGCATTGCCGATTTGATGCGGTTTTATGACGTGTTCATGACGCCACTGGCTGTGTGGCTTAAACAACACGAGGTACGGGAGGAAGGGCGGCTTGTCCGTTGTCCCGCCCGAGGGAATTGCCGGCCTCTCCGCAGGGCTGCCCTGGAAGGATGGCCGCTTTGCCACACTGATGCGCGATCCTGGTTGCAAGCCTACCCCTTTCGGGTAAAGGATGGGGCTTCCGGCCCTTTTGAGAGAGCGCTCCCCCTCCGCGATGCAGGACCTGCTGCCAGACCCGCTACAATCCCTGCCGAACAACGGCGAGCGGGCGGTTCCCACCGCCGCCGTGCCGGTGCTGATGTTGCTGGCCATCGCCATCACGGCCATCGCCATGATCCTGTTCGCCGCTGCGCGGCATTTCGATTCCGGCGAGGCGGAGCGGACCCAGCAGCGTGTCCGCCGGACATTGGCCGCCTATGATGTGGCCCTGTCCGCCACGACCCGTGATTATGCCGGCTGGGACGCGGCCGTCACACATATGGTCGACAATTTCAACGAGCCCTGGGCAGACGAGAATGTCGGCATCTATCTGAACGGGGCCTTCCGCATCGCGCTATCCATGGTGGTGGACCGTCAGGAACGGGTGGTCTATGCGGTTCGCGATGGCAAGCGCCTGTCTGCGGAAAGGCGGGGGGAACTGCACCTGCCGCCGGCCCTGGGGCAGATGGTGGCGCGTACCATTGCCAATCCCCCCGGCATGACGGAGGCGGTGACGGGGCTGGTCCGGATGCCCGACGGCCTCTATCTCGCCAGTGCCGCCGATATCAGGCCGGCTCTGGGCGGCAGCGCCCGGCCGGACGGGCTGACCCTGCTGTTCCTTCAAAGGGTGGATCGGGCCGCCGTGGCCCATGCGCTGGAACCCCTGCTGCTGGACAATCTGGACATGCCGTCCCGTCTGGTACCGGGAGGCGCAACCGGTGTGCTGGCCCTGCGGGAATATGGGGCACCCGATGACGCGCCGCCGGTCGGCTGGATAAGCTGGCGCATGCCAACCCCGGCGCAGGATTTCCTGCATGGCATCTATTGGGCCCTGGCGCTCGTCATCCTGGTCCTGTTCATGCTGACTGGCCTCATGTTGCTGCGCGGCCAGCGCATTGTGCAACGTGAACGCCAGACGCAGCAGGCGCTGTCCCGCATGCTGGACCATTGCCACAACCTGATCGACAGCCTGCCCGACATGGTCTGTCTGGTCCGGGAAGGCAGGGTGGAGCTGGTCAACCGGGCCGGTCTGGCCCTGTTCGGCCTGATGCCTGGCCAGCGCAGCCAGGTTCTGGGGCGTCCCTTCCTCGATCTGGTTGTCCCGGATGACAGGCTGGCTTTCCATCGCCGGGCGCAGTCGGGGACGCAGCCCGGCCGGCCGGATTGGGCGCCGCTGCATCTGGCGGGCCCCGGTGGCGGTGCGGTGCCGGTCAGCCTGATCGTGCTGTCATCGCCGGGCATGGGGGCGGGTGAACTGACCATCGTGGCGCGTGACCGCGGGGAGGAGATGGCCAGCCGCGAAAACCTGCGCGCCGCGGAGGCGCGTGCCGCCATCGCCGACCGTGCCAAGGGCCAGTTCCTGGCCAATATCAGCCACGAATTGCGGACACCGCTAAACGCCATCATCGGGTTCTCGGAAATCCTGCGCGATGAATTGCTGGGCACCCTGGGGGCGCCGCAATATCGTGAATATGCCAACGACATCCATGAAGGCGGGCTGCATCTGCTGCGGCTGGTCAATGACCTGCTCGATATTGCCCGCATGGATGCCGGGGCGCTGGAACTGCGGGAAAGCTGGGTGGAAATCGGCGCCCTGATCGAACGGTGCGAACGGCTGGTGCGGGAAAAGGCGGTGGAGCGCGGGGTGCCGCTGCGCATCGATGTGTCCCCGCCGGGCATTCGCATCCTGTCGGACGAGGTGCGGATGAAGCAGATGCTGGTCAATCTGATGGGCAACGCCATCCGCTTTTCGGAAAGCGGCCAGCGCATCGATGTCCGTGTCCGGCTGGACGCCATCACGGGGGACATGCTGATCGAGGTTGCGGACCAGGGAATCGGCATGACGGTGGACGCCATGCGCATCGCCCTGGAGCCGTTCGCCCAGGTGGAGGGCGGGCATAACCGCCGCCAGCCGGGTGCCGGGCTGGGCCTGCCGCTGGCCCGCGGCTATGCCGAGGCGCATGGCGGCAGCCTGACCATGCAAAGCACGCCGGCCGTCGGCACGACCGTCACGGTGCGCCTGCCGGCAGCCCGTGTTGGCGGAACCGGGATGAGGGCCTGACCCCATCGGGCGATGGCGGGCCGGCCTTCCTGCTGATCACATCGCCGGCAAATCAGCGCCGGTCGCGGAACATCGCCAGCACATGGGCATGCAGGGCCGGGTCGCCGGCGGCCACGACATTGCCGCTGCAACCCAGGCGCAGCGGCAACCCTTCCCAATCGGTGATGACGCCGCCGGCGCCCTCGATCACGGTGACCAGGGCCGCCCAATCATAGGGCTGCAAGCCCGCTTCGACCATCAGGTCGACGAAGCCGGCGGCCAGCAGGCCGAAAACATAGGCATCCCCACCCCATACCATGTAGCGGCTGGACGCATGGGTCATGGCGAATTCCACCTGATGGAACGGCATGGTGGCCGCCTGCGTGGCCATGGCGATATCGGAACAGGGGCGCGTCTGCACGGGGTTGCCGTTCAAGGTCGTGGGCTGGCCGGTGATCCCGATCCAGCGGTCGCCGATGACAGGCTGGTCGATGATGCCCAGTACGGGCACGCCACGATGCAGCAGGGCGATGAGGGTCGTGAACAGCGGCCGGCCCGTGATGAAGGATTTCGTGCCGTCGATCGGGTCGATGACCCAGACATATTCCGCGTTCAGACCCTGGCTGCCATGTTCCTCGCCCAGGATGCCGTCACCGGGCCGTTCGGCCGTGATCAGGGCACGGATGGCCGATTCCACCTCCCGGTCGGCGATGGTGACGGGCGAGGCATCCGCCTTCACATCCACGGGGACCGGTGTGCGGTAATGCCGGCGGGCCACCAGCCCGGCCGCATCGGCGCAGCGATTGGCGAGGTCGATCAGGCTGTCAGGCACGCTGGACATGTCACGACTCCGGAGCTGGGGGGCCAGGATGAATAAGGACGAGAAAAAAGGGGCGGCCCTGCGACCGCCCCTTCATAACACATTGCCGATCCGCTGCGTTTACGGCAGGGGGGCCGGATCGTCCGATAGCGTGCGCAGATAGGCGATCAGCGCGGCGCGATCCTCCACCTTGCGCATGCCGGCATAGTTCATCTTCGTGCCGGGAATGGTGGCCTTCGGATTGGCCAGGAACCTGTTCAGGTGCTCATAGTCCCACGGGCCTTCCTGGCTTTTCATCGCGTCGGAATAAGCGAAGCCCTCGGCATGGGCATGCTTGTTGTTCACGATGTTCCACAGGTTGGGGCCGACCTTGTTGGCACCGCCCTTGTCGAAGCTGTGGCAGGCGGCACAGGCGCGCGTCAGCTTCTGGCCATCTTCCACGCTGGCGGCGGCCAGGATCGGGGAGACCGGATCCGGTTCGGCCGGAGCGGCGGGGGCGGCGGCGCCGGCGGTATCGGTCTCCGGCACTTCCACCTTGAAGGCGCGTTCAGCCGGGAAGGTGGGGTGGATCAGCTTCTTGGAGACGAATCCGGCCAGAAAGGCGATCAGGACCGCCGTCAGGATCGCCATCGAAATCTTGTTGAAGGTGCTGCTCGCCATCAGTCCTAATCCCTTGGGTGCGCCGGGCGCGGGCACAATAACGCCAACCGGCGGGCACGTCCATGCCCGCCATGTCTTCCATCCATGCGCGATACTTAGCCGAAGGATGCGCGGACGCACATGGCTTTCCGGCTTGACCCGGCGGACCAAATGTCGCACGGGAAAACCATGACCGCAGAAAACCGCTCCCTTCCCCGCCGTCCGCTGGTGGTGATCCCCGCCCGCCTCGGTTCCACCCGCCTGCCTGACAAGGTGCTGGCCGACATCCATGGCGTGCCGATGATCGTGCATGTCTGGCGCCGCGCCATGGAGGCGGCGATCGGCCCGGTTCTTGTCGCCGCGGCCGAGCCCTCGATCGTGCGGGCCGTAGAAGCGGCGGGAGGCCGTGCCGTGCTGACCGATCCTGATCATCCGTCGGGATCGGACCGGGTGTGGGAGGCGGTGCGCCATGTCGATCCCGATGGCAGCCATGATGCCATCGTCAATGTGCAGGGCGACCTGCCGACCATCGACCCTGCCGCCATCCGTGCCGTGTTCGGCCCGCTGGCCGATCCGGCTGTGGACATCGCGACGCTGGGCGCCGTCATCACCCAGCCGGCGGAGCGCACCAACCCCAATGTCGTGAAGGCCGTGGTTGAAATGGCGGACGACGCGGCTGCCGGCCGCGCCCTTTATTTCACGCGCGCCACGGCCCCCTGGGGCGAAGGCCCCCTGTTCCATCATATCGGGCTTTACGCCTATCGCCGGGCGGCGCTGGAACGGTTTGTCGCCCTTCCGCCTTCCATACTGGAACGGCGGGAGAGGCTGGAGCAGCTCCGCGCGCTCTCCCATGGCATGACCATCGCGCTGGCGCGGGTGGACATTGTGCCGCTGGGCGTGGATACCATCGAAGACCTTGACCGCGCCCGCCTTGTGCTGGCCCCTTGAGGGCTCTGCCGTAACCTGCGGCGCCTTCCCCGCCAACCCTTCTCGAAGTGACGACCATGCCCGCTTCCACCATCGCCTATCAGGGCGCGCCCGGCGCCAATTCCGACCTGGCCTGCCGCAGCGTGTTTCCCCAGATGGTGTCACTGCCCTGCACGTCGTTCGAGGATGCGTTCGCCGCGGTGCATGAGGGACGGGCCCGGCTGGCCATGATCCCGGTGGAGAATTCCGTCGCCGGCCGTGTGGCGGACATTCACCATCTGCTGCCCCATGGCGGGTTGCACATCATCGCAGAGCATTACCAGCGCGTGGTGCATTGCCTTGTTGCCCCCAAGGGCGCCACCATGGAAGGGCTGAAGGAGGTCCACAGCCACATCCAGGCCCTGTCACAATGCCGCAATTATCTGCGTGAGCGCGGTCTTGCCCCCGTGAACCACGCCGACACGGCCGGCGCGGCGGCCGATGTGGCGCAATGGAACGATCCGACCAAGGCGGCCATCGCCTCCGACCTGGCCGCGGAAATCTATGGGCTGGAAATATTGGCCAAGGGGGTCGAGGATGCAGCGCACAACACCACCCGCTTCCTGATCCTGGCGCGGGAACCCAATGTGCCGCCGCGCGGCACGGACAGCGTGACCAGCTTCGTCTTCCGGGTACGCAGTGTGCCGGCGGCCCTTTACAAGGCCCTGGGCGGCTTTGCGACCAATGGCGTGAACATCACCAAGCTGGAAAGCTACATGGTGGACGGCCGCTTCACGGCGGCGCAGTTCTATGTCGATGTGGAAGGCCATCCGGAGGACAGGTCCCTGCGCCTGGCCATGGAGGAACTGGGCTTCTTCGCGCGCGAGGTGAAGTTCCTGGGCGTCTACCCCGCCAATCCGTTCCGCCGCGAACAGCAGCAGCAGGGCGGGGGCATCTGACGGGCGGGTCTGTCCGCCGCCGCGGATCGGCCCGGTCCGGAATTTTCATCCCGCCCTGTAAGAAATGGATGGGGACCACCGTCTAACGGTTCGAACCATCGGCGGGGCGGGGATGAACGCGCAGGACAAGGTATTCCGGGAATGGATGAAGGCGCATGTGGGCCTGCTGGTCCATGTGGCGCGTGCCTTCGCCGACCCGGCGGACCAGAACGACCTTCTCCAGGAACTGATGCTGGCAGTGTGGAAGGCGGTTCCCGCCTTCCGTGCCGAGTCGTCGCCTGTCACCTTCATCCACCGGGTCGCCCATAACCGGGCACTGACCTGGCGCCGGCGGGAGAACTGGCTGTTCCGCCGGGCCCGGCAAGGGCAGGCCGATCTGGCCCTGTTTTCCGGCAACGGCGCCGACCCTGGCGGACAGGAGCGGGTCGACCGGCTTTACGCGGCCATCCGTACCCTGTCCTCCGTCGATCGTTCCTTGATGCTGCTGTCGCTGGAGAACGTCTCCTATGGGGAGATGGCGGCCATGCATGGCATCTCGACCACCAATGTCGGCGTGCGCCTGTCCCGCGCCCGGCAACGTGTCACCACCCTGCTGCGGGAGGAACCCGGGCATGAATGATGATCCTTTGTCCCGGACCTTCGCGTCCGGTGCCAACCACCCTGCCGACAAGGAGAAGAACGCCATGATCGATGCCATGATGCGCGACCTGATCGGGCGACGCCACCGGACAAGCTGGTTCCTGGGGGCCGTCGGGGCCGTCCTTTCCCTGGTCACGGCGGGGGCGTTCGCCACCTCCATCGCGGGGCAGGGGGACGGGGCCGACCTGTGGACGGCGCTGCCGCCGCTGGCTTTGTGCTGGGGCCTGTTGCTGCTGGTCGGGCGGCCCCATCGTCGCCATCTGCGCGACCATGGGGCCGCCGGCCGTACACTGCCGGACAGTGTTGCGGCCATGCTGGACGCGAACCGGGCCGGGCGGCTGCGGTTGCTGTTTGTGGGGGGGGCGTGGCTGGTGATGCTGCCGCTGTTGCTGCTGGCACTGGATGGTTTGCAGGCGGGTGGCAAGATGGCGCCCGATCATGCCGGTCAGTTTCTGGCCCTGGCCGGCGGCGCCCTGCTGCTGGTCATCCTGGGCGGGGCGGCCCATTACCGGCTCAACCTGCTGCCCGAACAGCGCCGGCTGGAGGCCCTGCTGCGCGATTACGCCGGCTGACCGGCGGGCTGCTGCTGGGTGATGCAGTGGATGCCGCCACCGCCGCGCACGATATCCAGCGCCGGCACGGGTAGGATTTTCCTGTCCGGGAACAGCCGGCGGAACAGGCTGACAGCCTCGGTATCCGCCGGGTCCTCGAACTGGGGCATCACGATGCCGCCATTGGCCATGTAGAAGTTCGTATAGGAGAGGGTCAGGCGGACCCCGTCCTGTTCCTGCCGGGCCGGTGTCCGCAGGGTCACGATCTCCAGTTCGCGGCCCGCCGCGTCGCGGGCCGCGCGCAGGCGGGCGAGATTGTCCTGAAATATCGGGTAGTTGGGGTCATCCTTGTCGTCCGTCACCATGGTCAGCACGGTGCCCGGCTTCACGAAGGCCGCGATCTCATCGATATGGCCATCGGTTTCGTCCTGCTCATACCCCTTGTTCAGCCAGATGAACTGCCGCACGCCCAGATGGGCGGCCAGATGCGCCTCGATCTCCGCCTTCGTCAGGTGGGGGTTGCGGTTGGGGTTCAGCAGGCACTCCTCGGTCGTCAGCAGCGTTCCCTCGCCATCCACATGGAAGGACCCGCCTTCCATGATCAGCGGCGCCGCATAGCGCTTAAGACCCTGGCTTTCCAGGATCAGGCGGCCGACCTGGGTATCAGCCTGGAAATCGCTGTAATTGCCGCCCCAGGCGTTGAAGCCCCAATGCACCCCGGCCACCCCGCCCCGGCCATCGATGACGAAGCTGGGGCCATTGTCGCGCACCCAGCTATCCGATGTCGGCATGGGCAGGACCGACACGCCGGCCCCGCAGGCCAGGCTGACATCGGCCAGGGCGCCATCGGGGCACAGCATGGTCACGGGCTCGAACCCCGCAATGGCCTTGGCCACGGCGGCATAGGCCTGCCGCGCCGCCTCCAGCCCGTTGGGGAAGCTTTCCGCCCGGACCGGCCACGCCATCCAACAGCGGGCATGCGGTGCCCATTCGGCCGGCATGTGGAAACCATCGGCGACGGGGGTGGTCATGATGCGCGGTCCTTTGTCGGCTGGCGGGGCCCCCTGAATAAAACGCCCCGGCGAAGGTAATCGCCGGGGCGGGGTCCTGACAACCATGCCGGAGGAGATAGACAACCGGCAGCGCATTCGGTTTCAGACTGAAAAATGGGAACTGCTAAAAGAAGCAGGCCTTTCCGCCTCAATCGCGGCGGTTGGCCGGGTACTGCCGAACCGAAGCGGCGAACGGAGAAAAAGCACCGAGCCGCAGCATGGGAAGCATGAAAAAGTACCGCATGATAGTCTCCATCGTTGTTTTCGATGGGCGTAATATAATTGCGCTTCCGGCTTTGCGCCATCCGGGGGCGGCGCCTGGGCAAGCCTGCGTGCCGCGCATGGCTTGAAAAGCGGCCCTGGACCCGTGACCGGACCGCCTTTCAACCCTGCGCATGCGGCCGTGAAGCAGAGCCGGCCCGGCTCTTCAAGGCGCGGCGTATCACACGTTCAGCAGCAGGTTCTCCCGCTCCCAACTGCTGATCACCCGCTGATAGGCGTCATACTCGGCCTGCTTGACATAGCTGACGGCCGATACGAACCGCTCGCCCAGAACCTCCTTCAACGGTTTGCAGCCATTGAACTTGTTCAGAGCGTCGCCCTGGTGGCGCGGCAGGGCGAAGGCCAGCCGGTGGGCCGAGCCCTTGACGGGATCGGACGGCTCCAGTTCCTGCGTCATGCCGATATAGCCGCAGGCCAGGGAGGCGGCCAGCGCCAGGTACGGGTTGGCATCGGCACCGGCCACGCGGTTTTCCACGCGCCGCGCCTCCGGCGGGCTGACAGGCACGCGGAAGCCCGTGGTCCGGTTGTCCCGGCCCCAATGCACGTTGATGGGCGCATCCGATCCCTGCACCAGCCGGCGATAGGAATTCACATTGGGCGCCAGCAGCGGCATGGCATAGGGCAGATATTTCTGCAGGCCCGCGATGAAGCTCATGAACAAAGGGGTATCGCCGCCATCCGCCGTCGCGAAAAGGTTGACGCCCGTGCTGGCATCCAGCAGCGACTGATGGACATGCATGGCGCTGCCCGGCTCATTCTGCATGGGCTTGGCCATGAAGGTGGCATAGACATTGTGCCGGATGGCCGCCTCGCGCACGGTGCGCTTGAACAGGAACACCTGATCGGCCAGGTCCAGCGCCTCGCCATGATTGAAATTGATCTCGATCTGCGCGGCCCCGGCCTCGTGGCTCATCGTGTCGACGTCGATCGCCTGCTTTTCGCAGAAATCGTAGACATCCTCGAAGATGGGGTCGAACTCGTTCACCGCATCGATGCCATAGGCCTGCCGGCCGCTTTCCTGCCGGCCGGACCGTCCGACCGGCGGCACCAGCGGATAATCCGGGTCCTTGTTGACGGCGACCAGGAAGAATTCCAGCTCCGGCGCCACGATCGGCTTCCAGCCGCGCGCCTCGTACAGCTTCAGGACGCGCTTCAGCACCGACCGGGGGGAGATATCGACGGTGGAACCATCGGCATAGAAACAGTCGCAGATGACCTGCGCCGTGGGTTCATTGTACCAGGGGACCATGCGGACGCTGTCGGGGTCGGGCGTCATGTAGACGTCCCAGTTCTCCACGCTCGTCACATCCTCGTCTTCCGGGTATTCACCGGTCACCGTCTGGATGAAAATGGATTCGGGCAGGCGCAGGCCGCGATCCCGCAGGATGCGCAGGAACTTTTCGGCCGGGACGATCTTGCCGCGGGCGATGCCGGCCATGTCCGGCACCAGGCACTCAACCTCGGTGATGTGCCGCGAACGGATGAATTCTTCCAGCTTACTCATGACGACGCCGCGGGTTGGCGGCCCAGAAGCATCCGCGACGGCCGGGACAGGTGCCTGCCCGCCGGGGCTGGGAATTTGGTGCTACGCCCGCAGCCCTCCACATTGTTTCGGATGGACCAGTATAGGCAGAGGCGAGGGGGGGCAGGCAAGGCGGAAAGGGCTCAATAAAAGCTGATATCGCGTTCCAGGGACGCAAAACGCAGCCCGGCATCGACATGGATCGTCTGGCCCGTCACCTTGTCAGCTTGCAGCAGGTAGAGACAGGCCGCCGCGATATCGTCCGCGTCGGGCCCCCGGCCCAGCGGCGTGCGGTCGTGCAGCCGTTCGAAGGCGGCCTGCTCCTGCCCCGGGGCGGGCAGCACATAGCCGGGTGCGATGGCGTTGACGCGCAGCCGGGGTGCTGCGGCCCGGGCCAGCGTCTTCCCCAGCCCCATCAGCGCATATTTGGAAAGCGTGTAGCTGAGATGGTCGCCGTTGGGATTGGACAGCTTCTGATCCAGGATATTCACGATGGTACCGGCCGCCCCCGCCGGCAATTGTGCCAGCAGCGCCTGTGACAGCAGGGCGGGGGCCACGGTATTGGGCAGGTAATGGGCCACCAGCCTGTCCGCCGACAGGCTGGTGATGTCATCCCATTCGAAGATGGAGGCGGAATTGACCAGTGCGGTCAGCGGCCGGCCCAGCCCTTCCGCCGCGGCCGGCATCAACCCCGGCACCTGGCGCGGATCGGCCAGGTCGCCGGCCACGGCCGTGGCGGCAACCCCATGGGCCCGCAACCGGTCCAGCATCTCCGCGACCGCCGGTCCTTCGGTGCGGTAGTGGATGGCGACATCCATGCCGGCCCCGGCACAGGCCAGCGCCATGGCGGCGCCCAGGCGGCGGGCGCCGCCGGTGATCAGGACGGCATGCGGCTGGTTCATGCGGGGCGCTCCCATTCCATCTGGTGGTCGAAGCCGGGGTCGGCCGGGCTGCGCAAGGCCAGCTTCACCGACAGGATGCGGTCATCGAAGGCGAAGATGAAATCGGCCAGTGCCTGCGCCAGCGACGGCGCGTCGGCAAAGGGCCCCTTTTGGGCGAAGGGTCCCAGGATATGGCGGACGATCTGCGAATAATCGACCGTCATGCCGATATCATCGGGGTCACCCGTGAAGGGACCCGTCACATTCGTACCAAGGCGCAGGTTGATCAGGCAGGGCAGCCCGTCCGGCCGCCCGGCCACGGGCAGCGATGCCGCAACCTCGCGCACAAGGATCTGGAAATAGGGGGAGGGTGTCATCAATCCGCCCGATCGCTCGACAATGGCCTGTTGCGCGCTAATATCAGCCCGCGCCCGAAAGAGGAACAGGTGATGCGTCCAGTCTTCCCCATCATCAGGTCCACGTTGTGAGCGGCGGGTTGCTGCGCCTGTCGGGCCTGTCCCTGACCTATCCAAATGGCACCCGCGCCCTTGATGGTCTGGACCTGGCGGTGGCGGAGGGGGAATTCCTGTCCCTGCTGGGGGCCAGCGGCTGTGGGAAAAGCACGGTGCTGCGGCTGGTCGCCGGTCTGATCGCGCCGACGGCGGGGGCCGTGGCGTGGGAACGGCCCCTGGCACGCGGTGATGTCGGCTTCGTCTTCCAGGAACCGACCCTGATGCCGTGGGCCCGCATCCTCGACAATGTGCGCCTGCCCCTGGATCTGGCCGGGATGGACCGGGCCGAAGGGAATGCGCGTGCCGCCGAAGGATTGGAGCGTGTCGGCCTGGGTGACTTCCTGCGGGCCTGGCCGCGCGAATTGTCGGGCGGCATGAAGATGCGCGCCGCCCTGGCCCGGGCCCTGGTGACGCGCCCGCGCCTGCTGCTGCTGGATGAGCCGTTCGCCGCGCTGGACGAGATCACCCGGCTGAAACTGAATGACGATCTGCTGGCATTGTGGCGCCGGGAACGGTTCACGACCCTGTTCGTGACTCATTCCGTTTTCGAAAGCGTCTATCTTTCCAGCCGTATTGCCATCATGAAGGCGCGCCCGGGCCGGGTCGTGGCGGACCTGCCCGTCGATCTGCCCTGGCCGCGTGACCTGTCCACCCGGACGGGCTCTGATTACGGTGCGCTTTGCCGGGCCGTGTCGGAGCGGCTGCACCGGGCCATGGGGGAGGCCGCGACATGACGGGGGCATGGATGCAGCGCCTGCTGCCGCCGCTTGTCGGGCTGCTGTTTCTGGGGCTGTGGGAAGCGGTGGTGTGGTTGTGGGACATTCCCGTGTTCGTGTTGCCGCCGCCGCATCTGGTGGCAGCGGCCCTGTGGAACGATGCCGGCATCCTGCTGCGCTCGACCGTCCTCACCCTGGTGGTCACCGTCCAGGCCTTTCTGCTGGCGCTGGTCAGCGGGGTGGGGCTGGCCGTGCTGTTCAACC
The DNA here is from genome assembly GCF_048066175.1 of Niveispirillum fermenti. Taxonomy (GTDB): domain Bacteria; phylum Pseudomonadota; class Alphaproteobacteria; order Azospirillales; family Azospirillaceae; genus Niveispirillum; species Niveispirillum fermenti. The sequence goes on along the minus strand of NZ_JBLTXA010000032.1, from coordinate 20,994 downwards.
AGTCGCGGGCGCTTTCTGCCGCGCTTTATCCCTATGCCATCATATTGCAGGTCACGCCCGTCGTGGCCATCGCCCCGTTGCTGATCATCTGGGTCGGGTATGAACGGGTGGGCCTGGCCCTGCTGATCCTGGCCTGGATCGTCGCCTTCTTTCCCGTCCTGTCCAACAGCACGGCCGGGCTGGCGGCGGTCGATCCCAACCTGCGGGACCTGTTCCGGCTGTATGGTGCCGGTCGCTGGCAGGTTCTGTGGCGGCTCCAGCTTCCCTCCGCCCTGCCCTATATCCTGGCCGGTGCGCGGATTTCAGGCGGGCTGGCGCTGATCGGCGCCGTGGTGGCGGAATTCGTGGCGGGTTCCGGCACGGCCCAGGGGCTGGCCTGGCGGGTGATCGAGGCGGGTAACCGCCTGAACATGCCGCGCCTGTTCGCCGCCCTGGTCCTGCTGTCGTTGCTGGGTATCCTGATCTTCGCCCTGATGTCCTGGGTGCAGCGCCTGCTGCTGCGGCGCTGGCATCCCGGCGCGACAGGATAGGCTGCGTTTCCGTCCGTCCCTGCCAAATGCCCTGTCACCAGCCGCACGCGGTGTGGGGCGGATGCCTGTCCCCTATCCCAAATCGGTACGGCCCTGCGGGTAATGCCAATGCCCGGCGGCCCCAATCCACCCGGCATGGCGTTTACCCGACGCACGCCCCCGCAATGGCGTGCATCGACACCGGGCCGCAACGCCCGCGTCGTTGTCGAGCCTCGCGACCGGCGGATGGCTCCGCGACGTTCGCCCGGCAGGTCGCGGCGGCCCTCAATGGCGCCCCCGCGGCGGAAACGCTACGATGGAGACGAGGATCATGACGATCTACCACGAATTCAACCGGATCAATGGCACCAACGCCTCTGAGGCACTGAACGGCGGCATCGGGTTCGACCTGATCGCCGGTGGGGCCGGTACCAATGTGTTGAACGGCGGTGGCGGGCTGAACGCTGCCCTTTATACCGGCGTGGCGGCCGATTACGACCTGGACAATGATGATGGGGTCATCACCATCACGGGCGCCGACAATCACGACACGCTGGTCAATATCCAGTTCGCCATCTTCGCCGACAAGGTCATCGCCCTGTACGAGCCGACCCCCTTCTGGGGCGGGTTCGACGAGGAATTCTATCTGAACAGCAATCCCGACGTATATGCGGCCGTGCAGGCCGGCATCTACAAGGATGGCGCCGAGCATTATGAGTATTACGGCCGTTTCGAAGGCCGCCCCTTCCAGGCCACCAATGGCTTCGACGCGGCCTACTATGCCGAGGTCTATGGCGACGTGGCCGCAGCCGGCGTGGCGGCCGTTACCCATTATGAAGCCAACGGTTTGGCCGAGGGTCGCAGCACGCATCTCTATTTCGATGCGAACTATTACCTGGAAGCCAATCCCGATGTCGCCGCGTCCGGCATCGACGCCTGGGCGCATTACGAGCTGTATGGCTGGAAGGAAGGACGCAACCCGTCGCCTTTCTTTGATGGCGACGCCTACCTGACCGCCAACCCCGACGTTGCCGCAGCCGACCTCAACCCGCTCTACCATTACCTGAAATGGGGGATGGAAGAGGGCCGGCAGGCCTATATCGATAGTGATTACTATATGTTCTAAGTCTAAGCGAATGGTGAGCGCAGGGGCGGCGGCGGGTATCCAGGTGTTGACCGGTCCGGTCGAGCCATGTCAATGGGAAGGGGATGCCGCCCTTGGTTGCGGCGTGCCACGGACCAGGTGACAGTGCAAACCGGAACCCTCACGTCAAACTGGGAGCAGGATCGGCTGGTGCTGGCAGCATCGGGCCGGTGGGATCTGGCTTCGGCCCCCAAGCTGCAATCCCAGATGCGCGACCCGGCCCAGGGCCGGCGACAGGTCGATGTTCGCATCGACCTGTCTTCGCTTGCGGCGCTCGATACCACCGGCGCCATCCTGCTGGACCGGCTGATCGGCCGGCTGGAGGCGGATGGCCACAAGGTCTCGCTGAACGGCGGCCGCCAGGATTTGTTGACCCTGCTGGAGGATGTGCGCGGCGCCATCGCCGACAAGGCACCCCCTGCACCGGCCGCCAGGCCGGTACCCTTTGCGCTGGCCGATCGGATCGGTCGCGCAACGATCGGCATGTGGCAAGACATTCTGTCTATGCTGAATTTCCTGGGGCTGGTGACCGTCACGGCCCTGCGCGTGCTGCGGTCCCCCGGCCGGCTGCGGCTGCGGCCGCTTTTCTTTCATCTGGAGCAGGTGGGCCTCAACGCGATGCCCATCGTTGGCCTGCTTTCCTTCCTGATCGGCGTGGTTCTCGCCTATCAGGGCGCAGATCAGCTACGTCGTTTCGGAGCCGAAATCTATGTCGTGAATCTGCTGGGCATCGGGGTGCTACGGGAAATCGGCATCTTGATGACCTCCATCATCGTAGCCGGCCGTTCCGGTTCGGCCTTTACGGCCCAGATCGGCACGATGAAGGTGAACCAGGAGGTGGACGCCATGCGCACGCTGGGCCTGGACCCGGTAGAGATGCTGGTGCTGCCGCGCATGCTGGCCCTGCTGATCGCCCTGCCGCTCATCGGCTTCTTTGCCAATGTCGTGGCACTCGCGGGGGGTGCGGTGATGGCCTACGTCTATCTCGACATCAATTTCGTGCAGTTTACCCGTCAGCTGCAGATCGCCGTGAACACGACGACGCTTTTCGTGGGGCTGGTCAAGGCGCCCGTCTTCGCTGTGGTGATCGCCCTGGTGGGCTGCTACGAAGGCCTTCGGGTCAGCGGCAGTGCCGAAAGCGTGGGCTTGCTGACCACGCGCTCGGTCGTCGTTTCCATCTTCCTGGTGATCGTGCTGGATGCCGCCTTCTCCGTCCTCTTCTCCTATATCGGGATATGACATGACGGATGCGGAAAAGCCGGCACAGGGGGCGACGGAACCGATCATCCGCGTGCGCGGCCTTGTCACCCGGTTCGGTGCCCAGGTGGTGCATGACGGGGTGGACCTGGACGTGACCAAGGGCGAGGTCATGGGCCTGGTGGGCGGGTCCGGCACGGGCAAGTCCGTGCTGCTGCGGGAGATCGTGGGCCTGATGGAACCGTCGGCCGGCCGGATCGAGGTGCTGGGCCGCGATACCAGAGAACTGGGCGAACGCGAACGGCTGGCGCTGCAGGCGCGCTGGGGCATGCTGTTCCAGGACGGGGCGCTGTTCTCCTCCCTGACCGTGCTGGAGAATATCCAGGTCTCCCTGAAGGAGCATACCGACCTGCCGCAGGACCTGATCGACGAGATCGCGCGTGTCAAGGTGGCCATGGTCGGCCTGCCGCCTGATGCCGGCCCCAAATACCCGTCACAGCTTTCCGGCGGCATGCGCAAGCGTGCGGGCCTGGCCCGGTCGCTGGCCATGGACCCGGAGATCCTGTTCCTGGACGAACCGACGGCCGGCCTGGACCCGATCGGGGCCGCCGCCTTCGACGAGCTGATCGGATCATTGCAAAGAAGTCTCGGGCTGACCGTCTTCATGGTGACCCATGATCTGGACAGCCTCTATGCCATCTGCGACCGCATCGCGGTGTTGGTCGACAAGAAGGTGGTGGTGGGCACCATTGACGAATTGCTGCGCCAGGATCATCCCTGGATCAGAGATTACTTCCATGGGCCGCGCGGTCGCGCGGCCAGTGCGGCGAAAGGGAAATAGGACATGGAAACACGGGCCAATTACACGGCTGTCGGTGCCTTTGTCCTGGCGCTGGCGGTGGCCATCTTCATCTTCGTCATCTGGCTGGCCAAGGTGCAGTTCGACAAGGCGATCCAGCCCTATTACATCATGGTCACCGGCACCGTGACGGGGCTGGTGGAGGGCGGGCCCGTGCGCTATCGCGGCGTCAATGTCGGCACGGTGACCGACATCCGCATCAATCCGGAAAATGTGGAGCAGGTCCGCCTGACCATCGAGGTGCCGGAGGAGACGCCGATCAAGACCGACGCCATCGCCTCGCTGGAGCCGGTGGGCGTGACGGGCGGCGTCTATGTGGAGATTGCCGGCGGCAGCAAGGATGCTCCCCTGCTGCGGGAAAAGACGCAGGGCATTCCCATCATCCCGTCGCGTGAAAGCTCCATCGCCGCGGTCCTGTCCAAGGCGCCGGAGGTGCTGGAAAACCTGATGAAGATTTCCAGCCGCCTCACCGAATTGCTGAACGATGACAATCAGAAGGCCATCGGTGCCCTGCTGTCCAATCTGGCTCTGGCCAGCGGCAATGCCAACGAGACGGTGCGCAACACCAATCTGCTGATCACCGACCTGCGCCGGCAGGTGGATGTGCTGGGCCGGCAGGCCGAGACGCTGATGGTTACCGCGAACGAGACGGTCGGGACGGTCGGGCGCAATGCGACCACCATCTCCTCGGAACTGGCGAAGACCACGGAGGAGATCAATCGCCTGTCCGCCTCGCTGGCCGGCATGATCGAGGAGAACCGGGAACCCATCCGCGACTTCACCTCTACCGGCCTCTATGATCTCAGCCAGTTGCTGGTGCATCTGCAGGACCTGACCGCCAATCTCAGCCGCGTCTCCCGTCGCCTGGAACGCGACCCCACGGACCTGCTGTTCGGCGGCAATAGCGGAGTGAAAACGGAGTGAGCGACATGACATTCAGCCGCCGCAACCTGCTGGCCCTGGGGGCGCTGGTCCCGCTGGCCGCCTGTTCGCCCGCCCAGTTGCTGACGGGCGGGCGGTCGCAGAAGATCTATGTGCTGACACCGGCCAAGGAGTTCACGGCCGGGCTGGCCCGTGCGCCCTGGCAGTTGCTGGTGGAGACGCCGCTGGCCAATTCCGCCATCGATACGCCGCGCATCATGCTGGGGGAGACGGCCAACCGCATGACCTACTATTCCGGCGCGACATGGGCCGACACGGCGCCCGACATGATGCAGACCCTGATCGTCGAAAGTTTCGAGAACAGCCGCCGCATCGTCGCCGTGGGGGTTGAACGGTCGGGCCTGCGGGCCGATTTCGTCCTGAAGACCGACATGCGCGATTTCCACGCCAGCTACGACGGGGGGGAGACCCGCGACGTGGCGCCCGAGGCGACCGTGCGGATCAATGCCAAGCTGGTGCGCATGCCCCGGCGCAACATCGTGGCGGGGGAGACGTTCGAAGCCAAGGTCCGGGCCGAAAGTCCGGCGTTGAGCGACATCATCCACGCCTTCGACCGCGCATCGGGTGCCGTGCTGCGGCGTATCGTCGAATGGACGCTGCAGCAGGGCATGGCCAATGTGCGGGTCGACCCGCTGCCGCGGTGACCCTCCTTTTCCAAGCCTTTTGGTGAGAGAGCCTTGACCTGTTCCCGACGTCTGCCGTTCGCCCTTCTCGTGACGCTGCTGGCCGCCCCCCTGCTGCCCGGGTCCGCCACTGCCCAGTCCGGGGGCGGGACGCCCGCCGCGCAACGGCAGATGGTGATCGCGTCCGGGGTCGTGAACGGGCTCTACTATCCCATGGCCGGTGCGCTGTGCCGGCAGGTGAACCAGGACCGGGCGCGCCATGGCTATCGCTGTCTGGTCGAGGCGACGGATGGGCCCGTCTATAACCTGAATGCCCTGCGTGCCGGCCAGGTGGATTTCGCCATCGTCCAGTCGGACTGGCAGGCCGCCGCCTGGCGCGGGGACGGGCGCTTTGCCGGTGACGGCCCATTCACGGACTTGCGCGCCGTGGCCACGCTGCATGCGGAGACGGTCACCCTGCTGGTACGGCCGGGGGCCGAGATCGACGATATCACCAAGCTGAAGGGCAAGAGCGTCAATCTGGGCCCGCGCGGCTCGGCGCTGCGCAATCTGGCCGACATGGTGCTGGATGCCGCGGGGGTCCGTGGCCTGCGGGAGACCGGGGACCTGATGCCCGACGCGGCATTGGCGGCCCTGTGCGCCGGTGAGACGGATGCCGCCTTCGTCGCGGCCGGCCATCCCAACGCCGCCATTCACAATGCGACCGTCACGTGCGGGGCCGGCGTGCTGCCGATCGGCGGGCCGGGCATCGACAAGCTGCTGGAGGGCCGCAAGGATCTGGTCCGTGCCACGATTCCCGCCGCCGTCTATCCCGGCGTGCCGGAGGATGTGGCCAGCATCGGCGTGGCCGCTACCCTGGTGGCACGGGCCGGCACGGATGAGGCGGCTGTGGCGGAGATGGTGCGCATCCTGCTGGAACAGCGGCCGGACCTGACCGCCCAGCACCCGGCCTTCGGTGGGGTGGAGGGTGACGGCATGGCAGAGCGGGCCCGCACCGCCCCCCTGCACCCGGTGGCGCAAAAGGCCTTTGCCGCCGCATCGCCGCCGGGACGGTAGGCGCGCCGGGTGGCCTCCCGTCCTTGCCGGCGGGAAGGGGTAAAGGAAGGGCTGGACGAGTCGGACAAGGCATGCATTCATAGGCATGCGGGACGCGCCTGTTTCCTCTGGCGCAATGGTTTTTCACCTATCCTTCCGGATGGTGGTCTTGCCATGCTTGCGCAGTACGCTGTTCCCGTTGTGGTTTCTGATCCAAATTGGCGTTCGCAATTGGCAGAACTCTGCACTAAATGTTAAAGAAACAGCGGAGTCCGTACCGGCTGCCTGATGGCCGGTATCGGCCACGCGGTCGATCCAGGGAGGGTGCGTCCACCCCATGTCCGACAAGTTGTCCCAGCAGGACGTGCAGCGTCTGCTGACCGATCCATCCCCCACCACCCGCGCCGAGATGGCGGGGAAGGTGGCCAAGCATTTCGCCCAGCCGAACCTGACGGCGTCGGAGCGGGTGCTGGCGGAGGACATCGTGCGCATCATGGCGCGCGATGTGGCCACGCGCGTGCGTTCCGCCCTGGCGGACAGCCTGAAGACGAACGCCGGCATCCCCCGCGACGTGGCCATTGCGATGGCCCGCGACGTGGAGGAGGTGTCGCTGCCCTTCATCGAGGTTTCGACCGTCCTGACGGATGAGGACCTGGTGGAGATCATCCGGTCCGGGTCGTCCGACAAGCAGACGGCCGTGGCCAAGCGGGCGAATGTCGCCGAATCGGTGGCCGATGCGCTGGTGGAACGCGGCAGCGAGAAGGCCGTCGCGACCTTGCTGTCGAACGAAACGGCGGCGGTCGGCGAAAAGGCCATGGTCAAGGCGCTGGACCGGTTCCCGGACAGCGAGGCTGTGGCCGCCCCGATGGTCAACCGGGCCAAGCTGCCCGTGACCGTGGCCGAACGGCTGGTGGCGCTGGTTTCCGAACAATTGCGTGAACGGCTGGTCGCCAAGCACGAGTTGCCCAACGATGTCGCGGCCGATCTGGTTCTCCAGACGCGCGAGCGGGCGACCTATGGCCTGGTGGGCGGTGCCGGTGATGTGGAGCTGGAAAAGCTGGTGGCGCAACTGCGCCGCAGCCACCGGTTGACCCCGTCGCTGCTGCTGCGGGCGCTGTGCATGGGCGACGTGCCGTTTTTCGAGACGGCATTGGCGCAACTGGGGCAGGTACCGGTGGCCAATGCGCGTCTGCTGATCCATGATGCCGGCCGGCTGGGGCTGAAATCCCTGTTCGACCGGACGGGCCTGCCGCCGAAGCTCTATCCCGCCCTGCGCATTGCGCTGGATGTGGCGAACGAGACGGATTTCGATGGGCTGGACCATGACCGGGAGCGGCACCGCCGCCGCATGCTGGAACGCATCCTGACCCAGTTCGAGGAACTGGCCAGCGAGGATGTGGATTACCTGCTGACCAAGCTGAGCGACCTGACGGCCGCTGCCTGAACCGTGTGGCGGCCTGGCCTGATGCGGGCGGGGCCTTTCGCGGTCCCGCACCGTGATGTCAGCCCCGAAGGTACCATTCCCATTCCAGCGGCGTGACCTGCTGGTTGAACTTGGCGCGCTCCGCCCGCTTGGTGATGGCATAGGTGTCGACGAACGCCTGGCCCAGCCAATGCCGCAGCACGGGCGATCCCTGGAACAGATCCAGGGCCACGCCCCATTCGGTCGGCAGGTGCGGCGCGTCGGCGGCATAGGCGTTGCCTTCAAGCGCCGGCCCGGGATCGATCCTGCCATCCAGCCCGTGCAGCAGGCCGGCCAGCATGCCGGCCAGCACCAGATAGGGGTTCGCGTCGGCACCGGCGATACGGTATTCCACGCGGCGGCTGTCCGGCCCGCCGGCCGGAATGCGCAAGGGGGCGGTGCGGTTGTTGACGCCCCAGGCGATGACCGTCGGAGCATAGGACCCGGCCTGGAAGCGGCGCCAGCTATTGGCGCCGGGCGCCGCCAGCGCCATGCAGGCGGGCATCGTCTCCGCCATGCCGCCGATGGCGTGCGCCAGCAGGGGCGAGCCCTGCGGCGCCTCGGCGGCGAAAATATTCTGTCCCTCACGGTCCAGCACGCTCATATGGATATGCATGCCGCTGCTGGCCTGATCGCCATAGGGCTTGGCCATGAAGGTCGCCTCGTACCCGTGGCGCCGGGCCACGCCATGGACCACGCGCTTGAACAGCACGGCATCGTCGGCGGCGCGCAGGGCGTCGGGCCGGTGGGCCAGCGTGATCTCGTACTGGCCGGGGCCATATTCGGCAATGGCGGTCCCGGCGGGGATGCCCTGGGCCTGGGCCGCCGCCGTGATCTCGTCCAGCACCTCCTCGAAATCCTCCAACTCGGCCAGCCCATAGACCTGCGTGCGGTTCTGGATCAGGCCGCTGCGCCTGGACACGGGCGGCGACGGGCGCACACCCGCCGGCCGGTCACGGTCCAGCAGGTAGAATTCAAGCTCGATCGCCACCATGGGCGTCAGGCCGCGCCCCGCCAGTTCGCCGACCAGCCTTTCCACCAGCGCGCGCGGCGCATAGGGGAAGGGGGAGCCGTCCCCGTCGCGCATGGACAGCAGAACCTGGCCCATCGGCCGGGCGGCCCACGGCACCGGGGCCAATGTGCCAGCAACGGGAAGACAGACGCGGTCGGGCACGCCCTTCTCCACCGACATGCCGGTTTCCTCCACCGTGTCGCCGGTAATGTCGACGGCGAAGGTGCAGCCGGGGAATGCGACGCCGTCCTTCCAAACCTTGTCCAGTTCCGCCACGGGCACACGCTTGCCACGGAAGACCCCGCAGAGATCGGGCAGCAGCACATCGACGGCCGTCACGGCCGGATAGTGCTGCCGGAAAAGATCGATCTCGCGAAGCAGGTCGGCGCTGGCGGTCATTCCGGGGACGATCCCATGTTGGTTCAGACGGCTGCATGGCAGCAGGGGCGGACCGCGCTGTCAAGGCGGTGACGGGTCGGGGCGGGCTGACGGCTTGCGGCATCCTGCCTCCTGCGCGCATAAAGGAACGGTATTTCAGGCACGGGGCCGTCCGGCATGCTCAGAACCATCCGTTTCAAGCTGGCGGCGGCTTTCGCGGTGGCGGTCCTTGCCGCCGTGATCATCGGGGTCGTTGCTGTCCTGGTGGTGCGGTCAACCGGCGATTTAGTCATCCGCATGTATGATCAGCCGCTTCAGGCCATCAATTATGCCCGGCTGGCACAGACCGATTTCGTCATGCTGGACCTGATGGTCGATCGGGCTCTGAAATCCCCTGGAGGGTTGCCGGAGACCTTCCGCGAGGATCTGGAGATCAGCGACGAGAATTTCCTGGCCAGTCTGGCGGTTGCCGAGGAGCGCGGCCTCAACCCGGAGATCGGCCGATATGTCGCCCGCATCCGTGAACAGAACATTGCCTGGATCGAGGCCGTTCGCGGATTGATCGACATGCCCGGCGGCGCCAGTCGTGAGGATGCGATGCGGTCGATGGAGCGGCTGGGCATCGGCATCATCAACAATCTGGAGATTGTCACCCAGATGGCGGCGGAGGATGGGTATCGCTTCCGGCTGTCAGCGGAGGAGACGATCAGGGCGGCGGCCGATCGCACCAGCATGCTGATCGCGGTGCTGTTCACGCTGGTGGTCGGCATCACCATCGCCCTGATCCGCAATATCGTCACGCCCCTTGACCGTCTGACCCGCGCCACGATCCAACTGGCCGGCGGCGATATGGAGGTAACGGTTCCGCACATGGCGCGACGGGACGAGATCGGCCGGGTGGCCGGCGCGCTGGGCGTGTTCAAAGGTGCCATGGCCGTGGTGCGGGAGGCCCAGGAAAAGGCCGAGGCCGCCACCCGTGCCAAGTCCGAGTTCCTGGCCATGATGAGCCACGAAATCCGCACACCCATGAACGGCGTGCTGGGGCTGACGCGGCTGCTGTTGCGGTCGGGTCTTGACGAGGAGCAGACGAAACTGGCGTCGACGGTCCTGCTGTCTGGTCAATCGCTGCTGCGCATCCTCAACGACATCTTGGATTTCTCGAAACTGGAGGCCGGCAAGGCCGATATCGAGGTGCTGGATTTCGAATTGGCGTCACTGGTTGCCGGCACGACCATGCTGATGCGCAACCGGGCGGAGGAGAAGGGGCTCTGGCTGCAGGAAGAGGTGGAGGAGGGGCTGCCCCCCTATCTGAAGGGCGACCCCAACAGGCTGCGCCAGGTGATGCTGAACCTTGTGGGCAATGCCATCAAGTTCACCGAGGAGGGCGGCGTCACCTTGCGTGCCCTGATGCTGCCCGATGGCGCCCGCCTGCGGGTGGAGGTGGCCGACACCGGCATCGGCATATCGGAAGCGGCGCGCGCCAAGCTGTTCGGCAGCTTCGTGCAGGCGGACAGTTCCATTACACGGCGATTCGGGGGCACCGGCCTGGGCCTGGCGATCTGCAAGAAGCTTGTGGAGGCCATGGGCGGGACCATCGGCGTCGACAGCGTTTCCGGCCAGGGCAGTACATTCTGGTTTGAAATCCCTCTGGTGGAAGGCAACCCGGTCGCGGGTGACGCGACAGCCGGCTTCGACGACCATGTCGTGAGGCCGTTGCGTGTGTTGGTGGCCGATGACAATCCGGTTAATCGCAAGGTTCTGGCCGGCGCCCTGGCGGAACATGGACATGAGGTGCTGTTTGCCACGGACGGGGAACAGGCGGTCGCCGCCGTCCGCGACGCCGTTCCGGCGCTGGACCTTGTGCTGATGGACGTGCATATGCCCCGCATGGATGGGATGACCGCCACGCGCGCCATCCGCGCCCTGCCGGGGCCGGCGTCCGGCGTCGTGATCGTTGCCGCGACGGCCAGCGTGGGCACCAGCGGCATTCAGCGCTGCCTGGATGCTGGCATGAATGGGCATGTCGCCAAGCCGATCGATCCGGCCAATCTGTTCAAGGTGATCCATCGCCTGTTCCCAGATGGGACCGAAGCAGCCGGCCAGGAAGAGATGGCATCGTCGCCGCATGATGATAGGGCCGCAGAGGCGGGTGCCGTCTCCCTGCTGACGGGAACCGATCCGTTCGTGCCGGAAATGCTGACCGACATGGCAGACAGCATGGGGCCTGAGATGGTCCTGGATCTGATCGAGACCATCCTGTCGATCCTCCCGGAGGTGGAACCCGATCTGTTTCCCGCCAACGGCATGCCGGACCCCCAGCAGGTCGCGGAGGTAGCCCATTCCCTGAAATCCGCGGCGGGCAGCCTTGGAATGGCCGGGGTCTATCGAACGGCGTCGAAGGTGGAGCTTGCGGGGCACGGGGGCGATGTCCCGTCCCTGGCCGTGCTGCTGCCGGCACTGCGCCATGATCTTGACGAAGGGCTGATCTGGCTGCGCGGGCAGCGCGACCGCCTGCTATCGCTATCCCCGGTCCCCGCGGAAGATGGGACATGATCCGGTTGGATACGTTGACTTCATTTGCCGGTTGCGGCCTGATGCCTGACGGCCTGTTCCAAGATAACCTGATGCTGAACCGTGACCAAATACCCGGCTTCGAGAAACTGAGCGTGCTGCTGGTGGAGGATAATGTCTTTGCCCAGCGCCTGGCGCGTCAGGTGCTGATCCATCTGGGAATCCAGAACATCCATATCGTCAAGGACGGAAAGGCGGCTATCGAGGCGTTGGAAGACAGCGAATTGCGCTATGACCTGATCATCTCGGACTGGAACATGCCCAACGTGACGGGATTGCAGTTGCTTCAGCATGTTCGCAAGACGTGGGAGAACATGCCGTTCCTGATGCTGACGGGGAACCAGACGGCGGATTTCGTCCATGCCGCCCGCGCCAACAAGGTCGATGCCTATATCGTGAAGCCGTTTTCCCCCATGCAGTTGCGCCAGAAAATCTGCGCCATTTTCAACATCAAGCCATGATCGCCTGCCCTTACGGATAGGTGACAGGCGCTTTCATTCTTCTACCTTATCATGCGGCCGACAATGGCATTGGGCCGGAGTCGTGTGGGGAGGACGCAATGAACAGGGGACGGGCGATCATTCTGACCGCGCTGGCATGGGCCGGCATGGCAGTTCCGGTGCAGGCGCTGGAAATTGCAGGTCTTAATCAGCGCAATGAACTGCTGCTGTTTTCCGACACGTCGCCGGGTATGGTGAAAGTGCTGCCCGTGACAGGTGTGAAGGGCAAGCTGCTGGGCATCGACGTGCGTCCGGCCAATGGTGCGCTTTATGGGCTGGCCAGCGACAACCATCTCTATGCCATCGATCTGGCGACGGGGGCGGCCACGGCTGGGCCCAGGCTGTCGGTCGCGCTGACGGCCATCGACCATGTGGTGGTCGATTTCAATCCCCAGGCGGACCGTTTGCGTGTCATGGGATCGGACGGCCAAAATCTGCGCGTCAATGTGGAGACGGGAGCGGCGGCCGTGGACAAGCCGCTGGCCTACCACCCGAAGGACAAGGTCAATGCAGGCAAAAAGCCTGCCGTCTATGCCGGCGCCTATATCAATTCCTTCGCCGGGGCGACGCAGACGCAGCTTTTCGACGTCGATAGCGCCGCCGGAGCGTGGCTGTCGCAGGACCCGCCGAACGATGGCGTCCTGCGCACCATCGGACCGCTCGGCGTGCCGGCCGGCACGATCGTGGAAGGGGTGGATATCTTCACCGATGCCGAGGACGAATATCACGGGCGGGCCGTTGCCGGCGGCATCCTCTATGATCTGGACGTGCAGCGGGGCGCGATGAAGCGCATGGGGCGCATCGGGGATGGAAGCGATGTGATCGACATCGCCATCCTGGACAAGCGCTGATCGGACGGGGGCGGGTTGATGGTCGGTCGGCGCAACCGCGTCTTCGCGCTTGTCCCGTTGGTGGCCCTGGGCATGCTGACGGGATCCGGTGGCGCCCAGGCACCCATGGTGATCGCCCAGCGGGACATCGCTTTCGCTCCCCGGTCGGTCACCATCAAGGTGGGTGATCAGGTCATCTTCCGGAACGAGGATCCGTTCGGCCACAATGTCTATTCGCCCAGCATGAACGGCGTCTTTGATATCGGGCTGCAGGACCCCGACACGGAAACGCCGGTGACCTTCACCGCGCCGGGCGAGTTCATCATCCAGTGCCGTATCCATCCCAAGATGCGGGCAAAGGTGCTGGTGGAGCCATGATCACGCCACCGCCGGCCGCACCTTCCGCCACGGCAGGATGGTGATGACGATCCCGGCGAACAGCAGCGCCATGCCGGTCAGACGCATGGGGCCGAAGGTCTCGCCAAAAGCAAAATGGGCCGCCACGGTGCCGGTGACCGGCACCAGCAGGGAGAAGGGGGCCACCAGGCTGGCCTTGTATTCCCGCAGCAGCATGCCCCAGATGCCGAAACCGACCAGGGTGGACAGCACCACGATGTAGAGCAGGGCCAGCCCGGCCGTCCAGGTGACCCCCGTCAGCGCCGCGGCCACTCGTTCCGGCCCTTCGAACAGCAGCGACAGGGTGAACACGGGCAGGGGCGGCACGACCGACAGCCAGACCATCAGCGGCAGGGTGGGGCTGGGCGGCAATTGCCGCATCAGCACATTGCCCATCGCCCAGCTTGCCGCGGCCAGAAGGGTCAGCCCGAAGCCGATCCAGGTCACATCCAGGCCCACCGTGGTGGCCGTGACCAGAAGACCCACGCCGGCCACGCCGGCCCCCAGCAATTGCTGGGGCCGCGGCCGTTCCCCCAGCATGCCTGCCGCGATCAGCATGGTCATGAAGGCCTGGCATTGCAGCACGATGGAGGCCAGACCCGGTGCCATCCCCTGGTCGATACCCATGAACAGGAAGACGTAATGGCCCGTGAACAGGAAGGTCGATACGGTGGCAAGCTGCTTCCAGCCGATCCCCGCCGGTCGGGCGATGAACAGGGCGGGCAGTGCCGCCAGGGCAAAACGCAACGCCGTCAGCAGGATGGGCGGGAAGCCGGTCAGCGCCAGCTTGATGGAGACGAAATTGACGCCCCAGATGATGGCGACCAGAAAGGCGAGGGCGATGTGGCTGGGGCGCATGGCGGTCACGTCGGTTGTGGATTTTGCGATGGAGACACCGGACCCGGCCTTGCGGCAATGCAAAACATGTCGGCATGACAATCGGCTTGCCGGCAGCATCGCGCCATATACGCATCTGCATTGATCAGAACCTATGGTGCTGATCAATGTATCCCCGATGCCGGGCGCCGCCATCCGGCGGCTTTGGCTTACGCGCGCATGGGCGCGCAGCGCAGCTTGATATTACACTGTTTCCCGGTGAACTGTACTCACCGGGGACTGTAATTATGGATAGGGTGAAGGTTTTTCATCCGTTGCCGGCAGGAAACGCCGGCGGATTTCCATGAAAACGGGCAGTGCATCCTGGTTCAGCACATGCAGAATGGTCAGGAACTCCAGAACATCGACCCGGCGTTGCCCATTCTCATACGATGATATGAAAGATTGAGGCTTGCCCAGGCGTGATGCAAGTTCCTGTTGTGTCACATGCGCGCCTTTTCTGGCGCTCTCCAGGCATTCCCCGACCAGACAATGCTCTCGCGGCGCAATCCACACTGCCTTCCTCCGGGCGTCATGTTATCCGAGCGCTGATAAATCGAAAAATCCGATATTGAAAAAACCGATATTGCTCGGCAAAGTGGGGCCGATCAGCCTGGAGAAAGGCAAAACAAGTCTAAAATTGTTGATACTGGTGCCGGGGAACAGTGAACATCTGTAGGGGGTTTGTATGTTTCGTGTTGTCGATATACGGATAAGTGTCAGGATACTGGCAATAATCTCCGTTATGATCTTGCTGTCTGGTGTCATATTCTTCATTGGCCAACGAAACATGGCCCATGGAAACAGTGAATATTCTTCCCTTATCAAAGATGAGGTTGCCGTGATGGTCAATCTCGCCCGTACTAACCGGACGGTTATTGCGATCGGAAGGCATACATACAAGGCAGTGCTGCTGAGCGGTACGGAACATGTGGCGTCCGCCGCCCGTGATGCTGTTACCGATTTCAATCAGGCCGCCGCCGATTATGCTGAAATGCGCGCCCGCCTGCCGCGCTGGAGCCGGGATATCCAGGCGCTTGAACAGCAACTGGCAGGATTGCGAGCCGAATTCGACAAGATCATGCCCCTGGCCACGGCCGGCCGCGGTCAGGATGCCGAGGATCTGGTGATGCGGTCCTTCGATCCGCGGATGGAAGGGCTGCGTGACGCCAATATCGCGCTGACGGACAATATTCGTAAGGCGATAGACGATGGCGCTGCCGCTGCCGCCGCCAATGTCGATGCGGCCACCTATTCCATGCTGCTGGTGGCGGGGATCGGGTCGCTGCTGTCCGTTGCCCTGTCGCTCTATGTGGCGATCATCACCATCACGCGGCCGCTGGGTGCCGTGACCGACGCCATGGACAAGGTGGCCAGGGGTGATCTGGCCCTGTCCGTGCCGGGCCTGGACCGGGGGGACGAGGTCGGGCGGCTGGCAACGGGACTGGAGCAGTTCCGGCAGAACGCATTGGAGTCACGCCGCATGCGGGAGCAGATGGAGGAAGCGGAAAAGCAGGCCGCCGCGGACCGCCGCCGTGCCCTGCACCAGATGGCCGACCAGTTCGAAAGCAGCGTCTCCTCGGTGGTGTCGCAGGTGGCGTCGGCCGCCACGCAGCTTCAGGGCAATGCCCGCGACCTGTCGGGCATGGCGGAAACGACGCGCAACCAGACCGGCATGGTCGCGGCCTCCACCGGCCAGACCTCGGCCAATGTCCAGACCGTCGCCGCCTCGGCGGAGGAAATGACAGGGTCCATCGGCGAGATCACGCGGCAGGTCGGCTCGGCCGCCACCATCTCCCGCACGGCCACCGAAAGGGCGGAGGAAACCAACCGCACCATCCAGGCCCTGGCTTCGGAGGCCAATGCCATCGGGACCGTCGTGCAGTTGATCGCCGACATTGCCAGCCAGACCAACCTGCTGGCGCTGAACGCCACCATCGAGGCAGCCCGCGCCGGGGAAGCCGGCAAGGGTTTTGCCGTCGTGGCGTCGGAGGTGAAGTCGCTTGCCACGCAGACTGCCAAGGCCACGGACGACATCGCCTCCCGCATCGCCTCCATGCAGCAGGCCACCAACAGCGCGGTGTCGGCCACGGTGGAGGTGACGCACACGATCGGGGAGATCAACGAGATCGCCACGGCGATTGCGGCGGCGGTGGAGCAGCAGGACGCGGCCACGCGCGAAATCGCCCGCAATGTGCAGCAGGCGGCCGTCGGCACGCAGGAGATCGCCACCAACATCAGCGTTGTCGATGAGACGGCGCAGAATACGGGCCAGGCCGCGAACCAGTTGCTGGGCGCTGCCGGTGAATTGTCGCGGGAGGCCGACCGGCTGCGGGTGGAGGTCGACCGCTTCCTGGCAGAGGTGCGGGCGGCCTGACGGCATCCGGACGGGCGGCGCCTTTTGGGGGGTTGCCGCCTGTCGCGGGGCCGGGCACTCTGGCGCCTGACAGCGGGCCATCCGCCCGCGCCGGATGCCATTGCCAAGGAACGATCCCATGGACGCCCTATCCGCCACCGACTGGCAGGACCGCGCCGCGCGGCTGAGTTTCCGCACCCAGGCCTTCATCGACGGGGCCTTCGTGCCCGCCGCCAGCGGCAAGCAGTTCGACTGTATCAGCCCGCGGGACGGCAAGGTGCTGACGCGCGTCGCCGAATGCGACGTGCAGGATGTGGACCGTGCCGTCGCCGCCGCGCGGCGGGCCTTTGAAAGCGGCGTGTGGCGCGATGCCCACCCGCGCAAGCGCAAGGCCGTGCTGCTGAAGCTTGCCCGCCTGATCGAGGAGAATGCCGACGAGCTGGCCCTGCTGGAGACGCTGGACATGGGCAAGCCCATCCGCGACAGCCGGTCCATCGACGTGCCGCTGTCTGCCCGCTGCGTGCAGTATTACGCGGAGGCGATCGACAAGCTCTATGACCAGGTCGGTCCCAGCGGGCCCGATGCCATGTCGCTGATCCTGCGGGAGCCGCTGGGCGTGATCGGTGTCGTCGTGCCCTGGAACTTCCCCCTGATGATGGCGGTCTGGAAGCTGGCGCCGGCCCTGGCCACGGGCAATTCCGTCGTGCTGAAGCCGGCCGAGCAATCGCCGCTGACCGCCCTGCGCCTGGCCGAGCTGGCCGATGAGGCCGGCGTGCCGAAGGGGGTGCTGAATGTCGTGCCGGGCTTCGGGGAGACGGCGGGCCAGGCCATTGGCCGGCACATGGATGTGGACATGCTTGCCTTCACCGGATCGACGGAGGTGGGCAAATTTTTCATGCGCTATTCGGGGGAAAGCAACCTGAAGCGCGTGTCGCTGGAATGCGGCGGCAAGACGCCGCATATCATCATGCCGGATGCCGCCGACCTGGACAAGGCGGCGGCAAACGCCGCGGGTGGCATCTTCTTCAACCAGGGGGAGGTGTGCAATGCCGGCTCCCGCCTGCTGGTGCATGAAAGCATCAAGGACGAGTTCCTGGAGCGCGTCATCCACCATTCCCGGCGCTGGCAGCCCGGTGACCCGCTGGACCCGGCCACCACCATGGGCGCCATGGTTGATGCCCGCCAGCACGAGCGCGTTCTGTCCTACATCGCCAAGGGCACGGCGGAGGGGGCGGCGCTGCGCCTGGGCGGCAATGCGGCGCGCACCGATACGGGCGGCTTCTACATCGAGCCGACCCTGTTCGACGGCGTGGACAGTTCCATGACCATCGCGCGGGAGGAGATTTTCGGGCCCGTCCTGTCGACCCTCACCTTCAAGACCACGGAAGAGGCCTTTCGCATCGCCAATGACACGATCTATGGCCTGGCCTCGGCCATCTGGACCCGCGACATCTCCGTTGCCATGAAGGCCGCCCGCACAATCAAGGCCGGCAGCGTCTGGATCAACTGCTTCGATGCGGGTGATATCACGACGCCGTTCGGCGGTTTCAAACAGTCCGGCTTCGGCCGCGACAAGAGCCTGCATGCGATGGAGAAGTACACGGACTTGAAAAGCGTGTGGATCGACCTTTCATAACAGGCGGCGGGCCCTTCCGGCCGTCGTGCCGCCAATGACCTGTTGAACCGCGACCGATTTCCCGCTAGGTCAGAACATGAGATCGAGTTACCCAACCAGGAGTGCCGCCTTGCTCGTCAATCCGATGCGTCTTGAGGACGAAAAGCCGGGGTCCGATACCCAGGACGAAAAGGCGAAGACGCCGCCGAACGTGGCGCAGAACCTGTTCAAGGCCCGCACCATCCTGCTGTTCGGCGAGATCAACCAGAAGGTCGCTCAGGCCGTGACGGCCCAGCTTCTGGGGCTGGCCGCCGAGAATGACGAGCCGATCAAGCTCATCATCAACTCTCCCGGCGGGCACGTCGAATCCGGCGACACGATCCATGACATGATCCGCTTCGTGAAGCCGCGGGTCCTGGTGCTGGGCACGGGCTGGGTGGCCTCGGCCGGTGCGCACATCTTCCTGGGTGCCGCCAAGCAGGACCGGTTCTGCCTGCCCAACACGCGCTTCATGATCCACCAGCCGGCCGGCGGCGTGGGTGGCCCCGCTACCGACATCGCGATCGAAGCGAAGGAAATCATCAAGATGCGCAAGCGCATCAATGAAGAGATCGCGCGGGAGACGGGCCAGCCTGTGGAACGGGTTGCCGTCGATACCGACCGTAATTTCTGGATGTCGGCGGAAGAGGCCAGGGAATATGGCATCGTCAGCCACATCATCGAGAATGCGGACGCCTTCAGGTAGGGCCGGGCTACGGTGGTGACCTGAAATGGGGACGGGCCGTCCGGGTCCGCCCCCATTTTCATTTCCGGGTCAGGCACTTTCCGCGGCGGCCCCGGTCGCCTTGGCGGCGGCGTTCAACCGGCGGCGCTGGTTGGCCATTTCCAGGATGGCGGCCCGCACCTCCCCATGCTGGCGGGTGAACTGGTTGAAGTCGCGCCGGTCCAGCACCAGGAACTGGCAGTAATCCACGGCGGTGACGTCGGCATTGCGGCGGTTGCCGCTGAGCAGCGCCATCTCCCCGAAGAAGCTGCCGGTCTCCAGGCGGAAGGTGGTGCGGTCTGGCAACTGCACCTCCACGGCGCCGGAGGCGATGAAATACATGCTGTCGGCGCGGTCGCCATTGCGGATCACGCGGGCCCCCGGTGTCGCCGATCCCGGCCGGAACATCAGCAGCAGCCGGTCCAGTTCCGCCATGTCCAGTTGCGCCAGCACGGGGAAGGTTTCCACCAGCTTGCGAACCTGCAGGCTGTGAGCCTTTTCCCGTTCGGCCATCTTGTCGCGGACACGGTTGACCTCCTGCGTCAGTTTCCGGAACTTTTCCTGTCCATAGGATGATGCCTGTCCCCGCTGGGTCTTGCGTCTGACGGCCACCTTTTCCACCGCGGCGAAGACCAGGGGGTTCAAGGTGATGGACAGGAGCGCGCCGGCCAGCACCAGGTCGCGCCCTTCCTCGGGCAGGAGGCCCAGGGCCACGCCCATTCCCGCCAGGATGAAGGAGAACTCGCCGATCTGCGCCAGGCTGGCCGACACCATCAGGCCCGACGCGACGGGATAGCCCAGCAGCAGGACGATGCCGAACGCCACCAGGGACTTGCCGACGATGATGGTTAGCAACACGGCGGCGACAGCCAGCGGCTCCCGCAGCAGGATCGACGGGTCGAACAGCATGCCGACCGACACGAAGAAGATGACGGAAAAGGCGTCCTGCAGGGGCATGCTGTCGGCCGCGGCCTTATGGCTGAAACGGCTTTCGCTCAGCACGACACCCGCGAAGAAGGCGCCCAGCGCGAAGGACACGCCGAAGACATGGGCCGACCCGTAGGCGATGCCCAGGGCGGCGGCCAGGACGGCCAGCGTGAAGAGTTCCCGCGAGCCGGTGCGGGCCACCTGGGTCAGCAGCCACGGCACCACGCGCGGCCCCAGAAGCAGGGCCAGCGCGGCGAAGATGGCGACCTTGCCCAGCGTGATGGCCAGCGTCAGGGCCACGGACCCGTCCTGCACCCCGTCGCCCATGCCCTGTCCGCCCAGCAGGCCCGCCGTGGCCGGCAGCAGCACCAGCGCCACGACCATGGCCAGATCCTCCACGATCAGCCAGCCGACGGCCACCCGCCCGTTGGGCGTCTGCAGCAGGTTCCGCTCCTCGAGCGCTTTCAGCAGCACCACGGTGCTGGCCACCGACAGGCTGAGCCCCAGTACAAGCCCTGCGCCAAGGCCCCAGCCCCAGAACTCGGCCAGCCCTACCCCCATCAGGGTTGCGATGGCGATCTGAGCCACGGCACCCGGGATGGCGATGCCCTTCACGGCCATCAGGTCGGCCGTGGAGAAATGCAGGCCGACACCGAACATCAGCAGGATAACGCCCATTTCGGCCAGTTCGATGGCCAGGTCGCCATCGGCCACGAAACCCGGCGTGAAGGGGCCGACCAGCACCCCGGCCAGAAGATAGCCCACCAGGGGCGGCAACCTCAACCGGTCGGCTGCTAGGCCGAAGGCGAAGGCAAGAACGAAGGCGACCGACAATGTCACGAGAAGATTGGCTTCGTGCGGCACGCAAATATTCCTGCGGACGAAAGTGATTGGGCAGCAGTATGCGGGCTGGCGTCACGGCGGCCACGGAAAAAAGCCGGTGGCCGGCCTATATCTTGCGTATAGAGGATATCCGTGTGGCGATCCGGCACCATGTTC
>NZ_JBLTXA010000031.1:0-58984 GCF_048066175.1 Niveispirillum fermenti | reverse complement strand
TTATAGAAGCTCCATCGCCAAATTTAATTTCGATATCATCAATAGAATATACGATCTCATATCTTATAATGAATAGTGACATTCTGATGGAAACAAGAGCTATATCTACAGATTTATGAAATGAATATTTATTTCTTACCAAATTATTTAGTTCATTGATATTTACATTATATTCAATCACATCTACAACAGTGGGATTGTAAGATTCTTCGGTGACAAAATTAAATCCAGAATAATTGGACACCTCCGGAAACCGTCAATTTTTGCTATGATATGTCATGCAGCCTGTATCGGGGTTGGTCATGACAGGACAGGGTGGCTTCTGGGATTTTGAGGACCGTCTTCGTGAGTTGTCGGCGGAGGGTGATCCGCTGGAGCGTCTGTCGGCGACGGTCGATTTTGAGCAATTCCGACCGGTTCTGGCCAAGGCCCTGCGGCGCGGTGACCCGCGCAAGGGCGGTCGCCCGCCGTTTGACGCGGTGCTGAAATTCAAGATGCTGGTGTTGCAGGCGCTGCACGGGCTGTCGCTGCAACAGACGTCGGATCTGGTGCGCGACCGGCTGAGCTGGATGCGGTTCTGCGGGCTGGGTCCGGGGGATGGGGTGCCCGATGCCAACACGCTGTGGGACTTCCGCGAGGCGTTGATCGGTGCCCGCGCACTGGACGCGCTGTTCATGCGTCTGGAGCAGGCGATCAGTGCCGCGGGCTATCTGCCGATGTCGGGCCAGATTGTGGATGCGACCCTGGTGGCGGCTCCGCGCCAACGCAACCGGGAGGATGAGAAGGCGGCGATCAAGCAGGGCCGGTCAGCCCAGGAGATTTGGCCTGACCAGCCAGCCAAAGCGGCGCAGAAGGATGTGGACGCGCGCTGGACGGTGAAATTCAGCAAGGCCAAGCCGGCGGTCGAGGGCACGCCGCAGCCGCCCGACATCGCCATCCCGGACTTTGGCTACAAGGCGCATATCGCCATCGACCGCCGGCATGGGGTGATCCGGCGTCGGCTGGTCAGCGATGCCGCCGCCCATGACGGGGCGCGCCTGCGCGAGGGGTTGATCGACCCGGACAATACGGCATCGGGCGTGTGGGCCGACACGGCCTATCGCTCGCAGGCTAATGAGGACTTCCTGCGCGAGGCCGGCAAGGTCAGCCATATCCACGTCAAGAAACCCAAGGGCAAGCCGATGTCCGACCGCACCGCTCGTGCCAATGCCCGCAAATCCGCCATCCGCGCCAAGGTCGAGCATCCGTTCGCCATGCTGAAGGGACCGATGCGGCTCTTCATCCGCACCATCGGCATCAAACGCGCCATGGCGGCCATCACGCTGGCCGCCATGGCCTACAACATGAAACGATGGGTCTGGCTCGACGGAAGAACTGCGTCCGCATGACGCCAGAACCGCCCGCAAGGGCGGCTGCACCAGGCAGTGATACCCCAAAAAGCCGCCAGACCGGCGCTGGGCAGCCCGAATTTCGCTCCGATTGACCACATCACAAAGGGTTATCGGAGGTGTCCACCTTATCAACCCGAACAAGCACATGGTCCGCAGGCACCAGGTCCCGCAGCAAGCCCGACACAAACAACTCAGGCTGACGACGATCCTTCTGACCCAACATGACGATGCCTCCCGTGACATCGCCATCGAATCAAAATGTCAGGGCTTTCTCAACAGGCCCAGGAGATTGGTATAACTCAATGGTGGGTCAATTCTCGACGGAAATCCCGGGTCAGTTCCGCGTGGAAATCAACAAACCCAACTATGGCACAGCGATGCCGGGGGCCGTCCACCCTAACAATTGCGAGGAGTGGAACTCACCGCACTTGGATATTACAGCCCCGCCACCTTGCGTAATGTTTCATTGATACGGCTTTGCCAACCGGGGCCGGTGGCACGAAAATGTTCGACCACGTCGGGGTCCAGGCGCAGGTTGAGCGCCACCTTGGGCGCTGCCGATTTCGGCCGGCCCGCACGCTTCATTGTGGCCGCCGCGGGGCGGATGACGGTGCCGGCTGTGGCAAGCTCCGCCTGTTCGAAGAATTCATCGGTCAGTTCGGGGGCGTCGTCGGGGTCTGGCCAGGGCCGCCCGGAACCGCTGTTGTTCGCGTTCATTTGCCTTCCTCATGCTGATGATGCGCCGTCCGCCATCGGCCGCGGTCGACACGATCACCACCATTCGATCCGCCAGCATGCCGGCCCTGATAAACTGATCCTCACCATAATCGAACCGGTCGTCCTTCATGGTGAAGGTGAGCCCGGCGAAAAACTGGGCGGCATCGGCAAAATCCAGGCCCCGTTCGGCCAGGGTGCGATCACGCTTGGTCGGATCGAAGATGATACTCACAGATATTTCTGTATCCACAATAATGGTACCGGTCAAGGTGTTTTTTGTGAATACAGAAATCAATTGATATACGCCCGCCTCACCCCGTCTCGTCCAGCCAGGCGGCCACCCAGAGCAGGGGGGCGTTCCAGTTGATGGTGACCTCGTTCAGCGTATAGAGGTGGATATCGTCCAGCCAGCAGGCCTGGGGCGCGCAGGGGCCGCCCAGTTTTTCCAGCGCCTCCTTCCCCGGCCGGGCGTTGGGGCCGCCCGACAGCACGCCGGGGGGCGGGGGTGGCAGGGCGGGGTCCAGGGACGGGGCCCAGAAACGGTGGTGCGGGTGGCGCATCGGCCGGGCG
This sequence comes from Niveispirillum fermenti, assembly GCF_048066175.1. Taxonomy (GTDB): domain Bacteria; phylum Pseudomonadota; class Alphaproteobacteria; order Azospirillales; family Azospirillaceae; genus Niveispirillum; species Niveispirillum fermenti. The sequence continues at coordinate 56,306 of NZ_JBLTXA010000031.1, read as the reverse complement.
CCGTAACCGCTGATATAGGACTGGTCCAGCGGGTTGCGGCCCAGCAGATAATCCATGACATCGACCACCTTGTCGCGATACCGCGCCTCGCCCGTCGCGTCATGGGCATGGGCCAGCACGATGGCGCGGTTCAGCAGGCCGGCGTTCGATCCCCAGCCATAGGCCGTGGCGGCCAGCGGCTGGCGGTAACCCGCCCCCGCACCATCGTGCAGGAACCGGTCGGCGCCGTTGCGGATGGCCCGGGCCACCTGCCCGGCCTGGGCCGGCGGCAGCGCGCCTTCCTGCAGGGACAGGCTGAGCAGGCCCAGCGGGGCGACCTGCGGCCAGGCGGGCTCGGCCACGGCATCCGCCGCGAAATGGGGCGACCCCGTGACCGGGCCGGCGAAGACGGGCAGCCGCGTGGTCGCCAGCAGTTCGGCGGCAGCCCAGAAGAACTCGTCCGACAGGTCATCATCGCCATAGCCGCCGCTGCCCTCGAAATCGCCCAGCGCGTGGGCGTCGGGCACGCGGCGCGCCGCCTCCCAGGCCCGCACGGCGGCGCGCAGGCAGCGTTCGGCAAAGGCGGGGTCGATGGTGCGCCACAGCCGGGCCGCCTGGGCCGCCGTCGCGGCCAGGTTCAAGGTGGCGGCCGTGCCGGGCGGATAGAGGAAGCGGGGCTCGGGATCCAGGTGCGGCGGCATGGGCAGCGCCGTCCAGCGCCTGTCCGCCACCTTGTGGTGCGCCATGCCAGAGGCATCCACCAGGGTGAAGCGCAGCCGCTCCCCCGGCTTCTGGGGTCCCAGCGGCAGGGCCATGCGCGTGCCGGCCGGCACCTGCATGGACAGCATGAATTCCATCTGCCAGCGCGCCTCGTCCAGCAGGTCGGGCACGCCGTTGCCGGCCTCCGGCATGGCGGCGGACCCGTCGGGGAAGGGCGGGGGCTTGCCGCGCGCCAGGGCGCGTTCATGCAGGTGCAGAAGCGTCCACAGCGCGATGCCGCCATTCACGACATATTTGCCGTGGTCGCCGGCATCGTACCAGCCGCCCGTCACGTCCAGCCGGTGGGCGCAGGCCGGCCAGTCATTGCCATTGCGGTCGCGGCCGCCGAAACAGGGCACCACCTCGCCGACATGCCCCGCCGGCCGGGCCCATTGCGCCCCCACGAACCGCGCCTCGATCGGCATGCCGGCGCGGTTATGGTGGAAATAGGCCAGGGCATCGCGCTTCAACGCGCCATAGGGGCCGTCGCCGATGGAAAAGGGCCGGCTTCGCAACGGCCCGACGGTCAGGACGAAACCGTCGCCGCGCGCCACAACAGCGCTGAAATCCACCTGATGCAGGTGCTGGCCCGAGGCGGCATCGTCGCCCGTCACGCTGCTGTGGCCCGCCGCCACGACATGGCCCGCCGCATCATGCAGGGTCCAGGGCAGGGGGGTGCGGGCGGGATGGGGCAGGATGGCATGCTTTCCCGCCCGCGCCAGCAGCCCCGCCTGGTTCAGCCGCACGGGTGCGATGTCCCCCGCCGCCGCCCCGGTGCCGGTGCCGGCCGCCGGGGCGGCGGTGACCGGGGCCGGGGAGAGGAGAAGGAGGAGGGGCAGCCAGAGGCCGGCGGCCAGGGCGGCCGCGCGCGTGGATCGTCCGGACATGCCCGTTACTTCCCCGCGGTGGCCGATTGGGCGAAGGGGCCGATCATGGCGCCGATGAAGCTGTTGGCGGCCTTGGTGGACAGGATCTTGCCGTCCGCCCCGGCCAGCACGGTGCGCCATTCTTCCCCCGCCGCCGCCGCGTCGGTGGCGACAAGGAAATCATAGGCCCCGCCCCGCGCCACGATACGCAGATAAAGCGGCCCGTCATCGGGCACGGGCAGAGAGGCCAGAAGCCGTCCGTCGGCCGGCGCCTGCGGCCCGTCGCGCATGGCGACCTGTGCCACCCGGTCCTTGCCCCGGCGTTCCACGGTGAAGCGATACCAGTATTCGTCGCTCTGCACGGCGGCCAGCCCGGCCCGGTCGCCGGGCCGGACGGGGGCGAAATGCATCTCCGTGGTGACCAAGGCGTTCATATGCTGCTGCCGGCGTGCCCAGAAGGCCGGGTTTCCATGGTCGGACAGGCCCACCGGCGTCAGGCGCAGCGTCAGGAAGCCGGCATCCTCGGTCAGGCTGTACCAGTCGCCCCGGGGATTGCGCGCCATCATCCAATAGGGCGGCAGGGCCGGCCCGTCGAATTCGTCGCGCACGGCGAAGGGGCCGGATGTGGGCACGGGCGCCGGCGGCTGTGCCGGCAGGCCGGGCCGCGCATGGGTCAGGGCGATGGCTTCTCCCGGCTGCGTGATGCGTGGCCAGCCATCCACCCAGCGCACGGGCAGCAGATAGGTGTCGCGGCCGGTATTATAGTAATCCCCCTCATAGGGGCGCACGGCCAGGAAGGTGGCCCACCATTCCCCGTTCGGCAGTTCCACGAAATCGGCATGCCCCGCCGACGTGACGGGATGCGGCCGGTCGGGGTCCAGGTCGCGCTGCGTCAGGATGGGATTGACGGGTCCGGGCACATAGGGGCCCATGGGGGCGTCGGCGCGCAGCACGACCTGGGAATGGTTGATGGCCGTCCCGCCCTCTGCCGCGATCAGATAATAATGGCCGTCCTTGCGGATGATGTGCGGCCCCTCGATCCAGATGGGCCGGGTCGACGGATCGATCCCGCCATCGACCAGCAACTGCCGCGGCCCCACGGTCTTCAGCGCCCCGGCGTCGAATTCCTGGATCCAGATGGCGCGGTGCCCGTCATAAAGCGGCGCGCCCGGCGGCGGGCCGTTATTCAGCAGATAGGCCCGGCCGTCATCATCGAAGAAGAGGGACGGATCGATCCCTTCCTCCAGATCGGGCAGCCAGACCGGATCGCTCCACGGTCCGGCCGGGTCGCGGGCCGTGATCACGAAATTGCCGCCGCAATCCACGCAGGTGTTGACGATGTAGAAAACCCCGTCGCGATGCTCGATCGCCGGGGCGAACACGCCGCGCGACAGGCCCAGGCTCCCGAAATCCAGCATGCCGGGCCGGTCGATGGCGTTGCCGATCTGCGTCCAGTTCACCAGATCGCGGCTGTGAAAGACCGGAAGGCCCGGAAACCAGGTGAAGGTGGAATGGACCAGGTAATAATCATCGCCCACCCGCGTGATCGACGGGTCGGGGTAATAGCCGGCCAGGATGGGATTGCGGTAATCCCCCGGACCCGGCCGGGCCACGGCGTCCGACGGGTCCGACCCCTGATAGTCCAGCCAGCCGAACCGCGCCACCGCGCCCGCCCCGGCCTCCGCTCCGCCCGCCGATGCCGGCGCCAGCCCGGATGCCAGCGTCAATACCAGTCCCAGCGCCGCACGCGGCGCCCAGCTTGCCCATCCCATTTACTTCCTCCCTGACGCGCCTTGATCTTGTTAGCGCTATCATGCGGAAGAAGGGCGGCGCTGTCCAGGGAGGATGAGGGGCTGGTGCAAGGGCGGAAGGCGGTGGCCGTCAGGCCCGCTTCGGCGGCCAGGGGATGAAGCCGGAGGTGCGGCGGATATAATCCTCGTAACCGGGTTTGGTACGGGCCATGCGCCGTTCCACGGTGGGGGCGCCCGACCATTTCATCAGCGTCCAGGTGAGCAGCAGCGGCCCCGGCAGTGCCCACAGGCCCGGCCCGGTCTCGGCCGCGATCAGGTACAGGCCCCACCAGGCGCAGGCATCGCCGAAATAGTTGGGATGGCGGGTATAGCGCCACAGGCCGCGGGACATCACCTGTCCCTTGTTGGCGGGATCGGCCTTGAACCGCACGAGTTGCCAGTCGGCCAGCGTTTCAAACGCGATACCGAACAGGCAGAGCCCCGCCCCGGCCCAGCCCAGCAGGCCCAGCGGCGTGCTGGTGTCGATCTGGCCCAGTTGCACGGGCAGACAGACGATCAGCAGCAGCGGCGCCTGGGTGGCGAACACCAGGATCAGCGAGGCGACGGGCAGGCTCCAGCCGCGGGCGGCCTGCGCCTTGCCCAGCATGGCCACATAGCGCCGGTCCGGCCCGTGATGGCGCCAGCGCCACAGCATGTAGCCGCCCAGCCGGCCGCCCCACAGGGCGACCAGACCCAGCAGCAGATATTGCCGCGGGGCGCCGTCCCCCACGCCGCCCGCCATCTGGACATAGGTGCTGGCGGCCACCAGCACCATGCCCAGACCCCAGACGGCGTCCACGGGCGTCATGTCGCCGATGGCCAGGCAGATGGCCCACAGGATCAGGAAGGCGATGATGATCACTGCCGCGTTGGTCAGCAGCAGGCTGGCTGTTTCCATGGCTTGGCGCTCCCTGGTCGATGCCCCTGCCCCTGTCCCGCGCTGACGGCGGGCAGGGGCAGGGGCTTCCTCGTTTGCCGCTCGTGTCCGTCGGGCTTTGCGTGCCGACCGGATCAGAACCGGGTGGACAGGCGGGCGCCGTAGGTGCGCGGCGCGCCGTACAGCGACACCTCGTCCCCGGCGAAGGGGATGATGCTGGTCCGGTACAGTTTGTCCGTCAGGTTCTTGCCATAGACGGTGAACTGCCAGGCACCGTCCGTCGTGCCCAGGCTGACACGGGCATCCAGCAGCCCGTAACCCGGTTCGACATTGGTGTTCTCCGGCCCCCAGAAGATGTTGTCCTGGTAGACATAGGCGACATTGGTGGAAAGCCGCATGTCGCTGCCGACATCGATGGCGTAATTGGCGCTGACGCTGAACTGGTAATCGGGCGTGCGCAGCATCTTGTTGCCGGTGAATTCCAGGTTGCGCGCGGCGTCCAGATACTTGCCATAGCGCGCATGCAGCAGCGAGCCGGAGGCCGACAGGGTCAGTTCCCGCGTCGGCTGCACCTGCACTTCCGCCTCCAGCCCCTTGATCTTGGCCGACGCGGCATTGGCCACCACCAGGGTCAGGGCCACGTCGTCCAGCTGCTCCACCTGCAGGTCCTTGAAGTCGGTGTAGAAGGCAGCCAGGTTGAAGCGCATGCGGTTGTCGAGCAGGTCGGTCTTGATGCCGGCCTCGTAATTCCAGGCGGTTTCCGGGTTATAGGCCAGGGAGGCGGTGGCCGCGTCGGCCGCCGCGCTCTGCCAGCCACCGCCCTTGAAGCCGCGCGTGACGGAGCCATAGACCATGGTGCCGTTGCCCGACGACCATTCCAGCAGCACGCGCGGCGTCAGCCGGCGCCAGGTCTGGTCGACCTTGATGTGATAGGGGCCCAGCAGCGGGGCCGGCGACAGGGCATTGTCCATGCCGTCGGGACCCAGGCTCAGGATGCGCGCCTCGGAATCGAAGCTCTTGTGATCGATCGTGTAGCGCATGCCGGCCGACAGGGTCAGATCGGTGGTCAGATCATATTCCAGTTCGCCGAACGCGGCATAATTGGGTGCCTTGCCCGTCTGGATGAAGATATTGTCGCCATCCAGCGTGTCGCGCGTGCTGCCCGCCCCGCCCGGCAGGAAGGAATTGGCCGTGTTGCGCGACGAACGGTCCGTCGTCTCCTTCAGGAAATAAAGGCCGGACACCCAGCGCAGCGGCTGATCCTGGGCCGAAGCCAGGCGCAGTTCCTGCGTGATGCCGACATAATCTTCCGTCTGGGTCAGCATGCTGTCGGTGATCGAGGGCGGGGAGCCGGCACCCGGCTGGCTCCAGCGGTTCGACGCCTCGCCCCGGCGCACCGCGGCGACATAGGTCAGGACCGGCCCGTCGAAATCATAATCGGCCCGTACCGTCAGGCCCGAGGTGCGCCGCTTCATGTACTGGTCGTGCGGCGTTTCGGTGGTGCGGGGATTGTCGGAAATCAGGTTGGGCGTGATGAAGCCGAAGCCGGCCCGCGTCGGGTCGTCCACGGCATGGCGGGCCGACCCGCCGCCGCTGTCGCGCCCGGCATCGGCCACCACCAGGATGGACAGCGCCTCGTTCGGGTCGAACTGCACCGACAGGCGGCCGGCAAAGCTGTCGATATCCTCCAGCTCCTGCCCCGTCACGATGTTGGTGGCATAGCCGTCATGGCGGTTCTGGTAGAAGGACAGGCGCGCCTTCACCGTGTCGGACAGGGCGCCCGTGATATAGGCCTGGCTGGCGATGGCGCCGTAATTGCCCATGCTGACCGACGCGAAGCCCTCCAGCTCCTCCTTCGGGCGGGCCGTCACGAAGCTGATGGCGCCGCCCACGACATTCTTGCCGAACAGCGTGCCCTGCGGCCCGCGCAGCACCTCCACCCGCTCCAGGTCGAAGATGGGCGGCGTTGCCGTGCCGCGGCGGCCGATATAGACCTCGTCCAGGAAGACGCCGACGGACGGATCGGCCGTGGCGCTGTTCAGGCGCACCGTGCCGATGCCGCGGATGAACAGCTCCTGTTCCAGCGCGTTCTGCTGCTGGAAGGTGAAGCTGGGCGTGCGCGAGGCGAGGTCGGAAATGTCGGTGATGGCGGCGGCGCGCAGCGTCTCCCCATCGATGGCGGTCACGGCGACGGGCACGTTCTGCAGGCTTTCCGCCCGCTTGCGCGCCGTCACGACGATCTCGGCCAGGAAGGGCTGGTCGTTCGCGGCGGCCGTGGCGGCCGGCGCCGATTGTGCCAGGGCCGGGCCGGACGTGGCGCCCAGCAGGGCGGCCAGCAGCCCGGCGGCCGGCCAATGGCGGCGGTTTGCCGCCTGAATTCCGTTGATCATGATTTCCCCCTTAGCTGCGAATTCTTATTGGTATGTTTACGCAAGTCACAAATCTCACCATCCGCTCGCGCCTGTCAAGCTGGACTTCAACTATTTTCTGCGGAAAATTTTGTGCGTATGCACAGTGCGCTTCGGGAAGCCGGTGGCGGATCAACGCTTGCGTAAACGTACCATAGACGATATAAACTTGCATAACCATACTAATCATGCATGGGGAGAACCATTGCCATGGTCTATGTGCTTGGCGGGTGGCAAAGCGATTTTGCGTCCAACTGGACGCGCCAGGGAATGGATATCCTGGCCGGGTTCACGCAGACGGTTCAGCAGGGGCTGGCGGTCACGGGCCTGGATGCGGCCGAGGTCGATTGCGGCCATGTCGGTAATTTCGTGGCCGAACTGTTCGTGGGCCAGGGGCTGCTGGGCGGGTTCTTCGGCCATGCCGATCCGGGTTTCGACGGCATGCCCACGGCCCGGCACGAGGCGGCCTGCGCCTCCGGCTCGCTGGCCGTGCAGGCGGCCATGGCGGATATCGAGGCGGGCCGCCACGGGCTGGCCTGTGTCGTGGGGCTGGAACTGATGCGCAACGTGCCGGGCGTCACGGCGGCCGACCATCTGGGGGCTGCCTGCCTGCGCGGGCAGGAATTCACCGATTGCCGCTATGTCTGGCCCCAGGCCTTTTCCGACCTGGCCGATGAATATGAACGGCGCTATGGGCTGGACCCGGCCCATCTCTGGCGCATCGCAGAGGTGAATTTCACCAACGCCCGGCGCAATCCCAATGCCCAGACGCGCAACTGGACCTTCACCGACCGCAGCTTCACCGACGATGCGGAGGCCAATCCGTTCGTGGAGGGGCGGACGCGCAAGATGGAATGCGGTCAGGTGACCGACGGGGCCGCCGTGCTGTTCCTGGCCTCGCCCGAACGCGCGGCCGATTATGCCCGCCGGCGGGGGATCGCGCTGTCCGACCTGCCCCGCATCACGGGCTGGGGCCACCGGTCGGCCGCCATCGGCTATCGCCGCAAGCTGGCCGACGGGGCGGGGGCCGAGCATGTCTTCCCGCAGGTGCGCCGCGCCATCCTGGATGCGCGCCAGCGGGCAGGCATCACCGACCTGTCGCAGATCCACGCCGTGGAAACCCATGATTGCTTCGCCATGACCGAATACATGGCCATCGACCATCTGGGCCTGACCGCGCCCGGCGAGGCGTGGAAGGCCGTGGAGGAGGGCGCCATCGAGATGGGGGGCCGGCTGCCCATCAACCCGTCCGGCGGGCTGATCGGCTTGGGCCACCCCGTGGGGGCCACGGGCGTGCGCATGGTGCTGGACGCCGCCCGGCAGGTGACCGGTATGGCCGGCGGCTATCAGGTGGAAGGGGCACGGGCCGTGCAAACGCTGAATATCGGCGGCTCCACCACCACCACCGTCAGCTTCATCGTCGAGCGGAGGGCCGCCTGATGGACCGCCGCACCATCCTGGCCGGAGTGCCCGCCATGATCACAGCAGCCCCCCTGGCAGCAGCCACCGCAGCCAGTGCGGCCCCCGCGCCCGACCGCCGGCTGAACCAGTTCAAGGCCGTCATCGCCGACTGGAAGCGCCAGGATATCGACGCCGTGCTGGCCCGGCTGCATGACGATATCGTCTGGCATTTCGCGGCGGCCGTGGTGCCGCCGCTGCGCGGCAAGGCCGCCGCCCGCGCCTTTCTGGAGAAATTCTCGCAGGAGGTGGCGGAGGTGCGCTGGCGCCTATTCCACGCCGCCGAGCAGGGCGACCGGCTGTTCGTGGAAGGGGTTGACGAGTTCGTGCGCGCCGATGGCCGCAAGGTGGCCGTGCCCTATGCCGGCATCATGGAATTTGACGGCGACCTGATCATCGGCTGGCGCGACTATATCGACCGGTCGGTGATCGAGGCGATGCGGCGGGGCGAACCCTATCCCCCGCAGGTGGTTGAACTGATCGACCGGGAGGCCCTGTGATGGACATGACGACCGTTCCCTTCCGCGAGGCCGATTTCATGCCGGTCGATCTGGCCATCGACCGCGCGGCCGATGGCAGCATCCGGCTGCGGTCCCGCCTGGACCTGCATATTCCCGACGCCAACATCCCGCGCGCCATCCGGGCCCGCGCCCGCCGGCATCCCGACCGGCTGGCCCTGGCCTGGCGCGGGGCCGACGGGGCCTGGGAAAAGCGCAGCTTCGGCGCGCTGGCCGATGATATCGCGGCGGCGGCCGGCTGGCTGTCGGCCCATGTGCCGGCCGGGGGCACGCTTCTGATCATGGGGGTGAACAGCCACGCCACGGCCGTGCTGACCTATGCCGCCTTCACGGCGGGGGTGCGGGTCAGTCTGGTCGGCATCTCCTACGGGCTGGCCGGCGGCAATCTGGCGCGGCTGCGCCATGTCTTCGCCAAGGTCGGGCCGGTCATGGCCTATGTCGATCCGCATCCGGCCCTGGCCGGCGCCATCGATGCCGTGGCCCCGGCCGGCATGCCCGTGATCAGCACGGCGCCCCTGGGGCTGGACCGGCCCGTCATCGGCTTCGACGCGCTGCTGGCCACACCGGCCGCCGCCGATCTGGATCAGGCCATCGGGGCGCTGGATGTCACGGCGCCGGCCTGTCTGATGCTGACCTCCGGTTCCACGGGCCTGCCCAAGGTCGTGCCGCTCAGCCTGACCAATCTGGCGGCCAGCACGGCGCAGGGCATGGCCACGGCGGGTGGTGCGCTGGGGCCGGACGGCGACATCGTGGACTGGCTGCCCTGGCACCATGCCGCCGGCGCGTCGGTCCTGCGTATCGCGCTGCTGGAGGGGTATTCGCTCTGGGTCGACAATGGCAAGCCCATGCCCGGCCTGTTCGGCGAGACGGTGCGCAACCTGCGCGAGGTGTCGGTCGGCTATTACAACAATGTGCCGGCCGGCTATGCCCTGCTGGCCGATGCGCTGGAACAGGACCCGGTGCTGCGCCGCACCTTCTACAGCCGCATGCGCATGATGCTGTATGGCGGCGCGGGTCTGGCCCAGCATGTCTATGACCGCCTGCAGCGCATGGCGATCGAGGAGACGGGCCACCGCGTCCATATCACCTCCGGCTATGGCATGACGGAATCGACAACGGGCTGTCTGGTCACCCATTTCCCGACCGACAAGGTGGGCATCGGCCTGCCCGCACCGGGGGTGGAGGTGAAGCTGGTGCCCTATGACGGGCGGTACGAGCTGCGCCTGCGCGGGCCCAATGTGATGGCGGCCTATCTGGATGATCCCGACCGGACGGCCGCCGCCTTCGACGAGGATGGCTTCTACCGGTCCGGCGATCTGGCCCATTTCCATGACGAGGCGCGGCCCGAGGCGGGTCTGGCCTTTGCCGGGCGGCTGGCGGAGGAATTCAAGCTGGATAACGGCACCTGGGTTCAGGGCGGGCATCTGCGCGACCTGTTGCTGGGCCATCTGGCGCCGCTGGTGCTGGATCTGGTCTTCACCGACGACAACCGGCCGTGGCTGGGCCTGTTGTTCTGGCCACGTCCCGGCGCCCCGGCCGATGTGCTGGACCAGGTGGCCGGGCGGCTGCGCGATTTCAACCGCGATCAGGCGGGCCGGTCCGCCACCGTGGCGCGCGTGGCCATGCTGACCACCCCGCCCAACCCCGACTGGCATGAATTGTCGGACAAGGGCACCATCAACCGCCGCGCCGTCATCGACCACCGCGCCGACATCGTGGCCGATCTTTACAGCGCCAACCCCGGCCCGGCCGTGCGGGTGCTGTAGGCAGGGAAGCGGGGTGCCGCCGCCGGGCGGCACCCCGCCTTTTCTCCCCGTGCTGTCTCTGCGCGCTGTCTTTCCCGGCCGGACCGGCTGCCGGATCAGGCCGTGAAGAAATCGGCCCGCGCCACGCCCTGCGGGTCATAGACGGGTTCGATCAGATCGACGCGGTACTTGCGTGCCTCCGCGGCCGTCATGCCGGCCTGTTGCAGCAGGCCGACCATGGTGCTGTAGGCGGGGGCGGCGAAATGGGCACGCAGGGCCGCCTCGTCGCGCCATTCCTCGAACACGTTCACGCGGGCCGGGTTCCTGTGATCGGCGCCCCAGCTATATTCCACGCACCCATCCTCGGCCAGCGCCTCCTGGATCAGGGGGTCGGCATCGGTCAGGAATTGCGCGCGCAGGGCAGGGTCCACGTCCAGCGTGGCCATGATGATGATGGGCATCGTGCTTGTCCTTGATGGGGGGCCGGGTCAGAGGCGGGGCGGCGGGGCGGCCGGATCATCCTTCAGGTAATGATCGACCCAGCGGTGGAAATATTGATTGCCGCGTTCGTTGCGGCCGAAGGTGACATGGTCCAGCGCGCCGGCCTCCAGCCCTTTCTGGATGGACAGGCCCAGCACGTAATCCTCCTGGTTCGTCACATCCCCGAAGAAGCTGGCCATCATGGCCATCTTCTCCCGCTCCGCCTCGTCCGCCGGGGCGTTGGGGGTGGCATAGGTCAGGATGGTGCGGTTCTGCCCCGGCGCCGGCCCCGGCAGCAGCAGGGCGATCTGTGCGATCTCCGGCGCCACGAAGATGGACAGGTTGGGGAACAGGGTGCGCACGAAATCGAACCCGTCATTCTGGTGCCGGTGCCATTCGTCGCGCGGCACATCGCGCAGCCTGCCGATGCTGCGCTGGGGGAAGCCGATGCGCAGATGCGGCCCGAACCCCTCGAAATGCATGATGTTGGAGAAGGTGCGCGGATGCACCGTTTCCGGGTGCGCGGCGGCGAAATGATACCCTTCCAGATAGCCGTCATAGGCGATCTTCCAGTTGGCGCCGGAAATCTCCCGGTTGCCGCAGAAATGCCATTTGCCGAAATTCAGGCTTTCCAGATCGTCCAGCATGCCGCCCAGATAGGATTTTACATCGATCTCCAGGCCCGGCGTCAGGATCACGAAGATCATCCCGGCCACTTCCTGGCAGGCAAGCGGCTTCAGCCGGTGGCAATCCTTGTCCACCTCCCCGAACTTGGCCTTTTCCGACACGGCCAGCAGGCGGCCGTCATTATGGAAGGACCAGGCATGATAGGGACAGGTGAAGCGGCTGGCCGATCCCTGGCCCGGCTTCACCAGCGGCGCGCCGCGATGGGTGCAGACATTCAGCATGGCATGCACCTGGCCCGCCCGGTCACGGGTGATCAGGACGGGCACGCCCATCGCCTCCATCGCCTTGTAATCGCCGGGCGCCGGCAGTTCGATGGACAGGGCCAGCATCAGGGGCAGGCGCCGGAAGATCAGGGCCATTTCCCGCTCGAACCGGGCCGGGTCCAGATAATCGGCGGCCGGCACCTTCAGGATGTCCGCCGCCTGATCGGTGGTCTGGGTTTCCACATAGGTCAGCATCGCCTCGGCCGACCGGTTGATCTGTTCCGCCAGCGCCGTCATACCGCCTCCCCCGATGTGCAAACGGGCTGGCCGCGGAACCGCCCCGCGCGCCACCCGAATGATTTATGATTCATTCGTCATGTTCACTATCCGCAACCGGCTTGTCAAGCCGGGTTTGATTGCGTTTCAGCGAATTTGCATAAACGCCGGGCCGGGGCGGGTTCGCGCTTGACAGGCCGGGCGTTTGCGCTGAAATAATGACTAATGAATCATAAATCGTAATAAGCCGTGGCCATAAGCCGGCAGGCAGGAGGGGGTCACCTGCCGCCTGCCGGCAATGCCGGCCCCGGCCGACAGACAGGGAGGATGGAGAAGATGGGTCGTTTGCAGGGTAAGGTCGCCCTTGTCACGGGTGCCGCGTCCAACCCCGGCCTGGGCTATGCCACGGCCTGCCGCCTGGCGGCCGAGGGCGCCCGGCTGGTCGTGACCGACATGGATGCCGATGGCGCCGGCCTGTGCGCCGCCGCCATCCGGGGGGCGGGCGGGGAGGCCCTTCATCTGCGCCAGGATGTGGTGTCGGAAGATGATTGGGCGCACGCCATCGCGGAAACGGAGAAGACCTTCGGCCGGCTGGACATCCTGGTCAACAATGCCGGCATCCATCTGACCAAGAATGTGGACGACACCACGCCCCGGGAATTCCAGCGGCAGCTGGATGTCAACCTGATGGGCACCTTCCTGGGGGTGAAGACGGCCCTGCCGCTGCTGCGCCGGTCGGGCGGCGGGTCGATCGTCAACCTGTCCTCCATCGCCGGCACCCTGGGCATTTCGGGCCTGTCGGCCTATGCGGCGGCCAAGGGCGGGGTGCGGTCCATGACCAAGACCATCGCCATCGAAGGCGCGCCCGACAATATCCGCTGCAATTCCATCCATCCCGGCATGATCTGGACCAACATGATGATGCAGGCATCCGTCAGTGCGGAGGCGGTGAAGGATGCGCTGATGGCCGCCATTCCGCTGGGGCGCATGGGGGAACCCGATGATATCGCCAATGCCGTGCTGTTCCTGGCGTCCGACGAAAGCCGGTACATCACGGGCATCGAGCTTTATGTCGATGGCGGCATGTGGGCGCAGTGAGGGCAAGGGGGGGCAAGCGCCATGATCGATCGTGGATTGCAGGGCGCGCGCGTCCTGGTGACGGGTGCCTTGCGCGGGATCGGGCTGGCCACGGCGGAACGGCTGGTGGCGGAAGGGGCGCAGGTGGCCGTGACCGACCTGTCCCCGCCCGATGATCCGCTGGTGGGCCAGGTGGTGGGCCGGCTGGGACCGGCCGCCGACTATCTGCGCCTGGACGTGACGTCGGAGGCGGATTGGGACCTGGCGCGCGGCTGGGTGGAAAGCCGCTGGGGCGCGCTGGACGTGCTGGTCAACAATGCCGGAACCGACATGGTCGGCCCCGTCGATCAGGCCAGCCTGGAGGCATGGCACCGGCTGATGCGCGTCAATGTCGACAGCGTGTTCCTGGGCGTGCGGGCCTTCACGGCCGCCCTGGCCGCCGGCGGGCCGGCGCGGCGGGGCGGGTCCAGCGTGGTCAATGTCGCCTCCATCATGGGGCTGGTCGGGTTTGCCGAGACATCGGCCTATAATACCAGCAAGGGGGCCGTGCGCCTGTTCACCAAGGCCGTGGCCATCGAATTCGCGCAGGCGGGCAAGCCCATCCGCGTCAATTCAATCCATCCCGGCTTTGTCGAAACGCCGCTGCTGCATGTCGGCATGCAGCGCTGGGTCGATCAGGGCAAGGCGGCCCGGGCGCAGGATCTGATCGACGCCATCGGCGGCATGACGCCGGCCAGGCGGCTGGCCCGGCCGGACGAAATCGCCGCCGCCATCGCCTTCCTGGCCAGCGATGATGCCAGTTACATGACGGGATCGGAACTGGTCGTCGATGGCGGCTGGACGGCGCAATAGGGGGGCAGCATGATGGATCGTGATCTGAACGGGGCCGTGGCCCTGGTGACCGGGGCCGGTGGCGGCATCGGCCGGGCCATCTGTGCCGCGCTGTCGGGGGCCGGTGCGCATGTCCTGGCGGCCGACCGCCACTGGCCGGCCGATGCCGCCCCGGTGGCGGGGGAAAAGGCCATCCTGGATGTACGCGACGCCGACGCCTGGTCCACGCTGATGCGGGATATCCGCAAGCGTCACGGGCGGCTGGACGTGCTGGTCAACAATGCCGGCATCCCGCTGGTTGCCGCCATCGCCGAAACCACGCTGGACCAGTGGCGCCTGTGCCAGTCGGTGAATGTCGAAGGGCCGCTGCTGGGCATCCAGGCCGCGCTGCCGCTGCTGCGGGAAAGCGGGGCGGCCCGGCCGGGCGGCGCGTCGATCATCAACATCTCGTCGGTCGGCGGCCTGCGCGGGGCGCCGTTCAACGCCGCCTATTGCACGTCCAAGGCCGCGGTCCTGATGCTGACCAAGTCGGCGGCGCTGGAATTCTGTGCGCTTGGCTATCCGATCCGGGTCAATTCCGTGCATCCGGGCGCCGTCGGCACCGCCATGATCCAGGATATCATCGACCGTTATGTCGCGCTGGGGTCGATGGCGTCGGTGGAACAGGCGACGCAGGCCGTGAATGCCATGCACCCGATCGGCCGTCAGGCCCGGCCGGAGGAGATCGCGGCCGGCGTGCTGTTCCTGGCCTCCCCGGCCTCCAGCTATATGGTCGGGTCCGAGCTGGTCATCGATGGCGGCTATACCAGCCGGTGAACGGGCCGCCTGTCCTGGATACCGGTCCCGACAATGATCGGGACCGGTGGTCGGGACCGGTACGGCCCGGCATCAACCCGGCTTTCCCGCCGGCATGCCTGTGAAATTCCGTGCCCAGGGGCCGGCATCGGGGCCGGTCAGCCAGGCGACGGCATTGGACAGAAGCCGGCGATAGCCGGGATTACCATAGGCTGACGGGCCGTCGCCGCACTGGATATAGACGACAGGGCTGTTGCCCGCCCGCTTCGCCCAGGCGATCAGGTCGCTGCCGGGCGGGTGGTGCCAGCCATCATTGGCATGCATGCGGCCGCGCACGGCCAGATCGGCGGAATGGAAATTTTCCGCTTCGAAACGATGGCCGCTGCGCAGCAGGGGCAGCTTGTCCGCCTCGTTGATGCGGGTCAGGTACAGTTCGTCGGTGATGGTGAAACCGTCGTCCAGGCCGTCCGTGACGGGATGGTCGGCCACGACCCGCACGCGGTGGGTCACGTCATGGCGATAGCCGCTGTCGATGATGCCGCGGGCCGGGTCGGGCGTGTAATGGAAACGGCCGCCGATGATCTCTGCCCACCGGTCCCAGGCGGGCCAGCCGGCCAGGGCATGGTGCAGGAACAGCAGGGGTTTGCCCTCGGCCAGCAGCGCTTCCATGCCCGCCTTCATGGCGTCCGGCGGGTCGATCCGATCGGGCGGGGTGGCGGGACGGAACAGCAGCCCCGGCATGTCATAGAAGACCAGCAGGTCGAATGCCCGCAGCCGTTCCGGCGCCATCAGCCAGGGGGCGGCCGGATGTTCGACATGGGTCCAGGCCACATCCGGCAGCGCATCGAACAGGGCGAAGAAGGCGGGCCGGTCGAAGGGATGGCCCTTGGTGACCAGCAGCAGCTTCACCGCCGCATCATAGCGGATCACCATGGGCCAGCCCCCGCCTTCACGCCCAGTCGACTTCCAGCACGGTCTTGCCCACCGTCTGCCCCGCCATCAGCCGGCAGAAGCTTTCCGGCGCCCGGTCGATGCCGCGCGTGACATTCTCCAGCGCGACCAGCCGGCCTTCCGCCGCCCAGCGGCGCAGATCCTCCCGCGCCTGCGGCAGCGTTTCCATGTGCGAGAACAGAAGGAAGCCGCGCAGGGTCAACTGCTTGGCCACCACCTGCCACAGATTATGGACCGGCGTGGGGTTGGACTGGTTGTTGTAATCGCCGATCATGCCGCAACAGACGACGCGGCCGAAATCGCGCATATGCGGCAGCATGGCGTCCAGCGTCCGGCCGCCGACATTGTCGAAATAGATGTCGATCCCGTCGGGGCAGGCATCGGCGATGGCGGCCCCCAGGTCGGGGACGGCGCGGTAATCGATGGCGGCATCGAAGCCCAGCCGGTCCTTCAGCAGCGCCACCTTTTCCGCCGAGCCCGCCAGGCCCACCACCCGCGCGCCGCGCAGCCGGGCAATCTGGCCCGCGACGCTGCCCACGGCACCGGCCGCGGCGCTGATCACCACCGTGTCGCCCGCCTTCACCTGTCCCACATCATGCAGCCCGACATAGGCCGTCAGGCCCGACGGCCCCAGCGCGCCGACATAGTGGGACAGCGGAACGGCCGGATCGACCGCCAGCTTTTCCAAAAGGATGGTCTCTGCCGACAGGATGGAATAATCCTCCCACAGGTTCAGGCCCCAGACATGGTCGCCGGGCCGGAACCCCTCCAGGTTGGATATTTCCACCACCCCCAGCGTCGGGCCACGGATCACGCCGCCCAGCGGAATGGCCTGGAAATAATTGTCCTTGCCGTCCAGCCAGCCGCGGATGGCCGGTTCCATGGAGAAATAGAGGTTGCGCACCCGCATCTCCCCCGGACCGGGCTCCGGCACCGGCTGCTCGATGCGCTGGAAATCGGACGGCACGGGGGTGCCGCCGGGGTGCGCGCGCAGGATGATGCGCCGGTTGATACTCATTCGCGTGGCTCCCTGAACGGAAAGAACCGGCCGGCGGCGGAACCGCCGGCCGGGCGGCATCAGAATTCGACGCCGAGCTGGACGCCATAGGTCCGCGGTTCCCGCGCAGAGGCGAAGGAGAACAGGCCCGCCACGGTGAAGGCCGCCGTGGGGCCGCGATCATCCAGCAGGTTGCGGCCATAAAGGGTCAGCTTGGCCCGGTTGTCGCCCAGGTCGAAATTCATCGTCGCCGAGGCATCGACCAGGTTCTGCTTGTCCGACCGCACGCGCGGATCGTTGGCCAGGACGGTGACGTTGCCGGTCGCCGGATCGACCTGCGTCGGCCCCAGCGAGATCTGCTGGTCATAGGCGTCGATATAGCGGTAGCCGAGGTTGAACACCAGGTCACCGGCATCCAGCGGCACCGTGTAATCCAGCGCGATCGAGCCCGTCACATCCGGGGAATAGATCATCTTCACGGCCGAGTAGTCGAAATTCACCAACTGGCCGGCGGCATTGGGCGCACCCGTGATGAAGCCCTTGAACCCGGAATCCTGGATACCCAGCGAGCCGGTGACCTTCAGGTCATGGGTGACCCGCGCCGTCACGTCCAGTTCGATGCCCTTGATCGTGGCGGAACCGACATTGCTGACGATCGTCTCGTTGCCGGTGCCGACATTGGTGGGGATCGTGGTGTTTTGCTGCAATTCGTCATAGTCGGAATAATAGGCGGCCAGATTGACCTGCAGGCGGTTGTCCAGCATCGAGCTTTTGATGCCCGCCTCGTAGCTGTCCACGGTTTCCGGGCCAAACGGCGTGGTGGAGGAAACCAGCGTCTGCCCGCGGCTGGAGAAGCCGCCCGAGCGGTAGCCGCGCGACCAGGAGGCATAGATCATGTTGTTGTCATCGGGCCGGTAGTCCAGGACCACCTTCGGCGTGAACTTGCTGCCGCTGTAGCTGGCCTGCGGATATTGCGCCGGCCCGACGCGGTTGATCTGCTTCTTCTCGTCCCGGGTCCAGCGGCCGCCGCCCGACAGGCGCCACTGATCGCCCAGCTTCCAGTTGAAATCGCCGAACAGGGCATAGGATCGGGCGCGGCCGGTATTATACTGATCGGCGGCGGGGGTCATGGCGCCGAACAGGCGGGTGGCCTGGAACAGGTTGAACTTGCTCTCGTAATAGAAGCCGCCGATGACATAGTCGAAATTGTCGGTCAGGTTGCCGGCTCCGCGCAGTTCCTGGCTGAACTGCCAGTAATCCTGGATGCGGTTGGTATAGTACAGGTCGGCGGTGGAGGAGTCGAAATCCTGGGTCTGCGCCTCGTCGGAGGTGCGGTATCCCGTGACCGACGTGACATCCATTCCGTCGGTATCCAGGTTCATTTCCAGCGTGACGGCCGGGGATTTGTAGTTGGAATGGCCGGGCTCGCTGAAAATGGTGTAAAGGTCGCCGCGCGTATTGCGGTCGCACTCGGCCGCGGGGGCCATGGTGCAGATCACCTCGCCGGTCTGCGAGATGGAGGAATTGACCACGTCGAAATTCTGGACCTGCTTTTCCACGGTCAGCAGGGCCTCGAAATTGTCGGTCGGCGTGAACAGGAAGCTGGCGCCGAAATTGTCGTTATTATTGCCGCCCCGACGATCACCGTTCACGCCATGGCGGTAATAACCGTCGCTTTCATTGTGGAAATAGAAGAACTTGGCGGCCAGCTTGTCGGGGACGACATTGGCGTTCAGGATGGCGCGCATGGCCCAGGTGTTGAACTTGCCATAGCTCAGTTCCACCTTGCCGCCATTCTCCCCCGTGGGGCGCGACCGGCGGATATTGATGACGCCGCCGATCGTGTTGCGCCCGAACAGCGTGCCCTGCGGGCCGCGCAGCACCTCGATGCTCTCGATATCGAAGAAATCCAGATAGGCACCGGTGCTGGTGCCGATGAACACGCCGTCCACCACGATGGCCACGGTCGGGTCGAAGGATTTCTCAATATCCGCGAAGGACAGGCCGCGAATGGAGACATTGGCGGCAGCGCCACCAGAATTCTGTTGTGAAATCAGTACGTTGGGGGCAGAGCCCATCAGGTCGCCGATATTCAGCGTCGCCTTGCTTTCCAACTGCGCCGGTGTGATGGCCGTGACGGCCAGCGGCGTCTCCTGCAAGGTTTCCGACCGGCGGCGGGCCGTGACGATGATTTCCTCCAGCGCGTCGACCTGGGTGCCGGATGCGCCCCCGGTGGTCTGTGCCAGCGCCGGGGGGGTGCCGGTCAGCACCAGGGCCGCGGCGGCCAGCAGGGTGGAACGCAATGTGGGTGCGCAAGCCATGGTGGATATCCTCCCTGTGGATGTCTTTTTTTGTGGGCTTGTTTTGCAGCGACTCTTGCGGGCGGGGCACCGGTTCCGGCGTGTCAGAACGACGATGCACGCCTGCCCGTAAGTGATGATTGATGAGTCATTAATCACTATATTCACGGTCCCGTGGCACGTCAATCCACCTTTCCGGTCCCCCTGTCGATTTCTGTGCGTATTGGCGCCTTGGTTTGGGGGTATGGAAACCGGCGCAGACGGTTGCGGGGCGGGCTTGACAGGCCGGCGGCCGTCCCATCTAATGACTGTCGAATCATAAATCATAGAAAACCGGTGCGACGGGGCATTGTGCCATCCGGCGGCCGGCCCATGACGGAGGAAGACCATGCCCCAGACCGATGCCGCCGCCCGCAACCTGGCCACCGCCGAGGCGCTTTACGCCGCCACGGCGACGGGCGACTGGCCCCTGGCCGAAACCATGCTGTGCGAGGATCTGGTGATCACGGAGGCGCAGACGCTGCCCTTCGCCGGGACCTATAGCGGCAAGGGGGCGCTGCGCACGCTTTACGCCAAGGTGCTGGGCACCTCGCTGGGGCAGGCGACCATTGCGGTGAAGAACAGGATGGCGGCCGGCAATCATGTGGTCTACCTGCTCCAGCTTGTCCCGCCTGTCGGGGAACCGCTGGATCTGGTGGAAGTGTTCCATTTCGCCGAAGACGGGCGGGTCGCCGCCATCAAGCCCTATTACTATGACAGCGCCGCGGTGACGGCGGCCGTCAACCGGGCACAGGGCTGATAACCAACTGGCGATGAAAAGAACTCATCGCCAGTTGGTTCTGATCACCGTAAAATAGCCGGACAGCGGCCGGGCCTGGCGGAGGCGTATACCCCCGCCAGGCCCGTTTCCCGCCGGTGGATCAGTCGGCCAGATATTTATCCAGCGTGGCATGCAGGTGGCGCACCCGGATTTCCTGGTAATTGCCCAACTGCACCTCGCCATTCTTGGAACATTTCAGCCCGTCCTGGACGAAGGGCAGGTTTTCCATATCCTGCTGGAACACATCGCCCAGCACGCCCAGTTCCGGGGCATCGGTCCAGGGCTGGTCCGGGCCCAGGAGTTTCATTTCCACGGGCGGCGGCCGCGGCGCGTCGGCAGGCAGGCGGACCAGGATGCGCACTTCCATCAGGGTCTTGTCCTGATCCGGCCAGGGCCGCCAGCGATAGACGATGTTGGGCATGAACCCGCCCCAGGGCGCGAAATTGGGGAACACGTTGTAGACAAAGGCGTCCAGCAGCTCGGCATCGGTCACATGGCTGTGATCGTACCCGCTGTCCGCCTGATATTTCTCCCGGTTGGCGGCGGCCATGGCGGCGCGTGCCGTCATGCCGTCGGGCACATCCACGGCCATTTCGGTGCCGCCGGCCCGGCCGTTATATTTCAGGAACTCGTCCACGATCCATTGCTGCTGCTTGCCGGCCGGATCGACATGGGGGGACATGACAGCGAACGGCGTCAGCGCCGCGTTCACATGGTCGCCATAGGTGCTGTATTGCGTATTGGCATCGCCGGTGAAGGGCAGAAGCTGGGGGTGCGTCTCGATCGTGTGCCAGGCCTCCATGAAGGCTTCGGCCACCACCTTCCAGTTGGCATTCACCACCTTGCCCACCCAGATGACGGTCGTGCATTCCTCGTGCCGCCAGCGTTTGAAGAAATCGGGCAGGGGGGCCAGATATTCCTCCAGGCTGGGACCCTCGGCGGCTTCCCGCAGGAAGACATAGCCGGCCCAACGCCCGACCTGCGCCTCCGGCAGGGCCAGTTTCTCTTCCCGCAGGTGCGGGAAATCCCAGCGGCAGGGAATATCCTTCAGGCTGCCGTCATTGTTCCAGGCAAAGCCATGGAACGGGCATTTGAATTCCGCCGCCGATCCGCTTTCCAGCCGCAGCTTGCGCCCGCGATGCAGGCAGACATTGTGGAAGGCGCGGATCGACCCGTCCTGCTGCCGCGTCACCAGATAGGATCGGCCGGCATTCTCGTACAGCGCGTAATCGCCGGGCTGGGGGATATCCTCCTCCCGCGCGGCGAATTGCCAGACGCGCGGCCACATCCGTTCCTGTTCGCGGCGGAAGAAATCCGGGCTGGTGTAACGCGCGGCCTGCAGGGGGTCACTGCCCATATACTGGTAATTTTCCCGGCGCAGGAAATCGGGCACGGGGCGGGTGTCCGCATCCATCAGGTCGTTCCACGACGTGCCGGGACAGCGGGCCTCGCCGGGTTTGGGCTGTGACGAAAGATCATCTGGCACGGCAACCTCCCTGAACATGTTGTTTCGTTCGATCTTGCGTTGGGCGGACGCTTTCGGGGTCGGGCCGGCCGCTCCCCCGCGACGATGCGGGGGGCGTGCCCTTCGCCCGTCGCCGCCTAAACCCCGACCAGACCCGACGTGGTGCCGCCATCGGCCACCAGTTCGGCGCCATTGATCAGCGACGATTCCGCGCTGGCCAGGAAGCTGACCAGGGCCGCCACCTCTTCCACCCGGCCCAGGCGGCCCAGGGGGGAGATGTTGCCCAGATAGGCCAGCGAGGCGTCGGGGTCGGGCGTGTCGGCCACGGCGCGGCGGATGATCGGCGTGTCGATGATGCCGGGATGGATGGAATTGCAGCGGATATTGGTTTTCGTGCGGGCACAATGCACGGCCACCGATTTGGCCAGCAGGCGGACGGCACCCTTCGATGTCGTATAGGCGATGTTGGCCGGCAGGCCGACCAGGCCGTTGATCGAGGAATTGACGATGATCGACCCGCCCGGCCCGCCGGGATTGGCCTTCATGGCGGCAATCGCGTGCTGGCAGGTCAGCATGGTGCCCGTGACATTCACCGCCATGATGCGGTTCCAGGCCGCCAGCCCGATCGTTTCGATGCTGCCATCTTCATTTTCGATCCCGGCATTGGCAAAGGCGATGTCCAGCCGCCCGAACCGTTCGGCGATGGCCTGCATCAGGGCGGGCCAGGCGGCCTCGTCCGTCACGTCATGGGCGTGGAAATGGGCGCCCGTGTCCTGACAGATCTTTTCCGCCGCCGCCGCGTTGGACCCGGTGAAGACCACCTGTGCGCCGTCCGCCGACAGGCGCCGCACGGCCGCCGCCCCGATGCCGGCCGTGCCGCCCGTGACCAGGGCCACCTTGCCGTCAAGCCTTGTCATTCTCGCCTCCCTGTTCCTGCGCGATCCTTGCCGCGATGCGCTGGCGCAAGATGTCCTTGCGCACCTTGCCCGATGCCGTGCGGGGCAGGTCGGTGACCAGCTCCACCCGTTCGGGGAATTTCTGCCGGGCCAGCCCGGCGGCGGCCACATGGCGGGTGATGCCGTCCAGATCGGGCCGTTCCCCCGGCTGCGGCACGACATAGACGCAGACCGTCTCGCCCAGCCGGGCATGCGGCATGGCGACGGCCGCGACCTCCTGGATCCCCGGATGGCGGTGCAGCACATCCTCGATATCCTTGGCCGACAGGTTTTCTCCGCCGCGGATGATCAGGTCCTTCTTGCGGCCCGTGATGACGATGGCGCCGGCTGGTGTCAGGTGGCCGATATCGCCCGTGCGGAAATAGCCGTCATCATCCATCGCCTCGCGCGTCTGCCCTTCATCGGCATAGCCCATGAACAAAGACGGGCCGCGGACCAGGATTTCGCCATCCTGGCCCGGCTCCAGCCTCTGCCCCGCCTCGTCAACGATGCGGATGTCGTAATCGATGACCTTGCCGTCGGTGGTGGCGGCCAGTTCCGCCTCGTCGGCCCCCATGCAGCCCTGGGTGATCAGCGGCGCCTCGGTGCTGCCATAGACGCGGAAGGCGCGGCCGCGATCGAACAGCGCATTGGCGCGGCGGATCAGACCGGGCGGCACGGCGGCGCCGCCACAGGCGAAAATCTTCAGGGAGGGCAACCGCGATCCGGCCCGGTCCGCCGCGTCCAGCAATTCCTGGAGGAACGGCGTGGCGCCGATGGTGACATTCACCCCGTGCCGGTCGATCAGGGATACCGCCTCGTCCGCGTTCCAGCGTTCCATGAACAGCGTGCGCGTGCCATCGGTGAAAGGCAGCTCGATCCCGTTGGAATAGCCGGTGATATGCGTGACGGGCGAGGGCATCAGCATCAGGTCACCCGGTGCCAGCCCCCAATACCCCATGAAGATATGGGAGACACGCGCGATGGACCGGTGATCGTGCCGTACCGCCTTGGGCCGGCCCGTGGTGCCCGATGTATACATCACCAGTTTCAGCGCATCGGCGGATATTCTCGGCCAGTCGATGCGCCGGCCCCGGCCCGCCTGGATCAACCCCTCCAGGGTCAGCGGCGCCTGTGCCGCCCGCACCTGCACCACATGGCGCAGGTCGGGCAGGGATGGCCGCAACCCGTCCAGCATGGCGGCATAATCAAAGCCGCGATAGGTATCGGGGATGAAGATCAGCCGGCTTTTGCAGTCGGCCAGGATCAACCCCACCTCCGCCCCGCGATAGATGGGCACGATGGGATTGCAGACCAGACCCAGCAGCCCGGCCGCAATATCGATCAGCACGGCTTCCATCCAGTTGGGCAACTGGAAGCTGATCACGTCGCCCGGTCGCAGGCCCAGATCCCAAAGCCCGACGGCCAGCGCCTCGGCATCGGTCAGCAGCGCGGCATAGGTGCCGGGATGCTGGTCATTGTTCAGGAAGGCGACGGCATCGGGTGTTCGCGCGGCATGCTGGCGGGCCAGCGCCGCCAGGGGCTGCGCGGTCCAGCCGCCGGGTGCAAGGTTCACAGCCGCCGCCATCAGGCATCCCCCCCGTCAAAACCGGCGGCCGTCCAGCCGCCCAACCGGTCCAGATGCCAGCCAGCCCCGCCGAACAGCGTTTCCAACAGCATCAGGCGACGATAGTAATGCCCGATGACATACTCTTCTGTCATGCCGATCCCGCCATGCAATTGTATGGATTGCTCCCCGATCAGGCGGGCGGCGGCGGCGCTGCGCGCCTTGGCGGCGGCGGTCAGGACGGGGGCGTCCCGGATGGCGGGGCCGCCCGTGCCGGCCGCGATGGCCGCGCCGATCGCGGACCATGTGATGGCGGCGGCCTCCTGCGCGGCCAGAACCATGTCGACCATCCGGTGCTGCGGCACCTGGAAACTGCCGATGCTGGTGCCGAACTGCGTCCGGGTTTTCAGATAGTCCAGGGTCAGGCGGTTTGCCGCCTCCATGGCGCCCACCGCCTCGGCACACACGGCCAGGGCGGCCATCCGGTTCAGCCGGTCCAGCAGGGCCGCGTCGCCGCCGGGCAGCCGGTCTGCCGCCGCGACCCGCACATTGTCCAGTGTCAGGTCGGACACGGGCCGGTCATCGATGCTGCGCGCATGCGCCAGGGTGACGCCCGCGGCCGTCGGGCACAGCAGGAACAGGGCGGTGTCGCCGGCCAGGTCGGCCTTGACGATGATGCGGTCGGCGGCGGCACCGTACAGCACGAAGCCCCGGCAGCCCGACAGGCGATAGCCGTCCCCGTCGGGCCGGGCCGTCACCGGCGCCCCGTCGCCGGCGGCATCATCCTGGGCAAAGGCCAGGATGGCCTGTCCCCCGGCGATGGCGGGCAGCCATTGTGCCTGCTGTTCGGCACTGCCGCCGGCCGCCAGCGCGCCTGCGGCCTGCACCAGCGTGGGCAGCAGCGGTTCCATCAGCAGGCCACGGCCCGCGGCCCGCATCAGCACGGCCAGTTCGGCCAGCCCGCCGCCGGACCCGCCATGATCCTCGCCGATGGCGATGCCCAGCCAGCCGAGTTCGGCATAGCGCGCCCATTCGGCCCGCCCGAACCCATCGTCGGATTTCAGGATGGCCGCACGGCGGTCCGGACCATAGGCGTCGGTGATGAAACGATCGACGCTGTCGGCCAGCAGGCTGCGGTCTTCTTGGGTGAATGCCGACATGTTGCTCCCTAGAGGCCGAGAACGGCCTTTGCCAGGATGTTGCGTTGAATCTCGTTGGCACCGCCATAGATGGTGGTGGCGCGGTCGTGCAGATGTTCGCGGATCATGCCGGGCGCACCCGGCACCCCGACCGCCGGCGCCTGCCAGCCCGGTTCCAGACCTTCCGTCTGGTAGACCAGGCCCTTGACGGCCAGCGCATCGACCATGGCCCCCGTTATCCCCTGGATCAGTTCCGATCCCATGATCTTCAGGGCCGAAACCTCCAGCCCCGGCGTGGACCCGGCCTCCGCGGCGGCCAGATATTCGTTGCATACCGCCTCCAGTCCCAGCAGCCGGGCGCGCAATTCGCCCAGCCGGCGGCGCCAGTGCGGATCATCGGCCAGGGGCCGGCCGCCATCGCGGATTTCGGCCAGCGTGCGGCGCAACTGGTGCAGCAGGCGGGTGGATTTGCCCACCTCCGCCCCCAGCAGGCGTTCATTGTTCAGCAGGAACTTGGCATAGGTCCAGCCGCGCCCCTCTTCCCCCACCAGATGGTCCGCCGGCACGCGGACATCGTCCAGGAACACCTCGTTCAGGTGGTGGCACTTGTCGATGCTGATGATGGGCCGCACCGTGACGCCCGGTGCCTTCATGTCGATCAGCAGGAAGGAAATGCCGTTCTGCGGCTTGCCGTCATTGCCGGTGCGCACCAGGGCGAACATCATGTCAGCCCATTGCGCCATGGTGGTCCAGGTCTTCTGGCCATTCACGATGTAATGGTCGCCGTCCCGCACGGCGCGGGTCTTGATATTGGCCAGGTCCGACCCCGCCCCCGGTTCCGAATAACCCTGGCACCACCAGGTGTCGGTGCTGCGGATGGCGGGCAGGAACCGGTCCTTCTGCGCCTGGCTGCCGAAGGTGTAGATCACGGGGCCGGCATAGCAGACGCCGAACGGGGTCAGCCAGGGCGCGCCCGCCTTGCTGGTTTCATCATCGAAGATGGCGCGCTGCAGGGGGGTCCAGTCCTGTCCGCCATACTGGCGCGGCCAATGGCCGACGATCCAGTCCCTGTCGAACAGGATCTTCTGCCAGCGGACATAATCATCCTTGCCCAGATGCTGGCCCGACAGGACCTTGTCGCGGATATCGGCGGGCAGGTGCGTGGCGCAGAAACGCTGCACCTCCGCCCGGAATGCCTGGATGGCCGGGTCGCGCATGAGGTCGATCCCCAACATGGCCTTGCTCCGGATTTTGAATGATTGGTGAGTCACAAATCAGACTAGATCGGGGACGCGGGTTCGTCAACGGCCTGAAGCGGGGAAGAGTGATTTTTACGTTGACTGATGAATCAAGGATCAATCATCATCGGGCATCAACCCCTTGTTCCATGCCGCTTTCGCGCAGGATGACATCCATGTCCGCCGATATTGCCGCCGAAAACCCGACCTATCACGACCTGCTTTCCGCCGATGACCTGCCGCCGGGGCAGATGCGCCTGTTTTCCCTGGCGGGGGAGGAGGTGCTGGTCTGCCACGCGGCGGGCGGTTTCTTTGCCCTGCGCAACCGCTGCCCGCACGCGCAATCCCCGCTGGATGGCGGGCGGCTGCGCCAGAACAGCATCTCCTGCCCCCTGCACGGCGCCCGGTTCGACCTGATCACCGGCCGCGCCCTGGGCAGCAGCGGCTATCGCCCGCTGACCTGTTTCCCGGTGAAGGTGGAAGACGGGCGGGTGCTGGTGGGCATGAAGGGGTAGGGGGGGCTGGCCATTTTCGGATGGCAGGTCATGGCGGCTATGGGATAGGATGCCGGTATGAACATGATGAACATGCCCGTCCTGAAATTCCAGTATGATGAGAAGAAGGCGGTCGAGGCGCTGACCCACATTGCCTCGAAATGGCCGGGCGTGACCGTGTTCTTTGCCTCCAAGATATTGTTTTTCGCTGAAAAATATCACCTGAACCGCTATGGGCGTCCCATTGTCGCGGACACGTTCATCGCCATGCCGAACGGGCCTGTTCCGTCATCTGTGTATGACATGATCAAGGGACGGGTCGATTTGCTGGGCGATCCTGAATCCGTGTTCACCGCGATTGAGGTTGGTCAGAAATCGTACCCACAGGTCCGGGCCCGCCGCGCGCCAGACCTGGATGTATTGTCGCCCAGCGATGTCGAATGCCTTGACGAAGCCATCGCCTTTTGCCGGCAATATAGTTTCAGCGCCTTGTCCAGCCTGACCCATCAGGAACGGGCGTGGATGGAAGCCCCGGTCAATGGCCCCATGGATTATCAAGCCATGATCGATGAGGAGAACCCCGCCAGGGCGGACATTCTGCAAGACGCACGGGAATTTGCGGCATACGGTGTTCTGTGACGCCGGGGCATGTCTATGTCATTCACACGACACTGGCATCGCCGCCCAAGGACAAGCTGACCCTGTGTATCTGTGCGGCCGACACCCTGTTTGTCTGGATAAACACCGATGCCAGACACCATGGGATCGGGCAGTTTCCACTGAAGGCCGGTGATCATCAGGCACTGTCCCGTGATTGCCATCTCGACCTGTCCCGGGTGACCACCTTTCCACCCCGCGAATTGTCAAGGGCGCTGGACCGGGGCGTTATACCAACTTGCAATGAGTAGAACTCATCGCAAGTTGGTCCGGCGGCGACTGCCGCCGCGCGCCACATGCCGCGTGCGCCCGAGCAACGGATGTTGGCGCCGGCCTTGATCAGAACCCCGGTGTTGCCCCCATGGCGCCGCGGCCGATGGCCCAGCGGATGCCCCGGCGCAGCAATTCATAAAAGACGGGGCTTTGCCAGGAACAGCGCTCGCTATGGGGATATTCCTCCATCAGGGGACGCAGGTCGTGCTTGCCCCGGCAATGGCCCAGCACCAGATACAGCACCTGCCCCGGCCCGTGATCGCGCAGATACAGCACGGGATGGTCGGCTTCCGGCCAGTCCTCCTGCACGAAGGGGGCGCAGTTCCCGCCCCAGCGCGTATGCAGCAGGGTTTGATTGCCGGGGCTGACGGTGCCCAGATACAGCTCATCTTCGACCCAGAAATTCTTCAGGCCGGCGGTCAGGGGGTGGGTGCTGTCGGTCACCTGGATTTCGTAGCGGCAGATGGGGGGATGGGCGCGGAACTGGCTGCCCAGCATGTCCGACAGATCATCATCCAGGTCGGGGCAGTCGATGCGCCCATCCTCCAGAAACCGGATGACGGAATTGGTGCCGTGCAGGGCGAACCATTTGCCGCCCTTGGCCAGGAACCGGCGCAGGCCGGCCTGTTCGGCCGCACTGGGCACCACATCGCAGGTATAGGTGATCAGTATGTCGGCCGCCTCGATCTCCGCGATGCGGCTGTAATCGGGCCCGACCTCCACCCTTATATCCTCATGCTCGGCCAGAAGCGTCAACAGCTCCAGCCGCGCGAAATTGATGTCATGATACTTGCCGCCGGCGACCAGATAGACGTCGATCCTGCTGGACATGGCCCATCCCCCCTGCCGTCAGAGCTGCACGCGCTTGGTATAGCCGCCATCCACCACCAGATTGACGCCGGTGACCCAGCTTGCCGCCGGGCTGGACAGGAAGGCGATGCAGGATGCCACCTCTTCCGGCGTGCCCAGGCGGCCCGACGGCTGTTCGGCGATGGCGGCGGCATAAAGGTCGGGCAGGTCGGTGCGGAACCCGTCCCAGGCGCCGCCGGGAAATTCCGTGGGGCCGGGGGACACGACATTGACCCGGATGCCGCGCGGCATCAGCGTTTGCGACAATTGCTTGGCATGGATGATCAGGGCCCCTTTCAGCGCGTTATAGGCCATGGGCGCCATGAAGGTTTCCACCGCCGCCGTCGTGCCGGTGATGGTGATCGCCCCCTGGCCCGATGCCTCCAGCGCCGGCAGGGCCGCATCCACGGCGCGCAGCGTGCCCAGCACATCGACCTGAAAGGCATCGTGCCAGCTTTGCTCCCCGTTCATGCTGCCGCCGACGGAGACATTCGGGATCAGGATGTCGATCCCGCCCAGCGCCTCGCCCATGCGCGCCACCCAGTCACGCACCGAATCCGCGTCCCCGGCATCCATGGCGGCACCGGCAACCTTCACGCCCAGACCGGATAGTTCGGCGACCGTGGCCTCCACCTCTGCCGGCTTGCGGGCGCCGATGGCGATGTCGCAGCCTTCCCGCGCCAGAAGCTCCGCCACGCGCCGGCCGATGCCCCGCGTGGAACCGGTGATCAGCGCCTTGCGCCCGCCCAGCCGAAGGTCCATCGCCTATCCTCCCCAGATGTCCGTTGTTGATGATCCCATTGTCGAAGGGGGCGGGAAGGGGATGCTTTCACCCCCTTCATGAATTGACAAGCAACCGCGCCCATGTTCATTATTATGACTGATGAATCAAAAGTCAACGCCTGGGCTCCCGGAAGCGGCGTTGACCCCCACCCGAATGGCTGAACGCGACGGAGGAACCATCATGGCGATGGAGGGCAGGCCGCTGGCCGACAATGTCTTTACCTGGCCCGGCGCCGATCCCGCCCTGATCGGCGGTGTCGATGGGCGGGGCCGCATCCGCTTTCCCTTCATGGGCCGTCCGGGCGAACGGCCGGTGGAACTGGCGCGGCAGGGCACCTTGTGGAGCTGGACGGTCCAGCGTTTCCTGCCCAAGCAGCCGCCCTATCTGGGGCGGGAGACGAAGGCGGACTTCCAGCCCTTCGCGCTGGGCTATGTCGAATTGCCGGGGCAGGTGCGGGTGGAAACGCGGCTGGTGGATTGCGTGCCGGAGGATCTGCGCATCGGCATGCCCATGCGGCTGACCATCCGGCCCCTGTTCCGTGATGAACAGGGGTGTGACCTGCTGATGTACGCATTCCGCCCGGTGGCGTGACGACCGGGAAGGCTGGGAGGAACAGGACATGTCGGATGTCGCGATTGTGGGCATCGGTATCCATCCGTTCGGACGGACACCGGACCGCACAGGTTTGGAACAGGGGGCCTTCGCCGTGCGTCAGGCCCTGGGCGATGCCGGGATCGCGTGGGGCGATGTGCAGTTCGCCTATGGCGGCAGCCAGGATGGCGGCAATGCCGATACGATGGTGGATGAACTGGGCCTGACGGGCCTGCAATTCATCAATGTCGCCAATGGCTGTGCCACGGGGGGCAGCGCACTGATTTCTGCCTATGGCGCCATCCGGTCGGGGCAGTATGATCTTGGGCTTGTCGTCGGGTTCGACAAGCATGAACAGGGATCGTTCCGGGTGCGCCCGGCCGATTGGGGCCTGCCGGAATGGTATGGAGAGGTGGGGTTTGCGCTGACCACGCAATTCTTCGCCATGAAGATCCAGCGCTACATGGCCCTGCACGGCATCACCGATGATGCCCTGGTTCGCGTGGCGGAAAAGGCCTTTGCCAATGGCGCGCTGAACCCCCATGCCTGGCGCCGCCGCGCGCTGTCCTATGCGGAGATCGCGCAATCCACGATGATCAGCGATCCGCTGCGCCAATATATGTTCTGTTCGCCGGGCGAAGGGGCGGTGGCCCTGATCCTGGCCAGCCCGCAGAAGGCGGCAGAATTGACACGCCATCCCGTCTGGTTGAAGGCGGCGGCCATGCGCACGCGCGGGGCCGGATCGTTCGAGGTGTTCAGCCCCGGCCTGTCGGTGGACGATGGGGAGGGGGCCACCCCCATCGCCGCCCGCGCCGCCTTTGCCATGGCCGGTATCGGCCCGGATGAGATCGACATCGCCCAGCTTCAGGATACCGAAAGCGGGGCGGAAATCATGCATATGGCCGAAAATGGCTTCTGCCGGGACGGGGAGCAGGAGAAATGGCTGCGCGACGGCCTGACCCGGCTGGACGGGAAATTGCCCGTCAACACCGATGGCGGCTGTCTGGCCAATGGGGAGCCGATCGGCGCATCGGGCCTGCGCCAGGTCTATGAGACGGTGTTGCAATTGCGCGGGCAGGCCGGGGCGCGGCAGGTGCCGAAACCGGTCCGCACCGGCTACACCCATGTCTATGGCGCGCCCGGCGTGTCGGCCGTGACGATTTTGGCGCGGTAGGGGAAAGCCTGCCGTCTTCCCCGGCCTCCTGGCGGGGAAGACGGAACAGGCTGGTCAGGGCAGGGGTCACCCGCAGACTTGCACAATAATGCGGGCCGTTTGCCCTGATCTAATACCAACTTGCGATGAGTAGAACTCATCGCAAGTTGGTCCGGCGGCGACTGCCACAGCACCGCTCGTTCGGCGTAGCCCAAGCCAACGAATGTTGGCGCCGGCAATTGAGGGCGGTGATTAGAACCTATTGGTTCTAATCACCGCAAAATAGTATAAGAAACGGTCCGGGGACCGCACCGCTCCTTAATCAATCCTGCCAAAGCGCATAGACAGCGTCGGAAGGGGCCTGACCGCCCCGATGTTTCATCAGCGCGAAGACCCCCTGATCCCAGGACACGCTGCGCGGCGGGCTGGCGTTCCAATCCATCAGATACTGGCGATGGCTGAATTTCCATACGCCGTCCCGCCTTTCATACCGGTCCAGATAGCGGCCATAAAGAAGGCTGTCCGTGTCGTCTCCGGCCCCGGCGGCCAGCGTCAGGCTGTAGATTTCCCCTACCGCCCGGTCGCCGCGAATGTCGAACCATTCATTGCCGGCCATGTGGAACGACCGGGCCAGCCCGCCCGTCGCCCCCACGGCCAGGGCGCAGAAATCCGCCGCCGGCCCCGTGAAATAGCCGAAATCGACCGTGGCATCCGGGTGCCAGACGCTGCGCAGCAGCGCCTCGTCCGCCCGGTCCACGCCCCGGCAATAGGCCATGTTCAGTTCATGCAGCGCCTGCTTGGCCAGCAGGATATCCAGATCGCCCATGGCACTGTCTCCCCTTTCAGCTCAACAGCCCCAGCGGCTGTTCCAGATGCTGGCGCAATGCTGCCAGGAAGCGGGCACCGACCGCCCCGTCAATGGCGCGGTGGTCGCAGGACAGCGTCACCGACAGGACGGACCGGAACCGCACCCCACCATCCGGCCCCTCCTGCGCGTCGCGCCGCGTGGCGCCGACGGCCAGGATGGCGGCCTGCGGCGGGGCGATGATGGCCTGGAAATCCCGGATGCCGAACATGCCCAGATTGGAAATGGCGAAGGTGCCGCCGGAAAGGTCGGACGCGGTCAGCCGCCGGTCGCGGGCACGGGCGGCCAGGGATGCGGCCTCTGCCGCGATGGCGCGCAGCGGCCGGCCGCCGGCATCATGCAGGACCGGCGTGACCAGCCCGCCCTCGATCGCCACGGCGATGGCGATATTGGCCTGGGTGAACCGACGCATGCCCGCGTCGGTATATTGCACATTCACATCGGGCACGTCCGACAGGGCCAGGGCGGATGCGCGGACGATGAAATCATTGACCGATATCTTCTGTCCCGCCATGGCGTTCAACTGTGCCCGCAGGGTCAGCAGATCATCCATCAGGATGTCGGCAGTCAGATAGAAATGCGGCACGTCGCGCTTGGCGGCCGTCAGGGCCGTGGCGATGGTGCGGCGCATGGCGCTGTGCGGCACCAGATCGCCGCCGGTGACCGTGGGATCAGGAACGGGGGCCGGGGCGGCGGCGTTGCGCACATCCTCCTTCGTGGCATGGCCCTTCGGCCCGGTGGGCGTGACGCCGGACAGGGACACGCCCAGATCGGCCGCCAGCTTGCGCGCAGCGGGACCGGCGGGCGGGGTGGCGGCGGGGCCAGGCGTGACGGTCAGGCCGCTTTCCCCGGCAACGCGCTCCACATCCTGCACATTCACCCGACCGTTGCGGCCCGTGCCGGCCAGCCGGGTCAGGTCGATGCCCAGCCGGTTGGCCAGCCGGATGGCGTGGGAGGTGGCATGGACGGCCCGGTTGCCGGCGGCAATGTCCGGGCCCCCGGCCACAGGAGACGCCGCGGGAGACGCCGCGGGAGACGCCATCGGGGCCGCCGCCGCGGGGCGGGCGGCGATGAAGGCCTCCACATCCTCCTGACTGATCCGGCCATTGCGGCCCGTGCCGGTGACAAGCGACAGATCCACCCCGTTCCGGTTGGCGATGCGCCGGGCCATGGGGGTTGCCGACGCCGTCTCGTTCCGGTGTTCCAGATCGGGATCACTGACCGATGCCGGCGCCGGACCGGTGCCGGCATCGGTCATTGCGGGCGCCGGGGCCGGGTTGGGGGCGGGCGCTTCCGCCGGTTCCGCCGCCGGGGCATCCCCCCGGATGAAGCGGTCGATCTCCGCGTCCGGCACGCCCGCATCGGCGACGATGGCGATCAAGGCACCCACGGGCAGGGTCTGCCCCACGGGGGCCACCAGCCGGCGCACCGTGCCTTCCAGGTCGGATTCCAGCGTGTTGACGATCTTGGCAGTTTCGATATCGACGATTTCCATGCCGCGCGTGAGGGTCTGCCCCTCCGCCACGTGCCAGTTGGAGATCGTGCCTTCCGACATTTCCAGGCCCCATTTGGGCATGATGATCGGGGTGATGGCATTCATCGCGTCGCAACCCCTTCGTGTCAGCGGCCGGAAAGCACTTTGCGGATGGCCGCCTCGATCTTCTCCGGCGACGGAAGATAGGCTGCCTCCAGCTCGCGCGCGAAGGGCACGGGCGTGTGCGGGGCCGTCACCTGGATGATCGGGGCCTTCAGATGGTGGAAGGCCTTTTCCGCGACCATGGCCGCGATGTCGGCCGCGACGGAGCAGCGTGGCGGGCTTTCATCCACCACCACCAGCCGGCCCGTGGCCCGCACGCTTTCCAGGATGGTTTCCTCATCCAGCGGGCTGGTGGTGCGCGGGTCGATCAGGTCGCAGGTAATCCCCTCCGCCGCCAGCCTGTCCACCACGCCGGCCGCCAGCGGCACCATGCGGGCCAGGGCGACCACGGTCACATGCTCCCCCTCGCGCACCATGGCCGCCTCGCCGAACGGGATGGTGTAATCCCCGTCCGGCACCTCGCATTCATCCATGTACAGCGATTTATGCTCGAAGAAGATGACGGGATCATCGTCGCGGATGGCGGTCAGCAGCAGGCCCTTGGCGTCATAGGCGTTAGACGGCACCACCACTTTCAGGCCGGGAATGGCGGTCAGCAGGGGATAGATCGTCTGCGAATGCTGGGCCGCCGCGTTCATGCCGCCGCCGCAGGTCATGCGGATGACCAGCGGCGTGCGCGCCTTGCCGCCGAACATGTAGCGGAACTTGGCCGCCTGGTTCAGCAACTGATCCAGGCAGACGCCCACGAAATCGGCGAACATGATCTCCGCCACGGGGCGCAGGCCGGTGAGCGCCGCGCCATTGGCGGCACCCACGATGCAGCTTTCGCTGATCGGCGTGTCGATCACCCGGTCCTCGCCGAACCGGGGCAGCAGCCCCTTGGTCAGGCCGAAGACGCCGCCGGCGGCTTCACGTTCCCCCGACGTGCCGCCGGCACCGCCGGACACATCCTCCCCCAGCACGATGACGCGCGGGTCGCGTTCCATTTCAAGATGCAGGGCGTCGTTGATCGCCTGGCGCATGGAAATCCTGGGCATGGGTCAGGCTCCCGCTCAATAGCTGATATAGACGTCGGTCAGGACGTCGGCTTGGGTGGGGGCGGGGGCGGCGACCGCCTCGCGCACGGCGCGGTCGATCAGGTCATGCACCTCGCCTTCCACCTGATCCAGATCGCTGCCGGGCAGCAATCCTGTTTCCGTCACCCGCTGGCGGAAGATTTTCAGGCTGTCATTCTCCGCCCGCAGCCGCGCCACCTCGTCCTTGGCGCGGTAAAGCTGGGGATCGCCCTCGAAATGCCCGAAGAAGCGGGTGCATTCGGCATAGACGGCGCAGGGGCCGCCGCCATTGCGCGACAGTTCCGTTGCCTGGCGCATCGCCTCATGGACGGAAAAGAAATCATAGCCATCGGCCTGGAACACAGGCATGCCGAAGCCTTCGGTGCGGCGCACCATATCCTTGCTGCCGACCGCATAGCTGAAACCGGTATGTTCGCTGTAGCCGTTATTCTCCAGCACGAAGATCTTCGGCACCTTCAGCACCACGGCCATGTTCATGGCCTCGAACACGGTGCCCTGGTTGCTGGCGCCGTCGCCGCTGAACGATACGGCGACACCGCCCGTCTTCAGCACCTTGGCCGTGATGGCCGCCCCCACGGCGATGGGCGGGCCGCCGCCAACGATGCCATTGGCACCCAGCATGCCCTTGTCCAGGTCGGCGATGTGCATCGACCCGCCCTTGCCCTTGCACAGCCCGTCCCGCCTTCCATAGATTTCCTTCATCATGCCGATGACGTCACAGCCCTTGGCGATGCAATGACCGTGGCCGCGATGGGTGCTGATGATCTTGTCCCGTTCCGTCAGATGTTCGCACACCCCGACGGCCACGGCCTCCTGGCCCGCATAAAGATGGGTGAAACCGGCAATGCCGCCGCGCTGGATATCGACATGGATCCGTTCCTCGAACGCCCGTATCGTCACCATCTGGCGGTAGGCGCGCAGCATCTGCTCGCGGCTTATCTGCATGGAAATCCCCCTATGATGCCGGATGGTCCGGACGCCGGCGACTTCAAGGGGCAGTACCCCTTTCCTGCCCGCCTTGAACGACCCCGTTCCCCCGACAATGATTTTTGATTCATTAGTCAATGTAACGTCGCGGCCCTGGCCCGTCAACGGCCCTTCCTGCAGGATTTCAGGATTTTGCCGCCGCGCAATCCACCGATTGCGGGCACAGGCGGAGTGTGCCAAAATGACTTACGAGTCACCAATCACATTCCGGCAGTCCCGCCAACCACCGCAGCCAAGCAGGGTGATCCCGTGCCGCCCAGGAAGCAGAAAGCCGTTGCCGACGACAAGGCGAATAGCGGGCAGCCGGCCACCCGCCGCCGCCGGTCGGAAGCCCAGCAGCAGAAGAACGAGGAGACGCGCACCCGCCTGTTGAACGCGGCGGCGCGGGTCATCGGCAAATATGGCTATGCCGGCTGTTCCATCGCCCGCGTCGCGGCAAGGGCCAAGGTGGCGCACGGCACCTTCTACCTGCATTTCAAATCGCAGCAGGATCTGTTCGACCAGTTGCTGCCCGCCCTGGGCGCGGAGATGCTGGAGGTGATCGGCAAGGCGGTGCGCGACAGCAAAAGCCTGATCGAGCTGGAACATCGCGGGCTGGTCGCCAATTTCGACTATCTGGTGCAGCATCCCTATCTGCACCGCGTCACGTCGGAGGCGGAACTTTACGCCCCCGTCGCCTACCGGCAATATTTCGAGGAACTGGCCAAGCCCTACAAGAAGTCGCTGCGCCGGTCGATGGCGGCGCAAAGCCGGCCGGCCTTCAGCGAGGAACAGCTGGATGCCGTCATCTCCATGCTGCTGGGTGCGCGCTATTACCTGCTGACCCGGTTCTGCGTGCAGGGCAACAGCCTGAAACCGCTGACCCCCGAGCTGACCGAAACCTATCTGCGCTTCGTTGCGGAAGGGTTGGGGGTGAAGCTGGTGACGGCGCCGTCGATGACCCCCGGGGCGGAAGCCGCCAGCGCCGGGCCGGAAGCACACGCCACCAAGGCGGTGCCGGACGGACAGGCAAAAGTGGTGCCCCTGGCCCCGCGCCGCCGGGGCAAGGCGGCGGGGTAGGGGGCCGCCCGGCGCCTTGGCACAGATGACGGGGTCCGCCGGCGGTTCTGGCAGACCCCCAGGCGCGGGCGCCAGCACGCCAACGGCTCGGCCATGCCGCACGCGGGCGGTGCTGCGGCGGTCGCCGCCGTACAAGATCCCGGTGAGTTGCACTCACCGGGATCTGGCCTCAACCCGCCGTCGCCCGTGCCACCGATGCCGCCACCTCTTCCCGCGTGGGGTTGCGGCGAAGGGTCAGCCCGCCATTGACCTGCAGGTTCTGGCCCGTCATGAAGCATTCATCCGATCCCAGCCAGACCGCGGCGGCGGCGATATCGTCCGATGTGCCGATCCGGCCCAGCGGATATTCGGGCAGGAACGCCTCTGTCAGGCCGGGAATGGCCATGTGGTCGGCCGTCATCGGCGTGGCGGTCAGGCCGGGGGAAATGGAATTGGCGCGGATGCCGCGGCTGCCGAATTCATGGGCCACGACGCGGATGATGTGATCGGTCCCGGCCTTGGCCCCCATATAGGCGGCATGATCGTTCAGCATGATGGTGGCGGTGGCCGAACTGATCTGGATGATCGACCCGCCCCGGTCCATGGCGCCGATCACGGCCTGATAGAACATGAACGGCCCCTTGAACTGAAGCGCGCTCATCTGATCGAATTCGTCCTCCGTGGTTTCCAGGAATGGTTTCAGCAGACCCCAGCCCGTGGCGTTCAGCGCGAT
The DNA here is from genome assembly GCF_048066175.1 of Niveispirillum fermenti. Classification (GTDB taxonomy): domain Bacteria; phylum Pseudomonadota; class Alphaproteobacteria; order Azospirillales; family Azospirillaceae; genus Niveispirillum; species Niveispirillum fermenti. Next base: position 19,048 of record NZ_JBLTXA010000031.1, on the reverse strand, counting down.
ATCGACATGGCCCAGCCTTTCCCTGGCGAAATCGGCCAGCGCGAAGACCTGTTCCCGGTCGGTGATGTCGCAAAGCGCTGCGTGCCCGCCGATCTCGCCGGCCAGCCGTTCCAGCTCGTCCCGCCTGCGGCCGGCGACCACCACCGTGGCCCCTTCCGCGGCGAAGCGGCGGGCGATGACCTGACCCATATTGTCCCGGTTGGCCGCCCCGACAACGATGGCGCCCTTGCCTTCAAGACGTCCCATGGTGCCCCCCGTCAAACCCAGTAGCGCACGGAGAAGGTGCGGGATTTGAAGGCCCAGCGACCGTCCTTCTTCACCAGGATGTCGTCATACTGGCCGTGGGTGCGCCGCGCGACACCATCGCTGTCGGTATAGGATTCCGCCGTGTACATGCGCGCCGTGGCCTGGTCGCCATCGACCTGGATGAAGCCGGGCAGCACCAGGAACACGATGTCGGGATAATGTTTCATCGCCGCCACCCAGGCGTCGACAATGGTCTGCTTGCCCGACAGCTTCTCCATGCCCGGCACGTGGGGCAGGCACCAGAAAGCATCCTGCGCCCAGGTGGAGGCCCAATCCTCGGCATTATGCTGGTTGACGGCATCCGCATAGGTCTCGTTCAGCTCGCGGATGGCGAGCCGGTCTTCCACCGGTCCCGTGAACGGCATCTTTTCCTCCCGATTTCCGATTGATCATGTGGCCGGCACCGCCAGGGGGCCGGGCAAATCTCGTGGCATCATCAGGGCCCGTCATCCCCGGATGACGCCCGCCCGATGATCATGTTGACGGGTGATCACGCCTTGCGGTGACCAGGCCTTCCAGTGATCGGTTATGATTAATGATCCGCCAGTCATTGTGTTGCAGCGGTCCCCGCTTGTCAAGCCTGCGGGCCGTTCCGGCAACCGGTGAAATCCGGCCGCCTCTTGTCCAGGAAGGCCCGCAGCCCCTCGGCGAATTCCGCGCTGTCGGCGCGGGCGGTGAACCGCTCCTTTTCGGCCAGAAGCTGTGCCGTGAAGGCCGCGGTCAGGGGCGCGCGCAACAGGGACTTTGCCGCCGCATGGGCGCCTGCGGGGCCGGCGGCCAGGCGCTGTGCCAGCGCTGCCGCCGTTGTGGCCAGGGCATCGGCGGCCACCACCTGATTGACGATGCCCAGCCGGTGCGCCTCGGCCGCGCCGAACCGGTCGCCCAGCATCACCAGTTCGCTGGCTCGTTTCAGGCCGCACAGATGCGGCAGGATCATGGTCGCCCCGCCATCCGGCGTGGCCCCCAGGTGGCAATAGGCCAGGGAGAAGCCCGCCCCCTCGGCCGCGACGGAAACGTCGCAGGCCGCGGCCAGTCCGATGCCGAACCCGGCAACAGGGCCGTTGATGGCGGCGATGACCGGCTTTGGCATGCGCCAGATGCGCTGCACCGCGCCATGGGCATGGCCGATCAGCCGGCTGAAATAACGGCGGCGGTCCGCCGGCGTCTGGTCCAGCGTGGTGGCGAATTCCCGTACATCGCCGCCGGCCATGAAGGCGCGGCCGGCCCCGGTCAGGACGATGGCGCGCACGGCGTCATCCGCCTCCAGCCCGGCCAGCACCCCGTCCAGGGCGGTGGCCAGCGCCATGTCCAGCGCGTTGAGCGCGTCGGGCCGGTTGACGGTGACATGGGCCACCGGTCCCCGCATTTCCACGCCGACCACGTCCCCGCCGGTCATCTCCCGTCCCTCCTTCACGTTCCCGTCCGGCGGTATGATTATGATCAATGAATCATTAGTCAATACAGGAAACGCCGGCCCGCCCGGAAGCGATGATGCCGCCACCCGGCCCGCCGCCCGCCCTGCCCGACGTTGAACCGTTGCCCCATCCGTTGCTATGATCCGGCGGGAAACAGCATGGGAACCGGCGCCTGTCCGGTGCCGGTTCACGTTCAGGGAGTGTCGACGGTGGGGGCAAGCGCACAGGGCCGGAAACGGAAGCCGTCCGCCGAAAAGGTGGAAAAGAACGAGGCCACGCGGATGGCCCTGATCGAGGCGGCGGCGAAGATCGTGGGGCGCTATGGTTATTCCGGCTGTTCCATCGCGCGGGTGACGGCCAAGGCCAAGGTGGCGCATGGCACCTTCTATCTGCATTTCAAGTCGCAACAGGAATTGTTCGATCTGCTGCTGCCGACCCTGGGCGCACGCATGCTGGACCGGATCAGCGAGGCGGTGCGCAACGCCACCTCCCTTTACGAGGTGGAGCGCCGGGGGCTGGAGGCGAACTTCGCCTATCTGGTGGCGCATCCCTATATGTACCGCCTGATGATGGAAGCGGAACTGTTCGCGCCGGCCGCCTTTCGCGCCCATGTCGACATGCTGGTCGAACGCTATGTCCGGTCCCTGCGCCGCAGCCTGAAGGACCAGGACCCGCCGCTGTACAGCGAGGCGGAACTGGAACAGGTGGCCAGCATGCTGATGGGCGCCCGATCCTATCTGCTGATGCGGTTCTGCGCGGCGGATGGCAAGATAAGGCCGCTGTCGCCGGAAATCCTGGATACCTATCTGCGCTTCGTCGCCAGCGGCCTGCAGGCGGGTCCGCTGGCACCACGGCCGCCGGAACCCCAGCCCGAGCCGCAACCGGCAAAAAAGCCCGCCCCCCGCCGCCGGGCGAAGGCGACGGTCAAGGATTAGGGCGGTTTTCCTTGTTTTCCGGCATGTCAACGGCCTCATCCGGTCACCCCGGCTTTCGCCGGGGTGATGGAGATAGTGAAGGTCATACCAACTTGCGATGAGTAGAACTCATCGCAAGTTGGTCCGGCGGCGACCGTCTTCAGCGCCGCCCCTCGATATAATCGTTGATCATCTCGTGAAAGCGGCGGACGCGCGCTTCCTGGCCCGTCAGATAGGCATCCTTGAACCCGCGGGAGCGCAGGCCCAGTTGCTGCCCCACGGCGATGGACAGGTCCTGGTCGGCGACGAAGCCCAGGGTCTGGTCGCCATGCGTGAAAATCTCATGCTCGGCCTCGGCCAGGGGGCGGGGGCCGACCGGGGTCGCGGCCTCCGTCTGTCCCGGCACCACGGGCACCATGTACCAATGGTCGAAGATGCATTTCTCCGGATCGGTCGGGTGGGGCTGCGGGCGCAGCAACTGGAACCCGTCGGCGCTCATGGTCAGGGAGATGTTGGGAAACAGGGTGTAATGGTGGTAGTCGGTCAACTGGTCGTCATCCAGCAGATCGTAATGGGCAAAGCCGCGTTCGCGGCCCAGCCGGCGCTTCTGTTCCTGCAGGGCGCGGCGCGCATCGCGGGCATGGCCCTGGAAGGCGGCCGGGTCCAGGTCCCAGGCGCGCAGGATGTCGTCCAGCGGCTGCGCCACATCCGTCACGCTCTGCGCCCGCAGCGATGGCAGGCCGCCCTTCATGCGCATCCGGTTGTGGCCGGAGGCGTAAAGATCGAACATCGTGTCCTGATAGGCATCCTCGATGAAGGTCGAGAGTTCGGGATGCAGGGTCGGCAGGTGATAGCTCTCGTTGAAATTGTCGTGAATGATCTTCCAGTTGCAGTTCACCTCCGCCGTCAGGTAAAGCACCCGCACCTGGCCATCCATGCCGTATTTCTCGAATTGCGGGGCCACGGGGTCCAGGAACTGCCGCAGCGGCGGGGCATCGGGGTCCATGTTGAACCAGACGAACCCGCCCCACACCTCGCACCGGACCGGGGAGAGGCGGACCTTGCCGCACGGGTTTCCCTGCGGGAAATCATCGGGATCCTGAACGCGGCAGGTGGTGCCGGCCCGGTCGAACTGCCAGGAATGATACGAACAGGTGAAGACCCTGGCATGGCCCAGATCGCCATGCACCAGCCGGTTTCCCCGGTGCGGACAGACATTGTAGAAGGCGGCGACCGACCCGTCCTCCTGCCTTACCATCAGGATGCTTTCACGGCCGATGCCATGGGTGATGTAATCGCCCGGCTGCGGCAGGTCCGCCGCCCAGCCGCCGATATGCCAGACACGGGTCCACATCCGGTCCCATTCCAGCGCCATGAATTCCCGGCTGGTATAGCGGTTCCCCGTGATCGGGTCCCCGCGCAGCGGCGGCGGCGGGGGAGAGGGATCGGCGGCGGGGCGGGGCGGCTGGCTGTTGATCACGGACACGGGCTTCATCCTCCGCAGGTCGGCCGGCATGCCGGCGCCATATTTATGATTGATGAGTCATTGATCATACTATGGCCGGAAGCGCCCGCCGTCAACGGCCGGCAGAAGCCGCGCGCGGGATATCGCCCTGCTGCGTGCCGGCGCCAGCATCCGTTGGCTTGGCGACCCCGCACGAGCGGTGCTGTGGCGGTCGCCGCCGGACCCACTTGCGATGAGTTCCACTCACCGCAACCTGGTGCTATGGCCGGCAGCGTGCCAGGAATGAGCGCTCGAAGGTGATCACGGTTTCGCCTGTGGATTTCAGGCCCGTGGTCTCCACGCCGATGATGCCTTGCTGCGGCCGCGACCGGGAGGGGCGCTTTTCGATGATGCGGCTGCGCGCATAGAGCGTGTCACCGACATAGACGGGATCGCGCAGGCGAACCTTGTCCCAGCCCAGATTGGCCACCGCGCGGGCCGAAAGCGCCTGGACCGTCATGCCGCCGACCAGCGCCAGGGTGATGGAGCTGTTCACCAGTATCCTTCCATATTCCCTGCCCTCGGCATAGGCCTTGTCGAAATGCAGCGGGTGCTGGTTCATCAGCAGCAGGGTCAGCCAGGTATTGTCCGTTTCCGTGATGGTCCGGCCCGGCCAGTGGTTGATGGTCATGCCGACCTCGAAATCCTCGAAATCGCCGCCATGGCATTCCTGATACTCGTTCTCCGCGATACGCACGAGGGTCATGACCTGCCGCTCCCGTCCCTGTTGCCGGCCCCGAAGGCCGCCTGCCACGCCTGTGCCGACCCAAGCAGGTCGCGTGCGCGCCTGACGAAAGGCGGGCCGATCATGCGCCCGTCCAGCATGCAGACACCGCCCCCGGCCGCCGCCGTGGCTTCCATGATGCGCCGGGCCTGATGCAGTTCCGCCGCCCGCGGGCGGAAGGCCGCGTTGATGCCGGCCAGTTCGCCGGGATGGACCGTTCCCTTGCCGTGGAAACCCAGCGAAACCGCCTCCTCGATCTCGGCGGCCAGGGCGCCGGGATCATCCAGGCGGAAATTCCCGGTATCCAGGCAGCCGATGCCGGCACCCGCCGCGGCCAGGGCCATCGCCTGGCGCGCGGCGCGCAGCGCGGCCGCACCGATATCCACGCCGATGGTTGCGGCCAGATCGGCCGATCCCAGGATCATCCCGTCCAGGGCATGCGCCAGTTCGGCGATGCGCTGCACGGCCTGGACCGTCTCGATGGTCGCATACAGGGCCGGGTGCCACCCGGCATCCGCCAGCGCCGCCCGCAGGCAGGCCGGCTCGGCGGCATCCTCGACCATGGTCATGAAGATGAAGGCCGGGCGCACCGGCGCCCCCATCAGCATCACCATGTCCCGGTGATGATCGGCCGTCCGGCAGCCATTGACGCGGACCGCCATCCGGCCCGGATCGCCGCCGCCGGCCAGGGCCTGCCGGCAGGCCGCCCGCGCCGCGTCCCGGCCGTCCCGCGGGACCGAATCTTCCAGATCGATCAGGTACAGGTCGGCATCATGCGTCCGCGCCTGTGCCAGATGCGCCGGGTTGCGGGCCGAACTGTAAAGCACGCTGCGCGGTATGGCCCGGCGGGGCGCTGCATCCCGCCTCATGCCGCGTCCCCGGCGCGGGTGGCGAAGCCGGCGATCATGCCGCACAGGCCCCGGATCGTCTCGTCACCCTGGCCGACACGCATCATGACCCGCAGGCCGGCGGTGCCGCGCGCGACGATCGGGAAAAAGACGGGGGAGACGTAATAGCCGGCCGCGAACAGCGCCCGCCCCAGTTCCACGACCTGCGTGTCCGGGACGGACACCAGCCGGATGGGAAAGCCGGCCCCGGCCTGCGGTGTGGGCACCAGGCTGTCGAACAGGGCGATCTTCTGCCGCAGCCGGGCCTGAAGGGTGGAGAGTTCCCCCGTCCGGTGGATCTCGGCCGAAGCCATGCTGGCGCCCACGGCGGCGGTGTTCATGGGCTGGGAATAGCTGAGCGCGCCGGCGAACCGCTCGACGATGCGCAGCGTCTCATGGCTTTGCCCGCCGAACATGATGGCGGCACCGCTGGCGCCAAAGGCCTTGTTCAGGGTGGCGACGATGATCGTCCGCTCATCCAGCCCGGCCATGGTGCTGCGCACGTGGCCGGCGCCGCGCCGGCCGGAAATGCTCAGCGAATGGCTGTCATCGTAATAGACATACAGCCCGTACCTTTCCTGCAGGCGGGACAGGTCGGCGACGGGGGCATAGCCGCCCAGGCTGTCGCTGCCATCGCAGACATAGCAGACCGTCGGGTGGCGGCGGCACATATCCTCGATGAAGTCGAGATCGTGATGGCGGCAGGTGAGCACCTCCGTCTCGTCGGCGCAGGCCGGCTTGGCCTGGCTCATCGATACGTGACAATTCTTGTCGAAGATCATCAGGGGCCGCCGGCCGCCGCTGAGATGGCCCGACCCCAGCAGCGGCAGCAGCCCGGCCGAGGCGACACTGGCGGAAATGGCGCTGACCACCTGGACCTCGAACAGCTCGCCAAGCGAGGCTTCGAGTTCGAGCAGCGCCGGTAACTGGACCCGGGCGCGGGGAATGCAATGGTCCAGCACGCCGAAGCGGCGCAACGCCGCGATGGCGCCGTCGATCACCCGCGGATGCTGGTCCAGATCCAGATAGGAACAGCAACTGAAATTGACGAAACGGTGCCCGTCGGCCCTGCGCAGTTCCCCGCCATCGAGATCGGCCACGATCCCGGCCAGCCCGTGCTTTTCGGACAGGTTCCAGAAGGCATTGCCGATTTCGATCGCCTTTGCATTGTTCCGGTAACGGTTTTCCGGCGTGACTTTGGTCATGGGGCGTCGCTGGCTCCCGGTTGGGGCTGGGGGGCCGGCCGGCTGCGGGCAGCCGGCCGGTAGTCGTAGAGCTTCATGAAGCGCCGGAACGCATCCTTGTAGAGCGCGTCGAACAGCACATAGGGATGGCGCAGCACCTTCGGCGTGTAGAGCCAGAAGTTCATGTTGACGTTCGCATCTTCCCCCAGGGGGTCGACCTGATGCCACCAGGCGGTTGGCAGGTACAGCATCTGGCCGGGCCGCAGAACGCATTCGCGGGCCTTGGGCAGTTCCGCCGCCATGGCGGGATAGGCCGTCAGGTCCAGCCGGGTCACGTCGGGAAATGCCGAATGGTGGCCGAACCCTTTCAGAACGGGGCGGGTGCTGTAGCGGCGCCAGCCCGGCGGCAGGCAGATGAAGCGCTTCGCCCCGGCAAGCTGGAGATTGAAATTCTCCATCTCGTCGAAATGGAGGCGGCCGAACTGCCCCTTGAAATTGATCCAGACATTCACCCGGTTGCCTGGCCGCCGGTAGGGGAACAGCGGTGCCGCGGGCATGCCCAGCACATCGTCCACCAGGCCGGGATTCTTCGCGATGTTGGTCACGACGCGGTAAAGGGTCTTCCCGTCCCTGGCCCGATAGCCGGGATTGTCGAGAAATTCCCCCAACGGGATGCTGGTGACCCTTGAGCGCTGCCGTGTGGCGATATCCGCCGGCTTGCAGAACAGCGTGACCTGTTCCCCGCCCAGGCCGGACCGTATCCGGTCGAATGCCGCCTGCGCCTCGTCGGCGCCGTACCAGTCGATCACGCAGGGCGTGTCCCGCCGCATGATGGCGGCCGGTCCCTGTTCCAGGAAGGCGGCGCGGGTCAGGACCGGAACGGGCTGGCCCAGGATGAGACGGGCGGCGTCGGGCATCATCGGTGATCCTCGGCAGGAAGGGCACCACCGGGCAGCGACGGCACATCCAGCCCGTAGGCATCGGTGACGAAGGCGGCCACCTGCCGGAAATCCGCCTGCGCTTCGGCATCCAGGCTTCCCAGGTCATGCGCAGCGGTGTCGGTGCAGCGGGCGAACAATTGTCCGCGCGGGATGGCAAGGGCGGCGCGGGGCCGCCGGGGCCGGTCGACAAGCCGCACCCAGGTCCGGGCCAGATGGTCGCGCCAGTGCAAGATATGCTCCGCCGTTGCAAGCCGGCGCCCTGCGGCCCGGCCCATGGCGGCGCGGCGGCCGGGATCGCGGGCCAGCGCGACGGCGGCGGCCACGAACGCGGCACAATCATCCACGACGGCCGCGCAGTCCGGCGTCACCAGATCGCGGATGCCGCCATGGGGAAACACGATGCAGGGCAGGCCGGCGGCCATCGCCTCCTGCAACGCCTTTTCACTGGTGGCATAGGTGAACGGGTTGAGCGGATAGAAGAATATGTCCGCCGCCTGCAGGAAGGCGTCCGCCTGCTCGATGAAGCCCGTGAAGTCGACCCGGTCGGCGATGCCCAGCGCCTCGGCCTCCCGGCGATAGGCGTCCAGCGTTCCGTCTCCGGCGAACCTGAAGCGTGCCGTGGGAACCTGCCGCAGGATCGCCGCCGCCATCGGCAGGGCGGCGCGATGCATCTTTATCGGCTCCACCGTGCCCAGATAGGCAAAGACGATTTCTCCCCCCGGCCGGCCGGCTGGCGCCTCTGCCGGCCCCGGCCGGTCGGGGGGGGAAACCGTCGGCGCGGCGGAATAGACGCAGGGCGGCGGGGGAAGGCCGGCGGCCTGCCGGGCCCGGACGAATGCCGGATTGCCGGCCGCACCGGGCGTCGTCACGGAACAAAGATCGACCCGGGACAGAAGCAGCGCCGACGGGCACATGTAGGGCGCATCGAAATGCCCCCGGCTGTGCAGCAGCAGCCGGCAGGGCGGCAGGTCGGTCGATGTCAGGAAGGCGTTGACCTCCGGATTGTTCCACCATTCGATCTGCACGCCGTCGCAGCTTCGCACCGCGTCCATGATGGCGGCCGGGTCCCGGATCACCTCCACCCCGCTGCGGGCGAAACGGGCCAGTGCCGCCGGTTCCGGCCGCCGCAGCGACGCGACGGTCTGGGTGAAGCCGGGCGGGCCGTCGATGCACTGGCGCAGCATGCCCAGACTGGCGCCGCCATCGGTAACCTCCCGGATCACATGCAGGATCCTCATCGCCTCATGCCCCGTGCCGCCATGCCGACAGCAGCGCGTCCCGATCCGGAAAGCCGGGCCCGAACAGCGCATCGTTCAGGGCCGGCACCGTCTCGTCGGCAAGCATCAGGAACCGGAAAAGCGGATCGTCCAGCATGACCGGCCAGCGCCTCAGCACATCCATCGTCGCGGCCCGGCCATCCCGCGACAATCCGTCGAACGAACTCCCGCCGCCGATGGGGCTGATGGCGGCCGGCACCTCGGGCGACCGTGCAAGCCCCAGCGCGGCCGACAAGGCCGCCCGTTCCCCCGCATCCCCCACCCACCGGTTGAACAATACCGGGCGCAAGGGGGTGCAGCCATCCAGGACCAGCCGGGCATACCGGCACCAGAGATCGGGGAAATCCCGGACCCTGAAGCGATAGGCGAAGGCCGGCCGGTCCCGCGCGCTCCGCGCGATGGAAGCGGCGTTGTTGGGATAGTCCCGCAGCAGCAGAAGCGCGTCGGCGCGGTGGGCGACGCGGGCGTTCCAGGCAAACGGAAACACCGCCGGATCGCAATTCTCATAGGACACGATCAGGCAGCGTTGCAGGGCGGACGGCACGACCTGCCCGTATTTGTGGCCATCGACCCGCAGCCGGCCCGGCCCGCCTTCGAACAGTGCCGGTTCCGCGCTGTTGAGGAACAGGACCTCGCCGGCCGCGAAATGCCGCGACAGCCATTCGACCAGCGCGTGGTTGCCGGAACGGCGGATGCCGAACAGGAAGAAGGCCCGGTCGAACAGCGGGGCGGGGGCCCCGCCCGGCGGTTGCAGTCCGGCGACGGCCCGGCGAAGCACCCCCCGGTCCAGTCGCCCCGACCGGAGATCGGCCAGGGTCCGGCGCTGAAAGGCCAGGGCCGCGGCCAGGGCCCCCTGGCCGCGGTATCCCGGATCCTCTCCGCAGAGATCGAGGGTCAGCCGGTCGAGCGCGGCGGCCGGCAGCAGGGTCGCAAGATCCTGGACATGGCGTTCGATCTCGTCATCGGTCCGTGCCGCGGCGGGGACTTCCGGTATCTGCGTGATGGCTTGCATGTGCATGGCGTGCCCGTTCACCCGACCGCCGCGGCCGGAAGCCCGGCCGGCCGCAACGGCGTGGTCGTGCCATAGCGGGAATGCTGGCCGGCCGCGCGCGGGGCGGCGATATAGTTCACGATGGCGGCGAGACGGCCCCGGTCCGACCGGTTCGGCCTGCTGGCATGGATGGTCAGCACATCCAGGAACAGCGCGTCCCCGGCCGCCATCTCGATCACCCTGACGCTCTGCGGATCGATGCGGCCGTCTTCGATCTGCCAGTCCTCAAGCTCGTGATGTTCCAGCATGCCCCGGCTGTGCGACCCCGGCACGACCTCCATGCAGCCATTGCCGGCCGTTGCCGGGTCGATGGGACACCAGATGGTCACCTGCGCACCCGTCATGTCCGGCCAATAGGCAAGGTCCTGGTGGAAGGGTTTGCGCCGGCCCTGGAACGGCGGCTTGTAGAGCATCTTGGATGAATGGAGATAGATCCGGGGGCCGATGAACCGTTCGACCAGGTCCAGGACGCGGTCGCCGCCGAAGATGGACCTGAAAACCGCCGAATGCTCGAACGGGGCAGGGACCCGGCGCACGATCCGCGCCGCACCGTCCCCGTCGGCCGGTTCCCATGCGGTGCCATCCTGCCGCCAGCGCTCCTCCCCCTCGCCACGGTCGGCCTTTGCCTGGGCCTGGGTCAGCAGCAGCCTCAACGCCTCGCATTGCGCGGGGTCAAGAAGACCGGGGACGACGCAATAGCCGTTTTCCCGGAAAAAGGTCATATCCGGAATAAAGCCCATTGATGCGCTTTCCTCTGAAAGAATGCTGGCTTATACTCTTATTGGTAGGTAAGAGTCCATGATGCATCGATATAAATGCGAAAGAGGCTTTATATAATGCAATCGTTGAGTCGTGTGGCGGCAGGGGTCTCTCCCATCAGGAACGGACCGTTCGCGGCCTGCACGTTCGTGGGGGTGCGATGACGCGGAACCCCAGGATCATCGTCGGCATTTCCTGTTCCCATGATGCGTCCGCCTGCCTGCTGGTCGACGGCAGGCTCGTGCGGGCCGTGCAACTGGAACGGCTGACCCGCGTGAAGCATGATGGCCGGCCGTTCCTGTCCAGCCGGGCGGCCGTCGATTACTGCCTGGAGGCGGAGGGGCTGACGCCGGACGATGTCGACCTGTTCGCGTTCAATTCCCAGAACCTGCTGCCCGGACAGGTCGGGCTGGGCTTTCCCCTGGCCGATGGCGGGTTCGACCTGTTCGACCCGCTGGGAGACCGGTCGGTCTTCGTCACCCACCATCTGGCCCATGCGTTCGCCGCCTATTTCTGCGCGCCGTTCGGCGATGCGACCGTCATGGTGATCGACGGGTCCGGCGGCAGCGTCATCGGCGATGACGACCTGATCCTGGACGGGCCGGGCCTTGCCGCCTATATCGCCCGCCCGGTGCCGGTGCCGCGCCCCGGCTATCATGCGGAATCCATCTATCATTTCACCGATGAGGGCTACCGGCTCTGCCGGCGGCACGTGGCGCGGTCCTTCCATCCGATGTGCGGCTCCTCCTCCCTGGGCGAGACCTATGCCGCCGTCTCCCACCATGTGTTCGGCGACTGGATGGAGGGGGGAAAGCTCATGGGCCTGGCACCCTATGGCCAGGCGCAGGCGTTCGGCCCCAGCCTGCTGGAAACCGCGGCGGACGGGTTGCTGCATTTTTCCAGCGGCTGGAAGGCCGCGCAGACCGACGCCGTTCGCCGCCTGGACCCGATGGCACACCGTCATCTGGCCGCGCGGGTCCAGCGCGACCTGGAAGCCGCGCTGGTGGAGCGGGCGCGCCACGCCATCGGGCTGACCGGCGCCGCCCGCATCGCCTATGCCGGCGGCGTGGCGCTGAACAGCGTCGCGAACCAGCGGATCGTGGAACTGCCGGGGGTGGAGCGCTTTTATGCCATGCCGGCCAGTCACGATGCCGGCATCTGCATCGGTGCCGCCGCGGCGGCCCTTTATTTCGCCACGGGGCAGTGCAAGGGGCAGCCGGTCACCCATGATTTCCTGGGCCGCGGCTATCGCCCTGACGAGGTGGCGTCGGCCATCGCCGACCATCAAGCCGCGATGACGGTGGAACCGATGTCCATCGCGGCAGTGGCACAGCGCCTGCGGGACGGGCAGGTCGTGGGCTGGTTCGAAGGCGGGGCGGAGTTCGGTCCCCGCGCGCTCGGCCACCGGTCCATCCTGGCCGCCCCGTTCGAGCGGGAGACATGGCGCCACCTGAACGCGGCGATCAAGTACCGGGAGGAGTTCCGCCCCTATGCCCCCCTGGTCCTGGCCGAGGCGGCGGAAACCTTCTTCGACATGGGGCCGGACCCGGAAAGCCCCTATATGCTGCGCGTCGTCAGGGTGAGGGACGAATGGCGGCCGCGGCTGGGGGCGGTGACGCATGCCGACGGATCGGCCCGCGTGCAGACGGTGGACCGCATCCGCACCCCACGCCTGCATGCGCTGCTGACGGCATTCGCCGGCCTGACGGGCGTGCCCATCCTGGTCAATACCAGCATGAATGTCCGGGGTCAGCCCATGGTGGAAACCCCTTCCCAGGCCATCGAGATGCTTTTGTCCACCGGCATGGATTGCCTGGTCATGGAGGACCGGCTGCTGACGCGCTATGTCTGCCCGGCCGGCCGGATCGAGGATCACGCCGTCATCCTGGCCCCCGGCTGCTCCCTTCATGCCGAGGGGCGGGGGGACGGGATCATCTGCACGGTCGCCGCGCAGGCCCAGGGGAACCGGCCCGTGGCCGTTCCAAGACCGCTGTTCCTGTGCCTGGCCGACGCGACGGCGGGGCACAGGGTGGGGGCGCTGCTGGCGGCACATGGCATCGAAGGTCCCCGGCGTGCGGAGGCCCTGGCCGCCCTGCGCGACCTGATCGACGGGCATCGCCTGCTGGTGCTCCGCCCCGACGGCCCCATGGCCCCCATGGACCCTGCGGCCCCAACGCCCCGAGTGACCGGATGATCATGGAACCTGTGCCGCTGCGTGTCGCCCTCATCGGTGCCGGGTTCATCGGCACGGATCTTCTGATCAAGATCGGCCGGTCGCAGAAGCTGCGCTGCGTCCATGTCGTGGGGCGGGACATGAATTCCACCGGCCTGCGATGGGCGGCCCGGAACGGCTACCGTGTGTCCGATCAGGGTGTGGCCGCCCTGCTGGCCGACCCGGAGGGCTTCGATCTCGTCTTCGATGCCACCGACGCGCGGGCCAACCTGAACCATTGGCGCCTGCTGGACCCGCTGGGGAAGATACTGGTCAATCTGACGCCCAGCCCGTCGGGCGTGATGATTGCGCCGACGGTCAATGGCGGGGCCGTCACCCGGTCGCGCAACATCAACCTGATCAGTTGCGGTGGCCAGGCGGCCGTGCCCATCGTCCATGCGCTGGGCCGGGTCGCCGCGCGCATCCCCTATATCGAGGTGGTGACCACGGCGGCCAGCCGCAGCGTCGGCCAGGGCACGCGGATGAACCTGGACGAGTTCATCGATGTGACGGGCGGCGCGGTGCAGGCCTTTTCCGGGGCGGCACAGGTGAAGGCGCTGGTCAATCTCAGCCCGGCCAGCCCGGCCCCGGTCTTCCGGGTCGCCATCACCGCCCTGCTGGAAGGGGCGGACGCCACGGAGGTCCGGCAGGCGATCGAACAGGCCGCCGCCGGCGTGCGCCGCTTCTGCCCCGGCTATGCCGTCACCACCTGCGACATCCGTGCGGACGGGACAATCTTCATCGCCATCGGCGTCACCGGGCGGGGGGACCGGCTGCCCTTCTTCGCCGGCAACCTGGACATCATCAACGACGCCGCGGTGGCGGTGGCGGAAAGCCTGGCCGATCTTTCCATTCCCGCGGGGCACAGGGCATGAACGGCATGCAACCACCGTCGATCCGCATCTATGATCCGACCCTGCGCGACGGCCAGCACGCCGTGCGGCACCAGCTGGGGGAACGGCATCTGGCCGCCTATGCCGCGGCGGCGGACCGCGCGGCCATTCCGGTGGTGGAGGTGGGGCACGGCAACGGCCTTGGCGCCTCCTCCCTGCAGGCGGGGCGGGCGGCGCTGACCGACCGGGAGATGCTGCGCACGGTGCGCGCGGCCCTGCGCAACAGCCGCATGGCCGTCTTCATGCTGCCCGGCTGGGGCGTGACCCGCGATATCGATACCGCCGCCGGGGAGGGGGCCGACATCGTCCGGATCGGCGCCCATTGCACCGAGGCCAACGTGACCGAACGCTATCTGGGCCATGTGAACCGGATGGGGCTGGAGGCCCAGGGGGTCCTGCTGATGAGCCACATGGCCTCGCCGGAGCGGCTGGCCCGGGAATGCCGGCGCATGGTGGAGTTCGGGGCCCATGCGGTCGGGCTGTTCGACAGCGCCGGCCATTACCTTCCCAAGGACGTGTCGGAGCGTATCGCGGCGATCCGCAGCGAAGTCGGCGTGCCCATCCTGTTCCATGCGCATAACAATCTGGGCATGGCCGTCGCCAACGCCGTCGCGGCGGCCGAGGCGGGCGCCACCATCCTGGACGCCTGTGCCCGCGGGTTCGGGGCCGGGGCCGGCAACGCACAGCTTGAAGTGCTGGTGCCCGTGCTGGAACGGCTGGGCTACCGTCTCGGCATCGATCTCTATGCCCTTCTGGACGCCGCCGAACTGGCGGAACGGGACCTGATCGGCGCCAATCTGCCGCGTATCGACCAGTTGAGCATCGTCAGCGGACTGGCCGGCGTCTTCTCCGGCTTCAAGTCCCGGGTGGCGGCAATCGCGGGCGAGCGCGGGCTCGATGCACGGGACATTTTCTTCGAACTGGGCCGGCGGCAGGTCATTGCGGGGCAGGAGGATGTCATCTATGACGTTGCCGATGCTCTTATGAACGGGAAAATGCGGCGTGACGCTGATGAATGAACTTGCCGAGAGGAACAGGCTCCGCCGTCTGGAAGTCGAAGCCTATTGCCGCGACCGCCGCGCCGCGCATGCGGCGTCGTCCTTTCCGGCCTTTGACGCCTATCCGATCCCGATGCTGAAGCGCCGGATCGCCGATGCCCTGTCCGCCCGGTGGGGCAAGGGCCGGCTGAACCCGCAGATCGAGCTGATCGAGCGCGAGCGCTATGGCGGCGATCTGGTCGTGAAGGTGCCCGAACTGCTGCGCGACGGAGGGCCGAAGGGCTTCATCGCCAAGCACCTGCCCTGGATCGTGGAGGAATTGTCGCAGCCCGCCTTCGCCGATGCCATCGCGCGCATCGAGGCCAAGGGGATGTATGTCAACCTGACGCTGAGCGACCGCTGGCTGCTGCAAAGCGCGCAGGATGTGGTGGAGCGCGGCGAGGATTTCGGCCTGAACGACGCGCTGCGCCCGACGACATACGTGGTGGATTATTCATCCCCCAACGTGGCCAAGGTGCTGCATGCCGGCCATATCCGGTCGACCATCATCGGCCATGTCCTGTCCAACCTGTTCGAGGCGTGCGGGGCGCTGGTCTATCGCGTCAACCATATCAACGATTTCGGCGGGTTCGGCTTCACGCTGGAAGGCTATCGCCGGTTCAAGGACCTGTTCCCCCCGGCAATGGGGGAGAATGACCGCCTGCTGGAAATCTATCGCATCCGCCGCACGGCGGAGCGGATCATCGAAAAGCGGGTGCCGCTGGACGAGGTGCCGGCCGAGGACCGGGAGATCATCACCCGTTATTTCGGTGTGGACAGCACCGATGCGCTGGAGGGCCGGTTCCGCGACTTCGTCCGTGTCGCCGACGCCCGCTTCGCGGCGCTGGAGAGGGGCGAGCCCGAGGAGGTCGGGCTCTGGGCGCAGATGGTGGGATGGAGCCTTGCCGACTTCGACAGGTTCTATCAGGCGCTGGATGTCGAGTTCGACCTGACCATCGGCGAGAGCTTCTATGCGGAGGCGGGGGACGCGGTCGTCGATCGCGGGCTGGAAACCGGCGATGCGCTGGTGCTGACCGAAGCGATCGCCGGGGAGGCGCTGGCCGCCCTGGACGCGCAGCAGGCGGAAGGCAAGATCACCGAGGTGGAGCGCGATACGCTCTCGAAGCTGGTGCGCAAGGATATCGGCGCCGTCGTGGTGCCGCTGGACAATAACGAGCGGTATGTCGTCCGCCGCGCGGACGGCAACAGCATCTATGCCACCCGCGACCTGGGGGCCATCAGCCTGCGGCGGCAGATATTCAATCCGACCGACATCATCTATGTCGTCGGACAGGAACAGCAGGTCCATTTCGACCGGCTGTTCCGGGCGGCCCTGCGGCTGGGGCTGGCATCGCCGGGCGATCCGCGCTTCCAGCATCTCTGGTTCGGCTTCTATGTCGATGCGAAATCCGGCAGGAAGCTGTCCAGCCGCGACACCGTCGCCAATGTCAATCACATGCTGGTGGAAGCGAAGCGCCATTTCCGCGATCGCCTCAGCGACCGGGTCGACCAGGGTCCGGAGGAGATCGAGAAGGCGGCGCAGGAACTGTCCATCGGCTCGGTCGTCTTCAACGACCTGCAGCAGGACATGAAGGGGTCGGTCGAGATCGATGCGGCCAACCTGGAGGCCACCATCGCCGGCTTCGAGAAGTCGGGCGGCGCCTATGTCGTCTATTCGGCCTGCCGCGCGCGCAGCATCCTGCGGCGCCACGGCAAGGAGCCGCCGGCGGCCAAGGATATCGACACGTTCGAGATCGACGCGCAGGAAGCCCACATGCTCCTGACGATCCAGGAGATCGTGGAGAAGATCAGGATCACGGCGGAGAAGTCCAATCCCGCGATCCTGGTGCGCCACCTGCTGGGCATCGCGGCGATCTACAATTCCTATTATGCGCGCGTGCCGGTGATCCGGGACGGCCAGGCCGATCCGGCGCGCCTGCTGATCACCAAGGCGGTTCAGCATTCGCTGACCGCCGGCCTCAGGCTCTGCCATGTGGAGTGCCCGGAGGCGATCTGACGACAGGGGGGAACTTGGCGCGACTTGATGGCAAACGCTGCCTCGTGACGGGCGGTGCCAACGGCATCGGTCGCGCCATTGCCGAGGCGTTCGCGGTCGAAGGCGGGGATGTCTTCATCACCTCCCGGGCCGATCCCGCCGCCGCCGCCGCCGTCTGCGCCGGCATTGCCGGCATGGGCCGCCAGACGGGCTTCCTGGTCATGGAGGCGGAAACGCCCGACGCCGTGGAAAGCCTGTTCACCGCGGCGCAGGCCTGCCTGGGCCGGATCGACGTGCTGGTCAACAATGCCGCCACGGCGGCCCGCACACCCTTTCTGGAGATGAGCGAGGCGGAATATGACCGCACCATGACGGTCAATCTCCGCTTCCCCTTCTTCACGACGCAGCGTTTCGCCCGGACCTGCGTGGCCGATGGCCGGCCGGGCAGCGTCATCAATGTGGCCTCCGTCAGCGCCACCAAGGCGATCAGCCGGCTGAGCGCCTATCAATGCAGCAAGGCGGGGCTGGTGATGCTCACCCGTGGCGCGGCTTACGAGCTGGCGCCCTGGGGCGTGCGCGTCAACACCCTGTCGCCGGGCCTGACGGCGACCAAGGGCAATGCCGACCAATGGCGCGACAATCCCGTTCTGTGGCAGGAAAGGGGGCGCGACCTTCCCCTGGGCCGGGCCGGGACACCGGCGGACATGGCCGGGGCCGCCGTGTTCCTGGCCTGCGACCAGTCCGCCTGGATGACGGGCGGGGAGATCGTGGTCGATGGCGGGGACAGCGTCATCTGATGCCGCCCGCCATCCCTTTCATCACGCGCGAGCGGCTGGCGGATCCCCGGCTGATGGCGCTTGCCATCGACGCCATCGGCCCGGCCTTCGCATCATTGACCGGCGGCGGCCTGCAGGCGCCGGACCGCACCTTGATCCAGACCGGCGCCGCGCCGCCCCTGCGGCAATTGCTGGTCAGCCCGGTCGCCTGGCCGGACCGGGCCCGGGCGACCGTCAAGGTCACCACGCTGACGCCTGCCAACCCGGCCCGCGGGCTGGCATTGATCCAGGGGCTGGTGCTGCTGCTCGACCTTGAAACCGGCCAGCCACGGGCGATGCTGGAAGGCGGCGGCCTTACGGCATTGCGCACGGGGGCGACGGCCGGTTATGCGGCACAGCGCCTCTCCGCCCCGGGGGCCGCCGATCTGGCCGTGATCGGCGCCGGGGTCCAGGCGCGGGCGCTGATCGATGCCATGCTGACGGTGCGCCCCATCCGGACCGTGCATCTGGCCTCCCGCGGGCGGTCGGGGCTCGACCGGCTGGCGGACTGGGTCGCGTCGCGCTGGGGCCGGCGGGTGGATGTACGGGTCCATGACGATGTCGGGGCGGCGGTGGCCGGGGCCGACATTCTTTGCACCGCGACATCGACGGAAGACCCTACCCCCCTGGTCACGCCCGGCATGGCACGGCCGGGCACTTTCTATGCCGTCATCGGCGGCGCGACCGAGCATGCCTGCGAGATCGCACCGGACCTGTTGCGCGGCGCGCGTGTGGTGGTGGAGACGGTGGACGGCGCCCTGGCCGAAGCCGGGGAGATACGGGCCGCCCTGGCGCGCGGCTTCCTGCACGCGGCCGACCTGCTGGACCTGCCCACCCTGGCCACCGCCCCCCACCCACCCCCCGCCGACCGACCGGCAACCATCTTCCGATCCGTCGGCCACGCCGCAGAAGACCTCGCCGTGGCCGACGCGGTCTTTGAGGCGATGGGCGGGGAGGGGGGCGGCCCGTTGTAGCTATCGAAGCCAAGTCTTTGATGCTCCGAAGCGAACATAAAATCAACGCGGTGAGCAGCGAATGGCCTGAACTTGCACAATAAATTGGCATCAACATGTTCAATAATTTGCAGATCGCAGGCGAATACAGAAAATCACCCGAACCGCGTTTTCCCCTTG
>NZ_JBLTXA010000030.1:0-60953 GCF_048066175.1 Niveispirillum fermenti | reverse complement strand
CACCGCCAGCACAACCTAACCCTTTGTATGGTGATGATGGGCCGGCGCCCTGAAGCCTCTTGCCCAAAGCCCCTTGCCATGTGGCGGCAAGCCGTCCATTCCATCTTCCAACGGACGACAAGAAAGGTGTGAGGCAATCCATGGGTATCGACAAAGGCTGGCGCCGCCATATGGCCGGGGCCGTGGGGGCATTCGTTCTGCTGGCGGGCACGGCGGGTGCGCAGACGACGCTGATCCATGCCGGAACGCTGCTGGCCGTGCCGGGGCAGAAGCCGTTGGCCCGGCAGACGCTGGTCGTGACCGACGGCAAGGTCGCGGCCGTGCGCGCGGGCTATCTGGACGCGGCGGCGGCCGGGGTGGCGGGCGATGCCCGCATTATCGACCTGAAGGACGGGTTCGTGCTGCCCGGCCTGATCGATTGCCATGTCCATCTGATGGGCGAGTTGGGACCCGGCAGCATCCTGGCGGAAGTGCGCGACGATCCGGAGGTCGCCGTGCTGGAAGGAGCGATGTACGCCCATCGCACCCTGATGGCGGGCTTCACCACGGTGCGCGAACTGGGGTCCCCGGCGCGCACGGCCTTCGCCCTGCGCGACGCCATCGCCAAGGGCGAGGTGGAAGGCCCCACCATCCTGGCGGCCGGCCAGATGATCTCCATCACGGCCGGGCATGGCGATGCCAACGGCTTCAACGAGGCGGTGACCCACGCGCTGCGTCCCGAAAGCGTGTGCGACGGCGCCGATGACTGCCGCCGTGCCGTGCGCGAGCAGATCCGCAAGGGAGCCGACGTCATCAAGCTGGCCACGACGGGCGGCGTGCTGTCGAACATCGCGGCCGGCACCGGGCAGCAGATGTTCGATGACGAGGCCAAGGCCGTCATCGACACGGCCCACATGATGGGCAAGCGCGTCGCCAGCCATGCCCATGCCGCAGCCGGCATCAACCTGGCCCTGCGCCACGGCGTGGACAGCGTGGAACATGGTTCCTACCTGGATGCGGATTCCATCGCCTTGCTGAAGCAGAAGGGCGCCTATCTGGTGCCGACCCTGCTGGCCGGGCACACGGTGGTGGAGATGGCCCGGTCCAGCACCACCCTGACCCCGGCCCAGGCCAGTAAGGCGCTGGAGGTGGGCGAGCAGATGCGCAACAGCTTTGCCGGTGCCGTGAAGGCCGGCGTCAAGGTCGCCTTCGGAACCGATAGCGGCGTCAGCCGGCACGGCGACAATGCGCTGGAATTCAAGCTGATGGTCGATGCCGGCATGCCGGCCGCCGATGCCATCAAGGCCGCCACGGTGAACGCCGCCGACCTGCTGGATCGCACGGCCCGCATCGGCACGCTGGAGCCCGGCAAGGATGCCGACATCATCGCCGTGGCCGGCAATCCGCTGACGGATGTGACCGAACTGATGCGCGTGCGCTTCGTCATGCGCCAGGGCGTGCTGCACAAGCAGGATGGCGCGCCCGTGACCTTTGTGCCGGGCGGGCGGTGAAGAAAGCAGGGGAGAGGGGCGGGGATGGCTGTTTTCCGCGACGATGACGGAAGCCTGTACTGGAGTGACCGCAGCGCGCCCGTGCTGGTCCCGGCCGCCCCGGCGCCAGAGGGGGTGCCAGAGGGGGTGCCAGAGGGGGTGCCAGAGGGGGTGGGAGCGGGGGCGGCCAGGCCTGGCGCAGCGAAGACCGACACGCCGGTGGCCGGCCTGCGCCTGATCCGGCCGGACCGCTGGGCCGCCGTCGCCCACGGCAGCCTTTATGCCGCGCTGACGGGGCTGGGGCTGGGCGCTGCCGGTTTCGCGCTGTGGCTGGCCGGGCATCCGGCGGCGGGCCTGCCCGGCGGGCTGGGTTTCCTGGTGCTGGTACTGACCTCGGTCGCGGTGCAGCGGCTGGGCACCAGTCCCGCCGCGCATGACCGGCCGCTGACCCTGCTGCGCCCCCAGCCGGTGGGACCCGCACTGCTGTACCATCTGCGGTCGCTGGCGCTGCCGCTGCTGGTGTTTCTGGTGCTGCATGACTGGATGGGGCGCACCGAACTGGACAATACCCGGCTGCTGCTGGCCGCGCTGGGCGCCCTTTTCGCGCTGGCCTCCACCATCGTGGCGGTGCGCCAGTTGCGCGAACTGATCCAGGCGCTGCGCACACCGCCCTGATCAGGGCACCGCACCGGGGCCGCGCAGCCAGTCCACGAAGGCACGCAGCGGTCCCGGCAGGTGGCGGCGGCTGCTGTAGTAAAGGAACGGGCCGGAAAAGCGCAGGCCCCAATCCTGCAAGGCCGGCACCAGCGTGCCTGCGGCCAGATGCGGTTCCAGCAATTCCTGGAACGTGTAGATCCAGCCGAGCCCGTCCAGCGCCGCGCGCAGCGACAGGGCGCTGTCGGCACTGACCAGCGGCCCCGACGGATGCAGCTTCACCGTCTGCCCCGCCTTCTCGAACTCCCACGGCACGATGGCGCCGCCCGGAAAGCCCTGGCGCAGGCAGGGACGGGCCAGCAGGTCCGTCGGATGGGCCGGCATCCCGTCGCGGGCGATCCGCGCGGGTGCCGCAGCCAGGAGATAGCGCTGCTCACGCGGGCCCAGCGGCACCGCCACCACATCCTGGGCCAGCGCCTCCTCATACCGCACGCCGGCATCGAAGCCGGCCGCGAAGACATCGACCAGGGCATTGTCGGTCGCCACCTCCAGCGTGATGCCGGGATGGGCGGCCAGAAAGGGCGCCACGATGCCGGGCAGCACCAGATGCGATACGATGACCGGCACGTTCAGCCGCAAGGTGCCGAACGCGGTACCGCGATAGGGACCCAGGCTGTCCAGTGCCGCCGTCACGGCCGCCATGGCCGGCGACAGGCTTTCCACCAGCCGCTGCCCGGCCTCGGTGGGCGTGACGCTGCGGGTCGTGCGGTGCAGCAGGCGCACGCCCATCGCCTCTTCCAGGTTGCGCACGGCCTGGCTGAGGGTGGAGGGCGACACGCCCCGCTCACGCGCGGCGCGGCGGAAATTGCGATGGCGGGCCACGGACAGGAACGCATCCAGATCGGCAAGGGCATAAGGCGGCATTGTACGGATTTCCGAACAGAGCATACGGTATATGCAGGATTATCGCATAATCCGGACCATGGCAGCATTCCTTCCATCGTCACCATCCCTTGAAGGAAGCCTGCCATGATGATGCATCGCACCCTGGGGACCACCGGTCCCCTCACCTCCGCCCTGGGTCTTGGCTGCATGGGCATGTCCGACCTTTACGGACCCGCCGACCGGGCGGAAGGCATCGCCACGATCCATGCCGCCCTGGATGCTGGCATCACCCTGCTGGATACGGGCGATTTCTATGGCATGGGTCATAATGAGATGCTGATCCGCGAGGCGCTGCACGGGCGCCGGCGCGACAATGTGCTGCTGAGCGTCAAGTTCGGCGCCCTGCGCGGGCCCGACGGGCAATGGGCCGGCTATGACGCCCGGCCCGTCGCCATCCGCAACTTCGTCGCTTACAGCCTGAAGCGGCTTGGCACGGACCATATCGACATTTACCGCCCCTCCCGGCTGGACCCCGACGTGCCCATCGAGGACACGATCGGCGCCATCGCCGATCTGGTGAAGGAAGGATATGTCCGCCATATCGGCCTGTCGGAAGTGGGGGCCGACACCATCCGCCGGGCCGCCGCCATCCACCCGATCAGTGACCTGCAGATCGAATATTCCCTGATCAGCCGGGGGGTCGAGGAGGCCATCCTGCCGGTCTGCCGGGGACTGGGCATCGGCATCACGGCCTATGGCGTGCTGTCGCGCGGGCTGATCAGCGGGCATTTCACGGGCACCGCCGGAGGGACGGATTTCCGCAGCCACAGCCCCCGTTTCCAGGGCCCGAACCTGGACCATAATCTGGCACTGGTGGACACGCTGCGCCGTGTGGCCGCCGATATCGGGGCCAGTGTGGCGCAGGTGGCCATCGCCTGGGTCGCCTCCCGCGGGGCGGACATCGTGCCGCTGGTCGGCGCGCGCCGCCGCGACCGGCTGGCCGAAAGCCTGGGGGCGGCCAGTCTGGTCCTGTCGGCCGCCGAACTGGCCGCGATCGAAGCGGCCATCCCGCCCGGCGCCGCAGCCGGTGACCGCTATCCGGAGGCTCTGCTGGCCCATATGGACAGCGAGCGGGGGTGAGGCCGGCGGGGCCGCCCGGTGCCCGTTCCCGATGGGGCGTACTCACCGGGAACGGGCAAAATAGCATTATCCGCGTCCGTCACGTGCCTGCTGGCGAAACTCGCGCGGGGTGGTGCCGAAGGCGGCGCGGAAGGAACGGCTGAACTGCGAGGCGTCGGCGAAGCCGTTCTTCATGGCGATCTGCGTCAGGGACAGGCCGTCACAGCCCACGGCCGCCAGATCGGCACGGCAACGCTGCAACCGCCGCTGCTTGATCCATTCCGACACGGTCATGTCCGTCGCCTCGAACAGCCGGTGCAGATAGCGGGGGGAGAAGCGGAAGGCCGCCGCGATGCTCTGCGGCCCCAACCCGGGGTCGCCGGCCTGCGTGTTGATGTAATCCTGCACGCGGGTCAGCAGGGCGCGCTGGAAGGCCGATCCGTTCAGCCGTTCCAGTTCCGGCCGGAAGGCGATGGCCGCCAGTTCCACCGTGGCGCGCAGCATGGCCGGCCGGTCGGCGGGATCGATATTGTCGATGGACCGGTGCAACTGCCGCAGATGGGCCAGCAGCACGGCACCCACCCCGCTGTCGCCGCGCACCTGCAGACCGCACATATCCTCGATGCTGGGCAGGGCCGACAGGGCGGCCTGGCGGGGGATCAGCAGGGAATATTGATGCTGCACCTCCCGTGCGGCGAAATAGGCCGGCCGCGTGCTGTCCCACAGCGCGATGCTGCCCGCCCCCAGTTCGGTCTGGTTGCGGCCCTGTTCCAGCAGCGTGCGGCCCTGTTCCAGGAACAGCAGGCAGAAATACCCCGCCTGTGACTTGCGGATCTCGTCCGCCCGCCGCCACCCGGCCAGCGGGTCGGCCACGACATGGGTGAAGACGAATTCATCCACCGGACGGCGCAGCACCTGCGCGCTGTAATTGTCGCCACGGTCGACATGCAGGTCCCAATGGAAATGGGTGCGGTCCAGCACATCCTGGAACCCGCGGAAGCGGCGGTTGACGGGCATGGATTGCGACGACCAGCTTTCGGTCCCGGCCAAAGACATGACACCTCCCACGGATTGATCTTGGTCTTGGGCCCGATCCGTTCGGGTACCGCATAGTAAACCGCATCCTCCCCGCTGACGAGCCGCGGCATACGAAGCGATGCGCGCAGGAACAAGAATAAGGTCGCTGCCGCGCAAGTCGCCGCGCGCCCCGCGCTGTGGCGCATGAGTTCTGACGCTCAGCGCAAAGTCACGGGCCCGGTGGCCGCGATAGGGTCCCGCCATCACAGAAGAACGCCCGATCGAAGGGACAAGGGGGAGGAAAAACATGCAGTTCAGAAAAGGGGCGCGCACGGCGCTGGCCCTGCCGCTTCTGGCCGCGACGGCGGCAGCGGTCCCGGCCGGCGCACAGGAAGCCATCGAGGAGATCGTGGTCATGGCCCAGCGCCGGGCCCAGAACCTGCAGGAGGTGCCGGTCTCCGTCACGGCCCTGGGCGGGGCGCAGTTGCAGGAAAGCGGCCTGTCCAACAGCCTGGCCATCGGCGACATCGTGCCGAACCTGGAGATCAAGACCTTCGGCGGCGTGCCGAACATCTTCATCCGCGGTGTCGGCAACAATGATTTCAACTCCTCCTCCGTCGGGCCGGTCAGCATCTATCGCGACGATGTGGCCGTGGCCTCGACGGGCAGCCAGAGCTTCTCGCTGTTCGATCTGGACCGGGTGGAGGTGCTGCGCGGGCCGCAGGGCACGTTGTTCGGCAAGAACACGACGGGCGGGGCCATCGTCTATGTCTCCAAGCTGCCGGATGGCCGGCAGGAGGGCTATTTCCGCCTGGGCTATGGCCGCTTCAACCTGTTCGAGGCGGAGGCCGCAGCCTCCATGCCGCTGGCCGAGGGACTGTCGGCGCGCGTGTCGGCCACCTTGCGGCGCGGCGACGGCGAACGGGTGAATCTTTTCACCGGCGAACGCGCCATCGATGTGGACGAAGGGGCCGTGCGGGCCATCCTGCGCTATCATCCCGACGGCGACCGTGATGTCGATGTCAGGCTGGCCGCCGGCACAGGCCGCGACCGCAGCGACTATTTGCAGCCCAAGCCCGACGGGCAGATCAACGGGGGCGACCTGTTCGGTTACCGCGATCCGGCACCGGGCGAGGTGAAGATCCTGAATTTCAACGGCGACAGCCGCAACCATTCCGACAATCACTGGGTCTCGCTGACCGCCTCCTTCAGCCTGTCCGACACGCTGTCGGTGAAATCCATCACGGGGTACGACAAGGGCGACGTGGATAACCGCGTGGATGTGGATGGCGGCCCCCTGCGCATCGACCAGATCAAGTTCCTGACGGAGACCGAGCAGAAGTCGCAGGAGCTGCAGGTCGCCTATAATGGCGGCGGCATCCAGGCGCTGATCGGCGCCTTCTATTTCGACGAGGATTTCATCTCCCACTCGGAAGCCGATCTGGTGGGCGAACTGTCCTTTGCCGATGGGGCCGTGCCCCTGGTCACCGATGCCACGCGCCGGAACAAGAGCTATGCCATCTTCGGGCAGACGACCATCGATGTCGCCGAGGGCCTGCGCCTGACGGCGGGCGCGCGCTATACCTGGGACAAGGTGCGGGCCACGCACCAGGGCGTGCTGATCCCCGGCTTCTTCGATGCCGATATTCCCGACGGCGCACCCGTGGCGCTGGTGCCATATGCCGCGATGGGCGACACGTTCAAGGCATCGTCCTGGCGGCTGGCCGCCGATTACGACGTGACCCGGGATGTCATGGCCTATGGGTCCGTCACACGGGGTTTCAAATCGGGCAATTTCAATATCGGCATCATCACCAGCGTGGCGGAACGGACCAAGGTCGATCCGGAATTCCTGACAGCCTACGAGATCGGTCTGAAAAGCACCCTGCTGGATCGCCGGCTGCGCGCCAATATCGCCGCCTTCCTTTACGATTACAGCGACCTGCAGGTTCTGTCGGTCAACCAGCAGGGCAGCGGCGTGCCCACCCTGGGCCTGGACAATGCCGCCGACGCCCGTATCAAGGGGCTGGAGGTGGAACTGACGGCCATTCCCGCCGACGGGCTGGACCTGGGCCTCAACCTGGGCCTGCTGGATGCGCAGTACCGTAACTACACTTCCGGTGCCATCGATCCGGCCACGGGCCAGGCCCGCGACTTTTCCGGCAACAGGCTGCCCGGCGCGCCGAAATTCACCCTGTCCGGCTTCGCGCAATACCGGGTGCCGCTGACCGCCGCCTATGGCGCGGCCTTCCGGGCCGAATATAATTACACCGCCAAGAAATACTACAACAACGCCCAGGATGATCTGGTCAGCAGCCGGGGCGGCCATGGTCTCCTGAACCTGCGCGTGGCCCTGTCGTCGCCCGATGCCGATTGGGAACTGGCCTTCTGGGGCCGCAACGTCACCGACAAGGCCTATATCGTCGATGCCACCGACCTGCGCGATTTCGGCGTGATCCCGCTTTACTACGGTGAGCGGGCGAGCTGGGGCATCGAATT
This sequence comes from Niveispirillum fermenti, assembly GCF_048066175.1. GTDB lineage: Bacteria > Pseudomonadota > Alphaproteobacteria > Azospirillales > Azospirillaceae > Niveispirillum > Niveispirillum fermenti. The sequence goes on along the minus strand of NZ_JBLTXA010000030.1, from coordinate 53,310 downwards.
CACCCAACGTTTCTGACCGATGAAAGGACGGGACGCATGTCCACCGATGAAAGCCTGATCCCGGCGGAGGAAAAGCCGTGGGTTCCCCTGGCCGACGGGATCGATTTCCGCCTGCTGTTCACCAGCCTTGAAACAGGCCGCTGGACCGTGCTGCTGCGCTGCCAGCCCGGCAGTTCCTTCGGCCGGCACAAGCATTACGGCGCCGGCGAATATTTCGTGGTCAAGGGCCGCATGGAATACCGCATGGGCGTCGCTCTGGCCGGCACCTGGGGCTATGAGCCGCTGGGCACCATCCATGAATGCACCAGCTTTCCTGAATATACCGAGTTGCTGTTCACCAATCACGGACCTGTGATGTTCATCGAGGAGGATGGAACCATCCAGTCCACCCTGGATGGGGAATTGCTGCGCGGCCTGATCGCGGACAATGCCGTGACGGGGCCGGCGGGCTGATAGCGGCGCCCCTTGGGACCGGACCCCCGCCGGGGGCACCTCTCCTCCCAAGGGTCCGGTCCGGTGCCACAGAGCCTTCTGCATGCGGAAAATATCGGCGGCCCGTCCCGCTTGCCCCGTTGCGGGCCGTGATATATGCCCCAATATGTCGAACTTGTTTGACAGACGGAGCATCCGCTTGATCCCGCTTTCCGAGGCCCGTGCCCGCATCCTGGCGGCGGCGACGCTGCTGCCCGCCGAACAGGTCCCCATCACCGAGGGGCTGGGGCGCGTGCTGGCCGCCGATGTCGTGGCCCGCGTCACCCACCCGCCCACCGCCGTCAGCGCCATGGACGGCTGGGCCGTGCGCACGGCCGACCTTTCCGTCTTCCCCGCCACCCTGTCCCGCATCGGGGAGGCGCCGGCCGGCCGGCCGTTCGACGGCGTGGTCGGCCCCGGCCAGGCCGTGCGCATCTTCACCGGCGGTGCGCTGCCGGCCGGTGCCGATACCGTGGTGGTGCAGGAGGATGCGGAGGATCACGGCGCCACCGTGACGCTGAAGGATGGCGGCGGGCCCGGCCGCTGGGTCCGTCCGGCGGGCCAGGATTTCGCGGCGGGTGACATCGGGGTGCCGGCGGGCCGTCGCCTGACGGTCCGCGACCTGGCGCTGGCCGCATCGATGAACGTCCCCTGGCTGCGGGTTCGCCGCCGTCCCCGCGTGTCCATCCTGGCCACGGGTGACGAGGTGGTGATGCCGGGCGACACGCTGGCGCCGGGCCAGATCGTCAGTTCCAATTCCCTGGCGCTGGCGGCCCTGGTGCGCCAGTTGGGCGGCGAGCCGGTGGATCTGGGCATCGCGGCCGACAGTGTGGACAGCCTGTCCGCCCTGGTTTCCGCCGCGTCGGGCACCGATCTGTTGATCACCATCGGCGGTGCGTCGGTGGGGGAACATGATCTGGTGCGGTCCGTCCTGGGGGCGGCGGGGATGGAACTGGATTTCTGGAAGATCGCCATGCGGCCCGGCAAGCCGCTGATCTTCGGGCGCATGCATGGCGTGCCCATGATCGGGCTGCCCGGCAATCCCGTTTCCGCCCTGGTCTGCGCCTGGCTTTTCCTGCGCCCGCTGTTGCTGGCCATGCAGGGACTGCCGGCGGATGACGAATTGCGTGACGCCGTGCTGGGACGTGACATGGGGGGCAACGACGCGCGGGCTGATTTCATCCGTGCCCGGCTGTCCACCGATGGGGAAGGCCGCCTTGTGGCCGAACCCTTTCCCAAACAGGATAGCGGCATGCTGAGCCGCCTGGCCTGGGCCGACTGCCTGATCCTGCGCGCCCCCCACGCCCCGCCGGCCAGGGCGGGGGACCGCGTGCGGGTAATGCCGCTCGACGCGCTCTGACGCCGGTCGCCCTCTGACACCCGTCGCCGCGTGGGCGCTCCGGCCGCCGGGTCAGGCCCCGATACGGGCTGCTTCGGCGGCAGCGCGTTGCATGCTGGTCGACATGTCGCCGGCAACAGCGCTCTGCTGCGACACGGCGGCGGCGATGGAACTGACATAGTCGCTGACCTGGCTGATGGCGCCATGGATACTGTCGAGCGTCTGCACGACCTCCGTCGCCGTCTCCCGCAGGCTGCCGATATCATCATTGATACGGTCGGTGGCGGCGCGGGCCTGGTTGGCCAGGTTCTTCACCTCCTGCGCGACGACGGCGAAACCCTTTCCGGCCTCCCCGGCGCGCGCGGCTTCGATGGAGGCGTTCAGGGCCAGCAGGTTGATCTGTCCCGTGATGCCGGAGATCAGGTTCACGATCTCGACCATGCTGTCGGACAGCGAACTGAGGCGTGCCGTCACGGCACCGGCCGCGTCGACGCGGCGGTTGGCCGATTCGGCCTCGTCGCGGGAACGGGCCATGTTGTGAGCGATCTCGCGGATCGAAGCGTTCATCTGCTCCGCGCCGGCGGCAACATTCTCCATCATGCTGCGCACATGTTCGCTGCGCTGACGGGCCAGCACCTGCCGCGTCACGTCGCTGGCATATTTCACGACCTTGTAGGGCTTGCCATTCAAATCCAGGACGGGATTGTAGGAGGCCTGAATCCAGACTTCCTGCCCGTTGCGGCCGATGCGCCGATATTCGCCGGCCTGATATTCACCGCGGCCCAGCCGTTCCCAGAACTGGCGATAGGGGGCGCTGTCGCGCTCCTCCTCCGGCATGAACATGCGGTGATGCCGGCCCTGGATCTCCTCCAGCCGGTATCCCAGCGTGTCGAGGAAATTAGCATTGGCCGTGATGATCGTGCCATCGAGGTTGAAGGCGATGACCGCCTGGCTTTTGCTGATGGCCTGGATCTGGCTTTCGAAATCGGCCGTGCGGCGCTTCTGTTCCGTGATGTCGGTGGCGAATTTCACCACTTTCTCCACCCGCCCGTCCTCGTCGAGGATAGGGGTGTAGGTGGCCTGGATCCAGATGTCGTGCCCATCCTTGCGCACGCGCCGGAACTCCCCGCCATTATGTTCCCCGGCGGCCAGTTGCCGCCAGAACTGGAGATAGGCGGTGCTCTCCCGCTCCTCCGCGGGAACGAACATGCGGTGATGCCGGCCCTGGATCTCCTCCAGCCGGTATCCCAGCGCGGACAGGAAATTTTCGTTCGCCGTCATGATCTCGCCGCTGGACGTGAACTCGATCACGGCTTGTGACCGGCCGATGGCGGCCACCTTGGCGGCGAGATCATTTCGCAGGTGGATGGTTTCCGTAATGTCTGTCGCCAGCTTCACGACCCGGACCACCTGACCTGCCCGGTTGAAGACAGGATTATATGTGGCGCGGATCCAAATTTCCCGACCTTCACGGGTGACCCGGCGGAAAACGCCGGTCTGGAATTTGCCCTGCTTCAGCGTATTCCAGAAATCGCGATATCCTTCACTTGCATGTTCTTTGGGAAGAACGAAAATTTTATGGTGTTTCCCAATAATATCTTCACGATGATAGCCGAGAGATGTCAGGAAGTTCTCGTTTGCATCTAGTATATATCCGTTAATATCAAATTCAATGACACATTGAGAGCGATCGATAGCATCCCTTAAAGCGGAAAGTCGACGGGTTTCCTGAGAAGGCTTAAAAATACGCACCGGCAATTTCCTTATTGGAAAATTAGCTATATAAATATTTATAATGATTTTGATGGTGCTGCCACCTATCCTTTCGTATATGTGGTTTCCGGGATGTTTTCTCTAAGAAATTTTTAAATGTGCATGTTATGTCAGGTGAAACTTGATGAATACCTATCCAACATCCATAGGCCGAATGTTATAAGTACATTTTTGGTGTGGCTATATCCCCCTATAGTGGTGTCGGCGGGACGGATTGCGTGCTGATGGACATTGTGAAAGCACGAACCAAAATAGAACATTGATTGACGTTCCGGGATTGTTCTATAGTCGGACCGTATCATGCCGCTGCGTGGATGGGCGACGGGCGGTTGCGGTCAAGGGGATGCCATGCTGACGCGCAAGCAACAGGAACTGCTGTTCTTCATCAATGAGCGGCTGGAACAGGGTGGGGTCTCCCCTTCCTTCGATGAAATGAAGGATGCGCTGGGCCTGAAATCGAAATCGGGCATCCACCGGCTGATCACAGGGCTGGAGGAGCGGGGCTTCATCCGCCGCCTGCCGCATCGCGCCCGCGCGCTGGAGGTGCTGCGCCTGCCGGAGAAGCCGGCGGCCAAGGCCCGCCCGGCCGCCGCACCGGCGTCACAGCCGCCGGCGGATGTGACGCCGCGGTTCAAGCCCAATGTCATCAAGGGAGATTTCCGGGGCGCCCTGCCGGGGCGTCCGGCCAGCAACGACGCCGAAGCCGTGGCCCTGCCGCTTTACGGCCGGATCGCCGCCGGCCTGCCGATCGAGGCGATGCGCGACAGTTCGGTGACGATCGACATTCCCGCCAGCATGGTGGCGACGGGCGATCATTACGCGCTGGAAGTCGCCGGTGACAGCATGGTGGATGCCGGCATCCTGGATGGCGACACGGTGATCATCCAGCGCTGCGAGACGGCGGAGAATGGCGTGATCGTCGTGGCGCTGGTGGATGGGCAGGAGGTGACGCTGAAGCGCCTGCGCCGCAAGGGGAATTCCATCGCGCTGGAACCTGCGAACCCCAATTACGAAACGCGCGTGTTCGGGGCCGACCGGGTCAATGTGCAGGGCCGGCTGGTCGGGTTGATCCGCCGGTATTGACGGCGGCCACTGCCGCAATCGCGACACGGACATGCCGCGCTTTTGCCCGGACCGGGTGCCAGGGTGCCAGTCATCGAAACGGTTTGAAAGATGGCTGGTCACCCATGTCCGCCCTGTCGTCCGTCGCGGCGCGTGCGCTGCTGTTGCTGGTGCCGCTGTCGTTGGCCATGTCGGGCTGTGCCAGCCCCTGTGACCGTATCAATGCCGAAATGCGCCAGTTGAACGCCGATACCATCCGCGACCCGACCATGGCGGGTGACGGGCGCTATCTGTCCCGGTTTCAGGAACTGGCGGCGCAGTCGGTGGAACGGGGGTGTCTGGGGCCGGAACGCTGACGACCGGCAGGGTGCCGGCCGTCACAGCCGGGCCGGGGGGCGGGGATGGATCGCCATGCGGTGGCGGGCGCCGCAGCACCGGCCGCAGCACCACTCGTGCGGCGTAGCCAAGCCATTGGCATGTTGGCGCCCGGCATGTTGGCGCCGGCGCTTGAATGCGGTGATCGGAACCAACAAGGTCCGATCACCGCAGAATGGGAATGGTATGAACGGGCGCCACCGGCGCGGTGAATGAGTACGACCCGGATCAGGCTCAGCGCTTGTCCACGAAGCCGGGGGGCCGCAGCTTGACCAGATGGTCGGGGTCGGCCGGGCTGCCGTCCGGCAACAGCCCCAGATAATAGCTTTTCTGCCATTTGGCTGTGCGGGCGTCCGATCCGGGCTGGCTCAACTCCTCATTGAAGCGGGTGCGGCCCTGGGCCCAATCCTCGAACCGCCGGGCCAGTTCGGGATCGTCCGACAGGTTGCGGATTTCCGGTTCCACGCTTTCCAGCAGGCGGCGCTGCACGGGGAAGATCGTGCAGAAAGGTTCCATGGCGTCGAACCGGACGGTCCGGCCCGGCGCCGTGAATTTCCAGTTCATGGTGAAGCTGTAGGGTGCCCAATCCGTCTCGATGATGCCCGACAGGGCGGAAATACCATCCTTGGGCCGGTTCACGGGGCCCTGCGCGCACAGGCTCCACCCCGGCTCGGTGCGGAACACGGCTTCGATATGGAAGGTCAGCACACCGGAGCCGAAATGGCTGATGGCCGGGGCCGTCGTGCCGGGATCGGGCGTGATGCTGATGCTGTCGATACCGCTTCCGCCATCCCAATGGGCCGTGAAGCCACTGCGGTTCAGCAGTTCCCAGCCATGGGCATTGGCGATGTTGAGCGGCAGGCAGCGATAGGCATAGGCCTGCGGGGTGCCGTCCATCCAGTCGCGCGTGGCCGGTGCCGGACGGATCAGGGGCGGATCGCCATGAATGGCATAGCAGATCAGCTTCATGTGGGACCGGGGCCCTTATGCCCGGATCGGATTCAGGATGGCACCGACATCGATGCCGGGCTGGTCGGAAATCTGCATCAGCAACTCGTCCACCTCCCGTTCCGCGGTGTCGGCATAGCGGTCGAACAGGGCCTCCAGCACGACCTGCTGGTATTTCTCCCGCGTGCAGTTGCCGGCCGCATATTCAATCTCCAGCGCCATCTGCTGGGCCGTGCGGAAGGGCGCGGTCAGGGGGCCGGGAATGGCCGCCGCGTCCATCAGGCAATGCAGCCCCAGCACGCCATCATCCCAGGCCAGGATGCCGGCGGCCTGCGGCGTGATGTTGGCCCGTGCCGCCATGCCCGCCACGAACAGTTCCAGATCGCCCGCGCACAGGGCCCGGAACAGTACCTGCGGGGTCAGCCGGCCCTGGCGGTAGAGATGCTTGGCCACCATCTCCGCATCATCGGGGGAGACCAGCAGGGGCTGCAGGACGCGCAGCGTTGCGGCCTCCCGTCCCCCCTCGGCCAGCCGCTTGGCCAGGGCCGGCTCGATCTTGTGGTCGCGGATCAATTGCTGGCGCACATCCTCCGACACCAGGGCGATCATGCGTTCCACGATGGCGACGGTGACATCCGGCCGGGCGGCGACGCTGTCGGCAACGATCCGGAACTGCCCGAACCGTTCCGCCGCACGGCTCAGCGTCGCCTCCCGCACGGCGGCACCGCGATTGCGCAGCAGATGCACGACGGTGACGACATTGCCCGTTTCGACCAGGGCGGCCGACACGGCTTCCGACACGGTGCGGCGCCCGGCGATGGCTAGCTGCTTCTGCGGATCCCGCTCGGCCACGATCTCCAGCAACAGGTTCTCCGGCAGACCATCCACATATTTCAGGATGGGCACGGCCACCTGTGCCACGTCGCGGGCCAGCTTTTCCGCCATGTCGGCGGTCAGGATGGGGCTGTTATGGATCTGCCAGGCCACGGCGGCCCGCACCTCCATCTCCGCATCGGAGGCGAAGGCGCGCAGCACATCGAGCGCCAGCCGCTGTTCCTTGGCCGTCAGTCCGCCTTCCTCCATCTCCATGACCAGCTTCGTCATGGTATCGATGCGCGCGCCGCTGCCAGGCTGCTTCAGCAGCCGTTCCACGTCGCTGCTGTTCAGGCGGGCCCGGAGGACGGGTCGCGCCGGGGCCGCGGGGTCCCCGGCCGTCGGGGTCATCATCATGGGGTCAGTCCTGGCCACGGCTGTCGTAACGGACGACATCCCCCCAAAGCCGTTCCAGGCGGCGCAGCATGTTATATGTGGTCTCCAGGTCCCGGACATCGGATGCGGTGTGCAGCAACTGCGCGGCCTGCCGCTCCTCCAGCTTCTTGATCTCCGCACACAGCCATTCGCCCTTTTCCGACAGGCGCAGGCGGGCGGCCCGGCGATCGCGGGCCGAGGCCCCGCGGTCGACATAGCCCTGTTCGACCAGATGCTTGAGATTGTAGCTGGCGTTGGACCCCAGATAATAGCCGCGCTCCATGAGGTCGCGGACGGTCAGTTCGTCACCGCCGATATTCAGAAGCATCAGCACCTGCATGGGGCTGATGTCATCCACGCCGATCCGGCCCAGTTCGACGCGGACCACATCATGCAGACGGCGCTGCATATGGTCCAGCACGCGGGCAATGTCGCCATAAAGCGAAATCTCGCTTACCGGGGCCGGCTGGCTCCGGTCGGGGAAATGTTCCACCGGCGCTTCGCCGATGCGGGTCAACCTGATCATCCTGCCAATCCCCCACCCTTCATCACCCGCCATCATCGCTCGCCTCATGGCAGAAAGCCGGCCGGAGAAGAAAGCACTCGTCCCGCCCTTCCCCTACATTATCGTCTGTGGCGGCGACCGCAAGTGCAACCGCACAAAAATACCCCTCTCCGGCGGTATAGGCCCTTTGGATGGAGGGGGGCGACCTCAGCGGGCGAAGATCATGGCTTCGTCGCGGAACGCCTTGAATTCCAGGGCGTTGCCGGACGGGTCCAGCAGGAACATCGTCGCCTGTTCCCCCGGCTTTCCGGTGAAGCGGATGCCGGGTTCGATGATGAAGCGCTGGCCCGCCGCGCGCAGCCGGGCCGCCAGCATCTCCCAATCCGGCCAATCCAGGATCAGGCCGAAATGCCGGACGGGCACGTCATGCCCGTCCACGGGGCTGGTATCGCGCGCGCCGCATTCCCCCGGCGCCAGATGCGCCACGATCTGGTGACCGTGAAGATCGAAATCCACCCATTGAGGGGAACTGCGCCCCTCCGCACAGCCCAGCAGGCCGCCATAGAAGCCGCGGGCCGCGTCCAGGTCATGAACGGGAAAGGCCAGATGGAAGCGTGGCCGCGTTGTCATGCCGGGTTCCTCCGGGATGGGCGGGATGGGCGGGATGGGCGGGGAGGGGTAGGGAAGGTTATTTGGCGGCGATGCTGATCGTCACCGTATCCTCGTAATCGCCGGCCTGTCGGTTGGTGCCGGGCGGGATGGAGACGGACAGCACGGTCTGCCGCGCATTGCCGGACACGCCGCGTTCGGCGGCCAGGGTGCCGGTGCTGCTGTTGGTGTCCCCGTAATGCAGGGTATAGCCGATATTGGCCCCGCCGGCCGACAGGGCGCCGCCATTCTTGGACACCATGCTGACCGTATAGCCGTTGGAGGCGTTGCACCGCTCCTCCACCGTGGCGACGGGCAGGTTGGTGACGCCGGCATTCAGGTCCAGCGTGGCGCTGGTGGTGGACAGGGCGACGGTGCAGCTTTGCGGCATGCTGGCGCGCAGGGTCAGTGTCGCCTGGGTCGATCCCTGCGCCTGCGCCAGAACGCCCACCCCGGCGCACCCGGCCAGGACCAGCAGGGCCGTGACGCGGCCGATGGCATTGCGCCTGAACTGATTGGCCATATCCCACCTCACTTCCACCCGTTCTGGGCATTCCGGCAGCCCCCTGGGCGGGGAAGCGCCGTGCCGGCCATTTGGCCGGCAATAAGGATATTATTCGGTCGTGATCGTTAAGATCAAGTTGTCATGGTAGGTGCCGGCCAGCGCCTGCGGTGCCGCGTCGCTTTCCACCCGCAATTCGTAATTGCCGGCGCCGCCCAGCCCCACCGTGGTGCCGCTACCCAGCGACACGGCTCGGCCACCGACATAAAGCCGATAACCGATGCCCGACGGGCTGTCGCGGGACACCAGGCGGCCGGCATTCTCGGAGGAAAGCGACAGCGAATAGTCGCCATTGCCGCTGACCGACAGTTCGAACCGGCCGCTGCCGCCGCGCGTCAGTTCCCCCATGTCCAGCGTGCCGACCGATCCGGACAGCGGCCGCGACACCCCGTCGACCACCACGCTGGCGCTGACCACGGACCGCACCTTGGTACGCACCTGGGCCGTGCGGGACGCGATGGGGCCATAGGGCGTCCCGTCCCGCAGCTCATAGACATTGACGGTGACGCGGTCCTGATAGGTGCCCTTGGCGACAAGCTGTCCCGGCTCGATATAGCTGAAGACCTGCAGGCGGGCGGTATCCTGCTTGGCGCTCATGGCCAGGGGGAACATGGCCGATTCGTTGCCACGGATGTCGCCGACCCGCTGGCTCAGCCGGGCATCCTTGTAAAGTTCATAGACCAGCCGGTCCTTGGCGCTTTCCATGACGCGGGTGCCGTTGCCCCCGTCATCGATGCCGACCAGCAGCGCGCAGGCGCCGCCATCCTTGTGCCGCAGCTCGATCTCGTTATAGCCCGTGGCGCCGCCGCCATAGGGATCATACTCAGCCGTCGGCTCGATCCGGTCGATGGACCGGATGTCGATGTCGCACCGGTCGCTGTCCTTGGCCATAGCCGGCAGGGTCCCGGCCAGCAACAGCAGCACGGGCAGGAACGGCAGGCGCTGGAACATCGGGGGCATCGCACGTCTCACCCTGTCCGGAAGCTTGCAGAAGCGTGCAACCGACAATGCCAGCATCGGCCACCCGTCTCCAGACCGCCTGGTGCGAATTCGTATAAAGGCCCCGCACCGTCCGGACAGCCTGATCCAGGCAGACCAAACATACAGGCAGGCCAATACAAAAAGCGTCGCCGGAAATGTCCGGCGACGCTTTTGCGCGTGCCTTGCGGCCAAGCAGCTTACTTCAGGCCGAAGCTCTGGAAGCGCTTGTTGAACTTGGCGATCTGGCCACCGGTATCCAGCAGCTTCTGCACGCCCGTCCAGGCCGGATGGGACTTCGGATCGATGTCCAGACGCAGCGTGTCGCCGGCCTTGCCCATGGTGGTGCGGGTCTTGAAGGAGGAACCGTCGGTCATGACGACGGTGATCTCGTGATAAGCGGGGTGGATGTCAGGCTTCATGGTCGGCAGTCCCTAAATCGAAGCCGCGCTTATATACAAAGCCTGGGGCGGTGGCAACCCCATCCGGCCCCGCATCGCTGCAAGGCAGGGCTGATACACATGGGCGCGGCAGCTATGCCACCCGGGCGTGGATATTGCCCTGGCGCGGCCATGCGGTTACCACGGGTGCGTGTGGATTTCATCAGCTTTCTTCCTGCCGGAGCGACTTCCTTGGTCTTTCGTGACAGCAGTGCCGGAACGGGCGGCCCGGATGGCCGCAACCGCCGCGATCTCAAGCCCCTGCGGCTGCTCTGGCCCTTTTTGAAGCCCTATGGCATGGCCATGGCGGGGGCCACGCTGGCCCTTGTCGTGGCGGCGGGCACCGTGCTGGGCCTGGGGCAGGGGCTGAAGGCCCTGGTCGATCGCGGATTCGCGGCCGGCAATGCCGACCTGCTGAACCAGGCGCTGTTGGTCATGCTGGTGGTCATCGTACTGCTGGGGGTCTCCACCTTCACCCGATTCTATCTGGTGTCCTGGATCGGGGAACGGGTGGTGGCCGATATAAGGCGCAAGGTGTTCGACCATCTGGTCACCCTGTCGCCCTCCTTCTTCGAGACGACGCGCACGGGCGAGGTGCTGTCGCGCCTGACCACCGATACCACGCTGCTCCAGCAGGTGATCGGCACCAGCGTATCCATCGCGCTGCGCAACGCGCTGATGCTGGTCGGCGGCCTGGCGCTGCTGGCCCTGACCAGTGCCAAGCTGACGGGGCTGGTACTGCTGGTCGTGCCGCTGGTCGTGGCGCCCATCGTGGTGTTCGGGCGCAAGGTGCGCACCCTGTCGCGGGCCAGCCAGGATGCGGTCGCCGATATCGGCAGCACGGTGGACGAGGTGCTGGGCGGCATCCGCACGGTCCAGGCCTTCGGCCGCGAGCCGATGGAGGTGCGCCGCTTCGCCGACCGGGTGGAGGAGACGGTTGCCGTCTCCCTGCGGCGCATCCGCGCCCGCTCCTGGCTGACCATGCTGGTCATCGTGCTGGTGTTCGGGGCCATCGGCATGGTGCTGTGGATCGGCGGGCATGATGTCATCGCCGGGCGCATCAGCCCCGGCCAGCTTTCCGCCTTCATCTTCTATGCCGTCATGGTGGCGGGCGCGGTCGGCGCCCTGTCCGAGGTGGCCAGCGACCTGTCGCGCGCGGCCGGCGCCACGGAAAGGCTGTTCGACCTGCTGGCCACCGTTCCCGACATCCGCGCCCCTTCCCATCCGCTGCCCCTGCCGGTGCCGACGCGGGGGGAGGTCGTGTTCGATGGCGTGTCCTTCAACTATCCCTCCCGCCCCCGGGACAGCGCGCTGTCGGGTCTGGATCTGGTCATCCATCCGGGCGAGCGGGTGGCGCTGGTGGGACCCAGCGGGGCCGGCAAGACCACGATCTTCCAGTTGCTGCTGCGTTTCTATGACCCGCAGGCCGGCGTGATCCGGCTGGACGGCGTTGACATCGCCCGGACGGACCCGGCCGACCTGCGGGCCCGCATCGGCATCGTGCAGCAGGAACAGGTGATCTTCTCGGCCAATGCCATGGAGAATATCCGCTATGGCCGGCCGGGGGCCACGGATGCGGAGGTGCGTCAGGCCGCCATCGCCGCCCATGCCCTGGATTTCATCGAAGCCATGCCGGAAGGGTTCGACACCTTCCTGGGCGAGAAGGGGGTGCGCCTGTCCGGCGGCCAGCGCCAGCGCATTGCCATCGCCCGCGCCATCCTGCGCGATGCCCCCGTGCTGCTGCTGGACGAGGCGACATCGGCGCTGGACGCGGAAAGCGAGCGCGCTGTGCAGGCGGCGCTGGACGGGCTGATGAAGCGGCGGACCACCCTGATCATTGCCCACCGGCTGTCCACCATTGTCAATGCCGACCGTATCGTCGTGCTGGAGGCGGGCCGCGTGGTGGAGACGGGACGGCATGAGGAACTGATCCGCCGCAACGGCCTTTATGCCCGGCTGGCCGCGCTCCAGTTCGACCGGGGCTGACGCGCAAGGCTTCTCCCGCTTCCCCTCCCCCGTGTGACGTCACACACCCTGTCACACAGGGGGGGCGCGCGCATGGCTGCCGGCAACGGCGCACCGCGCCTGCCGTGCCCTCCCCCCACACGGGATGGTCGGGCGTGCTTGTCCGGAAATCCGCACGCGCGGCCCTGGAAATTGTCCGGATTTCCCGACAGACCGGCAGCCGGCCGGACGCCAAGTCCTTGAAAAGATGAAGACCACCCCTCTGGCACGCGACGTGCTCTGAAGGGGGCACGAAGGGCGGGACGGGGCCGGGGGCTCCCAACCCACCGATGGTCAACATCGAAACGGGAGAAGCGACATGGCCCAGGGTGCCAGCGTCACGGCCGCGCCGGTGGCGCGCGGGAAATTCTATCACAGCCTTTATGTGCAGGTGCTGGGCGCCATCGCCATCGGCATCGCGCTGGGCCATTTCTATCCGTCCATCGGCGAGAGCATGAAGCCGCTGGGCGATGCCTTCATCAAGATGATCAAGATGCTGATCGCCCCGATCATCTTCTTCACCGTCGTGCATGGCATCGCCGGGATGGAGGACATGAAGAAGGTCGGTCGCGTCGGCCTGAAGGCGCTGATCTATTTCGAGGTGCTGACCACCGTCGCCCTGATCCTGGGCATGGTGATCGTCAACCTGTGGCAGCCCGGTGCCGGCATGAATGTCGACCCCGCCGCGCTGGACACGAAGTCCATCGCCGCCTATGCCGCCAAGGCGCAGGAACAGGGCACGGTGGCTTTCCTGATGCATGTCATCCCCACCACCGTGGTCGGCGCCTTCGCCGAGGGGGAGATCCTGCAGGTGCTGTTCATCTCCGTCCTGTTCGCCTTCGGCCTGCACGGCCTGGGGGATCGCGGCCGGCCGCTTCTGCACATGATCGACCAGGCGTCGGGCGTGTTCTTCCGCATCGTCGCCATCCTGATGAAGGCCGCCCCCATCGGCGCGTTCGGCGCCATGGCCTTCACCATCGGCAAGTACGGGGTGGAGACGCTGGTCTCGCTGGGCCAGTTGATGGCCGCCTTCTATGTCACCTGCCTGATCTTCATCTTCGGCGTGCTGGGCATCGTGGCACGGGCGGCGGGCTTCTCCATCACCCGCTTCATCCGCTACATCAAGGAGGAGCTGCTGATCGTGCTGGGCACCTCCTCCTCCGAAAGCGCCCTGCCGCGCATGATGACCAAGCTGAACAGGCTGGGGGTGGAGAAGTCGGTCGTGGGGCTGGTCGTGCCCACGGGCTATTCCTTCAACCTGGATGGCACCTGCATCTATCTGACCATGGCCGCCATCTTCCTGGCGCAGGCGACCAATACGGACCTGACCATCTGGCAGGAACTGGGCATCCTGGCCGTGCTGCTGCTGACCTCCAAGGGGGCGGCCGGTGTCACGGGATCGGGCTTCATCGTGCTGGCGGCCACCCTGGCCACGGTCGGGCATATCCCCGTCGCCTCCATCGCGCTGATCCTGGGTGTGGACCGTTTCATGTCCGAAGCCCGCGCGCTGACCAACCTGATCGGCAACGGCGTCGCCACGCTGGTGGTCGCCAAGTGGGAAGGTGCGCTGGATACCGACAAGCTGGCCGCCGAACTGGCCAACCCGACCGGGATCGAGGAGGCGGAGCGCCCGCGCGCCGTGATGGCCCCGGCGGAGTGACGCCGGGCGCCGCCACCCGGCGGCCGGCTGGAGATAGAGCTTTCCGGCCGCGACGGCCTTGCCCTATCCTGGACCTGCCATGAGCCAACCCGAAACCGATCGTGCCAGGAACAGGGTGAAGACCGGCCTGATCGCGGCGGCCTTCGCCCTGTCGGCGTTCCTGCTGGCCTGGGCCGGTGGGGCGCTGGCCGCGCGGCTGGCCCGTGACAATCTGGCCGAAGCGGCGGGCCCGCGCCGCGCCCTTTATGTCGCCGGCCTGCGCAGCGAGCTGACGCGGCACGAGACGCTGCCCGCCATCCTGGCCCTGTCGCAGACCCTGCGCCGCGTGCTGCATGCGCCCGATGATCCCGCCGCCGTGGCGGAAGCCAACCTCTATATGGAGCGGATCGCCGACCGGACGGGGGCGGCGGCGCTTTATCTTCTGGATACGGGCGGCACCACGCTGGCGGCCAGCAACTGGCGCCGGCCCGACAGTTTCGTCGGCCGCAATTTCGCCTATCGTCCCTATTTCCGCGAGGCGCTGGCCGGCGGGTCGGGACGCTTCTATGGCATTGGCACGACCAGCCGGGAGCCCGGCCATTATTTCGCCCGCGCGCTGGAGGATGGCGCCCTGACATTGGGCATCACGGTGGTCAAGGTGTCGCTGGCGCCCGTGGAGCGGTCCTGGGCCCAGGCGGCCGACCCGATCCTGGTGGTGGACGCCAACGGCGTCGTCATCCTGTCTTCCAACCCGGACTGGACCTTCCGCATGCTGGCGGCCCCGACGGCGGCGGAGCAGGTGCGGCTGGCCGATACCCGCCAGTATGAGGGGGTGCGGCTGCGGCCGCTGGACTGGCGCCCGGGACCGGACGGCACGGCATCCCTGGCCGGCCTGCCCGACCGGTATCTGGTGACCGGCAGCGCCGTGGAGGGGACGCCGTGGCGGCTCTACCTCCTGTCCAGCCTGGACGGGGTGGACCTGGCCCGTGACATCGGCCGCACGGCCGGGGTCGGGCTGACGGCGCTGCTGGCGCTGGCCTGGCTCTATTGGCGGCAGCGGCGGCGGACGCGGCTGGCCTGGCGGCGGGCGGCGGCGGCGCTGGAGGGGCAGGTCGCGGCCCGCACGGCCGAACTGGTCGCCGCCAACCAGGACCTGCACCGTGCCCAGGACGGGCTGGTGCAGGCGGCCAAGCTGGCGGCACTGGGCCAGTTGTCGGCCGGCATCACGCATGAGCTGAACCAGCCGCTGGCCGCCTTGCGCACCTTTTCCGACAATGCCGCGACCTTCCTGGAGCGCGGCCGGCTGGACCGGGTGGCAGAGAATCTGCGCCATATCGCCGGGCTGACCGAACGCATGGCGCGGATCACCGGCCAGCTTCGCACCTTCGCCCGCCGGTCCGACAACCGGCCGGAGAATGTGCCGCTGGCCCGCGCCATCGATAATGCCCTGACCCTGCTGGTGGAAAAGACGCGGCGCACGGGGGCGGTGATGGTGATCGACCTGCCAGAGGGGCTGCCGGCGGGCGGACAGGTGCGCTGCGACCCCCTGCGGCTGGAGCAGGTGCTGGTGAACCTGCTGGGCAATGCGCTGGATGCCGTGGCCGGGGCGCCCGTCCGCCGGGTGCGGGTGACGGCCGGGCCGGCGGCGGCGGCCGGGCGGCTGCGCCTCGACATTGCCGACAGCGGCCCCGGCATCGCACCCGCCGACATGCCCCGCCTGTTCGAGCCGTTCTTCACCACCAAGGCGCCGGGACTGGGCCTTGGTCTGGGGCTGGTGATTTCGGCCGGCATCATCCGCGACCATGATGGTAGCCTGTCGGCGGCCAATGGTCCCGATGGCGGGGCGGTCTTCAGCGTGGAGTTGCCCGTGGGGGAGCAAGCATGAAGGACAGCGCGCCGCGCATCCTGCTGGTGGAGGATGACGACGCCGTGCGCCTGGGCGTGGAACAGGCGCTGGAACTGGCCGACCTGCCCGTCACGGCCTTCGCCGCGGCCGAGCCGGCGCTGGCGGCGCTGGGCCGGGAGGGCGGCGACCTGCTGGTCACCGATGTCCGCCTGCCCGGCATGGATGGGCTGGCCCTGCTGCGGGCCGCCCTGGAGCATGACCCGGACCTGCCGGTCATCCTGATGACGGGGCATGGCGATATCGCCATGGCCGTGGGCGCCATGCGGGATGGCGCCTATGACTTCATCGAGAAGCCCTTTGCCTCCGACCGGCTGGTGGCGACCGTCACCCGCGCGCTGGAAAAGCGCCGGCTGGCGGCAGAGGTGGGGGTGCTGCGCCGGGCGCTGACCCGGCAGGACGGGCTGGACGCCGTCCTGCTGGGCCGGTCCCCCGCCATGATGGCCGTCAAGCACCTGATCCGCCAGGTGGCCGATACGGGTGCCGACGTGCTGATCCTGGGGGAGACGGGCAGCGGCAAGGAGATGGTGGCCCGCGCCCTGCACCAGTTCTCCAACCGCGCCGCGAAGCCCTTCGTCGCCATCAATTGCGGCGCCATTCCCGACAGCATGGTGGAGAGCGAGCTTTTCGGGCACGAGGCCGGCGCCTTCACCGGGGCGGCCAGGACCCGCATCGGCAAGCTGGAATTCGCCGATGGCGGCACCGTCTTCCTGGACGAGATCGAAAGCATGCCACTGGCAGCACAGGTGAAGCTGCTGCGTGTCCTGCAGGACCGGCGCGTGGAGCGGCTGGGCGCCAACCGGTCCATCGCGCTGGATATCCGCTTCGTGGCGGCGACGAAGGAGGATCTGGGAGCCCTGTCGAAGCAGGGCCGGTTCCGCGAGGATCTCTATTTCCGGCTTAATGTCGTGCCCCTGGCGCTCCCGCCGCTGCGCGACCGGCGGGAGGATATCGCCCTGCTGCTGGACCATTTCCTGCTGCTGGCCGCCGACCGGCTGGGCCGCCCGCCCGCCCTGGTGCCGGCCGCCGACCGGCAGGCCCTGCTGGCGCATGACTGGCCCGGCAATGTGCGCGAACTGCGCAACGCCGCCGACCGGGCAGCGCTGGGCCTGCCGGCCCTGATGCGGGGGGCGGCCGTGGTGGAGGCGGGGCTGGCCGCCCAGGTGGAGGCGTTCGAGCGCCAGTTGATCCGCATCGCCCTGATGGAGATGCAGGGCGATGTCGCGGCGGCGGCGGACCGGCTGGGCGTGCCCCGGAAGACGCTTTACGACAAGCTGAAGCGGCTGGCGATCGATATGGACGATTTCCGCCCGTCACGCCCCGTCCGTTGAATCGCGGCGCACCAGCTTGTAGCCCAGCAGCTTCTGTTCCGGCCCGTCCCCGGCGCGCGGCGCCTGGGACCGGGTGCGCAGGGCATTGGCCAGCACCATGACGGCGGCCTTGCCCATGGCGGCGATGGGCTGGCGGATCGTGGTCAGGGCGGGCCAGACCGTGGTGGCGATCAGCGTATCGTCGAAGCCGGCCACGGCCACGTCGCCCGGCACATCCAGACGCAACCGGTGCGCCACCGAAATGGTGGCGGCGGCCATGTCGTCATTGGCGGCGAAGATGGCCGTGGGCCGCGGATCGGCCGCCAGCAGCCTTTCCGCCGCCATCAGGCCCGAGGCATAGTCGAACTGTCCCTGTTCGGTCAGGATGTCGGCATCGCCGATGCCGGCCGCCTGGCAGGCATCCAGGAACCCGTGCAGGCGCATGTCGCTGGCCGACTGGTTGCGGTTGCCCTTGATGAAGCCGAGCCGCCGGTGCCCCTGGCCGATCAGGTGTTCGGTCATCTGCCGGGCGGCGGCGTAATTGTCGATGCGGATGGTCGGCATCGTGGGGTTGGGACGCCCCGTGGCCACGGCCACGGCCAGCACGCCCGCCGCCTCCAGCAGGGAGAGGATGGGTTTGGACTCACAGAGCGGTGGCGGCAGGATGAAGGCGTTGACGCCGCCCTGCAGAAGCCGGGTGACGGCGGCAGCGGCCTTGGCCGTGCCGGCGCATTTCTCCACGACGAGCTGATGGCCCTCCCGGCTGCTCTCATCCAGCGCGCCCACCAGGAATTCCGACAGATAGGCGGATGACGGGTTGGAATAGAGCAGGCCGATGCGCAGCACCTCCGACCCCGCCAGCCGGCGGGCGGCGGGATTGGGGGTGTAGTTCAGTTCGCGGATGGCCGCTTCCACCAGGGCGCGGGTATTGTCGTTGACCTTGTCATCCTTGTTGATGACGCGCGACACGGTCATGGACGAAACGCCGGCCCGTGCCGCCACCTCCCGGATGGTGACCGCCTGTGTACCCCGCCGCCGCTGTCTTTCCGCCATCGCCTGCCCCTGAACCCGAAACGCCGGAGTTCCTTATCCGCCCTGTGCGGGTGTTAGCGCAACCGTTCAATGGTTCTGTCCGGGGTGTGGACGGCGCGGGCTCCAGCTTTCAATCCCCGGAAAGGAAGGACAATCTTTCAAACCCTTCGGGACTGGCTTTCAAACCCTTCGGGACCGGGCGTCCTCTCCCCCCCCCCCGTACACCAGTTGCCGGCCGTTTTCGAAATGGCCGTCGGACAGCGGATCTGCCGCACAAAAGCCGGTGGCATCGAGGTCAGATCAACTGTGGCTGTCTTTGGCTGATAATGGCGGCGTGATTTTTCGCCCCTTCCATGCTGTGCCCCCATGGGGGCGCTGATGTGTTGAGCCTGGGTTGGGCGGGCTTATACCGTTTTGCGATGATCAGAACCTGTTGGCTCTAATCATCGCCCTCAGCGCCCGCCGCGGGCAGCACGAAATCGGTCAGCAGACGTTCGGACAGGCCGT
Organism: Niveispirillum fermenti; assembly: GCF_048066175.1. Classification (GTDB taxonomy): domain Bacteria; phylum Pseudomonadota; class Alphaproteobacteria; order Azospirillales; family Azospirillaceae; genus Niveispirillum; species Niveispirillum fermenti. The sequence goes on along the minus strand of NZ_JBLTXA010000030.1, from coordinate 34,566 downwards.
GGGCATCCCGGACCCGGAAATTCGTGGTCGTGATGGTCACGACGATATGCAGCCGGGGGAATACCACGACCTTGTTGCCGCCCATGCCATTCATCAGCCAGGCGAGCTCCTCGCCCTGTGCCGTCTTCAGGCGCTTGATCCACCAGAGATATCCGTAGTCCGTCTGGTCATCGACCTGGGCCTGGGGGCTGGTCGAGGCGCGGACCCAGTCGGCGGAGATCAGGCGCTGGCCCTGCCAGATGCCGCCATCCAGATAGAGCTGCCCCAGCTTCAGCAAATCCCGGCTGCGCAGGCCCAGGCCGCCGCCCGTCATGGCGTCGCCCTTGGGGGTGAACTGCCACTCGACCGGGCCGAACTGCATCGGCCCGAACAGGCGCTGCTGGGCATAATCCTGGACGGTCTTGCCCGTGGCGCGCTGAATGATCGGCCCCAGCGTCGTAGCGCCCGCCGTACAATAGCTCCAGCTTCGCCCATGCGGCGACCGGGCCGGCGGCGACTCCCAGGCAGGGAAACCCCTGATCGGCAGGTCGAGCGTGAACCTGACCCAATCCTCGATCAGGTACATCCGCTCCTCGTTCCCGCGGGAGTAGGAGTTGCTGTCATTGCATTCGAGCAGCGAGCTCATGGTGAGGAAATCCTCCACCGTGATCCTATCCTTGCGCGGATCGGGATTCTGGAGGGGCTGCAGCTCGGGAAAGAAGGCGGTGACCGAGGATTTGACACTGGTCAGCGCCCGGTCGCCGATCGCCAGACCCACAAGCATGCCGGTGACGGTCTTCGTCACCGAGCGCGTGTTCCGGCGGGCGTCGCGGCCACCCTCATCGAAATAATGTTCATAGACCAGACGCCCGTTGCGGGCGATGACGACGCTGGTGACCCTCTGGAAGTCACCCTTTTCGATGGCGGCCGTCATGGCATCCAGACGTGCGGGGTCGAGGCCCCCGGATTGTGCATCGACGACCGCCCAATCCTGAGCAGGGGATTGCGCCAGGGCCGGCGCCATGGAGAAGAGGCACAGGGCAATGAGTGCCCATCTGGAAACCCGCCTGTTCATGCTTCCCCCCCTGGTCGTGCCATCGCGATGCATGGCATATTGTTGGCCATAGTCGGACGGCAGGCACCAGGGCCAATTCAAGGCTTGCGGGTGAACCGGTCGGCCGGGGCCACGCTCTGCCCTCCCAAGTTTCCGGCCAGACTCTTATACTATTTTGCGGTGATCAGAACCGACGGTCCTGATCAATGCTGCCCTTGTACCAGCGGCCGAAAACCCTGACCGGTGGTCAGGATTTTCGGCACCTCAATCGCCGGTGCCCCCATCCGTTGGCGTGGCTATGCCGCATCAGACGACCGTCAGCGCCACGGGCTTCAGATCCACGCTGTCGAAGCCGGTGCTGATGGTGAACAGGCCGGGTTCCACCTCGCGCTTCATGTCCATGTTCCAGATCGCCAGATCGTCCGGCGTCAGGGTGAAGCGCAGGGTGGTTTGTGCCCCGGCATCCAGCGTCACACGCTGGAACCGTTTCAGTTCCTTGATGGGGCGGGTGATGCTGGCCTCCTCGTCGCGCAGATAGAGCTGGACGACCTGATCGGCCCGGCGCCGGCCGGTATTGCGAATGGTGACGGACACCTCCACGCTGTCCCCCACGGCGATGGAGGAACGCGACAAGGACGGGGTGTCCATGTCGAAGGTGGAATAGGTCAGGCCGAAGCCGAACGGGTATAGCGGCGTGATGTCATCGAACAGATAGCCGCGCCGCGCCGACGGCTTGGCATTGTAGTAGACGGGCAACTGGCCCACGGAACGCGGGATGGTGATGGGCAGCTTGCCGCCCGGCGACACCCGGCCGAACAGCACATCGGCCACGCCGTTGCCCGTCTCCTGCCCCAGATACCAGCCTTCCAGCAGGGCATGGGCTTTTTCCGCCAGGCGGTTCACGGCCAGCGGCCGGCCGTTCAGCAGCAGCACGATGACGGGCTTGCCCAGCTTGAACATCTCCTCGGCCAGTTCGGACTGCTTGCCGAACAGGTCCAGGCTGGCGCGGTCGCCCAGATGGTTGGTGGCCCAGGCCTCACGGCTCAACTGCTCGTTCTCGCCCAGCACCAGCAGGATGGCGTCGGCGTTCGCCGCCTTGGCGACGGCTTCCCGGATCAGGGGGGCATTCTCCTCGTCCGGGACGGGGATGACCTCGTCCTCCTCCCATACCCGGGTGCGGGTCAGACGCACGCCTTCGGCATAATCGACTGTCAGCGCCGGGCCGGCAGCGGCCTTGACGCCTTCCAGCACGGAGACGACATGGCGCGGCACCTCCGAATAGCCGCCGATGGGCGTGTCCACGGCGTGGGTGCCGACCACCAGCAGCCTGCCGGCCCTGCCGGGATCAAGCGGCAGTGTCTGCTGCTCGTTCTTCAGCAGCACGATGGACCGGGCCGCCGCCTCACGCGCCAGGGCGACGGCGTCGGGCAGGGCGGTCAGCCGGTCGGCGGCCTTCGGATCGACATAGGGTTCCTCGAACAGCCCCGCCTCGAATTTCAGGCGCAGGATGCGGCGCACGGCCTGGTCGATCCGTTCCTCCGCCACGCGGCCGGCGCGGACCAGTGCCGGCAAGGCGGGGAACGCCTCCCCATCCGGCAATTCGACATCCACCCCGGCTTCCAGCGCCCGGACGGCGCCCTCGTCCAGGTCCCTGATCATGTGGTGGACCGTCTTCAGTTCGCGGATGGCGAAATAATCGCTGACGACGGCGCCCTCATACCCCCATTCGCCGCGCAGCACATCGGTCAGCAGCCATTTGCTGACATGGCTGGGCACACCGTCCACCTCGTTGTAGGAGGCCATGACGGACCGGATGGGCAGGGTCTTCACGGCCCGTTCGAAGGGCAGCAGGAAATTCTCGCGCAGGGTGCGTTCCGAAATGGGCGCGGGACCGACATTGGTGCCGCTTTCCGGCTGGCCATGGCCTGTCAGATGCTTCAGCGTGACCAGGACCTTGTCCTTGGCCAGCGGCAGGGTCGTGCCCTGGAAACCGCGCATGGAGGCCAAGCCCATCTCGGCCACCAGCCACGGGTCCTCGCCATAGGTTTCCTCCGTCCGGCCCCAGCGCGGGTCGCGCACGATGTCCACGACGGGCGACAGGGCCAGATGCACGCCGCGCAGGCGCATTTCCCGTGCCGCCACGCTGAAGATGCGCTCCACCATCTCGGTGTCGAAGGAACTGGCCAGCGCGATCGATTGCGGGAAGCTGGTGGCGCCGCGGCCCACGAACCCGTGCAGCGCCTCCTCGTGAAAGATCAGCGGGATGCCGAGCCGCGTCTTCTCCACGGCCCATTTCTGGGCGGTATTGGCATAGGTGGCGGCCTCCAGCCCCTCCCGGTTGACGATATTGGCCTTGGCCCCGGCCGCGATGGGGGCGCCATCGCGATCCACGGCGCCCACACGGTCGCCGGGACGGGAAAGCTGGCCCAGCCCGTTGGGGAAATTCTTCGATGCCAGGCGGGCATCGAAGCCGCCCTTGGCATTGTGGACCTTCTTCTTGTCCTGCCAGATGCCGATCATCTGGGCGACCTTCTCCTCCAGCGTCATGCGCTTCAGCAGGTCCTCCACCCGGTCGGCGATGGGCAGCGACGGGTCGCGATAGGGTTCGCGCCCGCGCGCGAACGCCATGCCGGCAGGCACGGAAGCGGCGGAGGTGAGCGCCAGCAGGCTGGCGCCGAACAGTCGGCGGGACAGCTTGGGGGTCGTCGGCAAGGTTTCCTCCCTGGGAACGTCAGCGTTGAGGTCGCCCTCTTCTGGAGCGATGGTAGCGCTATCATTGTGGCAAGTGGCGGGGATGTCAATGCAAGTCGGGCCGGACGGGGTGCTTTTCGGTCCGGCCTATCGCACCGGCAGTTCGAACGGGCCGGCCGGCAGCCGCGCCTCGTCATAGAGCGTGCAGACCGGGCTGTCGGCCCAGCAATAGCGCACCCGCACGGCCGGCCCGTCGCCCACCGCCAGCGCCACATTGTCGCCCGCCAGGGTGGCGTCGACATAGCGGCAGGTGCCGGGTGCGGCGTCACACAGTTCGAACCCGACGGGCCGGTGGCTGGACAGGGATTGCAGGGTGCCGGTGATGCCCGTGAAACGCACCGTCACCGTGCCGCCCTGGCGCGTGGCGTCCAGCGGCAGGGGACCGGACGGGGCCACGTCCTGGCCCAGCAGCAGGCCGCGCGCCGCATGCGCCAGACGGCGGGCCACACCCTGCTTGTTGGCGGGGTGGATGTCGTACCAGTCACCCAGCCCCATGGACACGGCCAGTGCGGCATTGCCGTCCGCGTCCACGGCTGCGCGCTGCGACCAGCGCAGCCGCGCCCAGTTGCTTTCCACGGGCTTGCCGGCGGCCGGATAGCCCCATTCGGGCAGTTGCACGATCAGGAAGGGCAGGTCCTGGCCGAACTGCCGGCGCCAGCCGGCCATCATGCCGGCCAGCAGCGACCGGTATTGTTCCGGCCGGGCCCAGTTGCTCTCGCCCTGGTACCAGATGGCGGCCCGCAGCCCATAGGGGCCGATGGGCGCCACCATGGCGTTATGGATGCGCGACAGCCCGTCCACCGTGCCCCAGGGCGCGCGGGGCACCGCGGCCGTGTCCACGGGCGTCGGTTTGTATTCCCAGGGGGTCCGCAGCGGGAGCAGGGTGCCGTCTGCCAGTTCGATGGCCTGCGCCTCGGCCGATCCGTAAAGGCCGCCATCGCCATAGCCGTCCAGGATGGCCAGGGTGATGGTGTTTTCCCCCGGTTTCAGCAGGCCGGCGGGCAGGGGATAGCGGCGGGGGTCGCCCGGCCCGTACTGGCTGCCCAGCGGCTGGCCATTCACCCAGGTGACGTCCAGATCATCCACGGGGCCCAGCCGCAGGGCGACCGCATTGCGGGCCTGTTCGGGCATCAGCGTGACGCCGGCCCGCATCCAGGCCAGGCCGTTATAGTCGGCCATTTCCGGCACGCCCCAGCTTTCCCAGGGCTTGAAGGTGGCGGGGGCGGTGCGCCATCCTTCGCCGCTGCCCAGGGGTTCGGCCCAGGGCTGCCCGGTGCCCGTGCGGCCCCACCAATCCTGCCACTCCGTGATGAAGCCGCGCACCCCCGCGACGTCGCCGCGCACAAACCGGGCCTGATGGTCCAGCGCGGCGGCATAGTCACCCTGGCGGCGCAGGTCCTGCGTGCCCATCCAGGCCTCGATCATCGAGCCGCCCCAGGCGCTGGCGATCAGGCCCACGGGCACATTGGTCAGCTTGCGCATCTCGCGCCCGAAGAAATAGCAGACGGCCGACATGTCGGGCACCGTCTGGGGCGTCACGGCCCGCCAGGCGACGGGCTGGGCGAAGCCATAGGCCGGCGCGTCCGCCACCATCTTGTCCACCGCCAGATAGCGGATATGCGGATGGTTGGCGCGGCCCGTCTCGCTCCAGGCATCCAGGGAACGATGTACCTGCATTTCCATGTTGGACTGCCCGGCACAAAAATAGACGTCTCCCACCAGCATGTCGGTCGCCGATTGCTGCGCGGTGGCCGTGCGCGCCGTCAGCGTAAAGGGGCCGCCCGGTGCCAGGGCCGGCAGGGTGGCCTGCCAATGGCCGTCGCGCCCCGCCCTGGCCGTGGCACTGGTCTGCGCGGCACCGGCCTGCCCGATGCCCACCGTCACCGTCTCCCCCGGCCGTGCCGTGCCCCAGACGGGGACCGGCCGGCCGTGCTGCAGGACGCCGTGATCCTGGAACATCGGGTGCAGCAGCGGGGCCGGCGCATCGGCCGGGGCGGGCAGGGGGGCGAGCAGCAGGGCGGCCAGCCCGAAACCAAGGGCTGCGCCTGCGTATCTGCGCGAGGAACCATTGCCGGTCATCGGCCGTCTCCCGGTGCGAAGGGGAAGGAAAGGGACTGGTAGTGGGAAAGGGGGTACGGCGGCGGGGCCTCCCCCGGCGGCAGGGGTAGCCCGTTGATCGATTGCCAATAGGCGACGCTGGCATCCCGCCACCATTGCGCCTCCTGCCGCTGTATGGCGAGGAAGGTCGACACCTCCTTGAAGCGGGCGGCGTCGATGCGGCCTTCCAGCCCCTGCCAGCGGGTGATCATGTCGTCGACGGCGGCGATGCCGCGACCGTACCGGTGCAGCAATTCCGCCCAGACGGTCCGGCCCGTGGACAATTTCCGGTCCCACCGCAGATGGTGGAACCAGAGCAGCAGGTCCGGCGGCGTGGTTTCCACCTTGTCGAACCGGTCGGCAACCGGCCCGGCATATTGGGAGACGGCATCGCTGCCCCGGCGCGTGCGGTCGAAGCCGATCCCGTCCTTCGTGGCGCGATGGAAATAGACGGATGTCCAGTCGGCGCGCGGCCCGCCATCGACCCAGGGACCCGGCCCGTAATGATGGCCGCGGCCCATCAGGTGGTGCAGGCCGAGCGGCGTCATGTAATCCACCACGGCCTGATGCGACGGCAGCATCATGGCCAGCACCGGTTCCAGCACGGCCGGGTCGGGGCTGAAACTGGCCGCGATCCATTCCCGCGCGATGGCTTCCGATGACAGCCCATGGTTCCAGGCCAGCCGGCCATAGGCGTACCAGTTGGCCTGATCGAAGGTGGAACCGGACCAGTTGCGGTCGCTGCCGATATTGGCCACGCCGGCCATGGCCGACAGGCCGTGCCCGTCCAGGCTGCCATCCGCCACCCGGGCCACCGTGGACCCGCGGGCGGGACGGAACGTGTCGGCGTCCAGCGCCTCCTTGTACATCGGGGCCAGATAGGCCAGATGCGTGGCGAAGCCCAGATATTCCTTGGTGATCTGGAATTCCATCATCAGTTTGGTCTTCGGCATGGCGCCGAACAGCGGATGGAAGGGCTCCCGCGGCTGGAAATCGATGGGGCCGTTCTTGACCTGCACCAGCACATTGTCGCGGAACGACCCGTCCAGCGGCACGAACTCGGCATAGGCCTGCTTGGCGCGGTCGTCAGGCACCTCGTCGCTATAGACGAAGGCCCGCCACATCACGATGCCGCCATGCGGGGCCAGGGCGTCGGCCAGCATGTTGGCCCCGTCGGCATGGGTCCGGCCATAATCCTGCGGGCCGGGCTGGCCTTCGGAATTGGCCTTGACCAGGAAGCCGCCGAAATCCGGGATGCGGGCATAGATCTCCGCCACCTTGGCCCCCCACCAGGCGGCGACGGCCGGGTCCAGCGGATCGGCATGCGGCAGGCCGCCGATCTCCTTGGGCGCGGAGAAGCGGGCCGTCAGATAGACCCGGATGCCATAGGGCCGGAAAATGTCGGCCAGGGCTGCGACCTTGTCCAGGTAGGGGGCTGTCAGGATGGTGGCGTTGGCATTGACATTGTTCAGCACGGTGCCGTTGATGCCAATGGAGGCGTTGGCGCGGGCGTAATCCTCGTATCGCGGGTCGTGCCAGTCGGGCAGCCGGTGCCAGTCCCAGATCGATTGCCCGGCATAGCCGCGTTCCACATACCGGTCCAGATTGTCCCAATGGTTCAGGATGCGCCGTTCGATCCGCGGGACCTCCCGGATGTTCAGCGTGTCCAGCCGGGCGCCCGTCTGTGCCAGGCGCAGCAGATGATAGGCGCCATAGAGCAGTCCCGTTCCCCCCTGTGCCGCCAGCACGGTGCGCGGGCCGATAGTGCGGATGACATAGCCGTCCGGCCCCAGGTCCGACAGGTCCAGCCGCAGGGCCCGGATGGCCGGGTCGTCGCCGGTGCCGACCAGCAGCGGCCCCTCGGTGCCGATCGGCACCGCCCGTCCCAGCAGGCCCGACAGGCCGCGCGACAGTTCGGCTGCCGCCAGTCCCTCCGGTGCGGTCGTGGCGATGGCCGAAAGCCGCGCTTCCGCCCCCGCCAGGGCCGTGCCCGTCAGCGGGCGGAAGCGCAGCCAGAGATCATAGCCATCTTCGGCCAGTGCCGGGGCCGACAGGCCGATGACCAGCAGCAGGCCCGCCATAAGGCGTCGAAACATGCTCAATCCAACCTCCCATTCCTTCGGCCCCGGTTTTGTGGAAGACGGGCCGTTCCTGATGGTTTTCGGCACCTCAAGCGCCGGAAGCGCGGCTGCCCGCTCAGAGCCGGTAGGCCTTCTTTGCCAGCCCATAGGCCAGGTCGCGGGCCAGTTCCGCTGCCTCCGCCTCGTCCAGCCGGTGTTCGGCCACCAGCCGCGCCAGGAAGGCGCAATCGGCGCGCCGGGCCACGTCATGCCGGGCAGGGATGGAGGGGAAGGCGCGGGTGTCGTCGTTGAAGCCGACAATGTTGTAGAAGCCCGCCGTCTCCGTCATCTGCTCGCGGAAACGGCGCATGCCTTCGGGACTGTCATGGAACCACCAGGGCGGCCCCAGACGCAGCGCCGGGTAATGCCCGGCGAGCGGCGCCAGTTCGCGGGCATAGGTCGTCTCGTCCAGCGTGAACAGGATGATGGTCAGGTCCCGCTCGTTGCCATAGCGCGCCAGCAGCGGCCGCAGGGAGCGCACGAATTCCGCGGCCGCCGGCATGTCGTCGCCCCGGTTGGGGCCGAACCGGCCTGTGACCAGCGGATTATGGTGGCGGGCGACGCCGGCATGGATCTGCATGACCATGCCATCCTCAAGGCTCATGCCCGCCATCTCGGTCAACATCTGGGCCCGGAAAAGCTCGGCGTCGGCCGGATCGAAGCGCCCGGACAGCACCCGCGCGAACAGGGCGGCCGCCTGGTTGGGCGACAGGTCCGCCGTGGCCGGCGTGGGGTGGCCATGGTCGGTGGCGGTCGCCCCGCAGGCCCGGAAATCCCGCCGCCGCTGGCGCAGCGCATCCAGGAAGCCGGCCCAGCCTTCCGTGTCCTGACCCGTCATGGCGCCCAGTGCCTGCACATGGGTCCGGAAGCCCGGCTGGTCGGGGTCGGTCACCTGATCGGGCCGGAAGGTGGTGATGACCCGCCCGCGCCAGCCGCTGGCCGCCAGCGCCTTGTGATGGGCCAGGTCGTCCAGCACCCCTTCGGTGGTGGCCAGCACCTCGATGTTGAACCGTTCGTACAAGGCGCGGGGCCGGTATTCCGGCCGGCCGAGGCAGGCGGCGATATGGTCATGGACGGCAGCGGCATTGCCGGGCGACAGCACCTCGTCCACGTCGAACAACTGCTTCAGCGACTGTTCCCACCAGAGGCGGGTCGGCGTGCCCCGGAACAGGTGCCAGTGGGCCGACACCGTGGCCCAGATGCGCCGCGAATCCGCCTCCACCGGCGCACCATCCAGGCGGGGAACGCCAAGAGCCTCCAGCGGCACACCCTGGCTGTAGAGCATGCGCAGCAGATAATGGTCAGGCGTGACCAGCAGGCTGGCCGGATCGGCGAAGGGCGCATTCCCCGCGAACCAGGCCGGGTCTGTATGGCCATGCGGGCTGATGATCGGCAGGTCGCGGATGTCGGCATAAAGCCGCCGCGCAATGGCGCGGGTACCCGGATCGGCCGGGAACAGGCGATCTTCGTGCAGCAAGGCGGTTTCCCCCTACCCGTCGGCGCCGGTGTTGGCCCCGGTCGCCGGTCGGGGATGCGGCGCATCCCGGAAGGATCATGGTAGCGCTATCAATTTTATGCAAGGGGCTGCCTGATCCATACTGGTATGGTAGTATGGATCGGTCGCGGCGGCAACGCCCTTGTTGCCGCCCCCTTGTTGCCGCCTATGACCGAACCAGGGCCAGCAGCGGTTCGAAGGCGTAAAGGGCGGGGCGCCGGCCCGACGCCGGTTCCACGATTTTCAGGAGTCCTGCATCGGCGAGGACTCGTGTGAATTTGTGGGCGGTGGGGACCGGTATTCCGGACCGGCTGGTGAAAGTGCTGTTGCGGAACACAGGACGGGTAAAGATGAAATCCAGGGCGCTGATGGTCCATTTGGAGGATAGGATGTCCCGGAACCGCTCCTTCATCGCCTCATAAAGGAGGGCTATCCTTTCCGCTGTTTCCAGATTCTGCCGCGCCTGGGTTTCAAGGGCGGAGAGGAAGAACAAGACCCATTCATCCCAAGCGCCCGACGCCGATGCCGCCCGCATACGGTCGATATACTCATCCTTGTTTTGCTCGAAAAAGTCGCTGATGTAGAAGTAGGGCTGACTGATGACGCCGGCCTTCCACAGCATCAGGGGAATGATCATGCGGCCGATGCGGCCGTTGCCATCCTTGAACGGGTGCAGTGCCTCGAATTCCAGATGGGCCAATGCCGTGCGGATCAGAATTTCCTGATCATCATCCGCCATATATCGGAACAGCGCCTCCATCCCGTCATTCAGGAATTCCGGACTGATCGGTACGAAAAGAATCTGTCGACGCAACCGGTCGGCCAGATAGTTCTGTTCCGTCTTGAATTCGCCAGGCGATTGATGAGCGCCCCGGCCAAAGCCTAACAGGACCCGGTGCGCTGACCGGACCAGCCAACTGCAGATCGGCAAGCCATCCTGGATGCTTTTCTGAGCCATGTCCATGGCGCGGCTGTAAAGATAAACCTCCACCGCTTCGCTTCGCGCGTTGCCATGGGCCGCATCCGCATCCTCGTCATATTCAGCTTCGATGCGCAGAACCTCGTCCAGGGTACTGACCGTTCCTTCCATGCGCGACGAGATGACGGCTTCCTGGCTACGCAGCGGTGCCAGCAGAATATCATTGTTATGCATGCTTTTGAGCATCTGGTCATAACGCGCCAGTGCTGCGGTTGCTCGCGTCAGCGGCTTCATGATCCGTGCATAGTCGCTGATCGCCGGGGGGAACTTCCCATAATGATACTGGACCGCTTCACCAAGGTCGTATCCGTTCGGAGTCTTGCTTCCCGTCATCACGTGCTTCCGTGTTGCATCCTGCCGACTGTATCTGCGGGAATATCGATAGACTATGGAGTTTGTGTGTGAAAAATCAAAGAATATGATAGACAAGTGACCTTGTCTGTCGAAAATGAGAGCCAAACTGGCTTGTCTGTCAAAATTCCCGGTTTTCGACAGACAAGCCAGTTTGTGTCACCAGATCGATAGCCAAACCGGCTTGTCTATCAAAATTCCGGCTTTCCGATAGACAAGCTGGTGTGCGCCCCTTGGCCCAGCCGTTTTTACCGCTAACATTATGCTTGACCCTTTCTGGTATGGTAGTATACATGAATGGTAACGGCAGCGACATTGCTATGATTGCCGCCGATCTCCACCCTTGAACGGGTGCCGGGGGATCGGGAATGAATTTCAGGGGGGTGAACGCTTGGAACGGGACCAGCAAAGGCCCGGCCTGCGGCCGATCGACATGGACAGCAGCGAACCCGTGGCGCGCCGCGTCTTTCGGGAATTGCGCCGTGCCATTGTCCGCATGGCCTTCCTGCCGGGGCAGGCCCTGTCGGAACAGGATATCGCCGACCAGCTGGGCGTGTCGCGCCAGCCGGTGCGGGAGGCCTTCATCAAGCTGTCGGAGGCGGGGTTGCTGCTGATCCGGCCGCAGCGCGGTTCCTTCATCGTGAAGATCTCGGTGCGGCAGGTGTTCGATGCCCGTTTCGTGCGCGAGGCGGTGGAGGTGGCCGTCGTCGCCCGTGCCGCGGCCGAGGCGGCGGCGCGGCATATTGATGAGTTCCGCGACAACCTGAAGCAACAGGCCGATGCCGTGGCCGACCGCGACCATGGCCGTTTCATGGAACTGGATGAAGCCTTTCACCGCGCCATCGCGTTATCCGTGGGCTGCGACTATGCCTGGCGCGTGGTGGAGGAGACGAAGGCCCAGATGGACCGGGCCCGCTATCTTTCCATTGCCGACACCACGCCCCTGCCGCGCCTGATCGCGCAGCACACGGCTGTGGTGGATGCCATCGCCGCGCATGACGGCGAGGCGGCCCAGGCGGCCATGCGCACCCATTTGCGGGAAATCCTCACCTCCCTGCCGGAGCTGGAGAAACGTTTTCCCGCCCTGTTCAACCATGATGTTCCGGAGACGCCGTAAACCTTGCGCGTTCCGGGGGAGCCACCCATGCGCATCACCAACGCCTATTGCATCGTCACCTCGCCGGGGCGCAATTTCGTGACGCTGAAGATCGTCACGGACGAGGGCGTGTACGGCATCGGCGACGCCACGCTGAACGGCCGTGAACTGGCCGTCGCCTCCTATCTCAACGACCATGTCATCCCGTGCCTGATCGGCCGCGATCCGCAGCGGATCGAGGATATCTGGCAATATCTGTACAAGGGCGCCTATTGGCGGCGCGGACCCGTCACCATGTCGGCCATCGCGGCCGTGGACACAGCATTGTGGGATATCAAGGCCAAGGTGGCGGGCCTGCCGCTCTATCAGTTGCTGGGCGGGAAAAGCCGTGACGGGGTCATGGTCTATGCCCATGCCAATGGCCGCGACATCGAGGAGGCGCTGGACCGCGTCGATTACTACCGGGAGAAGGGATTCAAGGCCATCCGCGTGCAGACGGGCGTGCCCGGCCTGGACAAGGTCTATGGCGTCCAGAAGGGGGAGGCGTATGAACCCGCCATCCGGTCAGCCGCCCCCGACGAGACGCTGTGGGCGACCGAGCCCTATCTGGATCATGCGCCCCGGCTGTTCGAGGCGGTGCGCGACCGGTTCGGCTGGGATCTGCACCTGCTGCACGATGTGCATCACCGCCTGACCCCCATCGAGGCGGCGCGGCTGGGCCGGTCGCTGGAACCCTTCCGCCTGTTCTGGATGGAGGACCCGACCCCCGCGGAAAACCAGGAGGCCTTCCGCCTGATCCGTCAGCACACGACCACGCCCATCGCCGTGGGGGAGGTGTTCAATTCCATCCATGATTGCCGGGAACTGATCCAGAACCAGTTGATCGACTATATCCGCGCCACCGTGGTCCATGCCGGCGGCATCACGCATCTGCGCCGTATCGCCGGCCTGGCCGAACTCTACCAGGTGCGGACCGGCTGCCATGGTGCGACGGACCTGTCCCCGGTCTGTATGGGGGCGGCCCTGCATTTCGACACCTGGGTCCCGAATTTCGGGGTGCAGGAATACATGATCCATTCGGCGGAAACCGACGCCGTGTTCCCCCATGCCTACAGCTATGCCGACGGTGCCCTGCATCCGGGCGAGGCGCCGGGGCATGGCGTGGATATCGACGAGGAACTGGCCGCGAAATACCCCTATACCCCCGCCTATCTGCCGGTGGCCCGCCTGCGCGACGGCACCATGTGGAACTGGTGAGGCCAAAGCGGGGGCCATCGCCCCCGCCGCCAGGGGCCGGTGAAGAGTGATTTGTAAGGTCGCGCGCGCGGGGAGGGTTGAGTGGCCCGCCGCGCCGACCGGTTTCGAGTAGCCAATCCCGCAACGCTGCCGCCGGCGCCCGATGGGCCGGTGAAGCCCCCGCTTTGCCTGAAGGAACGCATCCGCATGCCCACGGACAAGAGCATAGGCCGGCGCTGGATCGTCGTGGCGCTGCTGTTCACGGCCACGATCATCAACTATGTCGACCGGCAGATGCTGGGGCTGCTGAAGCCGTCCCTGTCGGAGGAGTTCGGCTGGACGGAGACGGATTACGCCGACATCGTCTTCGCCTTCCAGGCCGCCTATGCCGTCTTCTACCTGCTGTTCGGGCGGTTCATCGATGTCATCGGCGCGCGCTGGGGCTATGCGCTGGCCTTCACGGTCTGGAACCTGGCCCATATCGCGCATGCCGCCGCCGCCACGCTGGTCCAGTTCATGGTTGCCCGCCTGTTCCTGGGTGCAGGCGAGGCGGGGAATTTCCCGGCCGGGCTGAAGGCCGTGGCCGACTGGTTTCCCCGGCGCGAACGGGCCCTGGCCGTGGGCATCTTCAATGCCGGGGCCAATATCGGCGCCATCATCACGCCGCTGATCGTCCCCGTCATCGCCTATAAGTGGGGCTGGCAGGCGGCGTTCGTCATCACGGGCGTGCTCAGTTTCGGCTGGCTGGTGGCGTGGCTGGCTTTCTACCGCACGCCCGAACAGCATCCGGGCGTCAGCCCCGCCGAACTGGCCCATATCCGGTCCGACGCGGCGGAGGCGCCGGGCAAGGTGGCCTGGGCGGTCCTGTTGCGCCGGCGGGAGACCTGGGCCTATGCGCTGGCCAAGTTCCTGACCGACCCTGTCTGGTGGCTGTTCCTGTTCTGGCTGCCCGACTTCCTGCACCGGTCCTATGGGCTGGACCTGAAGGGGTTCGGGCCGCCGCTGGTGGCCATCTATATCCTGTCCGATGTGGGGTCGGTGGCCGGCGGCTGGTTCTCGTCCCGCCTGATGCGGGGCGGCATGGGGGTGAATGGCGCCCGCAAGCTGGCCATGCTGGCCTGCGCCGCCTGCGTGCTGCCCGTCATCTTCGCCACATCGGCGGAAAGCCTGTGGCTGGCCGTGCTGATCCTGGGACTGGCCACGGCCGGGCACCAGGGCTTCTCCGCCAACCTGCTGACGCTGCCGTCCGACCTGTTTCCCCGTGCCGCCGTGGCGTCCGTGGTGGGCATCGGCGGCATGGCCGGGGCCGTCGGCGGCATGCTGATGTCGAAATTCACGGGCTGGGTGCTGGATACGTCCGGCAGCTACACGCCCATCCTGCTGGTGGCGGCGGGGGCCTATCCGCTGGCCCTGCTGGCCGTCCACATCCTGTCGCCGCGGCTGAAACAGGCGGCGGTCGGCAACGGGTGACGGGCCGGTTCATCCCGCCACCCCACCGGTACCCATGACCCGCCCAGAGCGGGGCCATGGCGCCCAAAAATGGTAGCGCTATCAAAAACCAAGCGCTGGAACCCGCACGTGATCAGCCAAGCGCGGCCCGCAGCGGCCGCCTCAAAAGGGAGGGAGTGAACATGCGTGAGCAAACAGACCGGACCGGCCGTGCGGCCGGACGGGGCCGGGGGATGCCTGTCAGGGCGATGCTGCTGGTGGCGACCTGCCTGTCGGCGGGCGCCATGCTGCCGGCCCAGGCCCAGACCGTGACGGGCGGTGCCGGTGCCGACACGCTGGAGGAGATCGTGGTCACCGGCTTCCGGTCCAGCCTGGCCAACTCCACCAACGCCAAGCGCAACGCCACCGGCTTCCAGGACGCGATCTTCGCGGAGGACATGGGCAAGTTTCCCGATACGAACATCGCGGAAAGCTTCAACCGCGTTCCCGGCATCACCATCGCCCGCGAGGTGACGGGCGAGGGGCTGAACATCGCCATCCGCGGCCTGGGCACCAATTTCACCCGCGTGCTGCTGAACGGCGCCCCCGTGGCCGTGGCATCGACGGGCCGCACGGACGCCCAGAGCACGAACCGCGAGGTCGACCTGGACATGTTCCCCACGGAACTGTTCACGCAATTGACCGTATCCAAGTCGCCCCAGGCCAGCATGGTCGAGGGCGGGGCGGCCGGCACGGTCGACATGCGCAGCGCCCGCCCGTTTGATTATGATGGCCAGCGCGCCAGCTATTCGCTGCAGACGACCAAGAGCAGCAAGGCCGGCAAATGGGGCGGCCGCGGTTCCTTCCTGGCGTCGGACACCTGGGGCAAGTTCGGGGCGCTGGTCGGCGTCGCGGCCGTGCGCAATCATGTCAGCACACCGGGCTTCGAGACGATCGGCTGGACCAACGCCAACCTGACGGCGGCACAATGCGGCGGCGCCTCCCACTGCATCACGGGCACCGGCAGTACCAGCATCGGCGGCAACAACTGGTCCATCCCCGGCACGGTGCCGGCCAATGCCGGCAATGGCCTGACGACGGGCGCCACGCTGGACCGCGCGGCGCTGCTGGCCCTCAATCCCGGCCTGACGATCGAACAGATCGACAATGCCATGATCCCGCGCCTGGGCCGCCCCGCGGAGATCTTCGGCCGGCGCGACCGCGTCAATTCCGTCGCCTCGTTCGAACTGCAGGCCACCGACGACCTGCATTTCTTCCTGGACGGCATGTATGGAAAGAAGGCCAACGACCTGCAGCGTGTGGACATGAACTGGGTCGGCCGCAACGGTGCGGCCATCCCGCTGAACATGAAGGTCGATCGTGACGATTGCTCGCTCGGCTGCGTGGTGACGGAGGGTACCTTCGCCAATTCCCAGTTCTTCCTGGAATATCGTCCCTTCATCGAGGATACCGAGTTCTGGGGCATCAATCCGGGCTTCGATTACCAGATTACCGACAATCTGAAATTCGATGTGCAGGCCAATTACACCAAGTCCAAGTTCCACCGGGAATCGCCCACCTTCCTGGTGCTGACGCCCGCCAATTCCGGTGTCACGGTCGAATACAGCAATGATGGCGGCATCCCCAGCATCGTGCCCAACGTGGACCTGAATGATCCGGCCCAGTTCGGCTGGCCCGGCGGCCGCGTGAACATCCAGGACGAACGCCGCGAGACCCGGACCAAGGGCGTGCGGGGCAACCTGACCTGGGGTGACAGCGATCTGAACCTGCGGGTCGGCGCTGCCTGGGACGATGTTTCCCGCTATATCCGCGCCTATGACAACAGCGACGCTTGGCAGGCCGCCGTTTGCGGCAACAACCCGTCGGTCTTCATTCCCCGGCCCAACAGCCAGCCGCCCTGCAACGGGCTGAACCAGCCCGGTGCGGCGCCCGCCGGCTATCCGACATATCCGGGTTATGGCACGGGCTACACGGCGGGGGCGTCCGGCCAGATCAGCTATGGCGGATCGCTTATCCCCAACAGCGCGATTGCCAGCTATCTGCGTCCGGGCAAGTTCGGCTTCGTCACCGTGGACTGGGACCGGTTCAAGGCCGACAGCAAGTATGACCAGTTCCATGGCGACGCCCCGGAATCGGGAGCGTCGAATACAGGCGCGTCCGGCGGCTTCATCTGGGAGAAGACGCTGGGTGCCTATGGCGAGGTGAACGGCATCCAGGAGGTCGATGGCAACAACCTGCGCTTCAATCTGGGCCTGCGCTGGGTCCAGACCGACCAGAAGGTCGGCGGCCGGGTTTCCCTGACCGATCCCCGCAACACGCCGGTGGCGGGGGGGCCGTCGCTTCCCGACGGTGCGCAATATCCCTCCATCGTCAATGTCGTCTATGTGAAGAACACGTATGACAATTGGCTGCCCTCGGCATCGGCTGCCTATAATGTCGCGGATAATGCCGTGGTCCGCGCGGCCCTGTCCAAGACCATGACCCGCCCGGACCCCAATGCGCAGTTGCCGGGCCTGAATTTCAGCACGCCGTCGGCCGATGTCGGCTCGGTCGGCAATTCGGCCCTGTCGCCCTATATCTCCGAGAATATCGATCTCGGCTTCGAATATTATACGGGCCGTGAGGGCTATATCGGTGTCGCGGCCTTCCGCAAGTCGATCACGGGCTTCACCGTCAATGGTTCCCGCACGGTGGCGTTCGGTGCCCTGGCCCAGTATGGCGTCACCTACGAGACGCTGACGGCAGCCCAGAAGACCGCCATCGATGCCCGCGGCGGGCCGGGGTCGGCCACCGTCGTCCTGCAGCAGCAGGTCAATGCCGAAGGCCGCCTGACGGTCAACGGGCTGGAATTCAACTGGGTGCAGCCGCTGGACTTTCTGCTGGAAGACGTGGTGCCGGGCCTCGGTTTCCTGGCCAATGCCACCATCATCGACCAGAAGGGCAAGGGTGCCGCCCCCGCCGTGGCCATCGGCGTCGCGGATTACACCTACAACGTCACGGCCTATTACGAACATGGCGGCATCTCGGCCCGCATCTCGCAGACCTTCACCAAGGGATCGCAGTCCAGCGGCACGAACCAGAACGGTATCGGCCGGGCCGCGATCTTCAGTGACGATTACCGTCAGTGGGATTTCTCCTCCAGCTTCGACCTGGACGAACTGACAGGTTCCAAGGGACTGCCGCAACTGACCTTCGACGTCATCAACCTGACGGCATCGGAACAGCGCAGCTACTTCCAGTTTGAAAACGCCACCTTCACATCTTACAAGCCCGGCCGCACCTTCCTGGTCGGCCTGCGCGGCCGGTTCTGACCGGACCGGCTTTCCATTTCCCTGCCAAGCCTTGGGGGGCGGTGCCACACACCGCCCCCCTTCTTTATCCGCGGGGACGATGGCGCCATCTGATGGCGGGATCAGGCGGTGGGGTGCTGTTCAAAGCCCGACGGGCCGGGGTCGGCCGCTTCCGACACCTTGACATTGATGACGATGGCCGAGGGGGGACCCCGCCAGCAGGCATCCAGCATGGCATCGACATCGGCGCCATGGCCGGCGAACAAGGCCTCCACGCTGCCATCGGTCCGGTTGCGGACCCATCCGTCCAACTGCCGGGCACGGGCCTGCTCCACGGTCCAGCCGCGATACCATACGCCTTGGACTCGTCCCGTGACGGTGACGCTGACGGCGCGCCGGTCTTCCATGTTGTTCGCCACTTTGTCTCGCATCATTGGCGCCTATCCAGCCTGCTGGCGCCCGGCTTGTCAATCATGCTCGCCAAGGCCGGGATTCTGGGGCAGCATGGCAGCGGATGCCGCTTGTCCGGAGGAGGGCCATGACCGCCAGCCTGATCCGTTCCGCCAGCCCCGCCGATGCCGCGGGCATCGCCGCCGTGCATGTCGAAAGCTGGCGCGCCACCTATCCCGGCATGCTGCCCGACCGCTATCTGGTGGGCCTGTCGACCGCCGTTCATGAACGGCGCTGGCGCGGGCTTTTGCAAGGGCCGCCACAGCGCGGCCGCCGCACCTTCGTGGCCCAGGCCGGGGGTGAGGTCGTCGGCTTCGCCTCCTGCGGGCCGCAGCGCACGGGCCTGCCCGGTTATGGCGGGGAGTTCTACGCCGTCTACCTGCTGGACCGGGTACAGGGCCAGGGGCTGGGCCGCCGCCTGCTGGGGGCGATGGCGCAGGGGTTGCTGGCCGACGGGCGCGGGGCGGCCGTGGTCTGGGTGCTGCGCGACAACCCGTCGCGCTTCTTCTATGAACGGCTGGGGGGGGCGCTTCTGGCCGAACAGCCGCTGTCCTTCGCCGGGGCCCGGCTGACCGAATGCGCCTATGGCTGGGCCGACCTGCTGCCCCTGGCCCGCTTGGCCGCCGACCCGCCGGTCAGTGGCTAAGCAGATTTTCCGAACGCCGCCCACAGATGGGCGGGCTCGGAAAATCTGCAAACCATGGAGTCGGCAGGTTCCTCCAGGCCGGGCCATGTATGGCCGATCTGGAGGAACCTGCTTAGGAGGTGTGGACTCTCAGAAGGACGCGACGGACAGCAGCCCGTCCAGGTCCAGATGGGTTTCCACCGCCGCGGCGCAGGCATCCAGGGCCGCCTCCACCGCCTGCCCGTAGGACAGGGCGGAGGTGACGCCATGGCCGGCCAGGAAATGCCGGCGGAAGCTGTCGGCCGCGAACAGGCCATGGATGTAGCAGCCGGCGATACGGCCATCGGCGGACACGGCCCCTTCCGGCCTTCCGTCCGCCAGGCGCAGCAGGGGGCGTTCGCGGGCGGGGCCATCCGTCAGGCCGACATGCATCTCGTAGCCGGTGAAGCCGTGACCGCCGGAAAGATCCGTACCGGCCACAGCCTGCAGGGTCTTGGCGCCCGTCAGCATGGTATCGACCTCCAGCCAGCCCAGCCCGTCGACGCTGCCGGCGGGCCCCTCGATGCCGCCGGGATCGGCGATGCGACGGCCCAGCATCTGATAGCCGCCGCAGATGCCCAGCACGCGGCCGCCGCGCCGGATATGGGCGCACAGATCCACGTCCCAGCCCTGGGCGCGCAGAAAGGCCAGGTCGGCCATGGTGGCCTTGGTGCCCGGCAGGATGACGAGGTCGGCATCCCCCGGCAGGGCGCGGCCCGGCGGCACCATGGTCACGGCCACCCCCTGTTCCAGGCGCAGCGGGTCGAAATCGTCGAAATTGGCGATGCGGGACAGCATGGGCACGGCGATGCGCAGCCTGTGTCCGCGGCCCGCGTCACGCCAATGGTCCAGCACGACCGCATCTTCCGCCGGCAAGCGGGCGGCGGCCGGCAGGAAGGGCAGCACGCCGAAGCCCGGCCAGCCCGTGCGGCGCACGATTTCCGCCAGCCCGTCATCGAACAGGCGGATGTCGCCGCGGAACTTGTTGATGATGAAGCCCCGGATGGCGGCGCGGTCGGCGGCGTCCAGCACGGCATGGGTGCCGACCAGGCTGGCGATCACCCCGCCCCGGTCGATGTCGCCGGCCAGGATCACGGGCACGCCGGCCGCCAGCGCGAACCCCATATTGGCGATGTCGCGGGCGCGCAGGTTCACCTCGGCCGGGCTGCCGGCCCCTTCCACCAGGATCAGGTCGGCCCCGTCCCCCAACCGCTGGAAGCTGTCCAGCACGGCCGGCAGCAGCGTGCCGCGGCGCTGTTGGTAGTCGGCGGCCTGGGCCGTGCCCGTCATCCGGCCCTGTACCACCACCTGGGCGCCCGTGTCGCTCTGGGGCTTCAGGAGCACGGGGTTCATGTGGACGCTGGGCGCCACGCGGGCGGCGCGGGCCTGCAGCGCCTGGGCCCGCCCGATCTCCCCGCCATCGGCGGTGACGGCGGCGTTGTTGGACATGTTTTGCGGCTTGAACGGCCGCACGGCCAGCCCCCGGTTGCTGAAGGCCCGCGCCAGCGCGGCCACCAGCAGCGACTTGCCCACATCCGATCCCGTGCCCTGGATCATCAGGGCACGCGGTCGTGCCTTGGTTTCCGGCGCCATCAGGGCACCTCCTTCAAGGTCAGGGGCAGGCCTGCGGCCATGAACAGCACGCGCCGCGCGATGGCCGCGACATCCTGGTTCAGCCGTCCGGCATGGTCGCGGAACAGGCGCGACAGGGCGTCGCCGGGCACGATGCCCAGCCCCACTTCGTTGGCGACCACCACGGTGGGCACGGGCAGCAGGGATAATGTCCCCAGCAGCAGGCGGCATTCGGCCGGCACGTCGCGGCCGGCCAGGATGATGTTGGTCAGCCACAGGGTCAGGCAATCGATCAGCACGGGTCGGCCTGTGCCGCCGGCTGCCGACAGGGCGCCGGCCAGGTCCAGCGGCTCCTCCACAGTCACCCAGCCGGGTATGCGGCCGGCGCGGTGGTGGGCGATGCGGTCCGCCATCTCCGCATCCAGGGCGCGGGCCGTGGCGATATAGGTCCAGGGGCCGGGCAGGCCCGTGACCAGGCTTTCGGCCATGCGGCTCTTGCCCGACCGGGCGCCGCCCAGCACCAGCGTCGGCCCTGCCGTCACGGTGCCGGCCCGCCGGCCGGCATGTCCAGCCGCCGCCAGGGCAGAGCATAGGGCATGCCCTGATGCCCGCCACGCAGCAGCTCCACGCCATAGACCTGTTCGATGATGCCGCCATTCAGCAGGGGGACCGGGGGGCCGTCGGCCGCGACCCTGCCGTCGGCAGACAGAAGGCACAGGCGGGTGCAGTGGCGCAGGGCCAGCGACAGGTCGTGCAGCACGACGATGACGGCCATGCCGCCGCGTGCCAGCGCGGCCAGCAATTCCATGACCTGAAGCTGGTGATAGGGGTCCAGCCCGGCCGCCGGCTCGTCGGCCAGCAGGATGTCGGGTTCCCCCGCCAGGACGCGGGCCAGCATGACCCTGGCCCGTTCCCCGCCCGACAGTTTCAGCACGTTGCGGCCGGACAGCGCTGTGACGTCGCACCGTTCCATGGCGCGGGCGATGGCCGCCCTGTCAGCCGCCGTCTCCCCGCTCCACGGGCCGGCCCAGC
Source organism: Niveispirillum fermenti (assembly GCF_048066175.1). Classification (GTDB taxonomy): domain Bacteria; phylum Pseudomonadota; class Alphaproteobacteria; order Azospirillales; family Azospirillaceae; genus Niveispirillum; species Niveispirillum fermenti. The sequence goes on along the minus strand of NZ_JBLTXA010000030.1, from coordinate 12,951 downwards.
CATTGGCATGGGGCAGGCGCCCCAGCGTGACCACGCGCTCCACGCTCAGCGGCCAGTGGCAATCGGCGCCCTGTTCCAGGAAGCCCAGCCGCCGGGCCCGCTGCGCCCGTGTCCAGGAGCCCAGCGGCTGGTCGTCCATCAGGACGGACCCGCCATCGGGTGTGGCAAGCCCCGCCATGATGGACAGCAGCGTGGACTTGCCCGCCCCGTTGGGGCCGATCAGGCCCACGCATTCCCCGCCCGTCACGGACAGGCCGGCACCCGTCAGCACCGGCCGGCCACCCCGCCGCATATGGATATCGAGGGCGGCCAGCCGCGTCATGGCACCACCCCTGTGCCATCCCAGGCGCCGGCAGCGGCGGCGGGCAGGGACCGGACGGGGGCGGTGCCGGGCCGCATCAGAAGGTCACCGTCACGCCGCCATAGGCCGACCGGCCCGGCGCACGGTAGGACCGGACCTCCTGATAGTCCTTGTCCAGCAGGTTTTCCACGCGGCCGAACAGGCTGAACCGGTCGGACACCCGCCAGCGGGCCGTGGCATCCACCACGGTGGAACCGGCCAGGATGGGGGAGGTGGCCGCGGCGGTGTCACGCTGCTTGCCGGCATAGCGCAGAGCCGCCCCCAGATCGATCCCGTCCACCAGTGTCCAGTCGATGCTGGCGTTGAAGCTGTCCTGCGGCCGGCGCGGCAGGTCGCGGCCCGTCAGCCGGTCCTTGGCGTCCAGATAGGTGTAGTTGGCCTGGATCAGCACGGCTTCCACGGGGCGCGCCTGGAAGCTCACCTCCACGCCCTTGGTCCGGGCGCTGGCCACGTTCACATAGGCGCTGGTGAAGCCGATCATGTTGTCATAGGTGTTGCGGAACAGGCTGGCCCCGAACGACAGGCGCCCGTCCAGCAGCTTCTGCTCGAACCCGACATCGACGCCCTTGCCATCCTCGGCCTGCAGGCTGGCATTGCCGTACCAGGGGGCATAGAGCTGGTAGAGCGAGGGCGCTTTGTTGGCCGTGCCGTAGGAGGCGCGCAGCACCGTGCCCGTGGCCGGCACCTGATAGGCGCCCGTGATGCGCCAGGTGGCCTCGGTGCCGAACTGCTCATGGTCGTCGATGCGGCCGCCCAGGGTCAGGGTCAGATCATCGGTCACCGCGGCCAGATACTGGGCGAAGGCGGACTTGGTCACAACCTTGTCGTCGATGTCGGTCGTGGTGGCCGTGGCCGTCGTATTGACGATCTTGGCGCTTTCCTCATCGACCGACAGGCCGATGGTGGCGACATCGCGGTCGCGCAGGCGCAGATTGCCCTGATAATCCAGCGCCTTGCGCCGGCTGTCATACTGGGAGAAGCGGTACCAGCCCGTCGGCTCGTCGAAATCGCGGTCCGTGCTGGCATAGGAGGCGGCCAGGCTGTTCTCGAACGCGCCGCCCAGCAGGGTCAGATTGGCGGCCGCGCGGACGTGCCAGTCCTCCTTCTCCAAGGCCGCGTCGCCGTCGGCGGCGAACGGATCATACTCGCTGTCCAGCCAGGACCAGCCGGCATTCAGGTCGAAGCGCAGCGTCTCCGACGCCTGATAGCCGACGCGGCCCGACACCGACCGCGCGTCGCTGCCATCCTTCTCGTTGCCCACGAAGGTGCGGGAAAAACCGTCGGTGTGGTAGTTGCTGGCCGTCAGGGCGTATGAGACATCCTGTTGCGCGCCCGTCAGCGACGCCTGCTGGCGGAAGGTGCCGAAGGCGCCGCCTTCCAGCGTGGCGCGCAGCGTCGGGGCGCCGGTGCCCTGGCGCGTGATGATGTTGATCACGCCGGCCATGGCGTCATTGCCATAAAGCGCGCTCTGCGGGCCCTTCAGCACCTCGATCCGGTCGATATCGACCGTCGACAGGCTGGCGAAGTCGAACTCGCCGCCGGTGGTGGAGGTGTCGTTCACCTCCACGCCATCGACCAGCACCTTGACCATGCCGGCTTCCGACCCGCGCAGCCGCAGGGTGGAGGTGCTGCCGAAGCCGCCCGAACGGGAAATGGAGACGCCGGGCACGCGCTTCAGCATGTCCAGCACCTGGACCTGCTGGCGCCGCTCGATCTCGGCGGCATCCACGATATCGACCGTGCTGCCTACCCGGTCCTGGGCGGTGGGCACGCGGTTGGCCGACACGATGATCTCGGCCACCTGCACGGGCTCGCCCTGTTGCGCCAGGGCGGCGGGCACGCACAAGGTGGCGCCGGCGCACAGCAGCGCACGGCGGAAAAGGTTATTGGCAGACACTTCGCACCACTCCGTTCCGTTCATCGACGAATTCGGATGGCGTGCGCCGGGCGCGGCTGTTCCTGACCGGAACGGCTGGCCGCTTGTCGAATGCATGTCCCGGTGCCGGGGCCGTCCGGCCCCTTCTTCCCCTGGTTCACCCGCGCACTCCTTCCGAAGCGCCAGCGCGAAACGGTGAACCGTCCCATCGGGGCACCCCGCCCAATGGCCGCGCGACGCATTGCCGATGGCAGGTCTCCTGGCTTGCGGGTCGCGGAGCTGCCCGGCCTTCCCAGTTTCCCAGTGGCCATGACGGGCATTTCTCGCCGCTTACAGTTGCGGGGGCAGCCGTGGCATCGACACCCTTGCGGGCGTCCCACCACGTTCCCTTTTCACCCCTTTCGAGGAACCATCGATGGCCCTCCCTTATCGCGGCTGTGAAAAGGGCGCAAGCGGCGATCCCCCATTCCCGCCATGCCGGAAACGGACATGTGGCACAATGGTGACGGCACGGATAAAAGCGCCAGCGGCCGGTAGCCGACAGGGACCGGGACATACGATCGAAGGTGGTATTTTTCGTGATCCTGCCCGCAAGATGACGGGTGAGCCGGCGGCATGCCCACCATTCCCCGCCGGCCGCAAAGCACATGGATGCAGTCACGTTTCCCACCGGATTTTAAGGGGAATGCCTATGATCCTGTCGCTGCGCTCCTCCTTGAAGACACGCCTGGTCCTGTCGGGGATCGGGCTTTGCCTGGGTCTGGGCCTGGCACTGACCATCGGTGCGGCCGTGCAGTCCCACCGCACCGCCGGCGAGCAGGTCCGCCAGGCCATGGCGGAATCCACGACAGGCTTCGCGCTGATCGCTGCGGACCTGATCGCCAAGGCTGTCGACAACGCCCATATCGTGAATGCCCAGGTGGAAGGCGGCCTGCGGTACGAGGGTTTCTCCCGCGCGATGCTGTCCGCGCAGGTCGCCGCGGCCGTGGCAGCCAATCCCGACATCATCGGCGTGACCACGGCGTTCGAGCCGAACAGCTTCAATGGCGATGACAGCACGGGCATCGGCGTGCCGGGGGCGGATGCCGCGGGGCGCTTCGTGCCTTACTTCTTCCGGGGGGCCGACGGCACGATCGGCACGGAGTCGCTGGTCATGACGGTGGAGGCCGGGATCAAGGAATGGTACCTGGACCCGCTGGCTGCCAACCGCACCATGCTGACCGTGCCCTATCTCTATCCGATCGAGGGCAAGGAGGTGCTGCTGGTCACCGTCAGCACGCCCATCCGCCGTGACGGCCGGCCCGTGGGCATCACCACCACCGACATGGCGCTGACCGCGCTTCAGCAGCAATTCGCCGCCTTTCGGCCGCTGGAGCGGGGCGATGTCCGGCTGCTGGCACAGAATGGCCATTGGGTCGTGCATCCCGACGGTGCCCGCCTGAACAGGCCGCTGGACGATAAGGGGCTGGCCGATCTGGTGGCGCAGGCCCGCCGCAACGGCCGCCCCACCCATGACACGCTGATGCTGGACGGGCAGGAGCGGCTGGTCTTCGCCACGCCGATCACCTTTCGCGGCGTGCAGGAACAATGGATGCTGGTCACCAGCGTGCCGACCGCCGTCATCCAGGAGGCGCTGCTGCGCAGCGTGGGCACGCTGGCCACCATCAGCCTGGTGCTGATCGCCATGGCCGCCGGCCTGTTCGCCTGGCTGGGCAACAGCCTGGCCCGGCCCATTCTGTCGCTGACCGCCGCCATGGCCGGCGTGCGGCGCGGCGACCTGGCGAGTGCCATTCCCGGGGCCGACCGCGCCGACGAGATCGGGCACATGGCCGAGGCGGTGGCCGCCTTCCGCGACGGGCTGGCGGCGGCGGAGCGGCTGCGCGCCGAGGCTGCGCGCAAGGAGGCGGAGACGGAGGCCAAGCTGCGGGCCGACCGTCTGGCACTGGCCGACCGGTTCGAGCGGGAGGTGGGCGCCCTGCTGCGCGCCGTGGCCGGCAATGCCGAGCGCATGGTCGATCAGGCCCGGCAGATGTCGGCCGATTGCGCCGACACCCAGCAGAGCGCCTCGATCGGCGCTTCTGCCGTGACGGAGGCGGCGTCCAACGTGCAGACGGTGGCGTCGGCGGCCGAACAGTTGCGCGCGTCCATCACGGAGATCGGCACCCAGGTCCAGATGTCGGCCACCATCGCCGCGCGTGCCGAAGAGGAGGCGGGCGGGGCCAGCACCACGGTCGATGCCCTGACCCGCAGCGCCGAGCGCATCGGCGACGTGGTCGGCCTGATCAGCGACATTGCCAGCCAGACCAACCTGCTGGCCCTGAACGCCACGATCGAGGCGGCCCGCGCCGGGGCGGCGGGCAAGGGGTTCGCCATCGTGGCGGCAGAGGTGAAGAACCTGGCGACCCAGACCGCCAAGGCCACCGACGAGATCGCCGAGCTTGTCGGGTCCATCCGCGGCAGTTCGGGCGATGCCGCCCGCGCCATGAACGGCATCATCGCCACCATCCGCACCATCAACGAAACGGCGACCGCCATCGCCGGCGCCGTGGAACAGCAGACCGCCGCCACGCAGGAGATCGCCCGCAACGTGAACGAGGCGGCCGGCGGCACGGACGACGCCTCGCGCGCCATCCAGGGCATCGCCGACAAGGTGCTGGCCGTGACGGAAGCCGCCGCCACGGCGCTGGACAATGCCAGCAAGGTCCGCGACAGCGCCGGGGCCGCCGATCAGGAGGTCACGCGCTTCGTGGCGCAGGTGCGGGAGGGATAGGTGCGGGCCCAGGGCCGAAGCCGAAGCCCATTGCACGGGCGGGTGCAGAACGGGTAATACCGTTTCCCGGTGATCGCCACCGATCACCGGGCTGCAATCGCCAGCGCCCCCGTCCGTGGGCTCGGGGCTACTGTGGGCTCGGCTATGCGCCAGGTGGCGTGCGGCGGCCGTCGCCGCCATACCGGTTCGCCCCGCCCCGCCCTTACAGGTGACTGCCCGCCCCATGCGCTTTCTGCACGCCGCCGACATCCATCTGGACAGCCCGCTGCTTGGCCTTGCCGCCCGCGCCGGAGAGCGGGCGGAAAAGCTGGTGGGGGCCACGCGCCGCGCGTTGGTGCGGCTGGTCGATACCGCGATCGGAGAGCAGGTGGCCTTCCTGGTCATTGCCGGCGACCTTTACGATGGCGACTGGCGCGACTTCATGACGGGCCTGTTCTTCGCGGCCCAGATGGCCCGGCTGGAAAGGGCCGGCATCCAGGTCTACCTGCTGCGCGGCAATCATGATGCGGAAAGCACGATGACGCGGCGGCTGGCCCTGCCGCCGAACGTGCATGTCTTCGATCACCGGCGGCCGGAAACCTTCCGGCGGGAGGATCTGGGCGTGGCGCTGCATGGCCGCAGCTTCCACACCCGCGATGTCACCGACAATCTGGCGCTGTCCTATCCGCCACCGGTGGCGGGCTGGCTGAATATCGGCGTGCTGCATACGGCGCTGGAAGGCCGGCCGCCGCATGCACGCTATGCCCCCTGCACACCGGCCGACCTGAAGGCCAGGGGGTATGATTACTGGGCGTTGGGCCATGTGCATGAGCGTGCCGTGCTGGACCGCGACCCCTGGATCGTCTTTCCCGGCAACCTGCAGGGCCGGCACGCCAACGAGGCGGGACCCAAGGGCGCCACGCTGGTCACCTGTGCCGCGGGCCGCATCGCGGACGTGGCGCACGTGGTGCTGGATGATGTGCGCTGGGCGCGGGTGGAGGTGGACCTGACGGGGTGTGGGGATGACCTGGACCTGGCCGACCGCGTGGCCGGCGCGCTGACGCGGGCCGTGCAGGAGGCGGGGGACCGCACCCTGGCCGTGCGGCTGGTCCTGTCGGGCGCCACGCCCCAGCACCGCCGGCTGAAGGGCGATCCGGCCCGGCTGGCGGCGGAAATGGAACTGGCGGCGGCGCGGGCCGGCGGTGACATCTGGATCGAGAAGGTCGCCACCCGGACCCGCGACATGGCCGAAGGCCCCGCCCTGCCGGGCGACGCCCTGTCGGAACTGGCCGACAGCCTGCGGGTGCTGAAGGACGACCCGCAGGCGCTGGCCCCGCTGATGGAGGATATCGGCCAGTTGCGGGCGCGCCTGCCCGACCGCGCGGTCGAGGCGCTGGGGCTGGAGGGGGAAGGCGCGCTGGCCGCCCTGCTGGACGATGCCGAGGCCCTGCTGCTGGACCGGCTGGCGGAGCGGACCTGATGCGTATCGACCGGCTGGATCTGGAACGCTACGGCCATTTCGAGGGGACGAGCCTGGACCTTTCGGATGGGAAAGCCCGGCTGCATATCGTCCATGGCCATAACGAGGCCGGCAAATCCACGACCCTGCAGGCCATCTGCGACCTGCTGTTCGGCGTGCCGGAGCGGTCGCGCCTGGGGTTCCGCCACGGCAACAGCGCGCTGCGCATCGGTGCCGCCCTGCGCCTGCCCGATGGCCGCGTGCTGGAGGTGAAGCGCCGCAAGGGCCGCACGGCCACGCTGCTGGACGGCGACGGCGTGGCGCTGCCCGACACCGTGCTGGCCCCATTGCTGGGCGGCATCGACCGCGCGGCGTTCGAGCGGCTGTTCGGCCTGGATCATGAAAGGCTGCGGGCCGGGGGCGAGGCCATGCTGCAGGCCGGCGGCGATCTGGCCCGCACCCTGTTCCAGGCCGGCAGCGGCCTGTCGGATCTGAATGACCGCCTGTCCCGTCTGGCCCGCGATGCCGACGAGATCGGCAGTCCCCACCGGCGGCAGGCCGGCAAACCCCTGTGGCAGGCCATCGACGCCCAGGCCGCCGCCGCGGCCCGCATGCGCAGCGAGGCCACGAAGGCCGAGGCGTGGGAGGCGGCGGAGGGCGCCGTCACCACGGCGCAGGCGCAACTGGCGGCCATCCGCGCCGCCCTGGCCGAGGCGCAGCGGACCCGCAGCCGGCTGGAGCGGCAGCGCCGCGTCCGTCCGCTGCTGGCCCGGCTGGACGAACAGGCCCGCCTGCTGGCTGCCGAGGGGGAGGGGCCGGACCTGCCCGATGATCTGGCCGACCAGTGGCGCCGGGCGGAAACCCACCTGATGACGGCCAGCCGGCAGGCCGAGCGGGCACGGGAGGAGGCGGGGGCCGCCACCGAGGCCCTGGAGCGGGCCGGGGAGGTGCCGGCCCTGCTGTCCCTGGCAGCCCGGATCGAGGCGTTGTACCAGCGGCAGGGGGAGATCGCCAAGGCGCGGGCCGACCTGCCGCGCCGCCGGCAGGAGCGCGACATCACGGCCGCCCGGCTGGAACAGGCGGCCCGCGATATCGGGCTGGATACCGACGATGCGGCCCGGCTGTCGCAACGCCAGCCCGACCGGCGGCTGGTGGCGCGCATCCGCGACCATATCCGCGCCCATGCAAGGCTGGACCAGGCCCTGGCCGATGCGCACCGCCGGGCGGACGCGGCGGCGACGGCCGCGCGCCAGGCCGACCGCCAGCCCGTGCCCGACGCCCCGGACCCCCGCGATCTGGCCCGCGCCGAGGCGGCACTGGCCGCCGCCCAGCGGCCGGGGGCCGTGGAACTGCATCTGGACCGGGCCGAACGCGCCCTGGCCGAGGGGGAGGCGCGCATCGCCCGGATGCTGTCGCGGCTGGGCCGTTTCCAGGGCACGGCCGCACAATTGGCAGCGCTGCCCCTGCCCGCCATGGATGCCGTGGAGACCCAGCGCCAGCAGGAGACCGCCTTGGAGAACCGCCGCCAGCGGCTGGAGGCGGACGCCCGCGCCATCGCGGAGGAGGGGCAGCGCCTGCGCCGGTCCTTGCGCGAACTGGCCGAGGGCGGGGAGGTGCCGACGCCGGCCGCCATCGCCGATGCCCGCCGCCATCGCGACCGGCTGTGGGCGGGCCTGCGGCCGCATCTGGACGGGCCCACCACCGCCCCGGCCGATGCCGTGCCCGGCTTCGAGCAGGCGCTGCACGGGGCCGACCGGCTGGTCGACCTGCGGGAACGCGAGGCCGCCCGCGTGGCCAGCTATATCCGGGCCGAGAGCGACCTGGCCGCCCTGATGGAGCGTGAGGCCGCCCTGGCGCGCGAGCAGGCGGCGCTGGAGGCCCAGGGCACGGAGATGGCGGCGCGCTGGCAGGCCCTGTGGGGCCCGGCGGGCGTCGGCCGGCCCGGCGCCCCGGCAGAGATGGCGGCCTTCCTGACCCAGGCCGATGCGGTCATTGCCGCCCATGCCCAGCAGGCGGAGCAGCGCGAGACGCTGGCCGCCCTGGCCGCGCAGGCCGGGCAATGCATGGATGAATTGCGGCAGGCGCTGGCCCTGTGCGGTGTCGCCATACCCGGCGACCAGCCGCTGGCCCGGCTGCGCGGGGAGGCGGAAGCGGCGGTGGCCACGGCGCGGCAGGCGCTGGAGGCCGCAACCCGCGTGGCACAGGAACGGCAGCGCGCCCGCGATGCGCTGGAGGCGGCGCGGGCGGAAAGCACCCAGGCCGAGGCGGCGATCGACGCCTGGCGGCAAGCATGGTCGGCCGACATGGACGCCATCGGCCTGCCCGCCGATGCCGGCCCGGCGGAGGCGGAGGCCGCCCTGCGCGGCTGGGAGGATATCGGCAGCGAACTGCGCCATCTGGCCGATCTGGATCACCGTATCGCGGCACTGGAGCGCGATATCGGGGGCCATGGGGCGGAAGGGGCGGCGCTGGCGGCGGCGGCGGCGGCCTTTTCGCCCGGCCTGGACCTGGATGTCGCGGCCGATGCCGTGCCCCGCGCGCTGTTCGCGGCGCTGGCCGCGGCGCGGGAACAGGCGGCCCGGCGCGACCTGCTGGCCGAGCGTCAGGCCCGCGCCGCCGAGGCGCTGGAGGCGGCGCTGCTGGCCGAAAGGCGGGCGGGTGAGGCGCTGGCCGATCTGCGCTGCCTTTACCGGCTGGCGGAGGGGGCCGACGTGCCGGCCCTGGTGGCAGCGGCTGCCCGGCGGCGGGCGCTGGTGGCGCAGGGGGCTGCCCTGAGGACCGAACTGGCCCAGGCCGGCGATGGCCATGACCCGGAGCAGTTGCGCGTGGAGGCCGATGCCGCCGACCCCGATGCCCTGGCCGCCGACGCTGCCGCCCGCACGGCGGAGATCGAGCGCCTGCAGGGTGAACTGGCCGACATGTCGGCCCGGCTGCGCGATGCCGAACGCGGGCTGGACGAGATGCGCGGCCGCGCCGGCATCGGCGGGGCGGCCCAGGACGCGGCCGATGCCGCGGCGCGGGCTGCCGAACTGGCCGGCCGCTGGCTGCGGCTGCGCGCCGCGGCCCTGCTGCTGACCCAGGCCGTGGAGCGGTATCGCGACCGCAACGAGCATCCCTTGCTGCGGCGGGCGGGGACCATCCTGGCTGCCATGGCGGTCGGCGGCGGCAACCCCGTCACGCGGCTGAAGGTGGATTACGGCGATGCCGACCATCCCGTGCTGGTCGGCGTGCGCCGGGATGGCGCCGACGCGCAGGTGGAGGATATGAGCGAAGGGCTGCGCGACCAGTTGTTCCTGGCCCTGCGCATCGCGGCCGTGGAGGCGCATGTCGCCCGCGCCACCCCGCTGCCCTTCATTGCCGACGACCTGTTCATCACGTCCGACGAGCGCCGCACCCGCGCCGGCCTGCTGGCGCTGGCCGAACTGGGCGGGGTGACGCAGGTGGTGCTGTTCACCCATCACCATTATGTGGTCGATGCCGGGCTGGAAGCGCTGGGCGACGGCGTGCGCATCCACCGGCTGGGCTAGGGCCGGGACGGCCTAAGCAGGTTCCTCCAGATCGGGCCACACATGGCCCGGTCTGGAGGAACCTGCCGACTCCATGGTTTGCAGATTTTCCGAGCCCGCCCATCTGTGGGCGGCGTTCGGAAAATCTGCTTATGCCTGTTGCCAGAGGCCCCGCACCAGATCCTTCAGCCGCTGCGCCTCCTGCCAGCGATCGGTCAGCTCCCGGCCCTGGCTGTCGACGACGGCATAGGGCGGTGGCCCCAGCTCGACCATGAAGCTCAGCGTGTCGCCGGCCGCGGCCCGTGCCCGCCAATGGTCGAACCCGCGCCGCCACCAGCCCGCGAACAGGTCCAGCCAGGGCTGGTGATGGCCGCCGATGGGGGCCTGGACCTGATGGGCCGTGGCGACACGCCCATGGAAGGCGTGCGCCCGGCGCAGCACCCGGTCGATGGCGGCGTGCTTTGCCGCGTCGATGGGCAGGTCCCATTCCCCGGCCACGACATAGTGGCAAAGGTCCGCCGTCAGCGGCAGGTCGGGCAGCGCGTCCAGCAGGCGCAGGAAGAAGGGCAGGTCCTGGCTCAGCCGCGCCCGGTGCGTCTCGTAGAAGACGGGAAGCCCGGCGGCCCGGCGCACGACCTCCATCCCCTCCATCAGCCGCACCGCGTCGGCCACCCGGTCCAGCGGCCCCCGGACCTGCACGTTCAGGTGATGGGCCCCCAGGCGGGCCGCCTCGTCGGCATAACGGGCCAGTTCGTCGGCGCTGCCGGCCAGCACCTGTGCCTCCCAGGCAAGGCCGCGTTCATTCATGAAGCGGGCGGTGACGGCCGTGCGCTCCTTGCGTACCAGATTGGTGCCGGCCCCGTCGAACCCGGCGTCGATGACGGCCTGCAGGGCCGTTTCCAGGTCGTTCCAGACATCGAAGCCGGGGCACTGATCCAGGCCCCAGATGGATTGCAGGACGAGAAGGCGGGGCATGGGCGGCATCCTGGCGGGCGGGGACAGGGGAGGGGAAACGGTATGAGGCATGGGCGCATCAGCGGACCATCAATGCGCCGTTCCTGTCTAGGTCCCGTCCGCGCAAGGGCCGATGCGCGCCGCTCATGACCCGCGCAGGCAGTCCAGCGCCTCCTGCCGCACGGCTGCGCGCAGCCAAGCGACGGGCGGCGGGGTGGGGCCGATATCGGGTTCCATCAGCGTGAAATCGAAGCCGATGGCCGGCGTCACGGGCCGCACGGGCAGCCCCAGCCGGCGATAGAGCCGGGCCGTGAACGGTTCCACGATGGCCAGGCCCAGCCCGGCCTCCACAAAGGCGTACATGGGCAGGGATTGCTGGCATTCGACATGGCGTTCCACATTCACCCCCGCCGCCGCCAGGGCGGCGTCGATGCCGTTCCACAGGGCATCGGCCTCGTGCATGGGCCCCACGAAGGCCTCTCCCGCCAGATCGGCGATGGCGATGGCGGACCGGTCCGCCAGCCGGTGCCCCGCCGGCAGGGCGCAGACATAATCGGCCCGTACCAGCAGGTCGGCGCGGACCCCCTCCCGCGGGGGGGCGGCGACGCCGATGCCCAGATCGGCCTGCCCCAGGAAGACCCGATCCTCGATCGCGTGCTGACCCACCGCCTCCACCGTCACCTTGACGTCCGGATGCTGCCGGCGGAAGGCGTGCAGGACGGGCGGCAGCAGCGAGATGGCGATATTGGCCAGGCAGGCGATGCGCACCGTCCCCACGGGATGGGCCCTGATGCGCCGCGCGGCCTGGGCCAGCAGGTCCAGCCCGGTGAAGGAGCGCTGCACGGCCTCGAACAAGGTCTCGGCCTGGGCCGTGGGATGCACCCGGCCGCCCCGCCGCTCGAACAGCGGGAAGCCCACCGAATGTTCCAGGTCGGCGATCAGCCGGCTGACCGATGGCTGGGAGATGTTCAGCAGGGAAGCCGCGGCGGTGACGCCGCCGCTCATCATCACGGCCCGGAAGGCTTCGATCTGTCGCATGCGCATGGGTTCATAGTATTCACGAATGAAGTGCTGATGCAATTCGATTGGATGCGATGGCCCGCGCCGCCGCAGAATGGTCCCCGGCATCAAACCGATTGGGGCCAAACCATAAGCGGGAGGAAAAGATGAAGTACGAACAGCAGCGCGAGCAGTTCCAGCGTGAAGGCTATGCCGTGTTCGAGCGGGTGCTGGAAGGCGAGCTTCTGGACATCCTGCGGGCCCAGTGCGGCCGCATGGTGGAACGCGAGGATGCGCGCCTGGATGCGCTGGGCGTGGATGTGGACGGCATCACCCATCGCGGCAACCGCTATTTCGCCGGCGAATGCCAGCGCGTGCAGCCCGAACTGCGCGAGATGCTGTTTTCCGAGGTGATGGCCGACATCTGCCGCGCCACCCTGGGCGACGACGCCTATTTCTTCTATGACCAGTATGTCGTGAAGGGTGCGGGCGGCGGCATGTCCTTTTCCTGGCACCAGGATAGCGGCTATGTCGTGGGCAATGGCGGACCGCCGGACCACAAGCCCTATCTGACCTGCTGGTGTACGCTGGACGACACCACCATCGAGAACGGCACCGTCCGCGTGCTGCCCTTCAGCCAGGTGCCCGCCACGCGCGACGGCATCGTTCCCCATATCCGCCAGCCCGGCACCAACGACCTGGTCGGCTGGTCCGGTGACGAGGAAGGCGTGGTGGTGGAGGTGCCGGCCGGCAGCGTGGTCGCCTTCTCCTCCCTGCTGCTGCACGCCACGGGGGCCAACCGCACCGACCGGATGCGCCGCGTCTATCTGGCCCAGTACAGCCCGGAAGTGATCCTGAACCCCGGCACGCGCCAGTTGCGCCGCAACGCCATCCCCGTGCTGCGCAATGGCCGGCAGGTGACGTTCTCCTGATCGGTTGGGGCGCGCGCCACATGGCGCGCGTCGGCAGTCGCCGCCGGTACCATACCAGTGGCCGAAAATCTTGACCGATGGTCAAGGCTTTCGGCACCTCAAGCGCTGGCGCCCA